>DATJYO010000012.1:0-3037 GCA_035499555.1 Bryobacteraceae bacterium
CCCGAAGCCTGCAGAATCGCGTTCGGCAGGGTCGCGCAGACCAGCGCCGCCACCGCTTGCCCGCGCGCGCTCAAACCCAATTCCGCGGCGATCGCCGAGACCCCGATCACGCATCCGGCAAATGCTGCCCAGGCCACGAGATTCACCAGGTGATCGCCGCCGCTCAACAGGTAGCCGTGCAGGATCAGATACTCGTCCGCCGGCGGCAGCATCACCTGGTTGAAATACGGCGTCGGAAAGAACGCGACGCTGCCCGCCTGCGCCCAATAGATCACGCGCGGCAGATGGTAAGCCATGGCGTCGGCGCTGTTGGGTGGCGAGACCACCGCGGTCCACCCGGCGACACCCACGATCCCGGCAATCGCCGCGCATATCGTGCCTTCCACCGGCTGGAACGTCACCCGCCATGCCGGCCGCGGCATCAGCCACACTCCCGCGGCCGCCAGGATGCACCAGCCCACGGCCAGAGGCGCCGGGCGCAACCAATGCAACGCGCTCAGAAACTCGGTGAGCAGGACCGCCGCGGCGCCGGCCGATACTGCTATTCGGAGCAGAAAATCGCGCAAACCGATTCGCGAGCCATCATAGCAGCTTGCCGTCCGGCTCCGGCGATCCCCGATTTCGGACCGGAGCCCACTCCAGTTGGTAATCGATCATCCGCTTGAGCCCCGTCCGATCCATCACCGGCCTTCCCGCTAGCCACGTCAGCGCCTCCACTAGATTCTCTAGCGGCGCGTCAAGTGGTGCGCCGTATCTGAGAGAATGGACTGACGGAGGGTGGAGTGAGCGATACTGGAACTTCGATTTTTGATCTGAGCCCGGCAGAAAAGCTCCAGCTAGTGGAAGATCTCTGGGACGACCTCGCGGCCACCCCCGAGGCAGTACCCGTCCACGAGTGGCAAGAACAAGAACTGGCGCGCCGGAGAGCCCGTCTTTTCCGGGACCCGGCTTCGGCACTATCGTGGCAAGACACAAAGCAACGAGTGCGCGCCCGGTATGGCCGCTAAACTGGTCGTTGCGCCAGAAGCCGGACTCGACCTCGCCGATGCGTATGTCTGGTATGAGAGCCGCCACCCCTGATCTACCCAGTAGTTCACGAGACGTATCGCCGGGCTCTGATAAGGCGGTTCCCATACGCCATTTTCTTCGAATCAACTGAAACGATCGTAACCGTCTACGCCGTATTTCACACCTCGCGCGATCCGCAGAAATGGCAGCAGCGACTCCCCTGATGTCTCCTCGGGATAGAGATGCATTCACGTGGAGCGGTGGGGCGTCATATCGAACCATCGGGCGTTTTCCGTCAAGTTGCCCACCAGTAGCCTGGCTAAGCCACCATCGCATCTTCGCTCGGCGCTCCACTCGGTGCAATGCGTTTCATTTCAGCGGCCGCTATTTGATCCGCGTGAGTCAGCAGCCGGGGGCGCGAGAAATTTAGTGAGTCCGCGAAACATCGTGAGCATCGTGCGCCGTGCGGCAAGCCCTAAGCCAATCGCCGGCATGAAAGAGCTGATTTCCAGGCAGGATTCGGCTGCTCCGGTTGGAACCTTGGGCGGCCATAAAGAGTAAAAGGAGAATGGATATGTCGACGAATCCCACTGTTGCAGAATATGTTGTTTCGCGCCTGGCTGATTTGGGAATCGGCCATGTCTTTGGCGTGCCGGGAGACTTCGCCTTCCCCATTGATGATGCCATTGTGGCAAGTGACCGGCTTAAATGGGTCGGCTGCAGCAATGAGCTGAATGCAGCGTATTCCGCGGACGGCTACGCCAGGATTCATGGAACAGCCGCACTCTGCACCACCTACGTGGTGGGAGAAACCAGCGCGCTGACCGGAGTCATGGGATCGAAGGCAGAACGGCTGCCGGTCTTTCATCTGGTGGGAGCGCCCAGCACGCGGCTGGTGAGGACGCGCCGCGCGGTGCACCACACTTTCGGTGACGGAGAACTGGAACAGTTCAAGGCGCTCAACGCGGTTTCCGCCTGCGCCTGCGCGTACCTGACTCCGGACAATACGATCGCCGAAATGGAGCGGGTGATCTCCGCGGCACTGTCGCAGTGCCGGCCCGTCTACATCCAGATCCCCAACGATTACGCTTTGATGCCTGTGGTGGGAACACCGGTCCGTGGCGTTCCCGTCGCGGAGGCTCCCATCGTTTCGAGCCAGCCCGGCGAACTGGCCGCCGCGTTGGCAGCCATCATGGCCCGGCTCGCCAAAGCAAAATCTCCGGTGATTCTTCCAGCCCTCACCATCGGGCGCTATGGTCTGCAAAAGGAACTGGAGGCGCTCCTGGCTGCGACCGGGATTCCTTATGCTGCGTGCCCCTCGCAGAAGGCCGTGATCTCGGAATCGCATCCGCTCTATCTCGGGATGTACGACGGGCCCGGCTCGATGCCCGGTGTCAGAGAATTTGTGGAAGGCGCGGATCTGGTGCTCAACCTCGGCGGCGTCATTTTTGCCGATATTAATACGGGCGAATACGGTGGTCGCCTGGATCCTTCCAAGATGATAACGGTCTGGCCCGACTATGTGGAACTGGGAGCGGCGGTGGAACTGGGCGGCCGCGGAAACAAGACTCTCGGGCCGGTCCGCATGAAAGACATCCTCGTGGCTCTTGCGAAACAAGCTCCTAAGTTCAAGACGCCCGCGTTCTCCCGTCCCACGCCATTTCCGAAGTCGGGCGCGGCGGGCGATCTGATTACATACCCATCGCTTTATTCCGAAATTCAGCAGTTCCTGGAGCCGCGTGACATTTTACTGGTGGACGGATCTACTGCTGCCGCCATCTTGCCCAACCTCCTCATGCCTGAGGACGCGCTTTACCACGATCAAATGCTCTGGGCGTGCATCGGATGGGGAACTCCGGCCGCTTTTGGAGCGGCGATGGCGGATCCTTCACGTCGCGTCATCCTGGTCCAGGGAGACGGAGGCCACCAGTTGACGGCAAATCAGATCGGGACAATGGGATGGCACGGTGTGAACCCCATTATCCTGCTGGTGAACAATGGTATTTTCGGCGTCGAAGAGGTCTTGCAG
>DATJYO010000013.1:0-24145 GCA_035499555.1 Bryobacteraceae bacterium
GCATCGACGGTCACGCGGATCTCTGGGCACTGGCCGCGATCCTCGGCCGGGAAACTGCTGGAGTCAAGCCATCGAAGGAAAAAGTAGCTTAAGATGAATCGACCGCCCTTGCCGACCTTCAACTACGGCCGGGACACCCTCGGGCTCATCACGCGGCGCTGCTGTCCACCGGTCCTGATGCTCTGGCGGCAGACCGGTTCCGCGGCAGTTTGTTGATGTCACGCCGGCGCGGGACCGGGATCTGCTAGCCGTACCGCCCTAACTGCAACCCCCGATTAACTTTCGAGACGGCAGCTAGTACCCGGAACATCCCTCATCACTTGATAAGAGTTTCATACCCGGATATTCTATTGGGATAGGAACCAGGCAAAGAAGACGGGAGGATTTCTATATGGCTACGCTGAGAGCCGCCGTGGCGGCATTGTCGTGTTTGGGATTCGCGGGAGTCGGCACCAGCCCGGCGCCGGCGGCGGCGCCCAACGTAACGTTCACCGCCGCGGGAACGTTCGCCTCTACGCCCACGAGTGGAAGTGACTCACTCAAACTGGCCAATGAGCCGTTTACAATTTCGGTGGTCGCCAATGCGGCCGCAGTGCCCATCAGTCATGGGCCGAACTGGGCGGTCTTCAGCCCGTTGAAGATGACCGGCGTGGTTCACTCTGGCCTGCTCGGCCCGACGCCGGTCAGTATCGCCAGCTACGCTGCCGGCATCGAGCAGTTGGTGGGACCGCAGTTTGACGAGTTCGTACTTGCCGTTCCGGTGAGGATCGTGGGCATCAATCTGACGATCCATGCGACGGTCTTTATGCCGCCCGGCACCATCCCCAATCAGCTCATTCACATCTTCGGGCCGGTGCCGATGAACCCGAGCACCGCCACCGTGACGTACTCCGACGGCTACAACACCACCTCATTGGCGATTCAGACCGGTACCCTTTCCGCTACGGTCACCGGCTCTTCAAAGAACACCGTTGTCAGGCTGGGTGCGCTTCGCAATCCATAAAGTAGTAGCCGATCATGTGGCAGATATTCATGTGGGCATCTTCAATGCGCCCCATGTGTGCCACCGGCACCTGGATATTGAGATGTGCCTTGGGGCCCAGCTTCCCGCCATCGCGGCCGGTCAGTGCGATCGTCCGGCAGCCGATCGAATTGGCGTAATCCATAGCCAGTAAGACGTTCGGGGAATTACCCGATCCACTAATGGCCATGAAGAGATCCCCCGGCTGCGCGAAGTTCTTGAGCTGTTCGGCAAAAATCACGTCATAGCCCACGTCGTTCGAGTAAGCCGTGATGGTAGGCAGTTGATCGGTTAGCGCCATAATCCGGAACCGCTTGTCGCGCTGGTAGCTGCAGCCTTTCACGATGTCACAGGCGAAGTGTGAAGCCGTCGCGGCACTGCCGCCGTTGCCGCAGACGAATATATGCCGGCCGCTGTCCCGTGATTCGCGGAACCATTCGATCGCCTGGCTTACCTTGTTCAGATCGATGGATTCGATGGCTTTCAACAGGTCCGAGCGGTACTGCTCAGGGAAGGTCATAACAGGTTCTCTCCATTCTAATGCAACGGTCAGTCCAGCTTCTTTCGGAAGCTGGTGGCGCTCAGTCCCATGACGATCATGCCGTAGACCAGCAGCGTCAGCATCTGCGGCCAAAGCACCGAAATGCCCGTGCCCTTCAGGAAGATACCGCGTACGATCTCGATGAGATAGCGGAGCGGGTTCAGGTAAGTGAAATACTGCACGGCGATCGGCATGTTGCGGATGGGGTACGCAAAACCGCTCAGCATAAAAGTCGGGATCGCGATCAGCGACGAAGACATGATGGCCTGCTGCTGCGTGCTGGCGATCGTCGAGATGAACAATCCCATGCCCAGGCTGGTCAGCAGAAACAGCGAGGCGCTGAGGACCAGCACCAGCGGGTTGCCGCGGAACGGGATCGAGAAGATCAACAAGGCCGCCGTGGTCATCAGCACCAGGTCCATCATGCCCACCAGCGCCGCGGGCAGCATTTTGCCGATCATCAGTTCCATGGGGCGGATCGGCGTCACCATCAACTGTTCCATGGTGCCGATCTCCTTCTCGCGCACGATGGCCATGGCCGTGAGCATCACGGTGACCACCATGATCAGGTTGCAGATCACACCCGGCACGAAGTAGTTGCGGCTCTTCAAATCTGGATTGAACCACACCCGCGCGCTGTCGGTGATGCGCGGCACGCGCAAACTCATGGTTCCCATGGATGCCCGCGCCATCAAACGCGATTCCATCTGCGCGGTGGCCAGGCTGGCCGAGTACGCTGCCACGAGCTGGCTGGTGTAAGCCGACGCGAGGGAAGCCGTGTTGGAATTCGTACCGTCCACCAGGATCTGCGCCGACGTCGGCCGGCCCAGCAGGATATCGCGGCCGAATCCCGGCATGACGCGCACGATCACCTGGGCCTCGCCGCGGTCCAGCACGTTCTGAATGTCCTTCTCGTTGCGCGGCAGCGCCGTAAGTAGAAACCGGCCGGATCCCTGGAACGCCGCCAGCAGGTTGTGGCTCTGGGGTGTCTGATCCATGTCCATCCAGCCCATGCGCAGGTTGTCGACGTCCAGGTTCACCGCGTAGCCGAAAATAATGAGCTGAAACATCGGCGGAATGAACAGGAACAGGCGCGTCCGCCGGTTGCGGAACATCTGGCTCAGCTCCTTGGTAATGATGGCTAAGATTCGTTCTCGCATGAGTACACCTTCAGGCCAGCTTCTGTCTCATCTTCCGTTCCGCGGCCCAGAACACCAGCAGCGAAAACGTAGACAGGAAAAGCACCTGGCCCCACAAAAGACGGATTCCGATTCCTTTCAGAAAAATACCGCGCACGATGGTGACGAAATAACGGGCCGGCACCACGTGGGTAATCACCTGGATCGGTACGGGCATATTTTCGATCGCGTACAGGAATCCCGAAAGCAGGAATGACGGCAGAAAGGTAGTGACCAGCCCAAGCTGGAAAGCAAAAAGCTGCGTGCGCGCCAGCGCCGACACCATGATGCCCCAGAAGAACGCGCCGGAAAGAAAGATCATGGTGCTGAAGGCCAGCATCAGCACGTTGCCGCGGAACGGCACGCCGTACACGAAGATGCCTACCAATACGGCGATGGTGGTATCCGCCAGGCCGACCGTGAAGAACGCCAGCATCTTGCCCAGCACGATCTCCCCGGCGCGCACAGGCGTCGAAAGCAGTTGCTCCATGGTGCCCATCTCCCACTCGCGGGCCACGGTGAGAGAAGTCAGCAGGGCGGCGATCACCATCATCATGGCCGCGATCAGCCCCGGCACGATGTAGTTCGTGGATTCGAGCGTGCTGTTGTACCAGATGCGCAATCGCGCGTCCACGGGCGAGACGATGGGCAGGCCGGCGTGCCGGTCCTGACCGTTCGAGCGTACTTGCAGCGCGTAGGTCTGCACCAGTCCCTCGACATAGCTCAGGGCGATCGAGGCCGTATTCGAATCGCTGCCGTCCAACAGAAGCTGAACGTTGGCCTTGCTGCCGGCCCGCAAACGCTGCGAATAGTCCCGTGGGATCACCAGGCCCAACAGGACTTTGCTTCTGTCGATCTGTTTCTCGATCTCCTGATAGTTGTTGGTGAATCCCTCGATCTCAAAGAACCGCGAGCCGCGGAAGCGAGCGATCAAAGCGCGGCTGTCGGCGCTGTGATCGGCATCGAAGATGAGCGTGGGGATACGGTCCACATCCAGGTTGAGCGCATAGCCGAACAACAGCATCTGAAACAAGGGCAGGAACAACGCCATGATCAGGCTGCGGGAATCCCGCAGGATGTGGCGGAACTCCTTTTCGAACATGGCGCGCGTGCGTCGGAAGTTCATGGGTTCTTGTGTTCCTCGGCCTCGATCAGGCCCACGAAAACGTCTTCCATGGACGGCTGAATCGGCTCCAGCCGTTTGATCTGAATCTGCTTCTCGCCCAGAACCTGGCGGATATGTGCGGCTCCCGCATCCAGATCGTCCACGTTCACATGCAGCCCGGCGCCGAAAACGGCGACGTCCAGCACGCCCGCCTGGGTTTCCAGCGCGCGCATGGTGGCCAGCAGGTCGGAGGTCTCCAGTTGCAGCAGCTTGTGGGAATGCAGATCGCGCTTGAGCTGCTCCGGCACTCCCAGCGCGATCAGCTTTCCGCGATAGATCAGCGCCAGGCGATGGCAATATTCCGCCTCGTCCATGTAATGCGTGGTCACCAGGATGGTCTGGCCGCCCTCGGCGAGCTGGTAAATCAGGTCCCAGAAGCTGCGGCGGGCGATGGGGTCGACACCGGAGGTGGGTTCGTCCAGGAACAGAATGCGCGGCGAGTGCACGATGGCGCAGCCCAGCGCCAGGCGCTGTTTCCAGCCGCCGGCGAGAAGCCGGGTGATGGTGTGGCGCCGGTCCGTCAATCCCGCCATGCGCAGTACGTAGTCTTTGCGCTCCGCGCGCAACTCCTTGGGGACCCCGTAAATGCGGCTGAAAAAGTCGATGTTCTCCTCCACGGCCAGGTCGTCGTAGAGCGAGAACTTCTGCGACATGTACCCGATGTTGCGGCGGATCTCTTCCGGATTCTTGGTGACGTCGAAGCCCGCCACCGCGCCGTAGCCCGAGGTGGGCGTGAGCAAGCCGCAGAGCATGCGGATGACGGTGGATTTGCCCGCCCCGTTGGGTCCCAGGAAGCCGAAGATCTCACCCTTCTGCACCTGGAAAGTGACATGGTCCACCGCCACAAAATCGCCGAATGTTTTGACCAGGTCGCGTATCTCGAGAGCGGGACCGCCGCCGTTGGAGCCGGCCGGGACTGTCATTGCCGCTCCGCCTTGCGTACTTGCGCGATAAACACGTCTTCCAGCGACGGCACGATGCGCTGGAATGTCGCCGGGCCGTGGCCCTCTTTGTCCAGCTTCTGGCGCAGCGTATCCGGCGAGGTCCGGGCGGCGTTCAAAAACAGGTGCAGGGTCGCGCCGGAAGGCTCCGCGCAAAGCACGCCTTCGGATTGCAGCAATAACTCGCGTGCCGCCCGCGAATCGGAGGCCTCCACCTGGTAGCATTCTTCGGCGATCTGATAGCGCGCCGCGTCGGGCGCGTCGCACTGGATCAGCCGGCCGCGATACATCAACCCCACCCGGTTGCACCGCTCCGCCTCGTCCAGGTACGCCGTGGTGACCAACACCGTGATGCCGTCCTTCACCAGTTGATACAGAATGGCCCAGAAATCCCGCCGCGAAACCGGATCGACGCCATTCGAAGGCTCGTCCAGGAACAGAATCTCGGGACGGTGCAACAGCGTACACATCAGGCCCAGCTTCTGCTTCATGCCGCCCGACAGTTTGCCTGCCTGGCGCGTGCGGAACGGCTCCATGCGGGTCATGCGCAGCAGTTCCGGCAGCAGGCGCTGGCGCTCCGCGGCCGGGATGCCGAACAGGTCCGCGTAAAACTCCATGTTTTCGTCGACGGTCAGATCCACGTACAGCCCGAAGCGCTGGGCCATGTAGCCGATCGAGTCCTTGACGGCATTGGTATCGTGCGCCACGTCATGCCCCGCCACCCAGGCCTGGCCCTCGCTCGGATCCAGCAGGCCGCAGAGCATGCGCAGCGTGGTGGTCTTGCCGGCGCCGTCGGGTCCCACCAGCCCGAAAATCTCGCCGCGCGGAATTTCCAGGTTCAGATGGTCGACGGCGGTCAGCGTGTCGAAACGCCGCGTCAGGTCCCGCGTGCGAATGATCCCTTCCATCAGTTCCCCGTCAGGATCTCGGCATCGGCGGGCATGTTGGATTTCAGTTCGTGGCGCGGGTTGTCGATATCGATCTTGATGCGGTAAACCAGCTTCACGCGCTCTTCGGACGTCTGAATTTGCTTGGGCGTGAACTCCGCCTCCGAGGAGATGAAAGAGACATGTCCGTCATACGATTTGCCGGGATATGAGTCGGTAGTGACTTTAGCTTTGGCGCCCAGCTTGACGCGGCCCAGATCCTGCTCGCGGATATAAGCGCGCAGCCAGGGATGCTCGATATCGCCCACCGTGACGACACTGGCTCCCGGCGCCAGAATTTCGCCCGGGTCAGCCGCTTTGACCAGCACCACACCGTTGATCGGCGATACGGCGATCGTGTCCGCCAACTCGGAGTCGATCAGAGCGATCTGGGCCTTGGCGCGATCGATATCGCCGCGCCGGGCAACCAGGTCCTGCTCGCGGCGCTTGGTCTCGATGCCATTGGCCTGGCCCATACGCAGGCTGGCCTGGGCGCGCTCGACCTGCGCCGTGGCGGCTTCGATGGTTTCCTTGCGGGGTCCGGCTTCGATCAGCGCGTCATGCTCTTTCACCTGCTTCAGGTTCGCCTCAGCCGCCTCCAACCGCGTCCGGAACTGATCGTGTTGAGAGGTGGAGATGTCGTCATCCTTGTACAGCTTCTCCGCGCGGTCCCAGTCTTTCTTGGCCTGGTCGTATTGAGTCTGCGCGGCCGCCACGGCGGCATGGGCTTCCTGGATCTCCTGCGGGCGGGCGCCGTTCTTCAGTTGCTGCAACTGCGACTGCGCCGCGTTCAAGTCCGCGCCGCGTAACTGCAGGTCGGCCTGGTGCGTGGCTTCCTGCCATTTCAGCGCGCTCTGGCTTTCAGCCAGTTGCGCTTCCGCGGTCTGCAGGAGGGCTTCCGCTGTTTCGCGCTGGCGCAACAACTGTTCGCGGTCCAGCCGCGCGATCACCATGCCCTTCTGCACTACGTCGCCTTCGTTCACCGTGCGTTCGATCAGGCGGCCGGGGGTCTTGAAGGCGATATCCACCTGGGTCAGTTCGATGTTGCCGGAAACCACAATGCGGTCCGTGGCCGCCGGATGCGCGCTGCGGTACGCCAGCGTTCCAGCCGCCCCCAGCCCGGCGATGATGAGCACGATCAGAATAATCTTCTTCATAATGGCGACTCCTTGTCTTACTGGATCACCCGGCGGACATTGCCCATGGCATGTCCCAGGTCGATGCGGGCCACGTTGTAAGCGAACAAAGCCGCGATGCGGTTATCCTGGGCCCGCTCATGCCGGGTCTGCGCATCCGTGACTTCCAGGCTGCTGGCCACCCCGGCCGCATATCGCCGCCGGGCTTGGGTTAGTTCGCTATCGGACAGTGTCAATCCTTCTTCGGCGACTTTGAGCTGCTCTTCGGCGGAATGCAGCGTATCCAAGGCCGTGCGGATCTCCAGTTCAATCTGCTCGTGAAGATCGTTGGTGCGGATACGCTCCTGCCGGAACTGCGACGCCGTTTCGGCGCGCCGGGCATCCCGCCGGCCGCCGTCGAACACCGGTACCCGGATCCCGAAACCGTAGTCGCGGGTCGGCAACAAGGACACCGTGTCTCCGTTGGTTCCGGTAGTGCCGTAATCGGCGAAAGCCACCAGGCTGGGCATCCGCTCGAATTTCACGGAATTGGCATTCAGGCGCGCGGCCGCCTCGCGCTCGCCCTGGGCCTTGATATCGGGACGGTTCTTGACGGCTTCCGCCTGCGCCTGCTCCACCGTAATCGCGTCCGTCGCCTCATAGCTCAACTTGTCGGTCAGCTCCATTTCCGTAGCCAGGTTGAGACCCATAACTCGCAACAGTTGCAAGTAGGCTTTGTTGTGCTCGTTCTGGACCACCAGCAGGTGCTGCTTCTCATTGGAGAGCTGCACCTTCGCCCGGGTGACTTCGATACCCGTGCCGGTGCCGGCGTTCTTCTGGTTCTCCGCCTGCTTCAAGACCGCTTCCGCCAGCGCTACGTTGGCCTGATAGGCCTCCACGTCCGCGTCGCTGCGCAGCGCCGCCAGGTAGGCCTTGGCCACCGTCGCCGATACGGTGTCGTTGGTATTGTTGCTGTCCTGCCGGACCGCGCGCACCGCCGCCCGGGATGCCTGATACCGGCGAATATTGCCCAGATCGAAGACGCTCTGCGTCACCCGCGCCCGCACATCCACCGAGTTGAACGGCCCCACTACGCGCGGGATATTGGTGATGATGTTGTTCAGCAGTTCCTTTTCGGTGGGGGCCAATACGCCGGTCAGGTTGTTCTCCGCGCCTAACAGAGTCTGGCTGGTAGCCAGATCCAGGCCCAAGGCTGCCAGGCTCTTCATCGCCGTGGTCTGTATCGCCTGCGCTTCCACATCCGGCAGCAAAGCCGACCGGGCTTCTTGCGACCGGGACTTGGCTTGCTTCAGATTCTCCGCAGCCAGTTGAATGTAGGTGTTGCCCTCCGGAGACGTGGCTATCTCGACCGCGCGCCGCAAAGTCAGCCGCAAAGGCTCGCGGGGCGGGGCATCCGCCGCCCAGATGGTAAGCGGAACCGTACAACCAACTACTGCCAGTAAACGGCGGTTCATTTCAATCCCTCCTGTGCTACGACATGTGATTCTTTGGTTTCGTGGTTGACTACCGGCGCCCGGAAGCCCGCACCCAAAAAGGCCACCAGCCGCTCCAAGGTAGTTTCCGAATCGAACGGCAGCGCGAGATCGGAAATCTTCTGTAAATCCTTCGATCCGCCACGTAGAGTCTGGGCCAATGCCCCGATGGCCAGATTCAAGCGCCAGAACAACTCGGCCTGCGGCAAATCCGGCAGCGCCCGGCGCAGGGCGGTCCCAAATCGTTCCAGCACATCGCCGAACTGCGAGGTGACGATGCCGGGCAGCAGATCGCCCTCGGCATGCAAACGTCCCAGCAGCCGCATGAATACCATGCCTCCGCTCTGTGGATCGCGGGACATGCGGAAGGTGGGAGCGACAAACGCTTCAATCACCTTTTCCAACGGAACCGGCTTACCCTCCGCTTCTTTCTCGAACCGGTCCAGCAGCGCCAGCCGCTCCTGGTTAGCCGGTACCGAGCGGCGCAGGATCACGGCTTCCAGCAGCGCCTCTTTGGAGTGAAAATGGTAATGGACCGCTGCCAGATTCACGCCGGCTTCGGCAATGATGCTACGCAAAGAGGTGGCAGCGTAACCATTTGCGGCGAAAAGCCGTTCCGCGGTGTCGAGAATGCTTTCCTTGGTATGATTCACAGGCGTTTAAATCAAACGTATGAATTATAGCGCCCGCGAACTCTTGTTGGGAAGAATATCGGCCTTATTGGGGTACTATCGCAGCGGCATACGGTACCGGAGATCCTGACCTCTGCGAGAATAGTCGTTCGGAAAACTCAATGTCATCCAGATTCAACGAGCAGGTGGTCCTGATCACGGGGGCATCGTCCGGCATAGGCGCGGCGTTGGCCCGAAGATTTGCCGGCGAAGGCGCCCATGTGGTGCTGGTGGCGCGGCGCCTGGAGCGCATTGAGTCCTTAGCCCAGGAGTTGACGGCCGGGGGACGGCGGTCACTGGCCGTCGAGGGCGACGTGACGCGGGATGGCGACCTGGAGCGGGCTGTGGAGTTGGCCCGAAAAGAATTCGGCCGGCTGGATGTGGCGATCGCTAACGCCGGCATTCTGGTGCGCGGCCGGATCGTTACGCTGACCTTGGACGATTACCGCAAACAATTGGAAACCAACACGTTCGGCGTTCTTCGCACGGTCATGGCGGCCATCCCGGCGCTACGGGAGACCAAGGGCCGGGTGGTGATCATCGGCAGCCTGATCGGAATGGTTTCCATACCGGGCGGCACTCCGTATTGCATGAGCAAATTCGCCCTTAACGGCTTGGCTGACGGCTTGGGGCATGAACTGGCTCTCGAGGGCATCAGCGTCACGCATGTCCTGTCCGGATTTGTAAGCACCGAGATTTACGACAAGGTCCGCTTACGCCGCCCGCCTCATAAGCTGATCGCCCTGACACCCACCCAAGCCGCGGCGCGGATTGTGGTAGCCGTTCACCGCCGCAAGCGAACGTTTATCCTTCCCTGGCCTACCAAAGCGGCGATTTTCCTGCAGCGCCATTTCCCCTGGCTGGTGTATCGGGCCATTGACCGGGCTTTTCGCAAAGCGACTCGCCTGCGCGAAGCCGAGGCGGCGCAGGCGAGCAAGTCCCTCGGCTAGCGCCAGTGGCCTTCCACCATCACCCAGCCGCCGTGGACGTGGCGCCAGCGGTGGGCGACCCAAACGGCACGCGGACGCGGCGGCAGTTCCCACCGTCCTGGTACCCAAGCATAGGCGCGGCCGTCCCAGCGATGATATCCCGCAATCCACACGTAGCGCGGGCCGGGACGCACGGGGCGGGCTTCCACGATGGCGGCCGGCGGCCGGATCGCCACCACTACAGCGCACTGCGCACCTACCGCCAACAACAGCCCGAATGCAGAACCGAGCAACATTTTCTTCAACATACAGCCTCCTTGTGTTTTTGGTGCATCCTACAGTTGTAACCCGGAAGCGGCGCGAAAAGCTGCGGGCAGCCCGATTAAAAAGCATATAGAAAGCAGGGTGGGGCCGGTTTCCAAAAAGGGTACCAAAACTAGTCCCTAAACTCCGGGAAACAGTTGACTTTAGAGGGCAAATCGGCCCAGAATCCAGAGGTATGCGTATGATTCAGAAGATCCGTTTTCTGCTTGGCGAGCCCGCGCTCCGGTTTCTGACGCTGGCGGTCTTGCTGCCCTGCTGCGTGGCAACCTGTGCGACACTGACCAACCTGCATACGTTTGACGGTCTGAACGATGGCAGTTACCCGCAAGCCAACCTCGTCCGGACTTCCCAGGGCGTGCTTTACGGGACTACTATGCTGGGCGGCAAAGGCGGTTGGGGAACGGTCTTCCAATTGACCCCGAATGCCGGCGGTAAGACCTACACCGAGAAGGTCATCTACAACTTCACCGGCCTGGCGGATGGCGCCAACCCCGTGTCGGATCTGGTGCTTGGTAATAGTAACGTTCTGTATGGAACCACCTATGGCGGCGGCAAATACGGCTACGGGACTGTGTTTGAGCTGTTGCCGGGCGCGACCTGGACGGAAAAGGTCCTCTATAGCTTTAAGGGCGGCACCGACGGCGCCTATCCGGCGGCGGGCGTGGTTTGGCGGGCTACGAGCGGCGCTCTCTACGGCACCACTTACGGTGGCGGTACGGCAGGCCTGGGTACGGTCTATCAGGTCATTCCCAATGGCGGCACCGGAACCTGGAACGAGAAGGTGATCTACAGTTTTCAGGGTGGCACGGATGGTGCTTATCCGATTTCGGACCTTTTGCTGGCCAGCGGGTCCACCGTGACGCTGTACGGAGCTACTTCGGCCGGCGGATCGACCACCATCCCGGCCGGCACGCCGCCGTCCGGCACCATACCGGGATGTGCGGCTAACGTGGATAACACGCCGTGCACTTACGAGAATTGGGGTACGGTTTTTCAGTTGGTCGGGGCCGGCGGAGGCGTGTTCAATGAAACCCAGCTTTACAGCTTCTACGGCGCGGCTGATGGCGGCACTCCCGAGTCGGCCTTGATCCAAGGACCCAACGGCGTGTTCTACGGCAGTGCGTTTTGGGGTGGGGTGGATTTTGGCTGTGCCACGGGCGCTTATCCGCAAGGTTGCGGCGTGGTTTATCAGCTCGCGCCGCCGACCTCCGGAAGCGGCCTTTGGACCGAAACCGTCCTGCACACTTTTTCGAGTACGCTTCCCGAAGGAGAACATCCTTACGGGAATCTGGCCCGCAACAGCACCACCGGAGTCATTTACGGCACGACCTATGCCGGCGGACAAAATGTCGATACCTGTTTCCCGGCCGGCGCCTATAACGGTTGCGGTACCATATTCGACCTGGTGCCGCCTAGCTCGCCGGGCTCTCCCTGGAAGAAGGCCAACCTGATCGCCTTAAACGGCGACAACGGCGGCGCTCCGAACGGCGTGATTGTCACCAGCCAAGGCGCTTTATTCGGTACGACCGGACTCGGAGGCCCCGGGCTGGGTTACGGCATCGCCTTCGAGTGGTCGCCCCAGTAGTCCGGCCCGCCGCGCGGGCATCACGCATAAGGCAGCATTTCGGATTCTTCGTGTTCGGTGCGTTCTTGGCGGTGGCGGCCCGCGAGGTGCTTGATGCCGATCGCGCTCAACATCGATGTCGCCAGCGCCATGATGACGAGCGCTACAAAGGCGCGTTGATCGATCAATCCATAATCCAGGGCTACGCCGGTTAGCACGATTCCGACAGCTCCGCGGGCATTCATGCCTAAAGCCACTACCATGGCTTCGCGGGGACTCTTGCCGCCTAAGCGGCTGCCCAGGAAAACTCCGCCGATCTTACCCACACAGGCCACCGCCAATACAAACACCACCAGCAGAACATCGAAGTTGGCAATGAAGTTGGCCTTCAGACCGATGGAAACGAAATACAAAGTGGCGAAAATGCCGGTAGTGGTCCGGTAGAAGCTCTCGTGGGCCAGCCGGCGCGCATCGCGGATGCGGCCCAATGCCACACCCGCCAGAAACGCACCCAGCGTGGCATGTGTGCCCGCCACCTGCGAGAAAATGGCCGAAGTAATCACCACCAGGAAAGTCAGCTTCAATTGCAGAGTGTCTTTTGGCAGATTCAGCCAACCTACGGCCCGCTGGATACGCTTATTGGAAAGATTCAGGATCAGTCCGAATACCAGCAGGACCGTCACCAGGCTGGCCCATAAGTTACGCCCGCTATGTCCTTCTCCGCCGAAATTGCTCAGGATGACCGCAAAAAGACCCCATCCCACCAGATCATCGAGCATGGCGGCCGACATTA
The DNA here is from genome assembly GCA_035499555.1 of Bryobacteraceae bacterium. Lineage (GTDB taxonomy): Bacteria > Acidobacteriota > Terriglobia > Bryobacterales > Bryobacteraceae > Bog-159. Next base: position 12,662 of record DATJYO010000013.1, read on the forward strand.
CAATAACCCCGAGGTCCGAGTTCATCAGATCCAGGTCCATGAGGATGCGGGCGATCACCGGCAAGGCTGAGATGGACAATATGGTGCCCACGAAAAGCGCCAACAGAGGAACGTTGCCGTGTGCCTCGTTCCGCCAAAAGGACGGCCAAAGCAGCACCGACCCTACGCCCAGGGCCAACGGCAGCAGGATTCCCAACGAGCTGGTCCACAAGATGGGCATTCCCAGGCGGCGCAGGCGTTTAGGCTGCAACTCCAGTCCAGCCATGAAGACGAAGATCAGCAGGCCCAACTCGGTGATCGCTTCGCGCGCCTGCGTAGCTCCGCCAATTGCTGGAAACACCCTGGCATAGAGGGTCGGATCGAGCATCCCGAACACGCTGGGCCCTAGCATGACGCCGCACAGAAGCTCCACCACCAGTGGCGATAACGCAAGTTTCTCAAGCAACTTGGCCATGCACAGCGGGACTGCCAGCACTAGGCTGATCTGCACCAGAAACAGCGTGAGCGTGGGACCGTCCATGGAGTCGCTCAATTATAGCAGCGGCGCCTGCGGACTTTCGTGACTGGCCGTATTTGTGCTAAATTCGACGCCTATGAGCGAGCACATGCCCGCGCTGCCCAAGATGGAGAAGCAACATTTTCGCCGCATCTGCGGCAAATTTGCCAGCGGGATCACCATCGCTACCGTGCGCGACGCCGGCGGCGCTCCGCACGGGATGACCGCCAACTCGTTTACTTCGGTCTCACTCGTTCCACCGCTGGTGCTCGTTTGCGTGGACCACCGCGCGCGCATCCTGGAGCATTTCCGGATCGGCAAGCATTTCGGCGTTAATATTTTGGGCGCGGCGCAGCGGCCACTCTCCGATCGCTTCGCCGGCAGCGGCTACGATCGCTTCGAGGGCGTCACCTGGCGCCCCGGACACACCGGCGTACCGCTGCTGATGGACGCTCTGGCCACATTGGAATGCGCCCGCGTGAACGTAGTGACAGCGGGAGATCATGATATCGTGATCGGGGAAGTACTCCATGCCGATTGTCAGGATGGCGATCCCCTGGTGTTTTACGGCAGCCAATACCGCGCTCTGGTTTAAACCGTCCAGTCATCGATATAAATATCGTTATAGTACCTATTTGTGCTCTAGATAGGACTATATCTTTGGGGTATACTGGACGTACATTGTTCAGGCTAACTCTCACTGTCACCGTGACGGCAATCACGTTGCTGCCGTGCGTCTATGCCGGCACATCGTTGACTATCAACATCAACACCACGACTTCAACTCCCATCGCCTCCGACTTCAGTGGCTTTAACGCGCCGCAACTGCGCAACGGTGTCGAATATTACGACCCCAAGTTCGTCGCCGCCGTGGCTCCGCTCAAGCCCGGTTGGCTGCGATTTCCAGGCGGCACCGTGTCGATGGCCTACGATTGGAATCCAGCCAATCTCACGGGCGGCCATATCAATGGCGACTGGCTGAGCACTCTGGTCGGGGGCACTAACCCGCCGGTGACCGGCAATGCAGCCTCGGTGCTGGAGGCCGCCCAACCGCTCACCCAGGCCAAAGGCGGAGTTTATCTGAGCGACTTCGCGAACTTCGCGCATACTTTCGGATCGCCGGCTATCATCTGCTTCAACGGCTACACCGACACAAATCCGAACAGCGCCGGGCTCATGGTCCAGGCGGCCCATAATGCTGGCCTGAAAGTGCTGGAATGGGAACTCTCCAACGAACCTTACCTGTTTCCGTTGATTTTCGCGAGCGCGTCCAATTACGCGCTCGACATGTATAGCCCTTACTATCACCAGATCATTGCCACAACCCCCGCCGCCACCACCGGCGTATTCTACGCCGGCTTATACACTGGCACCACCGGAGATTATTCGAGTTGGGACACGCCTCCCACCGGACTGCCCGCCTACAGCCCTCAGTATTGGCAAGCCGTGTCCAACCATATTTACGTCCTGCCCACGCAGTTGGACGCAAACACCGCCGTCAAAACACTGAACGGAGTCCTGGCGCACGGCAGCACCGATTACATCAACTCCTACCTGGTGCCGCTGGTGGGCGCCAACACTCCGATCTACATCACCGAGTTCAACTGTTGCGCACCCAACAACTACAAGTTTGAGGCCACGCTTTACAACGGCGTCTTCCTAGCCGAATACATCGCGCGGCTATCCACGCTCCCGAACGTCAAGGGCGTGGGCATCAACTCGCTTTACACGGACAACTACGACTATCACGGCATCATCCAGTCCGTGAACGATTTCGAACCGTATCTTCTAGGCCAGGTGGCTGCCGACGCGAACTTTTCCACGAATACCGCCACCGATCCAAACACTCAATACCAGTTCTACATGTCCGCACCCGGTGTGGCCATGGAGGTCGCCAATCTGGCCATCAACTTCGCCGGCCAGACCTGGCCCACCACGGTCACCGGCGGCCCCACCGTACCGATCGTTGGCTACGACGGCCAGCCGGTACCGGCGGTCTACGCCCAAGGGTACGCGGGAAGCAACGGTAAATATCACCACCTTTTGATCACCAACAAGTCCAGTCAAACCTGCACCGCCACGATCCAGGTCAACGGCACGCACGTTACCTCCGCGATGAGTGTTACCACTGTCACAAATTCCAACAGCCTGGCTAACAACACCGCGCAATCGCCGTACAATGTGCAAAGCCAGACGTTTACATCCGGGACCCCACTGACCCTCGGCCCTTACAGCGTGACGTCGGCAACCTGGTGAGGCGCGTTCCCCGCGGTCCTGGCCAGCCCTCCGTCTCCATAGTACGACCCAGGGTAGTACCCAAACCCAACAAATACTGTGTGTTATACCTTTGTTGACTAGGCCTCGGCGCGCTCTCGGGTGTTATACTGTTTCGCAAACGCGATCTCAGGAGAATACGGGATTCGAGCGCAGAGACGAGCAAGAAAGGGGCCAGGCCAGTCCTATGAAAATACCGATCTATCCATTCTTCGCGATATGCCTGATCGGCGTGGGGACCGCCGGACTATCCGCGGCTACCCGTCCCCCGAAGAGTTGTCCCACGACATTCAATCCGGGTTCTTTTACCAGCGGGGATTTCTTCACTAACTTCAACAACAACTGCTATCTTATTTCCTTTTCGACCGGCAACGGCGCCGGCGGCCAAGAAGGCGATCTTAACAGTATTTACAACAAGATCTATTTCAAGGCTAACTCTACGATCCCTCCCTACCAGCTCATCATCGTGGGGCAGTTTCCGAACGCGCGTTATTTCTCGGTGGCCTTGTATGACAATCACTCGGCTATCATCCAAAATCTCACCGACGTAAATATCGTTCCACTGACTTCCAAACAGATCAACCCGTACCAGCCCGGCGTGGCGTTCATGGATGGCCAGCAGTATGCCGTCCCCATCAATTTGGGCGGGACCCCGGGTACGCTCGAGCCGGGTTGTGTCATGACCGGGTATAACGTCAACCAGAATGCCATGGATGGCACCCTGCGCCATCAGTTTATGAACTGGAACCTGGACGCGGCATATTATGCGGCTGACCCCACCGCCCCGCCCCACGAGGTGGATTCGCCGACCCACTCGCACCCGAACACGGCCGGCGCCGTACTGGTCCGCAGTTATCTGACTCTCACGGCCGCCTCTTCTTCGAGCGTGCCGCATATCATCGTGCGGGATGTCGCCACCGGATGTGCTTATCCCGCCTCCATGATCAACGGCCTGAACATCCTGACCTCGAATGCCAGTGTCGGCAATACCTGGCTGAACCAGGGGCAGGTCACGCAACACAATATCTATGCCGGCTGGCAGCCGACCGGTTGCTGGGCGACCATCCCAACCAGCCAGAGCCAACTGCAATGGATCCGCGGCGATGAATATGTTTCCGGCGCCAATCCGGACTCTGCCTATCTGTACACTTATGTGCCGGACGGATTGCCGGCGACCTTGGCCGCCAACAATGAAGTGATGCGATTTCGTTTTCACGCGGCCGCCACTCCGCCCACACCATGTACCAACGGCTGTTCGCGCACCGGCAATGAACAGTTGCGATACATGAGCATCTCATTCCAGGTCCCGGGCGGCGCCACGCTGGCCAGCCTGGCCGATAGCTGTCCGCAAAACCCGGTTTATCCGTGCACGCCTCTAGTGACCAATGCGGACGGCTACGTGACGCTGGTGGTCGGCACCGGGGTGCCGCAGCCCGCCTGGGTGACTCCCGCCAACGGATATACCTGGCTGGATCTCAGTCAATACGCCAACTATCAGACTCTGAACGAAATTGCCATACGGAACATCCTGCCGTCGGCCTCGTTTAACTGCGGCGGCAATATGCTTCCCTACAAGGTCGGCGAGGCGACCGGCATCAAAGGCGCGCCTCCCTTCAAAGGTGAGGCTACCGGCCTGATGGGCCTGTTCGCTCCGGCGGTGGATTACCCGGTGGCCAGCCAGACTAGTTTGCCGCCGGTGGCCGGCGACCTGGCCGGTCCTTATACGTGCGCCGTTTTCCCGTACGGTCCGCCGGCCGTATCTCCGACCTGCCAGACCATGCTTCCCAATAGTCCGATGATCACGCAGGTGTCCACACAGTGCGCCGCGCTGGGCTGTAATACATTCTTCGTACAGCCACAGCCGCCGGTCAACATCATCTCGTCCGTCGGCGGTTTTGGATACTTCCCATTCGGTCTTCCCTATACCGGCAATCCGGGCTTGCTGCGGATTACCGATTACACTCAGGGCTGGAGTGCGGGCTACGCCGGCGATCCCTGCACATTGCAGATCGGTGAATGGTCCGACACCTCGATCTCGGTCGTCGCCAACGTCAATCAAAACGGAAAGTGTCCGATGGCGGCCGGCGATCAGCTATCCGTCACCGTCACGAATCCGCAGACGACGGTTACGGCAGCCGCCGCCGTGACTGCGTACGCACCGCCCAAATAACCTGCGGTCTAGCCCACCGATGCCGACGGCGCGGGCTGCGGCTTGCCGCTACCCAGTAGTCCCAGCGACAGATTGCGAATATCGGGTGGCGCCGATGTCAGCAGCCAGGCCAGCGTCTTCACGTTGACCATGAAGCTGCCCGCATTGATGAAGTGGGTATGGGGGTCCCACAGACGATTCGCCGCCGGCGTGAATCGGGCGTTGCGAATCAGGTCGAAGATATACGCCGTGGCTTCCTTGGTGCCGGTGCTGCCGGCCTCCACTTCGTCCATTTTGGCCACGGCTTTGTCGAACAGCTCGCCGAAACCCTTATGCTGGCTGTAAAACAGCCCCATGGGCTCTTCGGCGTCCGGCAGGATCGAATCGTCATGCGTCTTCTTGTAGCGCTGATAGACGCTGGCCAGTTTCAGATCGCCCAGCCCGACTCCCAATGCCCACACGCGGAACCAGGCATTCCACAGATCGAAGTCGCGGAAGGAGGTGTACGCCGCGAACACCAGGCGGTCGTTGTTGCGTAAATTGACTTCGTGGACGCGGGCGACGTATTCCAGGCGCTCCGCGCGGAAATCATTATCCTTGATCATGCTGAGCACCCGCGCCGCCAGCGCGTTGATGATCTCCACCGAGGACGCCAGGCCACGGGAAAACAACGCGTCCAGGAAGCCGCTGCCGGCGCCGCCGGCCATGACCGCCCACCGATCGCCCACGGTCTGTTTGAGGGAGCCCTGCAGCCGGTCCGACGAGACCCAGTCGCGCACCAGTTTGGCATCCTTGAACTGCTCCTTGATGCTCGGGAACATATCCAGGAAGCGCAGCCATTCCTCGTGCGGGGTGATGTCCATGGGCTTGGGGAACTTGCGTATATCGAAGCTCAGGCCCACGCTCACGACCTTGTTGCAGGAACCCTCCCGGTTATCGAACGGAATCACCCACAGCCAGCCGCCGTCGAAGAGGTGATGGCAGGTGCCCGAATACCAGGGCCGCGGCGATTGCGGAACGCCCTTGGGCAGCTTCAGCTCGTCGTAGGGCTTGACGTCGATCATGTGGGTGAACAGGCAGCGCGATTGCAGCCGGACGCGCGGCGGATTATCGCGCAGGTTCCACAGACGCGCCAGCACGTGCCCGCCGCCGGAGGCATCGGCCACGAATTTGGCGCGGATCGAATCGCCTTTCTCCGTGGTAAGAGTCACCCCCTGGGCATCGGTTTCGACGTTCTTCACGCGGGTGTTGTACTTGACCGTGGCGCCATGGTGAATCGCCAGGTACGTCAAATACTGATCCGTGTCCTGGCGGAACAGGTGCGCTTCGTAGCCTTCGCGGTACGGCGGAATGACTAACTGCGTGGCCTCCTCGGGACGCTGATGCTCGCCCGGCCGGTGATACACGAAGCCAAAATTCTTTTTGACGCCGAAACGATTGGAGACGTGCTTGTGCAGGAGTTCACCGGAGTTGAATTCGGTCTTGAATTCGGGCACGCCAAAACGCTCGGCCATGATCTTGATCATGCGGAACGTGTGCCGGACCGTCGATTCGCCCAAGGCAAACCGCGGGTGCGTGCCGGCGTCGATAATGACGACCTTGGCGCCCTGATAGGCCAGGATGGTCCCTAGCATCCCGCCCTCGAACCCCGCGCCCAGGATGGCTACATCATATTGCTCGTTCATCGGAAATGCGGTCCTTTCGGATTCTGAGTGTTTTCTGATTATACCCGGTGCGCCCGGCGCCGCACCAGATCATCTGGTACCCTTCGGGCAAGTACTAGCTTGCTTACTCCGTGGATGGAGTTCATACTCTAGATGTGGAGTTACCCACCAGGCGCCGGGTGGGAGCCCGGATGGCGCCCGTCGCGCCGCAAGACCGCCACGATCCGGCGCTCCGCCGCCGCATGTCGGGGCCGGCCCTGCGCACGTTCCTGAACGTGGCGGCCGCCTGGGAGCTAAGCGCCGAAGAACAGCGCGCCCTGCTCGGCTGGCCCGCCGAATCGACGTTTTTCAAGTACAAGGCCGGGGAGGTCTCCACGCTGCCGTACGATATGCTGATCCGGATCTCGCTGGTGCTGGGGATTTACAAGAGCCTCCACATCCTCTACCCGGAGCACAACCTGGCCGACCGCTGGGTCAAGCTGCCCAACAACAATCCCCTGTTCGGGGGCCGTCCCGCGCTGGACTTGATGGTCGAAGGCGGCATGGACGGGTTGTACCAGGTCCGGCGCTTGCTGGACAGCCGGCGCGGAGGAGCCTGATGCCGCCGGTCTGCGAACTGACGCTGCGCGACGCCTGCCGCCTGTTGCCTTGTGCCAATCCCGCGCGGGGCGTCCTGGAGGCCGTCGCCGCGCCCGAGGATCTGGTCCTGATGCTGGAACTGGAAAGCTGGACCAACGACCGGGTCTCGGCCGAGGCCGGCACGTTGTATCGCCTCCCGGCGCAGGAGTGGGTGCGGAACCGGCCTCTGGCCGATCTGATCAACGCCGCATTCTGCTATCCGGCCGCGGAGTCCGGCCGCTTCAACGGCGTCGAGCGCAGCGCCTGGCATGCGGCCACCTCCGTGACCGCCGCGCATGCCGAAGCGGTCTATTTTCGTGCCGCGGAACTGGCGGAAATCGGCGTCTCCGACACGCGCGTAGAGATGCGCCTGTACCTGGCGGATTTCCGCGGCGCGTTCCATGACATCCGCGCCGGCTTGCCGGGCCATGCGCCGTACCACGACCCGATCAGTCACCGGGCTTCGCAGCGCCTGGCGCGCCAGCTTCTGGCCGGCGGATCGAACGGGGTGATCTACCGCAGCGTGCGCCATCCCGGCGCGGAGTGTGTCGCTTGTTTCCGCCCGGGCCTGGTAGCCAACGTGAGGGCGGGCGCCTGCTACGAGTACCGCTGGGCGGGCCGCTGCACGGCGCGGATCCGCAGGCTCGGGTAAGAGCCACCGGCCGCCTAACCCGCCACAGCCGCCGCCACCCCGCGCCGCATGCTCTCCAACAACTCGTATGGCGTGTTGACGTTGTGATCCTTGCCCGTCCCTAAATGAATCGCGGGTTTGTTCTCGCCGTGGAAATCCGTGCCGCCGGTTTCGATCAGATTGAACTGGGCGGCCAGCTCCTTGTATAACGCCGTATCTTCCGGAGAGTGCTCGCTGTGGTACACCTCCAGGCCCTGCAGCCCGTTGTCGATCAGCTCCCGCAGCAGCTTTTCGAGCGAGGCGCGATCGCGCGCCGGCAGCCGCACCGGATGCGCCAGCGACGGCATCCCGCCGCCTTCCCGGATCTTGCGCACGCCTTCCACCAGCTCCGGCTCCTCGCGCTCCACCGACGCCGAGGCGTTGTCGGCCAGGTAGCGGTCGAAGGCCTCCTGATTGGTCATGACGTAGCCCTTCTTCAGCAGGATCTTGGCGAAGTGCGGGCGGCCGGTGAGATGCTTGCCCAATACCTGTACTTCTTCCAACGTGATCTCGACACCCAGCGAATTGAGCTTGGCGATCAGCTTCCGGTTACGCTCGCGCCGGCTCTCCTGGTGCCCTTTGATCCACTGGCGGAACCCCGGCGAGGCCGGCTGGTGCAGGAAGTAGCCCAGCAGGTGTACGGACGGCGGGCGCGATCCATCCGGAGGGGGGTCGGGACGCGTGCTCAGCTCGATGCCGCAAATCAGCTCCAGGCCGGCCTGGGCGGCAAACGGCACGGCAATATCGTACCCATCCAGCGTGTCGTGATCGGTAATTCCAAGGGCCTCCAGCCCCATCGCCTTGGCGTCGTGCACCAGTTGCGCGGGAGGAACGGAACCGTCGGAGCGGTCGGTGTGTGTGTGCAGATCAATCATGGGCTTTTGAGAGTGCTTCCGCTGCGTGGTGATCCTTGACGCGCGAAGTGATGCCGGCATCCAGGCCGCTCAGGCCGGGGGCCGGCTTTTTCGGATGCGCCACCATGCGGACGATAATTCGCTGGTGAATCCGTTCGTACAGCTCAAACGGCAGGATGTCGCGCAGCTTCACCATCAGCTTCAGCTTCCATCCCACCATGTAATGCAGGCGCGGCTTGCGGACAGTCAGAATCCTGTGCACCACGCCGGCGATGTCTTCGGCCGTGAATTTGTTGGCGGCCAGCAGCTTGTCCACGATCGCTTCATGCTGGCAGAACCAGAAATAATAGGGGCTGGCGGGGTCCTGCGCGCGCCGCGCGCGGTTGCGATTGATACCGAAATGCGGCGTATAGATCAGGCCGGGCTCGAGCACCGAAACATCGATGTTCAACAGCGCCATCTCCTGGCGCAGACACTCGCCCAGTCCCACCACGGCGAACTTGCCCGACGAATATCCGGCGATACTCATCTCACCCATGCGGCCTGCCGCCGAAGCCACGATTACGATCCGTCCGGAGCGGCGCGCGCGCATGTGCGGCAGCACGGCCTGTGTCACTTCCATGATGCCAAATACATTCACGTCGTAGAGCTGCCGGATCTCCTGCATGCTCAGATCTTCGAAGAAGCCGCGCAGCCCCAGGCCGGCGAAGTGGACGACGGCGTCGATTCTGCCGGCCTCGCGCAGGATGGTGTCCACGCCGCGGTCAATGCTGGCCCGCTGGGTAACGTCCATGCGCAGCGGCGTCACCTTCACGTTCTTGCCGGCGGCCTGCTGGCTCTGATATTGCTCCTCCGCGTCGTTGAATACCGTGCCGTAGACCCGGAAGTTGCGGCCGGCGAGCAGCAGCGCGGACGCCAGCCCCAGACCGGAGCCCGCCCCGGTGACCAATACGACCGGTTTGTCGTCAGCCATTCGTGTCACCCCGCCCGGCCGCCAGCCGTATCTGAAGATCGTGTACCGTCCGCCGGTTCAGACCATAGGGAAGAATCAAAACCACGGCCACCGTGAGCAGGGCCGCCGGAACCGCGCCGTACAGAAACCCCACGTACGGGATCGCGGCCGGCGGATGCCCCGGCGTGCCGAAGGAGCCATTGTGCGAGAACCGGCGGAAGATTCCCAACAGCCCGCCGGCGAACAGCAGCGCGCCGCCGGCCGCGATCTTTTCGCCAAAATTCATGATGCCAAAATAGATTCCCTCCCGGCGCAGGCCGGTGGCCAGTTGGTCGGTATCGGTGACGTCCGCGATCATGGACGCGGGCACCACCCACACCGCGCTGGCGAAGATGCCGCCCACCACGTGGCCGATAATCAGCGGCACAGGGTGCCCCGTGCCCAGCGGCCGGCCGCTGCCGACCAGGAAAGTCGCCATAAAAAGCAAAACGGCGGAAGCCACCGCCGCCATGATGTATAACGTCCGCTTCTCGGCCCGCCGCGCCAGCGTCATCCACATCACTACGCCCAACAGCGCGCCGGAATAGAAGCAGGTCTGGATCAGGCTGAGAATCTCGCTGCGGCTGATCTGCGCATACCAGGTGAAGTAATGAATCGCCATGCTGAAGTTCAATACCACCGCCAGGAAGAAGATGGTGGTGGAGCACCAGATGCTGCGGAACGCGGGATTCTGCAGCGCGATGCGAAAGCCGGAAAAGAAGTGCGGCCCGCCGGAGCCCTTGCCGCTGCCCGAGGTGCGATGGTTCAAAGTGCCGAAGGCGCCGATCAGGCCCGAAATCGTCATCAAGGCCCCGAACGCCAGTCCCATGCGCGGATAGCCCGCGTAATGCAGCTTGGGCTCGGAGCCGTCGGCCGTGGCCGGGAAAAACACCAGAAACGACAGTGCGGAAGCTCCCAGCGTACCCAGCAGACCGAACAGCGTGCGGATGGCCATCGTCTTGGTGCGGTCGTCGTAGTCACGGCTCAGTTCCGCGCCCAGGCTGAGGTAAGGAATCCGGTAGACCGCGCTGGCCGCACGCAGAACCATGGCACAGGCCAACAGCCAGACAAATAATCCGGCATGGCCCAAGTGCCGCGGCGGGCTGAACAGCAGGTAAAACGCCGGCCCGACGATCAGCGCCCCCGGCAGCATGAATACGTGGCGCCGTCCCCAGCCATGCCGGGTGCGGTCCGAGATATGGCCGATGAACGGGTCGAGCAGCGCGTCCACCACCAGGCTGGAAGCCAGCCCCAGGCCAACCAGCCCCGCCGGCAGACCCATCACCGAGTTGTAAAAGAACAGCATGAACAACCCGGAGAGCACCATCAGCACGGTGATGGGCATCTCTCCCACGCCGTACAACAGCTTGGTGTGCAGCGGGAGCGGACGCTCGTCGGCCGTGAGTTGCGGTGCTGGAGAGAGGGCGGGCATGCTCATGGCTCGGGTGCGGGGGATCACCGGCCGGTTTCCACCATATCCTCCTGGTTCTCGTTGACCGGCTCGCGCAGGAACTGCTGGATGTGTCCGGTCAGTAACTCGGGCTGCTCCAGCGGACCGAAATGCTCGCCGCCCGGCAGCAGCACCGGCTTGCAGTTCGGCAAGGCCTGGTGCAGAAATTCGTACGAACTGATGAAGTGCGAGTTCCGCCCGTATACCAGCAGCGTCGGCGTGCGGATCTTCCGCACCGCCTCCAGCGTCATGGCCCCCACTACTTCGTAATCCTTCAGCAGCGTGGTGTTCCGGATCAAGTGCAGCAGCGGCTCCCGG
>DATJYO010000014.1:0-73326 GCA_035499555.1 Bryobacteraceae bacterium
AGAAAGGAGGTGATCCAGCCGCAGGTTCCCCTACGGCTACCTTGTTACGACTTCGGCCCAGTCGCTGATCCTACCGTGGCCGGCTGCCTCCTTGCGGTTAGCGCACCGTCTTCGGGTAAAACCAACTCCCATGCCGTGACGGGCGGTGTGTACAAGGCCCGGGAACGTATTCACGGCAGCGTGCTGATCTGCCATTACTAGCGATTCCAGCTTCATGCAGGCGAGTTGCAGCCTGCAATCCGAACTGAGGACGGTTTTTGGCGATTAGCTCCCCCTCGCGGGTTGGCAGCGCTTTGTACCGCCCATTGTAGCACGTGTGTGGCCCTGGACATAAAGGCCATGATGACTTGACGTCATCCCCACCTTCCTCCAACTTATCGCTGGCGGTCTCCTGAGAGTTGCGCCTTGCGGCATGCCAACACAGGACAAGGGTTGCGCTCGTTGCGGGACTTAACCCAACATCTCACGACACGAGCTGACGACAGCCATGCAGCACCTCGACTGGACCCCCTTGCGGAGTAACCGTGTTTCCACGATCGTTGACCAGCCGTTCGAGCCCAGGTAAGGTTCTTCGCGTTGCGTCGAATTAAACCACATGCTCCACCGCTTGTGCGGGCCCCCGTCAATTCCTTTGAGTTTCAGCCTTGCGACCGTACTCCCCAGGCGGGGTACTTAATGCGTTAGCTCCGGCACGGAGAGATTTGAACTCCCCACGCCAAGTACCCATCGTTTAGGGCGTGGACTACCAGGGTATCTAATCCTGTTTGCTACCCACGCTTTCGTGTCTCAGCGTCAGTGATGGTCCAGAAAGCTGTCTACACCGCAGGTGTTCCTCCTGATATCTACGCATTTCACCGCTACACCAGGAATTCCGCTTTCCTCTCCCACACTCAAGCACTCCAGTTTCCGGCGCACCCTCCCAGTTAAGCCGGGAGATTTCACACCGAACTTAGAGCACCGCCTACACACTCTTTACGCCCAGTAATTCCGAACAACGCTTGCTGCCTACGTATTACCGCGGCTGCTGGCACGTAGTTAGCCGCAGCTTCTTCTGCAGGTACCGTCATAATCGTTCCTGCCGAAAGAGCTTTACACCCCGAAGGGCTTCATCGCTCACGCGGCGTCGCTGCATCAGGGTTGCCCCCATTGTGCAAGATTCCCCACTGCTGCCTCCCGTAGGAGTCTGGCCCGTGTTTCAGTGCCAGTGTGGCCGTGTGCCCTCTCAGGCCGGCTACCGATCTTTGCCTTGGTGGGCCGTTACCTCACCAACTAGCTAATCGGCCGCGGGCTCCTCTCTCGGCGCATTGCTGCTTTCCTCTCCCGAGCTTATGCGGTATTAGCGCCGGTTTCCCAGCGTTATTCCCCACCAAGAGGTAGATTACCCACGTGTTACTCACCCGTACGCCACTTTACTCACGAGGTTGCCCCCGCTTTCTCGTCCGACTTGCATGTGTTAAGCGCGCCGCCAGCGTTGATTCTGAGCCGGGATCAAACTCTCGTTTGAAGTTGTGAGTTGATCGCCCCGACTTTTAACTCAGAGTCTCTGACGAATGTTACTTGTGCATCCAACCAGATTGTCAAAGATCTTCGCTGCCCGCCGGACGCATCCTCGCAGAAACGCCCGCGGCAGCAGGCCTCGAAATTCGCTGGCTGCGCCGCTCAAAAATCGCGCACGCGCAGCCCAAATTGAAGAACTTGTTGAAAAGAACCTACCAGGAAGGCCGTATTCCGCTCCGGCGGTGGCCCGCGCGGAGTTTTGTTACCATTCCTTACACGAGAATCTTTAAACTTTATACCATACCGTCAAGGCGCAAAGCAACTCGCACACTCCTTGACTCGATTCTCGAAATCGGCGACTTCCTAAGAATATCAGAACCGTTACAGCCGCGCAACCCCCTGGCGCCATTTTTTTCCGGACCCGCCACCAGCTAAACTAAACCTATGCACAGGCTGGCACTTATCTGCCTTTTGCCCACCCTCGCCCGGCCCCAAACCCTCCCCCAAATCCTCTCCCGCCTCTCGGAAGAAGCGGAAACCATCTACAAAGCCGCCCCCCGTATCGTCTCCCAGGAGACCCTCACCCAGCGCGCCCGCAAACCCGCCCCGCGCTTCCACCCCCGCATCGGCGCCGATGCCCTCAAACCCCCGCCCCCCGCCTACCAGACCCGCGAGATCGTCTCCGAATACAGCTACGGCACCCTCGCCGGCGCCCCCGAGTCCATCCACGAGTTCCGCCAGGTCACCTCCGTCGACGGCCGCCCCATCGCCTCCCCTAAAGCCGCCCGCCACGCCTTGGCCCTGAACCTCACCTCCAACGACGACCGCGCCAAAAAACGCATGCTCGAGAATTTCCAGAAATACGGCCTTACCGAAGCCGCCGTCGACTTCGGCCCTCTCCTGCTCCTCTTCACCAAACACCAACTCGTCAACTACACCTACGCCCTCTCGGGCGACTCCCGCATCGGCGCCGATGCCGTCAAAATCGTCAGCTACACCCAAACCGCCGGACCCGCCCGTCTGCTCGTCTTCCAGGGTCACCGCGCCATCCACCAGCGCGTGCAAGGACGCATCTACGCCCGCGTCCCCGACGGCCTGCCCCTCCGCATCTCCGTCGTCGAATCCCGCGCCGGCGGCAAAACCGTCCTCCGCGACGAAGCTACCGTCGATTACACCCTCAACGCCCAGGGCTACCTGGCCCCCGCCGCCGTCACCCACCGCGCCTATTCCGGCGGCCAGTTGATGGTCGAAGACGATTTCCGCTACGCCGCCTTCCGCAAATTCGGCGCCGACGCCGCCATCAAATTCGACACGCTCCCCGTCACCCCTCCACCCCAGTGATATCTTCGAAGAACCGGATCAGCAGCCGCAAATCCCGCTCCCCGTACCGCGCGATCGCCTCCGCCAGCAGCCGGCCCTTGGCCCGGTACACCCCCTCCAGCTTCCGCAGACTCTCCGGGATCAGGTGCACGATCGAGCTCCGCCGGTCCGCCGGATTCGCCTCCCGCCGCGCGTAGCCGCCCTTCTCCAGCCGGTCCAGCACCACCGTCATCCCGCCCGTCGTGACCGAGGCCCAGCGCGCCAGGTCCCGCGGCGTCGACGGCCCGTGCAGCTGCAGCAGGTGCAGCACCTGCAAGTCCCGCAGGTTCATGCCCGCGTCGTCGGCCACCCGCTGGTTGAAGAGAATCGCCGCGGCGATGGCTTCCCGCACCGCCCGCGCCAGCCGTTCGCCCAGTTCGCCCCGCCTCGAGCTTCTTGACATCGCCGCCCAGTATAGCATATTCTCTAAGTAGCTTAGTTTATAAGTAATCAACCGATCGAGCTACATCCCGTGCACGCCAAGCCGAAGCCCTACAAGGGCGCCCCCATGGAGGGCCTGGTCGCCAGGTGGTACGCCCGCAACACCGCCCGCTCGCTCCCCGCCTTCGCCGCCGACGCCCGGCGCGTCGCCGCCCTCCTGCCCCCACACGCCCGCATCCTCGAGGTCGCCCCCGGACCCGGTTACTTCGTCCTGGAGCTCGCCCGGCTCGGCCCCTATCGGATCACCGGCCTCGATATCAGCCGCACCTTCGTCGAAATCGCCGCCCGCCATGCCGCGCAGGCCGGCATCTCCGCCGAGTTCTGCCAGGGCAGCGCCTCCGCCATGCCCTTCCCCGCCGGCCAGTTCGATTTCCTGTTCCGCCGCGCGGCGTTCAAGAACTTCTCCCAGCCCGTGGAAGCCCTCCGCGAGATGCATCGCGTCCTGAAACCCGGCGGCCGCGCCTGGATCGTCGACCTGCGCCGCGACGCCCCCCTCCACGCCGTCAACCAGGAGGTCGCCGGCATGCGCCTCGGCGCCGTTAACGCCTGGTTCACGCGCCTCGCCTTCCGTTATTCGCTGCTCAAACGCGCGTACACCAAGCCCGAATTCGAGCGCCTGGCGGCCCAAACTCCGTTCCGCTCCGCGGCCATCGCCGAAGACGGCATCGGCATGAACATCTGGCTGCAGAAGTAACCCGCCCCCTGCTGCTATCATCATGGCGATGGTCCGCCAACGCGCCTATCTCCTGGTTACCCTGTTCGCCCTCCTGCTGGTCCTGTTCCCCTTCCTCTTCTGGTACCTCACCTGGTTCGGCCGCAAGCTGACCGACCCCCAGATCGCCGCCTACCTCGCCGACCGCGAGAAACCCCGCCACGCCCAGCATGCCCTCGTGCAAATCGGCGAACGCATGTCGCGGCACGATCCCTCCGCCGCCCAGTGGTATCCCGAGGTGGTGCGCCTCTCCGCCAGCCCCTACCTCGAGCTCCGCGAAACCTCCGCCTGGATCATGGGCCAGGACCACACCTACGCCCCGTTCCACGACGCGCTGGCCAAACTCCTTCACGATCCCCAGCCCCTCGTCCGCCGCAACGCCGCGCTGGCTCTCTCGAATTTCAACGACCCCGCCGCCCGCCCCGAACTGCTGGCCATGTTGCGCCCCTCCACCATCGCATCCCCCGCCGCCGGCCTCCTTCACTACCGGCTTAAATTAGGTGAGTACGTGAACGCCGGAACTCTGGTCGCCCACGTTGGAACCACCGAGGTCCGCTCCGCCCTGCCCGGCGAAGTCCGCGACCTCACCCGCCGCGACGGCGCCACCGTCGCTCCCGGCGATCCTCTCGTCGAACTGTCCGCCGACAAAGAGCACGCCTGGGAAGCCCTCCGCGCTCTCTGGATCGTCGGTACCCCCGCCGATCTCGACGAGATCGAGCGCTTCTCGCGCGCCCTGCCCGGCATGCCCGAAAAAGTCCAGGAGCAGGCCATGCTGACCATGCAGGCCATCAAAGCCCGTTCCCGCTGAACCACTCCGCCGGCCCCGCTATGACCCACTTGCCCGCGCCGGAAGCGTCATTTGGCCCAGAGAGTTTTGCACAATTGTTGTTTTTTCGGCCATTCGGCTGTGGAAACCGAATTGCTGCACGAAGCGCACACCACTTTTAGGAGCGGATTAATAGACAATGTCCGATCAAACTCTGACCATTACGGATAACCGGACTGGAAAAGCCTATACAATTCCAGTTACCAACGACTCCATCCGGGCCCTCGATCTCCGCCAGATCAAAACCAGTCCGGACAACTTTGGACTGCTCAGCTACGATCCCGCTTTCATGAATACGGCTGCCTGCCGCAGCGCCATCACCTATCTGGATGGCGACCGCGGCATCCTCCGCTATCGCGGCTACCCGATCGAGGAGCTCGCCGAAAAGTGCGGCTTCCTGGAAGTGGCCTACCTGCTCCTGAACGGCGAGTTGCCAAGCCTTGCCGATCTCGAACGCTGGAGAGCCGAGATCACCCACCACACCATGATCCATGAGAACCTCAAGAAGCTCATGGAAGGGTTCCATTACGACGCCCACCCCATGGGCATTCTCATGAGCACCGTCGCCGCTCTCTCCACCTTCTACCCCGAAGCCCGCAACATCCACGATCCCGAGGTGCGCAAACTCCAGATCGCCCGCGTCATCGGTAAAATGCCGACCCTCGTCGCCTACGCCTATCGCCACAGCCTGGGCCTGCCTTACGTCTACCCGGACAACGACCTCAGCTACACCAAGAACTTCATGAACATGCTGTGGAAGCGAAACGAACCCAAGTTCAGCGCCAACCCGGTCCTGGCCCGCGCCCTCGAAGTGCTCTTCATCCTGCACGCCGATCACGAGCAGAATTGCAGCACCAGCACCATGCGCGCCGTCGGTAGCTCCTTCGCCGACCCGTACTCCACCACCGCCGCCGCTATCGCGGCCCTCTCCGGCCCCCTCCACGGCGGCGCCAACGAAGAAGTCCTCCGCATGCTCGACGAGATCGGCTCCAAGGATCGTGTCCCCGCCTACATCCAGCAGATCAAAGCCGGCCGCGGCCGCCTCATGGGCTTTGGCCACCGCGTCTACAAGAACTACGACCCGCGCGCCCGCATCATCAAACAGGTCGCCTTCGAGGTCTTCGAGGTCACCGGACGCAACCCCAAACTTGACATCGCCCTGGAACTCGAGCGCATCGCCCTCGAGGACGAGTTCTTCGTGAAGCGCAAACTCTACCCCAACGTGGACTTCTACTCCGGCATCATCTACCAGGCCATGGGATTCCGTCCCGACGCCTTCACCGTCCTGTTCGCCATCCCCCGCACCGTCGGCTGGCTCGCCCAATGGCAGGAGATGCTCCAGGATCCCGAACAAAAAATCGCCCGTCCGCGCCAGCTTTATGATGGTACCGACGTGCGCCACCACGAGTCGGTGGTGCAATATGTCGAGCCGGTCCCGGCCGTAGCCTGAACTAAGTAGCTAGTGTATACATAACAAGTAACTTACTGGAAATTGGCTTTGAATCAACGGCGTGCGAAACGGGCCCAAACACCCTTCTCCTCCCACCACGCCCCCGTGCTGCGCCGTTCCGCCCAATTCGTGAACCGGTAGTCATACTCCACCGCCCGCAGATACCGCGGGCCTCCCTCCGGAAACGGATCGTGCTCCAGCAGCCCCGTCACCGCCTTGGATCCTTCGACCAGCCGCCCCGCGAAATTGTAAAACCAGGGACTATCCTGTACCGGCCCCAGCGCCGCAAACCACATCTGCCAGTCCAGCCGCGGCTGATAGGGCGCCACCCAGGGCGGTGCCCGCTTCACATCGCCCGGCTTGTACCGGAATTCGTACGTCTGCCAGTTTGTCCCGTCGTTCGACCCCTGCACCACGATCTCCGGCCGCGTCGTCGTCATCACCGCGAATAGCCCGTAGGTGTTCACAATCCGAAATGGAGCTATTACCGTCAGGTACAGCCGTGCCGATCCCAGACGAACACCGAACATATCCAGAAACTGCAGTCCGCTCGCTGTCAGCACCAACGCCATTAGCACCGCGGTGACCGCCCCGTGCTTCCGCGTCGGAGCCGGCCCGCCCGGCGCCGGCCTTTCCACGAACAGCAATCCGCACAACGCAATGGTCAGCCAATTGAAGAAGGTGTAGTTTCCCGTCAGCAGAATCACGAATTGCAGCCCGATCAGCAGGCCCGCTCCCGTGCGCCGCCACTTCCGCGGCGCGAAGATCAGGAACGGCGCCCCCAGTTCCACCGCCAGCACCAGCCCCGTTGAAATCCGTTGGAACCATCCCGGAAGCTGGGACATGTACCAGGCCATCGGCGTCGGCAGCGGCTGTGTCCAGTAGTGATAGTCCAACGCCGTCAGGTTCCGCCACGTGGGATCCCCGCTCGTCAGCTTCACCACCCCCGACATGAACATCAGGCGGAACAGCAGCCAGCGGAACAGCCACACGCGGCCCGGCGTCGCATCCAGAAAAATCGCTAGAAATCCGGTCTCTGTCAAAAGAATGTCCCACTGAAATGACCAGAAATCCTGCCCCGCCGTCGAAACCGAAAGATACAGAACCAGCAGCCCGGCCAGGCAGGCGCGCCGCCGGAAACCCAGGATCAATACCACCGCCAGCACCGCCCCTGCGATCCACGCCGCCCGCAGCGCCGCGTCGCTCGAATTGATCCAGAACAACGTCGGCGCCGCCCAGTACGCCCGCGCTCCCAAGGCTCCCCGCGCCGCCTCCAGGTAATTGCCCACCGGCAGGATCCCCCGCGAGCCAATCAGCCCGTCTGCCTGCACGCCGAACGATACGAACGCGATCAGGTAAATCACTCCTAGCGCCTTCGTGAAAAGTCGCGTGCCGGGGGCCATCGCTCGATTATAGATGGCCCGGAGCCTGTCAGTCTGTCGCCAAGTGCCTCGACCGCTTCATGATCCAGGCGGTTTCTGCGGCCGCCCTAACTTCGGAGATGAATCAATCCCGCGAACTACTAACTTTAGGAGAATTGAAAATAGCCTTCTGTTAACTAACACAATATGATAAGAAGGCATTATTAAATGGAAAAGAAATTCCTGGCTTTTGCCCCTGTTTTCTTTCTGCTGGTTTGCTTCGCCGTTAGCCCCGCAGCCCTGGCGCAGTCCGACGCCAAGCGTCCTTCGCGATTTCCGGCGCAACTCAGGCCTGCGGCCGATGCCGGTTCCGTCTTCGCCGCCCCGGTGAGCTATCCCGCCGGTTTTGGCGATACCTCCCAATCGGTCACCAGTGACTTCAACGGCGATGGCGCCCAGGACATAGCCATCGTTAATCCCTGCTCGGATTCGAATTGTGGCGCCGGCTATGCGTCCGTTTCCGTTCTGCTCGGCAATGGCAACGGGACTCTCCGCGCGCCCGCCACCTATGCCACCGGCACCTTCGAACCCATGTCCATCGCCGTCGGCGATTTCAATGGCGACGGCTTCCCCGATCTCGTCATCGCCTCCCAGTGCTCCACCAGCTTGACCTGCGGCGCCGGCGCCATCACCGTCCTCTTGGGCGTCGGGGACGGAACCTTCCGCTCCCCCGTCACTTACGCTGCCGGCACGGGCAGCAGCTATGCGGTGGCTGTGGCCGATTTCAACGGCGATGGAAAACTCGACCTGGCGGTCGCCAATCAGACCAGCGCCGACAGCAACATCGCCATCCTGCTGGGCAAAGGCGATGGAACCTTCCAGGCGCCGCTGGCCTACGATACCGGCGCCGCCAACGCCGTCTTCCTCGCCGTCGGCGATTTCAATAACGACGGCGCCGCGGACCTGGCGGTAGCCAACGGCAGCACGCAGGATACCGTGAGCATTCTGCTCGGCAAAGGCAACGGTACCTTTCAGCCGGCCACGCTCCTGGCTTCTGGCGGTGCCTACGCGCATTCCGTTTCCGTAGGCGATTTGAACGGCGATGGTGCCGCCGATCTGGTGGTGGCCAATGGATGCGCCTCCTACGCCAACCTGCAGTGCTCCTCCAACGGTTCCATCGCGGTTCTTCTGGGTAATGGCGACGGCACCTTTCTACCGCCCGTTACCTACGGTTCGGCTGGCAATCAGCCGAACATTGTCGCCATCGGCGATTTCGATGGCGATGGCCGGCCCGATCTGGCCGTGTCCAACCTGGCTTCCTCCTCCGGCGGCAGTAGTGCCGGCGTCCTCGGTATTCTCGCCGGCAACGGCGATGGCACCTTCCAGTCCGCCGCCACTTACTCTACCGGCGGCAACTACGCGTCGTCGCTCTCCATCGCCGACTTGAACGGCGATGGCCAGCCGGAATTAGCGGTCGTCAACGAGTGCAACTCCGGCGCTAATTGCACCGGCGGAGTCGTGGGTGTGCTGGTCAATACCGCGTCCGGCCCGTTCCGGTACCAGGATTCGGTCCTGCTTACCGCCTCGCCCAATCCCGCCGCCCCCAATCAGAGCCTCCTTCTGACCGCCCACGTCTCTTCCGCCTTCAACGCCGGAGCGGCCGGCGGCTCTGTCACCTTCTACGACGGCGCTAGTTCCCTTTCCACTGTGCCGGTCGTCGCCGGACAAGCTTCCCTGAATACTTCATTCGCCGTGGCCGGACCACACTTCCTCCTGGCCGAATACTCGGGCGACTCCAACTATGCTCCCGCCAGTTCCGCCGCCCTCCGTGAAATCGTGGGTTCGCCCCTTTCCGTAACCTCTTCCGCCAATCCCTCGGCCTATGGCCAGTCCGTCACCTTCACCGCCACCGTGCAGGTTAGCGGTAATCCGGCCGGCTCGGTCACATTCCTGGACGGCGCCACGTCCCTGGGGACCTTTCCGGTCACCAGTCGCGCCGCATCCGTAACCACCGCCGCCTTGTCCGCCGGTGAACATTCCATCACCGCCAACTACAGCGGTGACTCCAGCTTCGCCCCGGGATCGGCCACTTTGTCCCAGGCTGTCGGCCAGACCGCTACCGTCGCTTTGGCCGCCAATCCCAACCCTGCTGCCACCAGCCAGACGATCGCCTTCACGGCCACCGTCGCCGGTCAGTACGGCGGCGCTCCGGGTGGCGTGGTGGCCTTCATGCAAGGCAGTCCCGCTACCACCTGGGCCACCGCGCCGCTGATCGGCGGCCAGGCTATCGCCACGAATGCCTTCAGCAAGGCGAACACCTACCCGGTGACCGCCGTGTATCTCGGCAGCCCGGTCTATCAATCCGGCAGCTCCCCGATCCTCGACGAAGTCGTTAACACCAGCCCGAATGTCAAAACCACTACCTCGCTTTCGACCTCGGGCTCGCCCTCCATCGTCGGCCAGCCGGTCACCTTCACCGCTACCGTCAATCCTTCGAGCGGATCTATCCCCAACGGCGAGACGGTCACCTTCTACGATGGGACCAACACCCTGGGTACGGCCACCACCGCCAACGCCACCGCCGTCTTCATCACGTCTTCCCTATCGGTCGGTTCTCATAACATCACGGCCACTTATGCCGGCGATGGCACTTACCAGAGCAGCACGTCTCACGGCGTCACCCAGGTGGTAAATCTCGAATCCACCGCCACCACCGTAGCTTCCGACTTGAATCCCGCAACATATGGCCAATCCGTCACATTCACCGTTACCGTGGCGCCGCAGGATGGCACGGGAACGCCTACCGGCAAAGTTACGATCTACAACGGCTCCAGCTCGATCGGTTCCGTCACACTCACCAACGGCACCGGAATGATGACTACGTCCACCCTCGACGCCGGAACCCTTTCCATCAGAGCCTCCTACGCGGGTGACTCTAACTTCGGCGCCAGCTCCGCCACGATCAGCCAGGTGATCGAGGTCGCCACCACCACCACCACCCTGACTTCTACGCCGAACCCGGGCGCCATCAACGAAGCCATTACCTTCACCGCTACCGTCAACAGCCAGTACGGCGGTAAGGTCACCGGCAACGTGACCTTGCTGCAGGGATCCACGGTCCTCGGTACCGGTTCACCGGTCCGCGGGAAGGCCACCATCACCGTCACCTTCCCGACCGCCGGCACTTACCCTGTGACCGCTTCCTATGCCGGGGACACCAACGATTCCCCCAGCGTTTCCAGTCCGCCTTTGAATCAGGTGGTCAATAATACCTCCACCACGACCAAAGTCAAATCGTCAGGCTCTCCATCCTACATTGGCCAGGCCGTTACGTTTACCGCCACCGTAACTCCCAGCTCGGGCTCCATACCGAACGGTGAGCTGGTGACTTTCTACGACGGCTCTGCCTCCCTGGGCGCCGCACCGACTACGGGCGGCGTTGCGTCGCTGGTAGTGTCGTCCCTGGCCGTTGGCACGCACAATATCACCGCTTCTTATGCCGGTGACTCGACCTATCAGACCAGTACCTCCGCGATCCTGAAACAAACCGTGAATCTCAATACCGCAAATATCGCTTTCGTCTCCAGCCAGAATCCGTCTAGCTATAGCCAGTCGGTGACCTTCACCGCCACCGTCACTGCCGGCACCGGTTCGCTCACCCCTACCGGCAAGATCAACTTCAAGAAGGGCACCACGGTACTGGCTTCCGTCACTCTGGTGAATGGCGTGGCCTCGTACGCCCACTCCACCTTTGACGCCGGCTCCGTTGCCCTCACCGCTGCTTACCCGGGCGACGCCAACTTCGCCAGCACTTCTGCGAACTTGACCCAGGTCATCAACCCGGCCGCCACTACCACGTCTCTGACATCCAGCGCGAATCCGTCTTCCATGAATCAAAGTGTGACTTTGACCGCTACCGTCACAGCTCAATATGGTGGCACGCCCACCGGCACCGTGTCGTTCATGCAAGGCTCCACCACCCTGGGAACCGGTTCGCTGTCCAAAGGTACCGCCACCTTGGCCCATACCTTTGCCGCGGCGGGTACCTTCTCGATCGTGGCGGTCTATTCCGGCGACGCCGATAACCAGACGAGCACTTCGCCGGTCCTCAGCCAGCAGGTCACCGCTTCCATCACCACGACCTCTCTGACGGCCTCACCCAACCCGTCCACCGTCGGCCAGAAAGTCACATTCTCCGCCACCGTGTCGTCGTCTTACGGCAGCATTCCCGATGGCGATCTGGTTACTTTCTATGATGGCTCTACCGTCATCGGAACCGCCGACACGTCCGGCGGCGTGGCGGCCTTGTCTGTCTCCACGTTGACGTCTGGCTCCCATACCATCAAGGCCACCTTCGCCGGCGATTCGTCGTTCCAGACCAGCACTTCCAAGGCGGTTAGCCAGACCGTGAACAAGAACTCGACGACCTTGGTCCTGAGCTCCAACGCCAACCCGGCAGCCTACGGCGTTCCAGTCACCTTTACCGCTACCGTCACTTCCTCCGGACCGGCGCCTACCGGCACCGTAACATTCAAAAAGAACGGCACAACGCTGGGAGTCGGATCGCTCAATGCGCAGGGAGTAACTACATTTACAACGGTAACTATGGGAACCGGCAGTTATTCGATGACTGCTTCTTATGGCGGTGACTCAGCGTCTAAGAATAGCGACTCCGCTACTCTGACCCAGGTTATCGCTGCCGCGGCGACCACCACCCAGCTCATTGCCTCGGTCAATCCGGTGGCGGCCGGCTCGTCCGTCACCTTCACGGCGATCGTCCGTTCCGCGACGACCGTGCCCACCGGAAAGGTGACCTTCTCCGCCGGTTCCACGGTCCTCGGTTCCGCCAGCCTTTCCGATGGCACCGCCAAGCTGGCGGTTTCGTCGCTGCCTTCGGGCTCGAGCACCATTACCGCCGCCTACGCCGGCACCTCCGACGTGGCCGCCAGTTCCGGCGCGCTGATCGAAATCGTAAACTGATAGGCATGCCATTTGTCCTGTCCCTCGACGAGGGAACCACCAGTGCGCGCGCCGCGCTCTACGACGAGCAGGGGCGCAACCTGGCCATGCAGTCGGCCCCCTTCGAGTGCCGCTATCCGAACCCCGGCTGGGTCGAGCAGGACGCTGACGAAATCTGGAACGCCCAGCTTTACGCTGCGCGTCTCTTGCTCGACCGTGCCGCGGTTCCTCCGTCTGAGATCGTGGCGCTCGGTATTACCAACCAGCGCGAGACCACCATCGTCTGGGAGCGCGCCACCAGCCGGCCCGTCGCGCCGGCCATCGTCTGGCAGTGCCGGCGCACCGCCGCCTGGTGTGCCGAACTGGCCGCCACCCCCGCTGCCGCTGAGATCGCCAGCCGCACCGGCCTGGTCATCGACGCCTACTTCTCGGCCAGCAAGATCCGCTGGATTCTCGACAACGTGCCCGAGGCCCGCCGGCGCGCGTCGAACGGCGAGCTCCTCTTCGGCAACGTGGACACCTGGCTCATCTGGAAGCTGACTAACGGCGCGGTGCACGTCACCGACCCCACCAATGCCTCCCGCACCATGCTGATGAATCTCGCGTCCGGCGCCTGGGACGGCGAGTTGCTCCGCATCTTCGATATCCCGGCGGCCATGTTGCCGCGCATCGCGCCATCCAGCGCCGTCGTGGGATCGGCCGCCGCCGAACACCTGGGCGCCGAAATCCCCATCGCCGGCATTGCCGGCGATCAGCAGGCCGCCCTGGCCGGGCAAGCGTGTTTCCGCGCCGGCCTGTCCAAAAACACATATGGCACCGGATGTTTTGCCTTGATGCACACCGGCGGCCACCTGCCGGTCTCGCGCAACCGGCTGCTCGCCACGCGCGCCGCCACCACCGGTCCGCAGCCGCAGTTCGCCATGGAAGGCAGCGTGTTCGTCGCCGGAGCGGCAGTGCAGTGGCTGCGCGACAAGCTCGGCCTCATCCCCTCCGCGGCCGCTTCCGAATCGGTGGCCGCCTCCACCGCCGATACTGGCGGCGTCTACCTGGTGCCGGCCTTCGTCGGCCTGGGCGCGCCCCACTGGGATGGCGCCGCGCGCGGCATCCTCTGCGGACTCACCCGTTCCACCGATCGCGCCCACATCGTCCGCGCCACGCTCGAAAGCATCGCTTACCAGACCCGCGAATTGATCGACGCCATGCAGGCCGACTCCGGCGAAAGCCTCTCCGAGCTCCGCGTCGATGGCGGTGCCGCGGCCAACCATTTCCTGATGCAGTTCCAGGCCGACATCCTCGGCTGCCCCATCGTGCGCCCCGTCGATATCGAGACCACCGCGCTGGGCGCCGCCTACCTCGCCGGCCTGGCCACCGGCTTCTGGAAGAGTCCTGGCGACGTGGAAGGCTTCTGGCGCGCCGAGCGCCGCTTCGAGCCCGCCATGCCGGCCTCGGTCCGCGACCGCCTGTTCGCGGGTTGGAAAGATGCCGTGGCCCGCTGCCGCGGTTAGCCGCCACAGCGCACATTGTCGATCAAACGCGTCCCGCCCACCCAAACCGCCGTCAGCACCCGCACCGGCCCGGCAATCCGCGCTACCGGTTGCATTTCCCGTTCGTCCGCGATCTCCAGGTACTCCACCCGCATGCGCGCGTCGTCCCCCAGCCTGTCCAATGCCGCGCTTTTCACCGCCGCCGCATCCGTCTCCCCGTTTGCGATGCGCTCCGCGGCCGTGCGCAAAGCCTGGTAGATCCGCGGCGCCAGGACCCGCTCCTCGGCATTCAGCAACCGATTGCGTGTGCTCAGCGCCAATCCGTCCGGCTCGCGAACTGTCGGGACGCCCACAATCTCGACCGGCAGATTCAGCTCCTCCACCATCCGGCGGATCACCGCCAACTGCTGGGCATCCTTCTCGCCGAAACACGCGCGATCCGGCTGCACGATCTGAAACAGCTTCATCACCACAGTCGCCACCCCCCGAAAGTGCCCTGGACGGAAGCGCCCTTCCATGTGTTCCGCCACGCGGCCCGGTTCCACCAACACATCCTGCGGCCGCGGATACATCTCCGCCACCGCCGGCACGAATACCGCATTCACGCCGCGCGCCTCACAAAGCGCGAGGTCCACGTCCAGTGGACGTGGATACCGATCGTAGTCCGCACTCTGATTGAACTGGATGGGATTCACGAAGATGCTGACCACCACCGTGGCCGACGCGGCGCGCGCTTCGTCGATCAGGCGGCCGTGGCCGGCGTGCAAGCCGCCCATCGTGGGCACCAGTCCCAGCGGCCGCTCCGCTTGGTGCAGCCATCGCCGCAGCGGACCGATTGCTGGACAGGTGCGCAAGCTTATTTCGCTCCGGCTAAGACCTCGTCCGATGCGCGCCGGTTAACCGCCGGAAACCGGCCGCTACGCACATCGCCGGCGTACGCTTGTGCGGCCGCGGCCGCTTGTGCGCCCAGATCCGCGTAGCGCCGGACGAAAGGCGGCACCGTGTCCTGCGATAGACCCAGCATGTCGTAACTCACCAGCACCTGCCCATCGCAATACGGGCCGGCGCCGATGCCAATGGTCGGGATCCCCAGATCGGCCGTGACGGTGCGGGCCACTTCCGCGGGAATCGACTCCAGCACCACCGCGAACGCGCCCGCCTCTTCGAGCGCCTGGGCATCGGCCAGTAGTTGCTCGGCATCGGTCTCCGCCGTGGCCTGCTGCCGGAACCCTCCCAGCTGATGCACGGATTGCGGCAGCAATCCCAAATGTCCCATCACCGGGATGCCGCACTCCACCAGCCGCCCGCAGGCCTCCACCGCCGGGCCGCCGCCTTCAATCTTGACCGCCGCGGCGCCGCCTTCCTGGAGCAGCCGCCCCGCGTTCCGTATGGCTTCTTCCCCGCTGGCCTGGTACGTCAGAAACGGCATGTCCGCCACCACCAGCGCCCGCTCGGTGCCGCGGCTCACCGCGCGCGTGTGATGCACCATGGCATCCAGGGTCACCGGCAGTGTGGTCTCGTATCCCAGCACCACCATACCCAGCGAATCGCCCACCAGCAGCACGTCGATCCCCGCGCGATCCAGCAATCGCGCCATGGTGTAATCGTATGCCGTCAGCATCACGATCTTCTCGCCGCGCTCCTTCCTGGCCGCCAGATCGGGCAGCCGGATTCGCTTGACGTCAGGCACTCTCTTCTCCTTCCCGCAGGAGCTTCTCGATGGACCGCGCCGGCCCTTCGCCCAAGCCTCGTAGGCGGGCGATGTCCAGCGTCGCCAGACCCGCCCGGCGGTACAAGCTGGCCGCCGCGGGCATCGCCGCCAGGGCCGCCAGGTGCTCCCGCACCGTGCCCAGGTCTCCGCGCACGATCGGTCCCGTCAGCGCCGCAACCGGTCCTAGTTCGCAGGCGTTCCTTACGCTGGTCCGTGCCAGCGGAACCAGCGCACCGAGTGCGGCATCTTCCGCCACGCCAGCCTCCTTCATCAGCATAACAGCCGTGGCGATGAGCGATATCAGGTAATTGCTCGACATCACCGCCGCCGCATGATACAACGCCCGCGATTCCGCCAGGATGTGTAATATCTGTCCGTCAAGCAGCCCAACGATCTGCTCGGCCCAGGCGCGCGCCGCGCCTTCGCCATCCACCGCGTAGGCCGAACCCGGCAACACCGCCACACCCTCCGCCGGGTTCGCTACCGTCTGCAGAGGATGCAGTGTCCCGCAAGCCACTCCCGCTGCGGCCAGGGGCGCCAGAACTTCGCCGCCGCGCGCGCCGCTGGTGTGCAGCGCGGCTCCGCTTCGCATGCCGGACGCCGCCAGCGTTCCCGCCACATCGCCGATCGCGTCGTCCGGCACGGCGATCAGGATGTTCAAAGCCAACCGCGGAAGCTGGCCGTAGGAAGTCGCCTGGGCCCCGCCGCCCACGAATCGCGCGGCCACCCCGGCATTGTCCACGCTCCGGCTGCCCACCGCACAAACTGGTTCGCCGCGCTCGCGCAGCAGACGTCCCAGGGCCTGCCCCATCCGTCCCGCGCCCGCGATGCCGATGGGAGCGCTCATGGCCCGCATCGCCTGGCCGTCAGCAACTCCTTCTGCTCGTCCAACAGCCAGCAGCCCGCCGCCGTGGCGTCGGCCACTTCGGTTCCATTCCAGGTGATCTTGGCCGGCAGCCACGCCGGCGGCAGCGTCAGTTTCATCTGCGTGACAGCGCGGCTGACCACCTCCACCACGTGCATGTCCGGCAGGTATTGGGCCCGCACGCGCGCCGTCATCATCTCCGCGCGCGGCGGCACCACGATCTTGGTTTCCAGCCGCAGGTGCTCCTTGCCGCGCGCCACCATCACCACCACCGGCTTCTCTTCGAAGGTGCGATACAGGATCTGCGCGAAGTCCGCCGCGTCCCTGATCGGCTTGCCTCCCAGCTCGATGATGCGGTCGCTCACCTTCAAAGGACCGCTGTACTTCTCCGGCAGTGACGCCACCACCACACCCGGGCCTGCCGCGCCGGGATCGTATCCAAAAGGCCCGATGGCCAGTGCGGCATTGGAGCCCAAGGGTTCTACCCGGGTTGAATCCAGCACGTCGTTCCGTTCCGCGGTATCGAACCTGGTGACCTCTATCCAATAGCATTGCGTGTAGACCGGAGTGCCGGTTTCGCAATCCGCCGTGGTGGGAAACGGGTCGCGCTTATGGCCGGCCAGCCAATCGAAGATCTCCGGCGGCTTGGCCGACGCGGCTTCCCGCCACTCCAGGTTGAAACCGGCCTCCTGCAGCTTCTTGCCCAGCGGCTCATCCGCCTTGTTGGCAAACAGCCACAGCACCGGCAGATTCGTGGTATTCGCCGCGAACAGGCGATTGGTGTCGATCGCGGCCCGCGGGCTCCCTCCCACCGCGACCGCGGCCGCCCACACGTCCGGCAGACGGGCGGCGACGAAGAAAAGCGCGGCCGCCGCATTGCCCTGCGCCGCCAGGTACACGCGCTCCGGATCGGCTGACGAGCGCTTCACGGCTTCCGACACATCCCCGGCTAATGCCTTGATCCGTTCGTCCGTGTTCTTGCCGGTCAACCCGCGCCAGGGGTCCAGAAACTGCCAGCCGCGCTCGGCGCAGGACGCCTGCCACAGTTGGGCATCGCCGCCCAGCAGGACCAAAAGCGGCGTCTTCGCCGCCTCCGCCCGGCCCGGCACGCCGGCCAGCAGCAGCGCGCTAACGCACGATGCGACCGCGAATGCGTTTCGCCAGTTTCTCAATTTCTTCGGTCTTCTTGATGCTGGAGATCGACAGCACGTGACGGTCGTTCTTCTCCAGCTCCTTCTTCAGTTCCTCGGCCAGTTCGATCAGTTGCGCCGCATCTTTGAGGTCCCGCTCGTGATCGGCCTTCAGGATTTCGTCCTGCTGCTGCTTGTCATTGGTGAAGGGGATGTCTTCCGCGTGCGGAGTCCGTCTTGATGGGCTGGATTGCGGCGCCACCAGCGGAGTAATCGCCAGCGCCAGCAGCGCGATCCTCCCGTAAAGCAACAATTGTTTCATAAGGGCTGATCGTCTTTGAAGGAGTAACTGGTCTCCAGTCCGGTATATTTGACGCCATCCAGTTCGACGTACGGGTAGACAAAATAGTTCAGAGGCGTGCCCTGCTGCCTGGGCGCCAGCACCACATCGCGTCCTCTGCTGAACTCCACGCGATTCTCATCCAGCGCGCCGAAGAAGTACTCACGACGGGCCGGATCCTTGGCAGCCTCGGACGCATCCACCGGCACCCAGCCGACCCCTTTGGCGTAAAATTCCGCCCAACAGTGATAGCCCGGGATCTTGCTGGCGCCGCGCTGCGCGGGCAGCGGGAAGCCGATCGTAAAGCGCGCGGGAATGCCGACTGCGCGCGCATAGCCGATGAAAATTGCGTGGAAGTCCGTGCAGTTGCCGCGCCGCTGGTCACAGGCATAGTAGATGTCGCCGTTGCCCCAGCCCTTTCCGCTCTTGTCGTACTTGACGGTGGCCACCACGTGATTGTAAATTGCGCGCGCCATCTCCAGATCGGTCTTGGCGCCCGCCGCGTCCACCACCGCGCGCGCCCACTTGCGGATGGTGTCGTCGAGCGGCACCAGCCGGTCCGGCAACAGGTAGCGGGAGTTATCCGCGTCGCCAAAACCTCCGGGGGCCGTGGGCTGCGGAGGCAGCGCCTGGATGCGTTCCTTGCGCACCGCGTGGAGGCGCATCCTGACGGTGACCGGCGCGGCCGGATCGCTGATGCGCAGGTGCAGAATACGATTGCCCTCCGCGCCCGTGTCCGTCTGGTACGGGTACGGCGCATCCACCCGCAGATCGGTAATCCGCTGGAAGGCGTTATCGTGCGGCTCGGGTAGCCATATATCGAGCGAGTGCGCGCCGTGCGGAATGTCCTTCACCGTGACCGAATATTCGAAGCTGAAGGATCGCTCGCGTACCCTGGGCGCATTGCCCGCCAGAGCCGCCCCGAGAGAACACCAGACTACCAGGAGAGTGCGCATAGCTTTATTGTATTGGGTTATGGTCTCGCGAAGAACGATCTTGCGCACTGCGGGAGCGGGCATCCTGGCGTCGCCGCCCTGGCCGGCGGCCGAAGCGGACATGCCGAAAATCTGCCTCGAAATCTCCGGACGGCTCCAGGCCGCCGCCGCGGACGAAGCCGGCATGCGGCGCGTCAAACAATTGGGCGTCGACCACGTGGCCCTGGGCGGCCCGCCGATTCCCTGGCAGGAATCCGACATACGCGCCCGTATGGATCGTCTGCGGACCGGCGGCCTCACGCTGGGCAACATGATGATCGGCGGGTTCCCTCACGCGATCTATGGAACGTTCGGGCGCGACGAGGAGATTGACAAGATCCGGCAGTCGATTCGCGCGGCGGGCCGCGCCGGCCTGCCCGTGATCGAGTACAACTTCTACGCGCATCGCCTCGTGGAAGGATATTACGAGGAGGCCGGACGCGCGGGCGCGGGCCTGACGGCGTTCGATTACAGCCGCGTCAAGGACCTGCCGCCGCTGCCGGAGGAAGGCGTGCACTCGCTCGACGAGATGTGGAACCACGTGACCTACTTTCTGAAGGCCGTGGTGCCGGTGGCCGCGGAGTCGGGCGTGCGCCTGGCGCTGCACCCGAACGATCCGCCCGCTCCGCTCAGCCGGGGCTCGGGCCAGATCATGGGCACGGTGGAAGGTTGGAAGCGGCTGGTCGCGATCGTGCCCAGCCCGTCCAACGGCATCACCTTCGATTGCGGCGTAACGCGCGAGATGGGCCAGGATCCCGTGGAAGTGTGCCGCTACTTCGGATCGCGCGACTGCATCAATCACGTGCACTACCGCAACGTGCGCGTGCGCCGGCCGTACGAAGCCTACACGGAAGTGTTTCTGGATGAAGGCCAGGTGGATATGTTCGCCGTCATGCGGGAACTGGTCCGCCAGAAGTATCCGCGGCTGATTTATCCTGAGCACCCGCGCGCCCTCGACGCGGACCGCGAGCGTCCGGGCTTTCATCCTTACTATCCCGGCGGTGGCGGCTACACGGGTTACGCTTACAACGTCGGGTACACCCGGGCCATGCTGCAAGCGGCTATGAGCCTTTGACAAAGCGGCCGTCTCTGAGGATCGGCGCCGCCGAGCTAACACCGTAGTCCGCCGCCATCTCCACATCCCGCGCCAGACCGCGCTCGACCAGTTCCTTGCCCGAGCTGCAGCGGATGAGCGTGTCGCGCAGATTGCTGCGGAACCGCTCGAACACCGCGGCCGCCGCCTCGGCTTCTGGCGAACGCCGGCCCGGCAGCGCGGCCAGGACTGCGCCCGCGCCGATCAGATCTTCGATGGCCGGCCGCAGCGCGCCATCCGGCCAGCGCTCGCCCGCCGGAATCACCGCGATGCGCGAACCGAATTGGCGCGCGCGATCAGCCACCGCGCGGCAATTGCGCAGGCAGGCGGTAAAGGTGGCGGCATTTCCAGCGTGTGTCGCCAGCGTGCTGCCATTGGGCGACGGCATCGTCAATTCACCGCCGGCCGCAACCGACTCGAGCGCGCTCGGCGAAAGCGACCTGCCCGTGTGTTTAGCCGCGTTCCAACGCTGAGGCGCGACGGACACACCGCGCGAAACCGCCACATCCACGGCGGTCGAGAATCGCAGCACATCCACGATGATGACCGCATCGCTGATCGCGGCGAGGATCTCGAGACCTGCCGGTCCCCACTCACACCGCAAGTCGTATTCGGATTGGTCGAATGTCACCCGGCTTACAACTCCACATCAAACGACATTTCCTGGATCATGCGGTCGAGCTCGGCTTGGGCTGCCTCTTTCCTGGTTTCGAGCTGAGCCATTTCTTTGGTCAACTCGTCCAGGCGGGTCTCCTCGTTGTTGAGCTGCTGCGTGTAGCGCTGCACCAGCGCCTTCTCCTCGGCGCTGCCCTTGAGCGCTTTCATGTTTTCGCGCAACCGCTGCTGATCGTCGAAGATCTTGTCCTTCTCCTGGTCGCGAGCCTCCAATTGCGTTTGCAGGTCCGCCAGGACGGCCTTCTGCGCCAGGACCTTGCGCAGCGACTCTTCGATGTTCTTGTCGATGGATCGCTGCTCGACGAAGGTGGCGATCAGCGAGCTGTCGATGTTGGTGACGGTGTAATTGGCGAAGATGGGCCGCGCCTCTTCCACCAACAGGTCCGTAGTCTGCTTGGCGCCCACCGCCACGCGGAAGCGCATCCAGTCCGCGGTGGTCTCGGCCGGCTCGACGGCGTTGCGCAGGACATAGCCGGATCGTACCGGATGCTCCACGATGACGGTTCGCGGCGTCGTGTCCTCGTTGCGGAAGGTGTAAGTCCTCTTCTCGCGCATCTCGCTTTCGAGAGTCATGACGCCGCGGATGATGCGGACGCGGGTCACTCGCTGCTGCTCGGTGCCCCGCTTGGAGCTGGCTGTCAGCGCCAGATCGGTGGCGTACGAAACGAGGCGTTTCTCGTTGGGACGGATCGCATCGAGGATGCCTTCGCCGGCGAACGTCTCGTCTTCGAGCACGCTGAAAGTGCCGCCGTCGAGCGTGAGCCCGCTGGTGTTGGTGATCCACAGAGCGCGTTCGGGTTTGGGCAGCCCCGCCTGCTCGTTCCAGACGGATACCTTCTCGGCCGCAATAGTCGATTGGATGATCGGCACCAGCGCCGAGCGGTTCTTCAGGATCGTGATCGGCTCTTTCAGCCTGTATTCGAACAGGTCGCCGAGTTCCTGGGCCCGAGCGGCGGCTTGGGCCTGCGCGCGCGCTTCGTCCACCCGGTAGCCGCCGCCCCCATATCCGCCGCCCGACCCGGCTCCGGCTCCCGCCTTTTTGAACTTGCCTAATTGTGCACCCGAGCCGAGCGATCTGCCGTTGGCGGCAACGGACGAGTCCGACGACACCACCGGCGACGCGGCCGCCACCTCGACGGCTTGCGTGACCGCGCCAACCTGCAACTGCACGTCCTGCCGGGCCGAACCGCTCAGCCCATGCACCACGGCCGTGTGGAATCCCTGGGATGATACTTCCAGCCGAACCACGCCTTCCGGCAATCCGGATAGCTCGTACTCACCGGCGGGATTGGTGGCAGTCTGGCCGACCAGGGAGTTCCCAAGGTAAGCTTTGACCGCGGCACCGGCAATCGCGGCGCCGGTCGCATCGGTGACCCTGCCGCTCAGGCGCGGACCGCCTGGAATCAGCGTGGACTGATACGTCTGCGGCGTCGTCATCAGCATCCCCGGAACGGGAATTACGGGCCGCTGCGTATAGAACGGCTGGGAGAGATTCTGGATGAACGACTGCGGAGCGCCGGCCACCAGCGACAAATCTACATTCTCCCAATCCTGTCCGATCGTATTATCTACAATCGCCCAACCCTGCAAGAGAGGCTTGCCGCCGGTCTTGGAGTCGAGGACCAGGCGGTAAGTCGTTTTCCAAACCGGTGTTTCGCTGATATAACTCACAAACAACGACCGGTCGCCCGACCCGGCTGTGGAAACCACCATCTTGCGCACATCCGGCTCGCGCTCCGAAGCCACCAGGTCCAGGAAGCGATCCACTTTGCCGGCCAGTCCGCGATCGAGCAGGCGCACGGAGAAAGCCGGCGAGATCTCGGTAGTGTGCAATTCGCCCGCATCCGTGATCAACGAAACATAATCGACCTCCAGCGTGGCGCCGCCGGACATGCGGGTCTTGCGCTCCACGCTGAGAAGCCGGCCCGTGATCACGGTGGACCCGTTGCGAACCTCCAGCCGCGCGCCGCGTAAGGCGCCCAGAAAGTCCGCGAGCGACGTCTTGCCGTCCATCGGGATGCGCAGATCGCCCAATTGGCGATCGAGCGGCGCGCTCGTTCCATAGGCCACGCCCGCGATCCGGCCGCCGTTGAGATCCAGAACTGTCAGCGATTTCAGAACGTCATTGAGTTGACCGGAGGTAAACGAGATCGTGACCTGCTGATTGTCGCGCACGCGTCCCAGGTGTTCGAAGTAGCCCACGCCGTTCTTGTAGAGCACGACGCGCTTGATGGGAAGGTTAGCCGACTCGGCGCCCGGCCGTTCCTGAGGCTGCAGAAACAGTGGCAGCAGTAAGGTGCAAGTTAGTAATCGTAGTTGAAGGCGCATGACAACTCATATTGTAAGCTTCTCCAACTCCGCTGGCTCACCGAAACGAAAACCATGCAAACCCGGATCGATCGACCGCAGCAGGCCCGTCAGCACACCGCCGGCGCCCACTTCTATGCACCGTGCCACGCCTTGTGAGGCCAAATGCCGGATGGTCTCCACCCAGCGCACCGGGTTGGGCACCTGCTCGTACAACCCCTGCCGCGCCTCCGCGCCGCTTCGCACTTCGCGCGCCTGCCAGTTGTTGACCAGCGGACAGTTCAGATCGGCGAAGGTGGTGGCGTTCAGATCCGCGGCCAGGCGCTCCTGAGCGGGTTTCATGAGCGCGCAGTGAAACGGCGCGCTCACCTGGAGCGGAATGGCGCGCCGCGCGCCGGCGGCTTTTGCGAGCTCCATCGCCCGATTCACCGCACCCGCGTGTCCGGCAATGACTACCTGGTCAGGCGCGTTCAGGTTGGCCGCGCTCACTACTTCGCCCTGCGCCGCCTGTTTGAGGATGCCGTCCAGCGCGCCTTCGGGCAAGCGCAACAAGGCGGCCATGGCGCCCACCCCGGGCGCCACCGCCTCCTGCATGTACCGCCCGCGCCGGCGGACCAGGCGGACGGCATCGGCAAACCGCAGGCTGCCGGACGCCACCAGCGCGGAATACTCGCCCAAGCTGTGGCCGGCGACGTAATCCGGCGCGAATCCGTGTGCGGCTAGCACGCGCGCCGCGGCGACCGACACGGTCAGCAGGGCTGGCTGCGTATTCTCGGTCAGCTTCAAGGCCTCTTCCGGACCTTCGAAACAGAGCTTCGACAGCGTAAAATCGAGGGCCTCATCGGCCTCTTCGAACACGGCTCGCGCGGCAGCGAACTGCCCGGCCAGGCCCTTGCCCATGCCGGCGTATTGGGATCCCTGTCCGGGAAACAGGAAAGCAGTTTTCGGTGTCAAATGGCGATTATAACCGGATGGTCCACGAGTCGTCTTCTATACCGCCCGGCGTCCCGAGATCAACTGGATCAGCAATACCACTACAGCGACCACCAGCAGGATGTGAATAAAGCCTCCCAGCGTGTAAGAGGTCACCAATCCCAACAACCATAGAACCAACAGTATGACAAAGATTGTCCAAAGCATTTAAGCACCCGCCTTTTGAGAAGTTACTTGTAAACTATTCACAACACGTACGACCTTGGGTACGGATTGAGCCACTTTCTCTGACTTCGTTTTGGCCGCTTCCGAGTCCACCTGTCCGGAAAGTGTGACTACTCCGTTCGTCGAATTCACCGAGATATTGGTCACGCTGGAAAGGCCCACGTCGGAAGCGAGTTTCGATTTGACTTGTGCGGCAATTTCCAGATCGTTCACCTGGCCCTGCGGTGTTTCGTTCGTCCGGCAACCGAACAGCATGGCCGCAACAGCAAGCAACAGTATGAACTTCATGGCACCCCTGGTACCCGCCTTGCACTTATCCGGCCAATGCGGTAAGTGATCCAGAACCAGTTCGTCCCTGCAACCGGTGCCGCTTAAAATGTGAATCGAAGCTGGAGATCGATCTTTCGGTTGTAAGTGCTGGGCGACCCGAACGGCCCGAAGCCGGCCAGGCTCCGGTATTCACCGAAGTACGGTGAAGTCAGATCGCCGTCGGGCGCCGCATAGTTGGGGTGATTCAGGGCATTGCGCGCGTTGACGCTGAGGGTCAGGTTATATTTGTGGCCCGTGGCGGCGCCGAACATTCCAGGAGGCGGACCGCCGCCGGGAGGACCGCCGCCAGGAGGCGGACCACCGCCGCCGCGCACGCCACCACCGCCCGGAGGCGGACCCATCATACCTCCCGCCGGTCCGGACTCGCCGCTACCTCCGAATGACCACGTGCGCGCCAGGCGCAGGCCCAGATTCACCATGGACGGACCCCGCGCGTAATTCCGTCCGATCACCGCCGTTCCGGCGGCGGGCTGCAGGTTGAAGCACCCGAAACCCGAGGCATAATACAAGCCGCTGCCGCCGCAGGCCCCCGCATTGACGGCCGTCTCCAGCGCCGGACGCTCCTCGGCAAAGCCGTCCCCGTTACTATCGATGCCGGTGGTGATGTTATACGGTGTGCCGCTCTGGACCAGGAAAAACGGGCTGATCGTGAATTTCAGCGGCAGGGGCAGACTGCTGCCCAACAGCAGCCGGTGACGGATGTCGCCGAACGACGATGGTCCCCATTCGGCCCGCAGGTTGTACGGATCGGCAGGCGCCCCCTCGTTATCGTCCATGCCGTAAGAGAGCCCATAGAAGCCGAACAGAAAGATCTTGCCGACGTTCAAGTTGGGGCTGACGAACAACATATTGGACCGGCTGAATCCAACCGACTCGGTAAGCAGCCGCTGGCCGGATTCGCCATATGGGTAAACTCCGTCAATGGGCGCGTTGATATCCACGGATCGCACCAGGTGCACGCCGCGGCTTGCCACATAAGTGGCGTTGATACGGAAGTGCCGGTTAATCTGCCGGTCAAGGCCGACGCTGGCCTGATAGTTACGGGGCGCCTTGAGGCCCGCGTATATCAGTTGTAACTCCTGCGGCTGGGCACTGCCGGCAAGTGACGACAGAGACGGTATCGCCGGAAAGAAATCCGGATTCACGATCAGGTATGACTGTTGGGTCAGCCCGTTGTAACGCAACGCGCTCAGTGTATTCGCTACCGCGAACCGATCGTAAAACACGCCGACGCCGGCCCGCAGGACGGTCTTGGCCGTCTTATTGGCGCCGCCATCCACTCCCCACGCCATGGCCACGCGCGGAGCGAAATCGCCATGGTCGCCGATGTTGGTCTGCGCTTCATAGCGCAGACCGTAACTGAACGTGAGATTGGGCCGTACGCGCCAGTCGTCGTTGACGAACAGGCCCGCGTCCAACTGGTTCACGAGGGTCTTGGGGATGCCGGCGTTCAGGCTGAACAGGGACGCGCCTCCGCCCGCGGCCCGGATGGCGGCGGCGCTCCAGCCTGCCTGCTGGAACAGCAAGGTCCGCTGGTACACTTCGAGCGCGGTCAGCTCTTGGGACGTCCCGTCGACCGGTTGATTGTTGGCATCCAGCTCCGGGCCGACGCCGCCGAAGAAGGTATAAGTGCCGCCGAAGTTATTCACCGAGGTATCCGCCAGGAATGACTGCCGGACGCGCGCGCCCCATTTGAATACGTGGGCGCCCTTGGTGTAAGTCGAGGTATTCGTCAGTTCCCAGTTGTTGGTAATCGTGGAGGAGTTGCCGATTTGCGGCCCGCCGGACTGAAACGCGCCCTGTACCACGAGAGCCGGCGTGGAGTTATCCGCCATATTGTTGAGCGCGGAGCGCATATATTGAAAGCGGGTTTCGTTGATGGCGCGGGCGCTGAGCACGGCTGTCTCCGTGACTTGCACCGTGTTTTCCGAACTGGTCTCGTTGTAAGCCTGGTCCGGCAGGCTGAACCCACCCACGCCTTCCTTATCCAGGCCCACTCGCGTGTTCTGGTAGCGCACGGTGAGTGTGTTGTTGGCGTTGATGGAATAGTCGAGGCGCGGACTGAGGTTGGTGCGGGTCTGGGGCGTCAGGATCGCCTGGTTGATAGTGACCGGCTCTAAGTTGCTATCGAGCGCGGTGGCCAGGATAAAGGCGTTCTCGTTGATGGTACGGTGTTCCGCGTCAAAGCCGAACGACGCCTTCGATTTCTTCACCGGTCCGCTGATACTCAACCCGAAGAAGCGCTGCTGATAAGGCGGGCGCTTGGATTGCGTAAGCAGCGGACTGCGCGAATTCAGCGCCTCCTTGTTGTATTGCATGAAAACCTGGCCGCGCAGAGTATCGCTGCCCGGCTTGGTGAAGATCTGTATGCGGCCGAATCCCGGACGGTCGAACTCCGGGGCGTAGGGGTTCGAATTGATGCGCACTTCCCGGATGGACGCCTTGGGCGGCAGGTTGGCGCCGGTGAAACCGTCGATGTAGATCTGCGCGCCATCCGGACCGCCGCCGGGGCCGGCCAGCGCCTGCAACTGCTGGGACAACTCGTCCGGATCGTCGGACAGCGCCGCCAGTTCCTTCTCTCCCAGCACCAGGGCATCACCGTTGTCGGCCGTATCGGTACTGACATTGTTGGCCTCGGCTTCCACATTCACCACCTGGCTCTCGGCCTGAATCGTCAATTGCACGTCCAGGGACATGGGCCGGTCGATCTCCACGCCTTTGCGTTCCATCAACGTGAAGCCTTTGGCGATGAAGCGGATGGTATATTTCCCCGGCTTGACGGCCGCAAAAGCATACTTGCCGCTATCATCGGTGGTGGCGCGTTGATCGATGCCCGGGCTGCGCAACTGTACCAGCGCGCCGGGCACCGAGGCTCCCGATGGATCGGTGATAACGCCATGGAGAGTCGGTGCGGTCTGCGCGAACGTGTAGAGCGAGAGGAGGATCGTGAGGGCCGCGAGCCCCCGTAACTGTTTCATTGTGGTCTCAAATCCAGTAGACTTCAAAACCGCGTCCGCGAACCTTAAGTTTTGTAAAAGGAGTGACCCGGGCCGTATTTCTGCGCTACAACGGGAGTTGGTGAAGCACGTTCTGCTGGTGGACGACGATGTCGAGTTGTGCGGGCTGATGGCGGATTTCTTCGCGCAGCACGAGTTCGCGGTGGAGCCCGCGCACGATGGACCCAGCGGGCTGGCGCGCGCGCTGGAAGGCCGTTACGACCTGGTGATCCTGGATGTCATGCTGCCTGTACTCGACGGCTTCGAGTTACTCAAGCAGATCCGCCGGCGCAGCGCGGTTCCGGTGATCATGTTGACGGCGCGTACCGCGCAGCCGGACCGTATCGCGGGGCTGAACGCCGGCGCGGACGATTATCTGCCGAAGCCTTTCGGCCCCGAAGAACTGCTGGCCCGCATGCGCGCCGTGCTGCGGCGCGCCGGGCAGACCGCCGCGCAGCCGCAGGTCGCCGAGGCCGCGGGCGTGCGGCTGGACTCGCAGACCCGCGAAGTCTGGGTGGAAGGAGAGCCCGCCGATCTCACGGCCATCGAATTCGACATCCTGGATTTCCTGGTGCGCGCCGCGGGTCGGGTGGTCTCGCGCAACGAATTGGCGGCGGTGTTGTACCAGCGCGAATCGACACCCTACGAGCGATCGCTCGACGTACACATGAGTCATTTGCGGAAGAAGTTGGAGCACAGCGAACGCACCCAGATACGCACCGTACGCGGGGTGGGATACCTGTTCGCGGCCTCGGCGGAGGAGGGCGCGTGAGAACCGTATTCGCCAAGATCCTGCTCTGGTGCCTGGCGACTCTGCTCCTGGCGCTGGCAGCCTATCTGTTTATCTCGGGTGCGCTGGCGATGCGGTTCTCCAGCAAAGGCGGGCCTTTCGCGCGTACCGTCGCCTTCCAGGTGGAGGAAGCCGAAGAGACATATCGCGCGGGTGGGACGGCCGCCCTGGCACGCTACCTGCGCCGCCTGCAAACCTATTTCGGACCGGAGCATTTCTTCACCGACGCCCAGGGAAAGGACCTGGTGACCGGAGCGGATCGCTCCGCGCTGCTGGCCACCGTGCACGGAGAGTTGGTCGTGCCGCACGCGATCGGCGATCGCTTCGTGATGGTGGCGGCGTCCCGGGATGGAACCTATCGCCTGATCGCCACCGGGCGCCCTCCCTTCACACGCTGGAGCTTTCTGCCTTACTACGGGCTGATTCTGCTGGTGGTGGCGGCGTTGTGTTGGATGCTGGCGGTGAATATCGCATCCCCGCTTCGGGTTCTGGCGCACACCGTGGAACGCTTCGGAAAGGGCGACCTGGCGGCCCGCGCCGGATTCCGGCGGCGGGACGAGATCGGCGACATGGCGCGCGCGTTCGACCAGATGGCCGAACGCATCGAAACGCTGCTCACCGCGGAGCGGCGCCTGTTGCAGGATATCTCGCATGAGCTGCGCTCGCCGCTGGCGCGCCTGAGTTTTGCCGCGGAATTGACGCGTACGGCCGAGGACCGCGATGCCGCGGCGGCCCGCATGAAGAGAGAGATCGAGCGTCTGACCAGCCTGGTGGGCGCGCTGGTGGAAGTGACGCGCGTCGAAGGCGATCCCTCGTCGCGGCGCCTGGAGGACGTGGATCTGCGCCGGCTCGTCGCAGATGTGCTGGACGCCGGCCGCGTGGAGGCCGACGCCCGCGCATGCCGGCTGGATTTCGAAGACGGGGGGCCGCTCACCGTCCGCGGCGACCGCGAACTGCTGCGGCGCGCCGTGGACAACGTGTTACGCAATGCCATACGCTACGCGCCGGAAGGCAGCGGGATCGACGTGCGGCTGGCATCGGCCGATGGCAAGGCGTCGCTCACCGTGCGTGACTATGGGCCCGGCGTGCCGATGGACATGCTGGACAAGATCTTCCAGCCGTTCTTTCGCGCGGATGGATCGCGCGACAGCCAGACCGGCGGGGTTGGCCTGGGGCTGGCGATCGCCCGTCGCGCGATCGCCGCCCATCATGGGTCGATTGCGGCGGAGAATGCCGGACCCGGTTTGCGCGTCCGCATGGAACTGCCGCAGGACGGACTTTAACCCGCACCCGCGCAACCGCGCTGCCCGGGGCTTTCGGATACACTACTCTTTTCTGGAGGTGTCTTGAATGCTGGCCAAGTGGTTGCTGCTGGGCGCCGCGTTGTCTCCCTTGCTGCTGGCGCAGGCGGGCGCGCCTGCCGGACTGCGCTGCGAATATCTGACCGATCCGCTGGGCGTCGACGTGCGCCAGCCGCGATTGTCATGGGTGTTGGAACACTCCGCGCGCGGCGAGCGGCAGAGCGCCTATCAGGTCCTGGTGTCGCTCCATTCCGAAGTTACCGCTGGCGACGTATGGGATAGCGGCAAGGTCACCGGCGCCGAACCAGTGCAGGTGGCGTACGGCGGTAAAGCGCTAGTCAGTGGCCAGACTTATTACTGGCGCGTGCGCTTCTGGGATAGCCAGGATCGTGCCAGCCCCTACAGTGAAGTGGCCCGCTTCGAGACCGGCCTGTTCGACGCCGGCGATTGGAAAGGCCGTTGGATCGGCGGCGCGAACCAGATGCGCAGGGAGTTCACCCTTCCCGAACGTCCGCTGCGGGCGCG
Source organism: Bryobacteraceae bacterium (assembly GCA_035499555.1). Taxonomy (GTDB): domain Bacteria; phylum Acidobacteriota; class Terriglobia; order Bryobacterales; family Bryobacteraceae; genus Bog-159. The sequence goes on from DATJYO010000014.1 coordinate 30,285, forward strand.
CGCGTACGTGGCGGGCCTCGGATACTACGAACTGCGGATCAATGGGCACAAGGTGGGCGATCATGTGCTCGATCCCGCCTGGACCACCTACGACAAGCGCGTGCTTTACACGGTGTACGATGTGACCGAGCGGCTGCGGAAAGGTCCGAATGCCGTGGGCGTGATGCTCGGCAACGGCTGGTTCAAGTCGCGCGCGTTGCGCATGCAGATCCACGCCGAACTCGAAGACGGCCGGAGCATCGACGTAGTCACCGATGGATCGTGGAAGGCAATCGCCGGTCCGATCCGGGAGGACAGCATCTACAACGGCGAGGTCTACGACGCGCGGCTGGAGACGCCCGGCTGGGACCGCCCGGGCTTCGACGACGCCCATTGGAAAGCGGCCGAGTTGATCGACGGGCCCCACGGCGTACTTTCGGCGCAGATGATGCCGCCGATCCGGGTGACGGACACGATCGTCCCGGTCAGGATGACCACGCCCCGCCCCGGCGTCTACATCTACGACCTGGGTCAGAACATCAGCGGCGTGATGGAATTGCGCGTGCGCGGGCCGCGCGGCACACGCGTCGAACTGCGGCACGCGGAGCTGTTGTACGACGACGGCACGCTCAACGTGGAGAATCTGCGGTCGGCCAAAGCCACCGACGTGTATTTCCTGCGCGGCGACGGCCGCGAGGAAGTCTATCAGCCACGCTTCACTTATCACGGATTCCGCTATGTGGAGCTGACGGGTTATCCGGGCGCGCCTAAGTTCGATACGCTGCGCGCGAAAGTGGTGCATTCGGCGGTCCGGCCCACCGGCGGGTTCACCAGTTCCAAGCAGATCCTCAATCTGATTCAGAAGAACATCGTCTGGGGGATACAGGACAACCTGCACAGTATTCCGACCGACTGCAACCAGCGTGACGAGCGCCAGGGCTGGATGGCCGACGCGCATCTCTACTCCGAGACCGCCATGCTGAACTTCGACATGCCGGCGTTCTACACTAATTTCCTGCGCGACATCCACGATGTGCAGGCTGCCGACGGCACGATCACCGACACGGTTCCGCACATCTGGGGCAGCCGCCCGGCGGACCCTGCCTGGGGCCTGGCTTATCCCCTGATCACCTGGTACATGTACGAATACTACGGCGACCGGCGCATTCTCGAGGAACATTATGCCGGGGTCAAGGCCTGGACCGATTATCTGCGCACGCGCAGCAAGGAAGGAATACTGGATTACAGCTACTACGGCGACTGGGTGCCGATCGAGAAGACGCCGGGCAGCCTGGTATCGACCTTCTGCTATTACTGGAGCGCCGATCTGGTGTCGCGCATGGCCCTCATACTGGGCAAGTCCGGCGACGCGGCCAGCTACCGGAACCTGGCCGGCACCATCAAGGACGCATTCAATGCCAGGTTCTGGAATACCGCCACGGACAAATACGGCAACGGCACACAAACCTCGCAGATCCTGCCTCTGTTCGCGGGTATGGTGCCGCAGGAACGCCGCGGCGAGGTGTTCGGGGCGCTGCGCGACGATCTGGTTTATACCCGCGACACTCATCTGACGACCGGAATCCTGGGCACTAAGTACCTGTTCCCCCTGTTGACCGAGACCGGTAACTCGGACCTGGCCTATGAACTGGCTACCCAGACGACTTATCCGAGCTGGGGCTATATGGTGGCCAACGGCGCGACTACACTGTGGGAATTGTGGCAGAACAAGACCGGACCGTCGATGAACTCGCATAACCATCCGATGTTCGGCAGTCTGGGCGCGTGGTTCTACAACGCGCTCGCCGGAATCAATCCGGACATTTCCAAGCCGGGGTTCGAACACATCGTGATCGCGCCGCAAGTAGTGCGGGATTTGAAGTGGGCGTCCGGATCGCTGGACACCATCCGCGGCCGCGTGGCATCCTCCTGGACCCGGACCGATACCGGCCTGCGCCTCGACGTCGTCATTCCCACCGGGAGCGATGCCGAGGTGCGCTTGCCCGAGTTGGGACAGTCACCGGTTGCCGTCGAAGAGTCCGGGCGCGTGATCTGGAAAGACGGCAAATACCAAAGCGGCGCGTCGGGGATCACGGGCGCCAAAGCCGAGAATGGCACGATCGCGGTCCAGATCGGTTCGGGCGATTACAGTTTCGAATTACGAGCGCTGCCGCCCGAATGATTCCGCACGGCGGTTGGCGTGTTAACCTGTCAAGCAGCGGAGGTCGTCATGATACGGCTGGCATTCCTCTCTGTGGGTTTCGCCTTAGGGCTTATGCCCCTTCAGGCGCAACCTGCCTTTCCCAAACGGTTGGTGGGCGATTACGGCTACTGGACCCGCACGCAGACTCCGGCTTACAGCGCCGCGCAGATTCCGTTTCACATGCTGACGCACATCAATCATGCCGGCGTCGGCTTCAATGCCGACGGCAGCCTCAATGTGCCCAGCGGCTTCCTTGAGCCGGCGCTGATCAGCCGCGGGCATGCCGCGGGCGTCAAGGTGATGCTTCTCCTGGGCGGCGATTTCACGGGCATGGAAACTACCAGCGGCGGCCTGCAGAATCTGCTCGCCAACTTACAAACCTTCATCACCGCCAACGGCTACGACGGCCTGGACATCGATTGGGAGTATCCCAGCTCCACCAAAGATACCCAATTGTTCTACGCATTGATGAACGGCCTGCGGCGGACCTTTCCCCGCCCCACTTACATCCTCTCCGCCGACATTCCACCATGGGGCGGCGATGGCTACGACATCCCCGGGGTGCTGGCGGCCATCGATTACATCAACATCATGATGTACGATTGCGCCGGGCCGTGGACGGACGACGGGCAGATGAATTCCCCCATCTTCCCCAATCCGAATAACCCGCAGCCGTGGGAGTGCGATCCGGGCGGCAGCGTCGAGCAGGCGGCCAACATTTTCCTGGATCACTTCTACGTGCCCGCCGACAAGCTGAATATGGGTACTCCGTTCTACGGCTACTTCTATCGCAACGTCAGCGAGCCGTATGGTCCGTGCAAGCCATGCTACGGCCAGACTGTGCTTTCCGAAAACTACGGGACATTCATCCAGTACCTGATCAACCAGAACGGATGGACGAGGCACTTCGATCAGAAATCCCAGGTGCCTTATCTGCTGCGGTCCGACGGATCGCCTGGCTTTATCACTTATGACGATCCTTATTCGACTTATACGCGGATCTGGTATTCGGAGTGGAAGCGAGGCCTGGGAGGCGGCTTTATGTGGTCGCTCGACGCGGACTACGACGGGCACTCGCAGGTCCTGCTTGACGCTATGTACGAGGCGACCTGGAATCAGCCTTACACCGGGCCGCAGCCGTAGTTAGGGCACTTCTTCAAACGGCGACGGATTTTTGGGCGCCTCGCTTGGCAGGGGCGTGATCTGCGTCTGATACGGCGTCAGCCGGGGCGGCTTGGCGTCCGGCTCCAGCAGCCACGCCGTGCGATCCGGATAATAGCGCTGCAGCTCCCGATTCTCCGCCGGCCCCAGGTCCAGCGCCCGCACCACCTGGGAACGGTCGATATCTGCCGCGTTGGCCGTCCACTGGCTCAGCCCGTGCTGCGGCCAGTACCGGATGAAGACCACCTGCTTGCCCGGAGCTTGCGCCAGCATACGGTCGATGGCCACGCGTCCTTCCGGATCGTCGTGATTGACGTAATCCCAGCTCTCGTAGCGTTCGGTCAGTTCCAGTGCCGGCCCCCATCCGGCCGCCAGATGCAGTCCGTACCAGAAAACGAACTGCGCGGCGCACAGCAGGAAGATCAGCCTGGCGGCTTCCCGGCTAAGTGCGGCGAGGCGATGCAGAGCCGTCACGGCCATCAGTACGAAGAGACACGTCCCAGCCGCGATGTAGTGCGGATAAAAGTACGGATAGAAGTTGGCGCCCAGCACCAGGATCGCCAGCCACAATAACAGCCACCGGTAGCGGCTTTGCCGCAAGGCCAGGACGAAGAACGGTAACGCCACCAGCAGCGGCGCTGAGAAGAAGAAGCGGCCGAAGCGCACGCGGCGTCCCAAACGACTCAGGTAGGTGCCGGCATCGGCGTGCACCGCGGACTGCAATTCATAGAGCGTGCGCTGTTCCGGCGTCAGCGTGCGATGGGGCACGGGACTCGGCTGAAACGTGAAGCTTGCGGGCACGCCATATTGATACTGGCTGAGACGGTACGGCAGCGTGGTCCAGCTACCGGTCGCCTGCCGGTTCTGAAGCAGGCTCAACCCGACAGCCGGTAATACGACCGCGGCCGTAATGCCGGCCACGCGCGGAAGCGCGCGCCAGTTCTTTCGAAACCCAGCCAGCAGGTAGAGGACTACGCCGGCGGCCACCAGAAGCGTCTCGTAGGGGCGGGTCAGCCACTCGACCGACAAGCCCACGCCCAGCAGAACGGCGTCCCGCCGCCCCGCCCGATCCCGGAGCCGCGGCAGTGCGCCGAAAATCAGGCAGCCGCCCGCCGCCGCCAGCGAGCCTCCCCAGTACGTGTTCATCCAATACTGAAGGGGGCCGAATTGAAATACAGTGAGAATCCCGCCGGCCAGCGCCCATAGGGGAGACACCCAGGCGCGCAGCATCCAATAACACAGGCCACTGAAGATTCCGGCGGCCAGCAGCACACCCGCCCAGGGCCGGTGAAAGACCAGTTGCCCGAACGCGAGTACGATCCCCTGCCCCAGCGGGTAGATAGAACTGTGAGTCGGCTGCTGTAACACGAAATTAGTCTCGAAGAACCGCGACATAGGATGCGGCGGATTCGCCAGGCGTAGGTGCGCGAGCGTGTCACCCAGGAGAAGAAAACTGAAGTCGTCAGGTGTGCGCGGCAGAGGAGCCGGCGCTTGCGGCAGCATGCCCAGGCGCAGCACGATGGGCAGCAGCGCGAGGAGCAACATACACCAGCGCGTGCGGACAGCCAGCCTGCGCACCGCGGATTCGCATCGCACGGCGGCAATCGCGCCCACAACGAGCGTGACGGCCCAGGCTATTAAGATGAGATCGGCAGGGCCGAGACCCAGAAAATTAGAAAGCGGCCGCAGGAGCCCTCAAGCCGTACGGGCCAGTTGCCGTGGATGCGTCCAGGTACGCTCCCAGGCCTGTATCGCCAGTCCCACAACGTGGAAGACTTCCTTGCTGTGCAGCGGCTTGGCCAGGACATTGTACGCACCCAGATTCAGCACTTCGGACCACAGACGCTCGTCGGCAAATCGGGAAATCACCACCAGCAGAGGAGCGCACTCCATGCGGGAAAACTGCGCCAACAGGTCTCTCCAGGTTCCGTCCGGAAGATCTGACTCACAGATGACCACAGGGGTCAGGTTCGCACGCAAATACTCGATCGTCTCCGTCTGAGTACGCGCGCTATTGAGTTTCCAATTTGAATGCCGCAGGATCGTGCGAAGGTTCAGATGGTCCTCTTCAAAAGGACTGACCAGCAATATCCTGACGACTTCGGGAACGGCTTGCATGTCTCCGCTGCTCACGGCCTCGTCTCCTTGGCCTGATGCGCCCGACAACAAGGCGGTCGTCTTCAGGAACAAATAGATGTTAGCACAATTGCAGGTGATTTTTGGGGTTTTTCATGAAAAATACGGAAAATTCAGGTACTGGGTCAGGCGCTCGTCGTCATGGCATGTGAAGATACGGTGACATGCGTGCGAACCAGACGAGCCAGGACGGCAATAAAACGCGGCGAGTCATTCAGGCCTGGCACCATCCGGAAGTCAGGAATTCCCAGGCGATGAGCCAGGGCGCGGTGCTCGATGGCGATCTCGTGCAGCGTCTCCACGTGATCCGATACGAACGACACCGGGACCACCAACACGTGCCGTCCGCCGGCCTCCGCGAGGCAATTCAAGGTGACATGCATGGAGGGTTGCAGCCACTTGGAAGCACCGACCTTGCTCTGGTAGCACAGGTGGCGGCGCGACGGCCATCGGCCGCGCTGCCACACCAGTTCCACCGTGCGCTCGATCTGCTGCTGGTACGGGTCTCCGGCATCGATCACCGAAACCGGCACGCTGTGAGCGCTGAACACCAGATCCACGTCCGCCGGATTGTCGAATCCCGCTACAGCTTCATCGATGGCCGTAACCAAGGCGTCGATGTAACCGGCATCTTCGTGAAATCCCTGGATCACCTGCACCCGCGGATTCCAGCCATTCGGTTGAAACCGCCGCCGCCATTCGTTCAGGCTGCTGCCGGTCGTGGTGCGGGAGTATTGCGGATAGAGCGGCAGCAGGACCAAGTCCGGCGCCGCGTGCGACGCCAGCTCCCGGATGGCTTCTTCGGTGAATGGATGCCAATAACGCATGGCCACCGCCACGCGCGCATCGAACTCATGGCGTAATTCGGCTTGCAGCGCCTCCGCCTGCCGCCGGGTAAACTCCAGGATCGGCGAACGTCCTCCAATTGCGGCATAGTGATGCGATACGTGCCGTGCACGCGTGGCCGCAATCAGGCGCGCCAGCGGCTGCCGCGCCAGGCGGGCGAAGGGAAAGTCGATAATGTCCGGATCGTTGAAGAGGTTGAAGAGAAAAGGCTCGATGGCGTCGAGCGAATCCGGCCCGCCAAGCTGAAACAGAACGACCCCAATCTTGCGCATCCCGATTCCGTGAGTGTACCAAATCCGCGGGGATGTCTTTGGCCCAGATTCCCCCGCACGGATGGGAGATTACACTGGAGTAGATGTCTCTTCTCCGTCTGCTCCTGCTAACCGGCATCAGTCTTTCCCTTTTCGGCCAAGCCACCTGCAATAACTCCCCAGCCTATACCGCCTGTGATTTCGTCTTCGAGCTGAACCCCCAGGAAGCGGCCGCGCATCCGAACCCGTATGTCGACGTGGAACTCAGCGCCGAGTTTCGCTCGCCGACCTTTCACACCTTCAAGCTACCCGCGTTCTGGGACGGTGGCCCGCGGTTGGTGATTCGCTTCACCCCGACCGAAGCCGGCCAGTGGCTGTGGCGGGTGACCAGCAACGTTCCCCGCTGGGAGGGCCAGACCGGATCGTTCGCCGCCGCCGCCTCCGGCGCGCCGGGTTTCGTGATGCCGGCCAACGTGCACCACTGGAAGTGGACGGAGGGCTACCAGGCGCATCTGTGGATGGGTGACACGCTGTACCCGTTGGCGACATTGGATCCATCCGTCTTCCAGCACATCGTGGATACGCGCGCCGCCCAGAAGTTCAATCACATCCGGGGCCTGATCCTGCCCGCCGGCGATGAGGCCGCGCACGCGTTTCCTGCACCGGACAAACCTAATCCCGAGTATTTCCAGCGCCTCGACCAGGCAGTCCGGTACATGAATCAGAAGGGAATCGTTGCCGACCTGATTCTGGCCGGATCGCAGAACCAACTCACGCGGCTCTTTCCGGAGTGGCAACAGCGGCAGCGTTACGTCAATTACATCGTCGGGCGCTATGCGCCGTTCAACATTACCTGGCAGGGCTTGCAGGCGTTTGAGACTTACGACAACGGCCGCGCCCTGATGAAGGAAGTCGGCGGGCTGCTGAAACAGACCGATCCGTATCAGCACCCCCGCACCAGCGGCAATCGGGCCACCTCGGGACCGCTGCTGGATGACGGCTGGATGAACTTCGTGTCGCATCATACCGGAGACGACCAGGTGTGCGCCGTGGAGCACCAGCTCTTCGCGACCCCCTTCGTGAATCTGAAGTTCGCGGGTGAAGACAGCGGCGCCGGCAAACCGGAAGCGGATGACGTAGACAGCGACACGTTTCGCCATCGCCTGTGGAACGCCGTCATGGATGGCGATTATCCGACTTACTTCAACACCGGCACGGCCGGCGCGGCGCATATCGCCCCCGATCCGCGATACCTGGATTCTCCCGGCGCCAGGGCGATGACCGTCTGGTACAACCTGTTTTCAGAGGCGCGCCACTGGGAGCTGGAACCATACTTCGATGTGGATGGAGGCCGCGCGGTGGCGCTGGAAGAAGCCGAGTATTTCGTCTACGTGGAAAAGCCGGGCCCCGTCGAGCTGCTGGTGGAGAACCACAGTTACGACGTGGCCTGGATCAATCCCGCCGATGGCGAAGAGACCAGGGAAAAGAAAGGCTATCACGGCCAGCACTTCACCGGAGAGCCGCCGGACCGCGCGCACGACTGGGTTCTGCACGTCTCGCGCGAGGGCCACAAAGCCGGCATGTTGCGGTCGTACAAGTTCGAGTCCCGGCGCATCGAGCTGCAGGTGGTGGAGCAAAACCTGCAGAAGGTGCCATTCGAGATCGTGGAGCCGGCGGGGAACGTCCTATCGCAATCCAAGCCGCCGGCCTTCGCCGCCAGGTTCAAGCACGAGACCCGCGCCACGCGGACTATGATGTGGCTTTGGACCGGCGAGAGTACCGTGGACGGCGAGGGTTATCGGGTCGTTGGAACTGGCCAGAACGGCAGGTTGAGTTTCCCGCCCCACATCGCCGTCAATTTCCCGGCGGTGATGGACCTGCGCCTTTATGGCATGAATGCGAACGGCAAGGTCTACAGCCTGGATAAGACCTTTCAACTGAACCAGTGACCCAATTGATTCTGGCAGTCGATACAACCCATGAGTTCGGCAGCCTGGCGCTGGTGCGCGGTGAGGATGTGCTGGACGAGGTCCTGTTGCACGCGCCGGACGGGTTTGGACATATTCTCTACGGCCGCCTGACGCATTTGTTGGAGCGCCATGCCCGAAACGTTGCGGACGTGGAATGTTTCGCGGCGGCCTCGGGACCCGGATCGTTCACCGGCGTGCGCATCGGCCTGGCCTGCGTGAAAGGGCTCGCGGAAGCCCTGGGCCGGCCGGCCGTCGCGGTATCGAACCTGGCTGCCATGGCCACATTCGGTACCGCGCCCTTGCGGGCCACGGTACTCGATGCGCGCCGCGGCGAGATCTACGGCGCGGTCTACGATGCGCGCGCCGAAGCCGTGTCGCCCGAGGTCGTGACGCGATTTCCGGATTGGCTCGAAACGCTGCCCGCCGCCGACCTGGAGTTCGTAGCCACCGACTTCGGTCCGTTCGCGTCCGCGCTGGCAGGGACCCGCTTCGCACAGGCCAAGATTACGACGGCACCGCGCGCGCTGGCGGGGGCTGTCGGCCGCATCGCCAGCCAGCGACTCCGGGCCGGCCTGGCGCAGGACCCCGCCGCCATCGATGCCAACTACGTCCGCCGTTCCGACGCGGAGTTGTTCTGGAAGGAGTATTGATGCATCCCAAGTGGCTCGACTGGGCCCAACGCCTGCAGGCCATCGCGCAGAGCGGATTGGCCTACGATCCGCACCAGTATGACCGCGAACGCTACGAGGCCGTGCAGGAGATTGCCGCCGGGATGATGGCCGCCAGCGCGGAGTGCGGCATCACGGCGGTCCGCGAGCTGTTCGCAGCCCAAGCCGGTTATGCTACGCCCAAGGTGGACGTGCGCGGCGTGGTTTTCCGTGACGATCGCATCCTGCTGGTCCGCGAGCGCGAAGACGGCGGTTGGACCTTGCCCGGCGGCTGGGCGGATGTCAACGAGTCCCCCGCCCAGGCCACCGTGCGCGAAGTGCGCGAGGAGTCCGGCTACGATACGCGCGCGGTCAAGCTGCTGGCGCTATACGACCGCAATCTGCACGGCCATCCGCCGATCGCGTTTCATGCCTACAAGATCTTCTTTCACTGCCAGCTTCTGGGTGGCGCGCCGGCCGCGAGCGGTGAGACCACCGGGGTCGATTGGTTCGCGGCAAACGACCTCCCGGTGCTGTCCGTTTCCCGCGTGACGGCGGCCCAGATACGCCGGTTCTTCGAACACTCCCGGCATCCCGAGTGGCCCACTGACTTCGACTGAAAACAACTGTCGGGCAGACCACGCCCTACCATGGCCTGCCCCGCGGCTGGCGGAAACAGATAATCTACGGCAGCACCGGCAACACCGGCGTGCCTTCCATCTGCACGGCTTGCAGACTGGCGGGCTTCAGCCCCAGCATTTGCAGGATTGACGGCGCCACCTGGGCCGTCTGCACGGGCGTGTTAATGTTCTTGGCCGTCCCGCTCTTGGTCGATATCAACAGCATCACGTTGGTATCGTCATGCGAAAAGCCGCCGTGTTCCGACAGCTTCTTGCTGCTGCCGGTATAGACCACGCCGAAGTCCGGCGTCACCAGGATATCGGGCGTGCGCGGATCGGCGCCGGGCGGCAGGCCAGGCAGATTGAACATGGTTCCCAGCGAGGGTCCCCAATAGATCTCGCCGATTCCCGCAGTTGCCAGATTCGTTTCCAGCATGCCGACCGCGGTGGCCGTCTGGGTGGAATCGGCGATCCACAGCATCGAGATGTCGTCCTCGGTGGGGCCGATACCGCTGGAGTTGGCCGGCGATTCGGACCAGGGCAGGTACGCTTGCAGCAGCGTCGCCGGTGAGCTGCCGTTGGTCCCGCTGGGCCCCGGAATCGGGAAGAACTTATTGGGATCGATGGGCGACTGGCCGTGTTTGGCGGTGATGACGATAGCCGTCGATTTCATTAGCCCGCGCTTTCCGAGCTCCGCCATCATCTTGCCGATAGAGGCGTCCACGAACTGAATCTCACTCAGCAGAAAGCTGGTCGGAGTGGCTTGTCCATCCAGGTAGCCGCCAGTGCCGACATTCTTCTCGATCAGCTTCTCGCCGACGCTGACCGCCTGGAAGTTCATTCCGAATAGGGCCGGGACCGGCGCCGAGCCGTTGCCCAGGTGCTTTTTTCCGTTGATCTCGTTCAAAATGCCGTTGACCTTCAGCGTGTCGTAGCACTGAATGTTCTGAAAGCTGTCCGTCCACGCTCCGGTTTGTGTGGGATCGGGAACCGTGGCGCACGAAATACCCGTCGGCGTGGTCACACCGGGCAGATTCACCACCGCCGAGTTGATCTCGGGTGAGTAATAATCGTCCACATTAACGGCCCCGCTGCCCGGACCCGAAACGGAAGAATAAGACGGATGCTTGTCGCTCCATGCGGTATAGCCGCCGGCCGCGTGGATCACGCCGAAGATGGTGTTGGTGCGCACGAAGTTCCAGGGATAGACCGGATTGCAGCTCTGGTCGCGCTCCAGGCGCGTGGAATCGATGGAGGCTACACCGCCGTCCGTCAGGCTCGCGCCCGGCGCACCGCCGTTCAGCAGGTTCTGGTTGATGTCGATGCCCTCGTCGAACTCCGTGGTCGAGCCCGGCGGCGTCGCTCCCGGCGTGCAAGAGCCGCCGGCAACACCGTTGCCCGTGGTAACCGCCGGCGGGTTCAGGGAGCGGTCGTAAGCGACATCGTAAAAGGCCCCCACGGTACGCGGGGAACCGCCGGTAACGATCGCCATCAGCCCGGGGAACGAATCCGAGGGCTTGGACGTGGAAGTATTCAGATAGTTGATGCCGGTGGCCGCCAATGTCGCCAGATTCGGACAATACGGCAACCCGTCGTTGACGCCTGCGATGCCTTTCGAGCAGTTCTGAAAATCGAGCGAGTGCATCCCGTCGATACTGATTAGTAAAACGTGGCTGATTCCGCTGGAGCCGCCGATGGTCTGCTGCTGCGCAAATGCGGCAGGGGCCGACAGGGCCGTCAGACACGCGAGCGTTATCAGATACTCGTTAGTGAGCACTAAGTACATCCTCCTCAGGAGATAACCTTATCAGCGCGGCCGTTACAGATTGATGATCAGAGTGTTTCGAACCGGTGTCTGCATGCGCCGCACTCAGCCAGCCTGTGCGAGCAAGCACAATTGATCTAAGATATTCCCATGCTCAAACGCGCGTGGATTCTGTCGCTCTGCCTGCCGGCTCTGCTGCCGGCGGCGCTGCTCCGCATCGAGGTGTCCGAGCGCAGTGACGTGCTGGACGGCAAGCCGTTCGCGGCTTCCGGCCCGTACGAGCGCATCGTCGGCAAGGCGTACTTCGCGGTGGATCCGAACCTGCCGGCCAACCGGATCATTACAGATATCGCCCAAGCGCCGCGCAACGACGCCGGCCTGGTGGAATTCTCCGCCGACTTCTACTGCCTGAAGCCGCGCGATCCGGCGCACGGCAACCACGCGGTGCTGTTCGAAGTCTCCAACCGCGGCGGCCGGGCCATGGTAGCCACCTTCGACCTGTCGGGCGCGCCGCATCCCGGCGGGGACACGGAATTCGGCGACGGCTTTCTGCTCGACCAGGGCTACACGCTGGTGTGGCTCGGGTGGGAGTTCGATGTGCCGCCCGGCCCCGGACTGCTGCATCTTTATACGCCGGCCGTCAAAGGAATCAGCGGCCTGGTGCGCTCGGAGATCATCGTCGATCGCCGCGAGATTCGCCAGTCATTGGGCGACCGCGCACAGATCGGCTACGCGGTATCCAACCCGGATGATCCCAACCTGACGCTGACCGTCCGCGATCGGGCTGACGGCCCGCGCCACAGCGTCCCCCGGGATGCCTGGCACATCGAAGGCGCGACGCACATCGCGATGCCGGCGGGTTTCGAACCCGGCAGAATCTATGAGCTCGTTTACAAGTCGCAAGATCCGCCGGTGGTGGGTTTGGGTCCGGCGGCGGTACGCGACCTGATCTCGTTCCTGAAATACGGGATCGACGCCGATACTATCCTCGGCGATCAACACGCGTACATCAAACGCGCTTACGGATTCGGCATTTCGCAGAGCGGCCGGTTTCTGCGCACGTTCGTCTACTACGGCTTCAACCAGGATGAAAGGGGCCGCAAGGTTTTCGACGGCATCATGGCCCATGTCGCCGGCGCCGGGCGCGGGAGCTTCAACCACCGCTTCGCGCAACCCTCGCGCGACGCGCATCCTTTTTTGAACACCTTCTATCCCACGGATATTTTTCCGTTCACGGACCTGGCGGAAACCGATCCCGACACCGGCATCACCGACGGCATCCTGGCGCGCGCCACGCCACCTATTCTGGCGCCCAGAATTTTCTACACCAACACTTCCTATGAATATTACGGGCGATCGGCGTCGCTGATTCACACCACCATCGACGGCCAACACGACGCGCCGCTGCCGCGCACCACGCGCATCTATTTTCTCGCCGGATGCCAGCACGGCCCGAGCGCATTTCCGCCCAAGCGCGGCGAGGCGCAAAATCTCCCGAATCCCAACAACTGGCGGTGGCCGATGCGCGCACTGCTGGTAGCCATGGACCAGTGGGTAAAGGACGGCGTGGAGCCGCCGCCGTCGCAATACCCGAGGATCGCCGACGGCACCCTGACCGCGCTCGCGGACGTGCATTTCCCGAAGATCTCCGGCGTGGCATTTCCCAAGATCATTCAACAGGCCTGGCACGTGGACTATGGCGAGGAGTTCCGTACCGCCGGCATCGTCACCATCGAGCCCCCCAAGGTGGGCCGCCCATTCCCCATGCGCCTGCCGCAGGTGGATGCGGACGGCAACGAAACTTCCGGCATACGCATGCCGGCCACCGCGGTGCCGCTGGCAACGTATACCGGATGGAACCTGCGCGCGCCGCAGATCGGTGCGCCGGACGAGCTCTACAGCATGGCCGGATCCTTCATACCGTTCGCCCGCACGAAAGCCGATCGCGCCCGGTCCGGCGATCCGCGGCTTTCGGTCGAGGAGCGCTATCCCGGCAAGAAGGACTTCCTCGATCGGGTCCAGGCTGCCGCCCACGAGTTAGTCCAGAAGCGCTTTCTGCTGGAGGGCGACGTACCGCTGGTCGTGGAGCGGGCCTCGGCGGAATGGGATCTCGTGACCAGACCATAGACCGCGCCATGTCCGAAATCTCCCCATTGCGGCCCGAACCCCGCTGGCCGGTGGTGATGGCGCTCCTCTCGGTGGGCGGGCTCTACTGGGCGATTCCGGAATCGCTCACGCCCGGACCGGGTTGGCTGCTGCTCGCCCTGGTGGCTACCTTATCGGTGGCAGCCACGGTGGCGCACCGGCTGTCGCAAGCCGACATCGCCCGCGTTATCGGTTACATCCTCTCCGGGCTGGTGACGCTGGCCCTGATCGCGTCGCTGGTGCTGCTGATCGCCGCGCTGCCGGCCCATAAGGAATCGCCGCGCGACCTGCTGCGATCCGCCGCGGCGCTGTGGATCTCCAACATACTAGTGTTCGCGGCCTGGTACTGGAGGCTGGACGCCGGGGGGCCTCACGTACGCGCCATGCGCGAAACACACACCGAAGGCGCCTTCCTGTTCCCGCAAATGACACTGGGCGACAGCGACTGGAAGCCCGGATTCGTGGACTACCTGTTTCTGGCCTTCAACACCAGCACCGCCTTCTCCCCCACCGACGCGCCGGTGCTCTCGCGCTGGGCCAAAGGGATGATGATGGTTCAATCCACCATCTCCTTCACCACGGTGGCCCTGCTGGCCGCGCGGGCGGTGAATATTCTGTAAGCCGGCAGCGCGGGCGCCGCCGCGGCTGACCTCTGCCCGGAAGGTTTTCGCGCTACGCCGGAGCGCGCGCGAATCGCATCCGGCGAATACAGCATTGGTAATCTGGATAGAGTGACGGAACGGTTATACTACACGGACTCCTACCTGCGCGAATTTCGCGCGCGCATCCTGGATCGCAGCGACGGCGGACGCCGCATCTACTTGGACCGCACGGCGTTCTATCCCACTTCGGGTGGGCAGCCGCACGATACCGGGCGCATCGCGGACGTGCCGGTGCTGGATGTCGCAGACGAAGGCGAGCGCATCGCCCACATCCTGGAAGCGCCCGTGGAGGCTGAGGAAGTCGCCTGCCGCATCGACTGGGACCGGCGTTTCGACCACATGCAGCAGCACAGCGGCCAGCATCTGCTGTCGGCCGTTTTCATCGAGCAGTTCGGCGTCCCGACGGTCAGTTTCCATCTGGGCCAGGACAGTTCCACCATCGACCTGGAGACTGCGTCGCTGGACGCCGCGCGCGTGATCGCAGCCGAGCGCCGCGTGAATGCAGCCGTCTGGGAGAACCGGCCGCTGGAGGTGACTTTTGAAGACGCGGCCGCTGCGAACGATCTGCGCAAGCCTTCCGAGCGCGGCGGTACGCTACGCATCGTTTCCATCCCAGGGCTGGACCGCAGCGCCTGCGGCGGTACGCACGTGACACGCACGGGCGAGATCGGTCCGATTCTGTTGCGAAAGTTGGAGAAGATCCGCAACACCGTGCGCATCGGGTTTTTGTGCGGCGGACGGGCGATCGCCCGGGCACGAGCGGACTACGATGCCCTGGCGCAGGCCGCCCAGAGTTTCTCGGGCGCTCTCGACGAAGTGCCGGCCCTGGTCGCGGAGCAGATGGAAGCGGCGCGGGCGAGCGACAAAACCTGCCGCAGGCTGGAGGCCGAACTGGCGCAATACCAGGGCCGCGAACTGTACGCCGCCACCACTCCGGGCAGCGATGGCGTGCGGCGCATCGTCCGGCGGCAGCCTGCCGGAAATCTGGGGGACATGCGTCCGCTGGCCCAAAGCTTCACCGATCAGCCGCGGGCCGTGTTCGTGGGGGCCTCGGACGAGCCTCCCGCCTTGCTGCTGGCCGTATCCGCCGACGGCGGCTTGGACGCCGGCAAGCTGGTCAAGTCGGCACTCGCCGAAGCCGGCGGACGCGGCGGTGGAAATGCACGCCTGGCGCAAGGCAGCCTTCCGCACCGCGAAGCTTTGGACCGCGTGCTGGAACGGCTCAAAACACTTTGAGCCGGAGATACTTCTGGGGGTGTTCCCGGAAGTCCTTGACCGTCGCTGCGAACTGCCGCAACGCGCCGTTGAGCGATTCGTAGGTATTCGCGTTGGCGACCATTTGGCCCAGGCTGCCTTCACCCGCGTTCAGGGCGTCGATGTCATCGATCCAGCCTGCCAGGAGCCGGTTCCATTGCCCGTACGCCGCATCGCTCACGAGCAACTGCCCGCCCGCGCCTTTGCCCGCGTTGAGATCCGCCAGGGTGTTTCTGATCTGCGCGATCTGATCGCGAATCTGGTCGTATTGCGCGGGGTCCCGCAGCAGCCGATTCGACTGCACCTGCGCCAGTTGGTCGTCGAGCTGTCGGAACAGGGCCACCAGGTCGCGGTGCTGCTGCGCCGAGTAGAGCGCCTGGCCCAATTGCGACTGGGTACTGGTGGCGGCGCGCATCTTCTTCTCCACCCGGACTACCCCGTCCAGAAACTGCTGGTAGAGCGCGTCGCTCATGACGAACTGGCCCAGTGAACCCTTGCCGCTCTGTATATCGATGATGGTCTGATCGATGGTCCGCAACTGGGTCTCGAACTGCGCCAGGTCGATATTCTGCATGATGTTGGTGGGCGGGCGGTAGGCCAGTTCGGCATTGGCACGAACGGGCTGTCGGCTTTTGCCCATCACGATGTCGATGAACTTGTCGCCCAAAAAGTTGGCGCTGTCGATCTCGGTAACCGAGTCATCCGGAATATTTGGGAGAAACGCGGCTTCGATCTTCAGGCGCACCTGCACGGTGCGGTCGGGCTGCCGGGAGTGTGTCAGGTGCACCCACTCCACTTTTCCGATCAGCACACCGTTGAGCTGGACATCGGCGCCCGGCTCGACGCCGCTCGAATCCGGAATGTAGGTGGTGAGGTAGGCTTTCGGCTGTAGCCAGGTGCCGCCGCTCAGCAGATAAACCAGCACCGACAGGATGGCGAGCGCTACAACGCCCACGACGGTGCTGCGAAACTTGGCCCACTGGACCCGCTGCGGAGAGGGCATGTGCTATGTCGATTGTAGCGTGCTCTTATTCGCCGCGGGCGCCGCCCAGCGTAGCTTCGAGCGTGTGCAGCCGGTCCTGCTGGCCCATCACGATCAGGCAATCGCCGGCCGAGATGAGCGTGTCAGCCGGGGGATTGAACAACATGCCGCCATCGCCTTTGTGGATAGCCAATACGATGACTCCGAAATCGCGGCCGATCTGCATCTCGCGAATGCTCTTGGAGACCACATCGCTGTGGCGGGCCACGCGCACCTGCTCGAGCACAACGTTCAGGCCGGCGGCCTGCGTCGCGAAATCGAGGAACTGCACCACGTGCGGACGCAACAGGGCCTGCGCCAGGCGATGTCCGGTGATGGCATAGGGCGCGAAGACCGCGTCGGCTCCGGCGCGGCGCATCTTTTCTTCCGCGCCCTCTTCGGCGGCGCGCGTGGCGACGAAAATCCCCGGATTCAGAAATTTCGCCGAGAGCAGGACGAACAGGTTGTCGGCGTCGGTGGCCAGGGCGCACACCAGTCCTTTGGCGCGGGCGATGTTCACGTCTCTGAGGGTCTCGTCGCGCGTGGAGTCCGCCGCCACCGCCAGTATACCGCTGGCGATGGCCTTCTCCACGCGGTCATGGTCGATATCTACGACTACGAAAGAGACGCCGGCCTGTTGTAACTCGGACGCCGCACCCCGGCCCACGCGGCCGTAGCCGCAGATGATGAAGTGATTCTCGAGCTTTTCGATCATGCGTTTGTTCCGCCGTTTCCCCAGGAACTCACCGAGTTCCACTTCGATGATGGTCTGAGTCATGGCTCCGATCGCCACCAGAATGGTGGTAACCCCTACCACTAATAGAAAGGAATTGAAGATACGTCCGGTGCGATGTAAGCTATCGCCATAGCCCACGGTTGTCATCGTAAGCAGGGCTGTATAGAGGGCCTGAAAGAACGAATAGCCCTCGATGAGCATGAAGCCGACCGTACCGATCGCCAGGACCGCGGTAATGGCCAGGGCCACGAAGAGGAAACGCCGGGCGAGCCGCTGCATGGAAGTCACATTGTATTCTTCCGGAAGATGAGGATGTGCTGGCGGGGCAGCGTCTCCAGGATCTTGTCGAGGCGAAAACCTTCCGGCTCGACCTCTGCCTTGACCTCCGCGACACTCATCTTGTGTTCGGGACGGATGGGCACCCGGGGGTCCTCCTTGCGGTACTCCAGCAGCACCAGGCGGCCGTCCGGTTTGAGCGAGGCACGGATCTGACGCAGCATCTTCTGCGGCTGCGCGAACTCGTGGTAGACGTCCACCAGCAGCGCCAGATCGATCCTTCCAGCCGGCAGGTGCGGATTGTCAGCGGCGCCCAGCACGGCCTCGTAGTTGTCGAGCTTGCGTTGGGCCATGTTCTGCCGCAAAAGGTCGAGCATGCCCGCCTGGATATCCACCGCGTAGACTTTGCCTGCCGGCCCGGTCCGTTCCGCCAGGCGCCAAGTGAAATACCCTACCCCGGAGCCGATGTCGGCTACGCTAGCCCCCTTGGCTATGCCGATGGCGTCCAGGGCGGCATCCGGAGATTCCTCGGCCGCGCGCTCGGGCCGGACCAGCCAGGGCGCACCGCCCATCCCCATCACGAGGGCCGGCTGCCGCCCTGTTATCGGATGCGGGTCCTGACACCACAGCAGAGTTTGAACGCTGACGAGACATGCCAGGAGGGCGCGTGACATGGTTTCAGCTTAACAGGCAATCTGTTCTGAAGGCACCCGGCGGCGCTAAGATGAAAGAGGGGTTGTATGCTCTCCGGAAAGCTAATTCACCTGATCGAGGCTCATCAGGAAGAGATCGCCACGAATATCATTCGTGAGATCCGAGACCATTCCGATTTGCCCCACTACCAAAAGCTACCCGATGCGGAGCTGCGGCAACGCGGGCAACACATTCTGGAGCACCTCGGTCACTGGCTGTCGGCCGGCCACGAGACTGAGATCGAACAATACTTCGAGAAGTTAGGAAGGGCGAGATACGAAGAGAGCATCCCTCTGCACGAGGCGGTGCTGGCGCTGGCTATCATCAAGAACAAGATGATCGACTTCGTGCACTTTCAAGTGCTGTCTAAGACGTCAATGGAGCTTTACGCCGAGGAGGAGTTGGAGCGGCGGATCGGCCGCTTCTTCGATGCTCTCACGGTTCGTATGGTCCAGGGCTACGAAACCGCGTGGCGGCGCGCAGCGCGTGTTGCGGTGTAGTTGCGCTTATTTCTTGAGCGTTCGAATGTAGGCAATTAGATCGGCGGCTTGCGCGGCAGTGACATTCTGCGGCTTCATTTTGCCGAGACCGCCGGTGATGTCCTTCTTCAGTTCGGCATCGGACTTGGCCTGTACTTCAGCCGAGCCGAGCGGGCGCATCTTCATGGCGGCCATTCCCGAACCATCGGCTTTGTGACACATCTTGCACTTGGTATCGTATAGAGCTTTGCCTTCGGGCGCCCCTCCAAACGCTTGAACAGCGCCCATCGCCAGCACAAACGCGCCAACAGCTAAGAATCTCATGTAAAGCCTCCCTGCGCATTGTATCCGGTGTTTCTTGTGGATTTCAACCAAAGTCATCGATCCGCCTGGTCCATTACGTCCTTTAAATGAACACACTTTAATCGAGCTGTCCGCTTCATGATGCCGTCACCGCGCCGTGAAGTCACGCGTCTAATGCCGGTAGAATAGAACTGTAAACGGGATGTCTCTCACCAAACCGATTGGGATATTTGACTCGGGTGTAGGCGGGTTGACGGTGCTGAAGGCGCTCCGCCGCAAACTTCCGCATCGTGACTTCGTGTACCTTGGCGATACCGCGCGTGTGCCGTATGGACGCAAACCTGCCGCAATGGTGGCGGAGTTCGCCTACGGCATCACCGAATTCCTGCTGGGGATGGGTGTGGAGGCGGTGGTGATCGCCTGCAATACGGCCTCGGCAGCGGCGCTGCCGGAATTGGCCGGTCACTTCGCGATACCGATCTGGGGAGTCATCGAGCCGGGCGTGGAAACCGCGGCGCGCCTGACGCGTAGCGGCCGCGTGGGGGTCATCGGCACTAAGGGCGCAATCGCCAGTGGCGCGTACCAGCGGCGGCTGGAACAGCGCCATCTGACCGTCTGGGCGCGCGCCTGCCCGATGCTGGTGCACATCGTGGAGGAAGGCCTGGCGGCGTCGCCGGAATGCGACCTGCTGCTGCATCACTACCTGCAGGACCGGGACCCGATCGACACGCTGATCCTGGGCTGTACGCACTATCCGGTGCTACACGACGCCATCCAGCGGGTGGTCGGGGATACGGTGCGGCTGGTGGACAGCGCGGAGGCCCTGGCCGAGACGGTCAATGGCTCGCTCGGGGCCGGCGCCGGAGACACGCCCGGCCGCATTACCCACTTCGTTACGGGAGACCCGGTGGCGTTCGCCCATACCGCCGCGGTGATCGGCGAGGTGGCGGGCGAGGTGGTGCCGCTGCCGGTGACCGAGCTGATCCGCCTGCAGTCCGGGGCGCTCGCTAGTACCCGCCATTGAGCCGCGCGCGGACCCGTTCCATCATCCGTGCCGGATCGGTGATCTGAATGACATCGAAGCCCGCTTCACGGGCGCTCTGCATGCCCGGCGGCGAATCTTCCACCGCCAGCGCCCTGCGGATGCCCAGGTTTCTGCCCGCCAGTATGTACGGCTCGGGATTCGGTTTGTGGCGCTTCACGTCGCCGCCGCAGACGACCGTCGACAGATACGGCATGATGCCGGCAGCCACCAGCAGCGGATCGATCTCCACGTGCGCGCTGGAAGAGACCACCCCCAGCTTGTAGCGCGTGGAGAGTTCCCGGAAGAAATCGCCGACTCCGTCGGCAAAAGGCGGATTGTTCGCCATACGCTGCTGGAAGAGCTGCTTCTTCAGCGGGTAGCGCTCCCATAATTTGACGGGATCCGCCGGCGGATCGGCCAGTTTGGCGAAGACCGGCATCATGCTGCTGTCGGCCGCGCCCACGCAATGGGTGGCGTAGACCTCCCAAGTGACATTCACCCCTAAAGGTGCCAGGGCTTCCCGCCAACAATCGCAGTGTACCGGCTCGCTATCCACCAGCACGCCGTCGAAATCGAACAGGACCGCTTCAAACTCAGGCATAGACGCAAGTACCAGTGTAGCGGATGAGGGGTGCGCGCCTATCGCTCGGCGGCGTTCACCGTGTTGGTCATCAGCATGGCGATAGTCAGCGGACCCACGCCGCCGGGCACGGGCGTGTACGCACCGGCTCTCTCCCGCACGTCCACCGGGTCCACATCCCCCACCACCACGCTGCCCCTGCGGTCGAAAGTCGCGAGGCGTTCCGCGGAATTGCGGAAGATGCGCGCCACTTCTCCGCGATCGTTGATGCGGTTCATGCCCACGTCGATGACCACGGCGCCGGGCCGGATGTAGTCCGCATTCAGCATGGCGGGCCGGCCCATCGCGGCTACCAGGATCTCGCCCTCGCGGCACACGCCCGGCAGGTCCGCGGTGCGGGAATGGCAGATGGTCACCGTGGCATGCGCGTGCAGCAGCAGCAGGGCCATCGGCTTGCCCACGATGTCGCTGCGCCCCACCACCACGGCGCGTTTGCCGGCTACGGGGATGCCGTTCTGCTTCAGCAACTCCATGATGCCGGCCGGCGTGCAGGGACGCGGTCCCGGACGTCCGGCTACAAGGTTCCCGACGTTCATGGGATGGAATCCGTCGACGTCCTTCTCGGGAGCCACGGCCAGCAGGACGCGGCGTGAATCCACCTGTTTGGGCAAAGGCAATTGCACCAGGATACCGTCGATATCCGGGCGGCGGTTCAGCGTATCGATCACCGACAGCAGTTCTCCGGTGGCGATGGTCTCCGGCGGCGTGAGGGTCTCGCTGGCGATTCCCAGCTCCGCGCAGGCCTTCACTTTGTTCCGAACATAGATTTGCGATCCGGGATCGTTGCCCACCAGCACCACCGCCAGCCCCGGCGGCCGCGATGCCGCGGCCAGCGCCGCCACGCGCGGGCGCAGTTCCCGCAGAATCTCGTCGCGTACACGGTTTCCATCCAGAATTGTGGGCATTCCAATCACAATGATAGCGAGCCGCCGCGCATCCGGAATTCCAGCGGCATCTGACGTGCAAGGCTTAGAGAAGATGCGGCCCGGCTATGTAATTCTGTCCACAATGGCGCTCTCCGTGCTCGCCGCGCAACAACCCACGTTCCGCGCCGAAAGCCGCCTGGTAGTGCTGAACGTATCGGTGTTCGATGCGCAGGGCCGGGTGGTGCATGATCTGCCAATGAGCGCCTTCACGGTGTATGAAGACGGTGTAAAACAGGTCATCACTTCATTTCGGCAGGAAGACGTTCCTATCTCGCTCGGTTTGATCATCGACAGCAGCGCCAGCATGACCAATAAGCGTGATCTGGTGGCTTCAGCGGCGGTCGCCATGGTGAAGGCTTCGAATCCCGAAGACGAGGTCTTCATTATCAACTTTAACGAGCATGCCGTCCTGGCCCGGGAATTTACGAACAATATCGGCGAGCTGGAAAACGCGCTGCACGGGATCGACTCCAAAGGCGAGACCGCCATGCGGGATGCGCTGCTGCTGGGCATCGAGCATCTCCGGCACCATGCCCGCCGCGACAAGAAGGTGCTGGTGGTGGTGACCGACGGTGAGGATAACAGCAGTTCAGAGACCCAGGCGCACCTGGTGGAGACGGCACAGAAGAACAGCGTGATCATCTACGCCATCGGCCTGTTGAGCGCCGAAGAGCCGCAGAGCGCGGCACGGGCCCGAAAACAGCTCGAAGAACTGACCGAACAGACCGGCGGCCGGGCCTGGTTTCCCAACGATGTGTCGGCGATCTCCAGCATTACACCCGAGATCGCGCACGAGATCCGGAATCAGTACATCCTGGCCTACACGCCGTCGAACCTGGCGACCGACGGGACCTACCGGCGGATACGGGTGGAAGTGAATGTGCCCGGGGTGGCCGTCCAGACGCGTTCCGGATATTACGCGCAACGGGAGTGAAGCGCCTATTGGAACTGGTAGAAGACGCCGGCGGTGGCCTGCGCGAAGCGGTTGTGCTGGGCCGCGTAGCCCTTGGCCTCGATCCCTAAACCCACGTGCGGCGTGACGTAATAAATCGCGCCGACACTCGCGTTTCCGGCCAGTTCGGTATGACTGGTATGGACGTTTGCGGTAGCGCCGAATCCGCTCATATTCGTGTTGGACCACAGGTGCAAGGCGCCGGCGCCAAATCCCACGTACGGCACCCAATCGCTCTTCTTGGCGGGAAACCGAATCTTGATCCCGCCATTGACGTCCAACATATACGAGCGGTACAGAGCTTTCCCCGTATCGTTCAGACCGTAGGTATACGAGTACGTGGTGAGCGGCGCATAGGTGAAGTCGATAAACGGCATGAAGTGTTTGGAGACGGGCGCCGCCACGCTGGCATCCACCGACCCGTGCGCCCCCAATCCGAACAGCCCCCCGGCGGAGATGCTGGCAATGGCTCCTCCGGTATCGGCCTGTTGCGCGCTCGCGCACGAAACCAGCAACGGTAACCACACAATCCACCCGATGACGCCGCGACTCATGAATAGGCTCCTAAAGACTGCGTACACCCATGTTGACGATATCATCCACCTGGATGGTTTCCTTCACCACGTAAGGCTCGCCGTATTTCGCACCAATGAGGTTGCCGTAGAAACGGGCGATGGCTGCCAGACGTTCGCGAATCTCCTGTTCCTGCGGGAACAGTCCGCTGCCCTCACTCTGCCCGCCGTACTGCGACTGGTAACTGAGCAGCGCGGCCATCCGCGAGTCGAACTGCGCGCTGATATCCACCACAAACGACGGCGTCACGTTGGCGTAGAGCGATGCATAAATCACCTTGTGCGGACGGTGGGGATCGGAATACTCGTCGAGCTTCTTCAGGCCGGCCAGGAAGCAGGCTTCGTAACCGAGTTCGCTGGTCCGGTAGTGATCCGGATGGCGGCCCTGCCAGTAGGGCAGGATCACCACCCGCGGCCGAAGCTCGCGGATCTTGACGGCCAGGGTCATGCGCGCGCTGATGGTGTTTTCCAGGCGGGCATCCGGGAAGCCCAGGTTGCCCCGCCAGGCGAGGCGCAGGTGCCGGGCGGCGATTTCGGCTTCCGCCAGCCGCTGCGCGGGAGTGCCGCGCGTGCCCATGTCGCCGGCGGTCAGGTCCAGCGCCCCCGTGCGGTAGCCCGCCTCGGCCATGCGGATCAGGGTTCCGCCGCAGGTCTGTTCGATATCGTCGGGATGCGCGGCGATAGCCAGAATGTCGAGCGCCGGGCTCATGCGCGGGCCGCCAGTTTCTTGAGAAATTCACTCATGCTTACCCTGTATTTGAAAGCCTTGCGGCCGTCGATGGCAATCACGGGTACTTCGTCGTTATATTGCTGGCGCCATTCCGGGCGCCGGTCGATATCGATCTCTTCGTATTCAAACTCCGCCCGGCGGCGGGCATCCGCCAGCACTTGCCGGGCCTCGTCGCACAGGCAGCATCCCGCGCGGGTGTAGAGGGTCACGCGCATCATTGCCAGTAATATCCCCGCGGCCGGTTGTAGCGGTCCGTGGTACCCAGTAACTTCACCAGGACAATGCCGACCACAAACCCGCCCACATGGGCAAAGAAGGCTACTCCGCCCTGTGACAGTTGGGTGTGCGCGAAGGTCTCGACGCCGCTGAAGAACTGGATCGCGAACCAGTACACCAGCATGATGGGCGCGGGAATCTCGACCGTAGTGATAAAGAAAAAGACGAACACCAAGGTCAGTACGCGAGACCGGGGGAACTTGATCAGGTAAGCGCCCATCACGCCGGCGATCGCGCCGCTGGCGCCCACCATCGGGGCGGTGGAATACGGATTCATCAGCACCTGCGAGAGCGCCGCCGCCGTGCCGCAGAGCAGGTAAAACAACAGGTACTTGATATGCCCCAACAGATCTTCCACGTTATCGCCGAAGATCCACAGGAACCACATGTTGCCTAACACATGCATCCAGCCCCCGTGGAGAAACATGGAGGTGAACACGGAACTCACCCGGAACTGGTCGGGAACCAGCCCGTAATATTCGATCAGGACATTCCGTCCGCGGGTGCCGAGAGAAACCTCGAACAGGAACACCAGCAGGTTGACCACGATCAAAGCGATGGTCACCACAGGGGTCGTGTAACGCGGCTGCGTGTCTCGGAGCGGGAACATTTAAATGGTGGCGGCGGATGCGATGCGGACCTGCATATCGGGATGCGCGCGGCGCGGCGCGCTTTGGATCAGAGACCGCACTTCCTCTACGCCGCGGATCCCGCCGCGCGCGCCCATGGCCGTGCAATTAAGGGCCGCCATGGCGTTAGAGAAGTCCAGTGCCTCGGTCAGATGCATGCCTTGCAAAACAGAATAACAGAACGCGCCATGAAACACGTCTCCGGCGCCGGTGGTGTCGACGCAATTCACCACGAAGGCGGGAGAGTAAAGAAACCGGCCATTCTCCAGTGCCAGGGCTCCGTGCGCGCCCAGAGTCATGGCGGCCACGCGCATGCCGTACTCCTTCTGAATGACTTCCAGGGCCCGCAACGGGTCGCGCTCGTTGGTCCACTGGGCGGGAAACTCCGAACTGGCGATCAGGTAGTCCACGTACGGCAGGACCCGGTCGAAGCCATGATAGATGGTGTCCACGTCAACGGTCACTGGAATGCCAGCGCCGTGGGCGATCTGCGCCGCGTGGGCCACCGCGGGCGTGTCGTGCCCGTCGATGTGCAGCAAGCGCGCGCAGATGATCTGATCCGGCGTAATCTCGGCGGGATCGATGCGCAGGCAGTCCGGCCGCGACCAGAGCACGGTGCGCTCGCCGGTACCGCGGTCTATGACGATGTAGGCCGACTGGTTGGGGCAGCCGGCACGGGTCTGCACGTGATCCAGGTTGATGCCGGACTCGCGCAGGCTGGCTAGCTGGATGCGGGCGCGCTCGTCATCGCCTACGGTGCCGATGTACTTGGTGCGCAGGCCCAGGCGCGCGCAGGCCGCCAGCGCGCTGGCCACCTGGCCGCCCGGACTGACGATTTCCTCTTCAAAGGGAACCTTACCGGCATAGGCGGGGAAACGGGGCACCACCAGCAGGGTGTCGGTGGCGTTGAGGCCGACACCCACGACGTCGAAAGGGCGAGTCACAAAACTATTGTAGTTGGGCATGGGTTCGAAGCGCGCACTCCGTACCTGGATACAATCATTAGGTCTTGAGCAAATCCAAAGACCGGGTATTCGTTTCGTACAGCCGCCACGATGAGGCACTGGTGCGGAAGCTCTCGCACCTCGTCGGCGTAGCCATCGACGATGCGGTGTTTCTCGACGTCGAATCGCTCAAACCCGGCGATCGCTGGCGGATCCGCATCGAGACCGCCATACGGGAAGCCTCTGTCTTCGTGCTGTTTTGGTGCTGCGTCAGCATGAAGTCGGAATTCGTCGCTCGGGAGATCGTGGTTGCCATGGAGGACCAGGACAAGGTAATCGTTCCGGTCCTGCTGTGCCAGGCGACGTTGCCGTCCGCACTGGCCGAGCGGCAGTGGATTGATCTGCGCAACGAAGTGAGACACGTCTGCGAAAATCACGAATCTGGTTGTCACGACAAAAGAGTCGAGCCAAGGTGGATAAGAAAGGAGGATATCGCTTCAGGTTCCGCATTTTTGCCCGCCGTCCGACCTATCAATACCGAGGGTTTTGGATGGACGATGCGGGCTCTGTTGTTCCTTACCGTGGCTGTGCTGCTCTGGAAACAACGGCATGCCTCGGCTATAGAAATCGCCAACAAAATAGCGTTGTATTTGCTAGGCCGCGGCGAGAATTGATTATCGCTCGAACGCCATCGCGTTCGGCGAATCGTGAGGCAGGCCGGTCCTAATTCCGGGCTCCGATCTCGTAGACGTAGATGAAGTGCTTCAGCCCGCCGGCCTCGATGGGCACGATGCCCGAAGGCGTCCATCCTTTGATCTCGTAGTCGTTCGACACCACGCGCGCGCCGGGCTTCAGGTACTTCTCCAGGTTTGGACGGAGCCGCTCGTTCGAGCTGGTCAGCAAATATAAGGTGACCACATCGGCCTGGCTGAGATCCACTTTCAGCAGGTTGCCGTGGATCAGCCTCACCCGGTCCTCCAGGCCCAGCCGCTTCAGCTTCGCCTGCGTCGCTTTGCAGAGATTGCCGTCGAGCTCCACGCCCACCGCGCGGGCATGATATTTCTCGGCCGCGGTGATGATGATGCGTCCGTCGCCGCTGCCGAGATCATAAACCACTTCACCCGGTTTCACGCGGGCGGCGCTCAACATCCGGTCCACCACTTCCTGGGGGCTGGGAATATATGGCGCCAGATTGTCGGGGCTGAATTTCTGCGAAAAGGACGGCTGCCATGCCCCTAGGGCCATGCACAAAGCCGCAGTGAAGCTATGGACGCGCATCTTCTTACCGGGAATCGCGAGTCGCCGCACGTTTTCCCAACTTTAATTTTACAATACGGGTCATGATGTCGCCCCACGCATTCCACAGATCCCGCGGGCGGGCGATGGTATACTCGACCCCCTTCAAGTAATGGACGGCATTGCCGATGGCATCCCGCCACGGCACGGCTTGCGGGTCCAGGTTGTAGTTCATGTAGAAGACCGGATATTCGACGTCGGCGACCTTCTTCAACGACTCCTGCGGCACGCCGTTATCCAGCATCACTTTCGGTCCCGCAAAAATGACGGCATCGGTGTGTTCCTGCGGCGTGAGTTCCTGCGTGAACAGGCTGGCCAGAAAGTCCGATTCGCTGCGCTTCTGGCCCAGCTTCTTCACGTTCACGGTACCCAGGTTCAGGGTACGCAAGGCCTCGCCCAATGCCGGGAAATCGATGGATGAGGAGTTTTCCTGACGATAAACCACCCGCTGCTCCTGGGCGTTGAACGCCACCACCGAGAACCTTGCGATACGCGGCTCGCGCGCGATGCTGCGCAGAATCCAGAGCAGCGCGCGCATATCGAGCGGCTGCAGAGTGGCAGCGGTCGAATCCTGCGGCGCAAAGTTCATAATTACTTTGACGTTGAGCGGCGGCCCCACCGTTGCGGGCATTTCGCGCGGGATCGGGGGCTCGTCTTTGAAGGGTTCGAAGTCGGAGGCGGCCACCACGTCGGGCTGTATATCCAGCGTTACGGATTTATCCTTGGGCGCCAGACTGGCGTCAATATCCCAGAACGAGGCACAGACCCGCTCCAGGCGGTCGCGCATCAGCCAGTCCAGGTGGTATTTGCCTTCACCGACGTCGAAACCACCCTGCAGATAGGCGTCGCCGTGCGCGTCGTCTTCGATCTCGGGCACCTTCACACGCTGCGAGAAATAGACCGCGTCCCGCTCGCCATCCGCGGGCGTCACCCGGAAGATCATGGTCAGCCGGTTCTCTTTGCCGGCCAGCTCCTTCAAGGGAACGCTGACCTCGTACCCGGAGTGGAACTTGAGGTCGAAACCCAAAACCGGCTTTACCGGCGTGGCGTTACACGGGAGATCCTTGCGGGCTTCCTGCGACTCCAGAATAGCCGCATCGGCATTGAGCAGATTGACCGTACTTTCCGGGCCTGACCCGGGCAGTACGGTCTGGCCGGACACGACGCCGCCCAGCAGCAACGCGCAGGACGCCACCCGCGTTACGAATCCCGGGAAAGGCTTCCACACATTCAATCCCATCGCAGGCGTCCGAACGCCGATCATTCTCAGTGTATCCCCAATGGCACAGTGCCGGCGTCGATTATCGTATTATTGCGCATATTTCGAAAAGCGCAACCGGGAATCCGCGCGCTTTTGGTTACAGTACCGCTACCTCTCAGGCTTTCTCCGACACTCTCGCGGCGCACTGCGCCAGCGCGCCCGGATTCTCAACGGTGGATGTATCTCCCAAGGCTTCCCCGAGATACGCGTGCCGGATCAACCGCCGCACCACTTTGCCGCTTTGGGTTTTGGGCAGCTCGCCGACAGCCAAGACAGCCCGCGGGCGGAAGGTGGGCCCCATGCGCCGGGCCAGGTGCGCGCTTAGTTCCTGGCTAACGTTCGTTAACCGGGCCCCTGGCTTCAACACCACGAATGCCACAACGCTCTCGCCGGTGAGCTCATCCGGGACTCCGATCACGGCCGCTTCGGAAACCGCGGCATGCTCGATAAGACAGGCTTCCACTTCGGCCGGCCCCACCTTGCGCCCGGCGACGTTGAAGGTTTCGTCGGCGCGCCCGTGCAGAAACCAGCAACCGTCCGCATCCACGGCGGCCCAATCGCCGTGATACCAGACACCGGGCCAGCGCGACCAATAAGCTTCCAGATAGCGCTGAGGATCGTTCCAGACGCCCCGGGTCATGGAAGGGGCCGGTTGGGTACACACCAGGTAACCCAGTTGTCCCCGCACCGGCCGGCCCCCGGCATCGAAGACGTCGGTTGCCATGCCGGGTGACGGTCCGCCGAGCGAACAGGCTTTTAGCGGCTGGATCGGGAGCGGCGCCAGGAAGCAGCCGATGATTTCCGTGCCGCCGGAGATGTTCATGATGGGCAGCCGTCCGCCGCCGACGCGCTCAAAGAACCAGCGGTAGGAGCTCTCGTCCCACGGCTCGCCTGTCGAACCGAGGAGGCGCAAAGATCCGAGGCCGTATCCGTCCGGGCCCGCGCCGCCTTTCCGCATTAGCAGCCGGATGGCTGTGGGCGAAATACCGAAGGCGGTCACGCGACGGCGTTCGATGGTTTGCCAGAAGCGGTCCGCTGTAGGAAAATCCGGCGCCCCGTCGTAGAGCAGGACGGTTCCGCCGAACAGGTGATTGCCGATGATCTCCCATGGGCCCATCATCCAGCCTATGTCCGACACCCACCAGAAGCAATCGTCCGGCTGATGATCGAATGTGAGGTAGATCTCTTTGCCGGTCTGGACCAGCGCGCCGGCGTGGGTGTGGACCGCGCCTTTCGGCCGGCCGGTGGTCCCGGACGTGTAAAGGAGCAATGCAGGCGTTTCCGAATCCAAGGATGCGGCGGCGCATTCGGCGTCAGGTGCGGCTACCAGGTCGTCCCACCAGATATCCCGTCCGGCGGTCCAGGGGACTTCCCCGCCCTGGTAGCGCCACACCACCACGTGCTCCACCGTGGAGTTTTGCTCCAACGCCTCGTCGGTCTTCTCTTTCAGAGCGATCCGGCGGCCGCGACGTTCCAGGTAATCCGCGGTAAAGAGCAGCCGGGCGCCGGAATCCGCGAGGCGCACGGCGATCGCCTCGTATCCAAACCCGGAGAAAACCGGCACGGCGATCAAACCGAGTTTGAAGCAGGCATAGACGATGATAACCACCTCGGGGACCATGGGCATACAGAGAGCCACGCGATCGCCGGCGACGAGGCCCAGGGCGCGCATGCCGTTTGCCAGGCGATCGGTTTCGCGACGCAACGCGGCGAATGTCAGGCTACGGGTGGCGCCATTCTCGCCCTCCCAGACGATCGCCGTGCGGTCGCGGGCCGCCACGGCGGCGTGACGGTCGAGACAGTTGGCGGCGATGTTCAGCTTGCCGCCGGTGAACCAGCGGGCCCACTCCACGCCGCGTGACGTATCCAGCACGTGGCTATAGGGTGCGAACCAGTCGACACCCATCTCGCGCACCATTTCATCCCAGAATCGCCCGACATCACGCTGTGACCAGGCGATGAATTCCTGGTGGGTCCGCAGGCCCACGCGCCGCATGAAGCGGTACACGTTGGTTTTCTCGATGAACTCCGGAGTCGGCTCCCAGATCCAGGGGCTGGCCATGGAAACCAGATTACTCGCCGCGGGCCCGCACGCGCTAGCGCTTGCCGGTCGGGACGGTGCAGGTATTCAGCCAGACGTCGAAGGCATCCAAGGCGACCATCTGCCCGGCGGCCGGGGTCGCGGTGATGGTCAACGTGTGCAGGCCGCAGGAGAGGCCATGCTGCTGCCAGACAACCTGCTGGTATTGGTCGGTCGACCCCGTGAGGTTGACCGTGCCCTGGCTGACGCCGTCCAATTGGACCGTGGCCGTCCCCTGCTCCGGTCCGGTCAGGCTGAGCCAGCGCACGGCGGTACCCAGAAAATAGAGGGTCGCCGTATCGCCCGGCTCATCCGTACTCATATATGCCCCGGTGCTGGCGAGCGCCGCCGGTTGCATCAACGTCCAATTGCCCAGGTAGCTGATCGCTCCTTGATAGACGATCGAAGGACACTGCTGCCCGACGCCGTTGATGTAGCGGGACTCCTCGATGCGCGCGGGTTCCGCGGCGTAATTCCACGAGGCTCCCCCATCGGCGGAAAGATACAGGCCATGGTAGCCGGCGGCCGCCATCTTGTGATCGGTGGCGAAGTTGGGAGACAGGCCTACCGCGGAGGCGAAGTTGTCCGGAAAGGAGGTCACCGGCGACATGTTCGCCCCGCCGTTCGTGAATTTCACCAGGCCCAGCTGGACGCTGGCCCCGTACAGGGTCTGGTCGGCGGCAAAGCCGGGCGACAACGTAATCGTGTTGAATTTGACGTTGGCTGTTCCGGCCACGGTTGACCAGGTGGATCCGGCGTCCGTGGATTTGTAGAGCCCCGCATAGGTTCCCGCCGCGAAAACCGTCCGATCCTGTGTGAAATTGGGCGACACCAGTACGATATTCATCTTGGCATTGGGCGTAACCAATTGTGTCCAGTTCACTCCGCCGTCGGTGGACTTGTAGATCCCGGTGGTGGGACTGGCGGCAAACGTCGTCCGATCCGTGGCAAACGCGGGGGAGAAATCCGCGGAACTGATTCCGAAACAGCCCGTCGATACGGGTTTGGTCAGGCTGGTGAATTGCCACGTCTGGCCGCCGTCGGTCGAGATGAACAGACCGGTGTACGCCCCTTCGTTGGGGCTGGGATGCGTGGTCATGCCGGGCATGAAGTCGGCTGAAGAGCAGGTCACCGGGCCATTTCCGGTCCCGATCAGAAGAGTGGAGTCCTGTGCATAATTGGGCGAGACGCCGATGGCTCTCACATAGGTCGTCGAACCCAATCCGCCTTCCAGCAATTGCCACGTGGCGCCGCGATTCGTAGTCTTTTGCAGGCCGTAGGCGTTGCCGGTGAATGCCGTCCCATCGCTTGCGTAGTTGGGCGAGAAGTCCGCGGGTTCCATGTACGGACCTGCCAGACCGGTGTTCGAGATCCTCCAGGTGGCTCCGGAATCGGTGGACCAGAGATTACCGCTGCCATACGTGTTGGCGAAGATCGTCTGATCGGCGGCGTAGTTGGGCGAGAAACGAATGCTGCGGACCAGGCGGGTCGGTATGGACTCGATGTATTGCCAGGACGCCGCGCCCGTAGAGGAACTCCACATTCCTTCCCACATTCCGATGAAGAGCATGGTGCCGCCGGCTCCGGCGCCCGCAGCCAACGCCAGATAATGCTCGCTGGTCTGGGGGGACAGCATGCGTCCCACCCGGCCGCCGGCCTGCCACGAAGCGCCGCGGGTATTGCTGATGAAGGCGCCGGCCACAGCCGTCGTGATGTACAGCGTGGAGTCCTTTGTATAGCCGGGAGAGGTTATCAATTGCGTCACGTTGAGGTCGGTGAGACCGGAGTTGGAGGCGGACCAGGAAGCCCCGCCATCGCTCGAGATCAGCACGCCGGCGCCGTAGGTCCCGGCGAAGACAGTCCGGTCTGTGGTGTAGGCCGGCGAAAAGACCAGGTTCTTCACCGCCGGCAGACTTGGCGGCACGGTTGCCTGGACCCAACTGGCACCGGCATCGGTGGAAACGAAGATGCCGTTCTTCCCGCTGCCCACCAGGATCGTTTGATCGGCCGGGTAATTCGGCGAAAGCGCGATTGCAGTCAGCGCGGAGGTTAGAGATCCCGGGACGCGGATCATGGTCCAGGTCTTGCCGCGGTTCGTGGATCTCCGGATTCCGCTCTGCGACGTGACGACGAATAACGTGTTGTCGGTGGCGAAACCCGGTGAGAGGGCTACGCTTGCTAAGGGGGTCGTCACAGGAAGGGTCCAGGAATTGCCGCCATCGGCGCTTTGGAACAGTCCGCCCGCCCCGGCCACATAGACGGTCTGATCGTGGCTGTAATCGGGCGAGATGGCGATCGTATTCATGGCTGTGTTACGCGGCAAGCCCGCCACAGCCGACAGACTCGTGCCGCCATCGGTGGACTTCATCAGCGCATAGGTCCCCCACACCAGCGTGAAGTTGCCGAACGCGGCAAAAACCGTTCCGTCTTGGGCGAAGTTCGGGGAAACTGCGATAGCGTCCACCACATCATGCGGTTCGTGGGCCATCAAAGCCTGACCGGCGGCGAGCAGACAAACGGCAACGCAAGCGGACGCACGTATGCACATGTATCGGGAACCCCCTCTGGGTCTGTAGCGTACCAGCGCAGCCGTAAGGCGGTCAATCTTTCAATCTCGAATCCGGTTACTAGTAGTACAGTTTTTGAGTACTAGCGCCAAAGTAATACGCAGGTTCGGGGATCGGCGGCCTTTCCACCGGATCTGTGAAGCGCGCGATAATAGACGGGCTATGCTGAAAGTTGCCCCGTTACTTCTGCTCGCCATGACTGCCAACGCCGCTGTAAAAATCGAAAAGACCGCCTACAAGGGCTGGCCGAACTGCTACCGGATCACCAATGGAGAAGTCGAGCTGATCGTCACCAGCGACATCGGCCCCCGCATTATGCGCTACGCTTTTGTCGGCGGCCAGAACTTCTTCAAAGAGTTTCCCGAGACTCTGGGAAAATCGGGCGAGCCCGCCTTCGTGCTGCGCGGCGGCCACCGCATCTGGATGGCGCCGGAAGACGTGATCCGCACCTACGCCCCGGATAACGGGCCGGTGCACATCAACATCAAAGGCGACGTGCTGGAGGCCACCGAGCCGGTCGAGCCGCTGACGGGCCTGGAAAAACAGATCGTGGTGAAACTGTCGCCCGGCGGGACGGCCGTTGAAGTCATCCATCACATCAAAAACGCCGGGACGCACCCGGTGGACCTGGCGCCGTGGGCCCTGACCATGATGGCGCCGGGAGGGGTGGCCATCCACGGGTTCCCGCCGCGCGGCAAGCATCCCGAAGTCTTGTATCCGACCAATCCGCTGGTGATGTGGGCCTTCAGCAACCTGTCCGACCATCGCTGGCGTTTCACCCGCAAGTACCTGATGCTGCATCAGGACCCGTCCAATGCCGATCCGCAGAAACTGGGCAGCTTCAACCAGCACACCTGGGCGGCCTATGCGCTGAATGGCGGGCTGTTCATCAAGCGCTACGAGGCGGAGAACTCGCCGAAGGATTATCCCGATTTCGGCTGCTCGTTTGAAACGTTCACCAATGCCGACTTCCTGGAGATGGAGACGCTGGGACCCATGAAGCATCTGCGGCCGGGACAGTCGCTGGAGCATGTCGAGCACTGGACGCTGCACAAGAACGTGCATCTGCGCAATTACACCGACGCGGAACTGGATGGTGCCGTGCTTCCGCTGGTGAATCCGCGTTAGCCGTCCAGCCCCTACCGGTCAGGGCGCGGCGACGAAGACGACGGCATTGCTGCCGGTCCCCACGCCGATGGTTCCGGTGACTGAGCCGGTAGCGGTATTGATGACGGTGAGTTGCGGGTTGCGGCTGTGGGTGACGTAGACCAGAGCGCCGTCCGGACTCACAGCCAGGGACGTGGGGTTCGCCGGGACGGAGGTGCCGGCACCCGTGGAGCCGCTCGCCAGATCGACCGCGGTTACGGCAGCGCCGAGCGCGTCCAGAACGTGAAGCGTGCGGCCGTCGGGACTGATAGCCAGGCTGGCGACTTGCTGGACCTGCGGTATCGGAATGGTGCTGATGACGGTCCGGCTGTGGGTGTCGATGACCGCCAACTGCATACTGCCGGCGTTGAGAGATCCCACATAGGCCAGGCTGGAATCGGGGCTGAAGGCGATCTGCTGCGGTTCGGGGATGGCGATCTGCGCGGCGAGAGCGCCGGCATGCGTGTCGTAGACGTCCAAGCCCGCCAACACCCCGCTCGCGGCGCCCTGGCGCGTCTGCGTGGTAAAGGCGAAATACAGCGACTGCCCGTCGGGCGAGGCCGCTAACCCGCGATAAAGCGGGTACAGGCCGGCGTTGGGGACGTAAAGCTGTTGGACCACGCCGGAGGTCAGGTCGAGCATCTGGAGGGTTTCACGCGAAGCGATGAAGATGTGTGCGCCGGCGGCAGCCACCGCGTGGGCGGACCACCCGGTCGAGAGGAGATTGTAGTTGACGATCGTCTTGGATGACGTGGTATTGATCACGGAGAGGGTATTGGAGGCCTGGTTGGCGACGAAGAGGCGATGATGAGCGGATTCGGCAGCGATGGCGATGGGGGCGCTGCCCACCGGAATCCTGCCGGTCACGCTGCCGGAGGCGACGTCGATGCGCGCCAGGTAAGACGACTCCTGATTCAGAACGAAGAGACGGTCGCCGTGGGGCAGGAAGAACGCGGCGCCGATCTGGGATAAGGTTGCGACATTCTCCGCCTGTGCAGCCATGGGCTGGAGACCGAGCACGCCCAGGGTGGCGGGGAAACTGTCGGTCGCCAGCCAGGCTCCATCGGGACTGATGGCGGCAGTGTAGTCTATGCCCATCCCGGTCAACACGGGTGAAAACAGCCCGCTGGCGATGTCCAAAGCGGCGACTGAGCCCGATGGCGCGCTGAGAACGTTGCTGCCGAAGTAGGCGGTAGAGCCATCCGGCGAAACCGGAATCACCCAACCGGCGTAGACGCCCGGGGGCAGCGGCCACGGTATCTGCCCGGTTGGCTGGAGCGAGGCGGCGTCCAGGTAGTCAACCGTAGCCGCACCTTCGACAGTCAGCAAGGTCGTATCGTTTTCGACAAGGGCCAATCCCTGACAGTACGGGGAGCAGGTCAGGCTTTGGGTGATGGCCAGGGTCTGAGCATCGATTTTCCAGATGGCCTCGCCGGCGTAGATCTGCAAGTAAATCTGCGAACCGTCGGCGGAAGGCACGATCTGCACGCCCGGTCCGAACTTGGAGGAGGGGTAGGCCTTGTCGCGCACGACGCGCCGCGATTGCGTATCGATCAGAATCAGATGAGAGCCGAAGCTGGAATCGACGGCAATCACGTAGGCGATGCTGCCATCCGGGCTAAAGGCAATGGCGAACGGCATGGCCGTAAGAGGGATGACGGCGGATGGAGACCCGCCCGGCAGATCCAGAATGACGACACTGTTGACGCCGCCGGGTTGGAGTCCCCAAGGCTCGCCGGGGACGCCATTGTACTGCTGCGTGAGGACGTAGATGGCGCGGTAGTCGGGCGCCGGCGCCATGGCGGCGGCTCCCACGGCGGACGGGAATTGAGCGACGGCCAGGCCGGTGGAGGGATCCAGTACGGAAATGGTGGCAGGTGTTGCGCAACAGAGAGCCACGTAGGCCGTGGGTGCCGCGGATACCAGGCTTGCGGACAGGAGAGAACAGAACAGCGGTACCAGGGAGCGCACGGTACACCTCCGATCGCGAAGCCTTATTTTAGTGGGATTCCGGTTGAGTTGCTTCGGGCGGCAGCCGGAGGACTGCCGCCGTAGACATGGCTTGGGTATGATACCACTACACGTGCTGGCGGCAGCGCGCGCGGATGTCCTGTATCTCGGCCGCCGGAATCTTCAGATACTCCAGGAACTCCTGGTGATCTTCCGGTGCGGCCTTCTCAAACTCCGCATGCCAGCGGTGCATTTCGGTCTCGGTCAGCCCCGAGGCTTTCATAATCGACACCCACTTCTCTTTGGTCATCATCTGTCTTCTCCCTATCGAATCGTTTTTCAGCAACTGCAAAATCGCGCGCTGGTGGGCGCGCAGGGTTTCGATCTCGCCATCGAGCGCCAGCAGGCGGCGTTTGAGCACCGAGGTGGCGTCCGATTCGCGGCGATCCAGGATGGCGCGGATATCCTCGAGCGTCAGCCCTGCGTGCCGATAGGCGCAGATCTGCTGCAGACGGTCGAGATCGCGCGCGCCGTAACGCCGGTAGTTGGCGTGGCTGCGCGCGGGCGGCTTCAACAGGCCGATCGATTCGTAATACAGCAGCGTGCCGCGGCTGAGGCCGCAGTGCCGGGCGAGTTGGGATACTGTCCACACGTTCCTAAACATAGTGTCAACCCTACAGTTATAGACAGGTCAAGAACAGACTTTCCAGCCGGTATACTTGAGTGATGACTGATTACAAAGAGATGGAACGGCGTTTTTCCGAAGGCGCCGGGTTGGCGCGGCGTCCCGTTGCCGTGGCGTTTCTGAAGTCGCCGCCGGCGGGCGTGGCGAAGTTCGAAGGAACGATGCCTTCCGGCTGCAGTTTCTGGCGCCTGGCGGCGGAAGGCAAGCCGTTCTACACCGTGCCGGGCGACCACTACAACTGCCCTATCGGGAGCTACACGCACAACATCGCACTGCCGCCGGATCGCGCGCCGGAATTGGAGCAGACTCTGTCGCTGATGGGCTCGCTCGGATACGTGAAGATGGAAGAAGTGCCGGGCATCCCCCGGCTGCCGGAACCGCCCGGAGCGGTGGTTTACGCGCCGCTGGGCGAGACGCCCGTAGATCCGGACGTGGTGATTTTCGCCGGGCGTCCGGCGCGCCTGATGCTGCTCTCGGAGGCGGCGCTGCGGGCGGGCATATCCGCCGGCGCTCCCCTGCTGCCGCGCCCCACCTGCATGGCTCTGCCTGCCGCCATGTCGCACGGCCTGGTGACCAGCTCGGCCTGCATCGGCAATCGGGTCTATACGGACTTGGGCGAGGATGAATTGTACGCCGTGCTGGCCGGAAAGGACCTGGCGCGCGTGGCGGATGCAGTTGCCACGATCGCTTCGGCTAACGCCCAGCTTGCGGAGTATCATCGCGGCAAGCGCGCGGCTTTAGCGACGGCATAACACCTGCCAGGCCGCCGTCGCAGCCAGCTTTTGATCCTGCCCCCACGGCGGTCCGACCGCCTTGCCCATGGCGGCAATGTGCGGGGCGATCTCGACATCCCGCTCTTTCAGGGTCACCAGCGGCAAGCCGCGCTGGCGTACGGCAGCGCGCAGGGCATTGCGAAAGTGTTCCCCTTCGGCAGTGTGGATCAGGGCGTGCGACCGCAGGATGCTTTCCAGTTCCGGCAGCGGACGGCCACTGGCCAGCAGCAGTCCGCACCCGGTGACCTCGTGGCCGAGTCGGTGCAGGTCTCCGATCAGCCCTCGCAGCGCCTCCGCAGCCATGGATGCGGCACGCGCCGCGCAGCGTTCGACCAGTTCCCGCGCTTCGGCGATATCCAATCTGGCGGCGGCGTGATAGGGCTGGGCATCCCCCATTTCGATGCGCCGCCGGGTTATGGCCACGGCGTGCGCGGATCCGGTGACAGCCACTGCCGCCGCCCACCCGGAGTGGGCGCGAAAGCCGATCGCCGCGGCGGTAGTCATCAGTTGAATATGATCTGGGCAATGACCAGTTGCGGCATGCTCTGATTCCAACTATCCGGAATGTTGTCGAAGGCCAGGCGGAAGTTCTTGATTTCGCCCGGCGCCAGGCCGCCGATCTTCTGCCCTACGATGGGTACGCGCGCGCGCAGCACAACCTGCCCGTACGGATCGTAAAACACGCAGTTAATCTCCACTTCGTCGAGCTTGCGGCTGCCGTTATTACCAATCTTTCCGGTAATCTCGA
Source organism: Bryobacteraceae bacterium (assembly GCA_035499555.1). Taxonomy (GTDB): domain Bacteria; phylum Acidobacteriota; class Terriglobia; order Bryobacterales; family Bryobacteraceae; genus Bog-159. The sequence continues at coordinate 68,631 of DATJYO010000014.1, forward strand.
CCACCGCCTGTTTCATATAGCTCTCGTGCTTTTGCATCTCCACGTCGGCCAGTTGCAGATTCCGCGTGTATGCCTTGGCTTCGCTGGTGAGTGGCGCGGGCGGAGGCGGCGGCCGGTGGGAGATGCGATCCAGGTACAGAAAGAAACCGCCGCCCAAAATGACGACGAGCGCTCCCACGAACACAGCGACGGGAATGCTTTTCGGCTCTCTTTTTGTTTTATCGGCCACCAACGGTCATCTCCGCCAAGACCAGAGTCGGCGCGGCCATGGAGCCGCGGAATTCGAGATCGGCGCCCACGGCCTCCAGGTTGAGCAGCATGTCCGGCAGCTTGCCCGCGATGGTCACCTCGGAAACCGGAAAGGCCAACTCGCCATTGCGAATCCAAAGACCGGCTGCGCCGCGGGAATAATCCCCGGTCACGATATTAACACCGAAACCGATCAATTCGGTGACATAGAAACCGTCGCGAATACCGGCGATCAGGCGTTCCGGCGGTTCCGCGCCGCGTTCGATATAGAGGTTCCCGTTGCCGACCCCGGCATTGCCGGCCAGACCGCGCGAAGCGTTGCCGGTGGTGCGCAGCCCCAGCTTGCGCGCCGTGTAGGTGTTCAGCAGGTAGCTGCGCAGCACGCCGTTCTCGATCACGACCGTGCGCCGCGTGGGCACGCCTTCGTCGTCGAACGGCGAGGTGCCGAACAAGCCGGGGATGGTCCCGTCGTCGATCACCGTCAGCTTGTCCGACCCCACGCGTTCACCCAGTTTGCCGGCCAGGAACGATTCGTTTCGGTAGATCGCGCCGCCATGCACCGCGTCGAAGATATTGTCGACCAGGGAACGGGCTGTTCGTGGATCGAAGACCACCGGGACCCTTTTCGTTTCGACCTTGACCGCTCCCAACCGGCGCAAGGTGCGCTCCGCCGCGATGCGGCCGACATCTTCCGGCTTTTCCAGTCCCACGACGCCGCGCGCGGCCGTTTGCCAATAGTCGCGCTCCATGGACTCGCCCTGCCGGGCCACCGGCACGGTGCTTAGCGAGCAGTAGCTGGCGCGATATTCGCCCGCGAAACCACGCGAATTGGCAAACGCATGCTGGCCCACGTGCGTGTCGAACGACGCACCTTCCGAGTTGGCGATGCGCGGATCGGCGCGTAAAGAGGCATCCTCGGCACGGCAGGCCATATCGATCTTCGCATCCGTGGCCAGGCTTTCCACGTCCGGGCAGTAGAGCCCCAGATCGCCAGGGAGCGATCCGAGTTCTTCGGGATCGGGCAGGCCGGCGTGCGGATCTTCGGTCGTGATATCGGCCAATTCCACGGCCGAGCGAACCATGCGGCGGATGCCATCGGGGGCCAGATCGGAAGTATAGGCCGAGCCGGTGTGGCGGCCCTTGAGGATGCGCAGGCCCACCGCGCGCGAGCCGGCTTCCTTGAGAGTCTCGACCGCGCGCATGCGCACGCCGGCGGAAAATTCGTCGCCTTCGCTGACCGTACACTCGGCGCCGGTAGCGCCCGCGGCCAGCGCCTGCGCGACGATCTCGGCGGCCAGCGCGGCGTAGCCGTTGCCGCTCACGCCGTGCCTCCTACGGTCATGCGATCGATCTTAATGGTGGGAATGCCCACGCCGACCGGCACGCTCTGGCCGTCCTTGCCGCATATCCCGATGCCTTCGTCGAGTTTCAGGTCGTTCCCCACCATGCTGACGTACTTGAGCGCCTCCGGACCGTTGCCGACCAGGGTGGCGTTGCGCACGGGCCGGGTCAGCTTGCCGTCTTCGATCAAGTAGCTTTCCGCGGCGGAGAAGACGAAGTTGCCGCTGGTGATATCGACCTGTCCGCCGCCGAAGTCGGGACAGTAAAGGCCCTTGGGAACAGAACGTATGATTTCGGCGGGGTCGCTCTGGCCTCCCAGCATGAAAGTGTTGGTCATGCGCGGCATGGGGATGTGGGCGTAGCTTTCGCGCCGGCCGCTGCCGGTCTGCGCGGCGCCGGTGATACGGCTGGACAGCTTGTCCTGAAGGTATCCGCGGAGCACGCCATTTTCGATGAGGACGTTGCAACCCGTGGGATGGCCCTCGTCGTCTACGTTGAGCGATCCGCGGCGGTTGGCGATAGTGCCGTCGTCGACCACGGTGCAGAGGGGGCTGGCCACCTGCTGCCCGATGCGACCGCTGAAGGCCGACACGCCCTTGCGGTTGAAGTCGGCCTCGAGACCATGGCCTACGGCTTCGTGCAGCAGGATGCCGGGCCAGCCGGGGCCGAGGACGACGGTCATCTCGCCGGCAGGGGCGTCCACGGCGTCGAGCATGACGATGGCCTCGCGGGCCGCCTCGGCGGCAAAATGTTCGGGCGTTTTTTCGTTGAGGAAGAAGGCGAGATCCACGCGTCCGCCGCCGCCCGCGTGGCCGCGCTGGGGCACGTCGCCGTTGGCGCGCGCCAGTGCCGCGACGTTGAGGCGGGCCAGCGGCTGCCGGTCCCAGGAGAGCACGCCGTCGCTGGTGGCAACCAGCACGTGGCGCAGGTTGTCGGCGTAGCTGGCCTGCACCTGGAAGATACGCGGGTCGTAGGAGCGGGCTGCCCGGTCGGCGCGTTTGACGAGATCCACACGATCGGCGAAGGCCGTCTCGGTGGGCGCCGTCAGCACCGGATACAGATTGCGCCGCGCGCCTTCGCTGAGCGAAACCTTCTCGACCGTGGCCGGCCCTTTGGCGATGCAAGCCGCTACGCGGGCCGCGTGGCGGATCTTCTCCGGGCTGAGATCGCCGCTGTAGGCGTAGCCCGTACGCTCGCCGGCGATCACGCGCACGCCTACGCCCAGCGAAACGCCTTGCGCGGCGCTCTTGACGATGGATTCGTCGATGCTGATGGAACTGGTCGAGAGGTACTCGAAGTACAGATCCGCGTACGCGCCTCCCGCGGATAGCGCTTCAGCCATGTAATTCTCCAGGTCGTGGGTGGTGATGCCGAAACGCTGGGGGAAAAAGGAGTCGGAAAACCGCATGCTTTAATCAGGCTAACATTGACTGACAGACGCGACTGTGGGAAAGGAGCGGAACATGGCTCAGATGTCGAGACGGCAGTGGCTCGAAGCTGTGGGCCTGGCGACGCTGCTGCAGGCCGCCGGCACAAGGCGCGGTTTCGCGCAGACGCGCCGCAAGCCGAACATCGTTTTCTTCCTGGGGGAGGGCTTGCGGCCGGATGAGTTGAGCTCGGCCGGCAATCGCATCATCCAAACCCCCAACCTCGACCGCATCGCGCGCGAAGGGGCGGATTTCGAGAATGCGTTTTGCGTCAACGCCCTGTGCGCGCCGTCGCGGGCCAGCATTCTGACGGGACTGTATTCGCACACCACCGGCGCGGTGGACAACCGCAATGCCACGATCCCGGCTACCGATCCTATCGTCACGGACCTGCTCCACGAGGCCGGGTACGAGGTGGCGTTCCTGGGCAAGTCGCACGTCGCGGGTGCCTTGCGCGATCATCCGTGGGACTACTATTTCGGCTTTGAAGGCCAGTCTTCCTATTTTGAAACTCCGATGTGGGAGGGCGTGAACGGGAAGTACAGCGGGCCGCGGAAGTATGGCGAATACATCGATGACATCCTGACGCTGAAGGCCGCCGAATGGCTGCGCACCCGGCGCGACAAACCCTTTTGCCTGTTCCTCTGGTTCTATGCGCCGCATGCGCCGTTCTATCGTCCGGCCCGGCTGGACAATGCGCTGAACGGCGTCCCGATCCCCACGCCGCGCAGCTATTCCGAGAACGAAAGGGGATATCCGAACAAGGCGCGGGCCGTGCGGCAAGCCAGGAACCGGATCGGAGAATGCCTGGTCGGGGCCGACGACGCGCGCTCGCTGGAAGAGCTCGTCAAGGATCACTATGCGGGCGTGCTTTCCAATGACCAGGATGCCGGGTTGATCTTCCACACCCTGGAGAAAATGGGAGCGCTGGACGATACCGCGGTGCTGCTGAGCTCGGACCACGGCTTCTTTCTGGGCGAGCACCACTTCTACGACAAGCGCCTGATGTACGAGCCTTCGATTAGAATCCCGATGCTGATCCGCTATCCGAAGCTGATCAAGCCGGGTACGAAAATGCCCGGGATGGCGCTCAATATCGACATCGCCCCCACCTTGCTGGATCTGGCCGGCGTCCGGATCCCGGCGGCGATGCAGGGCCGCAGCCTTCTGCCGCTCGCGACGGGCGGCAACGTCCCGGACTGGCGCCAAGACTGGCTATACGAATACTACGAATATCCGGACTTCGAGCACGTGGAGCCTCATCGCGGCATTCGCACGGAGCGCTACAAGCTGATCGATTACTACGTCGAGCCGCGCCAGCTCGAGCTTTACGATCTGCAGAGCGATCCGGATGAAATGAACAACCTGTACGGCAAACCGGAATACGAGGGGCTGGCGCATCAACTCCGCGCCCGCCTGGCGGAGCTGCGGAGACAGACGGATGACCGCTACGAATACAAGTTCGACGCGGCCCGCGGCTACGGAATCGGCGTCTGCGGCACGCCGTCCGCGTTCCCGGCGCCCTGACGGGCCGGCCTATTCCTTCGAAAATCTCTGCCCCTAAGGGGACTGCGGGCTTGGGACTAGGGTGACTTGGTATCCGAGCCCTTGCAGACGTTTGACCAGTCGGCGCTTGAGTTGGTCCGGATGGAGCTGGTCAAAGTAGTCGGCACCCAAAT
>DATJYO010000015.1:0-60276 GCA_035499555.1 Bryobacteraceae bacterium
TATGCCACCATACAACCCTCAAAATATACCGTTTACCAGCTACAGATCGTTGACGCCGTCACAGTTTCCTAAAATACGGCTATGGCGGCGTTTAAGGTAATACAACCCGAAACTACCTATACTGGAACGCGCATCGAACCGCTACCCACGGGCCTGCCCAAAAACACCCAATCGCTGTGCCCGGAGTGCACCCAGCTCATCCCGGCGCGGATCTTCGAGGAAGACGGCCGCGTCGTCATGCAGAAGTCCTGCCCCACCCATGGTGAATTTCACGACATCGTCTTCGGAGACGCGCGCCTCTATCTGAAGATGGAGGAGTGGACCTTCGGCGACAATCGCGGCCTGTCGAATCCCGTCGTCGCCAATGCCGCGCGCTGCCCCGACGATTGCGGCCTCTGCAACATGCACACCAGCCATACGGGCCTCGCCAACGTCGACCTGACCAACCGCTGCAACCTCACCTGCCCGGTATGCTTTGCCAACGCCAACGCCGCGGGCTACGTCTACGAACCCGATTTCGAGCAAGTGCGCGGCATGTTGCAGGCGCTGCGCGACCAGCAGCCGGTGCCCTGCCGGATCGTCCAGTTCTCGGGCGGCGAGCCGACCCTTTACCCGCGCTTCTTCGACGTGCTGCGCATGGCGCGCGATATGGGCTTCTCGCACCTCCAGGCGGCCACCAACGGACTGAAGTTCACCGACCTGGAGTTCGCCCAGCAGGCCAAGGAGGCCGGCCTGCACACCCTGTATCTGCAGTTCGACGGCGTCTGCGACGATATTTACCGCCGCACGCGCGGCCGCTCCTTGTGGGAACAGAAGCTGCAGGTCATCGAAAATGTCCGCAAGGCGAACCTGAAGATCGTGTTCGTGCCCACCATCGTCAAGGGTCTGAACGATCACCAGATCGGCGACATCCTCCGGCTGGCCCTGGAAAACATCGAGTGTACCAGCGGCATCAGCTTCCAGCCGGTGGCCTTTACCGGGCGTATCTCGCGTCACGACCTGATGTCCAAGCGCTTCACGCTCTCCGATTTCGCGCATGCGGTGAAGGCCCAGACGGGCATCTGCGATCCCTATCAGGATTGGTTCCCGCTATCCTGCGTCTCGCCGTTCTCCAAGCTGCTGAGCGCCATGCGCGGAGAGCAGACCACCACGCTTACCTGCCATCCGCATTGCTCGCTGGGCACCTACCTGTTCGTGGATCAGAACCGCCACGCCGTCCCCGTCACGCAATTCGTCGACGTCGGTCCCATGCTGCAGGCCATGGATGTGCTGGCCCGCAAGACCGAAGCCCGGCGCGTCAAGCTGTTCTCCAAAATCGAAAGCTGGAATCTGCTGCGCAAGTTCTTCCATGAAGACAAAGCGCCGCAAGGCCTGACGTTCAAGAAGTTCCTGCAGACGCTGCAGGGCATGACCGACAAGCGCTACGGCCGCGGCAAGCTGGAGAAGCAGGGCTTCACCTACCGCACCCTGATGGTGGCCGGCATGCACTTCATGGATTCGTACAACTACGACATCGAGCGCGTGAAGCGCTGCGTGATTCATTATGCCGCGCCCAACGGGTTAATCTATCCGTTCTGCGCTTACAATTCGGGGCGCGTCTACCGGGAGAAGATCGAAAAACAGTTCGCCGTGCCGCTGGAAGAGCCGGCCGCCGCCCGCGAGATCCCCGATCTGGTCTGCTGTCCGTAGCCGGTTAGTTAAGCGACTCGGGTGGGGCGGCTTCCGCCTCGTCCGCCAGCCGCTCGAGTGTGCGCGCCAAGCCGCGCGCCGCCGCCGGATCGATGTCCATCCAGACATCGAACTTCCCCGACAGCTTGCCGGTCTCTTCCACCTGGAATTTGACGCGCACCCGCCGCCCCCAAAACAGGTCGTTGATGGCGCGCCCGGTGATCGACGAGAGCACCAGGCAGCGCCCCCAGCAGCGCGCCAGCGTGGGTATGGCATCGCGCAGCGCCTGCGGAAAGCCCATCGTGTTTTGCGCCTGCCACCGCCGGGACAAGACAGGATCGCGGACCGCCTTCTGCAGGCTGCGTGTTTTCATAGCTCCTGTAACGGAGCTTATCAAAACCAGGCTAGCCGCGCCAGACCGGCAGATAGATATGCGTGACTAACTCGCTCTCCGGCGTAGTCTTCGGATCGTTCAAGTACTCTTCCCACATGGGCATGTAGCGCGCCCAGTCGGCGTCGCTGCGCATGAGTCCCTGCGCTTTCATGAACGCCGTGATCTCCCCGTACGTCCGCATCACCTCGCGATATGGGCCGTGGTGCGTAAACCGGTATGTGTGGGCGGCCGGAAGCGTCTTGACCTCCAGCGCCGGATCCTCCACCGGAGCCGGCAGCGGCGCCACCGGCATCGCCAGGGTGAACGAGACGCCCTCGGCGCCATAGGAGTTGTAGATGACTCGCGGCGGACCGGCGAACCTGAGCGCATGGCGGCTCCGTAGCTCGTCCAGCGTCGCGAAAGCAGTTTCGATGGCCGCGCCGATTGAGGCTGGAGCCGGGTTGCTCTGTCCGTGTACCTGGACGGCGAGAGTCGAAGCCACGTCCGCTTCGGTGAATTCGATCTGTGTAGCGGGCAACATAATGATACCTCCGTGTCTGAATATCTTATGCCAGTCTAACGCCGTTGCCGGCCACCCGGCGATCAGGAAACTACCGCCGCGGAACACACACCCTCTGAGAAGCCGCCGCCCACCTGTAGCCCGGCATGTGACACTCGCACTCACTAACTTCCGTGTCTCGCCGCTACCTAATCAACAACATAACTATGTGGTACCTCACGTGCCAATCGGAGGCCGCTATGTTTCAAACCATGGCGATCGAAACTCACCGCTCCGCCCGCGGACCGGTCTTGTCACTCACCATACACTGCACCGCGATCGCCCTGCTGTTCATGGCCGGCACGTCTCACCAGGTTCGGGAGGCGGTGCGCCGCGCCGCCGGCCATATCGCGGTGATCGCTCCATACATCCCGCAAGGCCACGGCGGAGGTGGCGGCAGCGGCCAGTCGCCGCTGCCTCCCAGCCAGGGTAAACTTCCGCGGATCGCACCGCGCCAGTTCACGCCGCCGACCACCCGGATCGACAACCTGAATCCCAGGCTGCCGGTGGAACCGGCGTTGGTCATCGCCGCCGATGTCAAACTGCCGCGGTTGGATATGTCCGTACTCGGCGATCCGTTTGCCAGGCCCGGTCCGCCGTCGGATGGCGCGGGCGGCAACAGTGGTATCGGTACGGGCTGCTGCGGCGGCGTGGGACCCGGCAAGGGTCCTCATTTCGGACCGGGCGAAGGCGATGGCGGCATCGGCCGGGCCCACGGCTTCCAGGGCGAATCCGTCGCGCCGGTGCTGCTTTACAAGGTCGAGCCGGAGTTTTCCGAAGAAGCCCGCAAGGCCAAGCTGCAGGGCACGGTCATGCTCTATGCCGAAGTGGATACCGGCGGAAGGCTGCGCAACATCCGCGTCACGCGCGGCATCGGTTTGGGATTGGACGAAAAAGCCGTGGAAGCCGTAAAGCAATGGCGCTTCCGGCCTGCCTACCGCGACGGCAAGGCTGTGGTGGAAGCCGCCGCCATCGAAGTCAACTTTCGTTTATTGTAGTGCCGGCATCGGCTCGCGCGGCCTCTTCACTTGCCCCGAAAAAGCGTTATCATGTCATCCAGACCATTCAGTAAAGGAGGGCCTGGATGTTTCGTCTGGATTCTGACAAACCGGTCGAGTTCTGCGATGGCCTGCGCCGCCGCGATTTCCTGCATGCCGGCGCGCTCTCGATACTCGGTCTGGGCCTCAATGATCTGTTTGCCTTGAAGGCCCTGGGCGCCGTCGACGCCAAAAAGGACACCAACTGCATCATGCTGTTCCTGGTGGGCGGCCCTTCCCAGCTCGACACCTGGGACATGAAGCCCGACGCCCCCGTCGAGATTCGCGGGCCGTATAAGCCCATCAAGACCAACGTACCCGGCATCGAGATCTCTGAAAATTTCCCGCGCATGGCGAAGCATGCCGACAAGTACGCCATCATCCGCAGCGTCTATCACACCGCCGCCGCGGTGCACGACACCGGCCACCAGATGATGCAGACCGGACGCCTGTTTCAGGGCGGCGTCGAGTATCCGCACATCGGCTGCGTGCTCTCGAAGCTGAAGGGCCCCCACGGCGACGTGCCGCCGCACGTGCTGCTGCCGCGCCCCATCGGCAACACCGGCGGCAACATGCCGCACGGCCAGAACGCCGGATTTCTGGGTAAGACTTACGATCCGTTTGTGCTCAACGCCGACCCCTCCGATCCGAACTTCAAAGTCCCGGACATGCTGCCGCCCGACTACCTGAGCGCCCTGCGCGTCGATCGCCGGAAGAACTGGCGCGAGATGGTCGATCACACGGTGAGCAAATTCGAAACCTCCCAGGACGCGCGCCTGTTCGATGCCACCTTCCATCAGGCGTACACGCTCATGTCCTCGCGGAAAGCGCGCGAAGCTTTCGAGCTTTCGCGGGAGCCGGACGAAGTGCGCCAGCGCTACGGCGAAAATCGTTTCGGCCAAAGCTGCCTGTTGGCGCGCCGCCTGATCGAGGCCGGTGTGCGCTTCGTAACCGTGAACATGTTCGAAACGGTCTTCGACGAAATCACCTGGGACATCCACGGATCCAAGCCCTTCAGCCCCATCAGCTGCTACCGCGACCTGGTCGGGCCCATGTTCGACATGGCCTACAGCTCGCTGCTTCAGGACCTGCAGGACCGCCGCCTGCTGAGCAACACCATGGTGCTCGCCATGGGCGAGTTCGGCCGCACACCCAAGGTGAATCCCGCCGGCGGACGCGATCACTGGCCGCAATGCTGGAGCATCCTGATGGCGGGCGGCAACGTCAAAGGCGGTCAGATCGTCGGCGCATCGGATGACATCGGCGCCACGCCCAAGGACCGCCCGACCAGCCCCGCGGAGGTGGCCGCCACCATCTACGACGGCCTCGGCATCCAGCTCGACTTGGAACTGCCCGGAGCGCAGGGGCGTCCCATTCCGCTGGTGGAACGGGGTACCGAGCCGATCAAGGAACTGTTCGCATGAGATCTGGCGCGCTCCTTCTGGCACTGGCCGCCGCGGCGCAGGCCGGCACTCTGAAAATCCTGCCGCCGGCGGCGACGCTGAACGGTCCGGAATCCTATCAGCAGCTCCTGGCCGAATCCACGGTAGACAACCGCCAGCAGGACGACACCCGCGCGGCACGCTGGACTTCTTCCAATCCCGCGGTGGCGACCGTCGATGCCGCCGGCATGGTGAAGCCCGCGGGCGACGGCGATGCCACCATCACCGCCGACATGCAAGGGCAATCCGCCGCCATTACCGTACATGTGAACAATGCGCAGGCTCCCCACTTCTGGAGCTTCCGCAACGACGTCATTCCGGTAATGAGCAAGGTCGGCTGCAACTCCGGCGCCTGCCACGGCGCCGCCGCCGGCAAGAACGGTTTCAAACTCACTCTGCGCGGATACGATCCGGAGGAAGACTACGACACCCTGACCCGCCAGTCCGACGGGCGCCGCATATCGCTCTCCGACCCTGCCCATAGCCTGATGCTGCTGAAGCCCACGTTCGCCGTCCCGCACGGCGGCGGCAAGCGCTTCGCGACCGATTCGCCCGAATACCGCATCATCTCCCAGTGGATCGCCGCCGGCGCGCCGCGCCCGCGGGATACGGATGCCACCGTGACCGGGCTCGAAGTCTTTCCCGCGGCTGCGACTCTACGCACCGGCGCCGAGCAGCAACTGGTGGTGCTGGCCAAGTATTCCGACGGCCGGCTGCGCGATGTCACGCGCTGGGTCCGCTATGGCTCGAGCGACGAAGGCGTCGCTTCGGTGGACGATTTCGGCCGCGTCAGGATGCATGGCAGCGGCGAGGCCGCCATCACCCTGTGGTACGCCAGCCGGGTCCTCTACGCCCGCTTGGGCGTCCCCTACGCCAATAAAGTCGATCCCGGCGTCTACACTAAATTCCAGCGCCATAACTATATCGATGACCTGGTGCTCGCCAAGCTGAAGGCCCTGAACATCGCGCCCTCCGGGCCCGCCACGGATTCGACCTTCATCCGCCGCGCGTATCTCGACGCCGCCGGTATCCTGCCCACCTCCGAGGAAGTCGAGGATTTCCTGGCCGACCAGGCGCCCGATAAGCGCGCCCGCCTGATCGATCGCCTGCTGGCGCGCGACGAGTTCGTCGATTACTGGGCCTACAAGTGGTCCGACCTGATGCTGGTCTCCAGCCGCAAGCTGCGCGCCAATGCGATGTGGGCCTTCTATGACTGGATCCGCGACAGCGTCAAAGAGAATAAGCCCTGGAATAAGTTCGCCTATGAGATCTTCACTTCCTCCGGCGACACTCTCCGCAACGGCGCCCTGAACTACTACGTTCTGCATAAGGACCCCATCGACCTCACCGAGACGGCCACCGAGGCCTTCATGGGCAATCGCGTGACTTGTGCCCGCTGTCACAATCACCCGCTCGAAAAATGGACCCAGAAGCAGTATTACGAGCTGGTCAATCTCTTTGCGCGCGTAGGTCTGAAAAACGGCAGTGAGCCGGGCGACGTGGTTGTGTATGCCAAAGCCACCGGCGACGTGATTCATCCCAAGCTGCTGAAGCCCCTGCCACCCACCCCGCTCGACGGCACACCCATGCCGCTCGATTCCACCGAGGACCGGCGCGTGCACTTCGCCGACTGGCTGGTGAGCCCCCGGAACGTGTACTTCTCCCGCGCGCTGGTCAACCGGGTTTGGGCGAACTTCATGGGCCGCGGCCTGGTGGAGGCCGTCGACGACGTGCGCGCCACCAATCCCGCGTCCAATGAAGAATTATTCGCCGCACTCAGCGACGATTTCGTCAAGAGCGGTTACGACGTCAAACGTCTCATCCGCACCATCATGAACTCCGGCGTCTATCAGCTCTCCTCCGATTCCAATGCCGAAAATCAGATGGACACGAAATACTATTCGCGTTATTTCGTGAAGCGTCTGCCGGCGGAGGTGTTGCTCGACGCCATGTCGCAGGTGACGGACGTGCCCACCAGGTTCAGCGGCTATCCGCTGGGCACCCGCGCCCAGCAGTTGCCGGACGTGCAGGTGCAATCGCAATTTCTGGCCGCCTTCGGACGTCCCAAGCGCATCATCTGCGACGCCGGGGAACGATCCAGCGAGCCGAATATCGCACAGGCCCTGCACGTCATCAACGGCGACACGCTCAACAAGAAGCTGAGCGATCCGAACGGCTACGCCGCACTGGCCGTCAAGTTGGGACTGTCCGACTCCCGCATCCTGGATCACCTGTATCTCTCGGCCTTCAGCCGGTATCCCGGCGTTGCCGAGAAACAGCCGCTCCTCGATGCCCTGCGCAAGGCCCGCGCCACTACGGGTTCGCCCGATGTGCAGCGCGAAGTTCATCGCCAGGCCCTGGAAGACATGATGTGGGCCATGCTGACCAGCAAGGAATTCCTCTTCAACTACTGATCGTACGTGTGTCAATGACTTAGGACTTGACAATAGGCATGCGCGCGATCATACTCATTTTCGGTTATTAAGCCCCTAAACACTGCAAAAGACCCGGCACACCGTGCCGGTACTAAGGAGGAGCCTGTATAAATGCGAACCGCTGCGAGTTTTGGCGTGTTACTGGCTGTACTTTTCGTAGTCACCGTAATGGTACCTGCGCCCGTATGGGCAGCGACAGGTACTGTTACTAGAAACTGTCCGACGGAGCCCGTGCAGAATACGCCGATCTCTTCCGGAGTGACTTACACGGGTAGCAAATGCGTGATCAACACCACCGGAGATGTGGACTCTTTTCAGTTCAGCGCCACGGCGGGCAGCACCTACCGGGCGGTCCTGGGGCTGGGTCCGGCTCCCACCACCAATGTCTGTATGACGATCTACCCCCCTGGGTCCACCACCCCTCTGTTCCCGACGGCCTGCACCAGTTACGGTTGGAGCGTCTACGCGATAAGCACCAATCAGAAGCTGGCCACGGCTGGAAACTATACCATCGTGGTAACCGACCAGAGCAATGCGACGATCTCCTATAGTCTCTCATTAGAGCGCTTGAGCCCCGCGCCGTCCGACGCCGCCCCGCTCACCCTCTCCAAGAACATCGCCGGCTCGGTCCCCGCCCCGACGGCACAGGAGGCCTACACTTTCACCGGAAACACGGCAGGCACGTACAACATCACCGGCAGCCTCCCCGCCAGCCCCACGCACGACGTCTGCTTCGACGTGTATCAGCCCGACGGTGTCGCCGTCGTTCTGGGAGCTTGCACCAGCTATGGCTGGAGCGTTCTCTCCGTCACGAAGGCGGTGACACCGGCACAGGCCGGCACTTATGTGGTGATCATGTATACGAACGGCAACGATGCCACGTCCGACTACAACCTGGAGGTGTCCTGTCTGCTGGGCACCTGCACGTCAACGAAGTGCCTCCTCCAGGACTCGCTCGCCTACTCCTCGGGTACTCTCTCTATGAACTTCACGATCGGCACTCCGTATGCGGCCACCTGGAGCACGTGGCTGGTATCCGGATCCACCGCCCAGCTCCTGTGGTCGGTGACACAGCCGGTCACCGAGCCGCCAATCGCGGCGCCCAAGACGCAGAGCGTATCCGCTTCGGGTGTGGTCGGCGTTCTTTCGACGTTGAGCACAGCAAAGAACGGAATCACCTGTTCCAGTTGGACGTTGGCCAACACCGGGAAGCCATAGAGCGGCGGCTGACCGGGCTCTGCGTATGGTGGCGCACACTGCCGGGGAGAGTAATGTATCTGGCGCCGGGCCGCCACGCATCCCAACAGTAGGGGGTGAGGCCATGACGACCAGTGCGGTATTGCCGCACGCTTTATTCGAGCAGATTCGAAAGCTCGATACCTGTTTGGTTTCGAACGCAATCGAGAGACTCAAGGGAAGATTGCACAACGAGGGCTCCGTATCGGGGTCCGCGCTGCATTGCCTGTTTCCGCGCTTGCCGCCCGTTCTGGGCTACGCGGCTACCGGACGGATGCGATCGACGACCCAGCCGGTCCGGGGACGCGCCTATCACGAGAATCTGAACTGGTGGCGCTACGTCGCGTCCATGCCGGCGCCGCGCATCATAGTGGTGGAAGATGCCGATGAAAGACCGGGCGCCGGCGCGTTGGTCGGCGCGTTGCATGCCGAGATCGGGTTGGCCCTGGACTGTGCGGGATACGTCACCAATGGTTCCGTGCGCGATCTGCCGGACGTACGCGCGCTGGGCTTCCAGTTGTTCGCCGGCGGTGTGTCGGTCACGCACATGTACGCTCATATTTGCGAATATGGACATCCGGTTGAAATCGGCGGGCTGACCATTTTCCCGGGAGACCTGGTGCAGGGCGATTGCCACGGCGTGCACGTTATTCCCATGACGATCGCCGCCGAAATTCCGGCCATGGCCGACGAGATTCTGGAAGAGGAGCGCCGGCTCAAGGAGTTCTGCCGTTCCTCGGATTTCTCCCTCGACGGTCTGGCCGAAATGCTGCAACACCTGCCCGGTGACGGCATTGAGATGCCGCTCGACGGAGACGACCTGTAAAATATCGGTGCCCGGCGGCTAACCAAAATCCCGGTGTAACGTTTCACTGTGCGGACAGTATTCAACTGCATGGGAAACTTGGCACACGATCTGCGCTTCGCCCTCCGTACCTTCAAGAAATCGCCCATCTTCGTCGCCGTCGCGGTGCTTTCCCTGGCCCTCGGCATCGGCGCCAACACCGCCATCTTCACCCTGGTCGATCAGCTCCTGCTTCGCCTCTTGCCGGTCAAGGATCCCCAGCAGTTGGTTCTGTTCTGGGGCCGCGGGCACCATTACGGCAGCAACAACGGCCGTTACAAGCTCTCCTTTCCCATGTACGAGGACTTCCGCGACCACAACCAGGTCTTCAGCGGGATGTTCTGCCGGGACGACATGTCCTTCAGCATCAGCGCCGACGGCCGGACCGAGCGTGTTGACGGCGAGCTCGTCTCCGGGACGTATTTCCAGGTGTTGGGCGTCGGCGCGGCCTTGGGCCGTGTGTTCACTCCCGATGATGACCGCACTCCGGGCGGACACCCCATCGCCGTCATCAGCTACCGCTATTGGTTGAACCGGTTCGGCGGAAGTCCCGACGTCATCGGCAAGAAACTGCTGGTGGATGGCTACCCGATTACCATCGTGGGCGTCAGCCGCGCCGGTTTCGAGGGCACCAATCCCGGCGCCTCGCCACAAATCCGCATCCCCGTCATGATGGAAGCCCAGGTGAATCCCACCATGGGGGAATTCTACAACCTGAAGAACCGCCGCGGCCGCTGGGTCAACGTCTTCGGCAGGCTTAAGACCGGCGTCACCAGGAAACAGGCGCAGGCCGCGCTGCAGCCGTTCTTTCACCAGATCCTCGACATGGAAGTCCAGCAGAAGGAATTTGCCCGCGCCGCGCCGGAGACCAAAAAGGACTTCCTGCGCATGTCGATCGAGCTCCTGCCGGCCTCCAAAGGCGATTCGGGGCTGCGCCGCCAGTTCGCCAGCCCGCTGTTGGTTCTGACCGCTCTGGTGGGGCTGGTGCTGTTGATTGCCTGCGCCAACGTTGCCAACCTCCAGATCGCTCGCGCCACCGCCCGCCAGAAGGAAGTCGCCGTCCGCCTGGCCCTGGGCGCCAGCCGCTCCCGTATTATGTCCCAACTGCTGGTCGAGAACCTGCTGCTGGCCCTCGCCGGCGGCGTGGGCGGCCTGGCGCTGGCCATCTGGATGGATCGCGCCTTGCTGGCCTTCCTGCCTCCCGGCGGTTCGCCGCTGACAATTTCGACTACGCCGGACTGGCGCATCCTGATATTCACCCTAGTCATTTCACTGCTTACCGGGATCGTCTTCGGCCTCGCCCCGGCGCTGCAATCCACGCGGCCCAACATGGCCGGCACGCTGAAGGACCAAGTCGGCTCCATCGCCGGCGGGACCTCCGTCGGACTGCGCAAAATCCTGGTAGCTGCCCAGGTATCCCTGTCGCTCCTGCTGCTGATCGGCGCCGGCCTGTTCATCCGCAGCCTCGGCAATCTTAAGGATCTCGATCCCGGATTTCACACGGCCAACCTGGTCGCCTTTTCCGTGGACCCGCCCATGAACGGTTATAAGCCGGATCGCAGCCTGGATTTCTACCGCCGCCTGCGCGACAATCTGGACGCCGTCCCCGGGGTCGAGTCCTCCGGCCTGGCCATCATGCCGGTTCTTATGGGCTACGAGTGGGACAATAGCATCGCGGTCGAAGGATTTCAGCACAAGCCCAACGACGCGCCCGATCCGCACATGCAGTTCGTCTCGCCCGGCTATTTCAAAACTATGCAGATCCCCATCCTGCTCGGCCGGGACTTCCGCATGACGGACGGGCGGGACGCGCCCAAGGTATGCATCGTCAATGAGCGGTTCGCCCGCCGGTTCTTCAAGGATGGCCTGGCGGTCGGCCGGCACATCGGCATGGGCGGCGATCCGGGAACCAAGCTGGATATCGAAATCGTGGGCGTGGTCCGCGACACCAAGTACGAGAGCATGCGCGACGAAGTGCCGCTGGAAGTCTACGAACCGTATCACCAGATGCAGTTCGTGCTCGGTATGTACGGGTATGTGCGCACCACCCGCCGCC
Source organism: Bryobacteraceae bacterium (assembly GCA_035499555.1). Classification (GTDB taxonomy): domain Bacteria; phylum Acidobacteriota; class Terriglobia; order Bryobacterales; family Bryobacteraceae; genus Bog-159. The sequence goes on from DATJYO010000015.1 coordinate 11,651, forward strand.
CCGAACTGGCATTCTCCGGCATCCGCCGGGTAGTCCACGATATGGACCCCAACCTCCCGATCTCCGAAATGAAAACGCTCGAAACCCAGATGGAGGAATCGCTCATCACCGAGCGGCTGGTGGCGACCCTGTCATCCGGCTTCGGCATGCTGGCGACGTTACTGGCGGCCATCGGTCTCTACGGGGTGATGGCCTACATCGTCGCCCAGCGCACGCGGGAGATCGGTGTGCGAATCGCGTTGGGCGCCCGCGGCCGCGACGTGATTGTGCTGGTCATGCGGGACGTGTTCCTGCTGACCGGCATCGGCATCGCCATCGGCCTGCCCGCGGCTTGGGGATTGACGCGCATGGTGCGCGCCCAACTCTACGGCATCCAGCCCAATGACGCGCTGACCATCGCGGCGGCCACCGCGGGGATCGCCTTCGTGGCCCTGATGGCGGGTTATCTCCCGGCCCAGCGCGCCACCCGCGTCGATCCCATGAAAGCTCTCCGCTGGGAATAAAACGGGGACCTCTCCGGCCGTGCTACCCTCATTCGGTGAACATGATTTGGCGCAGTCTGTCGCGGCCCCTCGCGCTGGTAGCCGTGCTCTCCGTCACCCACGTGCTTGCGGCCGCCGGCGCGCCCACGTTCACCAGGGACGTTGCTCCGATCCTGACTGCTAATTGCGCCGGTTGCCACGCCGGCCGCATTCTGATGGGCAAGCTGGATCTTTCCACCTTCGCCGGTCTTCAGAAGGGCGGCCATAGTGGGCCCGCGATCGCGCCGGGCAAAAGCGCCGAGAGCCTGCTCTTCCTCCGCATTACGGGCAAAGTAACGCCCGCCATGCCGCTCAACGGCAAGCCGTTGGCCGCAGCCGATATCGAGACCATTCGCGCCTGGATCGACGCCGGCGCGCCGCCGCCCACTCCCGGCGAAGCCGCGGCGCCAGCGGCGCCAGCGGTTCCCGACATCAAGCCGCGTACCGCCGTCAAATCCCTCATCAGCGCGCTGGCTTACCGCTCCGACGGCAAACTCCTGGCGCTCGGCTCGTTCCGTGCCGTCCGCCTGGTGGACCCCCAGACCGGCGACAACATCGCCACTCTTCCCGGCGAAGCCGAGGATGTCCGCGCCGTGGCGTTCTCACCCGACGGCAAAGTGCTGGCTGCCGCCGGCGGACTACCCGCGCGCTCAGGCGAAGTCAGGATCTGGGATATCGAAAAACGAGTGGAACTCCGCACCGTCACGGGCCACCACGATTGCATCTATGGCGTCGCGTTTTCGCCGGACGGCAAGCTCATCGCAACGGCCAGTTACGACAAGCTCATCAAGCTCTGGGACGTCGCCACCGGCAGCCTGGTGCGCAACCTCAAGGACCACATCGACGCGGTCTACGCGGTGGCCTTCACGCCGGACGGCAAGCGCTTGGTTTCGGCTTCCGCCGATCGCGGCGTGAAGGTCTGGGACGTGGCATCCGGCGAACGCCTGTACACGCTGAGCGAACCGACTGACGGCTTGAATACCCTGGCGCTCGATCCCACCGGCAAGCGCGTGGCTGCCGCCGGCCTCGATCGCACCATCCGTATCTGGTCCTTGGGCGACAAGAACGGCACGCTGCTGAATTCGCTGATCGCCCACGAAGACTCCATCCTGCAACTGGCCTGGTCGCCCGACGGCCGGTTTCTGGCCTCCTCGTCCGCCGACAAGGAAATCAAGCTCTTCAAAGCCGACGATCTCACGGTGGTGAAAACGTGGCGCCAGCCGGACTGGGGCTTGTCCCTTTCCTTCGCGCCCGACGGGAAAAACCTGGCCGTCGGCCGCTTCGACGGCTCCTACGAGATCTACCCGGTCCCCAACTGATTCCCGGTCTTCATCGCACGCCCTTGAGCCGGCCTATGCGCCCGGCCGGTCCCACCGCCCAGACTGTACCGTCGCGTGCCACACCCAGAGCGTTATAGGGCTGGCTGTCGAACGATTTCCAACTCCTGCCGCCGTCCCGCGAAACGTCCGATCCCGAGGTCCCGGTCGCGATCCATACCTTGCCGGAGGCTAGACAAACCACCGCCGACCGGTAGCCGGTTGGATGCCCTCCGGCTGGCGTCTTCCAGGTGACGCCGCCATCCACCGTGACCGCCATGTTCCCGGCGAAATCCTCGGGCTTGCGGTAATCCCCACCCACGGCGATGCCGAAAGTCGGACTCGAAAACGCCAGCGAGAAAATACCGGCGCCAGCGCTGTCGTGGCGCATCGGCGTGCCGGTCACGGTCCAGTGGACGCCGTCGTCATGCGAGTGGAAAACCCGCGCCCCAGAGGGCCCGCCGGTCCCAAACCACACTTCATGTGATCCATCAATTATGAGACAGGAATTACTGGCAGCAAAGGCGCCTTCGTCTTTAAGCGCTGGCCCAGCTTTCTGCCGTTGCCAGGTCCGGCCCCCATCGGACGTGGTGAGCACCACGAACTGCCCGCCAACCGGATCGCCCAGAATGATGCCGTGCCGCGCGTCCCGGAATGCCATAGCGTCCAGAAAGCCTTCGGCATCCGGATTCGTCAGCCGCAGCGACCAATGCGCGCCTCCGTCCATAGTCTTGTAAACGCGCGACTTCCCGCCCGGACCGCTGCTCAGCAGCCATGCCGTACGGCTGTCGAGTGCCTGCACGCCGCGGAAGTCCAGATCGCTCGCTCCCGGTACGGTGGCGGCCCGCCAGGTGGCGCCTCCGTCGGTGGTGCGCAGACAAGTGCCGCCCGTCCCGCTTGCCCAAGCCACCTTGCCACTCACCGCGCCGATCCCGCGCAGGGATGACCGGGTGCCGCTTGCCTGGGCCACCCAGCTCTGCGTGCAGGCGGTTCCGGCGGTCGCCAGCCAGACCGCTAATACCCTGAAAGGAGCCAATGTTTTCCTCCAGTTTCCTTAGATTACTGCCGATTTGCCTACCGGATTTTACCGGGCTGGATTATCCTCACAATAAGGAGAGATACGGGCGTTGTTCCGGATGTTAGCGCACGCCAGCCTGGCCATGCAGACGGCCTTCTCTTGTTTGCTGGTCTGCCTGCTCGAATTCTACTACCGGCGCCTGGCGCGGGAGGCCTGGTTGCGTTGGTTTGCCTGGACTTGGGTGATCCAGGGTTTCTACGTGGCGGTGCTTTGGGTGGTGTTCGACCATCCTTCCGCCGGCGCTTCTCTGGGCGCGCCGGTTGCGCTTTTGGGATTCCTGGTGCCGCCTTCGATCGCCCTGACCGCCCTCACCGTATGGCGTGGCGAGCGGCCGTCGCGGGCCTGGATCGCCGGGTTGTTCACGCTGGGTGTCCTGGCCGCCGCGGCGACCTTCGGGGCCACGCGGGCGTATCCTCTCGACGCGCCCCTCGCCTCTCGGATTCACAACGTCCCGCGGCACGCCCTTTATGGCCTGGCGAGCCTGCTGGCGGCAGTCGCTTTCGCCCGGCACGGCCGCCAGCGAAAGCTCGCCGGATCCATCGTCACCGCGGGCGCCTGGGGCTTTTTCGGCCTCATGAACCTGGTTCGCGCGGAACAGTGGTACGGCGCCCCGGAGTGGGCGCTGCGCGGCGCCGAGAACCGTCCCGACATGATCGAATTCGCCTTGATCACGTTCGTCACCAACTCGCTGGTATGGATCGTCATGAGTATGGGAGTGGGGTTGCTGCTGATCGAAAACGCGGAGAAGTCCGAACGGCGCGCGCACGACGCGCTGCGCGATCTGGAAGCCGCGCAGGCCGAGCGCAGCCGCCTGGCGCGCCTGGTGGAGCGCAGCCGGGACGCCATTCTGGTGGTCTCGGCGCGGCAGGTTCTATACCTGAACGACGCCGCTGCCCGTCTGCTTGGCTTTGGGCCGGACCAGGTTCCCTCGCTGCTGATGCAGCCGCTGGAGGTGATCTGCGGGATCGCTGCCGGCGACCCCATGAGTCTCCGCCTGCATGACGCCATCGCCGCGACGGGGGTGTGGGAGGGGCAATCCGAGTGGTCCAATCGCGCCACCGGCGAGCGCATTCCCGTGCTGGTCGGCGCGGTAGCCATGGAGACGCGTGAAGGCGCCCCGCCGTCCATCGGCCTGATCGGCCGGGATCTGCGCGAGCGCGTCCGCCTGGAAGAAGAGCTGCGCCAGGCGCAGCGGCAGGAGGCCCTGGGACGCCTGGCGGGGGGGATCGCGCACGACTTCAACAACCTGCTGACCGTGATCATGGGCTACTCCTCGCTGGTCCTCCAGGAGCAGTTGGACCCGGCGCTGCGCCAGAATGTCGCCGAGATTCTGGCCGCCGCCCGCCGGGCAGCAGCCATTACCGACCGGCTGCGCGCTTTCGGACGGCGGCAGGCCTTGCATGCCGCGGTCTTCGATTTGAATGCCCTGGTCGAGTCCATGCGCGGCAGCCTCGAGAAGCTGGCCGAGGGCGACGTCAAGCTGGATTACGAGCTGTGCCCAGCGCCGGTCCGGGCGTACGCCGACGAGGCGCAGATCGAACAGGTCCTGATGAACCTGGTGCTGAATGCGCGCCAGGCGATCGACGGCACCGGCCGCATCGTGGTGCGGACGGCGCGCTTCGATCCGTTGGAGCCCTCCACCGGGGACACCTCCGAGTTCGTCAAGATCGAAGTGGAAGATACCGGTTCCGGTATCGAACCGGAGGTGCTGGAGCACATCTTCGATCCCTACTTCACGACCCGCTCGGCGGGCACCGGTTTGGGCTTGTCGATGGCCTATGGGATCGTGCGGCAAAGCCACGGACAGATGTGTGTGTCGAGCCTCCCGGGACGCGGCACCGTCTTCTCCGTGCTGCTGCCGGCCAGCGATGCGCCGGATCCCGACCCGCCGGTCGCGGCCTTGCCCTCGGGCGACGCCATGCTGCAGGGCGACGAAGCCGTGATGGTGGTCGATGACCGGCCCGAAGTCACCGGGTTCGTGGCCGCCTGCCTGGGCCGTTACGGGTATCGTACGATGGTCTACGCCGACTCCGAGTCCGCGCTTTCCGGCGTGCGCCAGGGCTCGCCGGCGCCGCAACTGGTGATCCGCGATGTGATGATGCCGGGCATCGCGCCGCCGGAATTCGCCGCCCGCCTGCACCAGTTGCTGCCCGGAGTTCCCATGATCTTCATGTCCGGAATGCCGGAGGCCTCCGTCGCGCATTTGATCCAGGGCGCCGGCGGGCATTTCATCGCCAAGCCGTTCACCCCCGTGGAACTGGCCGCGCTGGTGCGGCGGGTGTTGGACGCGGCAGCCATTCTGAGTACGGCGCGGTGAAGCCTGCCGGCCGCCCGCCGGCACTCGTCACTCACCGGTTTGCCGCGTAGATTTGCCGAAAAACACAGGACTTAGCCTCTCCCACCCGGTATTCTTCTACCAGGGAGAGCAGAAATGTCATACCGCAACCGCACCACCTGGCAGCGCCCGCCGGAAACGGACGGCGGCAGCGTCAGCCCCGGACTGGTCGTCGGGCTGGCGATCATCGCCGTAGGCGTGCTGTTTCTCCTGGGCAACTTCGGCATCCCGGTTGGGTTCGTTTGGGATTATTGGCCGGTGATCCTGATTGCGATCGGGCTGGCCAAGCTGGTCGATTCGCGGGACACGTCGGGCCGTACCGGCGGCGCCATCATCATGCTGGTGGGCCTGGTCCTGATCGCCGACAAAATCCACCTCCCGTTTCTCGCCGGCCGCAATCTCTGGGATCTGTGGCCCCTGGCGATCATCGTCTTCGGCTTCATGATGTTGTGGGGCGCCCTGGAAGGCAAAGGCGTTATCGCCGGCACGCCCTGGCACGCGCCGTCCAGCCCGGGGAACGTCAATATGTTTTCCATCTTCGGCGGCAGCAACCGCAAAGTGAGCGGCGACTTCAAAGGCGCCGACCTGGTGGCCATCTTCGGCGGCGGCGGGCTGGATCTGCGCTATGCCACCATGTTCGCGGATGAGGCGGTGGTCAACGTCAACGCGGTGTTCGGCGGCTTTGAAATCCGCGCGCCCGAAACATGGCTGGTCCAGGTGCAGGTCTCCGGCATCTTCGGCGGCCACGAGGACAAAACCCATCAGCCGGATCCGCGCCTGGTGCCCAATCCCAAGAAACTCATCATCCGCGGCGCCACCATATTCGGGGGTCTGGGCGTCAAGAACTGAGGCGCCCGCATGCATCCCCTCCTGGTCTCCGGTGCGGCGCTGGCCATCTACCTGGCCGGATGGGTGCCGCTGGCGGCCCTGCTGATCTACGTGCTGGAAGCCTCCGGCAACCTGGGTTGGGAAGCCAGTGCCGCCATCGTGATCCCGGCATGCACGGTTTACGCTTTTGTGTGCCTGTCGCCATGGTACGTGGTGCGCATGACGCCGCTGCGCGCCAGCACCGTGACGCGCATCCTGGCCAGCAACTTCGGCGCGGCCATCGGCGGCAGTATTCTGCTGCTGGCCATCGCGCGCGGCATGGCCGTACTGCTCAGCCAATTCAGCCCGTTCCATGCGGTGGATGCCCGCTTCCGGCCGCATGTCCCTCTCTTCTTCGGCATGGGTGTGCTGCTGTATCTGCTGTCCGCCGGCATGCACTACGCGCTGGCCTCCGCGGAGGAGTCCAAAGAAGCGCTCAGCCGCGAGATGCAGGCCATGGTGACCGCCCGCGATGCGGAGCTCAAGGCGCTGAAGGCCCAGATCAATCCGCATTTCCTGTTCAACAGCCTGAATTCCATCAGCGCCCTGACGGCCGTGGACGCGGCGCGCGCCCGGGAGATGTGCGTGATGCTTTCCGATTTTCTGCGCCGCAGCCTGCGCATGGGCGAACGCGAAAGCGTCCCGCTGCGCGAGGAACTGGCGCTGGCGCAGAATTATTTGGGAGTGGAAAAAGTGCGTTTCGGCGGCCGTTTGCGCGTCGCGCAGGAGGTCGGCGAGGGCTGCGCGGAAAGCCTGGTGCCGCCCCTGCTGCTGCAGCCCCTGGTGGAGAACGCGGTCAAGCACGGAATCGCCAGCATGGTGGAAGGCGGCGCGGTCGAACTGAAAGCCTGGCGCGTCGAAAACGCGCTGCATCTGCGCGTGGAAAACCCCTTCGACCCGGAGGGCAGCACCGCGCGCAAAAACGGGCTGGGGCTGGAGATCGTGAAACGGCGATTATTGGCCCGGTACGGCGATCGCGCGGATATGGCCATCCAGAGCGAACAGAACCGCTACCGCGTCGAAATCCTGCTGCCCTTCGAGACGCCGGCGGAGACGGAACCGCACCCCGCGCTCTAATGCGTCTCGCGCGGCGAGTATTTGTTCAGCAGCGAAATCAGCTTGGCGGCGGGCGGCGGGGGCTTCAGGCCGCTGCTTAGAATCTCCCTGTTCTCCCACGGGTGGTGATACAGGTCGTTGTTGACATCCACGTCGTTGCGCAGGGTGGAACCATCCAACGATATCCCCGCGAAGACGCCGTGCGAACGCGACCACGACAGAATCTCGGCGGTCATGAAGGCATCGGTCTGCGCGGAGGTATCGCGGCCCACCGGACCGGCGGCCACCGAGGCGTCCCCGCCCAGCGTGAACTTGGTCGTCAGCAAACGTTTCATGCCGCGTTCGTTCATCACCAGCAGCACCAGGTCGGTGGAGGAGACTCCGATCTGCAATCCGACGCTGCCGCCTTCGATCCGCACCGCTCCAGGCGGGCCCCAGCCTTCGCCGGAAGCGTGGCGGCAAGTGACGAATCCGCGTCCGTACTTGGCGGCCAACACGAATCCGCCTTTCTTCAGGCCCGGCACCAGCACGATGCAATGACTCTTGTTCAGCAGGTCCTGCGGGATGGACTTGTCGGGCGTGCCCATGATTTCGCTGAATAGCGACGCCGCGTCGTCCAGCCGCTCATCCGTCTTACTCCTTTCGGCTGCCCTGGTCGTGGAGCATATGCCGGCTATACAAAACGCAATCACCAATGTGCGCATATGCTCTATCGTAGCAGCCGCCGTGAACTTCGGAGCACGGCATACGCCGCCAGCGGCAGGGCCGCCGCCGCCGCGCAGACCGGTCCGTACCCCAGCCGATCCACTACCGCGCCGATGGCCGGCGAGATCAGCGCCTGCACCGCGCCGTAGGAAGCCACCAGCATGGCGATGGCGAATCCCGCGCGCGCGCCGCCGAAGATATCCAGCGGAATGGTGTACACATTCACGCTGACCGCCGAAACCGCCAGGATGCTGACCGAGATGCCCGCCGCCGTCCAGCCGGCCGTAGGAAGGAACGGGATCGCCGCGGCGCACAGTGCCAATAGGGCTCCCGCCAGGCACACCCGCGTGCGCGCCTCCACCATCGCCGTGCCGGCGCGTGACCAGCGCCATGAGAGCCATCCGCCGCCAAAGCCGCCCAGCATCGCCACCAGCGGAGGCATCGCCGCGTACCAGTTCGCCGCCACCAGCGACAGCCGGTGTTTGTCCACCAGGTACAAGGTGGTCCAATTCGTCCAAAGCGAGTACACGCTCATGTTCAGGGCGTTGGCCGCCACCAGGATCCACAGCCGCGCATCCCGAAACAGCGTGCCGGCTCCTTCGCCTGGCGGACTTGCATCCCCGACCGCCGGAACGCGGCGCGCCGTCAGGTTCCATAGCGGAATCCACGCCAGGCCCAGCGCGCCCGTGATCACGAATGCGTGCCGCCATCCGTAATGCACCGCGATCCAGGTCGCCAGCGGCGGCGCCGCGATCAATCCCACGCTCACGCCTGCCTGGTTGAGCGCGTTGCCCAAGGCCCGCTCCGCCGGCTGAAGATAGCGGTGAATCGCCTTACCCGCGCCCGGAATACCGGCCGCCTCCGCTATCCCCAGGACGCCGCGGCATCCCAGCAGGCCCGCGAGTCCCTGTGTAAATCCCGTGGCAATCCCGGCGCAGGACCACACCCCGATCGCCAGGCTGATGGCCCGGTTCAGGCCCACACGATCGATCAGCATGCCGGCAAATGGCGCGCTGGCGGCATAGGCCAGCGACAGGACCGCGACCACCAGGCCGTATTGCTCGTTGGAAATGCGGAATTCGCCGCGCAGTTGCGGCGCCAGGGCGGCCAGCGTCTGGCGGTCCAGGTAGTTGATGGCGGAACAAAGGACGAAGACGCCTACCGCTATCCACCGGTGCGGGCTGGCTTTCACGGGAACTCGATGGTCGCCACTTCGCCGCGAGTCGCCAACTTTGCGTCGGTTTTCGGAAAGTATCCGATCTTCACCTGCCGCGGCTTTTGCACGCCGCAGGACAGGCTGAGTCGATTGTCAGCGCCCAGGACGGCCACCTGCCCCGGATCGGCGATCAGCAGTTTGACGATCTTGCCGTCCTCGCCCTCTACCGTCAGGCGCAGCCGCTTGCCCAGACAATCGACCCGTTTCAGGATGCCGCTGGCCGACGCGGAAGGCTGCGGCCCGTCCCACCACGGCACCACTTTCTGGCCGGGCCCCAGGGCCGGCTGTCCCTGGTTGGCCTTGGCCTCCAGTGCGTGCAACTCCGCGCGGGCCTGCTGCTTCAGCCGTTCCGTTTCGCGCGCCTCCTCTTCGGCTTTGCGTTTCCGTTCGGCGTCCTCCCAGTCGAGGCGATGCTCTTCGACCTCCGAAAGCAGACGCGCGAAGCGCGCCCGGTCGCCCGGCGTGGTGGCCGCCTGCCCGGCCGATCTCCAGGCCTGCGCCGCCTTCTGATACTCGTGCCGATCCAGGCAGGTCTCCGCCAGTGTCTGCCAATAAGTCACATTCCGCGGATCCAGTTTCGCCGCCAGCTCCAGGTCCTGTATTCGCTTCGCCGGGTCACTCTCCCGCTGCGCCATCAGGAAGTGCGGCTCGCCCAGCTTGGGGTTGATTTTGATGGCCTTCAGGAGCGCCGCCACGGCTTTGGCATTGTCCGGTTCCAGCCGCGCGTATTCGAGGTAACACGCCGGACTCTTGGCGCCGGCTTCCATGGCCGCCGCGAAATCCTGGCGCGCCTCGTGGTTGTCTTTGCCGCGCAGATCCAGCATGCCCAGGCCTTCCCAGGCTTCCGCCACGTGTTCTTTCTGCGCGATCAGCTCATGATAAGCCTGGCGCGAGGAGCCGGTCAGCAGATCCGCTTCGGCCAGTCGGGCCGCCGCGGCGTCCATGGGCCGCTCCGGAAAATCCAGCGGGCTCATGGGCAGCGGTGAAATCGAAGCCACCTGGAAGCGTCCCGCCGCCAGGTAGAGCTGCGCCTGATTCTCGATCTGTTCCGGCGACTTGCCGAATGCGTTGCGGAACGCCGCGTCCTCGTCCACGCCCTTGCGCAGATTGTAAGTGAGCACGTGCAGATTGCCGTAATACTCCGGGTCCACGGCCAGCAGGTGCACGCGCGCCCAATCCATATCCGGGTGCAGCGGCGGCTCGCCCAGCGTGATCTTGATGCCGCTCACCTGTATGGTCGAGAACAGCTCCACCAGGCCGTGCTCAATCCGCTGCGGCATGCGCGCGCTGGTGGTGTCCAGAAAGACCTGCGTCAGCCGCGCCAACACCTCGCTGGGGATCGGCTGGCCCGCGGTCAGGACAATGTTGTATTGCGCGCGGCCGCGGGTCACCGGTTCCGGCATCCGCGGGGCGCCGGACTTGAACAGCATGATGCGCACCGGCAGCGGCATCTGCAGATCGTTCTCGCCCAGCACCTGGCCCAGCGCATGGCGATACTCTTCGAACTTCACCAGGATCTCGCGGCCGTCCTTGCTTCCGGCGCTGCTGAGCACCTCGATGGGGCCGGAGGTGAACCGGATCCAGTGTTCGCCCGCCAGCGCCGTCAGGGGAATCAGGCCAAGCAGGAACAAGCGCCGCATGCCTTCATCGTAACAAGGGATGGCCCGCGGCCCGCCTACGGCGCATCGAGCTGGATGCTTTCGGTGTGAATCTCACCCGATTTGAGATCGGCGATCTTCTGTTTCAATACCGCCTTGCCGCCTATGGCGGCGCTCACGGTGATCTTGGCATGTCCTGGCGGCAGGCCGGTTTTCACCCATACCTGGGCGTGGCTCACGGTTTCGGTTATCGCCGCGCCGCCCAGGGGTTCGAGGGTCACCTGGAATTCAAAGCGATCGGTTTTGTCAGCGCCCGGGACCGTCAACTCCAGCGAACTGGGCTTCACCGCCAACTGCGCCTGCCGGGCCCGCTCCACCTTGGCGTTCAGCGCGTCGAGCTGGGCGTTCACGTCCTTTTCCAACTGCGCCATGTTGGCCTGGAACTCCGTCACCCAGTCCTTGGTTTCCTGCAGCACCAAACCCTCCACCGTGCTGCTGAACTCCTTGGCGCGCTGGATCAGCGCCATGGTGTTCTCGGCCGATGGCACGGCACAGCGGGCCGCGTTGAGCGAGATCCAGTCCAGTTGGAACTCCACCACGGCTTTGCGGATGGTGGTGGCAGTCAGCACGTAGCGCGCCCAGGCAGTGGAAAAGCCGAAGGCTTTGTCCAGGCCGAGCAGCGACGCCGCCAGGCCTACCAGCAGCGATGCGACCAAACCGGAATCGAAGCTGCTTGCCGCCTGGCCAGCGGGCTTGAGCAGCACGGCAAGGATAGGGATCAGGCCGGCGGCGGCGGCCAGCACCACGGCACTGCCCTGAATGAAACGCGACCAGATCCGCTTCCAACGTTTATTCTTGAAATACCAGTCAACCGCTTCCTGTCCCAGTTGGCTGGCGAAATCGCACAGCCTGGCCAGCGAATCGTCGATCTGGCTACAGTTCCATGCCAGGCACTGCGCCTCCGGTGCGTGGATGTTTTTGGAGTTGGCGGGGTTCGTCGGATTGGCCATACCCGGTGCCTCCTGGGCCGCCTGGCAGCATATCATATCCTGAGCGGCCGCGGGGCGCCCAGCGACAAAAGTATTGCAAACCATTTGCAAGTAGAGGATTGCGATTCCACACGCGCCCGGCTATAATTGCAAATGAGTTGCAAAAGAGTCTTGAGTCCTAATTCTCCATGCGATCCGCCTCCCTCATTCTTCTGACTTTTTTGGCCGCGCCGGCCGCTGTGCGGGGCCAGCCTGGCAGCCTGGCCGGGAAAGTTCTGGATCCCAGCGGGGCGGCCATTCCCGCCGTCACCATCGGCATCCGCAACGGCGCAACCGGCCTGGCATTTTCCGCCACTACCGGCAAGGACGGCTCCTATGCTTTCGCCAGTCTGCCCGCCGGCCATTATGACGTTCACGTGGATCGGGCGAACTTCCGGCCCTACCGGCGGGGGATAGACATCGCCGGCGCGTCCACCCTGGAAATCACGCTGCAGTTGAGCGCGCAAAACCAGACGATGGTCGTGACCGACGAGGGCATGGCGCTGGACCCTGCCAATACGCAATCGGGCGAAACCCTGTCAGGCAACGCCGCCCGCACGGTGCCGCTGAACGGCCGCAGCTTCACGGACCTGTTGGCGCTCCAGCCCGGCGTGATCCCCACCAGTTCGCAGCAGCCGAACGCCGTCCTGATGGCCGGCGTCACCAGCACGCCGCCATCCGGCGGACTGAATCCGGGGAACCTCTCGGTCGGCGGACAGCGCGAGACGGCCAACGGATTCATCGTCAACGGCAGCGACGTGGAGGAGACCGTGAACATGGGAACCGCCATCGTGCCGAATCTGGATTCCATCGCCGAGCTGCGCGTTCTCACCAACAACTTCAACGCGGAACACGGTAATTACAGCGGCGGGCAGATCGAGGTGGTCACCCGCTCCGGCGCCAACCAGTATCATGGGGATGCCTTCGAATTCCTGCGCAACACGGACCTGGATGCGCGCAACTATTTCTCGCCGGATCGCGCCCGCTTCAACCAGAATCAATTCGGCGCTACGCTGGGCGGGCCGGTACGCCGCGACAGGATTTTCTTCTTTACCGATTATCAAGGTACCCGTATGGGCGAGGGTGTGGACACCGGACTGATCCGGGTACCCTCGCTGGCCGACCGCACGGGCAATCTCACGGATCTGGCGGCGACGCTGACCGGCGCCGTCAATGGACAATACTGGGCCGGTCTGCTCGGCCAGAGACTGGGCTACGGCGTCTCGCCGGGCGAGCCGTATTACACGCCGGGCTGCTCCAACACATCCCAGTGCGTGTTTCCCGGGGCCGCGATTCCGCAACGCGCCTGGTCCGCGCCCGCACGATCGCTGGTGGCATCCATCCCGCGCCCGAACGCAGGTCCCACCCAGTTCACGACGTCTTCCTACGGGGAGTCACTCACCGACGACAAAGGGTCGGTACGCATCGACAATAACTCGCGTGGGGGCATGTTATCGGCTTATTACTTCGCGGATCACTACGGGCTGGATAATCCGTATCCCACGGCGCAAGGCGGCGCCAGCGTGCCTGGTTTCAATGCCCTCAACTTCGGCCTGGCTCAACTGGCCAGCATCGGCTTCACCAGGACCTTCGGCGTCAACACGGTGAACGAGTTTCACCTGAGTTACATGCGCAACGCCAACGTGGCCGGTCAACCGGCAGGCGGCGTCGGCCCCAGTCTGAGTTCGCTCGGATTCGTGGAAGGCGCGGGCACCCCCGGCATCGTGCCCTTAGTGCCCGGGATCGAAGGCATCGCGAACGTGGCGTTCAACGATTTCACTATGGGCGTCGACACCACCGGGTTGAGCCAGGTGAACAATACTTTCCAATGGTCCGACGACTGGTCCCGCGTCAGCGGCAGTCACAGCCTGAAATTCGGCGCAGCCATGCATTTCGACCAGGTCAACACCCATCCCGACGCGCAATCGAACGGCTCGTTCGCTTTCGTGGGCTCGGAAACAGGTTCGGACTTCGCCGATTTTCTGCTGGGCATCCCCAGCAGTTACACCCAGGCCTCTTCGCAGAGCTTCTATAACAGGACGCATTACTTCGGCGTTTACGGACAGGATAGCTTGCGCCTGACTAAGAACGTGACGCTGAACTACGGCCTGCGCTGGGACGTCATTCCGCCCTGGCGCGAGAAATATAATCAGCTGCAAACGCTGGAACTCGGCGGGCAATCCACGGTCTACCCGGGAGCGCCCGCCGGATTGCTGTTTCCCGGCGATCCGGGTATTCCGCCGACCCTGGCGCCCACCCGCTACGATAGTCTGGCGCCGCGTGTCGGCCTGGCCTGGTCTCCCGACGATAAGACCACCGTCCGTGCCGGGTACGGCATGTTCTATACCGCCTTCGAAGGTCTCTCGGCCGGCATCATGAGCGCCAATCCGCCCTATGGTTACAGTTACACCAGCCCGGCCCCGCCGTTGTTTGAGACACCGTTCATCACCGCCGCTACCGGACAGAACAACGGCCAGCGGTTCCCGCTCGCCTTTCCGCCCTTCGGCGCCTCGCCGACCCGTCCGAATGACACTGTGGACTGGCAGTTGTATCTGCCCCTGACCGGTATCCCCTCGTTCTACGACCGGAACGTGCCGCCGTACGCCGAGAATTTCACCGTCTCGTTGGAACGGCAACTGGCCACTCGCACCTCGCTGCGCCTGGCTTACGACGGCAGCCAGGCGCATCATCTGCTGGTGCTCGAAGAAGCCAATCCCGGCAGCGCCGCTTTATGCCTGAGCCTGAGCCAGCCTGCCGATGTGATGTCCGGGACGGCCACCTGCGGACCTTTCGGCGAGAGCAGCGCGTATACCACCCCGGCGGGCAGCGTCATCCAGGGCACCCGCGGGCCATTCCCCTCCACTTTCGGCGGAGTGAGTTATCAGAAGACGATCGCTAATTCCAACTACAACGCGCTCGAAGTTACCGTCCGCCACACCTCCGCGAAACTGGAGTTACTCGCCGGTTACACTTACGGTAAGTCGATCGATCAGTCGTCCAGCCTGGCGGAAGCGGTCAACCCGTTGAATCCGTCTCTCAGCCGGGCTCCTTCGGCCTTCGATATGACGCACAACTTCGTGGCCAGCTATCGTTGGGCGATGCCCGGCGGCTTCGAGTTCTCCGGTATCACCCGTTTCAGCACCGGTTTCCCGGTGACGTTGTTCAACAACGCCGACACCTCGCTGCTGGGCACCATCCCCAACGGGATTAACAATAACGGGGTGGACACGCCGGATTATGCGCCGGGTCCTTTGGATCTCAACCGGGACCCCCGCAATGGGCGTCCGGCCTTTAACACGGCTCTGTTCAGCCTGCCGGCGCTGGGCCGGATCGGCACCGCCGATCGCCGCTTCTTCTATGGTCCGGGCATGGCCAACTGGGACATGGCCCTAGCCAAGAGCTTGCGGCTGGCTGAATCGCGCACGTTGCAGTTGCGCCTGGAAGCTTTCAACGTTTGGAATCACGCGCAATTCTACGGCGCCGCCGCGGTGAACGGCAACATTGCCAGCTCCAACTTCGGCCAGACTGTCAGCGCCGCGCCGCCGCGCCTGGTCCAGGTGGCTGCCAAATTCAACTTCTGAAGCGGCCGTCTCCGTCCGTCCGGCACCATATTTGTGACGCTTAGCGCCGTTTCGTGCCGGTTGATGCCGCCGCGTTGGCACAATTCGGACCACCAGCCGGCAGCGTGTTCTTCTAAGATGCCGGGGTGGCGCAAGCTGCCGCGCACCCGGTGCGAAGATAGCAGTGAATTTGCCAAAGATCAACAGCCCACGAGCTATGGAGCAGGGATGTTATTTAGCTGCCGGAGGTATGATGCACAACCCAAATATGACTGGTGTTTTGTATCGTCAGGCCGCCCATGGTGGTGGTGTAAAGAACTTTCTCCAGACCTGGACGGGCCAATCGATCCCTACTCACGCTCTCCAATTCGTCGTGCAACATTTCTCCTCTTTATTAGATACTGATATCGAATCGCCGGGTTGGTTGCTGACTCCGGCTGCGGCATCATAGAGGAGACGCCATGTTCTGGATGGACAAAAGCAAAGTACAGCCGGACGAAGTTCCTTCCCCCGAGGGCCTGCCGCCGGACATCATCGTCAGCCCGGACACCCGGCGCGCGCAGCGCATTCCACCCGGCCAGAGCCGCACAAAGAAGTGGCCCGTGTTGGATGCCAGCGGTCCGCCGGCCATCGATCTGGAGCGCTGGCGCCTGCGCCTCAGCGGACTCGTCGGCCGCCAGACCGAGTGGAACTGGAAGGAGTTCCAGGAGCTTCCGCGCGTGAAAGTGTTCTCGGATTTTCACTGTGTCACGCGCTGGTCGCGCCTCGGCAACGTGTGGGAGGGCGTGTCCACGCGGGAGTTGCTGGCGCGGGCCGGCGGCGCGCTGCCGGCGGCGGCGTACGTGATGGCGTATGGCTACGATCGCGGCTGGACCACCAATCTGCCGCTATCCGAATTCCTGGCCGAAGATGCCCTGGTGGCGTGGGCGCACGATGGACAACCCATCACCGCCGACCATGGCGGTCCCGCCCGCCTGATTGTGCCGCGCCTGTACGCCTGGAAAAGCGCCAAGTGGCTGGCCGGAATCGAACTTCTCGCGCGCGATCGCGCCGGCTTCTGGGAAAAGAACGGCTACCACATGCACGGCGATCCATGGACCGAAGAGCGCTACGGCTGGTGACTCAGCCTTCCTCGTTCACCAACTGAATCAACGCCCGCATATAGCCAAACGCGTACGCGAACGCCTGCCGCCCGCCCGGGTCGCCTTCGATTCGCGGAACGTGATCCGGCATCAGCATGCCGTCATAGCCGATCTCTTTGTACACCCGCATGGCGCGGATCATGTCCACATCCCCGTCGTCGGGGAAGGTCTCCTGAAAATTCAGGAATCCGCCGCGGATATTGCGGAAGTGCACGTTGAAGATTTTACGGCGGGCGCCGAAATAGCGGATCACGTCGAAGATCTCCGCGGCGGGCCTGGCCAGCATTTCCGAAACCGTGCCCTGGCAGAAATTCAACCCGTGATAGGGACTGGGCGAAATCCCGATGAAGCGCTTCAGCCCGTCCACGCTGCCCAGCACCCGATCGACGCCGCGAAACCCGCGCCCGCGGGGCATGCCCGGATCGTGCGGATGGCAGGCGATGCGCACCTTGTACTCCTCGGCCACCGGCACCACCCGGCGCAGGAAGTAGGCGATGCGCTCCCAGGCCTCGGCTTCGCTCACCGCGCCGGCTTCGGTGAGCGGCGGCTCCTGAACCGCCTTGCCGTAGACGAAAGTGCTGTACTGCGCGCCGCCGCGTCCGCGGGTGGGCGCGCTGCGCACCACACCCAGGATCGTCAGGTTGTACTTCAGCGCCGGAATGCCGGCGCGCGCGGCGTTGCGGATCATCTCGCAGATCGCGTCGATTTCGCGGTCGCGCTGCGGACTGCGTCCCAGCATGATGGCGGGGTTCTCGGCCTGCGCGATGTAGTGCGAGCTGAGCGGCAGCGGCACCATCTCGAGCCGAATGCCGAACGATTCCACGCGCTCGCGCAGCCGCGTCAGTCCCTCCGCCGACCAGGCCGCGTCCAGGCGCGTCGAGGGCAGCGTGCCGCAGATATGCTGCACGCCCAGCGCGGCCAGAACGCGCAGGGTTTCGTCGCTCGAATCGTGCTGCGTACCCAGCTTGAGCCCGCCGTTCCCGGTCCGCGCATCGCGCGGCGTCTGGGCCGGGGCCCGGCCCGCTGCCAGGGCCGCCGCAGCTGACTGTAAGACTTGACGGCGCGCGATCACGATCGGCTCACCGGATGGGAGAGAACTCCAGCGGGCGCAGAATCATGTTGCTGATGTTCGAGACGATCTCGGCATCCGCGTATCCCGGCTGCGCGCGCAGTTTCTGCCACTCCGGGTCCGCGCCGAACGCGCCCCACAGCTTGTCCCGCGCAGCCATGCTCTCGAATGACAACATGTAAGTCAGGTTCGGCAGCTGGCGGCCTACCAGCGTCTCGCCGAAGAACACCGGCCCCATGCCCAGCCGCTCGAAGATGGCCGCCTCGCCTTCGTTGAACATGCGGATCTTCCGCTGGCCGGCCTTGGCATTGTTGGACTCGTACGTGCGCAGCTCGAACAGGCGCGGCGCGCGTTTGCCCGCCGGCGGAATCGCCAGGGCCGGCCGGCTGTCGAAGGCCCGTAGAAGCGAGTTCTCCATCCGGATGTAGCTCAGCTCCGTGAGGGAATTGTACTCGTCGAAGCCGCTTTGGAACTCCTTGTCTTCCGCCATCCGCGCCAGGCTCTCGACAAACGCGCCGGGCGACGGGTAACTCGTGAGCGCCAGAACGAACGGACTCTCCGGCGCGATCACGGCGCCGAAGAACCCCAGGGGTCCGATGCCCAGCCGCTGGGCCACCGGCAGGTAGCATTTGTGAAGAAACTCTTCGGTACGCCGGGTCTGGTTGCCATTGCGCATGTAGTAATAGCGCAGTTCGAAAAAGGCATTGGCCGGAGCCGCAGCCGCCGGCATGGCTGCCAGCCCGGCGGAAGCCGCGGAACGGATAAATTGGCGCCTTTGCATCACCGATCATTTATAACAGATCGCGGCGGGTGTGCAGGCCGCCCCCCAGGCGCGGGAAAAGGCCGGAACGCCATCTTTGGCTAACAGCCATGCAAGTTGGTGCAGTTGGCGCAGACAACCGCCCCATGAGATGATAAGTATTACTGGAGGGGTCTTCTTGAAGCGGTTAGCAACTCTAATAATGTCGCTCTCGTTGATGTGCCTGGCCGGCACCGCCCAGGTCGCTCTAATTGTTTTGAATACTTTCAATTGGCAGCCCGGCCGGTTGCCCGACGGCTGGCAGGTCAAGATCAATTACGGCAAGCCCGAAATCGCGACCGTGGCCGAGGGCCGGAATCGTTACCTCGATCTCAAGAGCCATAATTCGTCTTACGGCCTGGAGCGCAGCGTGGACGTGGATCCGGGGCAGGCTCCCATTCTCAACTGGACCTGGAACGTGAAACAGTTGCCCGCCGGCGGCGACTTCCGCCGTTCGCGAACCGACGATCAGGCGGCCCAGGTGCTGGTAGCCTTTGCCGACAAGCGCGTAATCACTTATATTTGGGATTCCAGCGCACCGGTGGGAACCATGGAAAACAGCAGTTCGATTCCGCTGGTCCATATCTATGCCGTCGTGTGCCGCTCCGGACCGGCCGATCTGAACCGCTGGCTCACCGAAAGCCGCAACCTGGCCGCGGATTACCAGAAGGCCTATGGCCGTCCGGCTCCGCGCGTCAAGGGCATCCGCCTGCAGATCAACACGCAGCACACCGGCACTGCCGCCGAAAGCTGTTTCGGCGAAGTCTCCTTCAGTAGCGCGCTGTCAAAATCATGATCCTGGTGACCGGCGGCACCGGTTTCATCGGCAGCCATCTGGTCGAGCGTCTGATTGCGGAGGGTCGTGCCGTGCGATGCCTGGTGCGCCGCACCAGCGTGGTCCGCGACGTGCCGGCGGCGGCCGAACGGGTCACGGGCGACCTCCGGACCGGCGCCGGATTGGCCGAAGCGTTGTCCGGCGTGGACACCGTGATTCATCTGGCTGGCGTCACCAAGGCCCGCATCCCAGCCGACTACTCCCGCGGGAATGCGGAGGCCACCGCCAACCTGCTCGAAGCGGCCGGCAAAGTGCGTCGATTCGTGCATGTCAGCAGCCTGGCGGCGGCCGGGCCCGGTTCTCCGGATCGTCCCTCGATCGAGGCAGACGAAGCCAACCCCGTTTCCGAATACGGGCGATCCAAACTGGCGGGAGAACAGCTTGTGCGCCGGTCGCCGCTAGGCGGCCGATCTGTGATCGTACGGCCGCCGGTCGTTTACGGACCCCGCGACCGGGACGTATTCCAGATGATCCGCGCGGTCTCTCGCGGCTGGATGTTGCAGATCGGCAGTGCGCCGCGCCGGTTCAGTCTGATATATGTAGGAGATTTGGTGAATGGATTGATCGCGGCAGCGGACTGCGCGGGCGGCGCAGGCCGGCTGTTCTATCTGGCTCACTCAGTGCCTGTCTCGTGGTCCGAGTTTGGAGAGACAGCGGCGCGCCTGATGGGCCGCACCGTACGCACCCTGGCAGTCACGCCGAAGGTCGCGTATGTCCTCGGCTGGTGCGCCGAATTGGGGACGCGCTTCAGCGCTCAGCCGGGCATCCTGTCGCGCGACAAAGTGGCGGAGGCCTGCTGCGCCGGCTGGGTCTGCGACCCCTCGCTGGCCGCGCGGGAACTGGGATTTCGCGCCGATACCGGCCTCGAGCAGGGCCTGCGCCGAACCATCGACTGGTACAAGGAGGCAGGTTGGTTGAAGTTCTAAAGCTGCCGGCCACGCGCGGATTCTGGCCGGTGGATAAAGTAGTGCTGCCCTATTTTGCCGCCTCGGCTATCGCCATCGTCTGCTTTTGGAACCGCCTGCCCGGCTCCGGCTGGCTGCTGGCCTGGCACCTGGCGGCTATCGCTCTGGCCTTAGTCGCCATGCGGGTCTCCGGCCAGGCCGGTTGGATTTTCAGACATTGGTATCCTCTGCCCTACGTGGCCTGGTGTTATCGCGAGATGGCCACCCTGATGCCGGCGTTGCGCGGCGTGGATCTGGACGCCGAACTGGCGCGTTTGGACTACCGGGTCTGGGGCGTGTATCCCACTGTCTGGCTGCAGCATTTCGTCAGGCCCTGGCTGACAGAATATTTACAAATTGTTTATGCCTTGTTCGTCCCCGTGGTCCTGCTGATTGCCTTTTTGCTCTGGCGCGCCCGCCGTTACGCCGAGTTCCGCTACTACGCCTTCCTGATCGCGCTGGGCTTTCTGGTTTCTTATATCGGCTACGTGCTGGTTCCCGTGCGCGGGCCGCGCTTCTTCCTGAGCCGGCTGCAGACTGTGGATTTGCGCGGCCTGTGGTTCACACACGCCCTCGCCATGACCCTCGACCGCCTGGAAGCCAAGGCTTGGGACTGCTTCCCCAGCGGACATACCGAGCTGGCGCTGCTGGCCCTTTGGGGCAGCCGTATGATCTCCAACCGGCTTTTTTGGATCTATTTGTTCTATACCTTGTCCATCATTTCTGCTACAGTTTATCTTCGATACCATTACACCATCGACCTGCTGGCCGGGGCAGCCGTGGCCGGTCTTCTCGTGCTGATCGCACCGCCGTTATATCGATTCTTGGGAAAAGAGGCCGCTTAGTTGGGCAGCGTGGAAATCGTCCCGGTCGGGGACAAACAATCGCTGGCGCAGTTTATAGATCTTCCGTACCGGCTGTACCGCCACCACCCATACTGGGTGCCGCCCTTACGGATTGCCCAGAAGGAGTTGCTGGACACGCGCAAGCATCCGTTCTGGGCGCATGCCGACCTGCAGTGCTTCCTGGCGCGGCGGGGCGGGGAAGTTTGCGGCCGCGTAGCCGCCATTATCGACCGGAACTTCAACGAGTTTCACCAGGAGGATGCCGGCGCGTTTGGTTTTTTCGAATCCGTAGACGACGTGGAGGTCGCGGGCGCGGTGATGGAATCGGCCCGCCAATGGCTGCACGCCCGGGGGGCCAAGATTATCCGCGGGCCCTTGAATCCGTCTACCAATTATGAGTGCGGAATGCTGGTGGAGGGCTTCGACGCGAGCCCCATTGTGATGATGCCGTATAATTCGCCGAGCTACCCGCGCATGATGGAATCCCTGGGGCTGCGCAAATCGAAGGATCTGCTGGCTTACGGTTCGAGGCCGGATCGCGTGAACGGCGACAAGGCGGAACGCGTAGCTAATCGTGCGGTAGATATGCAAGGCGTAACCATTCGGCACATCCGCATGAAGCAGTTCGACGACGAAGTGGGCATGATCTGGAACCTTTACAATTCGTCCTGGGCCCGCAACTGGGGTTTCGTACCCATGACGCACGAGGAGTTCCTGCACGAAGCCGCCGAGATGAAGCAGATTTTGAAACCCGAATTTGCGCTGGTGGGAGAGGTGGCCGGCCGGGCGGTGGGCTTTGCGCTGGCCCTGCCCAATATCAATCAGGCCTTAAAACACGCGGGCGGAAAGTTGTTCCCGTTAGGCCTGCTGAAAATCCTGTATCATCAACGTTTAATCAAAGAATTGCGCGTGATTCTGCTGGGTGTGGTGGAGGAGTATCGTACCAACGGGGTGGCCGCCGGGTTCTATGCCGAACTGATTCGCAACGCGCGGCGGTTGGGCTACGAGTTCAGCGAGATGTCCTGGATCCTGGAGGATAATGTTCTCATGAACCGGTCTCTGGAAGCCATGGGCGCCAAAAAGTACAAAACCTACCGAATCTACGAATGGAATTGAGAACGATGCGCACGACTTCGACCACGGTGGCACATACCCGGAAGACCGCGGGATCGCTGTGCCGATCCACCGATCTTTTCGAAAAATGCCGGAATTTCACGCGTCCGGGCGAATTGCAGGCCGCCGGACTGTACATGTACTTCGAAGTGTTCGGCGAGCGCGAAGGCTGCGGCCCCGGCGAGGTCCGCATCGGCCACCGCAAGGTGCTCATGTTCGGCTCCAACGATTACCTGGATCTGATCACGCACCCCAAAGTGAAGGAAGCCGCCGCCCAGGCCGTCCGCAAATACGGCAGCGGCTGCAGCGGCTCGCGCCTTCTGAACGGCACCCTGGATCTGCACGTCAAGCTGGAAGCCGAACTGGCGGAGTTCGTCCGCAAAGAGTCCGCCATCATTTTCGGCACCGGTTTCCAGGCCAATTACGCCTCTCTCGCCGCCCTCACCGAAAAAGGCGACGCCCTGCTGTGCGATCACAACCTGCATGCCAGCCTGGTGGAAGGCGCTCTCCGCTCCCCCGCGCGCACCGTCCGCTTCCGCCATAACGATCTCGAACACCTGGAACGCTGCCTCGAGAACTGCCCGCCCGAAGAGAAGATCATGATCGTCTCCGAGGGCGTCTTCAGCATGGAAGGCGACATCGCGGATCTGCGCGGCATCGTGGCTCTCGCCAAACCCTATGGCGCGCGGATCTACGCGGACGAGGCGCACGGCATCGGCGTGCTCGGGCCTACCGGCGCCGGCGCCGCCGAACACCTGGGTGTGCTGGAAGACATCGACGTGATCATGGGCACTTTCAGCAAGTCGCTGGCCTCGGTCGGCGGTTTCGTAGCGTCGTCCCGGGACGTGATCGATTACCTCAAGCACACCGCCCGCCCGTTCGTGTTCTCCGCCAGTCTGCCGCCCGCTTCGGTGGCGGCGGTGGCCGCGGCCCTCGACGTGATGCGCAAGGAGCCGGAACGCCAGCAGCGCCTGTTGCATATCGCCGCGCGCTTGCGCAACGAGCTCCGCATCTGCGGTTTTCCGGTGCTCGATGGCGAAACCGCCATCGTGCCGGTTGCGGTGCAGAACGAAGTGGACCTTTGCCGGCTCTGCAAAGCGCTGCTCGAAGAGGGCATCTACATCAACCCGGTGCTGCGTCCCGCGGCGGCGCAGAACCTGCTGCGCATCTCCTGTACCGCGGCGCACACCGAACGCCAGGTCGAACGCCTGGTGGATACCCTCGACCGCGTCTCCAAGCGTCTCGAAATCGAATTCTAGCCGCCCTAAAACTGCGCTACCATGGCCTAACCGGAGGCCTCCGCATGGTTCTGTCGGATGTAGACATCAAGCGCTACATCGAAACGGGAAAGATCAAGATCGCGCCCGAACTGCCGCCCGAGCAGTTCGGCAGTTGCTCCGTGGATTTTCGCCTGGGCAGCGAATTCAGCGTCTTCGAATACACCCGCCATCCGTTCATCGACCCCCGCGATCGCGCCAGTCTGCAGCAGATGATGCGCACCGTGGAAGTGCCGCCCGGGGAGCCTTTCGTCCTGCAGCCCCGCGATTTCGTGCTGGCTGTGACCCTCGAATCGCTGGAGCTGGACGCCGACGTCCTGGGCCGCCTGGAAGGGCGCTCCAGCCTGGGACGGATCGGCATCATCGTGCACGGCACCGCCGGCCTCTTCGATCCCGGCTGGACCGGCAAGGCCACCCTCGAGCTGAGCAACCTCAGCCGCATGGCGGTGGCCCTGTACCCCGGCATGCGCATCTGCTCGTTCACCTTCGAACAGCTCTCGACGCCCTCCGCCGTGCCCTACCGCCAGAAACCAGGCAACAAGTATGCGGGCCAGCTCCACCCCCTGGCCAGCCGGCTGGGCTCGGAAGTGGGGTAAAGAGACATGCAGCTCACCTTTCGCGGCGCCGCCGGCGAAGTCACCGGCTCCATGCATCAGCTCGAAGTGGACGGCCGGCAATACCTGCTCGACTGCGGACTGGCCCAGGGCCGCCGCAAAGAGGCTGACTGGAAGAACCGCCACCTGCCGGTGGATGCGAAGTCCATCTCGGCTGTGGTGCTCTCTCACGCCCACATCGATCACAGCGGCAACCTGCCCACCCTGGTCAAAAACGGCTTCGCAGGCCCCATCTATTCCACCCCCGCGACCATCGACTTGTGCAACGCCATGTTGCGGGACACCGCGCATATCCAGGAAAAGGACGCCGAGTTCGTCAACAAGCGCGCCGAGCATCGCCGTCGGGAAGGCCATGCCAACGGTCCGGAACCGGTCGAGCCGCTCTTTACGATGGCCGATGCCGAACGCACGCTGCCGCTGTTTCAACCGGTCGGCTACTATACGCCGAAAATCGTAAACGAGCACTTGAGCTATGAGTGCTACGATGCCGGCCACATCCTGGGTTCGTCGGCGCTGATCCTCAACTATCGCAACGCCAGGACCCGCGTGCGCCTGGCCTTCTCCGGCGACGTGGGCCGCCCCAACCTGCCCATCACCCGCCCGCCGGACGCGCTCCCTCCGGTCGATTACCTGATCCTCGAAAGCACCTACGGCGGCCGGTTCCACAAGAGCGCTACCCACGTGATCGGCAAACTGCGGGACGTGGTCAATCGCACCTGCGCCCGCGGCGGCCGCATCATCGTGCCGGCCTTCGCCGTCGGCCGCACCCAGCAATTGGTGCTGTTGTTGCACCAGCTCGCCAACGAGGGCCACATTCCGAGCGTCCCCATCTTCGTCGATAGCCCGCTGGCCGTCGATGTCACCGCCGTCTTCCGCCGCCACGTGGAATGCTTCAACGCCGAAACCCGCCAGTATCTGCTGGACGGCGAGGATCCTTTCGGCTTCAGCCGGCTGCAGTATATCCGCGAGGCTGCAGAATCCAAGAAGCTCAACGATCTGCACGGCCCGTTCATAGTGATTTCGGCGTCCGGCATGTGTGAGCAGGGCCGTATCCTGCATCATCTGCGCAACAATCTGGAGGACCCCCGCAATACCGTGCTGATCACCGGCTTCCAGGCGCGCGACACCCTGGGACGCAAGCTGGTCGAGAAAATGCGCGAGGTTCGCGTATTCGGGGAGCCGCTGACCGTCCGCGCCGAGATCTCCAGCCTGGACGAGCTGAGCGGCCACGCCGACCAGGGAGAGCTGATCGCCTGGCTGAAGCCGGTGGCCCCGCATCTGAAGAAGATCTTTCTGGTCCACGGCGAACCGGAGCAAGCTAAAGCGCTGGCGGGCGTCATACATTCGCAATACGGTCTGGATGTGGCTACTCCCGGGCCGGGCGACTCGTTCGCCCTGCTGTAATTCCGTCAACCGGCCGAAACGCAAATGAATTGGTAACAGTCTATAATGGGTAGACCCCAAAGGGGATCGAGGAGTAGAGATCTGTGAGTAGCCCGATGTATACACCCCCGCCCAGTGGCTCGGGTACCAAGACCGCATTGGTGGCCGGCGGGTTGGTAGCCCTGCTGGTATCCAACATTGCCCTGTGGTATCGGTTGGAGACCACCCGTAGTGAAGATCACGCCACCAACCAGGCTTTGCTGGCGGAGATTGCCAGCCTCAAGGAGTCCAGTTCCGTAACCACGGCGTCGCAAAGGCGCAATGTGGAGACGCTGAAGGAAGAACTGGAGGCCGCTCGCCAGCAGGCCAACCAGGCCGCCGGCCACGCCAAACAGGAAGCCCAGGCGCACGCCGATCAACTGGCCAAGAGCCTGGCCGACGCGCAGGCCAAGCAGCAGGCGCAAGTGCAATCGCAGCTCACCGACGTGCAGAAGCAAGCTTCCACGGCCAACAGCCGGATCGGCGAAGTCAGCGGCGACGTCACCAACGTCAAGACCGAACTGGGAAGCACCAAGGCGGAGCTCGAGAAGACCATCGCCAGTCTGAATAAGGTCACCGGCGACCTGGGTGTGCAAAGCGGCTATGTGGCCACCAACGCGAAGGAACTGGAGGCCCTCAAGCGCCTGAACGACCGCAACTATTACCAATTCACTTTGCGCCGCAAGGAAAAGCAGTTGCAGCGCGTGGGCGACATTTCCATGAAGCTGAAGAGCGCCGACAAGAAACACAACCGCTACACGCTGGAAGTGCTGGCCGACGACAAGATGGTCGAGAAGAAGGACAAGGGTGTCAACGAGCCGCTCCAGTTCTATGTGGCACGGGCCAAACAGCCTTACGAAATTGTGGTCAACACCGTGGACAAGGACACCATCACCGGCTACCTGGCGACACCCAAAGATACAACCCCGCGCGGCAACTGATCGCTCTAGCCCGGTACCAACTTCCGCTATCCTTGCGGGCCGCGGTTGGCTGCATCACAATTGAAATTGCGTGGCCGATCCTGCTGAACTCGATATCACCAGCCTTCTGCGCCAGTGGCAATCGGGCGACAATCACGCCTATGACCTGGTGATGAATTGGGCCTACCAGCGCATGCTGGCTATCGCCACCGGATTCGTGGCCCACGAACGGGTGGCCACCGAGCCCGCGGGCCTGGTTAACGAAGCCTACCTGCGGCTGCGCAAGCTGCGCAATATGGAATGGCAGGACCGCCACCATTTCTTCTCGGTGGTAGCCGGCGAGATGCGCCGCATCCTGATCGATCAGGCCCGCGTCCGCCTGGCGCAAAAGCGCGAAGGCAGCCGCCAACGCGTGCCGCTCTCCGAAGACCTGAGCTGGATCGACGTGGGCGGCCAGGATATGCTCGACCTGGACCGCGCGCTCAACGAACTGGAGCAGTTCGACGCCGACAAGGTCCGCCTGGTGGAACTGCGCTACGTCATGGGCTGCACCGTGCCCGAGATCTGCGAGCTGCGCGGCCTCTCCGACGCCACGGTCGAAAGGCATTTGCGCTTCGCCCGTACCTGGTTGTACGATAGGCTGCACTCGGCGCCGGCATGAGCGATTGGCAGGATCTGGAAGCCCTCTTCGACGAGCTGTGCCTCCTGGATGACGATAGCCGCCGTGCCGCGCTGCATACCCGCTGCGAAACCAACCCCAGTCTGCGCGCCGCGGCCGAGCGCATGCTGCGGGCCTACGACGAGGAGCGCGCCGCCAACGCGGATGCTCATCGCGCGGCGGCCGGCAGGCGTTACGGCGCCTGGGAGACGGTGAAACTGCTCGGCCGCGGCGGCATGGGCGAGGTCTGGCTGGCCCGGCGCGCCGACGGCCAGCACGAGCAGCAGGCTGCCATCAAGATCCTGTCTCCTTACCTGGCCGCGCCCGACTCGCTCAGTCGTTTCCGCCGGGAGCGCCAATTGTTGGCCCGCCTGGAACACCCTCATATCGCCCGCCTGCTCGACGGCGGGATGAGCCCGCACGGCGAGCCGTACCTGGTGATGGAGTACGTCGAGGGCACCCGCCTGGACCGGTATTGCGACGAGCATGGTTTGCCGGCGCCCGCCCGCCTGGAGCTGATGATCGAGGTCTGCGCCGCCGTCAGCACCGCGCACCAGTATCTGGTCGTGCACCGCGATCTGAAGCCGGCCAACATCCTGGTCGGCCAGGACGGGCAGCCCAAGTTGCTCGATTTCGGGATCGCCAAGGTGCTCGACAACGATTCCACCCTGGAGCGCACCGCCACCGCCAACATGTTTTTGACGCCGGTCTACGCCAGCCCGGAAATCCTCCGCGGCCAGCCGGCTACCGTCGCCAGCGATGTCTATTCGCTGGGCGTGATCCTCTACGAATTGCTGGCCGGACGCCGTCCTTTCGACGCGGCCAAGCTCGGCCCCGCCGGACTAATTCAAGCCGTCACCGCCACCGACCCGCCGCCGCCCGGCATCGACAAGGACCTCGACAGCATCGTGCTCAAGGCGCTGGCCCGCAATCCCGAGGAGCGCTACGGCTCCGCCGCCCAACTGGCCGACGATCTGCGCCGCTATCTGGATGGCCTGCCCGTCGCCGCGGTGGCCCGCAGTCACTGGTATGTGGCGCGGAAATTCGTGCGGCGTAATCGCCTGGCGGTATCCGCCGCCGCCGTCCTGCTGCTGTCGCTCGCCGCCGGATTGGCAGGCACGCTGTGGCAGGCCCGCCGCGCCCGCCAGGAAGGCCTGCTCGCCGAGCAGCGTTTCAACGATGCCCGCAAACTGGCCAACTACCTTCTCTTCGATCTCTACGATTCGGTGGGTAAGATTCCCGGCACCATGCCGGTGCAGGCGGATATGGCCAGCCGCGCGCTCCAGTATCTCGATCATCTGGCGGCCGGCCAGGGCAACGATCCGGCCCTCCGCCTGGAACTGGCCCGCGGCTACCTGAAACTGGGCGACGTACTGGGCCACCGGCCGGGCAGCGGCGATACGCTGGGCAACACGACACAAGCCATTGCAAGCAACCGCAAGGCCATGGCGCTGGCCGCGCCCCTGGTGCGCGAGCATCCCGATAACACGGAGGCCCGGCGGGCCGTAGCCGCCGCGGAGGAAGGCCTGGGAGTGGCGCTGAACATCTCCGGCCGGTACCAGGAAGCCGCGTCCTGGCTGCGCCAGGCGGCGGAGAACTTCGAACAACTGGCCAGTCCGCGCGACGCCCGCAGCCTGCAAGAAGCCGGCACGGCCTGGTTCACGCTTGGCAAGCAGATCAGCGAGAAGGGCGCTTATATCAATTTCGACGCCGCCGCGCCCCTGGCCAACATCGGCAAGGCGATCGGCGAGTATGAAGCGGCGCTGAAACTCTCTCCCCGGGATCCCGTTCTGCTGAAGCTGCTGGCCACCACCTATGAATCCAAGGGCCGCATCGACTCCATGCCGAATCCCAGCCTGGGCATGACGGATTACACCGCGGCGTTGGACCTGCTGGCGCGCCTGCCCGCGGCCGAACAGCAGACCGTCGATGTCCGCAATCTGCGCGCCATGATGCTGCTGCATCTCGGCTGGGATAAGGGCCAGTTGAACGATTTCAAGGGCGCCCTGTCGGATCTGGAACAGGCCCGCCCGGTCCTCGACGAGCTGTCCGCTTCCGATCCGCAAAACGTCGGCGCCGCCTTCCGGCGTGTGGATCTTTATCGCTCGCTGGGGATGATTCACGGCTACGCCGGGCACAAGGCCGAGGCGTTGGCCAGCTTCCGCCAGGCGATCGACATCCTCGATTGGGCCGTTCCGCGCGATCCGGCCAACATCGCTTACCCGCTGCTCCGCGCCGAAATGCAGAATCGCGTGGCGAATCTGCTGGTGGATGCCAAACGCGACGCGGAGGCGCGCCGCTTTGCCGAGGCCAGCGTGGCTTATTTCCGTAAAATCGGCGACAGTCCCACCGCCACCGCGCCGCAGTTGATGGAAGTGGTCAAGTGCCTGGCCGAAACGCACGTCCAATCGTTGCGCGATTATCCGGCGGCGCTACGCTACGCCCTGCGCGCCGACCAGGTCGCCCAGGGCAAAAATCCGGCCGTCCTGGGTTACGTGGCGGAAGTCTATTCGCTCAACGGCGACAAAGCCAAAGCTGTCGCCGCCGCCCAGCGCGGCCTGGCCCAGGTGCCGCCCACTAAGCCCGGCGCCGCGCCCTCGCAGCTGCGCAAATGGTTGGAAGACGAAGTGAAGGAGTACGGCGCGCGGCCGTGACGATCCCAACCGTCTAATTCGGCTGATACAAGTCCAAATCCTGCGCCGTGTTCGTGGCTTCGGGGAGCGTAACCTGACGCGCCCCGGCGGCCTCCATGCTCTCCGCATCCGGGTTCTCGTATTCGAACGTGGAGAGAATCCGGTACGCGCCCGGTGTCAGTCCGCTGAAACGATACTTGCCGTGCAGGTCCGTGCGCGTCACCCGCAGCTCGCCCAGCCGCTTGTGCTGCTCCGGATCGAACGCCTCCAGATACACCGGCGCGCCCGGCGCGGGATCGTGCGACGCGCTCACCATACCGTGTATGGCGGCCGGCCGCGACGAGAGCTTGATCAGGATCGAATCGAAGCCGTGCACCAGCACTTCCACAAACCCGTCCGCGCGGCCGCTCTGCGCTTCCGGAAGGCCGTACGCGCCGGTGATCGCGGTGGGGTAGTAGCCCGGCGGCGGCGTGACCAGCAGCTCCCAGTGGCCCGGCGCAAACGCGGCGTGGCCTTTCTCCATCTTGACGGCCTCGGCGTGCCCGCCGCCATCCAGGTCTTTGCGCCGCGCGGTGATGCGGGCAGTGTCCGGGTCCAGCTTGTTGCCTTTCTCGTCCTGCATGCGGAACTCGGTCGGACGCCATGAATTCAAGGGCACCTGTAGCTCCTGGTCGCGGTCCCAATCGAACTCCTGGTAGGACCCGAGCTTGCCGCGCCCGAACGGTTCCTCGGCCTCCGCCGTCAGTTCGTAGTGTCCCGGCGCCAGCCGATCGAAGAGGAAATCTTCCGCGGTGGTTCTCTGGCTGCGGCCCGCGTCCGAGATCAGCGTCACCGTGACCGGAACGTGCGGAGTCACCAGTACCTTCCCGGCGACGCGAAACAGCTTGCCGGGCAGCGGGCGTATGTCCACATCGTCCGCCTGCTGGTCGAGGTCCACATCCACCGTGATGCTCTGGTCCACGGGCAAGGTCTCTTTGTGAAAGGTCGGCAGCAGTCCGGAGCCGTCTTCGAGTGACTGCGCCGCCGTGCGCACGTAGTACGTCCCCGGTTCCAGCCCGTGAATGCGATAGATGCCGCGATCGTCCGTGATGGCGCTCGCGGCAATGCGCAGCGGCAGTTTGGCCGGGTAGGCGACCACCTTCATGTCCGGGATGCCGATCTCGTTCTCGTCCAGCACGGTGCCCGAGATGGCCCCGTAGCGCCGCAGCCGTATATCGAGATACAGCGAACCATCCGGGTCCACAGCCATCGGCTTGCCGGCCGATTTCCATTCCCGCTGCCCGTACTGGAACGGCGCGAAACCCGCCCGCGTGGCCCGCAGCAGGTACATGCCGCCATCCACGATGAAGTGAAACTGGCCGCCGCGATTGGCGCGCGTGGACTGCGGCTTGCCACCCGTTCCCTCGACCGGTTGCAGGCTCACCTGGGACCGCGCCAGGGGGCGCCCCGTGGACCGGTCCAGCACCACGCCGCCGATGACCGCCGCCTGCGCCGTCCAACAGCACAGCCCCGCCAGCCCGACGACCGTTCGTACCATAGCCTCTGGGATATGACGCACGGCCAGCCTCAAACGCGCATATGATAGATTAATCCGCAGCCGATCATGACGCGCACACTTCTTTTATTCCTGGTCTTGTCCGCCGCCGCCTGGCCCGCGGATCGAGATTTCAACGGCCGCTGGGACATCACCGTGCACAACTCCGCGCGCGGCAGGGCCTGGTGGCTGGAAGTCGAAGGCGCCGGCACCAGCGCCATCAAAGGCAAGTTCGTGGGCTTCCCGGGCGGCGATCTGAACGACATCGAGAGTATACGGATCGAGAAGGGCGAACTGATCTTCACCTTCGACGGCCGCGGCGTGCACCAGGACTATCGCGCGCGGCTGGCCGGCGGCAAGCTGCAGGGCACCTTCCAATCCGGCGATACCAGGCTGACCTGGACCGGCGCCCGCGCGCCGCAGATCCGGGATGCCGACGACGCCGCCTGGCACGAAGGCAAGCCCATCGCATTGTTGAATCATCAGGACCTGTCGGACTGGCATGGCATGACCGCCGCCGCGTCGTCAGGCTGGTCCATCGCCGATGGCGATCTGAAAGGCAACGGCGCGGCGACCGACCTGATCAGCAACGATAAGTTCTGGAATTTCAAATTGCACGTGGAGTATCGCACGCCGCCGCACAGCAACAGCGGCATCGGACTGCGTGGACGCTACGAAGTCCAGATCCTGGAGGACTACGGCCGGCCGCTGGACCGCCACTCGAACGCCGCGCTCTACAGCCGTATCGTTCCCACCGAAAATGTCACCAGGCCGGCGGGCGAATGGCAGACCTACGACATACGCCTGGTCGGCCGGCATGTGACCGTTACGCTCAACGGCAAGACGGTGACCCAGGGTGTGATCGACGGGTTGACGGCCATCGCCTGCGACGCCGACGAAGGCGTCCCCGGACCCATCATGCTGCAGGGCGACCATGGCCCGGTCGAATTCCGCAGCATCGTGCTGACTCCCCTGGTGAAATGATGGCTTCTTTCTCCGGTGTGATCGCGGCCGCCGTTACACCCCATGGCAGACGCGGCGACGAGTCCGATATCGGCGCCACCCTGGAGTTGATCGACTTCCTTTGCGCCGCGGGCGTGCAGGGAATCGCGCTGCTCGGTTCCACCGGCGAGTTCGTCAACCTGAACTTCGACGATCGCGTGCGCCTGGTCTATCTGGCCGTGAAGCGCAGCCGGGTGCCGGTGCTGGCCGGCATCTCGCACTCCACGCTCGATGGCGCGCTGGCCCTGGCGCGGGAAGCCGGCGCCGCGGGCGCGGCCGGCCTGCTGCTGATGCCGCCCTACTTCTTCCGCTACCGGCAGCCGGAGATCCAGGAATTCTATCTGCGCTTCGCCGCCGAGCTCAACCACGCGCCGCCCATCTATCTGTACAACATTCCGGCGTTCACCAGCCCGATCGACAATGAGACGGCCATCCGCTTACTGGCAACCGGACACTTTGCCGGCATCAAGGATTCGAGCGGCAGTTGGGATTACTTCGCGGGTCTCCATCGCTACAAGTCCGAGCATCCGTGCACGTTGCTCGTCGGCCACGACGGGATCTTCGCCCGCGCCCGCCGGGAAGGCGCCGACGGGGTGGTCTCCGGCGTGGCCTGCGCCGTCCCCGAGTTGCTGCTGGCGCTGGATCGCGCCGCGCAACAAGAACCGGCGGAGGAAGCCGAGCGGCTGGACGCGCGCTTGCACGAGTTCCTCGCCCGTCTGGATCGCTTTCCCACGCCCGTGGCCCTCAAAGCGGCCCTGGCCGTGCGCGGACTCAAAACCGGAGCGCCGCCCGTACCGCTGGCGCGGGAAACCGAAGCCGCCCTCGACGAGTTCCGCGCGTGGTTCCGCGCCTGGCTTTAGCGCGCGCCCGCTCCGACGACTTCGCCGGTTAGTTTTGGCACAATTGCCAGGCGCTTTGGCGACTGCCATGCTCCGCCCGATCCCGCGGGAGTGATTCATGAGTAACTCGTATCGCGTGGAGCACGACACCATGGGCGAAATCCGCGTGCCGGCGTCGGCCCTGTACGGCGCGCAGACCGCCCGCGCCATCGCCAACTTCCCGATCAGCGGCCGGCGTTTCCCGCGCTCGTTCATTCGCGCGCTGGGCCTCATCAAAGCCGCTGCGGCCCATGTCAACGGCCAACTGGGCCAGATCCCCGCGGATGTGGCGGCGGCGATCGAACAGGCCGCGGAACGGGTCGCCGTCGGCCGGTACGACGAAGAGTTCGCGGTGGATGTCTTCCAGACCGGCAGCGGCACCTCCACCAATATGAACGCCAACGAGGTCATCGGCCGGCTCGCCGGAGCCCATCCCAACGATCAGGTGAACCGCGGGCAGTCGAGCAACGATATGATCCCCAGCGCCATGCACGTCGCCGCCGCCGAAGCCGTGACCGGACGCCTGCTGCCGGAGATGCGCCGGTTGGATGGCTCGCTAAAACGCAAAGCGTCCGAATTCGACGACGTGATCAAGATCGGCCGGACCCACTTGCAGGACGCCGTGCCCATCCGCATGGGCCAGGAGTTCAGCGGCTATGCGCGCCAGGTGGAGCTGGCCCGGGCGCGAATCGACAGTGCGCTGCCCGGAATCTACGAGCTCGCTCTCGGTGGAACCGCCGTCGGCACCGGGCTGAACGCTCCGCCCGGCTTTGCCCGCGAGACCATTGCGGAAATCGCTCGCCGCACGGACCTGCCGTTCGTGGAGGCCCGGAACCACTTCGAAGCCCAGGCCGCGCGCGATGCCGCCGCCTTCCTCAGCGGCGCGCTGCGCGCCTATGCACTGGCGCTGACCAAGATCGCCAACGACATTCGCTGGATGGGCTCCGGCCCGCGCTGCGGGCTGGGCGAATTGAAAATTCCGGCCGTGCAGCCGGGCTCCAGCATGATGCCCGGCAAGGTCAACCCGGTAATCGCGGAGAGCGTGCTTATGGTCTGCGCGCAGGTGGTAGGGTACGACGCGGCCATCGCGTGGTGTGCGGCGGCCGGCAACTTCGAGCTCAATGCGATGCTGCCGGTAATGGCCTGCGATCTGCTCGAAGCCGTCGAACTATTGGCCGCCGCCAGCCGGAACTTCGCGGCCAAGCTGGTGGACGGGCTGCAAGCGGAGCGGGCGCGCGCCGAGCAGTACGTGGAGCAGTCACTCGCCATGGGCACGGCGCTGGCGCCGGAGATCGGCTATGAGAAGGCCGCGGCGCTGGTCCAGGAGGCCAGCCGGTCTCACCGCACACTGCGCGAGGTTGCCGGCGAGCAGTCCGGAATACCGGAAGACCGTTTGCGGACACTGCTGAATCCGCGGGCGCAAACCGGCGGCGGAACATCCTGACCAGGTCACAGCAGACGATTCTCTGCGAGTAACTCCTTCATCACCCCGCCCAGCTTCAGAAACTCTTCGTAGCTCGGCGGCTTACAAAAATATTTGGCGCCCAGCGCGCTGGCCTCGCGCTGATCGCCGGGCGCATCCGACGAAGTAAAGATCAGGACCGGTATGCGCTTGCACTTATGGCTGGCCCGCAAATACCGGAGCACCTCGAATCCGTCTTTCCCGGGCAGGTTCAGATCCAGCATCAGAAAATGCGGATAGGGCGCGTTGGCGTCCGATTCCGCGCGCGCGATGAAGTCGATGGCCGCCTGGCCGTCGGTGGCCAGGTGGAATGCGAGCGGCAGACCTTCCGCGCGGATGATCTCGCGCACCATCAGGGCATCCGGCAGGTTGTCTTCAGCCAGCAGCAGGTTCAGGACCCGATCCGCGGGCGGGGCCGATAGGCTGAGGGACGGTGAAGAAGAAGGTCGCGCCTTTCCCGGGTTCGGATTCGACCCAAATTCGTCCGCCATAGCGTTCCACCACGCGTTGGCAGATGGCCAAGCCGATGCCGGTACCGCTATATTTCCGATCGTGATGCAACCGTTTGAATACACCAAAGACTTTCTCCTTGTATAGAGGATCGATTCCGATGCCGTTATCCTGCACCGAAAAGCGCCAGAAAGCGCCTTGGCCGACGGCTGCGACATGGACCCTCGGAGGCCGCGAATCCCGGTACTTCAGGGCGTTCCCGACCAGGTTCTGAAAAACTTGCCGGAGGTGGGCCTCGCTCATGTGCACCTCCTCCGGCAGTGGATCGCACGTCACTACTGCCTGGCTCTCGCGGATGGCTTCCGAAAGGCTGGATAGCGCGTTCTGGAAAGCGGCCGCGGCGTCCACCGCCGCTTCGCTGAGTTCCGCGCGGCTCGCCGTGGTGTACGCCAGCAGGTCGTTCACCAGCGTCGCCAGGCGGCGGCCGCCTTCTTTTAGAAATCCCAGGTAGAGTTGCCCGTCCGCATCCAACACATGCTGATATCGTTTGGCTAGGATTTCGCTGTATATGGCCACGTTACGGATCGGCTCCTGCAGATCGTGGCTGGCCGAATAGGCGAACTGTTGCAGGTCTTCGTTGGCGCGGCGCAGTTCTACTTCCGTCTGTTTCTGCTCGTGAATATCGGTGCTCGACCCGATCCACAGAGCGATCTGCCCCTGGCTGTTGCGCATGGCGCGGGCGCGATTGAGGTGCCAGCGATAGACGCCGTCCGCCCGCCGGATGCGGCTCATCATTTGCAGCGGCTCACCCGTGGCGATCGCGTGGCGCCACGCGCGCATGCCCTCCTCCAGATCGTCCGGATGAATGATCTGTACCCAACCCCAGTCTCTCAGTTGCTCGAATGAGAGTCCCGTGAACTCCATCCACTGTTTGTTGAGATAGGTCGACTCGCCCCCCGGCGCGGTGGCGAAGATCTTCTGCGGCATGGATTCGGCCATGAAATGAAACCGCTGGCGCTCGTCTTCCGCCTCCCGCAGGGCCGCCTCCCGATCGGCCAGGGCCTTCTTCAGTTCGCCGTCCCGCGATTGGATGCCCGCCAGCATCGCGTTGAATCGATCCACCAGGACACCCAACTCGTCCGACGAGAGCTTCTGCGCGCGCACGCTGTAATCGCCGGTCTCCGAGACCGAATTGGTGGCGCTCACCAGGCGCGCGACCGGTGTCGAAATCAGCGCACGCAGGTGCGCGGACAGCAGAAAGGCGACCAGGGTGGCGGCCAGCAGAACGAAAGCCACGGTGACCCCGTACAATCTTGCCCGCGCGCTCAGTCCACTGAGATCGTAGGCCAGCATCAGGGTCCCGATCCGGTTGCCGCGCAAAACGATCGGCTGCGCCAGCGTCAGCTCGCCCGCGCCGAATGCGACACCCTTCCCGGCCCGCGGCGGGGGACAGCGGAAGCCGTCCAGCCGGGCATACCTGGCGAACAGCTCTCCACTCGGCCGATAGATGCAGGCCGCGTCCATGTGTGTCCGGATACGGAGCGCGTTGAGCGCCTGCGTGGCCGCATCGCGATCGTTGGATGCGAGCTCATCCGCGCTGTTGTCCGCCACGATCTGGGCCAGGGAGGACAGATCGCGCTGCAGGCCTCGCCGGTAAAGGATGGTGTCGGCGAGCACAAGGCCAAAGCCCGACAGGACCAGGGCGCTGGTAGTGATCACCATGGTGATGATCGTCACCTTTTGTCCGATCGGGCGGTCGCGAAACTTCAGCATCGTTATCCCGAGTCATCGTTCCGCCGATCTCGCCGTAACTAACTTAGAGCTCAGCTACAAGTGAGTCCGTTCCGGCGTATCTCGGCTAACATCGGCCTCAGTCGGATGACTCCTCAGGTATGAAGGCGATTATAACGCCTTCGCACTAGAATCTCGCGGCGTGAGTCGGGGAAAAACCCGTCCGGGGAGCGCCCTCCGCCTGGGCTTTGGCGTATTCTCGTATCATGCCCGTACCGAAGCGCACGGTTGCCGATCCGGATCTCAGCGATTTCCTGTTGCGCGCGTGTCACGACCTGCGCGGACCCGCGCGTGTCATTCGCACCCACGCCGAGCTCTTCCTGCGCGACCCGGAGCCGCCCGCCGATTTTCGCGAGCGCCTGGGCTTTCTGGTGGACGGCGCGCGCAAGATCGACCGGCTGATCGATGCGCTGGCCGGCTATTCGCTCGCCCTGCGCATCGAGCCGTCCTCCTGGCGCCCCATTTCCATGAGTACGCTGCTGCGTAGTGCATTGGCCCGGCTGCGCGACGATCTCCAGGCCGGCGGCGGCCAAGTCATCAATGGCGAACTGCCCCGCGTCAGCGGCGACCCGGATCGGCTTATGGAGCTGTGGGAGCATCTGCTGCGCAATTCCATCCAGCACCGCGGTCCGGCTCCGCCGCGGATCCGGATCGAGGCCGCGCGCGCGGAAGCCGGCGCCTGGACCTTTGCCGTGCGGGACAACGGTCCCGGCGTTGAGGCGGCGGATTTGGATCGCATCTTCCGCCCGTTCGAGCACGGCCCCGGGCAGCGCACGGGACCGGGGATGGGACTGGCCATCTGTAGGGCGATCGTGGAGCGCCACGGGGGAACCATCTGGGCCGAATCGGCGGCCGGCGCGGGCGCGGCCTTCTTCTTCACCTTGCCGGCGGTAGAGCCGTCGTAGCTGTCGAAAGGCGGACTCTCCGGCCGTCGGCTATTGGACGCCGTGTCCCGCCGCGGCCTTCCTGGCTTTCCCCGTTTCGTAAGCTCTCAGCTTGCTGTGCAGGGTGCGCAGACAGACTCCCAGCAGCTCCGCCGCCTGGCGCCGGTTGTTGTGCGTGTGCTTCAGAGTGAGGCGCACGTAAGCCTCCTCCAGATCGCTCATGCGCAGCCCGGCGCGCACCTGTAGGACATCGTCCGGGGGCGGCGCCATTTCGGGCGGCCGTTGCGGCGCCGCGTCGGGCAGATGCCGCAGTTGAATCTCGCCCTCACCTGCGATGATGGCCGCGCGCTCGATCGCGTTTCGCAACTCGCGCACATTGCCGGGCCAGGAGCTGGCGCGAAACCGCTCCAGGACGTCGGCGCTCAGATGGGTCACCCGGCAGCCGTGCTTGCGGTTGATGTCGCGGATGATCACCGTCGACAGTGCCGCGATATCCTGCTTGCGGTCACGCAGGGGCGGCACCGTAACATGGAACACGTTCAAGCGGTAATAGAGATCCTCGCGCAGCTTATTGCCCTCGATGGCGGCTTCCGGCGATCGATTGGTGGCAGCCAGCACCCGCACCGAGATGGGAATCTCGTGTGTGCCGCCCAACCGCCGTACGGCCGATTCTTCGATAACGCGCAGCAGCTTGGCCTGGGTGGCCACCGGCATCTCACCGATCTCGTCCAGCAGCAGTGTGCCGTTTTGCGCCTGTTCGAAACAGCCGGCGCGCCGCTCCACCGCGCCCGTAAAGGAGCCTCGCTCGTGGCCGAAGAGTTCGCTCTCCATGAGACTCTCCGGCAGCGCGGCGCAGTTGATCGCCACGAAAGGGCCGCGACTGCGCGGGCTCAGTGCATGAATCGCCCGGGCCACCAGTTCCTTGCCCGTGCCGCTCTCACCGGTGATGAGCACCGACGCCGTGGTAGGCGCCGCCTGCCGGATCAGGGAATAAACTTCCTGCATCGCCGGAGAATCGCCCACCAGGTCTCCCAACTCTCCCCGGTAGCTGAGCTGCCTGGTAAGACGCAGCGTGTCTTCCTGCAGATGGCTCTGCTCCACGGCGCGCTCCAGCAAGGTGCGCAGCACCCCCGGCTGGACCGGCTTTTCGATGAACCAGAAGGCCTTGAGATCGTGTACGAACGAGATTGCCTGGTCGATGCTGCCGAAGCCCGTGAGCACGATGGCGGGCGTACGGTCGCCGCGCAGCGTCAGCTCCTTCAGCAGCGCGACGCCATCCATGCGCGGCATCACCAGATCGGTGAGGATCACGTTGGGAGCGAAATAGGCCATCTTGGCCAGCGCTTCCTCGCCGTCGGCGGCGCCTTCCACCACAAAACCAAGGGACGCGATCATTTCGGCCAGGTCCGACCTTTGAGATGCATCGTCGTCAACGATCAGGACTTGATCTGGCATAGGTACCCTCGGTCTTTCGCTCATTGTAACTCCTGGTAAAAAGTGCACACTGGGAACGCGGTCTTTGTGCGAACAAATGCCGGCGTAAAACGGACTTGACAATCCGCTGGCGGTCAGCCGCTCGCGTCTACGGCCACCAGCCGCGCGAACCTGCTGCAATCACTTTGCCGCCGCGCTTTTCCCGGGCCAGTTTGTTCTGCCAGTGCTGCCAGGCCAGCCTCACTGACTTATTCACCTCCCGGGGTTCGAGCGGCGTGGCCAGCACGTCGTAGCCGCCCAGATTCAGGACCTCTGCCCAAAGTCCCTCGTCGGCCAGGCGGGACACTACAATCAGCAGAGGCTCCAGGCGCCGTTGTTGCAATTCCCGCAACGCATCCTGCCAGCCGCCGTCCGGCAGCCGGCAGTCGCACAGGACGACTCCGGCCGGCTGCTTGTCGATCAAAGGCCGGGCCGGCCGCAACGCTTCGGCAATGCCCAGGCTCCACCCGGACTGGCGGGCAATGGCTTTGAGGGCGGCCCGGTCCTCCGGGGAGGGAAGAATGGCAAGAATATTGATTAGTCC
Source organism: Bryobacteraceae bacterium (assembly GCA_035499555.1). Lineage (GTDB taxonomy): Bacteria > Acidobacteriota > Terriglobia > Bryobacterales > Bryobacteraceae > Bog-159. The sequence continues at coordinate 51,220 of DATJYO010000015.1, forward strand.
TTCGGATCCGCACATGGTAAAAATCTCCGCTGTGTGTCTGGATAGTATTTCCCGAGCAATCCAAATTCAATTCCGGATTTCGTCGGGTGCGGAGCCTGCTTAAGCGGCGCACTCCTCGCGTGGCGGCGCGCTGCGGTGTTTCATCTTGGGCAGATCGAGGAAGAATGTGGCGCCATGACCAGGCGTGGACTCGACCCACATGCGGCCGCCATGGCGTTCAACCACCCGCCTGGCGATCGCCAGGCCCATGCCGGAACCGGGATAGCGATCGTTTTGCACCCGCTTGAAGGGCGCGAAGATGCGCGTCGCATACCGCGGATCGATCCCTATTCCGTTGTCGCGGACCCACAGCACGCAGCGTCTCTTCTCGGCGGCCGCCCCCACATGGATCGCCGGAGCTTCGACGCCACGGAACTTGATGGCGTTCTCGATCAGTTCCGCCAGCACGTACGTGATCTGCGCGGGGTTGCAGAATAGCTGCGGAAGTTCATCCCGGGTTACGGCGGCGCCCCTTTGCGCCAACCCGGGCTGCACCATGGCCAGGGCCGCCTCCAGCAGTTGGTTGCCCTCCACCCGGCGCCGCGAACACGGAGCGCTCAGTACCTGCATGTATGTGCGTAGTCCGCGCAGTAAGTTCTGCAGACGGGCCGCGGAGTCCTGCAGGTACCCGAATAGCGCCTTGGTATCCGCGTCCAGCTCGCCCGCTTGCTTCCTCACGATCAGGTCCGTAAGCGAGCCGATCTGGTTCACCGGGCTCGCCAGGTCATGCAGCGAGTCCCTGCTCAGGGGCACGCATTCCTCGTCGCCGTCGAGGAGTGCGGCTGGGGGCCGCCCGACCCGCGGCCGCATGCGCGTTAGCTTGGTGGCCGTCGCTGGCATTTCTCCGCTATCCTCAACCGCCTGCGCGGCGGCCCTTATCCGCTGCCGGCAGGAACAGGCAAAAACGTGCGCCTTTGCCCGGCGCGCTGTTCACCTCAATGGCGCCGCCGTTGCTGCGCAAGAACCCCTGAGCCGCCGCCAGGCTCAGACCTCGTCCCAGGAACTTCGTCGAGAAGAACGGATCGAAGATTCGTTTCTGCGTCTCTTCATCCATTCCGCACCCCGTGTCTCGCACTTCGATCGCCACGTAGTGTCCCGGCGCCAGTTGTTTCGGCATGGCATCGCGCCCAGACCCCTCTGGGCTAAGCTCCACCGCCGCGGTGCGCACGGTGATCGCGCCCGCGGGCTGCTCGCCGATGGCTTCCACCGCGTTCCGCAGCAAATCTGCAATCACCTGCCGCAGCATTTCGGCATCGGTCTCCACCAGCGCTACGCGGCGTCCGGCCTGACATTCCAGGCGCAGGCTTGCCGGGATATCGGCACGCTCGATGGCGTCCCATACCGCCTGCTCCACATTGGCCCGGGTACGATTCAGATTTCCCTTGCCGGCAAAGGCGAGCAGTTTACGCAGCAGTTCCGCGGCCCGCCCGCCGGCGTGCTGCGCATCCTGCAGTTTTTCCTGCGCCGGATGCGCGGCCGGTAGCCGATCCATGGCATAACTGGTGCCGCCCAGGATCACCACCAGCAGATTGTTGAGATCGTGCGCCAGCCCGCCCGCCAGCCGCCCCAGGCTCTCCAGCTTCTGCTGTTCCAGATCCGCTTCCTCCGCTCTCCTTTGGCCTTCGATCTCGGTGCAAGTGCCGAACCAGTTGCGGACCTCTCCATCCGGGCCGCGTATCGGAACTGCCCGAACCAGGTGCCAGCGATGCTCGCCGTCGCTGGCGCGCCGCAACCGGTGCTTGATCTCGAAGCCCGCCTGGGACGCCGACGTCTGGTTCCATGCCTGCCACGTGCGCGCGCGATCCTCGGGGTGTACCAGCCGGTCCCAATCCAGTCGCGTCATCTCGCCCGGCCGGGAGCCCGTATATTCCAGCCAGCGCCGGTTGCCATACTCGATGCTCCCGTCCGGCCTGGCGGTCCAAACCATCTGCGGCATGGCCTCCAGCAACTCTCGATAACGCCGGGCGCTGGCCTCCAGCGCCGCACGCTGTTCCTCGATGTGCTGCTGCATCAGGAATCGCGCGATGGCGTCCGTGACGACATGCGGCAGAATGCCGACACTGGCCTTGGGCAGATAGTCCATGGCGCCGGCCTGCATGGCTCTCACCGCCACGGATTCCTCGCTGTACGCGGTCAGCACCACCGCCGCGAAGGGCACCTGTCCGCGCGGTCTTTTGAGCTGCGCCAGGACCTCGATGCCGTCCATGTCCGGCAGGTTGACATCCACCAGCGCGCAGTCCGGACACCAGCTTCGGGCCATCTCGATCCCCGCCGCCCCACACTCCGCTTCCGCAAATTCGAACCCCCGGGCGGCCTCCCCAAGACATCGCTTATAAACCTCGCGGTCAATGGCGTTATCTTCGATGATGAGAATTCGTGACGGCCGGATATTGCCCATGCGGTCCCTAATGCGTCGAGTGAGATGCAGATTGCCAGCCAAAGCCCGGGGCTCGTTCTGCGCCAGGCGAGATGGTTCCTCACGTGCATTTAGGGCGCTCCGCGTGGCAGATACCAGCGAAAAGCTAGATACCGTAGGCCTGGCACGTCAATTTCTGCACTTTGCGCTATGCAAAAACTGCATGCGGCCGAGCCTGTGCGGGGGCGCGCTCCCTTTCCAAAAGGCGCGGCTGGAAAGGAATATGAGGTTTGCCTGAGATTCTGCTGGCCGAGGACAATCCCGCGGATGTTTATCTGATTCGGGAGGCCCTGCGCGAACACCATGTGGATTGCGCGGTGCGCATCGCCAGCGATGGGCAACAGGTGCTACGCATCCTGGCCGAGGCGGATCGTGCCGCCGGGACGCCCTATCCGTCCCTGATCATCCTCGATCTCAACCTGCCGCGGCACGATGGAATTGAAATTCTACAGCGTCTCCGCCAGACGCCGGATATGCGGCCGGTGCCAGTGGTGGTGTTGACGTCCTCGGATTCTCCCCGTGACCGGGAAGCCGCCAGTCAACTGGGAGTGTCTCAGTTCCTGCGCAAGCCTTCCAGCCTGGACGAGTTTCTCGGCCTGGGCCGGATATTCAAGACATTGCTGGCCCAGGCCGCCACTCCGGGACACCCGGCGTCCGAACCGGCTTAAGTGGAGAAGCGGCCCTCGTAGTCGGGCGCCCGCAAGAGCGCCGGCGGAGCGGCCGTCTGGCCGTGGCGCGTCCGCACCGCCGCGCCGCGCCGCATCGTCCGCCAGTCATAGCCGAACTCGGTACCGCAGTCCAGGCATACCACATAAGTGCGATTCAGACGCTTGCCGGATGTCTGCGGAAATGTGGTTCGCCGGTGAGCGCACCCGTGTAACGCCAGATTCAGCAACGCTCGTATCATTGAGTAAGTCCCTCCGCCCCGCGCGATCGGTCTGCTGGCAGCAATCCAATAACCGCGGTTTCAGGGCGGCACCGCCGGTTCGCGGCCGGACGTGTGGCGGCTCACATCGCCGGGGTTTAAGATTTAAGTCAGGTACTACGATGAGGCAGCTACTCTTTGGCCTCGTGTGTTGCGCGGTCCTCGGGGCGGCCAACTCCGCGACCGTCAACGTAACCGTCCGCAATCAGGTCAACCCGAACGCCGGCGTGCATGGACGCCTGCAGTTGGCCATGTCTACTTCGTTTCAACTGGCCCCCTGGAGCTATCAGTTCTTTACCGTTTCCCCCGCGGCGGCCCAGCCTTTGGGGGCGCTGGACCCGTGGCACACACGCGTGCAAGTCATCTCCTCCGGCATCCCGCTGACCGCCCCGAATACCTGGGATTTCACCGAATTGAACGCCATGTTCGCCCCGGTCCAGGCCACCGGGGACCACAGCCCCGAGTTGCAGATCGGCACCGCGCCGGCTTTTATGAGCGATGCCAGCGGCCACATCCTGCCCGCCAGCTTCTCCGATTTCGCCGCGATGAGCGCCAACCTGGTGCGCTATTACAATACCGGCGGCTTCACCGGCGGCAGCCCGGCCGCCCAGTACCGGAGTCCCACGCCCTATCCGGTCACCTGGTGGGGAATCTTCAACGAGCCCAATGGCAACGGGCTGACTCCCCAGCAGTACACGGACCTGTATAATGTCGTGGTCCCCGCCATGGCGCGGGTGGATCCGTCGATCAAGTTTCTGGCCGTCGAACTTTCCGATTACGTCTCGCAAGCCGCCGCATTCATGCCCGCCTTCGTCTCCGGAGTCACTGCTCCGGTGGACGTGCTCGCCACTCACTTCTATTCGAGCTGTAACCAGAAAGATAGCGACGCCGCCGTATTCGCGACCGTGCCCGGTTTTGTAAGTGAGGTGCGCGAGATATACGGCCAGTTAGCTACAAAGCCGTCGCTCGCCTCCGTGCCCGTGTGGGTGACGGAAAATAACGTGAACGCGGATTATGACATCGGCGGCGGAGTGAGTGCGTGCAACCCCGGCCAGCCGTTTATCCTGGATGCTCGCGGCACCAGTCCGTTCTTCGCCGCCTGGCGTACGCTGGTGTTTGAGCAACTGGGCATGGCCGGCGTCCAGGCCCTGTATCACTGGTCGTTCGGTACCGACCGGCAGTATGGCGAAGTGGATGGCGCGGGCAATCCTTACCTGAGTTACTGGGTCGATTATTACCTGTCCCACTGGCTGCCATCGCCGCCCGGGCAGGACATCCTGCAGACCTCTCAGGTCGGCTGTTGCTTGTGGATCTACAACGAAGGCCCGTCGCTGGGACTGGATACGCAAACCCTGGCGGCGCGCAATCCGGATGGCTCCGTGGTGATCCTGATTTCGAATCACGCCCTAAGCTCCAACACCGACAACAACGGCTCCGGAATCGCGCGCACCATCCAACTGGACCTGTCCGCGCTGGGCGCTTTTTCGTCGGCCACCTTGATCAAACTCGACGCCAGTACGCCGGCCGCAGGTCCCGTGCCACAGGCTTTGACGCCCGCCGCACAGATGGCGGTGGATCTGTCCGGTTATGGTGCGGCCTTCCTGCGGCTGGCCAACGATAGGCCCGCATTGCCTGCCGCGGGCGTGGTCAACGCCGCCAGTTATGCGTCGGGCGCCGTGGCTCCCGGCGAGGTCATATCCTTGTTCGGCGTCGGCATCGGGCCCCCGGCGCCGGCGTATCTCACATTGACGAATCCGCGCCTGGTGGCCAACGGCCTGGCAGGCGTGCACGTCCTTTTCGATGGCGTTCCGGCGCCATTGCTGTACGCCTCCGCCGGTCAGATCAACGCCGTGGTTCCCTACGCGGTGGCCGGCAAAACCAGCACCCAGGTGCAGGTGGAATATCTGGGCGTGCTAACGCCGCCCATCTCCCTGCCGGTGGCCGCCGCGGCACCCGGCATTTTCACCATGAATCTGAGCGGCAGCGGCCCGGGCGCAATTCTGAATGCCTCGGACCTGAGCGTGAATTCCGCGGCGAACCCGGTAGCCCGCGGCGGGGCATTGGCCCTCTTCACCACCGGCGTGGGCCAGACCAGCCCGGCCGGCGTCGATGGCCTGGTGCCGGGCGCGCCCTCCTATCAGGCGGCCGCCGATGTCACGGTCACGATTGACGGAATAAATTGTCCGGTCAGTTACTCGGGGGCGGCTCCCGGGTTGGTCGCCGGCGTGGCGCAGATCAACGCGCAGGTGCCCCAGAACGTCAGGCCGGGATCCGACGTTCCGCTGCAAGTGGTCGTCGGGACGGCCGCCTCGCAGGCCGGGGTCACGGTCGCCGTGCAATAGCTGCCGCTAACCCTTCTTCGGCGCCGCCTTGTGCACCGCGTGCGGAGTCACCGGCGCCGGGCCGACCCGCTTGATCACGATGCTCGAAATCCGCACCGGGGTCCGCGGCTTGTTCTCCGCTCCGGTGGGCACCATGATGATCTTGTGCACCACATCCTGGCCCTCGATCACCTGTCCGAAGATGGTGTGCTTTCCATTCAACCACGTCGTCAGCGCATCGGTGATGAAGAACTGCGACGCGCCCGTGTGCGGACTTCCCGTGTTGGCCATCGCCAGCCGCCCCACCTGGTCGAACTTCAGGGTGGGCACGAACTCGTCGGGAATGGTGAAGCCCACCTCGCCCGAGCCGTTTCCGGCCGGGTCTCCGCCCTGGATCATGAAGTTCGGAATCACCCGGTGAAACGTGGTACCGGTGTAGAGCGGCCGGGTGACCATCTGGCCGGTCTTCTGGTCTTTCCAGGCCTTGGTGCCCCGGGCGAGCGCCACGAAATTCTTTACCGTGATGGGGGCTTCCTTTTCGAACAGCTTCACTTTGATCGCGCCCATCGACGTATTGATGGTCGCGTACAGGCCCGGCTCCGCGGCGGGAGTCGCGGGACTCGGCGTAGTGGAAGGCGCTTGGGCGAACGCGGCGGCCAAGGCGCCGAACAGGCAGATTATGGTTTTCATGTGAACCAACATCATAACGTGTTTTAACGGCCGGGCAGGCATCCCGCCAGCCCCCGGACGACGTCAAGTCACCCTGCCGGATGTCGTAAAATAGAAGTTACTACCCACCCATCCAAGGAGATTCATTGCCAGATCAGGAAAATCCTCCGCAGGGTCCGCCCGCGCCTCCATCCGGCCCGCAATTGCCTCTCGGAGGCGGCGGCGACGGCGACAGGGACCTCGTCCCGATCAATATCGAAGACGAGATGAAGCGGAGCTTCCTCGATTACGCCATGAGCGTGATCGTGGCCCGCGCGCTGCCCGACGTGCGCGACGGCTTGAAGCCGGTGCATCGCCGCATCCTGTGGGGCATGCAGGAGCTCGGCCTGCAGCCCAACCGTCCCACGCGCAAATGCGCCAAGGTCGTTGGCGACGTCATGGGCAAATATCACCCCCATGGCGACGCCGCCATCTACGATGCCCTGGTGCGCATGGCGCAGCCCTTCAACATGCGCTATCCGCTGGTGGATGGGCAGGGCAACTTCGGCTCCATGGACGGCGATCCGCCGGCGGCCCAACGGTACACCGAAGCCCGCCTGGCGCGCATCTCCACCGCCATGCTGGAGGATATCGACAAAGAGACCGTCGATTTCCGCCCCAACTACGACGAGAGCGAACAGGAGCCCGAAGTGCTCCCCACGCGCGTGCCCAACCTGCTGGTCAACGGCTCCGCCGGCATCGCCGTGGGCATGGCCACGAACATCCCGCCCCACAATCTCACCGAGATCATCAACGCCGCTATCGCCCTCATCCAGAATCCGCAGACGCCCCTGCCCAAAATTCTGGAGATGGTGCCCGGCCCCGACTTTCCGACCGGTGGCATCATCCTCGGCCGGCAGGGCATCCTGGACGCCTATACCCGGGGCCGCGGTCATTTGAAGCTGCGCGCCAAGGCCGCCATCGAGCGCATGGGCAAAGACCGCGAACAGATCGTGGTCACCGAGATCCCCTACCAGGTGAATCGCGCCCGCCTCGTTGAACAGGCCGCCGCCCTGGTCAACGAGAAGAAGATCGAAGGCGTGTCCGATGTCATCGACCTCAGCGACAGGGATACCCGCATCGTCTTTGAGCTGAAGCGCGGCGAGCAGGCCGAGGTGGTGCTCAACAATCTCTACAAGCACACCCAGCTCCAGATCGGCTTCGGCATCATCATGCTCTGCATCGTCAACGGCCAGCCGCGCGAGCTGGGCCTGATCGATGCCCTCAAGTATTTCATCGAGCATCGCGTGGAAGTGGTCCGCCGCCGGACCGAGTACGAGCTGCGCAAAGCCCGCGAGCGCGAACACCTGTTGCTCGGCTTCCAGCGCGCCCTCGAGCGCCTCGACGACGTCATCCGCCTGATCCGCGCTTCCCGCGCGCCGCGCGAAGCCCGCGATTCGCTGATCGCCGCCTTCCAGTTCACCGAACGCCAGGCCCAGGCCATTATCGAGCTGCAGTTGCAGCGCCTCACCGGCATGGAGCGCCAGAAGATCATCGACGAACTGGCCGAGATCCAGCGCCGCATCGCCGAGTACCTCGAGCTGCTGGGATCCGAAAAGCTGGTGCGCGACGCCATCGTCAAAGAGCTCAAGGAAGTGCAGAAGGCCTACGGCGATGAGCGCCGCACCCAGATCGTCGAGGATACCGGCGAGATTCGCCTGGAAGACCTCGTGCAGGTGGAAGACGTCGCTGTCACCGTGACCCACGGCGGCTATCTGAAGCGTACCGCCGTGGATACCTACCGCCGCCAGTCGCGCGGGGGCAAGGGCCGCATCGGCATGGGCACGCGCACCGAGGATTTCCTCGAGCACCTGATCGTGGCCTCCACGCACAGCTACCTGCTCATCTTCACCGACAAGGGCCGCGTCTACTGGCTGAAGATTTACGAGATCCCGGATGCCGCCACCGCCGGCAAGGGCAAGCACATCTCCAACCTGATCAACCTGGAGCCGGACGACACTGTGAAAGCCTTCCTGGCCGTGCGTGAGTTCGTGCCCGGGCAGTTCGTGGTCATGGTCACCCGCCGCGGCGTGATCAAAAAGAGCGAGCTGACCGAGTTCGACAATCCGCTCTCGCGCGGCATCATCGCGGTGAGCCTGGATGAAGGCGATGAGTTGATCGCCGCGCGCCTGACCAACGGCAGCAACTTCATCTTCATCGGCTCCCACGACGGCCAGGCCATTCGCTTCGCCGAGAGCCAGGTGCGCCCCATGGGACGGCCCGCCCGCGGCGTCCGCGCCATGGACCTGGCCGACGACGATTACCTGGTCGGCATGGAGATCGTCGAAGAGGAAGGGCTGATTCTGTCCATCTCCGAGAACGGCTACGGCAAGCGCACCAGGCTGACCGACTACCGCCTGACCGCCCGCGGCGGCAAGGGCGTCATCAACATGAAGACGTCCGCGCGCAACGGCAAGGTGGTCGGCATCCTTTCGGTGAAGGAGGATTCCGACCTGATGATCGTCACCAAGAACGGCAAGATCATCCGCCTGGAGTCCGCCGAGATCCGCCAGGCGGGACGCTCTACGCAGGGCGTGCGCCTGGTCCGCATGGAGGATGAGGACCAGGTAGCGGCGGCGTCCGTGATTCCGGAAGCGGAGAACGGCGACAGCAAGAACGGCGACGGCCAGCCCGAGCTGCCTTTGCAA
>DATJYO010000016.1:0-94409 GCA_035499555.1 Bryobacteraceae bacterium
CCCGGACCACATTCGTACACGGGCTCAACCGCACCAGAATAAATCGGCCTCTCCGTCTGGCAGCTGATTCCAGACTACATCCCACTGGAGCCCATTTTCATGCGTTGTTGTGGTGCCTCACAGCGCCATGACTCATTCGTATCGTAAGGCGATGGCCGGATCCACGCGTGATGCACGCCGTGCCGGCAGATAGGCGGCCAGGGCCGCCACGGCGACAAGCACGGCGGCAGCCAGCGATACGGCGGCGGCATCCACCGACGGCACGCCGTAGAGCATACCCGCGATCAGGCGTTCGCCCCCCACAGCGGCCGGCACACCGACCGCCAGCCCGGCGATCACCGGCGCCAGCACGTCGCGCATGACCAGCCACAGGACCGCGGCGCGGTGCGCGCCCAGCGCCATCCGGAGACCCACCTCGTTGGTCCGCCGCGCCACCGCGTACGAGAGCACGCCATATATGCCGATCGAGGCCAGCACCAGAGCCAGGAGCCCGAAAAAGCTCGACAGCCGGGCCACCAGCTTGTCGCTGGTGAGCGTATCCTCCACTTGATCAGCCAGGGTGTGCACAGCCGTGATGGGCAGGTTCCGGTTGGCCGCGGCTATGGCGCGGCGGACGGCAGGCACGATGCTGCGCGGATCGCCGGCATAGCGCACCACCAGGCTGCCTTGGAACCGGATATCCTGGGCCTCCGGATAGAACGCCATGGGCGTCGCCCTCTCCCGCAGGTTCTCATACTTGGCGTCCTTCACCATGCCGACGATCAGGAACGTACCGCTTGCGTTGGGCGAGAATCCGAAGCGCTGGCCGATCGGCGATTCACCGGGGAAGTAGATGCGCGCCATGGTTTCATTGACAATGGCGACCTTGGGCGACTGGGCGTTATCGGCCAGGCTGAACGGCCGGCCTGATGTAATGGGCAGGCCCATGGCGGCGAAGAACGCAGGACCGACCACATTGCCGTGAATCTCGCGCCGGCTCTCCACCGGCGACGGACGTCCGTTCGGATATGCGTTCGTAGTCCACGCGCCTTCCTGGAAGGTGAACATGGAGAAACTGGCGGCGCGGATCCCCGGCGTATCGGACACGCTTTGTTCCACCTGCCGGTAAACGGCCGCGAGACGCGGGTCGTCGTCTTTGTAGCCGAGCGACGGTTTGTCGGTTTCCACCAGCAGGACATTCTCTTTATCGAATCCGGTATCCACTTTGCGCAGGTTCACCAGGCTGCGGACGAACAGCCCGGCACCGATCAACAACACGGCCGATAAGGCGACCTGCGAAACGATGAGCGCTTTCGCCAACCGGTTGCGGGAGCGCGACAGGCCGCTCGAACGGCTTTCTTTGAGCGGCGTGCTGAGATCGATGCGGGTGGCGCGCAAGGCCGGCGCCAGCCCGAACAGAATTCCGGTGACCAGCGAAAGCAGGGTGGTGAAGAGCAGCACCATTGCGTCCGGCGCCACGCGCAGCGGAATCGATTCGCCGCCACCCGACACCATGGTCAAAAGCAGTCTGCCGCCCCACGCGGCGAAAGCCAACCCTACTGCGCCGCCCAGAACCGCCAGCAGCACGCTCTCGGTCAGCATCTGGCGGATCAAGCGAACCCGTCCGGCGCCCAGAGACATGCGCACCGCGATCTCCCGCTGCCGGCTGGCGGCGCGCGCCAGCAGGAGATTGGCGATGTTGGCGCAGGCGATCAGCAACACCAGCCCGACGGCAGTCATGAGCAGCCGCAGCGGCATGGAGAACTGCGATCGGATCTGCGAGAGGCCGCGGCCTCCGGGCGTCAGTTCGATGGACGCCCGCCGGATGGCGCCGAGCGTCTTTTCACTGGGATTAGATCCGGCGATGGCGCGCAGGTTTTGTCTGAACAGCAGGTTTACCTGCGCGCCGGCCTGCCCCGCCGTTACGCCGGGCTTGAGCCGGGCCAGAATGTAGAGGCATTGAAACAGCGGCTCCTTCATGGCCGGGTCGCCGCCCCATCCCGGAGGCAATTGGGCATTCATGGCGAGCGGAATCCAAAGGTCGGGCGACTCCCCCACCGTGGTGCCGAAGAACTCCGGCGCCGCCACGCCGATAATTTTGAAGACCGTGGGGCCGATCGCCAGCGTCTTGCCCAATACGGACGCATCGCGTCCAAACCGCCGCTGCCACCACGAGTAGCTGATCACCGCCACCGGATTCGCGCCGGGTATCTGGTCCTCGGCGTCCGTGAAGGTGCGGCCGACGGCGGCTTTGACGCCCAGGACGTCGAAGTAGGTGCCTGAGACCAGGCGTGCATGCATCGCTTCGGAGTCGGCATTGCCGCTGACTACGCCGCGGACGTCGTTGGGCAGGCTCATCATCGCCGTCACGCCGGTGAAGACCTGATTCTTGCTTTGCACCTCGCGGTAGAACGGGTAGGAAAACAACTGCCAACTGCGGTTCGGCATGCCGTCCGTGATTCCGGCCCAGCGCCCCTTGCCGAACAGCAGCAAGCGGTCCGGTTCCCGAACCGGCAGCGACCGCAACATCACCGCATTCATCAGGCTGAAGATCGCCGTGTTGCCGCCAATCCCGAGCGCCAGTGACAGTACGGCAACCAGCGCGAAGCCGGGACTGTTGGCCAGCATGCGGACGGCGTAGCGCAAGTCCTGGTGCAGATGTTCGACGGATGTCCATCCCCACATTTCGTGCATGACCTCCTTGTGCAGCGTGATATTGCCGAAGGCGCGGCGCGCGGCGTAGCGGGCTTCTTCCGCGGCGGTCCCGGCGGCACTCAGTTCTTCCTGTTCCTGCTCGAGATGCGCGCGCAGTTCCCGGTCGAAATCCCGTTCGCGTGCTTGCCGCCGCACCGATCACTCCTCCGCCGGACGCATGACGCGGGCGATGGCGCGCGCCAAGTGTTCCCACTTGGATTCCTGAATCGCCAGTTGCTTGCGGCCCGCCGGCGTCAGGCGGTAGAACTTCATCTCGCGCCCCTGGCTGGTGGTCTCCCACTTGGATGTGATCCAGCCTTTGCGGTCCAGCCGGTGCAGGGCCGGGTACAAGGATCCGTGCTCGACCAGCAGCACATCCTCCGAGGTGCGCTGTATGTGCTTCGCGATGCCATGCCCATGCATGGGAGCGAACAACAGCGTGCGCAGGATCAGCATGTCGAGGGTGCCCTGCAACAACTCGGCGCGGTTCGTATCTTTGGCCATATTGGTAGAGATCCTACCAACTGGTAGACGCTCTACTAGGGCAAACGGTTAGGGAACAAATTCGCATGTGTAGAATCCGACCCTCCGCACTGCCTCGCAGCGCCGAGCGGACTGCCAATTGCTAAAAGCGCACACGAGGTCTCGGAAAGAACAGTGACCATGAGATTGATCGCCGTTTTTGGCCTGGCTGCGGCCAGCCTGGCGTGGGGCCAAGCCACATTCGAGGGACAGATTGATTTGTCGAACGCCGGGGATTCCAACCACCTGTCCGTTCACTGGAAGGGACCTGGGCCGTCCGGAAAAGACCATCGCGCGGACGTCAGCGCGGACGGTTCCTTCCAGTTCGCCGCCAAGCCCGGTGAATATACATTACGGGTGGTGGATGATTCCGGACGTGAAATACTGTCGCACCAGGTAGAGGTCGGCTCCGGTGGAGGCGCGGCCACCCTGTCCATCCCGTCACCCTACCGGCAGATCGGCACGCCCGCAATCGTCTCCGTAGCCGACTTGGCGCACAGACCGAGACCGGCAGCTCTCAGGGCCTGTGTGCGAGCCGAGCGATACACCAGCGAACACGATTATCAAGACGCGGCGGCAGAGTTGGAGAAAGCGGTAGCGGCGGACGCGCTCTTCGCCCGGGCACATGGGAATCTGGGAGCGGCCTATGCCCATCTCAGACGCTGGAATGATGCGGCCTTCGAACTCCGCCGGGCCATTGAACTGGATCCGAACACGGGCGCGTATTACTCCAACCTGGGTTGGGTGCTTTCGCAGCAGGGCCGGATGCCGGAGGCAGAGGTCTTCGCGCAGAAGGGAGCTCGCCTGGATACCACGAATCCGAAGTCCCAGTTACTGCTGGGATGGCTGCTCGCGAAACAACCGGAAACGCGCGCGTCGGCCATTCCACACCTTATATTCGCCGCCCGCGACATTCCGCAAGCTCACTGGATGCTGGCGGATGTGTATCACCTCACGGGACGGGAATTGCTGGCGGAGGATGAAATGAGGCAATACGCGGCGGCCTGCCAGGATGGCGCTGAGCCAGGAAATAAGCGCGAGTGAGGCCACCGAAGGTTTTGAGGTGGTGGAGGCGGCGGGAGTTGAACCCGCGTCCGAGAAAGCTCGCCATGAAGAGCCTACGTGCGTAGCACGGTTCAGAATCTTCGGCGCCCGCCTCAGAACCGGCAAGAGCGGCGGCCGCCTAGCCCGATTGATCTCGGCCTCATGCTCCGGACCGAAGCACTTCAGCCTATCCCGCAAGATGACGCTCACTCACCGCCGCGCGGGCTCAGCGGCTGGAGCGGCTACCTAATTAATTAGGCAGCGTATGCAAACTGCGTATTGGCAGTTGTGTTTTTCCGATCGTTTTACGGGAGCTCGGAACCCGGCACGCCTCCCCATCACGATTCAATCCCGTCGAATCCGTTGCGCCCCCATCTCGTAGGCAGGTCTTGCGGTCGAGCGGTTGTCCGCGATTGGTAACAACCCGATTTTAGCATGGCCGGCCGCATCGAAACGATTACATATCGCCGCCGCACGGCCGTGCAGAATCTGCATCGCGCGTGTCACTCGCGGCGGCAACGGAATCGCGCGCATGATACGAGCTGCGCACCAGCGGTCCGGACTCCACGTGTGCGAAACCCATTTCGCCGCCGGCGCGGCGCAGATCGTCGAATTCGGCCGGCGGGACATATCGCACGATGGGCAGGTGCTTGGGCGAAGGGCGCAGGTACTGGCCCAGCGTCAGAATATCCACGCGGTGCGCGCGCAGGTCGCGCATGACCGCCAGCACCTCCGGGATGGTTTCGCCCAAACCCAGCATCAAACCCGATTTCACCGGCGTGCGCGGCGACCGGCTTTTGGCGTAGGCCAGCATTTCCAGCGAGCGCTCATAACGCGCTCCCATGCGCACTTTGCGGTACAGGCGCGGCACGGTCTCGGTATTATGATTGAGCACGTCCGGAGCGGCGTCCATGACGATGCCCATGGCCGCGTGGCTGCCCTGGAAATCCGGCACCAGCACTTCGATGCCGCAGCCGGGCACCCGCTCGCGGATAGCGCGAATCGTGAGCGCGAACAACTCCGCACCGCCATCCGCGCGGTCGTCGCGATTCACGCTGGTGATCACCGCGAAGCGCAGCCCCATGGCCGCCACGGCTTCCGCCACGCGCCGCGGCTCATCGTAATCCACCGCCAGGGGCGCGCCTTTCTGCACGGCGCAGAAACCGCAGCGGCGGGTGCAAACATTACCCAGGATCATGAACGTGGCCGTGCGATGGTTCCAGCATTCGCCGACGTTCGGACACGCGGCGCTTTCGCAGACCGTGTGCAGTCCCAGGCCGTCAATCAGGTTTTTCAGCTCGCGATAGTTTGCGCCCACGGGCGCCGGCGCGCGCAACCATGCGGGGCGGGGAGCAGGCGATGCGGTGAGGGAAACCAGCGTCGCGCTCATGACAGCCTGGCGAGCCGATCCCGCAGGCCGGCGATCAGGGATTGGTCCTTCATGGATTCGATATTGATGCGCACATTGGCCAGCGCGCCGTCGATGCCGGCCTGCACCAGACCCAGTGCGGTCTCCACGTCCGATCCGAACCTCGCGGGGGCCGTGGCGGCCAGAGTCCGCAGCCTCTCCTGCAAGCTGGCGGCCTCTTCGGCGACTTCCAGGGGGACCTTGGCGGCCTCGTGTAAAGCCTGCTCGATGAACGGCGCCCGCTCGTCTTTCGGCCTCTTGTAGGCAGCCCGCACCGCTTCATAGGATGCGGCATCCCGCTTCACGGCTTCGGCGAAGAACTTACGGTCGGCTTCGAAAGCCTCAACCGGAAGCTTGGCTAAGCCCGACACCATGGCGCCCAGCGATGCCGCCATGGCCGCCGCGGCCGCGGCCGCGCTGCCGCCGCCCGGCGTGGCGGTAGGCGCCGCCAGCTCGTCCAAAAATTCGTTGAGTCCATCCACGGTAGCGGCCTCCGCCAAGCGGTTCTCTAATACCAGACTAGGATGGAAATTCTCCACCTGCAAATACCATTCGGCGGTCATTTCCAGGGCGCGTTTGGGGATCAAGCCCACGATCTCGCTGCCCACAATGGCCGCGCCGTAACGGGCGGCCTCGGCGCGTACGGCTTCGAACACCCGATGCATGGGGGTCTGTTCGAAGTCGGTAAGGTTCATGGAAACCTGCGCCAGATTACGGGAGGCCAGCGGCACGCCCATGGACTTGACGTAGCGGAAGCCGCCGGAAGAGAACCGTATGGCCTTGGCGATGCGCTTGGCGATCTCCACGTCCGCGGTGTTCAGATTGATGTTGTAGGCGATCAGGAATTTGCGCGCGCCCGCCACGGTCGCACCCGCGCTCGGATGCAGCTCGGCATCGCCGAAATCCGGCCGGCGGTCGGGGTTGGTGCGCACTTCCTCGCGCAGCCCTTCGAACTGGCCACGGCGAATGTTCTCCAGGTTGACACGGTCCGGACGGCGCGCGGCGGCTTCGTACAGATATACCGGGACCCGCAGGCGTTCCCACATGCGCTGGCCCAATTCGTTGGCCAGGCGCACACAATCTTCCAGGGTGACGCCTTCGACCGGAACAAACGGAACCACGTCCGCCGCACCAATGCGCGGGTGCACGCCGGTGTGGTGGCGCAGGTCGATCAGGCTGACGGCCCGCTCCACGCCGCGAAAAGCGGCTTCGACCACGGACGCAGCCGGTCCGGCAAAAGTGACCACCGAGCGATTGTGATCGGCGTCCAGCTCGCGGTCCAGGATGGCAATCCCGCGCACGGAGCGGATGGCTTCGATGATGGCATCCACTTTGGCGGCGTCGCGGCCTTCGGAGAAATTGGGTACAACTTCGACGATAGTTCGGCTCATGAGAGGATCACGCCTCGTTTGATGGTGTGATGTACGTTGTTTGTCCCGAAGTAATACGGTAACTCGCGATAGTCCCCGGCATTCAGGATCGCCAGGTCGGCTTGTTTGCCGGGTTCGAGCGATCCTATGCGATCCGCGAGTCCCAGCGCGTGCGCGCCATTGATGGTTGCGGCGGCGATGGCCTCGGCTGGCGACATGCGCATTTCAGCGCACGCCAGCGACAGCACCATCTGCATGCTGCAAGTCGGGCTGGTGCCGGGATTGAAATCGGTCGCCAACGCCACTGCCGCGCCGCCGGCGATCAGCGCGCGGGCGGGTGCGTAGGTGCGCAGGCCCAGGTGAAATACGGAACCGGGCAGTAGCGTGGCGATGGTTTGGGATTGAGCCAGGGCGCGAACATCCTCCTCGCCGGCCTGCTCGAGGTGGTCCACGCTGGCCGCGCCCAAGGCCACCGCCATGCGCGCGGCTCCCGTCCGCGCGAACTGTTCGGCGTGAATCCGCAGTCCGAATCCGAGACTCCGCGCAGCCTCCAGGTAACGCCGGGATTGCTCCAGCGTAAATGCCCCCGAATCGCAGTAGACATCCACGAAGCGCGCCAGCTTACGGACTCTGGGCATCATCTCCGCGGTCATCCAGTCCACATACGCATCCGCCCGCCCGGCAAATTCGGGCGGCACCAGGTGCGCCCCCAGGTAGGTGGACACAATATCCAACGGGTCGCCGTTCAGCTTCGCCAGTATCCGCAGCGTCTTCAGTTCCCCCGGTTGATCCAGAGCGTAGCCGGACTTGGCCTCGACCGTGGTCGTACCGTGGGCCGCCATGGCGGCAAGACAGTCGCGGGCCTGGGCTTCGAGTTGGGATGCGGGCAGGGAACGCACGGCTTTCACGCTGGAAAGTATCCCGCCGCCCGCCTTGGCGATTTCGGCATACGTGGCGCCCGCGAGACGCATTTCGTAGTCCACCAGGCGCGGGCGGCCAAAGATCAGATGCGTATGGCTGTCCACGAACCCGGGAAGCACCACGCGGCCGCCGGCGTCGATCTCGCGCGCGCGACGCGCTTCCGGCAGCTTCTCGATGCGGCGCGCCGGACCGGCGGCGACGATCGTGCCGTTGCGGATCAGGACAGCGCCGGGGGACACGATGCCGGGATCGCCCAGAGCCGCGCCCCACCGGGGACCGTCCGGCCCGCGCAGAGTCAGGAGCTGACGCGCACCTCGGACCAGCGTAGTCATGAATCGCGGCGCATGGGCGCGCGCAGCCCGGCACGCTGGGCGAACTCGATGGCCTCGGGGTATCCCGCATCGACATGCCGCAAAACGCCGATCCCCGGATCGCAGGTCATCACGCGTTCCAGGCAGCGTGCCGCTTGCTCCGTGCCGTCCGCCACCGTGACCTGGCCGGCATGCTGGGCATAGCCGATACCCACGCCGCCGCCGTTGTGGACGGAGACCCAGCTGGCGCCCGACGCGGTGTTCAGCAACGCATTCAGGATGGGCCAGTCGGCCACCGCGTCGCTGCCATCCAGCATGCCCTCGGTCTCGCGGTACGGCGATGCCACCGAACCGCAATCCAGGTGATCGCGGCCGATGACGATCGGCGCCTTGATCTCGCCCTTGGCCACCATGCGATTCATCTCCAGCGCGAATTGCGCGCGCTCGCCGTAACCCAGCCAGCAGATGCGGGCCGGGAGCCCCTGAAAATGAACTTTCTGCTGTGCCAGAGAGATCCACCGGGTCAAAGCCGGACTCGATGGAAACATCCGGCAAATGAGTTTGTCAGTGGCGGCAATGTCCGACGGCTCGCCGGAAAGCGCCACCCAGCGGAAGGGTCCGCGTCCCTCGCAAAACAGCGGGCGGATGTATTCCGGCACAAATCCCGGGATCCGGAAGGCATCCGTCACACCGCGATCGGCCGCGAAGCGCCGGATATTGTTCCCATAGTCGAACGTAACGGCGCCAGCCCGCTGCAGGTCGAGCATGGCGCGTACGTGCGTCGCGATGGAATTCAGCGCCGCGTCGATGTATTGTTGCGGATCGCGCGCCCGCAACTCGGCTGCCTGTTCGACCGTGTGGCCCGCCGGGATGTAGCCGTTGAGCGGATCGTGGGCGCTGGTCTGGTCGGTGAGCAGATCCGGAACCACGCCCCGCCGCATCAGTTCGGGCAGGGCCTCCGCGCAATTGGCGACCAGCCCGACGGATTTCGGCTGGCCGGCCCGCATGGCTTCCCGCAAAATCCTCAGCGCTTCATCGAGCGAGTCGGTCATCACGTCGCAGTAGCCCGTCTCGATCCGCTTGCGGATGCGGGCGGGATCCACTTCGACGCCCAGAAAAGCCGCGCCGTTCATGGTGGCGGCCAGAGGCTGGGCTCCGCCCATGCCGCCGAGGCCGCCGGTGACCACCAGTTTCCCGGATAGCGATCCGCCGAAGTGTTTGCGGGCCGCCGCGGCAAATGTTTCGTAGGTGCCCTGCAGAATCCCCTGTGTGCCGATGTAGATCCAGCTTCCGGCGGTCATCTGCCCGTACATGATGAGGCCCAGCTTTTCGAGGGCGCGGAACTGCTCCCAGTTGGACCAGTGGCCCACCAGGTTGGCGTTGGCGATCAGGACGCGCGGCGCTTCCTCGTGCGTGCGGAACACGCCCACCGGCCGGCCGGATTGCACCAGCAGGGTTTCATCGGAAGCCAGCGATTCCAGTTCGCGCACGATGGCGCGATACGACGGCCAGTCGCGCGCAGCTTTGCCGGCGCCGCCGTACACTACCAGGTCCGCCGGACGCTCCCCGACTTCGGGGTCGAGGTTGTTCATGAGCATGCGCAGCGCGGCTTCCTGCTTCCACCCCCGGCAGCGCAGGGTCGTGCCGCGAGGCGCGCGAATGACATCGGCCATGCGCCTATGGTAGCGCGCGGTTGGCCCCCTAAAGCGAGCCGAGGACGGTCGCGCGGCACTCGCCGAAGCCGATACGTGGGAATCCTTCCCGCCGGCAGTACCCGCGCAGAATGACTTCGTCGCCGTCCTCCAGGAACTTGCGCAGTTCGCCGGTGGGCAAGCGGACGGGCTCGGCGCCGCGGTGAGTCAACTCGAGCAGACAGCCGCGCGAGCCGGGCTGCGATCCCGACACGGTACCACTGGCCAGCAGATCGCCCGGACGCAGATTGCAGCCGTTGCTCGCGTGGTGCGTCAGCAACTGCGCCGGCGTCCAATAGAGGTCCTTCAGGCTGCTCCGGCTGAGCCGCACGGGCGCATCCATTCGATTTGACCGGATGTCCACTTCAAGCGTCAGGTCGATCCCGCCGTTTTGCCGGTCCGCGGGCGAGTTCAGATAGGGCAGCGGGTCGGGATCGCCCTCGGGCCGCGCAAAAGCCGGCGTGCGGAACGGAGCCAGCGCTTCCAAAGTAACGACCCACGGTGAGATCGTGGTGGCGAAGCTCTTGGCGAGAAAGGGCCCCAGCGGCTGATATTCCCAGGCTTGTATGTCGCGCGCCGACCAGTCGTTGAGCAGGCACAGGCCGAAGATATGGTCCTCCGCGGCCGCCATGGGAATCGGAACGCCCGGATGGTTGCCGGGCCCGATGAAGAATCCCACTTCCAGCTCGTAGTCGAGCATTCGGCTGGGGCCGAAAACCGGCGATGCCGCGGAGGCGTCTTTGGTCTGCCCGCGGGGACGGCGCACGGCGGTCCCGCTGACGGAGATGGAGGAGGCGCGCCCGTGATAGCCGATAGGCACGTATTTGTAGTTCGGCAACAGCGGATTGTCCGGCCGGAACAGGCGGCCGACATTGGTGGCGTGGTGGATGGAGGCGTAGAAATCGGTATAGTCGCCGATTTGCGCCGGCACGACCGTCTGGGCCGCGCTCATGGGCGCCAGCAAGGAGCCAACTACCGACTGATGCGGGCTGCCGGCGCGCAGCAGTTCGAAGATCCGCCGGCGCAGAGAGGACCACCGGCCGCGGCCGAGAGCCATCAGCCGATTCAACACGGGGGCGCGGCAGGCATCAATCGTTTCCGGGGGCAGGTCGCGCAGCAGGCCGGTTTCCGCGCAACCGCTCAGATCGAGAATGCGGTCGCCGATAGCGATGCCGATGGCGGAGGCTGGCGCGCGGAGAAAGACGCCGAAAGGAAGATTCTGGATGGGGAAATCCGTAGCCGGATCGTTGGCGGATTCGACCCAGCTCGTGGCGCTGCTGTCCCAAAAAGAAAATGGTTCCAAGTGACCCGATCTCACAGCCGAACTCCCCGCCGGCATGCATACGGCACAGAGCCTTGCAGCCAAAATCGCCGGACGCCATCCCTTCGGCTCCCCGCCACCCTCTTTCGAGGGCAACGGCTCAACGCCTCCAGGCTCGTCTGCCAGCGCTTCTGGCCGGAACTGGTATCTCGAAGCGGCCTTTCACTCTCCCGAAACGACTGCCCGTCTCCAGGCCCCCATTTCGAGGTCAAAGCTCCCGACCTGCTTCTTCGACTACCTTACCAAGCGTTCGCCCTGCCCGTTCAGACCCCGGCTCCCTCACGCGCGACGGTTTGCCCCGCTACGCGCGAGATCGCTGCCGCGATCCCGTTGCCTGACTCGCGCCCGGCACTCCCAACTGTTTCCCGAACTTCCACTCCCCTTTGGGGCCTTTCGGACCCTTCCGGATCAAAGCGTTCAGCCCGGTTCCCAGCCAGGAAGTTCGCCTCCCGAGCGTCCCCGATTGCCCTTTACTCCCCGGCATCGATTCTATTTTATTAGGCTCGATACCGGATCACCGCTCCGGGCTCGCTAAACATTCGGCGGCTTGCTGTTCCTCAGACCTCTTGGAACCACCCTCATCATGCACCATCCCGATTGTTACAGTCAAATGAAAATTCCATTTCGAACCTGTTTTCAACAGCTTTTATCGTGCTTGTTTTCACCATCTTCCGGTTAACCTGCGGTGTACTACCTGTGGATAAAACATCTATGCCGGGACCTGTTTTGGCAAGCGCCTGGCCGGCCGGTTTTCGATCCGGGTTCCGGCGCCGCCGGTGTGGCTCCCTGCCACCGCAACCATTCCTGCGTGACCCTGCCGCTGAATCCGGGTGCCGATTTGACAAGCCTTCCACTGCTTTTTTATCATGAAGTTTCAAACACTTACCTTCTGTGTACGTCCGGTTCGGAATCAAACTATGATCAAAGTACAGGACTTGACCAAGCGGTACGCCCGCACTATCGCTGTCGACAATATCTCCTTCGAAGTCGAGAAGGGGCAGATCGTCGGCTTCCTCGGGCCTAACGGCGCGGGCAAGACCACCACCATGCGGGTCCTCACCTGCTATCTCCCGCCTACCACCGGCACCGCTACGGTGGCCGGCTTCGATGTCCTCGAGAATCCCCTGGAAGTGAAGAGACACATCGGATACCTCCCGGAAACGCCGCCGCTCTATCCCGAAATGGAGGTCTCCGAATACCTGGTTTTTGTGGGCCGCCTGAAGGGAATTGGGGCTGCGGATGTCGCGCGTCGCGTGGGCGAAGTGACAGAACGATGCGCCATCGGCGACGTCCGCACCAAGCTGATCGGCAAGCTCTCCAAGGGCTATCGGCAGCGCGTGGGACTGGCGCAGGCGATCATTCATAACCCCGACGTGCTGGTGCTCGATGAGCCTACGGCCGGCCTGGACCCCAAGCAGATCATTGAAACCCGCGATTTGATTAGACATCTGGCGGGCGACCACACGATTATTCTGAGCACTCACATCCTGTCGGAAGTGGAGCATTCCTGCGATCGTGTGGTCATCATAAACAAGGGTAAGCTGGTAGCCACCGACTCGGTCGAAAATCTGACGAACCGGCTGCGCGGCTCCGAAGCCATTGCTCTCGAAGTCGCTTCCAGTAACGGTCCGCTGGACCTAGCCCAGGTGCAGCAACGGCTGGAACAGGTGAGCGGGGTCAGCCGGGTGGTGCCGCGCGACGCCAAGGACGGCCGGCTCGGCTTTGAAGTTGAAAGCCAGCAGGGCCGCCAGGTGCGCGGCGATCTGGCGCGTGCCGTGGTCAATTCCGGCTGGAACCTGCACGAACTGCGCGCGGTCGGACTGAGCCTGGAAGACATCTTCCTGCAACTCACCGCCGCTGAAAAAAGCGTTGCCCAAAAGGAGGGCGGACAGTAATCCGCGCGGGAATTTCGAGCCCCGCCACTCTAACTAACATGAGCAATATCTGGATCATCTGCCGCAAGGAACTGAAAAGTTACTTTGCTTCCCCTATCGCCTATCTGCTGATGGCGTTCTTCGCGCTGATCTTCGGGTTCGGTTTCTTCACCGCCACCCGCGATTTCGTGCGCTTCGGGTTTATGTCCCAGATGCAGGGCCGCACGCAACCCATGAACGTGAATGAAATGGTGATTCGGCCCCTGCTGGGATTCGCCAGCACCGTGGCTTTGTTTCTCATCCCCATGATCACCATGCGTCTCTTCGCCGAGGAGAAGAAGACGGGCACCATCGAACTGCTGATGACTTCGCCCGTCCGCGACCTGGAGGTGATCCTGGGCAAATGGTTCGGCGCGCTTCTGCTCTACGCCTGCGTGCTGGGCATGTCGGCCATCAACATCGCGCTGCTGTTCGCTTTTGGCAAGCCGGACTGGAAGCCCATCCTGGTCGGCTATCTCGGACTGCTGCTGCAGGGTGGCACGCTGTTGGCGATCGGCGCGTTCATTTCCACCTTGACCAAGAATCAGATCATCGCCGGCGGCGTCACGTTCTTTGTGTGCCTGCTCCTGTGGTTACTAAGCTGGTTTACCGCGTTCGACAGCACCGGCTACGGACAGGTGGTCAATTACCTGTCGATCGTCACTCACTTCGAGGGATTCGCCAAAGGCGTGCTGGACTCCAAAGATGTGATTTTCTACCTCTCCATGATCTTCTTCGGGCTCTTCATCACATCCCGTGCCATGGAGTCTCTGCGCTGGAGGGCATAGATGAAAGCAGATTGGATTAAAGCAAGACAAACCAAGTACTCGGCATATGTCACTGTTTACATCCTGGTGATCATCGCCGCGCTGGGCGTGGCCAACTTTCTGGCCAACCGCTACGACAAGTCCTACGACTCCACGGCCAACAAGCAGTTCAGCCTCTCCGAGCAGACCGTTAAGGCTGTCAAGGGACTCAAGAACAACGTCAACGTTTCCTACTTCGGCGAGACCACCAATTTTCCGCAGGCGCGCGACCTGCTGGGCCGCTACGCCGCGCTGTCGCCGCACTTCAAGGTCGATTACATCGATCCGGTGAAGAAGCCGCAACTGGCCCGCGCCGCCGGGGTGCGCCAGGAAGGCACGATCGTGGTGGATACCGGCGCGCGAAAGGAAGACGCCAAGAGCCTGAGCGAGGAGGAGATCACCGGCGCGCTGATCCGCGCCCTTAAAGGCGGCGAGCGCAACGCCTGCTTCCTGGCCGGCAGCGAGGAACGCAGCCTCGACGAAAGCAGCGGCAGCGGCTTGTCCCTGCTGAAGGAAGGGCTGGAGCACAACAACTATAAGACGCGCACGGTCAACCTGTCGCAAACTTCCGCCACGCCCGGCGCCGCACCGACCGGCCTGGGCGCCACGCCGGCCATGGGGCAGGTGCAACCGGCCAAGGTGGAGATCCCTAAAGATTGCAGCGTGCTGGTCTCCGCCGGCCCCAAACTGGCTTACTCGGCAGCCGAAGTGGACGCGATCAAGAACTATGTCGAAAACGGCGGCAGCGCCCTGTTCCTGATGGACACCCCGTTGCGGATCGGCGCGCAGGAAGGCTCGGAAAATCCGGAGTTGACGAAGTTGCTCGCCTCCTGGGGCGTCACCATGAACGCCGACCTGGCGCTCGACACCAGCGGCATCGGCCAGATCTTCGGCCTGGGTCCGGAAGTGGCCATGGTGACGAACTACGAATCGCAGCCCATCGTGCGCGACTTCAAGGAAGGCGTACCCACGGCCATCCCGCTCTCCCGGACTTTGAAGATCGAAGGCAATACCAAGGTCACGGTGGATAAGCTGATCTCGACGGGCGATAACAGCTTCGCTACTACCAATGTCACCGGCCGGATCGATCCTTCCAAGGGCGTCAAGGGTCCCCTGGTGCTGGCGGCCGCAGGTACTTACAACACCGGAAAGCCGGGCGGCAACGGCCGCTTCGTGGTGTTCGGCTCCTCCATGTGGGCCGCAAACAATTTCCTGGGCTCGCGGCAGATCGCCAATCGCGACCTGGCCTTGAACTCGTTCAACTGGCTGACCTCCGATGAAGATCTGATCTCCATCCGCCCCAAGGAGCCGGAAGATCGCCGCCTCAACATCAGCGGCAACCGCATGAACATGATCTTCTGGTGGAGCGTGGTGCTGCTCCCGCTGACCGTAGTGGGCGCCGGTCTGATGGTCTGGTGGCGCAGGAGATAAGGGGATGAAAGCGCGAGGACTGCTTGCATCCGTAATCGTGCTGGCGGCCTTGGCCGGCGCTCTCTACTGGTCCAATCGCAAGCAAAAGGCCGCGGCCGCGAAACCCACCGCGGACGCGGTGCCCAAGATTCTCAGCATTCCCGAGGACCAGATCCAGCAGGTCAAGATCAAGAAAGCCGGCACGGATTCCACCGTGCTGGTGAAAGGCGCGGACGGCCAGTGGCAGATGACCGAACCCAAGCCGCTGCGCGCCGATCAGGAAACGGTCAAGACTGTGGTCAGCACGCTGGCCACACTCAATGGCGACAAGGTGGTCGAAGACAAGGCCAGCGACCTTGCCCCGTACGGCTTGAATTCCCCCTCACTCGACGTGACGGTCACCAAAAAAGACGGCAAGACCAGCGAGATTGAAGTAGGCGACGATACGCCCACGGGCGGCGGCTCCTACGCCAAGCTGGCCGGCGACCCCAAGGTCTACACCATCTATACCTACGTCAAAAACGGCCTGGACAAGACCCCCAACGACCTGCGCGACAAACGCCTGCTGACGTTCGATCAGGACAAACTGACGCGCGTGGATCTGCAACCGGCCAAGGGGGAAACCATCGAGTTCGGCAAGAACAACCAGAACGATTGGGAGATTTTGAAGCCGAAGCCGCTGCGCGCCGACGGCTCCCAGGTGGAAGAATTGATCCGCAAGCTGAAAGACGCCAAGATGGATTCCACCATCTCGGACGAGGACGCCAAGAAGGCGGCCGCGGGGTATGCGTCCGGAACCAAGGTGGCCACGGTGACGGTGGCGGACGCCAGCGGCCCGGAGACGCTCGAAGTCCACAAGGACAAAGACAAGAACTACTACGCCAAGAGCAGCGCCATCGGCGGTATATATAAGGTGACGGCCGAGCTGGGCGACGGGCTCAACAAGACGGTCGACGATTTCCGCAACAAGAAGGTCTTCGATTTCGGCTGGACCGATCCCAACAAGATCGAGATCGGCAAATCCACCTTCGAAAAGATCGGTGACAAGTGGATGAGTGGCGGCAAGGAGATGGACTCCTCCTCCGTGCAGGCGGTGGTGGACAAGCTGCGCGATTTGGCTGCCACCAAGTTCCCCGATACCGGCGGCAATGAACCGGTGATGGGCATTACGGTCAGTTCCAACAACGGCAAGCGGGTGGAAAAGGTGTCTATCACCAAGCAGGGCGACTCCTATTTCGCGAAGCGCGAGAACGAGCCGAGCATCTATGAATTAGACGGCAAGGCGGTAACAGATCTACAGAAGGCGGTCAGCGACGTGAAGCCAGCCACACCGCCCAAGAAAAAGTAAACCCGGGGCAGGCAGGCGGCCTGCCGCGACTGAGCTCTCGCGTGAATGGCTTACTGACGGACCTTTACGAACTGACCATGGCCGCCGGCTACTACCAGGCCGGGAAGGTTCAACAGAAGGCCACCTTCGAACTGACCGTGCGCCGCTTGCCGGCGCACCGCAACTACGTGATCGCCGCCGGGCTGCCGCAGGCCATCGAGTATCTCCTGAATCTGGGCTTCACCGAGGATGAGATCGGCTACCTTCGCGGGCTGCCCACCTTCCGGCAGGTTCCCGACGGATTCTTCGAGTATCTCCGCCAGTTCCGCTTTACGGGCGACGTCTTCGCGGTGCCCGAGGGCACCGTGCTGTTTGCCGGCGAGCCGATGATGACCGTGCGCGCGCCCATTATCGAAGCGCAGATCCCCGAAACTTACCTGCTGTCGGCGCTCACCTTTCAGACATTGGTCGCCAGTAAGGCTGCCCGCATCGTGGATGCGGCCGCGGGTCGCACTGTAATCGAGTTTGGAACCCGCCGCGCACACACCCCCGAGGCCGGCGTGCTGGGCGGACGCGCGGGTTACCTGGGCGGATGCCATGGCACCAGCAATACGCTCACCGGCTTCCGCCACGGCGTTCCGGTCTACGGCACAGCGGCGCATTCCTGGGTGCTCTCTTTCTGCGCCGAAGCCGAAGCCTTTCGCAAACTCCAACAACTGATGGGCGCGTCCACCGTGCAGTTGGTGGATACGTACAATACCATCGAGGCGGTGAAAAAGGTCGCCGGGATGGGACTGCCGGTGTGGGGCATTCGTCTCGACAGCGGCGATTATCAGCAGCTTTCGCGCGAGGCCCGCGCGATCCTCGACGAAGCCGGCATGCACGACGCCAAGATCATGGTGAGCGGCGATCTGGACGAATACAGCATCCGTGACCTCGTCACCGGCGGCGCGCCCATCGATGCCTTCGGCGTCGGCACCCAACTGGCCACCTCCGCCGATGCGCCGTCCATGGCCACCATCTACAAACTGGTGGAGCTGGATGTGGGCTGCGGCATCAAGCGCTTCACCGCCAAAATGGCCGAGGACAAAACCACGCTGCCGGGAGCCAAGCAGCTTTTCCGTTTCGACGATCGCGACGTGCTGGCGCGTTCCGGCGAGTGCAGCAACGGCAAGGCGATGCTGCGCCCGGTGGTCCTGAACGGCAAGCTGGTCGAGCCGCTGCCGGATCTGAACGCGGCCCGCGCCCGCGCCGCCGAGTCGATTGCGAACCTGGCCCCAGCGTTGCGCGGCCTGGAACCCGCCGAACCCTGGCCGCTCATCTATAGCAAGGATCTGCTCGCCCTGATCGAGCGGACGCGCCGGAACCTGGTATGAAGACAGTATTCGTGGATGTGGATACCCAGATCGACTTTCTATTTCCCGCGGGCGCCCTGTACGTGCCCGGCGCCGAGCGCCTGTTACCCGGCATCTCCCGCCTGAATCATTATGCCGTGGAGCACGGCATTCCCTTGCTCTCGACCGCCGACGCGCACGCCGAAAACGATCCCGAGTTCCGCGAGTGGCCGCCGCACTGCGTCGCGGGTACGGCCGGGCAGGCCAAGCCCGCGGAAACCCTGGTAGGCGCCGGTCAGACGATCATTGAAAAGCAGAAGCTGGACGTGTTCAGCAACCCCGAGTTTCCCGCCCTGCTCAACCGGCTCCAGGCCGATCGTTACGTGGTTTACGGCGTCGCCACGGATTACTGCGTGCGCTGCGTCCTGACGGGCCTGCTGGATACAGGCAAGCCGGTAACAGTGGTTACCGACGCTATCGCCGCCGTGAATGCGGAGGACGGTGCGCGCGCCATCGCCGAGTTCCAGGCTCGCGGCGGCACGCTCGCCACGGTGCAGGAAATCACGCCAGGCCGTTAGTCCGCCGTATTCGAACTTCTTTTCCAGTACCGCTGGAATTGACTTCACCCGCCGCTCTGGTTTAATAGGATAAGCCGCACTCCATGAGCGTAACCGCGCCTATCACTCCGACCATCGACGATGCGCGGCCCCGCCCGCTGGCATTCTCGGCCAAGCTGCTTTACGGCATCGGCGAAATGCCCATCACGGTGCTGATGGTGCTCTCCGGGCTGTTCATCCTGTTCTTCTACAACTCCGTGATGGGCCTGCCGGCCACCTGGGTGGGAGCCGGGCTGTTTGTCACCCTGGCGCTCGACGCGGTCACCGATCCGCTGATCGGCCATCTCTCGGACCGCACGCGGTCGCGCCTGGGCCGCCGTCACGTGTACATGCTGCCCGGCGCCCTGGGCATGGGTCCCTGTTTTTATCTGCTGTTCAGCCCGCCGCGCCACTTGTCGCACGGCGGACTCTTGCTGTGGCTGATCGGCTCCATGGTGGCGCTGCGGGCTACCAGCGCTGTCTACCGGATCCCGTACCTCGGCCTGGGCGCCGAGCTCAGCCGCGACTACGACGATCGCACCAGCACCATGGCTGTCCGCGCGCTCTTCGGATTACTGGGGACCCTGGCGGGCGCGGGCCTGTCTTTCCTGTTGTTCTTTCCCGCCACCGCGGATGGCTCCGAGCCCAAGCTGCATTACGAAGGCTACCCGCATCTCGGGCTGGCCTTCGGCGCGCTCATGACCGTCGCCGGGCTGGTCTGCTTTTTCGGCACGCTGCGTCACCGCACTTCCGGCGCGGGCGAATCCTCGGCGGCGCCGTCGTTTTTTTCCGCCTTCAAAATCTCCATGCAGAACGTGGAGTTCCGCAAGATCTGGGGATCTTCCACCATCTTTTTCCTGGCGGTGGTGCTGAACGCCAGCATGGCGATCCAATACTTCACCTGGTACGCCAGGATCGGCGGCAGCGCCAGCATGAGCGGCATTCAAACCTGTTTCTATGTCGGCGCGCTGGTGGGCGTATTTCAGTGGCTGGCTCTGGCCCGCCGCGCTGAAAAGCGCACGTTATCCATGATCGCCATGTCGGCCACCGCGGCGTTGCTGCTGATGGCCTGGCTGCTGATCGGCGAGGGACACCTGTTCGGCACCGGTCACGCCACGCCGCTCATCGTGGGCAGCATCATTGGCGGCATGTTCGCCAGCGCCGTCTGGGTGATTCCGCCTTCCATGGTCGCCGACGTTGCCGATACCGACGAATTGAAGACCGGTTTGCGGCGGGAAGGCATCTTCTTCGGCATCGCGAATTTCGGCGAGAAGATCGCGGCCGGCGGCGCGTTGGGACTGGCGGGGGCGCTGCTCTCGGTCTTCGGCAAGTTCTCGCACGGCGCACCTCCCGGGGCGCCCGCCGCCACGCCTTACCTGGGCGTTTTGTACGGCGCCGTTCCGGCTGTGCTGCTGCTCTGCTCGATCGGGTTCATCATTCCCTACCGGTTGAATCGCCGCACGGTGCACGCCATGCAGCAGGAACTGGCTGCCCGCCACCGCGCTTCACCCGGTTCTGACCTTCACCCGTAGGGACCCCGGCACCGCCGCTTCGGAAACCACGATCATGTAGCCGCCGCCGCAGCCGGAGTACATGGCGCCCGGATAGTGCGCCTGGAACCAGGAGAGAATCGCTTTCAGATCCAGATCGATGGCTGGATCCGCGACGGTATGGGGCAGAATCGCCTCCCAACATGCCATGCAGGAATTCATGGACGCGCCCAGCCGGAGGATATCCCGATTGACGATGGCGTCGAAACAGTCCTTGCCGGTCTGGCCTAATTCCCAGATGCACGCGGGCGCCAGGTTTTGCGTGGCGAGGGGGTTATAACCTGCCGGACGCTGGTTGATCGGGACCAGGTAGAAAATCTCTTCCACCCAACGGGCGATCCCAGGCTCGCAACACGATTCGATGTGCGCCGGGAACAATCCACCTTCGATGGCCGCGTCGTAATCCAGCCGGCTGATGCCGGGGTAGATCAGCCCGACCATGTCCTGCGAACCGGACGGGTCGGCTTTGCCGGTATTCTCCGCCCAATACAGTTCGCGCACGAGTTCGGCGGGCGGGCGTTCGGGCAGCACCCCGTTCCAAATCCGGGTAGCGACGCTGCGGGTGCTGCTGGCCATCCCACAGCGATCCATGAACATGATCTCCGGCTCCAGCGATACCACCACCATGGATCCGGGGGGCTTGGGATTGTGGCGGGAAACGAAAGGCTGATCGATCCAACCTCCGGCCAGCGCCATCCGCTGCGGTATGTGGCTGTCGAGCATCAGTCCGTGACCACGCGCTTGCCTGCCTTGCGGTCGGCGTACTGTTGCCGGATCCAGGCGTAAGTCTTTTCCATGCCGGTGCGCAGCGGCGTGTGCGGTTCCCAGTCGAGGATGCTGCGGATGAACGTGTTGTCGCTGTTGCGTCCGGCGACGCCCTTGGGTGCGGCCGGATCGTAGGTGCGTTTCAATTTGACGCCGGCGATGTCTTCGACCATGCTGACGAGGTCGTTGATGGAAATCAGTTCGCTCGAGCCCAGATTGATCGGCGTCGCGATCAGCCGGTCGCAGTGCATGATCTGATCGATTCCCAACACGCAGTCTTCGATGAAGCAGAAACTGCGCGTCTGGGAGCCGTCGCCCCATATATCGATGGTCAGGTTGCCGCTGTCCATGGCCTCGATCACCTTGCGGCTGATGGCCGCCGGCGCCTTCTCGCGGCCGCCGAACCAGGTGCCGTGCGGCCCGTAAATGTTGTGGAAACGGGCGACGTGCGTCTCCAGCCCGCGCTCGGCCCAATACTCCTGGCAGAACATCTCCGAGATCAGCTTCTCCCAACCGTAGCCCCGCTCGGCCATTGCGGGATACGCGTCCGATTCCTTGAGCGCGCGCACGTGCGGATCCCGCTGCAGGTCCGTGTTATAAGCGCATGCCGATGACGAGAAAAAGTAACGCCGCGCGCCCGCGCGCCATGCCGCTTCAATTAGATGTGTGTTCACCAGGATGCTGCGCAGGCATTCCACGCGGAAGTGTTCGATAAAACCCATGCCGCCCATATCCGCGGCCAGGTTGTAGACCTCCGCGGCTCCTTCCACCGCGCGGATGGCATTTTCCTTCTCACCCAGATCCATGGACAGGCACTCCACGCCGGGTACGTGTTGATACCATTGCGGCAGGGGCTTGCGATCCGCCGCGCGGATGCGCGTGTAGCCGAGATCGTGGAAATAGCGGGCCAGCGCGCCGCCGATGAATCCGCCGGCCCCGGCGATGACAATCAAGTCGTCGCGATTGATCTGCCGGTCAATGTTAATTTCAGAATTGGATTTCATGTTCTACCCAAGCATACCCGCCGGTCCGGCACCATCGCAACATTGGGATTATCTGATCGTCACCGCCGCTAACGAACGGCAGGCGGCCGCCTACGAGTCGCAGATGCGCATGCGCCAGGTGCCGGGCGTTACCCGGATGCTGGTGGTGCCGGATGCCGGCGGCCGGCGCATCGGCAGCGGCGGCAGCACCGTACAATGCCTCCTGGAAGTGCTCCGCCGCGAGGCCGCACCGCCGGAGGCCGCCGCAGAGGTCCTGCGGCGGCTGCGCATCCTGATCGTCCACGCCGGTGGCGATTCCCGCCGTCTGCCCGCCTATTCGCCCTGCGGCAAGATCTTCGTCCCGCTGCCGGGCGAATCGTCGATCTTCGAGCGGCTGGTTCCCACTTTCCTGGCGTTGCCCGAGGGCCGGTCCGGGGCCGGCCAGGTAGTAGTCGCGGCCGGGGACGCACTAATCCTGTTCGCGCCTGGCGCGGCCGATTTTTCGAGGCCCGGAATCAATGTGCTCGCCGCCAAGGCCGCGCCCGAAGAAGCCGCGCGCCACGGCGTCATCTGTCCGAGTCCGGACGGCTCGGTGCTCCGGTTTCTGCAGAAGCCGGGTGTCGGCGAACAGGCGAATGCGGGGGCCATCGCCGCGGACGGCCGGACTCTGCTGGATGTCGGTGTGATGAGCATGGATGCCGGGTCGGCCGCCCGCCTGGTGCACGCCTGCGCGGGCCGGCTGTCCTTTCGTCTCGATCTTTATCGCGAGATCTGCTGCGCGCTGGGTTCGCAGGCCACCTTGGCGGGTTATCTGGCGGCTACACGCCAGAGCGGCTCCCAGGTCCCCGAGCCGGTGCTCGCGGAATTATTCGAACAGCTCAGATCCCTGCCGCTGCACGTATCCGCCTTACAACGATGCGACTTTCTGCACTTCGGATCCACCAGCCAGTTGATCTCCAGCGGAATCCAATTGGCCGGACCGCCGGACGGGATCCTGCGCATCGCCAGCATCGTGGAGCCCCCGGGACGTGTGGATGCCCGGGAGTCCTGGATCGAAGGCTGCCGCATTCGCGCGCCGCTCACCCTGCGCGGGCGCAACGTGCTGGTTGGCGCCGATGTGGACGAACCGTTCGAACTCCCGCCATCCGGCTGCCTCGACATCGCGCCCGGCCCGAATCAGTACTTCATCCGCTACTATGGCGTCGACGACTCTTTCAAGGATGCGAACTTTTGCGGCAGGCCCTTGCCCGATTGGCTGGAAGCCGAAAGCCGGCAACCACTCTGGAACGCCCGCATCTTTCCCGCGGAGCAGGATCCACAGGCGTACGTACGATGGCGTTGGATGCTGGACATCGCCCGCGCTACCAGCGAACAGAAGAGCATGCTCCTGGCGGCCAACCGTTACAGCTCAGCCGAAATCGCGCTACGCATCGATCATGCCGCCTTCTACGCGCGGCGGACGGCTATTTTGTGCTCTCCGCGCTCTTGAAGTCCCCCGCCTTGATGATGGAAATCTGCGCCAGATCGATGTGCCGGCGCAGCGCCTGGACCACGTCGTCGGGGGTCAAGGCCGAGACCTTCTTCTCCAGGTCCGCATCCCAAGACATGGTGCGGCCGTCGTAATCGCGCCCGGACAATGCGCGCACCAGCCAGCCGTCCTCGGCGCGGTTCACCTGCTGCGATTGCAGCCAGCCGTTGCGGTCGTCGTCCATCTCCTTCTGGGTGAAACCGTCCTTCAGGGCCCTTTCCATCTCCTCCTTGAAAGCGGCCTCCACTTTGGCCACGTTCTGCGGAGCGGCGATGGCGAACGCCTGATACTCGCCGTCCTTCTCATGGGATTTGGCCGAGAGGCTGGAGCCGACGCCATAGCTCAACCCGTCCTTGACGCGAATGCGCGTCGCCAGCCGCGAATTGAGGAAGCCGCCGCCCAGCATGTAGTTGCCGAACAGCAGCGCCGGGTAGTCCGGATCGCTGTCGTCAATGTTGATGCGCGTGGCCGCAATGAAGACGGCGTTTTTCTTGTCTGGCGTCTCGATGCTGCGGTTCACGGCCGCGATCTTCTGAAACCCGGTCTTTACGCGCTCGAAATGCGCCGGACTCTTCCACTCACCGAACTGCGCCGCGATCTCCTTCTTCACCTCGGCCGGATCGAAGTCGCCCACCACCGCCAGTTGTCCGTTCGAGGCGCCGTAGAAATGCTTGTAGAAGGCCACGGCATCGCCGAGTTTGGCGTTCCTGGTTTCCTCGATCTGCTCGGGGATGGAGAGTTCGCCGCGGACGTCGCCTTTGGGGAACGGATACATGATGCGCCGGATCTCGGTGAAGGCCAGATACTGCGGCTCCGTCTTACCGAATTCGAGCTGCGTCAGCTCTTCTTTGCGCACCTCCTCGAATTCGGCTTCCGGCAGAGTGGCTTCCTTGAGGATCTCGCCGGCCAGCCGCAGCACGGCCGGCAGATTGTCATGCACCGTCTCGATGCTGACGTTGGCGCCTGTCGGACCGCCGCCCACGTTCACCTGCGCTTTGAGCCGGTCGATTTCATCCTGGATCTGCTGCCGGTTCTTATGGGTGGTCCCCCGGATGAGCGTGCTGCCGGCCAACCCCGCGATGGTGTCGAGGTCCTTGAGGCTCTCCACATCGCCGAAATGCAGCGAGATCACGGCGCGCACCGCGCCACCGCGGGTCTTCTTCTCGAGCAGGGACACCTTCATGCCCGACGGCAGCGTGTAGCGCTGCACGCGGGACTCGATATTCGTAGTCGACGGGTCGAACACTTCGCCCGCTTGCATGGCCGACGCTCCCTTGTAGTCCTTCAGCACGGCGGCAACATCGGTCTTCGCGGGAATCTCGGAGCGGTCCGGCTTGGCATCCGGGATGAACTCGCCGATAGTCCGGTTGGACGACTTCAAATAGGCAGTTGCCACCCGCTGCACATCCGCGGGCGTGACCTTGCGCAGCAGGTCGCGATCGTAGAACAGCAGCCGCCAGTCGCCCATGGCCAGGTACTCGCTCATGAACAGTCCGACCTGTTCGGAGTTGCGGAGCATCATGTCCACCTGCTTCTCCAGGCGGGTCTTGGCGCGGTCTACTTCTTCTTTGCTGGGCGGTTCCTTCACCACGCCGTCGATGGTGGTCAGCATCGTATCGCGCGCCGTATCGAGCGAATCCGTCTTGTTCAGAATGGCGCCGAACATGATCAGCCCCGGCTCGTCATGCTGCATGGACTGGGCGAAAACCTGGGTGGCCTTCTTGTTATCTACCAGGGCCTTGTACAACCGGCCGGAGGATTGCTCGCCCATGACGCTGGCCAGCACGTCGAGCACCGGTTGATCCGCGTTCCCGCCGTCCGGCGTGTGGTAGACGATGAAGATGCCTTGCACATCGCCGATGCGCCGCACCACCGTAAGGCGTTCGCCGTCCTGCGTGGGCTCCACGGTGTGCGTCGGATTCAGCTTCCGCTCGGGCCGAGGAATCTTGCCGAAGTACTCGCTGACCAGCGTCACCACCTTCGGTTCGTCCACTTTGCCCGCCACCATGAGCACGGCGTCGTCCGGCTGGTAATACTTGTGGTAGAAAGCCTGCAGTTGATCGATGGGCACGCGCTCCACGTCCGACTTGTTGCCGATCACCGGACGGCCGTAATTGTGCGCCGTGTAGGCCGCCGTCATGGTGCGCTGATACAGCACGGCAAAGGGATTGTTCTCGCCCATCTCGAATTCGTTGCGCACCACCGAGAACTCCTTGTCGAAATCCTCCTTCTTGATGAAGGAATTCACCATGCGGTCCGATTCCAGGTCCAGCGCCCACTTCAGATTTTCGTCGCTGGCCTGAAAAGTCTCGAAATAGTTGGTGCGATCGAAATCCGTACTTCCGTTGGGGCGGGAACCGTGTTCAGTCAGCTCCTGCATGATGTTGGTGTGATGCGTACTGCCCTTGAACAGCATGTGTTCGAGCAGGTGGGCCATTCCGCCTTCGCCGCTACCCTCGTGGCGCGACCCGACCAGGTAGGTGATGTTAACGGTGATGGTCGGCTTGGAGGGGTCCGGGAAGATGAGGAAGTGCAGGCCGTTTTCCAGGCTGTACTCGGTGATGCCTTCCACCGAGGTCACCTTTTTCACGCCATTCGGAAGTTCCTGGCAAAGCGCGGGCGCCAGCACCGCCACGGCAAGTACCAGGAAGAGGATCAGTCGTTTTGGGGTGGTCATGCTCCTCTCATCCTACCCCAGTGCCTCAAGGGATGGGCATTGGGGGCCACCTTCCGGACGCTAAGATGAAGTTATATGGCAGACGACGGGTCCTCTGTAGCCGTCATCGGAGCAGGGATTGTAGGCGGGTCGATCGCCTGGCGGCTGGCCCAGGCGGGCGCGGTCGTGACGCTGCTGGATGCCGGTGTGCTCGGGGGCGAAACCAGTTGGGCCGGAGCCGGGATGCTGGCGCCCGGCGGCGAGCTTATCGCGCGCAGCGGATGGGCCGCCTTTGCGCTGGAAAGCATGGCCCGGTATCCGGCATTTGTGGAAGAACTGGCAGCCGAAAGCGGTATCGGAATCGACTATCGGCGCTGCGGGGCGATGGAGTTCGCGCATTCGGAGGCGGATTGGCAGGAACTCCGCGAGCGGCGGGAGTCACAGCAGGCGCTGGGAATCCGCTCCGAACAGCGAGCCGGCGCGCTTTATTACCCGGATGACGCACTGGTCGACCCGCGCCAGGTGATGCAGGCGCTGCGCGGCGCCTTGCGCCAGCAGGGCGTCTCGATTGTAGAGAACACAAAGGTGCATGCGATACAGCCTGGCACGCGCAGGGTCAACGTGGTTACACCCGGCGGCGGGGTGATCGCGGACTGGGCGGTGTTGGCAGCCGGCGCCTGGAGCAGTGAGATCCCGATATCGGGATTTGCGATCCCGCGGACTTTTCCGGTACGCGGGCACCTGCTCGGATACAGCATGGCGCCCGGCTCGCTAGGGCCGATCCTGCGGCACGGCCACACCTACGTCATGCAGCGGACCAGCGGGTTTACGATTGCGGGGACCTCCTCGGAACAGGCCGGCTTCGACCGCACCATCGATCCGAAGATCGTCGCCGGGATTCATGCGGCTGCTTGCGAGCTGCTGCCGGCGCTATCCACGGCGCAGCGCACCGACGCCTGGCTGGGATTCCGTCCGGCAACCGAAGATTTCGAGCCGGTCATCGGCCGCCTGCAGGATACCCGGCTGTGGCTGGCGTACGGGCACTATCGCAACGGCATTCTGCTGGCGCCGGCAACGGCGGCACGGGTGGCGCGCGAAATCAGGTCCAGTTTGGAAAAGGGTTGATGCGCGCCTCCCGCGTTCCGGCGATCAGGTCCGGAAGGCGGTCGCGGCGCCGCATCAGTTTTTCGAGGAGCCGCTCGAATTCGTCCTCTTCGCTTTCCAGCCACTCCGGCGGAACTGCACGCACGGCCTTGTCCACTTCCTCTTCCGGGAAGTGCATCACCTGGTCCAGATGGGGCTGGAAGTCGTCGAGCGACCGCACCCGCTCGTAGACCATCCGGCGCGGATAGAGGCCCTGCAGGGGTGACTCCGTGAAGTCCCAGTTCGGCCCGTTGAAGACGAATCCGTGGTCGATCATGACCGCCACGAAGGCCTTCTTCACCGCCGCTCCCCAATCTTCGACGCGGGCCCGGAAGAAGACGCATTGCCTGCCATCGGCATTTGCCATCCATTTATCGAAGACCAGGATGGCCAGGAAATCCTGGAGGTTGCTTACGCCTCCCAGCAGCGCGTCGGGGACATAATCGTAGACAGCCAGAACATCCGGATTGCCGGGGTGGCGGGATCCGAAATGCCAGCCGGGTTCGACCGGGATCCGCCGGCTGCCCAGTTGGATGCAGATCTCCGGATGGGCGGCCAGGAACTCGGGCGTGAGGCGGATCAGGGCGGCCGGCGCGGCGGAAATCTGGAGGTACTTCAGGAACACCGAAGATACCAGTTCGTTGACCAGGATCCGGCGGTGTTGCGGGTTGTTCTGGAACTTGACGATGTAGAAGTTGCCGTCATCCGCTTCCAGCAGGTGGGATTGAGCCCCTCCGCGCATCTTGCGGACATGCCGGCGGGCGGTGAGCGGCATGGAAATGCTGTACCCTAGAGTTGTATCACACCATGGCGGAGAACATCATCTCAGTGGACGACAACAAGGAAAGCGCGGCGGCGGCTGCGCCCGCGCGAAGCAAGGACGAAATTGCTCTCGAGCTGACGAAGTTTATTGCGGTGACGACAGGCTACGGGAAGGGAGGCGCGTCCGGTGCGGGATTCTCCGGCAAACCGGCTGTCCGGTCTGCCGAAGAATACGCCGATGCCCTGCTGGAACTTTTTGAACGCTGCCGGGCGATCGTGAACAAGTAGCCGCGGCTAGCGTTTGCCCTTTTTGGCCGGGGCTTTCTTCGCCGCCTTCTTTGCGGGCGCCTTCTTGGCAGGCGCCTTCTTGGCGGCCTTTTTGGCCGGCGCTTTCTTTGCCGCGGCCTTCTTCACCACCACCTTCTTGGCCGGAGCTTTTTTGGCGGGTTTGGCGGGGACTTTCTTGGCCGCAGCTTTCTTCGCCGGGGCCTTTTTGGCAACCGCCTTTTTCGCAGGTGCCTTTTTGGCCGCAGCCTTTTTCACAGGTGCCTTCTTGGCGGCGGGCGGGGCAGGCGCCTTCTTGACGGCTGCCTTTTTAGCCGGAGCTTTGGCGGCAGCGGCCTTCGCGGCCGGCTTCTTGGGCGCTTCAGGAGCGGGTGCCGGGGCTGGCGGCGCCACGGGAGCCGCCGCCGGGGCGGGCGGTATTTCCGCGACGGTCTCGACTACGACGATTTCCTCTTCCTCCTCATCCTCGTCGTCCTCGTCGTCGAACTCGTCCAGCTTGGCGCTCACATCGGAATGTTCCTCGTCGTCGTAATCCTGAAAGTCTTCCAAGTCTTCTTCGTCGTTGGCAGAGAATCTCTCACTCTCAAACATTATGCACGCCTCCTGTTGTCAGGGCACAATCACCCCTAGAATAACCTTTTTTGGCGCGGTGGCAATAGCAAAAACGCAAAAAATCAAATATTTCTGGCATAGACGGGCATGCCGCTACGCGTCCGGCGGCTTGGGCTGCAGGACCTCCAGCGCTACTTGGCGAAGCTGTTCTTTCAGCTTCCGGATCTCCTCGGTGTGCGCGCTGAGGCGCGTGAAGAGTTCCTTGCGGCTGTCGATGCCGGCGGCGATCAGGAATGCGGCGCATTCCGAGCGGCTGCCGAACAGGGTAGCTTCCACCAACTGATCCACGCGCGCCAGCGCGTCGTCGCTCAGCCGCACCATCACCGCATTCCCGCGTCCGCGGCTTTGGGCGAACTCGCCCAGCAGGGCCTTCAACTCCTTGCCTTCTCGACCGACGGCGATCGCTCCGATCTTGCCGCGAAACCGGCCGGCACCGAATTCGAATTCCTTCTTCACGATGACCTCCAATACGCGTATTGTAATTACGCGTAATCTAAAAAGCAAGAAAGCGTTTCAGCGGACCGGGCGAGTGCTGACGGCGAGATCTAACCGATTTTGAATCTTGGAATTATGCGCCGCGGGTGGCGGCGGGTGTGAGGCGGCTGCGAATCTGGTTCATCACGTCGGAAGCCAGGAACGGCTTGCGCAGGACCGGAAAATTGTGCTCCTCGCACAGGGCCTCCTCTTCCGGCGGCAGGATGGTTCCCGTCATCATGATGACCAGCATGCGCGGCAGGGCTTGCAGAAACTCCACGCCCAACTCGACGCCATTGCCGTCGGGAAGCATATAATCCAACAGGGCCGCGTTGGGCTTCTCCGATGCCATCAGTTTCCGGGCATCGGCGGCGGATTCGGCGGTGAGAAGCTTCCAGCCGGCATCGGCCATGAGCCGTTCCAGGAAGTGCAGCAGGTCACGATTGTCGTCAACCAGCAGGACTGTGGGGTGGGACGGAGCATGGGCCTCATCGCCTTCGGCAGACCGGAGATGGAGGGTCTCGTTGTCCTCGGAGACGTCTACACGCACGCGCGCGCCAGGGCTTACCTGCCCGGTGGCCACCAGGGTGGCCAGCGGCTGCGTCAGGTGACGGTGAATGGTCCGATTCAGTTCGCGGGCGCCGTACTCCGCGCTGGTTCCTTTCTGCAGCAGGAACCGGCGGGCCTCGAAAGGCACTTCCAGCGTGAAGGAACGGGCCCCCAACCGGGTATTGACGTGGTTCTGCAAATCCGCGATCTGCTGGTCCAGGATGGTCGATAGCGATTCCGGCGTGAGCGGCTGATAGGTGATGATACAGTCGATGCGATTGACGAACTCCGGCGAAAATCGCTTGCGGACCGCCACCAGCGCGATGTTCTGCAATTTGCCGGTGAGATCCGCGCGCTCCGCGGGCTTGACGGACTGAAAGCCGAAATCCGGATTGATCTCGCGCATCATTTCGCGCGCGCCCAGATTCGAGGTGAGGAAGACCAGGCTCTTGTCGAAGTTGACGACCGTATTGTCGCCCAGGCGCAGAATCCCCTTGTCCAGCACACCCAACAGCAGGCGGGTCATGGAGGGAGCTGCCTTTTCGATCTCGTCGAACAGCACCAGCGAGAGATTGCACTTTTCGCTGGTCACGCCATTCAGCTTCTGCTGGGTGAGCATGGGCTGCGTTTCGCGATGGCCGAGATATCCGGGAGGCGCGCCGATCAGCTTGGCGACCTCGTGCTCCATCTGGAACTCGCCGCAGTCGATCTTCAGGACGTTCTTCTCGGTGCCGTGCAACACTTCGGCCAGAGCTTCCACGGTCTTGGTCTTGCCGGTGCCGGTGGGACCCAGCAGCAGGAACACGCCGACCGGCCGGCCTTCGGGGGCCAAGCCTGCCTGGTACATCTGGATGTAAGGGACGATCACACGGGTGGCCGCGGGCTGGCCCACCACCTTCTGCGAGAGGACCGAAATCAGGTTTTCGGCGGGATCGGCGGATTGCTTGCGGGAGCGGCCCGCGGATTGAGTACTCTTAGAACGTTCCACTGCGCCCTCTGATTTGATTATAGGGGGGCGACGACCTCTGGCGCGCCGCGGCCGCGACTCCTCGGTAAACATCTCGTCGGCCATACCATTATTCCTAACTGCCTGAATCCGGACCGGTTACGTCCACAAGAATAAAGGACACGCGGGGAACTTGGAGCGGACGCGATGGACCGGCACTTCTATTGGTGCCCTGTGGAACGCTAACTTCCCTAACTTTTTACCATAGAATGCAGGCACTGTATGTAATATAGCGCACGGCGAAAGGACGAACGGAGAGGATAGTACAGGTTTACCGATGGCGAAATGTTATGCGGCCCTTGGTCAGGTCGTAGGGGGACAATTCGAGGGTGACCTTGTCGCCGGCCAGTACCCGAATTCGGTTGCGGCGGAGGCGGCCCGCCAGGTGGGCCAGCACCACCCGATCATGATCGATCTGGACGCTGAATTTGCCGCTGGGGAATTTCTCCAGCACCGTACCGGTAACTTCGATGTTGTCTTCTTTGCTCATAAACCTCCGCTACGGATCGGCCGGCGGACGGGCTCCGAGGCACCGCCGCCGGCCATTTTTCCCTAGGCCGCTGTGACGTTGGCCGCCTGCAGCCCCTTGGGACCGCGCGTTACTTCGAACTCCACACTGGCGCCTTCATCCAGGCTCCGATAACCCTCCGACTGAATCGCTGAGAAATGCACGAAAACGTCTTCGCCGTTCTCCCTCTGGATGAAGCCATATCCTTTGGCTGCATTGAACCACTTCACTGTACCTTTTTCTTTCATCGATGTTTCCTTTTCAAATAGTGCACGTTGAACATTCGCGGCGCCGCCAAAAGCAAAAGGGGGCTTGCGGCCAACTCACGCAGCCCCCCTTAGACCTGAATCGACGCCGGCACGAAAGTCAAAATGCTTCTATAGTATAACGCAAGAGCGGGGACGCAAGCGGAGATTTCCAGCGAACTGGCGGGCGGCTGCCGGCGCCACAGGCGCACGACATCCTCGAACGCTGGGGGCGGCCGGGGAGGCCGCCGCAGGGGGGCGCTACTCGCTAAACGCTAAACGAACTGCCGCAGCCGCAGGTGGACTTCACTTGCGGGTTATTGAACTTGAACCCGGAACCTTCCAGGGTCTCCACGTAGTCGACTTCCGCCCCGTCCAGGTACAGCAGGCTGGCCTGGTCGATGAACACTTTCAAGCCATCGAAATTGTAAGTTTTATCCAGCATGTTGGGCTGGTTCTCGAAGGCCATTGAGTAGCTGAATCCCGAGCATCCCCCGCCCACGACGGCGATGCGCAGCCCAGCCGGTTTCGGCTCCTGGGTATCCAGGATCTCGCGGACCTTACCGACCGCCTTTTCCGTTAATTGCACCATAATACTCTTTCTGTCTCCTCGATCGAAAACGTTTGTTCCCCGTTACGCCTGCCATTATAACCAAGCTGCATGCGGAGGGCTACCTCAATGGATGAACCGGCGCGGCGCAAGTTGCGTGAATCTGCTATTTTTGGGGTTGGAACCTGAAACCACGGCTGCGCGGTTAACGTCGGAAGCGGTGTATGGGCACACTGACTGGTGCGCTGCCACTCCCCGCCTTCGGTACCACGATCGCGACTAGAACGAGAGTGGACTACCAGAACACCCAGGAAAGCGAACTGATCCGCCGGGCCAAGGCGGGCGAGGAAGCCGCTTTCCGCGAGATAGTCGAAAAGTACCAGTCCAAGGTGTTTTCCATCATTCACGGCATCGTACGCCAACGGAATGACGTAGAAGACATTGCCCAGCAAGTGTTTGCGAAGGTTTATCTATCCATCCGGAGTTTTGACTTCCGCAGTTCGCTGATCACCTGGATCTACAAGATCACGGTGAACGAGTGCTTCGATTACCTGCGCAAGAAGAAGGTGCGCAAGCTGGTTTACGAGAGCGATCTCAGCGAGGATGAAGTCCGCCGGGTGGAGAACGCCGACCCGGCGATCGACCGGCAGCCTGCCGCCGATTTGAACCTGGCGCGCCGCGACTACGTGATGAAGCTTCTCAACCGGGTCTCTGAGGAAGAACGGATGCTCCTGATGATGAAGGAAGTCGAGGGGTACTCGGTCGAGGAGTTGGCGGCCATGACCGGCATGAACGAAAACACCATAAAAGTGAAATTGTTCCGGGCCAGACAGAAACTAGTGAAGGCCGCGCAACGTCTAGATAAGGCTCCGGGAGTGGTGGCCGGTTAGCCGCGGGGCGATTGCCCAGGATAGGAGATTAGCCACCCAAAGCGGGCAGATGCGGTATAAAGATCCGCCGGGGAATTTTTGAGTGTTGCTTGTAAGGGAAGAAGGCCATGCACGCGGTAATTATAGAAGACTTAGAGGAGTACTTGAGCGGTAGTCTGCCGCCTTCGGCTCTCCACCGCTTTCAAGCCCACCTGGAAGCTTGCGGCACTTGCCGCAGCGAAATCGAAGAAATGCGGCAGGCCAGCAGCCTGCTCGGCTCTCTGAAAACCAGGGAACCGCTGGATCCGCCACCGGGCTTTGTAGCGCAAGTTATGCAGAATCTGGCGGCCGCTCCGGCGCCCTCGTTTTGGAGCCTCTTCGGAGATTTCGCGTTTGGACGCCGGGTAGTCTTTGCGTCGCTGCTCATGTTGGGGGTGCTGGGCACTGTGCTGGTCTCGCGGGAAGAGTCCTACGAACCCGCGCCACCGACGCCTCAGGCCGTTATGGCCGCTGACACCGGGTCGCCCAATGCGGACCAGATGCTGGTGACACTGGCGAACTATGAGCCATAATCTGGCGGCGAGGCCGGTTGCATCTCCGTTCTGGATATCCCCGAAGCTGGCCGGCATCGGCGTACTTTTACTGGTTTTCCTAAGCGGAGCGGTGGCGGGGGCGGTAGCCATGAATCTGGGCCATACATCGCTCCATCCGCGTCCATTTTGGGACAATACCGCCAAGACCGCCTACCTCAAAACGGTCGCCCGCCAACTGGATCTGACCCCCACGCAGCGCGCCCAAATGGAGAGCATCCTGGACGACTTCTCCAAGTACTACCAGACGGTGCTTTCCGATGGACGGGCCCGCATTTTCAATATCTTGACCGAAGACCAGAAGGTCAAGTTCGAGAAGATGCTGAAGGAACGCCCGCGGAACTGAGGTTTTTTTTGATTAAGCGCAAAACGGGGCAGCCCGCGCCGCTTGATATTGCGGGTTCCTGTTCTTGGCGGCGCGGGCGGACGCGCCCCTTTGCGCTTCAAGAGTATGCGCAAAACGGGGCAGCCCGCGCCGCTTGATATTGGGGTTCCTATTCTTTATGGCGGCGCGGGCGGACGCGCCCCTTTGCGCTTGACAGGCACCTTGTTCCGAGGGCAAGATGCCTCTATGCGTATATCGCGCCGACCGGCAGGCGCCGCCTGCCGTGCCGCCATGCAAACGAGCGGAGTTTTCCGTGGGCTGGCCGCCGGACTCCTGCCGGCCTTGCTGACCGCTTGGACAGCCTGTGCTCCCCCCGTTTCGCCCGAAACCAGAGTTTACCGCATGGGTGAAAGGGTGACCGCCGGGTCGCTTGTGTACAACGTTTTCGAAGATCAGTGGAAGGCCCAGTTGGGCGAAGGTACGGCTGCACGCGTGCCCAAGGATCGTTTTTTTGTAGTCCGCCTCAGCATCGTTAACGGCGGGGCGACGGAGTTGATGGTCCCCAGCCTGACCCTGGTGGACGATTCCGGGCAGACGTTTCCGGAACTCTCGAACGGCGACAGTGTGCCTGCCTGGATCGGCTACCTTCGCAAGGTGAAACCCGCCGAGACGCTGCAGGGCACCGTGGTTTTCGACGCGCCGCCCAAACATTACCGCTTGCGCGTGTCCGACGAGAACAGCCAAAAGACGCGGGATATCGATATCCCCCTGGCGTTCACCACGGACGCGCCGGACATCCCAATTCCACCGAACCAACAGCAATGAGTATGATCGGAACGCGGTACCTATGGTGTGCCGGGCTGCTGGCCGCTTCAGCCTGCACCTCCTGGGGGGCGGGTACACCCCTGAGCATCGTCAAGGCGGTCCTTTCGGACCGCGATAGCGGCGCGGCGCTGCCCGCCGATTATCCGCACCAGCCCGGCGAGACCATGTTCTTCAGTTTCCAGGTGGACGGTTTCACGCCTTCCTCCGGGGACCGGGTCCATCTGAGCTACAAAGTCCAGGCGCTCGATCCGAAGGGTGTGCTGCTGGAAGAGCCCGTCTCGGCCGAAATCGAGGAGACGCTGGCCGCCGAGGACAAGAACTGGAAGCCCATCGTGCGCCAGGAAATCGTGATCCCGCCGCTGGCCGGGTCCGGCACCTACAAAATCGAGATCGCCCTGAATGACATCGTGGCCAAAGCCACGGCCAGCAAGGAAGTGCCCTTCCAGGTGCACGGGCATGATGTCGCGCCGAGTGATACGCTGGTGATCCGCAACCTCCATTTCTATCGCTCGGATAGCGACCGGCAGCCGATGGAGAGAGCCGCTTACCGGCCCGGAGAAACCGTGTGGGCGCGTTTCGATATCATCGGCTACAAATACGGAGCCGGCAATGCGCTCGAGGTCAGCTACGACGTAGCCGTGTTGTCGCCC
Source organism: Bryobacteraceae bacterium (assembly GCA_035499555.1). Lineage (GTDB taxonomy): Bacteria > Acidobacteriota > Terriglobia > Bryobacterales > Bryobacteraceae > Bog-159. Next base: position 35,523 of record DATJYO010000016.1, read on the forward strand.
AGCGGCAAGACCGTGTACACGCGGCCGGATGCGGACACCGATCGCAGCCAGGCATATTACCCCAAGCGATTTGTCCCGGCGGTTATGAGCCTGTCCACCAAGCCGGATACCCGGCCCGGCGAATACACGGTGGTGCTGACGGCACACGATGGGGTCGGCAAGCAGACCTTCGAGGCGCGGCGGAACTTCTCGATCCAGTGACGCAGATTCTCCCCCTCACGCTGCTGGACCCGGCGCTGTTGGCGCATCGCCAGTTCATACTGGCGTATGCGGGTTGGGGCGTCTTCGGAGTCTACTGGGAAAAGGCGGCGCGGAACGTAGCGGCGGCGAAGAACTCGGAATCGCGGAGGTCGCGCGCCGTGCATCTCTTTCTGACCGGTGTGGCGCAATTGCTGGTAATGGCTCCGCTGCGCGGCTTAGGCCGGTTTGTGCCGGTGTCCCCCGCCATCATCGGGGCGGGTCTCGCGGTGGAAACGCTGGGCGTGTGGCTGGCGATCTGGGCCCGGCGCCACCTGGGACGCAACTGGAGCGGGGAGATCGCCATCAAGGTGGATCATCAACTGATCCAGTCCGGACCCTACCGCCGGTTGCGGCACCCCATCTACACCGGTCTGCTGGCCATGTACGCCGGTTGTGCGCTCGCCACCGGCGAGTGGCTGGCGATCATCGGCGTGGCCCTGGCAGGCCTGGCGTATGGACGCAAGATCCGGCTGGAAGAGACCAACCTGCGTTCGGCGTTCGGAGCAGGTTACGAAGCGTATCGCCGCGACACCTGGGCGCTGGTTCCCGGCATCTTCTAAAGAAGCTATCTTTCGTACAGGGGATATGGAGCAGACGGCGGGCGGCAGTACAATTTGTTGAACTCCACGTGAGGACCTGTTGATCACCGCAGAGCAAAACCGGCTGGAACGCTTCCTGGCCTTTTTGGACACGCACCGGACCAGAGTGATCGTCCTGGCCGGGACCCTGGTAGGCCTGATCGCGCTTCTGGATTGGGTCGTGTTTCCCGACCTGGCGTTGGGAACGCTCTACGTTTTCCCTATCCTCCTGGTGGCCGGCACCCTGCGCCCGCTCCAGATCCTGCCGATGGCTGCCGGCTGTAGTTCGCTGCGGGAGCTGCTCAACCCGATTCATTGGCAGACAGGCTACGGATTGCGCCTGTTCGCGTGGTTCTGCGCTTTCTCCGCGATGGGCGCGTTTGTCTCCGAACTGGCGCGCAACCGCAAATTGATCCTGATTCGCTCCCGGGAGGTGCTGCAACAGAGTGAACTTCTCCGGCAGGCGGAACACCAGATCCGCATCCTGATCGAGACCAGCCCACTGGCGATCCTGACGCTCGACGAATCCGGGACCGTGCAGCTCTTCAACGAGTCGGCTCGGGACTTGTTCGGCAGCGCCCTGGCCGGCGAGAACATCTGCGCCTATCTGCCGGTGCTGGCGCGTCCGCTGACCCTGCGCGTGCCGGTGCCGCTGCGCACCAAGGTGGAGTGCCGGGGGCGGCGCCCCAGCGGCGAAGCCTTCCTGGCGCACATCTGGCTTTCCACGTACGAAACCGGCCAGGGCCGGCGGCTGGCGGCGGTAGTTTGGGACGCTTCGGAGAACTTGCGCGACCGCGAAGACGCGGCGCTTTCCAACACGATGGATACGTCGCGCATTATGATCGCCGCGTTCTCTCACGAGGTCGGAAATCTGTGCCGTTCCGCGGGAGCGGCCTGGGAAAACCTGGCATCCATCGCCGCGGTAGCCGAGACCCGCGACTACCAGGCACTGGGCACGCTGTTGACGGCTCTGGACAAGATGTCGCACGTCGGCCTGCGCCTGGCCTCCCGCCGCTTGGTACCCGTGGCGGATCTGTATAACGTGCTGGACGAGACCATGATTGTGATTGGTCCGGCGTTCGACGAGGCCGAGATGGAGATCTGCTGGCAGATTCCCAAGGGCCTGCCGATGGTCCAGGCCGATCACCACAGCCTGTTGCAGGTATTCCTGAACTTGGCCCACAACAGCCGCCGTGCCATGCAGCACGCAGAACGAAAGCAACTGCGCGTGGAAGCCATGCAGGAGGGCCCGCTGGTGCTGGTCCGGTTCCGGGACACGGGACCCGGGGTCAGCGATCCGCAGACGCTGTTTCAGCCGTTTCAACCCGGCGCCGAAGCCAACGGATTGGGCCTGTACGTTTCGCGGCAGATTCTCACGTCGAATGGAGGCGACCTGCGGTACGAAGCGGAACCCGCGGGCGCCCGCTTCGTGGTGGAACTGCTGGCCACGTACGGTGGCGCATTCGCATGAGACCCGCGGCGAGAATCCGCATTCTACTGGTGGACGATCACGCCCTGTTCCGGGAGAGCGTCGCCGCGGCCCTGGGCACGCATCCGGATTTTGAGATCGAGCACTGCGCTTCGCTGGGGGAAGCCGTGCGCATGCTGCAACGGGCGGCCTACGACGTGGTGCTGCTGGACCATGACCTGGGCGCCGAGCGCGGCTGGCAGTTGCTGGATGCGGCCGCGCACATGGGTTTTCCGGGCCGCATCCTGATCGTCACCGCCTGGGTCAGCGAGGGGGAGGCGCGCCGCCTGCTCAGGCAGGGCGCGGCCGGAATCTTCCGCAAAGAGAGTTCTCTCAATGCGCTGGCAAACGCCATTCGCACGGTAAACCAGGGCGAGACGTGGCTGGACGAGCGTCACCTGGCCAGCCGCGTCAACAACGTCGACACCGCGGAGACCGATTCCAGTTCCCCGGAACGGCTCGACGAAAAGGAGCGCCGGGTACTCCGATACGTCCTGGAGGGGCTTTCGAACAAGGAGATCGCCTGGCGCCTCTCGTTCTCGGAAAGCTACGTGAAGGCGATCTTGCAGCGCTTGTTCCAGCACACCGGCGTGCGCACGCGCGGCCAACTCGTGCGCGTGGTACTCGAACGCTACGAGGGCCAGGTCTAGGCGGATGTGCGCGCAGTATCTTTCGGACAGTAGAATCTTCCCAAGCCGGATGCAGGCTGCTATCCTCGCATCATCAATCGAGATCAGGCTCCGGTTCTGCTTCAGGCGATCAGGGTCCATTGAATCTCGGCGCAATTTACGACCACGGTTGGTATGGCGATGCAACTACCCAGATCCAGTGTGGAACCCGGCGGATGGGTGCGCCGTGGCTCCCCGAAGTCCTTTCCTTTTGAGCAAGACGTGTATTATCAGTGCATCGGAAAACGCATCTGCTGCGATGGGATCGGCAAAACATTCGAGATCAGCAGCCGGCAGGTGCGGTTTACGACGCCGCACGTATTCAAACCGCGCCAAAAGATCCGGCTGACGGTCAAGTGGCCAGTGCTCTTATACGACACCTGTCTTCTGAAGCTCGAAGTTCTGGGTTGGATTCAGGAAAGCGGGCCGGGAGCTGCCGCCGTCAAAATTGAACGGTATGAGTTTCGCGTCGGCGCCTTTCCCGTCCCGGCCAGACCGCTGGCGGAGGCCTCCGCCAGCGACCTGCCGGAGGCAGACATTCTGGTCCCTGGGCTGCGGCTTTAAAATAGAGGTATGGATAAAGGACGGCATCCCAACGTCGTCCGCACATGGACGACGGCCAAAGTACGTAAGCCACCGCAACCTCCGAAGGCTTCCCCGGCGCTTCCGCACAAGCCGGAACCTCACAATAAGACCTGAAGGGCTCAGTTGTACAGATACGCGCGCGTCCAGTGTCTCCGCTGCGGGCTCGATCGTTTCGCCAGCAGCAACTGGCACACGTCCGTCAAGCCGTTTTCGAAGCTCAAAGCCGAGGCCGCCAGGTACAGGACCCAGGTACGATGAACGGTGCCGCCCACCAGGGCCCGGCAGGCCCGTTCGCGATCCAGAAGGCGCTCGACCCAGAGGCGGCAGGTACGCGCATAATGCACGCGCAAATTCTCCACATCCAGCACCTCGAAACCGGCGCGTCCCGCCGCCCGCACAACCTCGCTCAGTTGCGGCAGTTCGCCGCCCGGAAAAACCTTGTGCCGCAGGAACAGCCATTCCGGGCCGGGCCTGACGCTCTCAGGCCGCGTGATGCCGTGATTCAGAAACAGTCCGCCCGGCGCCAGCATGGCATAAATCTTCTTGAAGTATCCGCGCAAGCGATGGACGCCGACGTGTTCCACCATGCCGACGGAAGCGATCTTGTCAAACGGGCCGTCCAGATCGCGATAATCCCCGAGCGTGATGGAAGCCTCCTGCCCGATGCCGTGCTCGCGCACGGCACGCGCGGCGGTTTCGAACTGGCGGCGGCTGAGAGTACAGCCCGCGGCGCGCGCGGCAAAGCACTGCGCGGCGCGCATCACCAGGGCTCCGAAGCCGCAACCCACGTCCAGGAAACGATCCCCGGGCTGCAGGTCGAGTTTGCGGCAGATGTAGTCGAGTTTTGCCGATTGGGCCTCGTCAACGGTCATGTCCGGGCGCTCGAAATAAGCACAGGAATAGACCATGGTCTCGCCCAGGAACTGCCGGTAGAATTGCGGGTCGTAATCGTAATGGAACCGGATATTGGAGCGTGCGCGGGCGCGGGACTGGTACAGGCTCTCGGGCCAGAAGCGCCACAATCGCGCCACAACCGTAGGCAGCCAGGAACGCCAATTGGCCGCGGGCCGCAGCACCCAGTCTCGTAGAGCCGCGATGACGTCGCCCTGGATATCGATGCGCTCGTTCAGGTAGGCCAGCGCCGCCCCGTAGGCGTTGCCCGAAGCAAGAAGGTGTGCGGCTTCCGGTCCGGCCGGCCGGAAGACATACGCAGGAGTGGAAGGAGCTATGGACTGCATGCCCGTCTCCCTACTTTCAGCATGCCACGGTTTAGCCGCCGTGGTGCGGTTGAGTTCGGCGCCGCCCGGGCATAAAGTGATTCTTCCCCAGGAGGGATCCGTGACTCCAATCACCAGGCGGGAAGCGCTCGCGGGCGCCGCCGCCAATCTCATGATCCTGAGGCCCGGGATCGCCTTCGGCTCCCAGGCTAACTCGGCCGTGTCATTCGGCATTATCGGAACCGGCGGACGGGGCCGGTACGTGGGCGGGCACATGGCCCGCGATCCGCGCGCCAGGCTGGCGGCCGTGTGCGATCTTTACCCGGACCGGATCGACCTGGCCAAAAGCGAGATTCCGGCCGCGGCGGGCGCGCGCTCCTACCGCGGATACGAGGATCTGCTGGCGCAGCCCGATCTGGATGCCGTGCTGATCGCCACTCCGGTGTTCCGGCACCCCGAGCATTTCGAAGCCGCCGCGCGCGCGCATAAACACATCTACTGCGAGAAGCCGGCCGGCGCCGACGTGGCGGGCGTCAAGCGCATGTTGGCGGCGGCAGCCGCGGCCGATCCATCGAAGACCGTGCAGTTCGGGTTTCAACAGCGGTTTAGTCCTGAGTACCTGGCCGCCGAGAAGATCCTGCGCGACGGCAAGATCGGCTCGCTGACCTGCATGATGAGTTATTGGATCCTGGGCGGCCGGCCGATGACCAAATTCCAGTCGCCCTACCCGCCGGAAGACTCCAAGCTCCGGCTGTGGAACTATTGGCGGGAGTATTCGGGCGGCTGCATCGTGGAGCAGGACTGCCATGGCGTGGATGTGCTCAACTGGTTCGCCGGAGCGCATCCGGTCAAGGCGATGGGCCGCGGCGGCGTGCGTTATCAACTGGTCTACGGCAACGAGACTTCCGATCACCACGACATCGCGTATACCTATCCCAACGGGATTGACGGCTGGTTGTTGAGCATCAAGCACACTGCCGGCTACCGCGATGTGAAGGAACAGTTCTTCGGTCCGGAGGGGGCATTGGAAACCGCCCGCACCTACTACCGCTGGCACGGGCCGATCGCGCAGTCTCCGCTCAAGAACGCCGACGATCTGCGCGACCGCAGCCTGATCGAGAAAGCCGAATCCAAGCGGGAGATCACCATCGACGCGGTGGAATCGTTCTTCACCAGCATCGTGGAACGAAAACCGTACAGCATGGCCGCCAGCGCGGCCGACAGCACCTTCACCAGCCTGCTGGGCCGGATGGCGTACGAGTCCGGGCGGGAAGTCACGTGGGAGGAGATGCTCCGGAGCGCGTAATCGGCCGGGTAAGTTGTCAATGACCGAGTCCAGACGTTAGAATTCCTTCGTGCACTTCCGCAGATTGGCGTGTCTGATTTTGGGGGCGTGGCTGGCCGGGAGCCTGTTCATGGACATGGTCGTGGTTCAGAACTTCCAGTCGGTGGACCGTCTGCTGGCGAAGCCGGCAGCGCAGGCCGCGGAGCAATTGAACAAGCTGGGACCCGTGGCGGCGCGGATGCTCTTGCGTCACCAGGTATCCGAACAGAACCGCTGGTATTTCGAGACCTGGGGACTGACGGCGGCGGCGCTGGTCGCGGCCCTGCTGCTGGTGCTGCTGTTCGGCAGCACGGAGACCAAGACCACCCTGCTGCTGGCCCTGCTGATGCTCCTGATCGTGATTGTGCAGCGGTTCGCGCTCACCCCGCAGATGGTGGCTTTGGGGCGCGTCATCGACTGGGTGCCGCGCGACCAGCCCTCCACGGAACGGAGCACGTTCTGGCTGATGCACAATGCGTATGTCGGCTTGGAGTTATTGAATCTGGCGCTGGGACTGTTGTTGGCGGGTAAATTGATCCTGCGCAGCCGCCGGAAGCGCGTCGCCGACGCCGACGAAGCCCTGATGGAGCGGCGCAGCGCGTCGCGCTGACCCTATCGGACGCCCCGGGATTTGCGGGCCGGCCGGGGGGTGGACGTTTCCGGCGTCACGGCGCGTTCGATGGCCGTCCGCAGGAACCGCCGGATATGCGGCCGATCCAACTCCTGCTCGTTGCGGATGGTGATATGCCGAATCTGCTTGCCCGTGCCGGACAGGAGTTGCTCGGGGTCCGCGAACTGGGCGCCGCGGTTGAATCCCAGGTTTACGTGCGTGCTGTAGGCGACCACATGGCAAAATCCGTCCTTTAGAGGTTTGCCCGTGAAACTGAAAGCCATGGATACGGCGTAGCCTCTGGCCAGCGACTCGACGGCGGCGGGCGCTTCGTCCAGGACCATCTCGCGCACCGCCAGCGCCAGCCGGGAAAGGTGCGGATCGTAAGGGGCGAGATAGCTCAGTAATCGCTGATCGGGTGGCCTGGCCATTCCCGGCAGTCTATCACTTTCCGATAGGACGCCGTCAGGAACCGCGCGGCGGCGGTCCTACTCCAGATCGACGCGATCGATAAAGCCGATGACCGCCATGTCGATGGGGGATTGCATCCGCCCCACACTACTCATGGCGGCGTAACCGTCGGTGGTGAGCAGCACGCGATCGCCGATGCCGGCGCCGATAGCATCGAGGGCCACCACCGCATCGCCGCGGTTCGATCCATCCAGGTTCAGCGGCTGCACCATGAGCAGATTGCGCCCCTCGTGGCTGGGATGCTTATGGGTAGCGACCATTTCCCCGACGACCCTTGCGATCATCATGGCTCAAGCCTTCTTCAGGTGGATCGAGTCCACGATCCCTACAATGGTCGAATCCACCGGCACCTCGGCGGGCAGAAAGGGATAGCTGGCTTCCTTGCTCCGCGTCCAGTAGACGACTTCACCCGCGCCGGCGCCGGTCCAGTCGGCGCACACCAGGCGCTTGCCGGCCGGCTGCATCTGCGTCGTGAGCGGCTGCACAACCAACAGCCGGTGGCCCTCCAGGCGCGCGTCCTTGACGGTCGACCAAACGCAGCCCACTACGCGTCCCAGGAACATGTCAGTCCAGCCGCACGTCGTCGACGATGCCGACGATGGCGGTATCGACGGGCGTGTCTTTGCAGCCTTCGGCCATGCGCGCGGAACTGCCCGAGACCACCAGGACCCGCTCTTTGAATCCGGCACTGACGGTGTCGACGGCCACCACGTAGCCGGACTCGTCGTGGCCTTCGGGCGAGACGGGTTTGACGATCAGCAGCTTCTTGCCTTCCAGGCGCGGGTCCTTCCGTGTCGCCACCACGGTGCCCACTACGCGGGCCAGAATCATCGCGGCTCCCGGCGGCTACTTCGCAGCCGCGGCATTCTGCGTTTTGCCGATCGGCAGAATGTCTTCCAGGCTCTGGTGCGGGCGCGGGATGACGTGCACGGCAATCAGCTCGCCGACCCGGCGGGCCGCCGCCGCGCCGGCATCCGTGGCCGCGCGCACGGCCGCCACGTCCCCCCGAACCATGGCGGTGACGTACCCGGAGCCGATCTTCTCCCATCCGACCAGGGTTACTTTGGCGGCTTTCACCATGGCGTCGCAAGCCTCGATCATGGCGACCAGGCCGCGTGTCTCGATCAATCCTAACGCTTCACCCATCGATCATTCTCCTTAACTGACTCCGCGCGCTCTCAGGGCCTCGTCCACCATGCCGATAAGCTCGTCGCGGGTCACGTAAAACCTCTCCTCCGACCCCGCCGCCGGCGGCGAAGGCGGTATGCTTTGGGGCATCTGCTCGGCGTAGACCGGGCAGCCCGGCTCGGCGCCCGCCCTGGCCTTGATACCGTAGCGCGTGCGCGAGTCGAATAACTTGTCCACTTCCGCTTTGGGGAGCACGGTGGGTCCGCCGAGCAACTCCGCAACCAATGAAATACGGGCGAAGTGCTCCACTGTCTCCATCCGGAAGAACGCCTTGTAGACGTCCTCGCCGTAGCTGACTGCACCGTGATTCCCCATCATGATGGCGTCGTATTTCGGGATATAGGGCAATAGCGGTTCGGTCAGCGCGGGCGTGCCGGGCAGGCCGTAGTCGGCGAGCGGTACGCAGCCCAGACCGATGATGACCTCCGGCAGCAGAGCCAGGTTCAGCGGCCGGCCGGCGGCGGCAAACCCGGTGGCCACCGGCGGATGCGCGTGCAGCACGGCGCGGATGTCCGGGCGCATTTCGTAGATCTGGAGGTGCATGAGGATCTCCGAAGTGCGCTCCTTGCGCCCCGAAATCTTATTGCCTTGCATATCCACCACGATCAGGTCGTCGGGGTGCATCATCCCTTTGGAGACGCCGGTGGGGGTGGCCAGGATGCGTTCGCCATCCAGGCGGACGGTGATGTTGCCATCGTTGGCGGCCACCCAGCCTTTCTGATACACCAGGCGGCCGATTTCGACGATGTCCTGACGATATTCCTGATCGGTCTTCGCCATGCGGGATAAACGATTGTAGCAGAGCGCCGGGTGAACTTAGCTCGCGGTGTTGCGCTCACTGACGCCGTTCAAAGATCCGGGCGCTCCGCCGTGCCGCAGTCCCAAGAAATGGCGAGGGCGCCTGCGGCATCACGTGGCGCGTTCCAGGCGCCCACCTTCTTTAGTGTCCGCCCGCAGCAGCAGCAACGAGAACACCAGGCCGCAGAACCCCAGGGCGGAGAACATGATCTGGCTGGCGGTATAGCCGTGGGTGGCGTCCCGCAAGGCCCCGTTGACCATCGGGTAAGTGCCCAGCCCGATGTTCTGAATGGCCGTCATCAGTCCAAATGCGGTGCCCACGCGTTGCGCATCCACAATCAGCGGAACCGAGGGCCAGATGCAGGCGGGAACCAGGACAAACGCGGCGCCCAGGACGATCATGGAAAGGACCGGTGAGATGTGCGTGAGCCCCAGCATCAGGTGCGCCGGAATCATCAGCAGCGATCCCAACACCATCAGGCGGGCGCGATGGCCCACGCGGTCCACGAAATTGCCGGCAAAGGGCGCCAGAACCATGGAAGCCGCGATGATGATCGAGGTGACCCCCTGGGCCGTGGTGAACATGTGCGTGAAGTTGTAGAAGACTCCTCCCAAAAAGCTGAGGCCTTCGCCGGATGCCAGCGGCAGGCCCCACTTGTCGTGGAAGAAATCGGTAGCCAGGTCGGTGAACGGAAAAATCGCAGAGTAGAACGTGACGCAGATACCGACGGCAAACCAGTACGAGGCGCGGAACTTGCCCACGTCACTCCACGTGATCTTATCGCCCGAGCCGGCTTCGGGCAGCTTCAAAATCGGCTCGGCATGGCGGTCCATCAGCGTGTAGATCCAGTTGCAGACCAGGCTGAACAGGCATAAGGCTGCCGCGATCCACAGCGCGCCCCGGTAACCCATGCGGGCGGCCAGCAGTTGCTCGGTGTTAAACGAAAATAACGTGCCCAGGCGCGCGATGGTCAGGGTCATGCCGAACGCCATGGCCAATTCCTTGCCGGTGAACCAGCGGGCGGTGATGGCACTTTGCGCCACAATCATGGACTCCGAACCGATGCCGAACAGGATCCGTCCCGCGTACATGACGGGCACGCCCGGAGCCGCCGCCACGATCGCCGCGCCGACCACCACGAACGTCGAGCAGATCAGGCTGGCGCGGCGGACGCCCACGCGGTCGATGAGCACGCCCGCGCCCAGGACCGCGAAAACAGCGGCAATGCTGTACATGGTGTACATGGTGCCGATAGTGGCGCGGTCGGTGTGGAAGACCTGGATGAGCGTCGTCGCCATCGCCCCGATGCTGTCGTATGCGAAATAGCTGCCGAAGGCCATCAGGGCGGCGAAGGTCAGGATGGTGAACCGGTAGGGTCTGCCCGCGGGGTGGAAGGGGCCGTGATCCGAAGGGGACATGGATCTGGGAGTATAGCACGCGGGCTCGCGCCTGCCTGAGCGCGCCCCAAGCCAGAATTTTCTCCGGCATATTACACTAGCAGTTGTGACCCGGCGGCGGTTGTTCTGGTTGCCTGTTTGCGCTGCGTTCGCACGCGCGCAGTCCAGGTTTCCAGGCGCGCCCTATCGCGAATATGCGCGCTGCCTGCCGGATTATCTGCGGGGCTTGGCGTTGCGCGCCTGCGAGGCGCGCAACCGGGAGATCGCCCGGCTCACGTCCGCGGCGGCGATCCGCGCCCGGCAGGAATGGGTCCGCGACACCTTCTGGAAGCTGGCCGGCGGCATGCCGCAGCGGACGCCGCTGCATGTCCGGACCGTCGGCGGCTTCGAACGGCCGGGCTATCGCCTGGAAAAGCTGGTGTACGAGAGCGTCCCGGGCTTCTTCATCTCCGCTAATCTATACATCCCGACCGGTATCACGCCGCCCTTTCCGGGCGTGTTGTTTCAAATGGGCCACACGCGCAACGGCAAGGCCGGCGAGACTTATCAACGCTGCTGCCAGGGCCTGGCCCGGCTGGGCTACCTGGTGCTGGGCTTCGATCCGATGGGCCAGGGCGAGCGAGTCTATTACCCCGATGCAAGCGGTTATCGCAGCCGCTTGGCCTCACCCGATAGCGAACACACCGTGCCCGGGCGGCAGATGCTGCTCAACGGCGACAGCGCCACCCGCATGCAGGTCTGGGACGCGGTGCGCAGCCTGGATGTGCTGGCCGCGCACCCGCAGGTGGACGCGCGGCGCCTGGCATCCACGGGCCAATCCGGCGGCGGCACCGTGACCATGCTGCTGGCCGCCGTGGACGACCGCCTGGCGGCCGCAGCCGTGGCCAGCGGCAACACGGAGAACGTGGCGTGCCCCAATTTCGATCCGCCCGGCGCCACCGACGATGCCGAGCAGAACCTGGTCGGCTCGGGGCCGCTGGGCTTCGACCGCTGGGACCTGCTGTATCCCCTGGCGCCCAAGCCGCTGCTGATTTCCGTCAGCGACATGGATTTCTTCCACACTTATTCGCCCGACTATATTCGCAACGGGTGGGAAGAGTTCCAAAAACTGCAGGCCGTGTACAAGGTTCTGGGCGCGGCAGACCAACTGAGCTGGACCGATACCCCGCTGCCGCACGCGCTGGCCTACGATTCACGGATGCGGATTTATCGCTGGTTCGGGCGGTGGTTGAAGCACGACGCGTCGCCGGTCGCCGCGGAGCCGGCCACCGAGCCCGAGAAAGACGAGACTCTCTGGGTGACGGAAACCGGCAGCGTCGTGCGGTCATTCCACAGCCGCACGCCGTTCGAATTGAATCGCGCGCGCGAAATTGCCGTGCGGCCGAAGCCGCTGGGGCCGCTGATCGGGGCGGTGCGTCCTGCGCCCGGCGTGCGGTTCCGGACACTGGGACGGGCCGATTGGGCAGGGGTTGCGGTGGAAGCGGTGGAAGTGCCCAGCGCGCCTGGCGTCTGGTTGCCCGCATGGTTGTGTCTGCCGGCGGAACGCGATCGATCGAAACCCGTCCTGCTGGCGGTCGAGCCGGGCGGGCGTAACCGGCGCTGGCAGGAGGGCGGTTTGTATCACTCGCTGGCGCGGCGCGGATACGCCGTCTGCGCGGCGGACCTGCGTGGGGTGGGCGATCTGACGCCGGAAGTCGGACGCGGCGCGGCCGGCTACGCCCGCGAACATGATGACGAAGAGAACTACGCCTGGGCCTCGCTGATTCTGGGCGTGCCGCTGTTGGGGCAACGCGTCACCGATCTGCTGGCCTTGGCGGCCGCTTTGCGGCAACATGCCGCACTGCGCGGATCGGAGGTAAAGCTGGCAGCTTCCGGACGGCTCACGGCTCCGGCGTTATGCGCGGCCGCCATGGATACCGGGATTGCGGAGTTGTATCTCGCGGGCGCCCTGGTGTCGTACCGGAGCGTCGTGGAGACGGAGCGCTACACGGCCCCGTTTGGCAACTTCGTGTTCGGGATCCGGGAGTACACGGATCTGCCCGAGGTCGCGGCTTCCCTGGCCCCGCGGCGCGTGGCTCTGGCGGGAACCGTGGATGCCGCCGGCAACACGCTTCCGGTTTCCGCGGTGCGCGAGATCTATCGCGGCCAGCACATCGTGGTGCGGCCGGAATCGAGGTGGGATTTGGAGGCGCTTGCATGAAGGCTTGCGTTCTGGAGTCGCCGGCGCCGATTGAGCAGCATCCGCTGCGGTACATGGATCGGCCCGTACCGCAGCCCGCGGCGGGTGAGGTACTGGTCGCGGTGCGCGCTTGCGGCGTATGCCGCACCGACCTGCACGTCACCGAAGGCGAACTCGCGCCGCGCAAGCAGCCGGTCATCCCCGGGCACCAGGTGGTGGGCGCCGTGGCGGCTTTGGGCGCCGGCGCGCGGCGATTCCGCGAAGGCGCGCGGGTGGGGATCGCCTGGCTGCATCGCACCTGCGGCATCTGCGAATATTGCCGCTCCGGACGCGAGAACCTGTGCCCCAACGCGGACTTCACCGGCTACACGGTGGACGGCGGTTATGCGGAATACATCGTGGCGCCCGAGAGCTTCGTCTATCCGATCCCGGACGGCTTCGGCGATATGGCCGCCGCGCCGCTGCTATGCGCCGGCATCATCGGCTTCCGGTCGCTGCGCGTATCGGGAATCCACGCGGGCGGTGCATTGGGTCTGTACGGCTTCGGCGCCGCGGCGCACGTGGCCATACAGGTCGCCCGTCATTGGGGCATACGGGTCTACGCCATGACCCGCGACGAACGGCACCGGCAACTGGCCCGGGATTTGGGCGCGGAGTGGGCCGGAGCAGGCCAGGATGCGCCGCCCGAGAAACTGGACAGCGCGATCATCTTTGCCCCGGCGGGAGAATTGGTAATCGCCGCGCTCCGCGCCCTCAAGAAAGGCGGCACGGTGGCGCTGGGCGGCATTTACATGAGTCCGATTCCGCCGATCGACTACAATCTGCTGTATCACGAGCGCGTGATTCGCAGTGTGGCCAATAACACGCGTCAGGACGGGGAAGACTTTTTGCGCATCGCGGCGGAGATACCGATCCACACCGAGACACAGGAGTTCCCGCTCATCGAAGCGGACCGGGCCTTGAACATGCTGAAGAACGACGCGGTGCGCGGCGCCGCCGTTCTGCGGGTGGGCGCCTGATGGCCTCCGATTTCGCGCAGATATTCGCCGGTCTGAAGCGCGTGTTCGCCAAACACGTGAAGCGCCTTTCCGTAAAGACGGAGACGCCCATCGAGTATACCCTGCTGACGAAGCGGCCCTCGCCATTTCCGCAGCACAAGGGCCAGCCCATGTACTTCGCCTCCGTGCGGCTGGGCAAGGCCTATGTGAGCTTCCACCTCATGCCCCTGTACATGAATCCGGCCCTCGCCAAAGAGATCTCACCCGCGCTCAAGAAACGCATGCAAGGCAAGACCTGCTTCAATTTCAAGGCCGATCCGGGTCCGGACCTGATTGCCGATCTGAAGCGTTTGACGGCGGCCGGCCTCAAGCAGTGGAGCGAAAAGCAGTGGGCATGATTTGCAGGCTGCAGACTTATACGCAAAGCCCCGCCGAAGCGCCCACCCACTCCATGTCTTTGTTATGATCCACACCCATCATGGCGCCGCGCCCCATCCGCACCAACAGCGACACCGGTTTTAGCTCGTCCTGCCAAATGTACATGATGCGAACCTCGGCGCGGGTCATGCCGAACGGTGTTTCAATCACCGGCTCGAAGTTCACGCGCTCCTGCAGGATATAGTCCCGGCGCTTCTCCGGCGGTATGGCCGCGACTTCGTCGTGACTCGGAGCGATGCGCACGCCCAGACCGGCGAAGGAAAACAACGGTTTCAGAACATAGTTGGCCGTATCGCGCGGGATGTGGCGTAACTGGTCCAGGAACCAGGTCTGTGGCACGCTAGGATGCCGTAAGTAGGGTATGGAGAACTTACTGATGCGGAAGTAGTCGTTGGGATGGCCGGCCCATTCGACGTCCAGTTCATCGCGGAAATCGAAAGCCGGCTGGACGCCGCGCCGCTCCAGCTCGTCGATGATCGCTCGATTGTAGATCCGGTGAATCGGTATGCGGCGCCCGTCGTGATCGTAGAACAGGCGCCGGCCGTCTTTGCGGATTTCGGTGACACATACCGCGCGCACGCCGAACATGCGCTCGGTCAGGATGAAGTCTGCCAGGGTCTTCTGGTGTTGCGGGTCGATCTCCAGCAGGATCACGTTTTCCGGGCGATGACCGCCCAAAATGGCGCGACCCAGCAGCTTCTTATAGCCGCTGATATCCAAACCGCTCAGGAAGTACCGCAACGACGCATCCAGTCCGTACGCCTCGACATAGACCTGCGACAGAACCGGTTGATAAGCATACAGCGAGGGAAACGCCTGGATCTCCACCAGCCGCGGCACAATCTGACCGCCGCCATCGCGCACCAGTCCGAAGTCCACCTGTAGAAAAAGCGGGTGGGCCGGTTCACCCGGCACGTCGAACTCCGGCGGAACGGCCTGCCGCGCGATGGCCTGGTATTCGGGCGTGGTCAATTGATGGATCAGTTCGCAGCCGTCGTGCGCCATCCCATCGATCAGCGCCGTGGGAAAGAAACACGGGGTCTCGGAGAGGCGAAACAGGGCCGGCGTACCGCAGGCGGTTTCGAGCCGCGAAAGGAATCCGGCGTACTTCAGGGGGGAGTAGTCAGCGTTGAACTGTTCGCGCAGGGCTGGGATCATCTGCTTGGCGGAGCGGCGGCTCCGCGCGGGCTAAAACCCGCCCTCCAGCACGAACTCGCCGCCGCGCATGATGACGCGGTCGTCGGCCCAGATGTCGAATTTGCGCCCGACCACGTCGATGTGCGTCGCGCAACGCCACTGGGCGCCGGTATAACTGCCGTAGGGATCGCCGAATGCAATGTGCACACCGGGAATCTTCTCGTCCTGCAAAATATTGCCGATCACGTCGCGCACGCCGATATTGGTGCCAATCGCGAACTCGCCGACGCGATCGCTGTTCTCATCAGTGTGAGTATAACGCCAGAACTCGTCTTCGAGCGCGCGGTTGGCGCAATGCGCCTCCGTCAGCCGGTTGCCCTTGATGCGTATAGTCAGCGGCTCGCGATGCAGGTCCCCGTACTTGGCGCACAGGTAATCCCCCACTACGCCGTCCACCACAAACGTCCCGTTGACTTCGCCGGGGGTGGTGAAGATCTCGCCACCTGGCAGATTCCCCCACGTCTTGGGGCTGATGATGCCGCTGGTCTTGAGCCACTTGTAGTCGGGGTTCATGTCGGCGGTCAGATCGGTGCCCGCGGGCGTTTTGGCGCGCACCTGGGTGGCCGCCCGGGCGATCTCGATTACTTGCAGGCTGATGCGGTCCACCTCGCGGAAATCGGCGCGCATGCCATCCTGCATGATCTGCTTGGTGATATTCACCATGTGCGCGTGCCGGATCTGGCGGCGGGTCACCACCTCGGTCATTTGCATGCGCGAGCGCAGCTCGTTGCGCTGGGCCAGTGCGGCGAAGATGCTGACATCGCTGGTTTCCAGGTCGTCCAGCACCGCCCGCGGCATGTCCGTCAACGGACGGGCCGCCACGTCTTCCAGGATCCAGGGGCGGTACTGCGCGCCGGCATTGTCCAGTTCGCCGGCCAGCGCGGCGGCGATGTCGATGCTCGCATAGTCGGTGATCAGAGTCACCTTCTCGCGCGGTTGAATGCGCAGGCAAACGGTCACCGCGTTCCGCGCGCCCTCCACCAGTTCCGGCAATACCGGTACAGTCTTCAGCGTCACCGCGCGGCGGCCTGCCTTTCCGCGGAGTCGGATACGCCCGCTTCGGTCTCCTGAATGATGTAATCCACTACCTGCTTCATATCGTGTGTTTCGTTCCAGACGCGCAACTGGCGATCGGCGCCCGTCCCATTCTTCAGTATCTCGCGGATGTAGTTAATCTCCTGGCGGCTGCCCAGATCATCAACCACGTCGTCGATGATTTCGAAATACTCCTCCATGAGGTCGCGCATGGGCACCTCGACCCGTTTGCCGAAATCGATCAGTTTGCCGTCGATGCCGTACCGCAGAGCCCGCCATTTATTTTCCATGATCAGCGCCCGGCGATAAAGCCGGAAGCCCTGGTTCATCGAGTGCAGCTTGTAGAGCTTGGCGACAGTAGCCTGGATGAGGGCCGCCAGAGCCAGTGTCTCGTCGGCGCGCATGGGGATGTCGCACACACGGAATTCGAGCGTATTGAAATAAGGATGCGGCCGGATGTCCCACCAGATCTTCTTGGCGTTGTCGATGCAGTTGGTGCGGATCAGCAGGTTGATGAAGCTCTCGTATTCTCCGTAACTGGGAAAATAGTCCGGAATATTGGTGCGCGGGAACTTGTCGAAGACTTTGCAGCGATAAGACTTCAGACCGGTATCCATGCCGCGCCAGAACGGTGAATTAGTGGAGAGCGCCAGGATGTGCGGCAGGAAATATCGCGCCGCGTTCATGATGTGGATGGCCGTTTCGGGATCCTCCACGCCGATGTGCACGTGCAATCCGAAGATCAGGTTGGCACGCGCCACCATCTGCATGTCTTCCACGATGGTGTGGTACCGCTGGTCGGGATAGATCTCCTGCTTGCTCCAGTCGGCGAAGGGATGCGAGGCCGCTGCCGCCAGGCGTAAGCCGTGCTGCTTGGCCAGCTCGATCAGGTTGCGCCGGATCATGCCGATCTCGGCCCGGGCCTCCTGGATATTGTGGCAAATGCGCGTGCCGGCTTCGATGACCGACTGGTGCATCTCGGGTTTGACGCGCTCGGTGAGCACGGCTCTGCCCTTCTCGATCATTTCCAGGCCGATGTGCGAGCGGAGATCCCGGGTCTCCGGATCGATGGTTTGATATTCCTCCTCGATGCCGATCGTCAAACTGGGCTTCATACGGTCCCCTCTGCTCTATTATGCGCCTTCCAGGAACCGGGACCAGCGGAACTCACGCGTGGGCTGCTCGTCGCTCAGCGCCTTGCGCACCGCCAGCTCCGCCAGGGCATTGACCATCCATTCGAAATTCTCCAACCCCACGGAGTGAATATCGGCGTCCGGCGCGGGGTTGAGAAAGTCGATGGCGTACGGCACGCCGTCCTCGACGGCGAACTCGACCGTGTTCATGTCGTAACCCAGCGCGCGGCACAGCTTCAGGCAGTCGCCCACCACCCGTTCGTACATGCCCGGCTCGATCGGCGGCGGGTTCTTCAGGTAACGGTCGGCGTGCGGCTGCTTGGGGTCGTAGCGCATGACCCAGACTTTCTCCTGCCCGATGACGTAGCAGCGGAAATAATCCGTGAAATTGACGGCCTTTTGCAGAGTCATGCAGAGGTCGCCGGTCTGATCGTAGGCGGCGAAGAGCTCCGCGGGATTGTCAACCTTATATACGTGCTTCCAGCCGCCGCCGGCGTGCGGTTTCAAGAACGCCGGGAAACCCACGTAGGCGAAGATCTCGTCCCAGTCGAGCGGGTAGCGCAGGTTGCGCATAGAGCGTTCGGTGGTGTCCGGCGGATGCTTCTTGTGGGGCAGCAACACCGTGCGCGGCACCGCCACGCCGATGCGCTCGGCCAGCGCGTAGTTGAAGAACTTGTCGTCGGCGCTCCACCAGAACGGGTTGTTGATGACGATGGTGCCGCTCAGCACCGCGTTCTTGAGATACGAACGGTAGAAAGGAATATCCTGCGAGATGCGATCGACGATCACGCGGTAGCCGCTCGGTTGCGCCATGCCCACGCCGCCCACCAGCAGGCTCTCGGCGCGCACGCCGGGCACGTCGAGCGAGTTGATACGGTCCACCAGGGCGGGCGGAAACGTGTTTTCCATGCCGTAGAGAATGCCTATTTTGTTCATGCGAATCTACTGAGTGTACCAGGACGGCAATCCCACGATCGACAGGGATCAGGACTGGTGGTGCACCGCATTGAAACCGGTGTTCCGATTTGGGCAGACCTTAGAAAAATCCAGATAAATATTCGCTGCATCTAAGGCATTTATTCGATATTCAGCTCTGGTTAGCTTATTGCACTATTTGGTATCGCCGGATCGCAAAATCCGGTGAAACCACAAAAGATTAATAGGAGCCGGGAAGATGGGACACCAAAACAGCATGACTGCACGCAAGCAGGCCGCCACGCGGGCGGCACGGGACCAGGTGGTGCTGGAGAATCTGGCGCTGGTCAAAGCCATCGCTATTCGCGTCCATGAAAATCTCCCGGTCCATGTGGATCTGGACGATCTGGTGCACGCCGGCGTGCTGGGGTTGTTCGATGCGGCGGCGAAATACAACCCGGAGAAGAAAGTCGTTTTCCAGAGCTACGCCAAGCATCGCGTCAAGGGAGCTATCCTGGACAGCCTGCGGCAGTTGGACTGGGCTTCGCGCGATCTGCGCAAGCGCCAGAAGCAACTGGACTCGGTGACGCACGACCTGATGATGCGGTTGGGGCGCACCCCCACCGAGGCGGAGATCGCCGACACCCTGGGGATGGACATCGAGCGCTGGCGCCGCGTGGCGCTGGAACTGAAGAACCTCGGTCTGATCTCGGCCACGGCGTTACGCGCCGATCCCGAGAACACCGCGCCGGTGGAATTTCCGGCGGCCGCCGAATCGCGCCCGGACCATATCTGTTCCCGGCGGCAGCTCCGCATAGCCCTGGAAGGCGCCATGAAAGTCCTGCCGGAGCGGTATCAGAAAGTGGTCCTGCTCTACTACACCAACGAAATGACCATGAAGGAGATCGGCAAGGTCTTGGGGGTGAATGAAAGCCGCGTCTCGCAAATCCACAAAATCGCGCTGGAGAAGATGGCCGCCACCCTGCGGTCTGTGGGCATCGAGTCGGCGGGGGCGTTCTGAAAAGCGCTTGACAGAACCATTTCCCTTATGTGAATCTGAATTCAGGTTCATTTTATGGGAATGCGTGCTCTGTTTGCCGGCCTGGCCCTCTGGGTGGCCGGAACCGCTCTGATCCGGCTGGGTGGCCAGCGCCTGTTGCGCCCCGGCCATCCATTTGCGATCGTCTTGTTGTACCTGGTCAGCTTCCTGCTGATGGCGCTGCTGATTCCCCGGCTGTGCCGCCACCTGGGGCTGCGAAGAGAGTTTTGGCCTAAGGCGGCCGCGCTGATGATCCTGCCCACCCTGATCCTGGATGCCTTCGCCTGCGTCTTCTTCGGCGCCGTCTATCCGAATCTCGACCCCGCGGCCGCGGGCGCCTTCGGCGGGTGGATGCTGATCTGTTGCGGCGGCGGCGTGGCCGGCGGGTGGCGGCGCACCTGATGGCCGAGCCGCATCCGCCGGTGTTCTCCAGCGGGGAGGATCTGCCGCCCGTGCCGCGCCAGGCGCGCAGCCGCGCCACACGGCGGCGGATCATGGATGCCGCCATGGTTCTGTTCGCCGAGCGTGGTTTCCAGGCGACGGCCGTCGGCGGGATCACGGCCCGGGCGGAGACCGCCGCGGGGGCGTTCTACCTCTATTTCCGCTCCAAGCGCCAGCTCCTGGTCGTGCTGATGAACGATCTGATCGCAGCATTGAGCCGGCTGGATTTGCAGCCCAAAAGCGGCGCCTCTATCCGTGACGGCCTGCGCGTCTTCCTGGCGCAGGCTTTCCGCGCCGACCGGCAATATTACGGCGTCATCCGGGCCTGGCAGGAGGCGGCCCTGACGGACCCCCAACTGGCCGCCATGCAAAACGCCCTGGAAGCTTGGACACAGAAGCGCATTCTGCGCGTTTTCCTTCAGTTACAGCGATTGCCGGGGGCCCGCGCCAGTCGTGATCTGACGGGCTTCGCACGCATCATGGACCGCCACTTCTGGTCGATCCTGGCGCGGGCCGCGCAACTGCCGCCGCGGGTTTTCCAGCGCGAAGTCCGAATCGCCGCCGATATCATTTATTACTACCTCTTCCGGGATTCCCCGCCATCCCCCGATGCTAAAATCGGGTAAGGAGCCACCCCGCTCCGCTTTCCACGACCATGAGCACCCCGGCAGGCGGCCATCCCGCGACCGCGCGAGAGATCATTCAGGAGATTCTTCGCAATATGCGCGAAGGGCTGGAGCCCATGCACTTCACCACCCTGCCGCCGGCCATCTTCCACGTTTACCTGTATCCGGACGATTTCGAACGCCTGCGCGGCATCTTCCCGCGCATGCGCGACGAAACCCGCCGCGCCCTGGATGCCGAAGTAGCCGAGATGAATCGCGCCTCGCTTGGCGAGCGCCTGAAGCTCTCGCGCAAACCCGGGGCCAAAGTCGAAGTGCCCGCGGGCGGCTGGCGCGTCGAATTCTTTGAAAACACGGACGACGAAGTGGCGCAGGGGGACATCGTCATCTATTCGGAACTGGCCCTGCCGGCCAAGCCGGAGTACGGCGGAGGCAGCCTGACCAAGCGTATCAACACGCGGCGCCTGTCCGGCGAGTTGACCACTTCCTCCAAGATCGAAGAGAAGCTGCCGCCGACCCAGGAGATGGAGGCCTACGCCGTCATCGAATACGAAGACAATTCCGGCCGCCAGACCTATCGCATGACCAAGAACCAGATCGTGGTCGGACGCGGCGGCCGGGATTACTGGACCGATCTGAAACTGAACACGCTGCCGGATGTCTCGCGAGAACACCTGCGGCTGCGCCGGGACCCCGAAAGCGGGGATTTCTTCATCAAGGATCTCAGCCGGCTGGGAACCAGCCTGAACGGAGAGAAGATCCCCACCAGCGTGGAATACGTCGAGGGCGAGAAGCGCGACAAGAACGTGGAGGTCAAGCTCCCGTCGCCGGCCCGCATCGGCTTGGCCGACGTGCTGTTTCTCGACTTTCGGCAAGCCGCGAAATAAGGAAATTGGCCAGGATGAAACCTGCGCTCCCTGATCCCGCATGATGGCCCGTACCAAGCTTCGATGTGCCGGCGACAGCCATATGGGCATGGTGCGCCGGAACAACGAGGACCGCTTCCACGTAGATCCGGATCGGGGCATTTTTATGGTAGTGGACGGCATCGGTGGCCAGGCTGCGGGCGAGCATGCCGCCGAAATCGCCGTCAGCCGTGTGCGCACCCGCCTGGAACGCCAGACCGGCTCCGCCGAGGATCGCGTGCGCGAGGCCATTGCCATGGCCAACAACGAGGTCCTGCGCCAGGCCGAAGCCCACAGCGAGTGGCGGGGCATGGCCTGCGTGCTCACCGTCGCGCTGGTGGAGGACGGCCACGCCGTCATCGGGCACGTGGGCGACTCGCGCCTCTACAAAATTCACCAGGGCGAGATCCGTAAGATTACGCACGATCACTCTCCGGTGGGCGAGAGTGAAGATACGGGCCAGGTTTCCGAGGCCGAAGCCATGCGGCATCCGCGCCGCAACGAGGTCTACCGCGACGTCGGGTCGCAGGAGCACGCGCCGGACGATCCGGACTTCATCGAGGTCGCGCGCATCCCGTTCGAGCCGGACTCCGCATTGCTGCTGTGCAGCGATGGCTTGAGCGATCAGGTCACGTCCGCGGCCATCCTGAACTCCGTGCAGGCGAATGCGGGGAACCCGGCTGCGGCGGTCGAGCAACTGATCGCGGCCGCCAACCAAGCCGGCGGCAAGGACAATGTGACTGTCCTCGTCGTGGAGGGCGAGCAGTTCGCCGATACGCGCGGAACCGTCGCCGCCGCGCCGCCCGCGCACGCCAGTTATTTTGCCGGCAGGCTGGCGTTCTTTGTGTACGGCTGCGCCTGCGCCGCGCTGATCTTCGCCGGGTACCAGTATTACACCCGGCTGAACCGCCCGCCGGAGGTTCCGCCGCCGCGCACCCTGCATGTAGGGGTGGGCGGCTACATCAGGATCGGGGAAGCGCTGGCGCACGCGCGGCCCGGCGACACGGTGGAAGTCTCGGCCGGCGAATATCCGGAGCGGCTTCGTCTGAAGGATGGCGTGACCGTGCGCGGGCGCGAGCCCGAGGTCCCGGTGTTGCGCGCCGACCCGCTGGCGCCGGGCGCTGCCGTGGCGGTGGTGGCCGAAGGCGTACACGGCGCGCGCTTGTCCGGTTTCCGTATCCGCGCCGACGAGCAGGCGCCCCTGGCGGCCGCCGTGACCATCGCGGATGCCGATCTCCACCTCGAGGACACGGAAATTATCGGCGCTGCGACCGGCGTGGAAATCCGGGGTAAGTCGGAGTCCGTGCTGCGCGCCAACTCTATCCAGGACTGCAAGGAAGCCGCCGTTCGGGTCACGGGCGATGCCGCGCCGCGCATCCTGTTCAATGTCATTCTGCACAACGGCCGGGGACTGGTGGTGGAGAGCCCCGCGCGCGCCGTCCTGCAGGGCAACACGTTCCGGGACGACGGCGCCGAACCGGTGCTCCTGCCCGAGGGCGCCGATCGCGCCGCTCTCCTGAAATTCAACTTCTTCCTGCCGCCGACTCCGCCCGCGCGGCGCCATGGAGGGACCCGCTGATGGTCATCCCGGAGCGGCGCAGGATCGGCAAATACGAGATTCTCAGCAAACTGGGACGCGGCGGCATGGCGGACGTCTACCTGGCGCAAGACCCGAATCTCGACCGCACCGTGGCGCTGAAGGTCATCGAAGTACTGCCGGATGCCGACTCGCGGGAGACCGTCGAAGCCGAGCGCCGCGGCGCCGAGCTGCAGGCCAAACTGGCGGACGTGGATGCGCGGGTAGTGAAAATCTTCGACGCCGTGGAGCAGGATGGCTACTTCGCGGTGGCCATGGAGTACGTGGAAGGCGAAGATCTCTCGGAACTGATGCGCCACGGTCCCGCGCCGGTGGACGACGCGGTCGATATGGCGCTGGCCATCTGCCAGACGCTGCATAATGCCCACACGCTGCACGTCAACATCGACGGCCGCGAGTGTCAGGGGATCGTTCACGGCGACATCAAGCCCAAGAACATTCGCATCGATAACGAAAATCGCGTGCGCGTGCTGGACTTCGGCATTGCCAAGGCGCTTTCGCTGTCCCGCAAATTGACCCGCAATGAATTTGGCAGTGTGCCCTACGCTTCGCCCGAGCGGCTGGATTCCGGCGAAGTCAACTTCATGTCCGATCTCTGGTCGCTGGGCGTGGTGCTCTACGAACTGGTGACCGGCGCGCAGCCGTACCGGGCGGAGAGCACCGAGCGCCTGGAGCGGATGATCCGTGCCCGCATTCCGGCGCCGCCGGCCGCCGACCCGTGTCCCGAGGCGTTGAGGCGGATTCTGATGAAGTGCATGGCTCCCGAGCCGGATCTGCGTTATCAATCGGCCGCGGAACTGGCGGCCGACCTGGCGGCGTTCCGCGCCGGCGGTCCGGTTCGCGCCGAAGCCGAATCCGATCTCGACACCACCCGCCGCACCTTCCACCATGAGCCGGTAGACGACACCACCCGCCGCACCGCTCCCATCGCCGCGCCGGCCACCGTCCGGTCGCTCCCCGTGCGCAAGACGCCGGCCGAGCCGCCCAGCCGTATGCAGCGCGACCTGGCGCGATTCCTGCGCGCTGTCGGCGTGGTCCTGGTCTCCTACGTGGTGTATGCGACCACCTCCAGCGTGGTCCTTTGGCGGCGCGGCCAGCAACTGGATCGCGACATACACGCCGAGACCACCACCGATCCGGACGAAATCTGGAAACGGTGGGCGGATATCTCGCGCGGCAATGCCACATCCCTGGCGTTATTCGGGCCGCGCCACTCCGTCAAAAAACGGCTGGTGGCGGCGGCCAACCAGGTGATCGAAACCAGCCGCAACGGAGATACGCCCCCGGTTTACGAAAATGACTGGAAGCGCGCCCATACTTACCTGGCGCGCGCGCTGGAACTGGATCCCGGCGACGAGACCGTCCGCGGCGAGTTACGGCTCTGCGAGGGCCAGATTGACCGCATCAACGGCACCACCCATCACAATTCCGCCATCCTCAACGAAGCCGTGCAGAAATTCGAAGAGGCGGAGCACGCCCTGCCCCACTCGCCCGATCCGGAACTGGGCCTGGCGCGCGTGTATGTCTATGGCCTGAAGGACATCGATCGGGCCTACGCCGCCTTGCAGGAAGCCGAGCGGCGCGGCTACCATTTGGGCGATCGAGAGAAGTCGCAACTTGCCGATGGATACCGGGACCGGGCCGATCGCATGTGGTGGGACTCGCGCAACGTCCGCGGCCTGCCACAGGAGAAGGATCAAATCCAGCGGGCCGCCGACGACTATCGCCGCGCGCTGCAGTTGTACCAGAGTATCGTCCCCTTCCCGAGCGCCAACACGAACGTCGTTCGCGTGCAATCCAGCCTCAGCGCCATCGAAACCCGGCTGTCGGAGCTCCAGAACGATTCTTTCTTCCACAGCCCGGTCTGAAACCGCGGCCATCGCCGGCCCGCCCCGCGGCTTACGACTCCAGCGTGGAATTCAAGGTGATCTTGGTGTTGTATAGCTTCGAAACCGGGCACCCGGCTTTCGCATTTCCCGCCGCGGTTTCAAAAGCCTCTTTGCTGGCGCCGGGGATCTTGGCCTTCAGTTCCAGGTGGCTCTCCGTAATACCCCAGCCGCTGTCGCCCTTTTCGAGCGAAATCGTGGCGGTCACGTCCAGGCGTTCCGCCGTCAAGCCGGCAGCACCCAACTGGCCGGACAACGCCATCGCGAAACAGCCCGCGTGCGCGGCGGCCAGCAATTCCTCCGGGTTGGTTCCCACGCCATTCTCAAAGCGCGTCGAAAACGAATATTGGGTATTCGAAAGCACGCCGCTGGCGGTGGATACCGAGCCTTTGCCCTGTTTCAGATCGCCCTGCCAGACGGCCGATGCGTTACGTTTCATGAATCCTCCTTTGGATCAGTCTATATAAGATGCGGCAGACCGCGCGGCAGACTCTACCGCTCCACAAACAGATCCGCCCAGGTGAAGCCGGCTGTGCGGACCTGCTCGCGCAAGGTGGAATAGCGCAGCATGAAGCCCGCGGCGCGCAACTTCTCCACTGCCCCCGGCGTCAGATCCAGCCGGTAACAGTCGGCGCGGTCCTTATAAGAGTAATGCGAGTACCGCACCGGCTCGCTGGCGGACGCTTCCATCAGTACGCTCCAGAAGCTCGATTTGCGCAGGAGCGGCTTTCGCAGCCCCGCTTCGCGCGAAATCTCGATCGGCTGCCGGCCGCCGCGCAGCACCACGCGCAGGCAGCGGCCCGCATCGAACGCACGCGCCGGCTCGTCGCCGGGAAAGGTGGAAAGCAGTTCGCGAATGGCTTCCAACTCCGCGCTCCACCCGGTCCACCGAAACCGCGACGCGCCGCTCACCAGCGATCCGCGCAGGAGAAGTTCGCGAATGCGGACCTCGTCCTTGCCGGTGACGCCAAGCATGTGCTCCACCAGTTCGCGCAACTGCAGGTCCTGCACTACGACGCGCGTGATGGAGATACCCTCGGCGGCTTCCGAACTCAGTTTGACCCGAACCGTGGCGGGCAGAGACATACTGCGCTTTTACGCTAGCATAAATGCGTGAGTCCCTTGGAGAAGGTAGAGGCGGAACTGCGGCGCTACGAGCACGCACTGATGGATTTTTCTGCACGGGAGCACAATGGTTCCATCGAACTGGTGATCGAGCTGAAGAATCGCAGCCTGGGTCTGCACACTTACTACGCACCCCTGCACCCGCGGGACATCGACCACCCGCAGTTCCCCTGGACCTTGCAGCGCTACCTCTATGACTGCCTGCACGATTACCTGATCGAAATGTTCATACGCACGCCGCAGAGCCGGGTCGTGGAGCCGTGAGTCCGCTGGCCGAGACGCTGCGCGACCAGATCCGGCGCGAGGGACCGATCTCCTTCCGGCGATTCATGGATGCCGCGCTGTACGATCCCGTCCACGGATACTACCGCCGCCCGCACGATCCCTTCGGCAAGTCCGGCGATTACTATACTGCCGAACAACTGCAGCCGGTATTCGGCATTCTGATGGCGGCGCGGGTGCGGATGCTGCACGAGGCGATGGGGGCGCCGCCGGAATTCGCGATCGTCGAGTTAGGCGCGGGCCGCGGCGAAATGGCAGAGGCGTTTTCCGGGTGGCGTTACATTGCGGTGGATAGCGCCGCCGGCACGCTGCCGGATCGCTTCGCCGGGGTCCTGTTCTGCAACGAATTCTTCGATGCGCTGCCGGTGGAGGAGGTGGTCTATCGCGGCGGCGGTTTCCGCCAGCTCTGTGTCGGGTGGCAGGATCGCTTCGTTTGGACCGAAGGAGGCCCGGCGCGAGAGGAAGTGGCGGCGTATCTGCAGCAGTACTTCCCGCCGCCGGTGGAAGGAAACCGGTACGAAGTGAACCTCGCGGCGCAGGATTGGATGGAGCGTATCGCGCGGGCCCTGACAGCCGGCTTCGTGCTTACCATCGACTACGGATATACCCGCGCGGAGTCCGCCCGCTTTCCGCGCGGCACGCTGATGAGTTACCGTCGTCACCAGGCGCGCGAGGACGTGCTCGACGATCCCGGCGGGCAGGACATCACCGCGCACGTCTGCTTCACCGCGCTCCAGGAGCACGGCGCGCACCTGGGTCTCGAGACGGTGCGCTTCGAAACGCTGGCGCAAACCTTGCTCGACGCGGGCGAAGCCGACCGCTTCCAGGCGGCGCTGGCTGGGTCCGCGCCGGCCGGCGAGTCCGCGCGCCGTCTGCAGTTGAAGAGCCTGCTATTCGGGATGGGGGAAACGTTCCGGACGCTGATACAGAGGGCGGGAGGAGAGCATGCGGGAGTGCGCACAAAATGAAAAAGGCCCCGACGAATCGGGGCCTGTGGGATTCAAACCTGACTGCTGCCCCTCTGCGGGGCGCGCCCAAGCTACTTCTTTTTCTTCGGAGCAGCTTTCTTCTTCGGGGCGGCTTTCTTGGTTGCGCTCTTCATCGATTGATTCTCCCTAAACATCAAATTTTGCGATTCGAAAATCGCAATGTGATTCATATATAAGGTTCTTCGAGAAGAAAGTCAAGAAAAAAATGCATCCGGACGGCTCCGTGGCGAAAATTTTTTCCAAAGACGATCTGCGCGTGGTGCTGGTGGCGCCACGCAACCCGCTGAACATCGGCGCCGCCGCGCGCGCCATGGCCAACTTCGGCTTCGCGCATCTGCGCGTGGTGAATCCGTATGAGGTCGCTTACCGCGAAGCGCGATCCGCCGTGGGAGCCGCGTCTTTATTGGCTTCGGCGCAGGAATGCGCCACTATAAGCGACGCCGTCGCCGACTGCGCGCTGGTGGTGGGCACGACTTCCGTGGGGCATCGCGAGCTGCACCACCCGCTCCGGCGTCTCGAAATCGGCGGGCGTCTGATCCGTCAGGCGCGCGGACCGGTGGCGTTGCTGTTCGGATCGGAGAAGTTCGGGCTATCCAACGAGGACATGAGCCATTGCCACTGGCTCATCCGCATCGCGACCGTGGACGTGAACCGCTCTATGAACCTGGGACAGGCGGTGGCGGTGTGCCTCTACGAGCTTTCACGGCATGCCCGCGCGCCGCGCGCGATCTCCCCCATGAAGCCGGCCGGCGCTGCGGACAACGAGCAGATCACGGCCATGCTGGTGGATGCGCTCGCGCGCAGCGGCTACATCCAGCCGCTGACAGAGGAGTCGGCCAAGCTGAAGGTGCGCCGCCTGGTGCGCCGCCTGAACCTGACCCATCGCGACGCGCCGGTAGTCCTGGGGATGCTGCGCCAGATCTTATGGAAGCTCGGCGCGGAACAATAGACCGTCACTCCCCGAACACCAGTCTCAAAGCCAGGGCCGTCAGAACCATTCCGCTGCACACCCACGGCGCGAAAGCGATCGACTGCCGCAGCACATCGTGCACGCCCAGCCAGTTCATCCACAGTATCCCGGCGCCGGCCGCTCCCGCGGCAACGGTCGCAGCCCACTGCACCATGATCAGTTGACGCGCGAGGCGCCGCCGGCGATCCCGCCGCGCCAGCAGTTGCGCCTCCCACCAGATCCGCACCGGATCCGGTAAGCTCCCCGTCTCATCCGCCTCCGCCAGCCGCCGCACGGCCGCGGCCATCTCCTGCTCCTTCACGTTTCCGATTCTCCCGCAATGCCATTCTGTCTAAACACATTCTCCAGGTTGCGCCGCGCCCGGAACAGCAACACCTTAATACTGTTCTGACTCAGCCCCAACGACGCGGCGATCTCCGGATGCGAGCAGCCCTCCACGTACGCCAGCCACAGCAGAGCCCGCTCACGCGACTTCAGCTTCTGGAAGCACCGCGCCACATCGCCGGACGCGGCGGCCGGCGCCGCTTCTTCTCGCGGACCAAGCGCCAGCCGCCACAGCCGTTCGCGCCGGCTGCGCCGCCACCGGTCGTAGATGATGGCCGTCGCAATCTTGTACAGGTACGCCTTCATGGCTGCGCGCTCCGCGATCTGCGGCTGCGCCCGCAGGAATCGCAGGTACGTCTCCTGCAGCAGATCGTCGGCCGCCCCGGCGTCCCCGGAGACCCGCCGGATGTACCCTCGCAACGACGCGGCTGTTTCGCCATAAAGCGCGGTGAACTCACTTTGGTCCATCGATTCGAGACCCAGCGCTTTCGACAAACGATGTGTGACCGCGGCCGAGACCAGGAACCCGATCCCCAAACACGAGAGGATCACGGCGAAGACCAGCAGCGGATTGTCCGTGCCTCCGTAATGCAGGTGCAGACCCAGGCAGCCGATGCCCAGCAACAAAAGAATGATGCCGCGGTGCACCGCGCGCAGGATCTCGCGTGCCGGGCTATTGCCGTCTCCCGCAATCGCGTTGATGAACCTGGTGTTGCCCGGACTTTGCAGGAACTCGATCAGCTCGCGGGCCGTGCCGAACTTGTCCAGCAGACGGCCCGCCACTTCTCCTTGCGCCTTCAAACGGCGGTGGCGGGCGCTCAAATCGAACAACAGGTAAAGAACCACCCCTACGAAAACGAACACGCCCAGGAACAGCAGAAAACTCGCGGCGTCTTTTGGGCTCATGTTTCTCTTACTCCTCGCCTGTTAGAAACGCCGGAGGCCGCGGAAGGTTAACAGCGGACGATTCAAGGCAAGGGTATCCCCACGTCGCCGGGGCCCGCGCCATCGCTGGGCCGTTTCTTCTTCTCCACCGGCGGCGCATACTTGAACACCAGAGTCACGTCCGCCGAGTGCGTCTTCTCGTCGATCCTGGTTTCCGACCGCGTATCCCCCAGGTTGTCGAACATACCCTCTTCCTTCACGTAGCGCAGGATGTAATCCGGATAATCGGGATTGAACGGCGTGCCGGGCTTTTCCGTCCAGATCTTGCGGATGGCCGCCTCGCCGTTGAGATCGAGCCCTTCCACGTGAAGGGCCCCGAACAGGAACTGCGGACCTTCGTTGATCCGCAGCACCACGTTCACCGTCTTCTTGGCGTCATCGATCTGGCGCACGATCTTCACGTCGTTGCGCAAATAGCCCTGGTGCGCCAGGCGCTTCTTGATGCGATCCACGCCGCTGTTGACTTCCCCGAAATCCGCCAGGCCCCCGGTTTTGATCTTGGCGGTCCGCAGCAGAGCCGAGGGTTCGAAGTGCGGCGCGCCTTCGACGCGCACGGTACCCAGGTCGTAGGTGGTCCCTTCATCCACCGTGACCTTAACCGCCAGCCCTTCCACGTCCGTCGCCTTCCGTACCACGACCTTGGTGAACGCGACACGCACGCGGCCGCGCGCGTCGTACAGCGGACGTATGGAGGAGTCCAGGTATTGGCGGAAGCGCTCCTCCTTGTACGGCATGCCGATCGCTACATCGGCGATGGCGCCCTGCAACTGGGAGGTGGGAATCACCTGATTGCCCTCAAACGACACTTCCGCCACTGCCGGTTCCGACCGCGCGGGTCGAATGAGAATCACGAAGTCGTTCGGCCCGACCGGCTGTACCCGCGCCAGCACCTTCTCGTTGTTATGGTGCTCCGTCATGAACTCCTGCACCCATCCCCGGTAAAGGTCGAGCACCTGCTTGGTGGCCGCCAGGCGCGGAGCAAATAACGGGTCCTTGGACCGCAGGTACGCCGTAAGATCCTTGTCGGCGACGCCCAAATCCTCGAACTGAATCGGATAGGCCGGCTCGGCCTCCACCACCTGAAACGAGGCCGCATAGCCGTTCTTGTCGCCACCGGGCGCGAACTTGTACCCCACATTCTCGAACCGGCCGCTGGCCACCAGGCGGTCGCGTGCGGCTTCGAAGTCGGCCTTGCCGGCGAGTTGCCCGGTCTTCAAGCCGAGAACAGCCAGGATTTGCGCCTGTGTGTAGTTCCGGCTGCCTTCCACCTTGAGACTCTCGATGGGCCACTTATCCGGGCGCGTCGCGGGTTTCGCAGCGGCCTTTTTCGCGTGGCTGCTCTCGGCGGCGGCTGGAATCGCGATGCCCGATCCGCACATCAGTAACAGCAGAAGCCAAATCATATCTTTATTGTAGGGGCGATGTAGAATGGAAAAAGTGTCCTACGATCTGATCGTTATCGGCAGCGGCCCGGGCGGCTATTCGGCGGCCATTCGCGCGGGCCAGTACGGCCTCAAGACCGCTCTCATCGAAAAACAGCCCCGACTAGGTGGGACGTGTCTGCTGGTAGGCTGCGTTCCAACAAAGGCCCTTCTGCATACCGCGGATGTCTGGGAGCACTTTCTGAATCCGGAAGGCGACGGCATCCATTGCGAGAACCCGGTACTCGACTACCCGAAGGTCATCGACAAGAAGAACCGCATCGTCAACAAGCACTCCAAGGGTGTGGAAGGTCTGCTGCGCAAGAACAAGGTCGAGTGGATCAAGGGCTACGCGCGCCTCAAGGCCGGCGGACGGATCGAAGTCGAGACCGTGCAAGGTCCGCAAACCGTCGAAGCCCGCAACATTATTATTGCGACCGGCTCGGAAGCCCGCATGCTGCCGGGACTCCAGCCGGACGCCGACCTGATCCTGACCAATATCGAAATCCTGAACCTGACCGCCGTGCCCAAATCGCTGGCCATCATCGGCGCCGGCGCGGTGGGTGTCGAGTTCGCCTCCATTTTCTATCGTTTTGGCGCCGACGTGACCATACTAGAAATGCTGCCCCGCGTCGTGCCCGTGGAAGACGAAGAGATCTCCAAGGAACTCGACCGGTCGTTCCGCAAGGCCGGTATACGCGTCGAAACCGGCGCCAAAGTGGAGAACGTGCGCAAGGGCGGCAAGGGCGTGCAACTGACGGCCACCCTGGCGAACGGCAAGACCGAAGAGGTCGAGGCGGAAAAACTGCTGGTGGCGGTCGGCCGCAAGCCCAACACGGAGAACATCGGGATCGAGAATACGCGGGTCGAGCTGGATCGCGGATTCATCAAGGTGGATCCCTGCCAGCAGACCGCCGAACCGGGCGTCTACGCTATCGGCGACGTGGTGGCGGGAACCCCGCAACTCGCGCA
This sequence comes from Bryobacteraceae bacterium, assembly GCA_035499555.1. Taxonomy (GTDB): domain Bacteria; phylum Acidobacteriota; class Terriglobia; order Bryobacterales; family Bryobacteraceae; genus Bog-159. Next base: position 67,482 of record DATJYO010000016.1, read on the forward strand.
CGTGGCCACCATGGAGGGCATGATCGCGGTGGCGCATGCCGCCGGCAAACCTGCCGTGCCCCTGAACCGCAATCGCATTCCCGCATGCACGTACACCGAGCCGGGCATCGGCAGCGTGGGATTGACGGAAGCCCAGGCGCGTGCGCAGGGATACCAGGTGAAGATCGGCAAGTTCCCGTTCGCGGGCAACAGCCGCGCCAGCATTCTCGACAGCCATGGCGGCTTCATCAAGGTGGTGGCGGATGGGAAGCTGGGCGAGATCCTGGGCGTACACATCATCGGTCCGGACGCTTTCGAGTTGATCGCCGAAGCGGTGGCCGCCATGGAAGCCGAGGCTACTGTCGAGACCATGATGCACACCATCCACCCGCATCCCACCCTGAGCGAGATGATGGGCGAGGGCTTTAACGCCGTCAACGGTCTGGCCATCAATGCTTAAGTGTGAATGGCAGCAGGCCGGCCGCGTGGAGTATGGCCGCGCTTTTGAATGGCAGCAGGAACTGGTGGCGGATCGCAAGATGGGGACCATCCCCGATCAACTGCTGCTGCTGGAGCATCCGCACACCATCACGCTGGGACGCAACGGCCACCTCGAGAATCTGCTGGCGGGGCAGGATCTGCTGGCCGGAGCGGGAGTTTCCTTCCATCACACCGATCGCGGCGGCGACATCACCTATCACGGCCCCGGACAGATTGTCGGCTATCCCATCATGAATCTGGCCGAATGGAAGCGCGATGTGGGCGCCTACGTGCGCGCGATCGAGCAGGTGCTCATCGACACCCTGGCGGACTTCGGCATCCCGGCCGGCCGCATCCCCAAGCTCACCGGCGTCTGGGTGGAAGATCGCAAGATCGCCGCCATCGGCGTACACCTCAGCCGATGGATCACATCGCACGGTTTTGCCCTGAACGTCTCCACCGACCTGCGATATTTCCAGTACATTGTTCCTTGCGGGCTGACCAAGCCGGTCACTTCCATGGCGCAAATGGGATGCGGCGCCGCCCGGGAAGAAGTGGCCGGGCGCCTGGCCGCGCACTTCGGCCGCGTCTTTGAACGCGAGATGATTCCCGCGGGCGTACCCGTCCGCGCATAGAGAGGACTGCCAATGACTGACGTAGTGATGCCCCAGATGGGCGAAAGCATCGTGGAAGGGACCCTGACCCGGTGGCTGAAGAAGCCCGGCGAGCATGTCGAGCGCGACGAGCCGCTGTTCGAAATCTCCACCGATAAGGTGGATACCGAAATCCCGGCCCCCGCGTCGGGAACGCTTTCGGAAGTGCTGGTGGAAGAGGGCAAGACGGTGGGCATCAGCACCGTCGTGGCGCGCATAGCCGACGGTGACGGCGCCCAGCCGGTAACCGCCGCCGCCGGCGCGCCCGCGCCGGCAGCCGCCGAGCCGCCGGCGCAGCCTCAGGCCGAGTCCGCAGCTCCCGCGGAGCCTGCGCCCGTCGAAGAGCCATCCGCGCCGTCCGGCCCGCTTTCGCCCCTGGTGCGCCGCATGGCGCGCGAAAACTCGATCGATCTCACCAAGGTAAAAGGCACCGGCGCCGGCGGCCGCATCACCAAGCAGGATCTGGAAGCCTTCATGGCCCGCGAGAAGCAGGCCGCGCCTCCTTCGCCGCCCGCGCTCGAAACGGCGCCGCCGCCGCCCATGCCCCTCGAAGCCCCGGCGCCGCCGCCGGCCATAGCGCCGCTGCCGCCCGCGGGCCAGGCCAAGGCGCGCGTGGAGCCGATGAGCACCATGCGCATCCGCATCGCCGAGCACATGGTCGCCAGCCGCCGCACCTCCGCGCACGTCACCACCATACACAAGGTCGACATGACCAAAGTGGCCCGCATGCGCGATCGCCACAAAGCGGATTTCCAGGCGCGCTACGGCATGTCGCTCACCTACCTGCCGTTCGTTGTGCGCGCGACGGTGGTCGGGTTGCGCACCTATCCTCTCTTAAATGCCTCCATGGAGGGGAACAACATCATCTACCACAACGAGATCAACATCGGGATCGCCGTGGCGCTCGAAAACGGGCTGATCGTGCCGGTGATCCGGCAGGCCGACGAGAAGAACGTGCTGGGTTTGCAGCGCTCCGTCGTGGATCTGGCCACGCGCGCGCGTTCCCGCCAGCTAAAGCCCGACGAAGTGCAGGGCGGCACGTTCTCCATTACGAACTTCGGCAGCTTCGGCAGCGTCATCGCCACCCCCATCATCAACCAGCCGCAGGTCGCCATACTGGGCGTCGGCGCCGTGGAGAAGGTGCCGGTGGTGATCGACGACGCCATCGCCATCCGCTCGATCATGTATCTCTCGCTCAGCTTCGACCATCGCCTGATCGACGGCGCCTTGGGCGATCAGTTCACGGCCAAGGTGAAACAGGTGCTCGAGAACTGGTCGGAAGAGGTGCTGTAGCTTGCCTATCCCCAACGCCGGGCGTTGTCTGCACGTCCTGAGAGAAACGCCGGCTACCCTGCGGAACCTGCTGGCCCTCGCGGCACCGGAGCAGTTGCAGTGGCGCCCGTCCGCCGACCGCTGGTCCATCGCCATGATCCTGGCGCACCTGGCGCAGGCCGAAGTCAAGGGCTTTCAAAACCGGTTCCAGGCCATGCTCGCTGCCGACCAGCCGCTGCTGCCCGCCTACGACCAGACCGAGTTATTCCGCTCCGGCACAGTTTTCGCCCCGGACGTTGAGTTGGCCCGCTTCGAAGATGCCCGTGCCGTCACCCTGCGCCTGTTGGATGCCATGCCCGATGGCGCCGGCGAGCGCACCGGACGCCACGAGGAACTGGGGATCCTCACCATCGCGCAACTGCTGAACGAATTCGCTTTCCATGACCTGGGACACATCCGGCAGGCGATCGAAATCTACCGCTCCTGCGTGTTCTTCCCGGAGATGGGCGTTTACCGGAGTTACTACAGAATCAACCCGTGACCTGCTCCCACTGGCCGGTCCGCGCCGAGCGCAGCACCGCGTCGGTCACGCGATCGGTCTCGAGAGCATCGCGGAAGCTCGGTCCCGGAATCCGCCCTTCGCCTAACCCCGCCAGAAAATCGGCGGCCTGATGGATAAACGTGTGTTCGTAGCCGATCTGCAATCCCGGCACCCACCAGTTCTTCATGTAGGGGTGATCGCCATCAGTGATATGGACCGAGCGCCAGCCGCGCAGCCGTCCCTCGTCGCGATGATCGAAGTATTCCAGGCGATGCAGATCGTGCAAGTCCCAGAAAATCGACGCGTGCTCGCCGTTGATCTCCAGCGTATAGAGCGCTTTGTGCCCGCGAGCGTACCGCGTGGCCTCGAAGGTGGCCAGCGACCCGTTGCGGAAGCGCGCCAGAAACGCGCTGGCGTCGTCGATCCCCACTTTCTCCACCTTTCCCGTAACCGTGTGCCGGCGCTCTTTGACGAACGTCTCGGTCATGGCGGTCACCTGGCCGATGGGTCCGTTGAGCCACAGGGCCGTATCGATACAGTGCGCCAGTAGATCGCCGGTCACGCCACTGCCGGCCACGTTGATATCCAGCCGCCACAGACCCGCGCCGCCTTGCGGCAGGTCCGCGGAGATGGTCCAATCTTGCAGAAACTTCGCCCGATAATGAAAGATGCGGCCCAGCCGGCCCTCGTCGATCAACTGCTTGGCTAGCGTGACGGCAGGTACGCGGCGGTAGTTATACCAGACCATATTCGGCACGCCCGCCTGCTCCACCGCCTCCGCCATGCGCGCGCCTTCCGCGGCGTTGCGGCCCAGCGGCTTCTCGCACAGCACCATCTTCCCGGCCTTGGCCGCGGCGATGGCGATCTCCGCGTGCGTATCGTTGGGGCTGGCGATGTCGATCAGGTCGATATCCGGTCGCGCCACCAAAAGGCGCCAATCGGTCTCCGTCGAGGCATAGCCCCACTGCTCCGCAAACGCAGCTACCCGGGCGCTATCGCGCGCACACACGGCGCGCAGCACCGGACGATACGGCAGATCGAAAAACTGGTTCACCTTCGCAAACGCGTTGGAGTGCGTACGGCCCATGAAGCCGTAACCCACCAGGCCGATGTTGAGCGGTTTCTTGTTCATGATCTATTCCCGCCAGCCGTGTGCCTCGCGCACGGCGAGCATGGCAGCCAGTATCTTGTTCCAGGTGGATGGCTGCATCATCACCGCATTGGGGAACATGCAGCCGTCCCAGCAGATATGCGGCATCGTCCGGGTCAACTGGCCGTTCGCATCGCGCAGCCAATGGCCGGCGTCGCGCACGATATCCAGTTTGCCGTTGGGATCGTCCGGCAGGCAATGGTGGCCGGTCTTGTCGTGCGATCCGGATCCATGCACCGTCGCATCGTTTTGCGCGACGTGAAAGTCGATGGTCCACGGCCGTAGCGCGGCCGTGAGCTGCCGCAGCGCATCCTGGAAACGGGCCGGATCGTCCCAGGCGAAGCCATCCGGCAGGATGCGATCTTCCGGCGCATTGTAGCCCAGCGTGAACAGCAACGTGTGCGCCATGTCCGCCTGAAAACCCAGCGTGCGTGGACGGTCCACCAGTTCCAGCAGCCGGACCATGTGGCGCCAACCGTGCATGCCGCCCCAGCAGATTTCGCCTTCCGCCGCCAGGCGCTCGCCGTGATCCGCGGCCACCTCGCAGGCCTCACGAAATGTCTGCGCGATCAGCTTCGTGTTGCCGTCCGGATCCTTGGCCCACTCCGCCGGACTGGCCGCCGAATCGATGCGCACAATGCCGTAGGGCCGTACCCCCAACTCGCGCAGCTTGCGCGCGATCCGGCACGCCTTGCGGACCTGCGCCACGAAACGTCCGCGATCCTCCGCGTGGCCCATGGCCGACCCGCCCCCGGTCGGCGGCCAGACCGGCGCCACCACCGAGCCTACCACCAGCCCCATCCCGCGCACCTGGTCCGCCAGCCGTGCCAGATCTTCGTCGCTCGCGTCAATGCTGACGTGCGGATCGAACAGGAACAGATCCACGCCGTCGAACCGCGCGCCATTCACCTCCGCGGCCGCGGTAAGGCCCAGCATGGTATCCAGGCCGATAGGCGGCTCGGAGTCGGCACCCTTGCCCACCAATCCGGGCCACATGGCGTTGTGGACCCGTGGAAAGTTATGGGTCATGATTGCGTCATATTATCATGCACGCTGCTCGAATCCGGAGCAGGCAAGCACCGGGAGGCGCGGGTATTTCGGAAAGCGGGGATCGGCGGCGGAGAGTTGACACAAGTAGAAAACGGACCCGCGGTCGGAGCGAATCACGCGCGCATGCACGCAGGCGGCGCAGAGTCCCGCCTCTTTCGCGCGCGGATCCGGCTCCGTCGGCACACGCCCAGCATAATTCGAATCGGCCACGGGTGGCGCACGAGCAGGTAGAATAGAAGCCAACCAAAATGATGATTCGATACCTTCTGGCTCCCTGCCTGGTCGCCGTGGCGCTCGCCGCGCCGGCGGCCGACGACAAGTCCACCGACAAGAAGCCCGACGAGCAGGGCATGCAATACCGCCTCGTCGGTCCGTTTCGCGGCGGTCGGTCGCTCACCGCCGCGGGCATCCCCGGCGATCCCACCACCTACTACTTCGGCGCCACCGGCGGTGGCATCTGGAAATCCACGGATGGCGCGATTACCTGGAAACCGGTCTTCGATCACGAGAAATCCTCCTCTATCGGCAGCCTCGCCGTCGCGCCTTCCGACCCCAACATCATATATGCCGGTACTGGCGAAGCTTGTATCCGCGGCAACGCCGCCACCGGCGATGGTGTCTATAAGTCGGTCGATGCCGGCAAGACCTGGAGAAATGTCGGGCTGCGCGACTCGCGCGCTATCGGCAAACTGATCGTCGATCCGCACGATCCCGACATCGTCTTCGTGGCCGCCCTCGGCCACCCCTACGGTCCGAACCCGGAACGCGGCATCTTCCGCACCACCGACGGCGGCAAGAACTGGTTGAAGGTGCTGTACGTCGACGAGGACACCGGCGGCATCGACGTGACTTTCGATCCCCACAATTCACACATCCTGTTCGCGGCCATGTGGCAGGTGCGCCGCCGGCCCTGGACGCTGGTCAGCGGCGGACCGGGCAGCGGTCTGTATCGGTCGGCGGACGGCGGCGCCACCTGGAAAAAGCTCGACGGCGAGGGCCTGCCCGAAGGCCCCTACGGCAAGATCGGTGTCGCCGTGGCCGCCGATTCCGAGCGCGTGTACGCCTTGATCGAGGCGCGCAACGGCGGCCTATACCGCTCCGACGACGGCGGCGACAAGTGGGAACTCATCAATCCGGACCACCGTTTCACGCAGCGCGCCTGGTATTACATGCACGTAGTGGCCGATCCGAAGGATCCCAACATCGTTTACATTCTCAACGTCGAATTTCACCGTTCCACCGACGGCGGCCGGACTTTCAATAAGATCAAGGTGCCGCACGGCGATAATCACGGTCTCTGGATCGACCCGTTGAACACCCGGCGCATGATCCAAAGCGACGACGGCGGTGTCACCGTTACATTGGACGGCGGCGAGCACTGGACCGCGCAGGATAATCAACCCACCGCCCAGTTCTATCACGTCGTTGCCGACAACCGTTTCCCGTATTATCTGTACGGCTCGCAGCAGGATAATTCCAGCGTGGCGATCGCCACCCGCGGCTCGGAAGGCGCCACCATCGAGCGGCAGGACTGGTATCCGGTGGGCGGCGGCGAAGCCGGTTACATCGCCCCTTATCTGCCCGATCCGAACATCGTTTTTGCCGCCGACTACCAGGGCCTGCTGACCATGTTCAACAAGCGCACGGGCCAGGCCAAGATCACCGGCGTCTCCGCCGCGCTCAGCGACGGGAAGGGCGCGGCGGGCCTGGAGCACCGCTTCCAGTGGACCGCCCCGGTGATGTTTTCGCCGCACGATCCCAATGTGCTCTACTATGGCGGCGAGCGGGTCTTCCGTACCACCGATGCCGGTATGCATTGGGAAGCCATCAGCGGCGACCTGACGCGTAACGACAAGAGCAAGCAACAGCCCTCCGGCGGACCGATCACCATCGACGACACCGGGACCGAGTACTATGACACCGTTTTCGCAATTGCCGAGTCGCCGCTCACCAAGGGCGTGATCTGGGCCGGCGCCGACGATGGCCTCGTGCATCTCACCCGTGACGGTGGCAGGAATTGGACCGACGTCACGCCTAAGGAGATGCCCGAGTGGAGCAAGATCAGCCAGATCGATGCCTCGCCGCACGACCCCGCCACCGCCTGGGTCGCGGTCGATCGCCACGCCAACGACGATCTGAAGCCGTACATCTACGCCACCTCGGATTACGGACAGACCTGGCGGCTGCTGGTGGACGGCATCCCCGAAGGCTCCTTCGTGCGCGCCGTGCGCGAGGATCCCAAACGAAAGGGCCTGCTGTTCGCCGGAACGGAAACAGGCGTTTTTGTTTCCTACAATTCAGGCGCCAAATGGGAATCGCTGCAACTGAACCTGCCCACCACGCCGGTGCACGATCTGATCGTTCACGGCGACGATCTGGCGCTGGCCAGCCACGGCCGCTCGTTCTGGGTCCTGGACGACATTTCGCCGCTCCGCCAGGCCAGTGAAGCCTCGCGCAACGCCGGCGTCTGGCTCTACAATCCGGCGCCCGCGTATCGCGTCCACGCGTCCAAGGGGCCCAAGGAAGCCACTACGGCAGGCCAGAATCCCCCGCCCGGGGCGGTCATCTATTTCGCCGTGAAAGAGAAGCCCAAGGGTGCCACCATCGAAATCCTGGACTCCGCCGGCAAACTCGTCCGCCGCTACACCTCCACCGAGCTCGAACCGCTCGACGAGCCGCTCGATCCGGATGACGACAAGCCTAAGCCGCAGATCGACATCAAGCCGGGATTGAACCGCTTCGTCTGGGACCTGCGCTATGAAGACGCGCCGCGGGTGAAAGGCTATTACCTGTACGAATACGCAAACGGCGCCAAAGGTCCCCTGGCCTTACCGGGCAAATACCAGGTGAAGCTGACCGTGGATGGGAAAACGCTCTCCGCGCCGCTCGAATTGAAGCCCGACCCGCGCGTCAAGGCGGCGCCCGCCGACCTCGAGAAGCAGTTCGCCACGTTGCAGAATATTCACGCCGAACTGGCCCGGGTCTACGTGGCCGCGGATCAGATCATCGATCTGCGCGCGCAGTTGCAGGATCTGCAACAGCGCCTGAAACTCGCCGAAGCGCAGGCGCTCGACGAACGGCTCGCCGCCCTGCAGGATCACCTGCTGAACCTGAAGATCCACGCCAACGAAGACTCGCTCAACTACGGCCTGGGCATCGACGGCAGCCTGGCGTACCTGGCCGGCATCGTCGACAGCGACTCCGATTCCGCACCCACCGAAGCCGCCTTGCGCCAATGGGACAAGGTGAAGGCCGAGGCCGATCAATACTTGCAACGTTGGTCCGACATCCGGCAAACCCAGTTGCCGGCGCTCCAGCGGACTGTGGAGCAGCGCGGCGTTAAGCCTCTTATGGTGAGGACTTCGGACGTGTTCCCGGCCCATTGACCGATATCAAGGGGGAAAACCCCAGGTCGAGTAACTAAATACTCGAGGGCATCGCTCGTTGGATCTGTCAAAAGCCACCGCCGAAGCTTCCCATGTGGAGGCCGTTCCGCAAGCGGCGGACCGCGAACTGGTGGCCGCCATTCTGCGCCGCGACCGCAAAGCCACCGCCGAGTTTGTCGCCCGGTACACTGACGATATTTATCTCTACGTCCGCTCGCGCCTGGCGCCGCGCGTGGACCTGGTGGACGACCTGGTGCAGGAGGTATTCCTGGCGGCTTGGGAAAGCCTGGGGGCTTACCGCGGCGACGCCTCGCTGCGCTCCTGGCTGCAAGGCATTGCGCGCCACAAGATCGAGAATTACTACCGCGCCTGCCTGCGTGCGCCGCTGCCGTTTGATGACGCCGGTCCGGAGATTGCGGGCGCTATAGCCGACATCGGCGTAGATGAATCTTTGGATCGCGGGCGCCTGGAGGAAAAGACCCGGCGCATCTTGGCCACGCTGCCCGAAACGCATAGCCTGGCCCTGCTCTGGCGCTATTGGGAGAAGCGCTCGGCGCAGGAGATGGCGGAACGAACCGGCAAGACCGTTAAGGCCGTGGAGCGGTTGCTCGCCCGCGCGCGCCATATGTTCCGCGAGAGGTGGAAGGATGAGTAAGCACTCCATTCCCGATGACGAGTTCTTCGATCGGCTCGCCGAGCGCGCGCCGCTGCCTGTCGAACCGGCTGGCGCCGGCGCCAAACTGAAGTCTCGCATCTACTCGGCGCTGATGCTGCGTGAGGCGGCCGCCGGCCGGCTGGCCGGCTTTGCGGAATGCAAAGCCGCCGGGCACGGACTCTGTGTGTTTGAGGAACTGGTACGCATCGCGCCGGTGAGCGCAGCCGCCAAATCGTCGAATATCTGCCGGGTCTGCCACGCGCGCGTGCTGGCCGAACACCTGGACAGGGCCCCCATCTACTGGCCGCATTGTCCGTATGCCGAATTCCACAGGTCCTGATCCGCGGCGCCGCGCACCGGCGCTCAGAGTTCCTTCACGAATCCCCACAGGTTCTGGAAATTCTTGAACTCCCGGGAACCTGGCGGCGACAACCGATCGCTGATGGGGTTCCGCGAGTTGGTCTCGCTGAAACTGTACCGCAGCCAGAACCCTTTGCGCAGCCGGACGTCTATCCCCACCGCGACCCGCAGACCTGCCATATTCGCCGAGAACTCGGCCGGCGGCGGAGTCGCCGGGCCGGATAGATAGGTGATGTTCTCCTGTGAGCTTTGGAGGTGAACCAGCCCCGCGCCCACGGATAAGTAAGGACGGAGCCGGCTGGCACGGTTACGAAAGAACACCAGCACATCGCCGGTCACACTGGCCTGCGAAGAATTGCGAGTCTCGCTGTAAAAACTCGTGCTGTCGGACGAAATTGCATTGGAGAAGAGGGTCAGCTTATTGGAATTCCAGATGAAGTTACCCTGGACACTGACATATTCCTTGATATAGCGTCCGAAAAAGAGATTGAAAGCCGGACCATTCTCCGGTTTGTAACCCGAGACTTGCGACCCGGCGGCCGATACCACCGATGCGCCGTCCGCCGACAGTGTCGCCATGGCCGCAATGCCTCCGGCGTAATAGTCGGCGCCCGCCACCGGTGACGTCCCCAACAGAATTACCGAGATACACCCGACAAGAGTCTTCATCACATCCTCTGTAGTTAGTCGCACATTTTCATGAGAAAAGTTACGGGGGATTTTGCCGCCCGCCTCGACTACTGATCACGCAGTTATAAACTGCAGGATCTCACTGGCGGGTGACAATCCGGAAATCGAATCCAAAGAAGGAGATTATCAGATGCACTTTCGAGTATCGCACATCAAGTTGTTACATTTGCTGCCGGCGGCTGCCGCAGCCGCGTTGATTATGATACAGCCGGCGCCGGTCGCGGCCCAGGGCTCCGGTAATGTGTACGTTATGACCAACCAGGCCACCGGTAACTCTATTATGGTATTCCAGCGTGACTCTTCCGGAGCCCTGACCTATCTGGCAACCTATGCCAGCGGCGGTAATGGGGCTGGCACTGGGGGCGATCCGTTGGGCTCTCAGAATTCGCTGGTGCTGGCTCCAGACCAGCAACTGCTGCTGGCGGTCAACGCGGGCAGCAATTCAGTCTCCGTCTTTGCCGTCTTCGGCCACCAGCTCAAACTGCTGGATACGGCCTCCTCGGGCGGCGTCATGCCTGTCAGCGTGGCGGTGCGGCGCCAGTTCGTCTATGTGGTGAATGCCGGCGGCACGCCGAACATTGCCGGCTTTGAGGTGAATGCGAGCAGCGGTCATCTTACCCCCATCCCCGGCTCCACGCAGAATCTGCCCGGAGGCGCGGCCTCCTCTCCGGCCCAGATTTCTTTCCGGCCCGATGGCGGCAGCCTCTTTGTCACCGAGAAGGGGGACAACCTCGTCGATGTTTTCCCTCTGGTTCAGGGCGTGGCCCAGGCCGGCACGGCTTTCGCTTCGAGCGGCACTGGCCCGTTTGGTTTCGCCTTCGGCCGCAATGACATCGCCGTAGTCTCCAACTCCGCGGGCGGCGCCGATGCAGCCGCATCGGCGGCATCCTACGCCATCGGCCCGGGCGGCATGCTCCGCCGGATCTCACCCGCGATCGGCGACACCCAGACCGCGGCCTGTTGGCTCGTGGTGACCGGGAACGGGCAGTATGCTTACACCACCAACACCGCCAGTGGCACCATCTCGAGCTACACCGTGGCCCCGAATGGCGATCTCGCTCTGCTAAACTCTGTGGCCGCCACGCCCGGCGACGTTACACCCATCGACATGGCCTTGAGTAGCGACAGCCGTTATCTCTACGTGCGCGATGCCGGGAACGGCGCCATCAGCACTTACAGCATTGGGTCCGATGGCAGCCTGACTTCCATCACTGGCGCGTGGGGAATACCCGACACGGCCCAGGGCATCGCCGCGCAATAGCCGGCCGATATTCGAAGGCGCGGCGGCCTTGCGCGAGTTCTCCGGAACAGCCGCCGCGCCGGCGGTGTCTAAGCTGGCATGCCGCTCGCACTCGACACCACTCTCCACGACATCCGCTACGCGTGGCGCGGTATCATCCGCAACCCCGCCTTCTCCCTCACCGCCGTCCTGGCCGCCGCCCTGGGCATCGGAGCCACTAGCGCCGTATTCAGCGCCATCGACCGCGTCCTGTTCCGCGGCCTGCCCTACGGCGATCCGGACACCCTGGTCTCCACCGGTATGCTCACGCCGCTTGACACCAACGAATTCCTCTTCCCCGACCAGTACTTCAATCTGCGCCGCGATTCCGGCCCCTTCCGGGAAGTCACCGCTTTTCAGGCAGGCGATATCGCCACGGATCTCACGGAAGACCGGCCTGTCCGCCTGCATGCGCTGCGCGTGGGGGCCAACTTCCTGCACGTGCTGGGCATCCAGCCGCTCGCCGGCCGCGCCTTCACCCGCGATGAAGACCGCCGCGGCGGTCCCCCCGTGGCTTTGATCTCGTACGGATTGTGGCGCGCCCGTTTCGCCGGCGATCCGCACACGGTGGGCCGCACTCTGTCACTCGACGGCATCCCCACCGAAATCGTCGGCATCCTGCCCAGGGAATTTCGCATGCCCACCCTGGCCGAGGCCGACGTCCTGCTGCCGTTGGCGCTGAATGAAGCCACTGAACATAGCGGGCGCGCCTTGCGTGTGTTTGCGCGATTGCAGCCCGGCATCACCACCCGTCAGGCGGCGGCCGCGTTGGAGCCTGCCTTTGCGCGCGCCCTCTCCAGTGTCCCGCCGGCGTTTCGCAAGGAAGTCTCGTTGCGCGTACGCTCCCTTCGCGACCGCCAGATGGGCGACGCCCGGGCCGCCTCGCTGGCCCTGTTCGGCGCCGTGCTCGCCGTGCTTCTGATCGCCTGCGCCAATATCGCCAGCCTGCTGTTGGCGCGAGGTGTGGCGCGCCGGCGGGAACTCGCCGTGCGCACCGCCCTGGGGGCCTCCCGCCTCCGTCTCGCGCGCCAGGCACTGACCGAAAGCCTGATTCTGGGCGCGCTCGGCGGTACCCTCGGATGCGCGCTGGCGTGGACCCTGCTGCACATCTTCGTGGCCCTGGCGCCCGCGGCTCTGCCGGGCCTGCAGGACGCCGCCATCGACCATCGCGTTCTGCTCTTTACGATCTGCGCTTCGCTGGCCTGCGGCCTGCTCTTCGGCCTTGCGCCTGCCCTGCGCCGCGCCGCATCCTGGCTGGAGGCCGGCTGGCATACGCCCCGCGCCCGCGGCGGATTGCGCGCCGCGCTGGTGACCCTCGAAATCGCCTTTTCCATGGTCCTGCTCACCGGCGCCGGCCTCCTGATCCGCAGTCTGTGGAAGCTCGAAAGCGTTCCTCTGGGCATCCAGACCGACCACGTGATCATGGCCCGCTTCGTGCTCGGCCGCTTGCATTACGGCCGCGGCGAACAACAGCTTGCCTTCTTCAACGAGCTCGAACGCCGCCTGGCCGCGGCCCCCGGGCCGGATGCCTTTGCCATCACCGATTCCATCCCTCCATCCGGCGGCTCGCGCGGTCGTCCGTTTGCCGCCATCGATGTCGAAGGCCAACCGCGGCGGCCAGAAGGCACGGGCGGAATGGTCGGCTGGCGTTACGTGACGCCGGGCTATTTCTCCGTGTTGGGGATCCCCATCGTGCGCGGCCGTCCATTCACCGCCCAGGACCGCGAGCCGTCCGCGTTCGCCGCCATCCTCAGCGAAACACTGGCCCGTAAGCTGTTCCCGCACGCGGATCCGATCGGCCGGCACATTCTGAGCGGACCGCAGGGCCAGTGGACCACCGTTGTCGGCGTAGCCCGCGACGTCACCAATCTCGGCGCCACGCGCGAGAGCTGGCCCGAGTATTACATCGTGCGCAAACCCGCCGCGGATTTCAATTTCGAGAATCAGGAACCAAACAGCGGTTGGCGCAGCGCCTTCGTCATCGCGCGCACCGCCATCAGTCCGCGCCTGGCCGCCGGTTCGATTCGCGCCGTCCTCCAGTCGCTTGACCCGGCCTTGCCGGTGGAGATCCAAACCATGGACCAGCGCCTGCGCGAGATCGACCAGCGCCCCCGATTCTACGCCATCCTGCTGGGCGCTTTTGCCGGATTGGGCGCGCTCCTCGCGGCCGTGGGTCTGTTCGGCGTGATGTCATACCTGGTCGCGCAACGCACCCGCGAAATCGGCGTACGCATGGCCCTCGGCGCCACGCGCGCGCACATCGTACGGCTGACGTTGGCGACGGCCGCCCGTTCGACCGCGGCCGGAGTGGCGCTCGGCGCGATTGCTTCCGTGGTGGCCGCTCGCCTGTTACGGGCCCTGTTGTTCCACGTACGGCCCACCGATCCCGCCGCCGTCGCCGCCGCCGTCATCGCCTTATGCGCGGTCGCGCTGATCGCCGCCGCCGCACCGGCCCGCCGCGCAGCCCGCCTCGACCCGCTCGAAACTCTCCGCCACGAGTGAGGGGCCAGGGGCAGCCCCGCTCGCTTATGATAGCGGTTATGCTCCTCCGCACATCCCTTCTCTCCCTGGCCTTGACAGCCGGCCTCTGCGCGCAGGCCCCCAATATCGATATTCCCTACCAGAAATTCGTCCTCGACAACGGCCTCACCGTCATCGTCCACGAAGATCACAAAGCCCCCATCGTGGCCGTCAACATCTGGTACCACGTCGGTTCCAAGAACGAAAGACCCGGCAAGACCGGCTTCGCCCACCTCTTCGAACACCTCATGTTCGGCGGCAGCGAGAACTTCCACGGCCGCTATATCGACGCCATGGAGAGCGTGGGCGCCACCGATCTGAACGGCACCACCAATAACGACCGGACCAATTACTTCGAGGACGTCCCCACCTCCGCGCTGGACTACACCCTCTGGCTGGAGAGCGACCGTATGGGCCACTTATTGGGTTCGTTCGACGAAAAAACTCTAAATCTGCAGCGCGGCGTCGTCCAGAACGAAAAACGCCAGGGCGAAAACCAGCCCTACGGCGTCACCCGCCAGCTCATCGTCGAAAACACGTATCCCGCCGGCCACCCGTACTCCTGGACCGTCATCGGCTCCATGGACGACCTCAACGCCGCGTCCATGAGCGACGTCAAGGAGTGGTTCCGCACCTACTACGGCCCATCCAACGCCGTACTGGCGCTGGCCGGCGATATCGACCTCGCCACGGCCAAGGAGAAGGTCCGCAAATATTTCGGTGACATTCCCGCCGGCCCGCCCATCGCCAAGCAGCAAGCCTGGGTCGCCAAAATGACCGGTATCCATCGCGGCATCGTGGAGGATCGCGTTCCGCAGGCCCGCATTTACATGATCTGGAATGTGCCGCAGTTCGGCGCGCCCGATGCGGATTATCTCAACCTGGTGAGCGACTGCCTCTCGCGGGGCAAAGTCTCGCGACTCTACAAGCGGCTGGTCTACGACGATCAGATCGCCACCGACGTCCGCGCTTCCATCAGCGAAAACGAGATCGGCGGCCAGTTCTTCATCGTTGCCACCGCCCGCCCCGGCCAGGACCTGGCAAAGGTGGAGAAGGAGATCGACGAAGAACTGGCCCGCTTCCTCGAAGGCGGCCCGGAACCGAAAGAACTCGAGCGCGTGAAGACCGAATACGTCGCCGGCTTTATTCGCGGTGTCGACCGCATCGGCGGCTTCGGCGGCAAATCTGACGTGCTGGCGCGCGGCCAGGTCTACCTCGGCGATCCGGGCGCCTACAGGATCCAGCTTCAGCGCATCGAATCCGCCAGCGTCCAGGATTTAAAAGCCACTGCCCGCCGCTGGCTGAATGACGGCGAGTACATCCTGGAAGTTCATCCTTATCCGAAGTACAAGACCGATTCGGAAAGCGCGGACCGCTCCAAGCTGCCGGCCACCGGCACGCCGCCGGAGCTCAAGCTGCCCAAGTTGGAGCGGAGCACGCTCTCCAACGGCCTCAAAGTGATCCTGGCCGAGCGGCATGAGATTCCGGTGGTGGATTTCAATCTGCAATTCGACGCCGGCTATGCCGCCGATCAGTTCGCCGCGCCGGGCACCGCCAGCCTGACCACCGCGCTGCTCGACGGCGGCACCGCCAAACACACGGCCCTGGAGATCAGCGAGGAGGAGGCGTCGCTCGGCGCGCAACTGTACGCCCGTTCGAACCTGGACAGCACGACCGTTTCGCTCTCGGCATTGAAGTCGAATCTGGACCGTTCGCTGGATCTTTATGCCGACGTGATCCTGCATCCGGCTTTTCCCGAAGCGGATTTTCGCCGGCAGCAGAAGCAGCAGCTTGCCTCCATCGAACGGGAGAAGGTCATGCCGCAAAGCATGGCCTCGCGTGTGTTGCCCGTTCTGCTGTACGGCGCCGGGCATGCTTACGCCGAGCCATTCACCGGCTCCGGCACCGAGGCCGGCGTATCCAGGCTCACGCGCGACGATCTCGCCAAATTCCACGACACCTGGTTCAAACCCAATCACGCGACGCTCATCGTGGTCGGTGATACGACCCTCGCCGAATTGACGCCCAAGCTCGAAAAGCTGTTCGATGGGTGGAAGCGCGGCGACGTTCCGGTGAAGAACGTCGGCACGGTAGGGTACCCGTCCAGGCCGGCGGTCTACATTCTGGATCGTCCCGGCGCCATACAGTCCGTCATCGTAGCGGGCGAAATCGCCCCGCCGCGCAACAACCCGGACGAGGTGGCCATCGAGACCATGAACAATATCCTGGGCGGCAATTTCGGGGCGCGGATCAACATGAACCTGCGCGAAGACAAGCACTGGTCCTATGGCGCGAGCAGCCGGCTGATCAATGCCCGCGGCCAGCGCCCGTTCATGGTGGTGGCGCCGGTGCAGACCGACAAGACGAAAGAATCGCTGGTCGAGATCAACAAGGAGCTGCGTGGCATCCTTGGCGACAGGCCGCCGACCGGCGAAGAGCTCAAAAAGGTCCAGGACAACGAAACCCTCAGCCTGCCGGGATCTCGCGAGACCATGGCAGAAGTGGCCAACTCCGTCGAGACCCTGGTGGCTTACGGCCTCCCCGACGATTACTACGATCAATACGCCGGCCGCGTCCGCGCCCTGCAGATCGCCGATATCGAATCCGCCGCCAAAAACGTCGTGCGGCCCGACAACATCACCTGGGTGATCGTTGGCGACCGCGCCAAGATCGAAGCCGGTGTGCGCGAGCTGAACCTGGGCGAAGTCAAATTCCTGGACGCCGACGGCAAACCGATCTGAAGTGAACCGTGCAGGCTGACCGCCCCAGCCGTACCGCCGAATACATGGCGCTGTTCCGCGCCGTCGAGACCGCCGCGCGCCCGGCCCGCCGCCTGTTCGCGGATCCGTACGCCCCCGCGCTGCTCACCGGAAAACTCAAAGTCCTGGCGGCTGTGGCTCGCGTGCCGTTCGCGGGCCGCCTGGCCACCTGGCTCCTGGATATCGGCTGGCCGCGCACCCGCAGTTCCGCGGTGATCCGCACGCGCCTCATCGACGACTGGGTCCGCGATACGATTCGCGGCGGCGCGCGGCAACTGCTGATCCTCGGCGCGGGCTTCGACAGCCGCCCCTATCGGCTGCCGGAAGCCGCGGCGATTCCTGTCTTCGAGGTCGATCATCCCGCCACGCAAAATGCCAAGCGCTCACGGCTGGCGCAGGCGCCGCCCAGCGTCCGCTTCGTTCCCGTCGACTTCGAAAAGGACGACCTCGAAGCCAGCGTGCGCCGCTCCGGCTTCGATTCCGCGGTTCCGGCCATCGCCATTTGGGAAGGCGTGGTCAGCTACCTGACGGCGTCCGCCGTCGATCAAAACCTTCGCATGCTGGCCCGAATCCTGGCTCCCGCCAGCCGGCTGATCTTCAGTTATGTGCACCGCGGCGCGCTGGATGGCTCGGTCACGTTTCCCGAAGCGCGCCGCTGGAAATCATCCGTGGGATCGGCAGGCGAGCCGTTTATTTTCGGCTTCGATCCCGTGGAGCTGCCGGGATACCTTGGCGCGCGCGGCTTTGTGCTGCGCAACGATGTATCCACGGCGGACGCGGCCATTACCTATAACCAGCTCCTCCATCGCCGCGAGCCGGGATCGGCTCTCTATCGGATCGCCCTCGCCGAGCGCCGCGTCCTATAATGAAGCTTATGTCCGAAATGCCCGTCAATCGCCGTAATTTTCTGCGCAGCGCTTCCGCTTTGACCGCGCTCTCTTACTCGCGCGTGAAGGGCGCTAACGATCGCCCGCAGTTGGGCCTGGTCGGCTGCGGCGACCGCGGCCGTTACGACATGGGGAATTTCCAAAAGGCCAATGTAGACGTGGTCGCGTTGTGCGACATCTACGGCGAGCAGATCCGGCACGCCCGCCAGAAGGCGGCTAACGCCCGCGACTTCACGGACCACCGCGCGCTGCTGGACCTGAAAGAGGTGGATATCGCCCTCATCGCCACCCCCGACCACTGGCACGCGCAAATCGCCATTGACGCGCTCAACGCCGGCAAGGACGTCTACATCGAGAAGCCGCTGACGCGCACCATCGAAGAAGGACCGCGCATCGTGAAGGCGGCGCGCGTCAACGGGCGCGTCTGCCAGGTCGGCATGCAGCAACGCTCCGGCCAGCATTACATCCAGGCCAAACACGAATACTTCGATACCAACAAGCTGGGCAAGATTACGCTCGCCCGCACCTGGTGGCATGGCAACGGATACCATCTCCGGCGGGCGCCTGAATCGCTGGCCACCCAGCCGGCGGATCTCGATTGGGCGCATTTTCTGGGTCCGCTCAAATGGCGCGATTACGATCCGCAGCAGTACTTCAACTGGCGCGCGTACCTGGATTTCGGCGGCGGCCAGGTCACCGACCTGTTCACCCATTGGATCGACGTGGTGCACATGTTCATGGGCCAGGACGGGCCCATTTCCGCATCTGCGGCCGGCGGCGTATACAAGTATAAAGACGGCCGCACCGCCCCCGACACCATCAACGTCCTGCTCGAGTACCCGACGGAATTCACCGCCACTTTCGAAGCCACGCTGGTGCCGGGAATCCAGGGCGAAGGGGTCGAGATCTGCGGCACGGACGGACGCCTGTGGATCGATCGCGGCCGCTACGAGTTCCACCCCGTAGGCCGTGGCGCGCAACCTGTCATCGTGCGCGCATTCAGCAACATCGATCAGGACCATGTCAACAATTTTCTGGATTGCGTGCGCTCGCGCCAGCATCCCAACGGGGACGTCCTCGTCGGACATCGTTCGGCGCAGGCCTCGCACCTGGGCAACATCGCATACATGCAGAAACGGCGCATCGACTTCGATCCCGTGCGCGAGGAGATCCTGCCGTTCTGAGTTATACTTTGAAGAGACGCCTGTAGCACCAATGTTTACAAGCTGAAGGAGAAGTTGATGATCGCGGCAACACAAATGCGTCCGGGCATGGTGATCAAGTTCAATAACGACCTGTTCTCCGTGTTCAGCGTCAATCACCGGACGCCGGGCAACCTGCGCGGATTCGTCCAGGCCAAAATGCGGAACCTGCGCAGCGGCACCATGATGGAGCACCGGTTCTCGTCGGAAGATCGCGTCGAGCGCGCCGCGCTCGAAGAACACGAGATGGAGTACCTGTACGATGACGGCGAGTACTTCTACTTCATGAACACCGAGAACTACGAGCAGATGCACCTGACCAAGGAACTGCTGGGCGAGGGCGTCGGATACCTGGTCCCGCAATTGAAGGTCGCGGTGGAATTTTACGAAGGCAAGCCCATCAGCGTGGAACTGCCGCCCACGGTAGATTTAACCGTGGTCGAGACCGAACCCGGTATCAAGGGCGCCTCGGTTTCCAACGTGACCAAGCCCGCCAAGCTCGAAACCGGCCTCGTCGTGCAGGTGCCGCCCTTCATCAGCGAAGGCGAGAAGATTCGCGTCAGCACCGCGGAAGGCACCTATCAGGAAAGGGCCTGAAGGGCCGCCGCCAGTTCCGTTTCTTCTTCGGGCAGGACCGTCCGCAGGTCGATCAACAAGCGCTCCTGTTCCATCCGCGCAATCACCGGCGGATGCTGCGCACGCAGCCGCCGCTGTGCGCCTTCTTCATCCGCGCAGTCGATCGCGATCAGCCAGGTCGGGATAGCCTGCTCCGGGGTGGCGCCGCCGCCGATCACCGATGCGCCGGCTACGAGCTCGGCTTTCAAGCCCGGCAAACGCTCCAGCAGCCGCGCGGCCCGCGCGCGAATCTCCGCCGCATCCTGCCGGATCATGCGCAGCGCCGGCACCTCGTCCCAGCGCTCCAGCAGCACGCTGCGCAAAGTGGACTCCAGGGCCTGGTAGATCATCTTATCCAGCCGCAGTGCGCGGAACATGGGATTTTGGCGCAACCGCGCCACGATTTCCGGCTTGCCGGCGAGGATGCCGGCCTGCGGTCCGCCCAGCAATTTGTCGCCGCTGAACGAGACCAGATCGGCGCCGGCGCGCAGGCTGTCGGCCGCCAGCGGCTCATCGACCCCGAACGGACGCAGATCCGCGAGACAGCCGCTGCCCAGGTCTTCGTAAAGCGGCAGGCCCCGTTCGCGGCTCAAGGCCGCCAGCTCCGGTAGCGCCGGCCGCGCGGTGAAACCACTCATGCGGAAATTGCTCGGATGCACGCGCAGCAGCAGGCGCGTCCGCTCCGTGACGGCGTCGCGATAGTCGTCCACGCGTGTACGGTTGGTGGTGCCCACCTCGCGTAGGATGGCGCCCGAACGCTGCATGATATCCGGAATGCGAAAGCCGTCGCCGATTTCGATCAGTTCGCCGCGCGAAACGATCACCTCGTAACCGCTCGCCAGTTCGTTCAGCGCCAGGTAGATGGCCGCCGCGTTATTGTTGACCGCGATACCGGGAGCGCCGAGCAGCCGTTCGAGGAGCGCGCCCGTATGCGCGTCGCGTTTGCCGCGCTGGCCCGTCGCGAGATCGAACTCCAGGTTGGAATAGCCGGGGAAAATCGACTGCGGGCCGAGCGGCGCCCGTCCCAGGTTGGTATGCAGCACCACACCGGTGGCGTTGATGACCCGCCGCAGCGACGGCCGCTGCAGCGCGGTCAGGGCGCGCTCCACGCGCGTCTCCACCGGCATACCGTTGCCGGCATCGGAACGGATGTCGTGCCGGGCCTCGTCCAACGCCCGCCGCACCTCCGCCACCACCAGGCGGCGCGGAACCCCGGGCGCGGCGATGCGGTCGACGAGTTCATGCACCGCGGGCAACTCGCGCAGTTTCTCGCTGTCGTTCACTTGCTTGATGGTACTGAGAGCAGACGGTACTTGTCCAGGACTGCCCTCAACGGATAGAATAGTAGTTTCGGGGCGTGGCTCAGCCTGGCTAGAGCGCCTGGTTCGGGACCAGGAGGTCGGTGGTTCGAATCCACTCGCCCCGACCATTTATATCTTGTCTTTTCATGGAGTTTAGGCGGCTGGAGCCTTTTGGCTTACAGCCGCTTTTTGGTCACTGTGCCCAGAACTGTGCCTACCCCGTGCACTTCGCGCGCGCTCCATCGCGGCACGCACTGTTTCGGCCTGCGGATGAACATAGCGGCGCGTAGTTGAGAAATCGCTGTGGCCCGCTAAGTATGCCAGCGTGAACGGGTCCATGTATTCTGCCCATCGCGTCAGGCACGTGTGCCGAAACGTGTAGAGGGAGAACGCGGCGACATCGGCGATTCGATACGCCTTTGGATGCTGCTTCTTGAGCGTGGACTTTTCCATGTGCCCGCTGCGGGTGGGCGCCGGAAAGACCCACGGGCCAGTAACGGCCGCGCGCCGCATCTCGATCAACGCTGCCAGCCGCGGCGTCAACGGGATTGTGCGCCGGGCGTTTTCCGTTTTTCCAAACGGAATGTGAAGGGCACCGTCGCGCACGTGTTCCCATCGCAGCCGGAAACACTCGTCGGGTCTGAGACCGCAGTCCAGCAGGACCATGGCAACGTCTCGCAGCAGAAATGGATCAGCGGGCGCGATTGGCTGCTGGCCTCGCATGGTCGCCCGGATGCCTTCCAGTGCGCCGGCGTAGGCTTGTTGAATCGCTTCGCCGACCGCGGTTGTGCCGTCCAGGTAGCGCTCTTCCTCGTCGGCAGTCAAAACGCGATCTCGGTGATTTTCGCCGGGCAGCATCTCCACTTTAGGGAGCGCTCGATTGACCTTACCCCATTCCGCCGCCAGCTTCAGCAGCCGCCGCAGGACCTCTAACTGCCGGTTGATGCTCGTCACCTGCAGGCCAGCCTCCCGTCGCTTCGTCACGAACGCGGCAATCTTGGCCTGAGTGATCAGGTCGAGGGGGGAGGCCGCGAGCGTTGCAAAGCCCGTGAGATTCTTGACCCCGTTCTTGTAATACTCCAGAGTTCGGGGCTTGTTCTTGAACCTGGACTCGATGAACGGGAGGAAGTCTTGTTCGGCAAAATCCTTAAGCGTGGGGACGGGCGCCCGGTCCAGAATGCCGACTTCACCCTTGGCGAGCGCCGTTTTGTGTGCAGCTTCGATCTGCTCCGCCACCCGCCTGTTGGTCTGCTTGGTGCTCTCCCGAATCGGATGGGCATTCCAGGTGAACCGGTACCACCAGACGCTGCCACGCTTGTAAACCGCCATCGCTATGCTTCCGCCCTGGCCGGCTTCACACAGGCGCGCCATTCAGGCGCTGCCAGCGTGCGTCCCGACCACGACATTAGTCGCGTGGTCTGGGCAGAACAGTCAAGGCCCATTTGGATGGGGACAACTGGGGACACTGGGGACAGCTCAATAAACAGATGGTCCCCGTGTGTCCCCACTCGCTTAGCGTCAACTGGGGACAGGCAAAGAAAATCCGTTGGCTGCGCGGCGCACCCATTTGTCCCCAGTGTTCCCACTCGGCTTTTCCGTGGTGGGGACACCGCCGATACCATAAATACCGGCTTGTCCCCACTGTCCCCACTTGAAAATGAGTAGGTCCGCATATCTAATCTCTGAGAATCGAGGACTTGATGGCGTACACCCTGGTGGGCCCGAGTTCCGGCAGGCGCGGCTTCTTCGTGAAGTGCGGCGGCTCGCGATCCAAGTGTCCCCGTTGCGACAGGGCGCGCGCTACCGCCCGGTAATCGAAGCTCGCGCACACCTCGCTGCGGAAGACTTCGGGCAGGATCAAGTATTCAGATATTTCACCGTCTTCGCTTTCCACGCGGAAGCCGGCCCGATTAATGATTCGCTCATGGGTAATCTTCCCGTGGTCGTCATGGCGAGGCTTTGTGGATTGGAAACGGCTTGCCCCGTGTACGCCGATGAACTGGCGGACCTGGCCAATTGCCTCCTCGATATCGCCAGCACCCGTGGTACCCCGACCTTCAATCCAGGATTTGAAGCACCGCGCCGCGGCTTCGGTCGCCTCGCCTGGCTCCCAACCAGTTATCCCCGTACAGGTCGCGAGTTCGCCACCTGCGGCAATCACCGCCAAGCGCTGCGCAGCTCTAAACACCTCGCCTACGGAGTCGGCCGCAACACGATTCTTCAGGAAGTCTGCCAGGAAGTTGCGGACTGTCGATTCCACTTCAGTCCGTTTTCTGGTGACGAATTCCAGGTATGCCCGCAACGGAGCGCCATAGTATCGAGCCGCCGCTTCCTTCAATCTCCTTGCGAACAGTTCCGGCGAGGCGACCCCGTGGAGATTCTCGAACAGCCCCAGTCCAGCCCCCGCATCCGCTTCGATGTTAAGTAGGCGCACCTCGGCGCCTCCCTTGGTGCGCTTGCCGGCCGTCTGCGCGTGGTCGGCCAGCGTCACTTCGCCAGCACTCACGA
The DNA here is from genome assembly GCA_035499555.1 of Bryobacteraceae bacterium. Taxonomy (GTDB): domain Bacteria; phylum Acidobacteriota; class Terriglobia; order Bryobacterales; family Bryobacteraceae; genus Bog-159. The sequence continues at coordinate 90,769 of DATJYO010000016.1, forward strand.
ACAGTAGTGCCCAGGACAGCTTTTTGCGCGCCCCGATGTTGCGGGACATGCGGGCCTTGCCGCTCCCATTGCTCAGCAGATATGCAATCTCCGCCGCTTCACGCGGGTCCATCTGGGCGAGTTCGTCCAAGAACAGCGTCAGATCGTTGTGAAGTTCGGCGATGGCTTCCAACCCGTTCGCCGTCGCACGCCACGACTGGACGAAGCCGTTCCGCCCACCGCCTCCCAATACGGAGCCGCCCACCATAAGAGCGGTGCTCTTGCCGGTGGACGTTGCCCCAACAAAGTGGACACCTCCGGATTCGCCTCCCATCAAAGACAGAAGTGGTCCGGCGAAGCCGCAAGATGCCGCCAGTATCAGCCGTGAATTGCCAGAGCAGAGTCGTCCTACGTGGTTACGCCAATCATCTGCCGTCCCCGACACATTCAGACAGTGCTCGGTCTCGAAGGGCGTTTGAAAAAGAACTGCCTCCCCACCCTCAGGTCCGATGCTGGCGCCCGGCAAGACAAAGCTGGCGTTGTGCCACCCTACCCGCGGCACACAAAGCGCCCAAGCTTCGGGTCGCGCGGTTTGGAGGTAGACCGTAAGCAAGCCCCACGCTTTGCGTCCCGGTGCGATGAATAGCCCACCATCCAAAAGCCGCGCACGATATTCGCCGCCGTCCCCGGCAAGCAGGGACATGGGCATCGCCCACTCATGCACACGGCCTTCGGAGTCTTGCCAGTTCAGCAACCGGCCCCATCCATCGCCCTTGGCGTCTCGCGTGAACGCCGCCACTTCCAACCGCCCGCAGATCCGCTGAGGTCCCTTATCCGGGTCGGAGTCAATGTAGAGCACAGCATCGTCAGTTAGCCGGAAGTCCGAGGGATCTGATACGGCTGGGGTCCTGGGTTTCTCGCTGGCTTCCGCCGCTTCGCCGGCCTCTGGTTCCCATCGGGCGCGCCAAACTGCCAGAGCATCCTTGGTAAGCGGGGGCTGCGCACTAGCAAGCCCCCGAAGCTTTTCGAGCGTACCGCCCGCGCCGAGCCAATCTGAAACATCCTTGCCCTCGGGAATCTCAACGATGCGCACTTCGCAGCCCACGCGCACCAGATCGGCTGCGACGGATGCGGCGTGCTTCTGCCCTTTGAAGTGCGGCTTCCCGTCATCGCCGGTCGGTGGGTCGTTGTCCGGTAGGAGCACCACTGAACGGCTGCGGACCGTTTCGGAATAGTCGGCTCGCCACTTACCTGCACCCATGGGATTGCATGTTGCGAGCAAACCGAGCGATTCCAGCGAATGAACGTCCTTCTCGCCCTCGCAGATGAAAACCGTTTCAGCGCCGCGCTTCAGCAGATCCGGCAGGCGGTAGAGAACCAAACGGACGCCTTTGATATTCCAAAGCCAGCTGCCCTTGCCGCCCGGCTTTCGCTGCTTGAAACCCTTTGGGTCGTAACGAACGGTCTGGTAGAGCAACTGCCCGGCTTCATCGGTGTAATCATAGGTGGCTGCGATGCGAGCGCGCGCCGCCCGATTTCCGTTCAGCGGATCGGGCCGGCCGAGAATATCGAAGATCGCCGCCTTAGCCGTCTTGAAGTCCGCGCCGGTCAATGCCATCTCGAGGTCGAGAATGTCCCCGCCGCGTCCGCAAGTAGAATGACAGAACCACTGCCCCGTTTCCGCTTCGGCTGCGAAGGAGTCCCGCTTACCCTTGTGGATTGGACACGGGCCGCGCCACTCGGACGCCCGCTGCTTCAGGTGCGGGACGCGCACGGCGTAGTAAGCGGAGATTTCGCCAGCAGTGAATGTGATTGGCGAGTCCGCCATTTTATCGCGCTTTCGCCTGCTCACCGCCGCTGGGCCGCGACGCTAGCCACGCCGAGACGTCTTTAGCGGTGTAGCGGACTGCCGAGCCGAGTTTCAGATACCTTGGGCCTTGGCGAAGCAGACGCCACCGCCTCACCGATGCTACTGAGAGCCCGGTAATGCGCGCCACGTCATGCTCGTTGAGAAGGTTCTCCAGTGTGCTGCTTACAGTTGTCATTTGATCCTTTTGCGGGTGGCTGTCTTCCCCACCCAATTGAAGGATCGCTTTCCTCACCTAGCGAGGAACAAGGCGAGGAGATGTGAGGATAGATGAGGAAAGAATCAGGGCTTCGTCAAAATGAGGCCTATTCTCTTTAGAAGTGTCACGAAGTCCGCCGGGTTCATGCTGAGGATGCGGCCGAAGTTCTGGTAGTCGCTCTCGGTGGCCCGGCTGTCCTGAGCCTGCCAGTGCTGAAACTGTCTTGGGTGCTTGTGCCCGACGGCACGCCAGATGTGCCTTCGTATCACTTTCTCGTCCAGGTCCGGTTCCCGATTACACTGCAACAGGAATGCATCCACCAACGCGCGCCGGTCTGTGTCCCTGACGCTGTCAGCACTCGCCCCACTTGCCGGCGATGGTTGCGCTGATGCCGTTTCCAGCGACGTCGGTGCTGGGTTGCGGAGCTCCCCTTGCGTTTCTTGAAACGGCTTCCACTGCGCAGTCGCTTTCGAGACGCCGACCTCGGACTTGGAAGCAGCAAGCTGGGCTTGATGGGCGAGTTGGAACGTAACATTTCTTCTGCCCTCGGCCTTCCAGTATTCGCGCCTCCCAATCAACGCATCCCGAAGTTTCTCAAGTGCCGCGTCCGGTGGAGAGAGCTTTTTGAAGGTCTTCAACGTTTCGTTAGCATAATTGGCAAGCCACTGGTCCCAAGGCGCGATCATTACTTCGGCCAGAACAACACGAACACCGCGTCTCGCCCAGACATCATACTTGCCCAGGAAGTACGCCATATCGAGAGGCAAAGCCTCCTGCGGCGTATTGGGGCGTGCTCGCGCAAGAGCGTCGTTTAGTCGACACATCTCCTCTTCCGCCTCGTGGGTAGCCCTATCCCAGAAACCGTGCCGCACGTCGCCGTCGGGAAATGGGTTCCCGTCCACGGGATCGGGTGAGTCGATTCCTGGCGGCAGTCGAAGGAGATCTGGAGTATCGTCCATTGTTCCCTCCCAGTCCCCGAATCTGGTTGCCCAACCAGACATGGGGACAGTCCGGCTGTTTCGGGCTCTTGGGAAACCCAATAAAACGTCCGCGAGAATTAGTCACAACTAGTAGCTCCGAACAACAGCTAACTCTATATCTTACCTAATTATGCAAAGCCGCGACCTTCTTGTATAATCGTGCTTGCGGAACACAGTTCATGACGAGCCATTCGGAACACTCAAACCCGTCGGCGCCCGCGCGCTTGAGTAACCGGCAGACGCAAACACGGAAGACGAATGCTTACTTTCTTTCGGAAAGGAGAAGGCTATGAACATCGAGATGTGGCCCATTGACCGCCCTAAAGACTACCCGAGGAACGCACGCAAATGGTCGGCGCAGGCAATCTCTAAAGTGGGCGCATCGATCCGTGAGTATGGATGGCGGCAGCCGGTGGTGGTTGACTCAAAAGAGGTGATCGTAATCGGCCATCTTAGACGCGCGGCCGGCAAGAATATCGGCGAGACCCAATGCCCGGTCCATGTGGCAGCCGATTTGACGCCGGAGCAGATCCGCGGCCTGCGCCTAGCCGACAACCGGACGAACCAGGAGTCCGTGTGGGACCTGGATTTGCTCGGCGTCGAGTTCCTGGAATTG
>DATJYO010000017.1:0-6169 GCA_035499555.1 Bryobacteraceae bacterium
AACTGCCACCCACCCGCAAATGCCAGGCGATCGCGCAGACCACCGGGAGGACAGGCGTCGCATTGTGGCTCCGCGGCGGGTCAGCCCGCTCCAGCCAGCGTGCCACCTCCTCGACCGCGCAGACCGACACCATCTCCTTCAAGCGCGTCTCATGGCGGGCCCGATGCTGTTCCGTCCACATCTCTCCTCCAGTTCCGCCCCGGTAGGCGGATCGTGCTCATCCAGAGGATCAGATGGGGCGGGCAGCAGAGGGCCGCTCAAACAGGCTCTTAGCCGCGACATGGGACACATCTTCCGGCGGAAATTGTCCCCGTTTCCGCATCAAGACGTTGAGCCCGCATGAACTCAATCTCTCGTCTGCACGGCATCCTGGTGGTGGCCAGCACCATCGTACGCGGCCTATTGGGCCCCCGTCCCCGTCGGATAGACCGCGCCGCCCGACTGGCCGCGCTGCCGACCCGGGGTCTGCCCCTGCGCGCGCCGGTCACAATCCACTGGAATGACCACCAGGTGCCGTTCATTGAAGCGGCCCATGATGAGGATCTCGCCGTAGCGCTCGGCCTGGTACACGCCCATCTGCGGCTCGCGCAAATGGAGATCATGCGTCTTGTCGCCTTCGGCCGGGTCAGCGAGGTCGCCGGCCCTCTGGCCGTGGAACTGGACCGCGCGCTGCGCCTGTTCGATTTCGGCCGTGCCGTGCCCCACATCATCGCCGCTCTGCCGGATGAAACCCGGCGCTGGGCACAAGGCTTCGTGGACGGGATCAATCATCACATAACACACGCCCCCACGCTGCCTTACGAACTGCGGCTGTTAGGCGTCACGCCGCAACCGTGGACCTTGCGGGACCTGTTCACGGTTTCGCGCCTGATGTGCATCGATGTCAGCTGGATTGTCTGGTCCCGCCTGCTGCGCGCCCGCGCCGACATGGACCCCGCAGCGTGGGCTGAACTATGGCCGCACCTGCTGCAGGACGGCGTGCCGCCACCCGACGCCGACATGCCGGATGAGCAACTGCTGGCGCAGGCCCTCCGGGGCGGCAGCAACGCCGCCGCCATCGCAGGATGGCGTAGCGCCAGTGGAGGGGCCGTCATCGCCAGCGATCCGCATTTGTCGGTGGCGCTGCCTAATCTATGGCTCATTGCGGGGATGCACTCGCCGGGTCACCACGCTGTCGGCCTGATGCTGCCGGGCATGCCGTTCATCGGGATCGGGCGTAACCCGTATATCGCCTGGGGCGGCACCAGCTTGCACGCCGCAAGCAGCGAGCTGTACGATGTCTCTGCCCTGCCGCCCGAAGCATTTACCGAACGGGTGGAAGTCCTGCGCGTCCGTGGCGCCGGCACCCGCACGGTGCGCCTGCGGGAAAGCCCCTTCGGCCCGGTGGTATCGGACGCTCCCCTGCTACGCGCCGACCACCCGCTGGCACTCCATTGGGCCGGGCATGGTGTGAGCGACGAAATGACGGCGATGCTGGCCCTGGAGCGCGCGAAGGACTGGGACGACTTCCGCGCGGCGCTGGCCGGCTTCGCCATCCCGGGCCAGAACATGATCTATGCCGGCACGGACGGGCGCGTTGGGCAGATGCTGGCCGCTCATCTGCCTCGGCGGCCTCCTGATCCGCCACTCGACCTCGCCATGCGCGCCGATGCGCCATGGGACCGATCGAACGTCGTGACCGGCGCGGACCTGCCCGCATGGGTAGACCCGGAAGCGGGCTTCGTTGCTTCGGCTAACGATCGCCCCCCGAACGGGGAAGTGCCGACCGGCTTCTTCTTCGCGCCCCCCGACCGCATCTCACGGCTGCGCGCCCTGCTGAGCAGACCGGCGTGCCTTACCGCAGACGACATACGCGCGCTGCACCGTGACGTGGTCAGCCCGGGCGCGCTGCATCTTTGCCGCCGCCTGCTGCGCGACCTCGGCGCCCCGCCCGGCACGCCGGCGGAGCTGCGGCTATGGCGGCATCTGAACGACTGGGACGGGAGCTATAATAGTGATTCCCGCGGCGCCGCCGCGTTCGAGCTGCTGCTGGGCCAACTGGTGCCGCGCCTGATTCCGGCGGCGCGGCTGAGCACCTATCAGGCGGTATGGACCGTGCGCGCGCTGGTGGTGCGAGAGATCGACGCCACGCCGCCCGCACGGCTCCGCGCCGAGATCGCCGCCGCCCTGCGACGCGCCGCCCGCCGCGCCAGCGCGCGCCGAAGCTGGGGGCAGTTGCATCGCCTTGGCCTGCGGCACACCCTGGCGGCGCTGCCGTTGCTGGGGCGGCGCTTCCTGTTCGATCACTTCCCCGCTGAAGGCAGCAACGATACGCTGAACAAGACCGGCCACTCCCTGGTGCGCGGCCCGCACACGGTGAGATTCGGCAGCTGCGCCCGCCACATGTCTGACCTCGCGGACCCGGATGCCAACCAGTTCGTGCTGCTCGGCGGCCAGGATGGCTGGCTGGGCAGCGAGAATTTTACCGATCAGGTTCCACTCTGGCGGCGCGGCGACTATGTGCGCGTCCCCCTGCGGCTGGAGACAGTGCGCGCCGAGTTCGCGCACAAGACCGTGCTGACGCCGGGGTGACAGACGCCACCGCCCTGCTGCGCGCCTACGCCGCCATCCGCCTGACGAGGCTACGATGGATGGACCCAGTGCGCGCCCAAAGGGCCCAACTCCGCCGGCTACTGACCGTCGGACGGCACAGCCGCTTCGGCAAGGCGCATGGTTTCGCGCATATCGACAGCGTGGCGGCCTATCAGGCCCGGGTTCCCCTCCGCACCTACGAAGACTTCTGGAAAGAGTGGTGGCAGCCCGCCTTCCCGGTGCTCCGCGACGTAACCTGGCCGGGGCATATCCCCTTTCTGGCCGAAAGCTCCGGCACCAGCACCGGGGTCACCAAATACATCCCGGTCAGCTACGGCATGGTACGCGCCAACCGGCAGGCCGCGCTGGACCTGCTGTGCTGGCACCTGCGCGCGCGCCCGTACAGCCGACTCATGGGCGGGCGCGGCTTCATGCTTGGCGGCAGCACCGATCTGCGCACCATTGCTCCCGGCGTGCAGGCCGGCGATCTCAGCGGCATCGCAGCCGTCACCGTACCGCTCTGGACACGCCCAAATATCTTTCCGCCGCGTGACGTGGCCTTGATGACGGATTGGCCGGCCAAGATCGCCTGCATGGCGGAACTAGCAAACGGCCTGGACATCCGCAGCATCTCTGGCACGCCAAGTTGGATGCTACTGTTATTCGACCGGCTGGCGGCGGGTCACCCGGATCGTCCTCGCCAGTTGGCGGCGCATTTTCCCCACCTGGAACTGGTGGTACATGGCGGCGTCGGCTTTACTCCCTATCGCAGCCGCTTCGCCGGCTGGCTCGAAGGCAGCCACGCCGAAACACGGGAGGTTTATCCTGCCAGCGAGGGTTTCATCGCCTGCGCCGACCAGGGGCCGGACGACGGATTACGGCTGAGCGTGGATACCGGCCTGTTCCATGAATTCGTGCCGGTCACAGAGTTAGGCTCCGCCTCGCCGCGCCGCCATTGGATCGGCAATGCCGAGCCCGGCATAGAATACGCGCTGGCGGTTACCAGCAATGCCGGCCTGTGGTCCTATCTGCTCGGCGACACCGTCACCCTGTTGTCACGGAACCCGCCGCGCCTGCGCTTCACTGGCCGCACCAGCTACACGCTTTCAGCATTTGGCGAACATCTGACCGGCCACGAGTTGGACCAAGCGGTGGCGACGGCGGCCGCCGCGATCGGGGTGCAGATCATGGACTACGCCGTGGCAGCTGAATTCCCGGACCCGTCAGACCCCCGCGGCGGCCACGTCTTCTTCGTCGAGCCAGCCGAACCGGCAAAGCTCGACAGTGCCTCCAAGTTCGCGGATGTACTGGACAGCACGCTGGCGCGGTTGAACGCTGACTACCGGGTCCATCGCACAGGGATGCTCGCCCCGCGCGTGCATCTGCTGCCCCCCGGCAGTTTCGCCGCCTGGATGGAGACGCGTGGCAAGCTGGGTGGGCAGCACAAGGTGCCGCGTGTTCTTAACAGCCCGGCAATGCTGGAAAGCCTGCGACGTCATGTGCCACCAACGTCGTGACGTGTGAATCGGTGCCGAAGTGGGGCTCTCCGCAGTTTCTGGTGCAGGCTATCCGATATCGACAGGGACTGCCGCGAGTTTGGGGGTGCAAGACCAAGCGGAGTATTTTGAGGCCGATTTTCCCGTCGAGGTGGAGACAACGTGGCCTGGATCGTGAGACTGGTGAGCACCGGAGCCGAGGGGGAGGAGCACAGCACCGACGTCCTGCGGATCGCCAAGCCCGACGACCTCACCGACTTGGCCTTGACCCTGGCCGAGGGCAAGCGGCTCCTGGCTGGCCTGCAGCAGGAGATCGTCGCCGCGCAGGCCAGGCTCCACGCCGTGCGCCGTCCGGAGTGCCGCGGCTGTGGCAATGTTTGCCGGGTGAAGGACTACCGCCAGCACGGGATCGCGACGCTGTTCGGCCAGGTCACGGTCCGGCTACCCCGCTTCTGCTGCGCCGGCTGCGGCACGACCGAGGCGGGTGGGAATGGCCGCCCCACGCTCGCTCAACCCCGGCGCTGGATCAGCTGCGGGCCCAGCTCTCCGCCCTGATGACATATCGAACGGCTACTGCCCTGCTCGGGCAGATGTTCCCGGTGGACGCCGGCACGGATCCGGAGACGTTGCGCCGTCATACCGGATCTGTTGCACGTTCCTGATTGGGAACAGAACTTTGTAATTCTATTGCGATAGTCGCCAACTGCTGGAATTTTAATTGCTCCTCTATGCCTCTCTGCGTGCTCTGAATTTCAGACGTTAGCTGCCGCCGAGAATTTTGCAACAGATCCCATTCCACCATACTCGCCCAGGCTCGTCCCGTCCGCCAGGACCGGTTATCGTGACAATGCCCCCGGAGGCTACCGCAATCACCCAGCCCACGTGACGCGCCGCGCGACACGAAACTCTTGTCGTGCAGTGTCACTCGCGGCATCCTCTGCGCGCGCAACGACCGGACATCCGGGCTGTCGCGCTACAGAAGCCAAGGACTCACAAATGGCAAGCAGGGACGGAACAAAGAGTATCTTCATCACGGGAGCCGGCTCAGGCATAGGGAGAGCCACAGCCGAGGCTTTTATTGCCGCAGGCTGGCGAGTTGGGCTCTCCGACCGCGGCGGCGTGCCTAGCCTCCCGGCTGGCTCGGGCGCCGCAGAGGCGGAAGCGTTCGAGGCGGATGTCCTGTCGGTGGAGGCGCTCCAGACGGCGATCGCGGCATTCACAAAGCCGGATGGTGGCGCGCTTGACGCCATCTTCAATTCCGCAGGGTTGCTCGAAATGCGGCCCTTCGCCGAGACGCCGATCGAGCGCCACCACGCCCTCATCGACGTCAACATCAAAGGCGTCCTGAACTCGATCTACGCCGCCTTACCGTTCCTTCGAAACGGAACCGATCCCGCCATCGTCACGATGAGTTCGGTAGCCGCAATCTACGGCGTTCCGGAGGAGGCCGTATACTCGGCAACGAAATTCGCCGTCCGCGGACTGACCGAGGCCTTGAATATCGAGCTATCTGCGGAGGGGATCCGGGTCAGCGACGTCATGGTCGCATACGTCAACACGCCGATGGTGCATGCGGCCGAACACAAGGCGAAGTCGGTCGACATACTGGGCGTGAATGCCCAGCCCGAGCAGGTCGCGGCCAAAGTTCTCGAGGCGGTGCGAGGCCGGAAGGTGCATTGGTTTGTGACCGAGGCCGACGAGGCGGTCGCTGCTCAGGTCGATCAGACGCCCTGGGAAGAGCGACACCACATTATGCGGTCGATCACAGGGTTCGGCGGGAAGACCGGCTGAGGGCGGCAAATATGAGGCGTATGGGACGAGGCAAGGTGTCGTCCCATACGCCTGGTGGCCGATCGGGAGGTTGCTGCCGGGGACAGCGGGACGAACTCACCGGTTTCCACTGTGTGACTTGCCAAGGCATCGTCAACTTGTTGGGCTGCGGGCGAGGAAAGGCGAGCGGGCCTAGCATTACAGTTGTATTTTCCCAAGATTTCTGAATCCATGGCTAACCATGATTCTGGGATCGTGGATGGGCGGGGCGTCGATTGAGACGACGCTGGAGCTCTGGGCATCGTCACTGCGTGATGTGAAAGCGCGGATCA
>DATJYO010000018.1:0-117060 GCA_035499555.1 Bryobacteraceae bacterium
GCGCGATAGTCAAATTCTGCGTGCTGGCGAGCGGCAGCTCCGGAAATTGCGCGCTGCTCGCCACCGGCCGCACACGCATTCTGATCGATGCCGGCCTGAGCCTCAAAGCCCTGGCCCGCCGGCTGGAATCTATCGGCGAACCGGCCGATCTCAAGGCCATCCTGGTCACCCACGAGCACTCCGATCACATTTCCGGACTGGCACGCCTGGCCGCGCGATACCGCGTGCCGGTTTACATCAGCCGGCTCACGGCGCCCCGCATGGTGTGGGACGCGGAGGCCCCGCCGCTCGAATGCTTTCAGGCCGGCGCCAGCTTCACGGTCGGCGATATAGAAGTGGACAGCTTCTCCATCCCCCACGATGCCGCCGATCCGGTAGGCTTCTGCCTGCACGCCGAGGGCATCAAGATCGCCGTGGCCACGGATCTGGGCTACCTCACCGAGTCGGTGAAGTTCCATTTACGGCGCTCGCAGGTGATGTTGCTCGAATCCAACCACGATTTGGAGATGCTGAAGGTTGGACCGTATCCCTGGTCGGTGAAGCAGCGGGTGATGAGCCGGGTCGGCCATCTCTCCAACGACATGATGAGCGATTTTCTGCTGCACGATTTCGACGGCGCACCGGCGAAGCTGGTGCTCGGTCATCTGAGCGAGCACAACAACCACCCGGAGATCGTGCGCCTGGTGGCGACCCAGGCGCTGGAGAAGCGCGGGTTCACCACACCGCTCGAAATTGCCAGCCAGTCGCGTCCCACGGAGGTTTACACGTTTTGATCGCGCGATACACACGGCCCGAAATGGGCCGCATCTGGACCGACGAAAACAAGTTCCGGCAGTGGCTGGAAGTGGAGCTGGCGGCCTCCGAGGCGCTGGCGGAAATGGGCACCGTCCCGGCGGAAGCGGCCCGGGCCTTGCGGGCGCACGCATCGTTCGAGGTGGCCCGCATCCTGCAGATCGAAAAAGAAGTCAAGCACGACGTGATTGCCTTCACCACGGCGGTGGCGGAGAGCATGAAGGCCGCCGGGCACGCGGAGGAGTCGCGCTGGCTGCACTATGGCTTGACGTCCAATGACGTGGTGGACACCGCGCAAGCGCTGCAGATCCGGCAGGCATGCCGTATTTTATTGGCCGGGCTGGAACGCCTGCAGGGCGTGTTGAAGCGGCGCGCCCTGGAATTCAAAGACGCGGTGCAGATCGGCCGCACCCACGGCGTGCACGCGGAACCGATCACCTTCGGCCTGAAACTGGCCATCTGGTATGGGGAAGCCGGCCGCAACCTGGCCCGGCTGCGCGCGGCCGCCGAGGACCTGCGGGTGGGCAAGATCTCAGGCGCCGTGGGTACGTTTGCGCATATCGGGCCCGAGGCGGAGGAGCGCATCTGCGCCCGGCTGGACCTGAAGCCGGCGCCGGCGGCTTCACAGGTGATCCAACGCGACCGGCACGCGGCGCTGGTCGCTGCCCTGGCCCTCGTGACAGCGTTGTGCGAGAAGATCGCGCTGGAGGTACGGCATCTGCAGCGCACCGAAGTGCGAGAGGCCGAGGAGTACTTCTCGCGCGGCCAGAAGGGCAGCTCGGCCATGCCTCACAAGCGCAATCCGGTGACCAGCGAACAGATCTGCGGCCTGGCGCGGGTGGTCCGCGCCAACGCGCAGGCGGCGTTTGAGGACATAGCCCTCTGGCACGAACGGGATATCTCGCATTCCTCGGTTGAGCGAATCATCCTGCCGGATTCCACAATTCTCACGGACTATTTGTTGGAAAAGACCACGAACCTGGTCGATCAACTCCTGGTGTATCCGGAACGTATGCGGCGCAACCTGGAGATGACCCGCGGCCTGGTGTTTTCCGGACAATTGCTACTGGATCTGGCCGCGGCGGGCATGTTGCGGGAGACTGCCTACCGCACCGTGCAGACGCATGCCATGCGCGCCTGGGAAGAGGAATCGGACTTTCGGGCAGCCATCGAGTCGGACCCCGAAATCCGGGCGATCCTGAGCCCGGAGCAACTCGCTGAAAGCTTCTCGCTGGACCGCCAATTACGTAACGTAAATGTCATTTTCCGCCGTGTTTTCAATTAATTAACGAGGAGTCCACGCCCCGGCCGGGTAGTGTCATTTTTTACTCGTAATGTTTTGGCTTTTCGGGTAAAGTAGAACTGTACAGCGATGCCGAAAAGCCTCGATCTGGCGCGCGTGTTGATCGTGGACGATGAATTATCGTCGCGGTTAACGCTGCAAACCATCCTGGAAGCCGGCGGTTATACGGTGGATGTGGCCGGTTCCGCCGACGAGGCCATTTCGAAATTGGACCACGGGCAATACGAGTTGGTGCTGAGCGAGGCCGAGATGGAATCGCCGCAGGCCGGCTTGCGGGTGTTGTCGCATGCCCGCGTCATGCAATATAAACCGGCTACCGCGTTGGTTACGGCATACCGCGAGGCGAAGGCCTCGCGATATCCGATGGGCGACGAGCAGCAGGTGTCCATCAACACGGAGAATGTTTCGGCACTGCTCGCCAGGGTCGCCGACCTCATCGGCGTGCGCGCCTGGCAGCGGTCCGCCGAACGGACCGCGCAGGCCTGACGGGCGTTGAAACCCGATTATTGCAGGGCCGCCAGAAGGTCCCCGGTCTGCCGCGCCAGGTTCCAATGGGCGCGTTCCACGGCGTACTCGGCGTCGTAGAAGGCCAACCACTTGCCGCTTTCCGCGATGCGCGACTCCTCCACCCGGCTGAGCAGGATGCGGCCTTCTCCCAGCAAAGCCAGGTTGACGGAGACCTGTTCGCGGGCCACGTCCAGATCCAGGCGGGCGACATCCCGGGCCTCTTCTGTTTTGCGCACGTCGCGATAGCTCTGGCGGGTATCGGCGGTGATCCGGTTGCGGGTGTCGGTGAGTTGTATGCGCAAGCGCGAGGCGTCCGCATCTGCTTCGGCGGCCGCGGCGCTGACACCCGGTCCCAGCAGCAGCGGGAGTTGGAACGAGACGCCGACCTCGCCATTGTTGCGCTGGTACTTGAGGAAATAGTCCTGGTAGTGATTGAAGGTGGCGAACAGGCCGTATTGGGCTACCAGGTCCACCCGGGGCAGACGCGCCGCTTTGGCCGCACGGGCGTCCAGGCCCTTGGCCGCGATTTCCGACTGCAAGCGGCGCAACTCCTTGTTCGATCGCAGGGCGCTCTCAACGGCGCTCTCCTCGGATGGCGGCATGGGGGGCAGCACGGTTTCCCCGTCGGCCGGCCGGACACGGTCATCGGCTGTGTAGCCCAGCACGATCGCCAGGGACGTTTCGGCGGTCTCGCCGTCAGCTTCCAGCGCGTCGGCCATCTGCCGGGCGCGCGCCAGGTTGAACTCGGCGCGCTTCGCCTCGATGGGCAATTCGCGTCCTTCCGTAACGCGGTTTTGGACCACGCCCAGAACCTTTTCGAGGCTCTCGATCTCTTTGCGCATGGTGTCACCCGCACGCGCCGCGCGTTCGGCGTCCGCAAAGAGCGAAGCCACCCGGAAGGCCACTTCGTCGCCCTTGGCGGAGGCGAAGATTTCGGCGCCGCGGGCCTCTTCCTTAGTCTTCGCCACCACGTAGCTTTGTTGCCGGTTGAACAGGAACTGCGTGGCGCGTCCCTGCAGGACCGACGGTGCCGCACCGTCGATGCTCATCGGAAATCCGTTCGTGTAGGCCAGGCCGCTGCCAAAGTAAATGTGCGGCGTGAAGGGGTCCTTCTGCAGGCGTACGGCCTCCTGGGCTTTCAATGCGTCCAGGCGCGCGAGGGCGATCTCGGGACTCTGCGCCATGGCCTGCCGGACCGCCTGGCGCAGGGTCATGGTATGCACCTCGCCATGCAGGACGGCGGCGCTAAGGCACAAGGCTAACGAAAGGGACTTGCACATGAGGGTATTGTCGCAGGAAGACATGCGGCGGCTATAATGGTACACATAGGAGGGCATCTGGATGCACCGAGCGTTTGTGTTAGCCGCCGTACTGTTGGCGGCGGCTGCTTTGGGTTCCGCCGCTGAACTTTCCACCCACAATATCTATGGCAATTATGTGGAGGCCCGTACCGCGGACGTCTACACCGGCCCGTGCTTCGCCAATTCCGAAGTCGGACTGACCGGCAACCTGGCAGTGTTCGGCTGGAAGATCACCAAGGGCGCCTGGCAGGGCGCCAATCTGGATGGCCTGGGGGTAGTGGGCGTGGTGCGAGCGCACCACACGCTGGGCGATGTGTACGAATCTGCCTACCCGGTAAAGTCCGTCATCATCGTGGATAGCCGCGCTGACGCCGAGCAGCGTCTGGCCTTGCAGAGCTTCGCCAAGCACATGGCCGGCGACCTGCTCCAGGACGTGGTCCAGGTGGATTATCAGCCGATCGATCTGACCTTCGCTAACGGCGACGTCCACAGCATGCGCGCCACCCTGACAGCCGGCGATCTGGCCCGGATCAGCACACGGGCGCTCAAGGAAGGCGACCAGATCTGCCACAACGAGGAAGTGTGGTATCGTCCGCTGACCAAGCTGGATCACGCCATGCCGGCTTACGCGCTGGCCAACCAGTTCGAAGGCCAAGGCCTCGGCACCACCTGGTCGAGTCCGGACAAGCGCAGCTCGTTTATCGGATCGTTCGTCACCGCGTCGGAGTAACGGCGGGACTTCAAATCACGGCTGATCTGTCCGCCGGCCCGCGTCAGTAATCCGGCGGGTCTTCGCGTTGCTACATTAGTGCTTCACGGGGACGGGCTTCGAGATGAGCAACGCGCCAACCGCCATACGCATCGCTTGCCTGGCCGCCGCCGGTCTGGCGGCGGGCGGGCTGTTCGCCGAGACAGCGGCGCCACCGCTGCCGCGCATCGTACACCAGGACGGCCGCTACGCGTTGTTCGTGGATGGCGCGCCCTATTTGATTCTGGGCGCGCAGGTCAACAACTCCAGCGCCTGGCCCGCCATGCTGCCGAAGGTGTGGCCGGCGATGGAGTATCTGCACGTCAACACGGTGGAGATGCCGGTCTACTGGGAGCAGCTCGAGCCGGAACCGGGGCACTTCGATTATTCGATCACCGACACCCTGATCGCGCAGGCGCGCGAGCACGGCGTGCGCCTGGTGCTGCTTTGGTTCGGCACCTGGAAGAACGGCAGCCAGCACTACATGCCGCTGTGGATGAAGCGCGATCCCCAGCGCTATCCGCGCATCGTCAGCGCCGAGGGACGGACCGTAGATTCGCCGTCGCCGTATTCGGCGGCCACGCTGGCCGCCGACAAGCAGGCTTTCATCGCGCTCATGCGGCATCTGAAGACCACGGATACGCGGCATACCGTGATCATGGTGCAGGTGGAAAACGAGCCTGGCACCTGGGGCAGCATACGCGACCATTCGCCCGCCGCCCAAAAGCTGTTTGAGGCGCCGGTGCCCGCCGAAGTGCCGGCTGCTCTGCACTGGGAGGCGAAGCCGGGCGCGACTTGGCAGCAGGCCTTCGGCGCGGATGCCGATGAATTCTTCCATGCGTGGTCGGTAGCGCGCTTCGTGGGGGAGGTGGCGGCGGCAGGAAAGCAGGAGTATCCGCTGCCGCTCTATACGAATGCGGCGCTGCGAGATCCGTTGCAGCCCGGTCCGCCGGGAAGTTATGAAAGCGGCGGTCCGACCGATAACGTGATTCCGATCTGGAAAGCGGCGGCGCCGGCGCTCGATCTGCTGGCGCCGGACATCTATCAGAACGATCCCGCACGCTACCTCAAGGTGCTGGAGCTGTATGGGCGTCCGGACAATCCGCTCTTCATTCCGGAGACCGGCAGCTTCCCGCCCAATGCGCGATTTTTCTTCGCTGCCCTGGGCGACGGCGCCATCGGGTTCGCGCCGTTCGGTGTGGATTACACAGGCTTCTCCAACGCGCCGCTGGGCGCGCCGCGTCTCAACGAAGAGGCTCTCGCACCGTTCGCCCTAAACTACAAACTGGTGGGACCGATGATGCGCGAAGTGGCCCGGCTGAGCTTCGCCGGCAAGCTGCACACCGCCGTGGAAGAGAAGGAGGAGCACGCGCAGACCCTGGATCTGGGACCGTGGCAGGCGCTGGTTTCTTATGGCGTGCCGCCGTTTGGATTCGGGCGCAATCCGAAAGGGAATCCCCAGCCCGAGGGCCGCGTGCTGATCGGCCAACTGGACGAAAATCAGTTCCTGGTGGCCGGGCTGTTCTGCCGCGTGGATTTCAAGGCGCGCGACGCGGCAAAGCAGCGCGAGTTCGTCCGCGTGGAAGAGGGCAGCTACCAGGGCGGCGCGTTTAAACCGATCCGTATCTGGAACGGCGATCAGACGGATTGGGGATTGAACTTCAGCTCGGCGCCGCAGGTGCTGCGGGTCACGCTGGGCACGTTTTAGTTACCCACCGGCATACCAGCTCACCGGCCGGCCGGAATCCGATCCGCCAGCTTGTCCGCCAGATCCTGTGAAACATCCACATCCAATCTAACCACCCGCGCATCCTGGCGGATCTGAATGCCGTCGAAGACCCGCGCCAGCGCGGGCTGATTGTGCGTCAGGCCGACGCGCGCCAAAGCCGTCAATCCGCGGAGGGAATCAGCCAAAGATCCGGCGGCGGCTTCGGTCTGGCAGTCGCCGGTAAAAACGGCATGGATTCCGTTGCTCAAGTCGATCGCCAGGGTGGCGCCTTTCACCGATCGCAGAATACGGTCGACGTTCGCCGCGTTCCCCATGTAGCGCAGAGTCTCGGGATCGAGTCCCGGCCAACCTTCGGCGACCGCCCAGATCTGGCTGCCGGCGGGTATCGCCGACGCCCGCGCCACAAGCTCATGCGGAGCCGGTTGACGGCCGCTCTTAGCCTGCAGGATAGCTGCCTGCACCATCGCCGGGGGACCTGCCAGGGCGGTGTGCGAATCCACCAAGGTCACCCCGCTGGGATTCGCGCCAAACGATCCGCGGAGAACCGCCAGCACGTTCTTGGCATCGCTGGCGAGCAGAATACTCTGCACGTCCTGGATGTGAATGTCGTCCAACGGCGGCAGTTTTTTCCGGGCGTCCAGCTTGCGATAGAGCGGCGTCTCGCGCAGCCGGTCCACGCGCACACCCGCCAGCGCCACCGTATCCGGCGGAATATAGACCGCCAGCGCGGGATCGACCGGGCCGTGACGCGTCAGGTTGCCGCTGCATCCTCCGAACAGGACCGCGACAAGCATTACACCGGTGGCGTGCCGTTTCATCTGTAATCTAAATTATCGCAGCGCTGTTTGTCCTACCAAACGCCTCTACGCTTGGGAGATAATCGGACTGGATGGTGCCGGTCGTCGCGGTTGCGCCTTATCAACTCAAGGAGAGCCCGTACAGCAGTCACAGTCTGCTGCTCGAAAGCCTGCCGCCCGAGGGCCGCGGCCGCCGTGTGCTCGATGTCGGCTGCGCCGGCGGATACCTGGGTGCAAAGCTGGCCGCCCGAGGCTACCGGGTAACCGGCATCGATTCACCCGGGGCGGCCGGGCCGAATTTTCCGGATTCGGTCAAGCTGGTGGAAGCCGATCTCGAATGCGGGTTGCCGCCGCTCAACGGGCGCTTCGATTTCGTCATCTGCGCCGACGTGCTGGAGCATCTGCGGCGTCCCGATCTAATGCTGGGCGAGGTACGCGAAGTGCTGGCCCGCGACGGACGATTGGCTGCGTCGCTGCCCAATAGCGGCCACGCGTGGTTCCGCTGGACGGTTCTGCGTGGCCGGTTTCCCGCCCAGGATCGCGGCCTGTTCGACCGCACCCATCTGCACTTCTTCACCTGGCGCGGCTGGGCCGAACTGCTCCGGGCCCAGGGCTTTTCGATCGAGACCTTGCGTTGCTCCGCCGTACCCGTGGGCCTGGCCGTGCCGCGCTGGAAAGACGCCGGCTGGGTGCGCGCGCTCGAGCGATGGTCATTCGAATCGGCGCGTGTGTGGAAGAGCATGTTTGCTTATCAGTTCATTGTGACTGCCACACCGGAGGTCGAACCGTGAATTCCAAACCAAAAGTGGTGGTGGTGATGCCGGCGTATAACGCCGCCAAAACCCTGCATATGACCTATGCGGATCTGCCGCGCGAGATGGTGGACCTGGTCATCCTGGTAGACGATGGCAGCTCCGACGAAACCGCGCAGATCGCGCGCGACATGGGGCTGGAACTGTTCGTGCACCACCGCAACTACGGTTATGGCGCCAACCAGAAGACCTGCTACCGCGAGGCGCTCAAGGCGGGCGCGGATATCGTGGTGATGGTGCACCCGGATTATCAGTACGATCCCACCCTGCTGCCGGAGATCATCCGGCCCATTCAGGAGGACCGCGCCGACGCCGTTCTAGGTTCCCGCCTCATGGGTATCCATCCCATCAAGCAGGGCATGCCCTGGTGGAAGTACATCTCCAACCGGTTTCTCACCGGGCTGGAGAATGCGACATTCGGCCTGAAGCTCTCCGAATACCACACGGGTTATCGCGCCTTCCGCCGCGAGGTGCTGGAATCGGTCAACCTGGAGACCAACTCGGACGCGTTCATCTTCGACCAGGAGATCATGGCGCAAATGGTAGCGTTGCGCACGCGCATCACCGAGGTGCCCGTGCCCACCCGCTATTTCGCGCAAGCCTCTTCGGCGTCGTTCTTCGCCAGCACCATCTACGGATGTTCCATCCTGCTGCTGCTCGGCAAGTTCATGCTGTACCGCTGGGGATTGGGCTACCATCGCCAGTTCGACAGCCTGCAGCGGCGCTACCACTCCGGGTCGGAACTCGCCCGGCCCAAGGGTTGATGCGCCGCCTGACACTCCCGCTGGACCTGCTTCTCCTCGTCCTGTTAGCGGCGGTGCTGATCAAACCGCTGTTCAAGCTGAAATATCTCGCGCGCTGGGATTCCATCGAGAGCTCCTTTATCGCCGACGGCCGGTTCTTGCGGGACCACTGGGCGCACGCGCAATGGCAGCCGCTTTGGTACGACGGTACGCGGGAGGCCTACATCTACCCGCCGGCCGTTCGATATGGGACGGCCTTGCTTGCCCGCATCTGGATCCCCGCCAAGGCGTATCACATCTACACCGCATTCTTCTATTGTCTGGGCATCTCCGGCGTGTACTTCCTGGCGCGGCTGATGAGTGGATCGCGCGGCGCCGGATGGCTGGCGGCCGCGGCGGCGGCCCTGGTTTCGCCGGTCTATCTGCTGGTCTCGCAGGTCCGTGACAATGCCGAATATCGCGCGCCGTGGCGCCTGTGGGTCCTGACGCGGTACGGAGAAGGTCCGCACATATCGGCGCTGGCGTTGTTGCCGTTTGCGCTGGCGCTCGCGTACCTGGCGCTGCGCCGTGCGAGTCCGGCTCTGACGGGGCTGGCGGCGGTCTTGTGCGCGGGCGTGGCCGCCACCAACTTCTACGGCGCCACGGCGCTCGGGGCGTTTTTCCCGATTCTGGTGTGGAGCGTGTGGGCCGCCCATCGCGAGGCCGGCGTCTGGCTGCGTGCCGCCGCGATAGGAGCGCTGGCGGGTGGTCTGTGTGCCTTCTGGCTGGTGCCCTCCTACCTGCGGCTCACCATGCTGAACCTCAAGTGGTTCTCGCCTCCCGGCGACCGGATCGGCACTGCATTAAACGTGGTGTTCTGGATCGGTTTCATCCTGCTATCGCTGCGCCTGGCCGCGCGCCGCCGGGAACGGACCTACGCCACATTTCTGGCCGGTAGTGTCTTGTGGTTCGGATTGAATGTGCTCGGTTACTACTGGTTCCAGGTGAAGGCGCTGGCCGAACCGGTCCGCCTGGCCCCGGAACTCGACCTGGTGCTGATCCTGGGTTGTACGGAAGCGATGCGGCGGATGTGGAACTGGCATGCGGACAATCGTATGCGCCGGCGCCTGGCCCGCGCATCGGTCGTATTGTTGGCGCTTGCGGGGATCATGTCCGCGCGCGGTTACCTCCGGCACGCCTGGCAGTTCTTTCCCGCCGAGCAGCATCTCGATCAGCGCGTCGAATATCGGCTGGCGGACTGGGCCTGGCGGAATCTGCCGCAGAGCCGCTTTGTAGCGGCGGGCTCGGTACGCTTCTGGTGGACCGCCTGGCACGATCTGCCCGAGGTCACCGGCGCCATGGAGCGGTGCGTAATGAACCAATATCTGGTGCCGGCTATGTATGAGGTGATGGTGGGCGACCGTCCGGAATTATCGGTCGATTGGCTGCAGGCGCTGGGCGCCGACGCCATCGTAGTGAATGACCGCCAGTCCCAAGAGCCGTTCCACGATTACGTGCATCCGGAGAAGTTCGCGGGAATATTGCCCGTACTCTACGACGACCATCAGGGAAACGTGATCTACGGGGTACCGCGACGCTACCCGGCACTGGCGCGGGTTGTGGATGCGGCGTCGTTTCGCGGGCTGCGTCCGCTCACGCCGCAGACCAACCTGGAGGCCCTGCGCGCGTACACCGCGGCCATCGAGCAGGGCCCGGATTCGACTCCATCGACCGGTTGGGAAGACACCGGGCGTTTGCGGATCCACGCGCGCATCGGACCGGGACAGTCGCTCGTAGCGCAGATCACCTACGACCCGGCCTGGCGCGCGTACCTTGCCGGAAGACGCCTGGCGGTTCACCCGGACGCCGCTGGGCTGAGCCTGATCGACGTGCCGCCGGGTGAACAGGATATCGAATTTGTGTTTGAAACGCCGCTCGAGTACCGCGTCGGTGCGGCGCTCACCTGGCTGTCGCTGGCAATCGTGGTTGGGCTTTTAGCATTCAATTACATTCACCGCCAGCCCGCCCAGTGAGGTCTCCTTGTAATGTGAACGCATGTCCAGGCCGGTCTGGTACATGGTGCGGATCACCTGGTCGAGCGTGACCTTGTGGCCGCCTTCCTCGGTCATGGCCATGCGCGCGGCGTTGACCGCCTTTACCGCGCCGAATGCGTTGCGCTCGATGCAGGGGATCTGCACCAGCCCGGCGATGGGATCGCAGGTCATGCCCAGGTTGTGCTCCATGGCGATTTCGGCGGCATGCTCCACGGCTTCGTTGGTGCCGTTCAGCGCCGCCACGAGTCCGCCGGCGGCCATCGAGCAGGCCACGCCCACTTCGCCCTGGCAGCCGACTTCGGCGCCTGAAATGGAAGCGTTCTCCTTGTACAGAATCCCGATCGCGCCCGCCGTGAGGAAATAGCGGAAGATGCCGGCCTCGTCGGGCGAGGGGCCGAAGTGCCGGTAGTAGTGCGCCACGGCCGGAATCACCCCCGCGGCGCCGTTGGTGGGTGCGGTCACCACCCGGCCGCCGGCGGCATTCTCTTCGTTCACCGCGATGGCGTACAGATTGATCCAATCGATGGTGCGCAGCGGATCGCCGGTAGGAGCGGCCAGCAGCTTGCGGTGCAGTTCCGGCGCGCGGCGGCGGACGCCGAGGCCGCCGGGCAACAGGCCCTCGGTGGCCAGACCGCGCGCGGTGCATTCCCGCATGACGGTCCAGATGTGGGCGATGCGCCTGCGGATTTCGGACTCCGGCTGCAAGGCCTTTTCGTTCTCGAGCATCATGGCCCAGACCGGCAGACCGGCTGCATCCCCTTGGGCCAACATTTCTGCAGCGCTGGTGAAAGGATAGGGAACCTGCGCAGTGGCGGTGGCGGAAGCCGGCGGCGCGCCTTCCCGCTCGATGAATCCGCCGCCGACAGAGTAGTAGGTTTCCTGATGCACGGCGGCGCCCGCAGCGTCGAAAGCGGTGAAGCGCATGCCGTTAGGATGGGCCGGCAGCACGATGTCGCCGCGAAAAAGCAACTCGCATTGCAGACGCCGGCCGGCATGGTCGATGAGCTCCGGGATACGCGCCGGATCGACGCGGTCCGGCTCCTCGCCCAGCAAGCCCAGGATGACGGCGCGGTCGGTGCCGTGTCCCCGTCCGGTGAGCCCCAACGAGCCGTAGAGTTCGACCTGAATC
The DNA here is from genome assembly GCA_035499555.1 of Bryobacteraceae bacterium. GTDB lineage: Bacteria > Acidobacteriota > Terriglobia > Bryobacterales > Bryobacteraceae > Bog-159. Next base: position 11,895 of record DATJYO010000018.1, read on the forward strand.
CGGGCCGGCGTTCCGGCCAACGCCAGCGCAAAGGCACGCGCCGCCCGCATCGGTCCCACGGTGTGGGAACTGGAAGGCCCGATGCCGATCTTGAACAGCTCGAAGATGCTGGTGTTCATGCTACGCGCCGCTGCGCAGGATCGCGTCGATCAGGCCATCTATGGTGAAGACGGCGGCTTCGGCGGTCACTTCTATTCCCAGCCTGCGCGCGGTGCCGCTGGTGACCGGTCCGATGGAGGCTACGCGCACACCTTTCAGAGCTTCCGCGCCGGCCACGGCTGCGAAATTCTGCACGGTGGACGAACTGGTAAAAGTGATCCAATCCGGCTTGTCCGCCAGATCGATGGAATGCTCGGGCGCGGCTGTGCGGTAGGCCTCCACCACATCCACCTGCGCGCCGCGGCGGCGCAGTTCCACGGGCACCAGGTCGCGCGCCACGGCAGCCCGCGGCAGCAGGATGCGCTGGCCCTCGAGGTCGTGCGCGCCGAGTGCCGCCAGCAGTCCCTCCGCCACGTATTGATCGCCCATCACATCCACCTTCAGGTGCAGCGATTGGAGGGCGGCGCGGGTGGCCGGCCCGATGGCGCAGATGCGCGCGCGCAGCGAGCGCAGGTCCGAAGCCGAGCGGTCCAGCCGCTCCAGGAAATATTTCACGCCGTTGGCGCTGGTAAAGATCAGCCAGTCGTACGCGCCAAGGTTGGCGATGGCCCGATCGAGGGGCTCGTAATCGAGGGCCGGCAGAATCTCGATGGTGGGCAGCTCAATAGCATCGGCGCCCAGCGCGCGCAGCCTGGCGGAAAGCGTGTCCGCCTGGCCGCGGGCGCGCGTCACCACGATCTTCCGTCCGAACAGCGGCAGGTGTTCGTACCAGTTCAGCTTGTCGCGCAGTGCGACGACCTCGCCGATGATAATGGTGGCGGGCGGCTTCAAATCCGCCTGGTGGATCAACGCCGGCAGCGTCGCCAGCGTTCCCGCGACCGTGTGCTGATCCGGCCGCGTCCCCCAGCGCACGGCCATGGCGGGCGTATCGCCGGCGCGGCCATGCGCCATCAACTCGCGGGCAATTTCGTCGAAGCTGAAAATGCCCATGAAGATGACCAGCGTCTCGCTGGCGCCCACGCGGCTCCAGTCGATGGCCGCCACGTCGTGGCCGGTGATAAACGTCACTACCCTGGTATGTTCGCGATGCGTGAGGGGTACGCCCGTATACGCTGCGATGCCCAACGGCGAGGTAACGCCGGGCACCACCTCGAACGGCACGCCGGCCGCGGCCAGCGCTTCGGCCTCCTCGCCACCGCGGCCGAAGATGAACGGATCGCCGCCCTTCAGCCGGACCACGTTCAGCCCACGGCGGGCGCGCTCGATCAGCATGGCGCAGATCTCTTCCTGGCTGAATGCGTGCGCGGATTTCTTCTTGCCCACGTAGATGCGCTCGGCCGCGGGCGGCGCCAATTCCAGCAGTGCGGGATTGGCCAGGTGATCGTACAACACGGCGCCGGCGCCTTCCAGCAGGCGGCGGCCTTTGAGGGTGATGAGTTCGGGATCGCCGGGGCCAGCGCCCACCAGATAGACCTTGCTCATCCGTAGACGCTTTCGAGGATCTCGTCCGCACCGGCCGCCAGCAGCGTTTCTCCCAGACTGCGGCCGATCGCGGCGGCATCCATGGCCAAACCCTCGGACTGCCGGCGTATCAACGTACCGCCGTCCGGTGAAACCACCACGGCTTGTAGCGACAGCCGCTCCCCCACGACCGTAGCGTACGCTCCGATGGGAACCTGGCAGCCGCCTCCCAGAGCGGCCAGCAAGGCACGCTCGGCTGTGACCGCGGCGCGCGTGGGGGCATGCTCGAGCTGCGCGCAGATCTGCTCATGGCCGGCGGCAGTCTCGATGGCCAGCGATCCCTGGCCCACCGCGGGACACACCACGTCCGGCGGGAGAATCTCCGCGATCCGATCTTCCCAACCCAGCCGCCGCAGGCCGGCGGCAGCCAGCACGATGGCGTCATATTGGCCCGCGTCGAGCTTGCGCAAGCGCGTATCCAGGTTGCCGCGCACCGGCTCGATTTCGAGGTCCGGCCGGAACTTGCGCAACTGCGCCGCACGCCGCAGCGAACTGGTGCCGAGTTTCGCGCCCGCCGGCAGATCGGCCAGCCGGCGGCCCACCATGGCATCGCGCGGATCTTCGCGCTCGGGCGTAGCGGCCAGCACCAGGCCGGCGGGCAGCTCGGTAGGCAGATCCTTGAGGCTGTGCACCGCCAGGTCCGCCCGCCCGGCCAATAGCGCCTCTTCAATCTCTTTGGTGAACAGTCCCTTGGCGCCGACCTGCGCCAGCGGCACGTCCTGGATCTTGTCGCCCGTCGTCTTGATGATCTCGATGCGGCTGGGCTCACCCAGCGCGGCGAGCTGTTTTTGCACCCACTGCGCCTGCCACATGGCAAGTTGGGATCCTCTGGAGGCAATGACCAGCATGATTATTGGTCTTGCAGGTGAAACACTTTGCGGATGGCGTCGATGACGTACGCGCCATCCGGGCGGCCCGCCTGCAGCCGCAGCTCGGAGATCGGCCCGTGCGCGATCTTGTTCATGATGCCGCGCGTCAGTGCTTCCCAGGCCTCTTCCTGCTCCGGAGTTGCCGGGCCGTACTTGCGCCGCACCTTCTCGATCTCGGCCTGGCGTATGCGCTCCAGCTCCTCCTGCAGGCTGACGATGGTGGGCGTAACCTCCTGGACCTTGAGGCGGGCCATCATGCGCTCCACCTCCTGCTTCACGATCTCTTCGGCGTGCTCGGCCTCCTTCATCCGCTCGCGCAGGTTGGCGTTCACCACTTCCTGCAGATCGTCGATGTCGTACAGGAACACGTTGTCCAGATCATTGACCGCCGGCTCGATGTTGCGTGGCACGGCGATATCGATCAGGAACATGGGTTTGTTGCGCCGCGCGCTGATCACCCGCTGCACTTCGTCCTTGTGCAGGATGTAGTGCGGTGCGCCGGAGGAAGTGATCAGAATGTCGATCTCCGGCAGCATGCTTTGGAATCGCGTGTACTCGACCGGCGTGCCTTGAAACAGCCTGGCCATTTCGACCGCGCGCTCGTGCGTGCGATTGGTGACAAAGACGTGGGTAGCCCCGGAGCGCCGCAGGTGCCGCGCCGCCAGTTCCGACATCTTGCCCGCACCGGCAATCATGATGGTGCGGTTGTTCAGCGACCCGAAGATTTTGCGCGCCAGCTCTACGGCCGCATAGCTGACCGACACCGCCATCTGCCCGATGCCGGTTTCGGAGCGCACGCGCTTGGCCACGCTGAAGGCGCGCGTCAGCAGCCCCTCCAGCCATCCGCAGCAGGTACCCTCGGCTTTGGCGACTCCATAGGCGTTCTTGAGTTGACCCAGGATCTGCGGCTCGCCGATCACCATCGAATCCAGGCTGGCGGCCACGCGGAACAGGTGATGGATCGCGTCCTGCCCCTCGTGCCGGTAGAGGTACGGCCGGATGCTTTCCGCCCGCACCAGGCGCGATTCGCGCAGAAACTCGTCCACCAGCGGCTGCGGATCGACCGAGTCTTCGGTGGTGACCGTGACTTCGACGCGGTTGCAGGTGGACAGGATGCAGGCTTCCGAGACTCCTTCGTGGCACTTGAGCGCGCGCAGGGCGGCCGGCAAAGCCGCCTCCGGAAACGCCAGCGACTCCCGGATCTCGACGGGCGCGGTCTTGTGGCTGACGCCTGTGACCAGCAGTTTCATGGCTTCAGCAGGTGCCCCAATCGCGCGTGCGCGGCCCAGGTGATCATGGAAAGGCCCACCACCACGATCACCATGATGGCGGCCTTACGGCCGCGCCATCCGGCGGTGACCCGCAAAAAGACCATCGCCAGGTAGCAGCCCCAGGTGATGAACGAGATGGCGATGGCGGGTTGGCTGATCCACTGGGTCTTATGCTCGATGAACGCCCAGGTCGTAGCCGCGATCACCGCCAGGGTCATCAGCACGAACCCCAGCGCCATGGAGCGCGAGATCAGCTCGTCCATGGTGGCCAGGGGCGGCAGGCGGTAGTAAAGCTTGCGCGGCTTCTTGCGCTTGAGCTCGCGCTCCTGAAACAGGTACAGCAGCGACGCGCCCGCGGTGAAGGCCAACGCCGCAAATCCGAGCAAGACCAAAGTGATGTGCACGTCCAGCCAGGCGTTCCGAATGGCCGGGCTGGTCCAGGCATCCACGGGGTTGCCCAGGGTGGCCACCAGGGTCATCACGAATACCAGCGGGAAGATGAAGACGCCCAGGCTTTCGGTCTTGTAGCGCCAATAAACGAAGAGGAACAGGGTGGTGATGAGGAAGGCGCACATGGACGACGTTTCGTAGAAGTTGGCGATCGGGCAGTGATTCATCAGCAGGCCTTCTTCGACGATGGAAACGCCGTGCAGCACGGCGCCGATGGAGAGCGCCGTCAGCGAGACGCGGAACAGGTGCTCGCGTCTGCGTACCAGGGTAAGGATGGCGTGCAGCAGGCCGACCGAGTAAAGGGCCGCGGCCACGCGCAGCCAGATGACACTCATTTCAGCCATGAAGTGCGCCGTTTGCGGGGCGATTAAACCATAGTATATCGGGATGTACGGCGGGAATCACGCGGCGGCCGTGCCACCCGGCTCCCGCCAGTGCATCATAAAAGTATGGCCATTCAATCCGTCAAGATCCCGGTCGGGGGCATGACCTGCGGCAACTGCGCCCGCACCGTGGAACGGAAGCTCAGCACCAGCCCGGGGGTCACCAGCGCGCGCGTGGACCTGGCGGGCGGCACCGCAACGGTGGAGTTCGACGCCGACCGCACCAAGCTTCCCGACCTGCTGCGCGCCATCGAGCAGCTCGGATACACCGTGCAGCAATGAGCGCCGCTTCGGCCGAGCGTGTGGACCTGCCCGTCTCCGGGATGTCCTGCGCCGCCTGCGCGCGCAGCATCGAAAACCAGCTCGCCGCGACGCCCGGGGTGGCCGCCGCGCACGTCAATTTCGCCACCTCCACGGCAACGGTGGAATTCGATCCCCGCCGCGCGGCGGTCCGCAACCTGGTGGATGCCATCGAAGAACTGGGATACGGTGTGCCGCGCGCCGAAGAGGACACCCAGGCGCAGGAGTATGCCGCTCTGCGGCGCCGGCTGTGGATGGCGGCCGCGTTCGCGGCGCCCGCCGTGGTCCTGGGCATGATCCCCGGGTTCATGCGCTGGGCCGCTATGCCCTGGATCCAGCTCGCCCTCACCGCGCCGGTGGTCTTTTACGCGGGCGCGCCGTTCTACCTCGGCGCCTGGACCGCGCTGCGCCACCGCTCCGCGAACATGAACACCCTGATCGCCCTGGGCACCGGCGCGGCGTTCCTCTACTCGCTGGCCGTCACGCTCCGCGGCGGGCATGAAGTCTACTATGAAGCCGCGGCCGTCATCATCACCCTGATCCTCCTGGGGCGGGTGCTGGAAGCCCGCGCCCGCGGCCGGGCTTCCGACGCCATCGGCCGCCTGCGCGAGTTGCAGCCCAAGACCGCGCGTATCGAGCGCGGCGGCGCCGAACTCGACGTCCCCATCGAACAGGTGCGGGTGGGCGATATCGTGGTGGTGCGTCCCGGCGAGAAGATTCCCGTGGATGGCGCCGTGCTGGCGGGCGAATCGGCGGTCGACGAATCCATGCTCACCGGCGAGAGCATGCCCGCGGACAAGCGGCCCGGCGACGCGGTCTACGGCGGGACGATCAACCGCTCCGGGAGCCTGCGCTTCGAAGCGCGCAAAGTGGGTGGCGCGACCACTTTGCAGCAGATGATCGAACTGGTGCGACAGGCGCAAGGTTCGCGCGCCCCGGTGGCCCGCCTGGCTGACGTGGTGAGCGGCTACTTCACCGTCGGCGTGCTGGCCATCGCCACGATCACTTTCCTGGTGTGGCTGGCTTTTGCGCCGCTTTCGACCGCGCTGGTGAATTTCGTGGCTGTCCTGATTATCGCCTGTCCCTGTGCGCTGGGACTGGCCACACCCACCGCGATCATGGTCGGAACCGGCCGGGGCGCGGAGCACGGCATTCTCATCAAGGGCGGCGAAGCCCTCGAAGCCGCAAACCGCATCGACGCCGTGGTGCTCGATAAGACCGGCACCATAACCCAGGGCCGGCCCCGCGTCACGGACGTGATCCCCATGAACGGATACACCGCGGCCAGCCTGCTGCGTCTGGCCGCCTCCGCTGAGCGCTACTCCGAGCATCCCTTGGGGAAAGCCATCGTGGAACACGCCCAGGCCCTCTCTATCCCGCTGGCGGACGCCGTCAATTTCCGGGCGGATCCCGGCCACGGCGTGCACGCCACCGTGGATGGCCGGGAGGTGAAACTGGAGGGCGGGCTGCAGCCACAGGACTCGAGTCCGGCCCAAAAGCTGTCCGCCGAAGGCAAGACCATCGCCGTCATCTCCGTCGACAGTCAAGTGGCGGGCGTCCTGGCGCTGGCCGATACGATCAAGCCCGAAGCGCAGGCGGCCATCGGCCGGCTGCGGCACATGGGGCTGGAAATCTGGATGATCACCGGTGACAATCGCCGGACCGCGGAAGCGGTGGCGCGGCAGATCGGTATCCAGCACGTTCTGGCCGAGGTCCTTCCGGACGCCAAGGTCGCCGAAGTGCGCCGCTTGCAGGACGCCGGGAAGAAAGTGGCCATGGTCGGCGATGGCATCAACGATGCCCCCGCCCTGGCGCAGGCGGATACCGGGATCGCCATCGGCACCGGCGCGGATATCGCCATGGAGGCGGCCGGCATCACCCTCATGCGCGGCAATCTCCACGGGGTGGCCGACGCCCTGCTGCTCGCGCGCCGGACCATGCGGGTTATTCGACAGAATCTGTTTTGGGCCTTTGCCTACAATACCGTCGGCATCCCCATCGCCGCCGGGCTGCTGTACCCCGTCACCGGATGGCTGCTTTCGCCGGTGCTGGCCTCGGCCGCTATGGCGCTCTCCAGCGTGACGGTGGTCACCAACAGCCTGCGTCTGAAGCGGGCCTGACAACGCGCCTTCGCGCAACCTGATAAACTGGGACTTCCCGTGCTGAAGCGTTTCATCCTGTGGGATTACCCCCGCGCAAGCTGGCAGTATGACGTGATGGTCGGCATCATTGTCCTGTTCGTCTTGCTGACTCCGCGCGGGTGGTTTCGCGACCAGCCGCGTACACCGCTGGTCAGTTCCATCGCGGTCCTTCCGTCGGAGCGCGGCAGCAGCGTCTACTGGGTGGAGCCGGACCTGTTGGCCGGCCTCTCCAAGGACCAGCAGGAGCAGAAGCTCCTGGCACTGCTGAGCAGGCAGACCCACCAGAAACGCCTGACGGTCACCCGTGTGGAACCTGTGACCGACTCGGATGGCGCGACCAAGGGTTACATGATCTTCGCTAAGCCCTGAGTTCCCCCGCATGCGTCCGTTTTTCATCGCCGTATTAGGAATAGCCGTGACTATTCCCGCCTCTTCCCGGCCGCAAACCGATCTGGACAGCGTCTTGAACCGTATCGATAAGGCCGGCGCCGCTTTCCGCGGCATGACCGCCCACCTGCGCCGTGTGGCGCACACTACGGTCATCAACGAAGACACCGTGGACGAGGGCACCATCAAGCTTAAACGGCCGCATCCACGCGACTTGCGCATGCTCATCGATGTGACGGAGCCGGACTCCAAGACTTACGCCTTTCAAGGCCATAAGCTTGAAATCTATTTCCCCAAGGCCCAGACCGTGCAGGAAATCGATGTCGGCAAGAGCCGCGCGCTGCTGGAGCAGTTTTTCCTGGTCGGTTTTGGGACGTCCCGCACCGATCTGGAATCGGCCTACGTCCTGCGCCTGATCGGCCCCGAAACCGTGGCAGGCCAGAAGACGGAACATTTGGAATTAATTCCGAAATCTAAAGAGGTTCTGCAGTATCTAAGTAAGTTTGAGCTGTGGATTTCCGATGCGGGCTACCCGGTGCAGCAGAAGTTCGACTTGAAGGGCGGAGATTACCAATTGGCTACCTATTCGGATGTGAAGATTAACCCGGACCTTTCGGACTCGGAACTGAAATTGCAACTCCCTAAAAACGTGAAACGGGAATACCCGCAGAAGTAAAATCCAGGCGAAGACCAGGCGCATGGAAGCGAGCGGTAACAGAAACAGACTCACGTATTTGGATTGGCTGCGTGGCATCGGCGGCATCATCATGCTGCAGGGCCATGCCTTCCATTCATTTCTCAAGCCGGAGTTGCGCGGCAGCGCGGCCTACATGCTGTCGCAGTTCTGCGGTGGTATGCCGCCGGCCATCTTCCTGTTTCTCACCGGTGTGACCTTGGCGTTCCTGATGTATAGTTTCGAACGCAAGAGCGTTTCCCGGCGCGATCGGATTGTGGGCACCCTGCGGCGCGGCGGATACCTGTTCGGCATCGCCATGCTGCTGCGGGTGCAGTTGTGGCTGTTCAGTTGGCCCAGTCCCTGGACCAACATGCTGAAGGTGGACATTCTGAATTGCATGGGCTTCGGCATCGCCCTGATGTCCGTGATGGCCCTGTTCACCACCGCCCAGCGAGTGCGCCTTTGTGCAGCCCTGGGACTCCTGATCGCCGGCGTCTCGCCGCTGATCACGCAGATCGACTGGAACGGCGTGCCGGCGCTGGTCAAAGCGTACCTGGCGCCCGACTACAACTACTTCAGCTTCTTCCCGTGGGCAGCTTACATGGCTTTCGGGATGAGCGCGGGCAGCCTGATCCGTCTGTTGAAACACGAACAGTATGACCGCGCCATGCAGTGGTGCGCCCTGCTCGGCATCGGCCTGATTCTGGTGTCGCGCTATTTCGCCAACCTGCCTTTTTCCATCTATCCCAAATCCGAGTTCTGGCTGGATAGTCCGGCGCAGGTGCTCATCAAGCTGGGCGTTACCCTGATCATTCTAGCCGTGGCTTACGTCTGGACGCAGTACGCGGCCGCCCCCGGCTGGAGCTGGGTGCGCCAATTCGGGACCACCTCGCTGCTGGTCTACTGGGTGCACATCGAGCTGGTCTACGGGCGCTGGCTGCCGTGGGCGAAGAATAACCTGGATGTGGGCCAGACCGCGGCGGCGGCCATCGTCCTGATGGTCCTCATGTTGCTGCTGGCTGTCGGCAAGACCTACCGGAAGGAGATCGCGGCGGCTATCGCCAACTGGCGCTGGCAGTGGTCCGCCAAGCCCGACCGCGTTCCCGCCGACTAGAGCGCATTACTCGTACCTCAAAGCCTGGATCGGCTCCACGCGCATAGCCCGCAGCGCCGGCACCAGCCCTGCGAACAGCCCCACCAGAACGATCAGGATGGTTGCCGCGATGAGTGTGAAGGGGTCGTGCGCGCGGATACCGTACAACTGCGACTCCGCCAGCCGCGAAAGAAAGTAACTGGCCGGCAATCCGATCGCGATACCCACGGCAACCAGCCATCCGACTTCCCGCAGGACCTGCACCAGCAGGCCTTGCGGCTCGGCGCCCAGTACCAGCCGGATGCCGAACTCCCGCGTGCGCCGGGCCACCGAATACGATACCGTGCCATACAGCCCGACGGCGGCCAGGATAGCGGCCAGCACCGCGAATCCGACGGCGAAGGTAGCCATCAGGCGATCCGTGTAGATGTCGTCATCGATCGTGATTTTCATCGTCGTCAGGGCTTCGATGGGCAAGTTCCGGTCCAGCCGTCTGACGATCGGCCGGATGGCGGCCATCATGGCGTGTTCATCCCGTGAGGTGCGCACCAGGAACACCGACTGGTGAGTGAAGTCGTCGGGGAGCTGTGCGTATGGCGCGTAGAGGATATAAGGCGGCTTCTCGCGCACGTCGTTGATGCGGGAGTCTTTCACCACGCCGATCACCTGCGAATCCACATCGCCCATCCCCTGGTGCACGTAGCGGCCCACGGGACTCTCGTGCGGAAACAGGAATCGCGCGAAGCCTTCGCTGAGGATCACGACGGACCGCGCCTTGGCACTATCTTCCGCGCTGAAATCGCGGCCGGAGAGCAGCGGGATGCCCAGCGTCGCGAAATAGCCCGGACTCACGGAATTCTCGTTACACGTAATGTACTTTGGGCTGGCCGGAGAGGAGTGCGGGTCCCGCACGCCGTTGCCCCAGCCCCAGCCTCCCAGCGGCAGCAGGTAGGCACTCGCGACGGATCGCGCGCCGGGCAGCGCGCCCAGCCGTTCGCGCAGATCCTGAAACAGCGCCAACCGTTGCTCACGCGCGTAGCCGTTCAAACTGGGATCGATGTTGAAGGTGACCAGGTGATCGGCACGGAATCCGGGATCGTTGTGCAGCAGGTTGATCAGGCTGCGGGTGAACAGGCCGGCGCCGATAAGCAGCAGAAGAGAGACGCAGATCTGCGCCGTCATCAGGACTTTCCTGGTATAGAGCTGCGATCCACTGGCGCTCATGCCGCCGCTCTGATCCTTCAGGGCGGGCGCGACGCTGGCTCGCGCCGCCTGTAGCGCGGGGGATAGCCCGAACAGCAGACCCGTCAACGCCGAGAGAGCCAGGCTAAAACTCAAGACCCGAAAATCCAGGCGCGGCGCCAGCCAGCCTCCCGTGGCATCGGCGGGCAGCAGCCCCAGCAGACCCGCCGTCAGGCTCTGCGAGAGCAAAATGCCCAGCCCGCCGCCGATCACCGCGAGGACGGCGCTTTCCACCAGCAGTTGACGGGAAAGCTGCCAACGCGTGGCGCCGATAGCCAGGCGGATGGCGATCTCGCGCTGGCGCGCGGTGGCCCGCGCAATCAACAGGCTGGCGACGTTGGCGCACGCGATCAACAGCACCAGCCCCACCATCACCGCCAGAACCATCAGGGGCGTCTGCCATTGCGAACGCAGAACGTTCAGGCCCTGCGCGGCGGACCGCGCGTGCATCGGCCTGGCCAGGGTCTTTTTCACTTCCTCCGGGCCGATATCCTTGAACTGCTTTACTTCTTCCCGCAGGATGGATTGGAACAGCGGCTGCAGCACCGCGCTGGCGCTCTCACGGGTGACGCCGGGCTTGAGACGGCCGACCAGACTGAGCCAGTACTGGTCCGCATGCGTATTCCCGGTCCAGCCCGGCAGAATCGCGGGCATCATCGAGATGGGTGCGAAGAAGTCCGGGTCGCGGCCGGTCAACAGGCTCCGGAAGCTGCGCGGCGCCACTCCCACCACCGTGACCGGCTGGCGGTTCATCAAGATGCGCTGATTGAGAATGTTGGGATCGGCGCCGTAGTGTCCGGTCCAGTAGGCGTAACTGAGCACAATGGCGGGATCGCTGCCCGGCGTGTCGTCGGCGGGGATCAGCAGGCGGCCGATGGCTGGCCGCACTCCCAGCACTTCGAAGAAATTGCCGGTGACCACTTCCGCCGTAGTGCGCGCAGCCTCGCCGCGGACAGCCAGCGTCGCCGGAAAACTGACGCGCGCCACCAGCCCGCTCAGCACCGGATTGCGGTCGCGCAGAGCCTGGTACATGGGGTAAGAATAGACGCTCAGATTGTTGTCGCGCCGGGTATTGCCGTAGTTGTTGTCGTCGGTTTCGAGCCAGACCAAAGATCCGGGATCGCTCACCGGGATGGCGCGCAACACGACCTGGTAAAGCAGGGAAAAGATGGCGGTGTTGGCGCCGATGCCCAACGCCAGAGAGAGCACCGCCAGTACGGTGAACCCGGGCGACCGCCGGAGGGTCCGTACAGCGAAACGCACGTCATGCCACATAGCCGTATCCGCCTTCCTCGGGCCGAAGGCCCGAACTGCCGCACGCTAAACTTAATTCTAAATGAGCGAGCCTCAAACGCTTCTCGACGTGCTCGATGCCGCCCCAGGTACAAGCAGGGCGATGATTCTGCCGGAGACCGGCGAGGTCATCACCTACGCAGAGCTGCGCTCGCGCGTCAGAACCATGGCCGCCGGCTTGCGCGCGGCGGGGACCGGCCCCGGCGATCGCGTGGCGCTGGCGTTGCCCAACGGTCCGGACGCGGTCGTCGCGTTTCTGGCTGCCGCCGCCGTGGGTACGGCCGCGCCGCTCAACCCCGGCTACAAATTCGAGGAGTTCTGCTTCTTTCTGGAAGACACCCGCGCGCGCCTGCTGATGGTGCCGCCCGGAGAGGGGGCGGAGGCCCGCCGCGCCGCGGGGCAGACAGGCATTCCAGTGATCGAGCCGTCCATGGCCGCCGGAGGCGGAATTCCGCAACCCGCGCCCGATGATGTCGCCCTGGTGCTGCACACCAGCGGCAGCACCGGACGGCCCAAGCGGGTGCCCCTGCGCCATCGTAACCTGGCGGCTTCCATCCGCACCATAGCCCGGACCTACGCGCTGACTCCCGCCGACGTATCGCTCTGCCTGATGCCGCTGTTCCACGTGCACGGCCTGATGGCGTCCACCATGGCCACCCTGCTCGCCGGCGGCGCGGTGGTGATTCCGCCGCGGTTCAACCCCATGGCCTTTTGGCGTACGGTGCGCGACTATGGCGTCACCTGGTATTCGGCGGTACCCACGATCCATCAGCTCATCCTCACCCGCAGGTCTCCCGGCGATCACAAGCTGCGTTTCGTGCGATCGTGCAGCGCCGCGTTGCCGCCCGATCTGATGCGCCGCATGGAAGAATACTTCAGCGCGCCGGTCCTGGAGGCTTATGGCATGACGGAGGCGTCGCACCAGATGGCCTCCAACCCCCTGCCGCCGGCGGCGCGCAAGGTGGGGTCCGTGGGGCCGGCCACCGGACTGCGGATCACCATTCGCGACGCGCAGGGAACGGAACTGGCGCCAGGAGCGGCCGGCGAAGTCTGCATCGATGGACCCAGCGTCATCCGGGAATACGAGAACAATGCGGAAGCCACCGCCAAATCCTTTTTCGGCGATTGGTTCCGCACCGGCGATCAGGGCATACTGGACCCCGACGGCTATCTTTACCTGACCGGACGGATCAAAGAGCTGATCATCCGCGGGGGCGAGAACATCGCGCCGCGGGAGATCGACGAAGTGCTGCTGGCGCACCCCGCCGTGGCGGAGGCCGTCTGCTTCGGCGTGCCGCACCCCACTTGGGGCGAGGAGGTCGAAGCGGCTGTGACTCTGCGCGCGGAGGTACCCGCCGGCGAGGCCGAGCTGATCCTCTTCTGCCGCGGCCGCCTGGCCGATTTCAAGTGTCCCAAGAAGATTCACATCGTGACGGCCATTCCACGCACGGCCACCGGCAAGATCCAGCGGCTGAACGTGGCCGCCGCATTCGCCGGAGCTCCGCGATGAAGTTTGCCATCGCCGGCGCCGGCGCCGTAGGTGCTTATATCGGAGCGTCCATGGCCCGCGCCGGCCTGGACGTCACGCTCTTCGCCCGCGGTCCCCAACTGCGCGCCATGGAAGAGCGCGGCGTGCGCGTCCTGAGCCCCGAGGGCGATTTTGAAGCGCACCCCCGGGCCACGGGGGACCTCGAATCCATCGGAACGGTGGACGTGGTGTTCCTGGCCGTGAAGGCCCACAGCTTGCCGGAACTGACGCCCCGCATTGCCTGCCTGCTGGGCCCGGCAACCTGCGTGGTCAGCCTGCAGAACGGCATACCCTGGTGGTTCACGCCGCTCGAGCGCGTGGATCCCGGGGGCGTCATCGCCGCGGCGATCGAGGCCCGGCGCGTGGTGGGGTCGCTGGTTTACTTCGCCACCGAGATCGCTGAGCCCGGCATCGTGCGCCACATCGAAGGACATCGCCTGTCCATCGGCGAGCCGGATGGCAGCCGCTCCGCGCGCTGCCGCACCATTGCCGAAGCGCTCATCGCCTCCGGCCTGCGTTGCCCGGTCACAACCCACATCCGCGAGGAGATCTGGGTGAAGATCCTGGGTAACGTGGCGTTCAATCCCATCAGTGCGCTGACCGGCGCCACCCTGGCGCGGATGACCGCCGATCCGGAGGTCTCAGCCCTGGTGCGCACGGTCATGGCCGAAGCCGAATGCGTGGCCGCGCGCCTGGGACTGAAGCTGCCGGTTTCCATCGATCAACGGATGGTGGGCGCGGCCAAAGTGGGCGAGCACAAGACGTCCATGTTGCAGGATCTGGAAGCGGGGCGGCCCCTGGAACTGGAAGCCGTGGTGGGAGCGGTGTTGGAATTGGGCGGGCAACTGGGCGTACCGATGCCCGCCACACAGGCGATTTACGCGTGCACCAAGCTGCGCGCGGCGTGTTAGGGGCCGTGCTGTTGACTTAAGGGCGGCACATCAACAAGGCCGTGCCGCCGGCCCGGTTTTTCGCGGCTGCCTCCAAAGCAACGGATGCACTCGGCCAACCGGTGGATCTGGTGGACTTGGACGGCCCCACACCGATCGTACGCTACGTCGTTGGCAGCGGAGAGCGGGTTCCTGTCCCCTGAGCTTTCGCGGAAGATCCAGGTATGCCTGGAGGAGTTCGCGAGGTTCCGAAATCCCGTTGTCCGTAATCTCATCCTGCGACGTCTCCGCCGGCCGTCCCGCACCGCCAACCAAATAATTTCCGTTCCGCAGCGGCGCCAGAAAACGGTTGTGCGTGATCGTCTGGAGCGAGCCGTGGGCGATGTCTCCAGCAAAGCATGCACTCCTCGCTCACAATGATAGGCCTGCAGGCTCTTTCCTGCGTTTAATGTGCCGCTAAGCGGGACTTACCGGAGACGTGCAGAATGCGCAGCGCTTCGCCTGGATGGGAATCGTACTCAGGCACTCCGGACACTGCTTGGTGGTGGGATCGGGCGGCGCTTCCCCACGCCTCATGCGCGACATTATGGCGTTCATCGGCGCAACCACGAAGAAATAAACCGCGGCGGCCACCAGCACAAACGCCACCACCGCATTGATGAAGTCGCCGACTTTGAACAGGCTGCCGTTAACGGCGAATTTGACGGCGGAAAAATCCGGCTTTCCGACAAACGCCGCCACAATCGGCATGATCAGATCGTCAACCAGCGCCTTCACCACGGTTCCGAAAACACCGCCGATCACCACGGCGACAGCGAGGTCGACGACGTTGCCCCGCATCAGAAACTGCTTGAAGCCCTTGAACATGTATCCTCCGTGAGGCTCATTCTAGCTCAGCGCGTGCGCGTTCGAGCCGCAGGTTGGGTTTCGTCGATAGATGGGGAATGACTTATCTGCCCACGGCCAAACGGTCCGCCAGCAAAGGCGGCAATCCCGCGCGGCGGATCTTCTCCCGGGCCTTCTCCACATCGTACGGCAGCCGGTAGAAGATCACGTAACGCTCGTCGGAGTCGTAGAGGACATACGCCGTGCGCGGATCGCCGTCGCGCGGTTGGCCCACCGACCCGGGATTGATCAGATAGGTGCAGTCTGGGTGTAAGTCGAACGTGCGGCGCTCCTCACCGTCCGGCGTGCGGTCGATGGTTTCGATCCGGTCCTGATTCAGGATAAAGCCGCCCTGCAGGTGGGTGTGGCCGAAGAAGGTGAGCGGCGTATCCAGATACTCAAAAACCTGTGCCGCATCCGAGGGCCCCAGCATGTACTCGTCCTCGTCCAGCGGCGAGCCATGCACCATTTGAATGCCATCGATCACCAGCGGCCCCCTGGGCAATCCGCGAACGTATTCCACGTTCTCGGGCGTCAATTGGCGCTGGGTCCACAAAGCCGCATAACGCGCCACCGGATTGAACCATTCCAGGTCGTCGAGGCCCACGGATGCCTTGTCGTGATTGCCTCGCACCACGGCCGGCACGTGGTCGCGTACCCACTCGGTCACCGCATTGGGATCGGCGCCATATCCGATCAGGTCACCGCAGCACAGCACCTGATCGTACTTGCCCGCCGCGTGCGCGGTCACGGCTTCCAGGCCTTCCCAGTTCGCGTGAATATCGCTCAGAATCAGGTATCGCACGGCCGCGCTTTACGCCTTTCTCAAGCGCAGCAGAGCGATCTCCGGCGGGGCGCCGATGCGCGTGGGTATACCGATGGTGCCGATGCCGCGGGTGACGTAGGCCGAACCGCCTTGCTGGCGGAATAGCCCGTAGACGAACGGCGTGGCGAATCGCGCGGCATTGAGCGATTGGTTGAAAATCTCGACCGTCACCTGGCCGCCGTGCGTATGGCCGGCAAGCGTGAGGTCGTACCCTTTCCGCACGGCCACCGGGAATACGTCGGGATTGTGCGAAAGCAGGAGATTGCAGGCGCCCGGCAGCACCAGTCGCTCGGCGCCGTTCAAGTACTCCTGGCCGAAGCGTTGATAGTCCACGCCGGCAACGTTCAGCAGGCTATCGCCGAAGCGCAAGGGCACAGCCGCGCTGCGCAGAAACCGTATTCCCAGGCGCGCACCTTCCTTCTCGGCATGATGTTCGGCTCCCGCGTAATGCTCGTGGTTGCCCATGCAACCCAGAATGCCGGCGTCGGCGCGCAGGCGCGCGACCTGCCGCAGGCAGGTATCCAGCGGATCGCCGCGGCTGGTGATCAGGTCGCCGGTGACCAGCGCCAGGTGCCCGCGCAATCCGTTGGCGGCATCGATGACCCGGGCCAGATCCTTCTCGCTCAAGAAAGCGCTGAGATGGATGTCGCTCACGTGGACCAGGCGCAGGCCGTCCAGCCCCGGCGGCAGATTGGGGACCGGAAGATCCATCTCGCGGACGCCGAAATCCAGGCGCTCCACCAGCGTGCCGTAGCCGACCATGGCGAAGGGAGAGGCCAATAGCGCCCCGCCTGTGGCATTCAGCAATTGGCGCCGAACCGGGCTGAACGGGCGCTTCGCCATTCTGTCCGGAAAAAACCAGAAAACCCGGTAGGCCAGGTATCCGGCGGTGGAGGCGAAGAACCAGATCTGCGCCACCGCGCCCAGGATCTGGGCCGTGCGGGCGGGCACCGCAAACCGGCTCATGAGGAAGGAAAAGCTCAGCGCGAAGGCCGCGATCATCAGCCCGTTAAATGCGGCGGCCACCCAGATCGCAGCCCGGGCGGCGGCCGGCGACCATCTGGCCCTGGCAGCCGCCAGTAGACGCCGGGTCAGGCTCCACTGGGTGAGAATGACGATGAGGAAAAGGAATAGATCCGACGGACTGTGCAACGGCGATTCCCTATAATCTTCTATTCTACCCGAGTCGCCCACCAGGCTTGCATGACCAGGCCGGCAGCCGTGATAGCCGCCGTTTCCGCGCGCAGGATCAGCGGGCCCAGCGATACCGGCGACCATCCGGAAGCCAAGGCCTGGGCGCGCTCGGACTCCGTCCAGCCGCCTTCCGGCCCCGTCATGAGTCCCACTTCCGTGCCGCCGGCACGCGCGCCGGCCGGGGGAATTGCGGAGAGGAGCGGAGGGGGACCAGGGCTCTCGTCCAGGAAATAGCGCCAAGGCCCGTGCGCCGCCAAGGCTTCGGCAAGCGGCCGCGGATCGAGGACTTCGGGCGGACCGGCGCGCCGGCATTGCTGGCTGCTCTCGTGCGCGATGCGGCGCCAACGTTCGACCCGCCGGCGCGCCGCCTCCAGCAACCCTTTCTCGCTGCGCGCCGCAGCCACCGGCATAATGGCGGCCACACCCAGCTCCGTGCTTTTCTCCACCAGCCACTCGAACCGGTCGAACTTGATGAGCGCGGCCAGCAGAACCAGGCGTACCGGAATCTCCGGTGCGTCAAGAGTGTGGAGCACGCGAAAACCCACCCGGTCCTTTTCGATGACCGTTACTTCGGCCAGGCAGACCTGTGCCCCGTCGGAGATCTCGTAGTGTTGGCCGGGAACGGCGCGCAGCACGCGCGCGAGGTGCCGGGCATCATCGCCCGAGATCTCGGCCGTATCGTCGCGAATCTGGGGGACCAGGAAACGGCGCCGCGCCATGTGACGATGGTCGCACAGCGCGCGGGCCGAGTCAGATCCGCTTACCCCCGGGGAACGGCACCGTGTCACCGTTCGTGGCGGCAAGCGCCGGAGGGCGCCCGGCGAGACCCGCCATTACGACATCGTTGCGCCGCTCCCCTGGTGAGCATCGGTCTGTTCTACTCCCTTTAATCGCAATATACCTTTGATTTGGTACAGTAGATAGAGCCATATTGCACGGAATTATTGGACCATTTCCATGGCGAAGGAAACCGGCTCCCTGGATCTGACTCTCAACGAGCGGCCCGCCCATGTGTCGCTGAGCCGCTGGCTGCACGAGGAACTGCGCCGCGCCATCCTGGACGGACGCCTGGCGCCCGGCACACGTCTGCCGGCTACCCGCGATTTCGCTCAGCAGTACGGTGTCTCGCGGGGAACGGCCGTCACGGCCTTCGAACAGTTGCAGTCGGAGGGGTATCTGAAGGGCCAGGTCGGCGCCGGCACCTGGGTGAACGAGCGAATCCCGGCGCATCGTGGCGGCGCCGGGCGCCCGCCCGTCCCCGCCCGCAAGCTGCCGGCCCCCTTGACCGGCCTGAACTTCGTCCACGCGGCGCGCCCGTTCCGCTGCCATGAACCGGCCCTCGCGGAATTTCCCATTGAAATCTGGGCGCGGATTGCCAGCCGGCGTTTGCGGCGGGCGTCGCCGGCGATGCTGGCCGGCCGCCACACACGCGGCTATCCGCCCCTGCGCCAGGCCGTCGCCAACTACCTGGGCTATGCCCGCGGCGTCAACTGCACCGCCGACCAGGTCGTGATCGTATCGGGTGTGCAGCAGGCCCTGGATTTGCTGGCGCGTCTGCTGTTGAAACCGGGCGACGCGGTGTGGATGGAGGATCCCGGGTACTTCGGAGCCGCCACGGCGCTGCGCAATGCCGGGGCGCGCATCGTGCCGGTCCCGGTGGATACGCACGGCCTTTCGGTGGCGAAGGGCATGCGCATGTGCGCGGCGGCTAAGGGCGCTTACGTGACGCCGGCGCACCAGTTTCCGCTGGGCATGACTATGCCGGTGGAGCGGCGCCTGGCGCTGCTGGCCTGGGCGCGGCAAGCCAGGGCTTTTGTGATCGAAGACGACTACGACAGCGAGTATCGCTTCGAAGGACGGCCCGTTCCAGCCCTGCAGGGCCTCGACGAAAGTGAGAGTGTCATTCTGGTGGGGAGCTTCAACAAGCTGCTGTTCCCCGCCGTCCGCCTGGGTTACATGGTCGTGCCGGCAGCCCTGCTCGACCCGCTGCTGGCCTTTCGATTTGGCACCGAGCAGCATACTTCCGATCTGGACCAGGCCGTTCTGTGCGACTTCATTGTGGACGGGCACATGGGCCGTCACATCCGGCGCATGCGCGATCTTTACGCCGGACGCCTGGCCGCGTTGCAGGATGGCGCGCGGCGGCACCTGGACGGGTTGCTCGAAATCTCGCCGGTCAAAGCCGGGCTGTACACGGCGGGATTCCTGCGCAACGGGATGACTTCGCGGGCGGCGGAGACGGCGGCGGCGGGACGCCAGATCGAATCCATGGCGCTGGACCGGTTCACGCTGCGGCGCGGCGATATACACGGGCTGCTGCTGGGCTTCGGCGCGTTCGACGAGCCGCAGATCCGCCACGGGATCGCGGCGCTGGCGGCAGCCCTGGAGAACGCCCGCCGTGATAGCTTGAAGAATGCCCGCTCATAACATCGCGCCCGCACTGTTTGCCGCCGTCATCGGCGTGGCGGGCGTGTTTGTGGGGCTGTGGCTGACCACCGCGGGCCGGCGTACGCGTCTGGTCGTCCCGTTCAGCGCGGGCGTGCTGTTGGGCGTCGTGCTCTTCGGCCTGCTCCCGAACCTGGTGGAGGAAAGCGGATGGCCGGTCACGGCGTTCTTCTTCGCCGTCGGTTACGGCCTGCTCTTCCTGATCAACCGCTACCTGGCGCCGGTGTGTCCCACCTGCTCGCACAACCACGATCACCGGGCCTGCGAGACCGTGTTGCACGGATTCGCCGCGCCCCTGATCGGCGCCAGTATGCTGCACAGCTTCTTCGACGGCTGGAGCGTAGTGACGGCGGAACTGGCGGCGCATCGAGGCATTCCGCTGGCCGTCGCCCTGGCGGTGGGCTTGCACAAGATTCCGGAAGGCATCGCGCTGGGCGCCATGGTGCGCGCGTCGGTCCGGTCGCGGGTTACGGCGCTGGTCTGGGGCGTATCCTGCGAAGCCGTCACGCTGCTGGGCGGCATACTCGGCCTGGCCCTCGCGCCGGCCCGCGGCGCGCCGTGGATCGCTTATCCGCTGGGCTTGGCGGCCGGATGGCTGTTCTACCTGGGCGCGCACGCGGTACACGAAGAGTGGAAGCGGCGCGGACCGGTGCCGGCATTTATGACTGCGCTCACCGGCGCCGCCGGAGCCGCTGCTTTGCAGCAAGGTGTGCAGGCCTGGTTTCGCTAAGCTTCATCTGCGCTCTGTTACGATAGGACTTTCCCCTCCGTTATGGCCTTGCGTTTCTACAACACGCTCACGCAACAGACCACCGGGTTCGCTCCCGAGCGCGACAACACGGTACGCATGTACACCTGCGGCCCGACCGTCTATCATTACGCGCACATCGGCAATTTCCGTACCTTCACGTTCGTGGACATATTGCGGCGATGGCTACGCGCCAGCGGATTCCAGCTCGATCACGTGATGAACATCACGGACGTGGATGACAAGATCATCCGCAACGCGGTGGCCCAAAACCAGTCGCTCGCCGACTACACCGCGCACTACAAAGAGGCTTTCCGCGAGGATTGCGGCCTGCTGCGCCTGCAGACGCCCGAACACGTCGTTCCGGCCACCGAGCATATTCACGAGATGGCGGACGCCATCGCCCGGCTTTCCGAAGGCGGCCACACCTACCAGAGCGATGGCTCGATCTATTTCCGCATCGCCACTTTTCCGGAATACGGAAAGCTGTCGCACAACGATTTCAGCGGCATCCGCGCCGGGGCGCGCGTGGACGTGGACGAATACGAAAAGGCCGACGCGCGCGATTTCGCGCTGTGGAAGGCCCCCAAGGAGGGCGAGTTTTTCTGGGACGAGAAGATCGGACGAGGCCGGCCCGGCTGGCACATCGAGTGCTCGGTGATGGCGATTCAGTACCTGGGCGAGACGCTCGACATCCATGCCGGCGGCGTGGACCTGGTCTTCCCCCACCATGAGAACGAGATCGCGCAATCGGAGTCGCTGACCGGCAAGCCCTTCGCGCGCTTCTGGCTGCACGCCGAGTTTCTGATGGTGGAAGGCCAGAAGATGTCTAAATCGCTGGGGAATTACTTCACGCTACGCGACATCCTCGGCCGCGGATATGCGCCCGAAGTCGTGCGCTACCTGCTCGCCTCGGTGCCCTATCGGAAGACCCTGAACTTCACCTTCGACGGCCTGCAATCGGCCAAGACCGCCATCGAGCGCCTGCGCAATTTCAAGCTGCGTGTGGAAAGCGGCGCCTTCGGCAGCGGGCTGAACCAGGCGCTCGCCGCCCGCACCACCGCCGCGCACACGCAGTTCAGCGCGGCCATGGATGACGATCTGAACACCGCCGAAGCGCTGGCCGCCATGTTCGAATACGTGCGCGACGTCAATACTGCCATGGATGCCGGCGAGATGCGCGCGCATAACGCGGCTGCGGCGTTGGAATTTCTGACGCAGTTCGACGCCGTGTTCGACGTGCTGCAGCCTACGGCGGCCGGGGGCCAGATGCCGGACGACGAGGTCGAGGCGCGCATCCGCATGCGCAACGACGCCAAGAAAGCCCGCCACTTCGCGCTGGCGGACCAGATCCGGCAGCAGCTTCTGGAGCTAGGGATCGTCCTGGAGGACACCAAGGCGGGGACCCGCTGGAAGAGGAAAACATCGTGAGGATCGAAACCAGGGCCGTTCACGCCGGCGACCGGAAGAAAGCCGGCGCGCACGTACCCGCCACCACGCCGATTTATACCGCCGCCAGTTATTTCTACGACACCATGGAGGAGTTGGACCGCGTGTTCGCCCACGAAGAACCGGGCTACTGCTACGCGCGTTACGACAACCCCACCAATGCCGCGCTGGAAGAGTTGGTGGCCGCGCTCGAAGGCGGACACGGCGCGCTGGCCTGCGGTTCCGGCATGGCGGCCATTCACATAGCGCTGGTCGCGGCGCTGGCCGACCGCCGCAAATCGGTCCTGGCCGCCAATGCCCTGTATGGCGCGACGGTCAGCCTGCTGATGAATGTGCTGGAGCCCTCGGGAATTGCTGTCCGCTTCACGGACGTCTGGGATCTCGACAACTTCCGCCAGGCTCTCGAAGAGTCCCAGCCGGGATGTGTGCTGCTGGAGACGATCTCGAATCCGCTGCTGCGGGTGGCTCCGCTCGACCGCCTGGCCCGGGTGGCGCGCGACGCCGGCGCCGCCGTGGTGGTAGACAATACCTTCGCCACGCCGGTGTTGATGCGCCCGCTCGAACTGGGCGCCCAGTTTGCCGTGCACAGTGCCACGAAGTATCTGGCCGGCCACGGCGACGTGCTGGGAGGCGTCGTGGTGACCGATGCGGCGCACTACGCGGGCCTGCGGACGCTCTCGCGCGCCGTGGGGCCGGTGCTGGGGCCGTTCGAGAGTTATCTGACCATGCGCGGCATCAAGACCCTGGCTCTGCGCATGGAACGGCAGTGCGCCAACGCCTGCCGTGTGGCTTCCTGGCTGGCCGCGCACGGCGCCGTCGAGCGTGTGTATTTCCCGGCCGATCCGGCGCATCCGGACGCCTCCGAAGTCCGCCGCCTGCTGCCGCCGGGACTCTACGGCGCGATGGTGAGCTTCGAGCTGAAGGGTGCGGGCCGCGCGGAAGTGTTCCGCTTCATGAACGCGCTGCGCCTGATCGTGCGCGCAACCTCGCTGGGCGATGTCCACAGCATGATGCTGTATCCGGTGATGAGCTCGCATCGCGATGTCTCGCCGCGCCACCGTGAACGCATGGGCATCCGCGACAACCTGGTGCGTCTCTCGGTAGGGATCGAAGCCGTGGAGGACATCCTCGAAGACCTGGAGCAGGCGCTGCGCCAGATCTGAGCCGGCCCGCCGGTTGTCAGCCCCGCCGGTCCGGACGGGCGCTCTGTTGCTATAATTTAGGATATTCGCATGTGTAAGTTTGAATGGTCCGAACGCCACGCCGTGCATGTCCCCGAGGTCGATGACGAGCATCAACTCCTGTTCCGGCTGTGCCGCGATCTGCAGGTCGCCATCGCCGCCGGCGCCACCACCGCCCAGGTGCAGCCGATCCTGGACGAGTTGATCGCGCACGCCGCGGAGCATTTTTCGCACGAGGAGCGCCAGATGCGGGCCGCCGGCTACTCCCACTACGCGTGGCACCAGCGGCAGCATCACGCCGCGCGCGCGAAACTGGTGTGGTTCGCGCGGCGCATCCGCCGCGGCAACGCCAGCGCCGTGCGCGAACTGCTCGACTTCTTGCAGGGCTGGCTGAACGATCATATCGGCATCGCCGACCGCATGCTCGGCGCCTACCTGCGGAACTATCAGCGCCAGCGCACCGCACGCGCGTCGTAGCGATTGCCGGTTCAATCCCGCTAAACTGGCCTTAATGGAGACCTACACACCTACTGATCGCACCCAGGTGAAGCGCCTGCCCAAACGCGCCGTCTACGACCAGGCGCAGGTGCACGCCATTCTCGACGAGGGCTTCATCTGCCATATAGGGTTCGTGGCGGAGGGCCAGCCTTATGTCATTCCGACCGGCTATGCGCGCGCCGGCGAGCAGCTTTACATTCACGGATCGGCTGCCAGCCGCATGCTGCGCACGCTGGGCCAGGGCCTTCCGCTTTGCGTCACTGTCACCCTGGTGGATGGCCTGGTGATGGCGCGGTCCGCGTTTCATCATTCCATGAACTACCGGTCGGTGGTCGTGCTGGGGAAGGCGCGACTGGTGACCGATCCGGAAGAGAAGATGGCGGCGCTCGGATACTTCACCAACCACATCATGCCGGGCCGCTGGGAAGCCGTGCGGCAACCCACCGAACAGGAGATGAAAAGCACCACGGTGCTGGCTCTGCCGCTGGACGAGGTTTCCGCCAAGGTGCGCACCGGCGGGCCGATCGACGACGAAGAAGACTATGCCTTGCCCGTATGGGCCGGCGTCCTGCCCGTTCACCTGCAATTCGGAGAACCCGTGCCGGATGCGCGGCTGCACGCCGACGCACCGCCGCCCCCGGCGCGATACTGAGGGTATGAAGCTTACGATCCTGTTGGCGCTGGCATGCTGTGGCGCGGTACTCGCTGACGAGAATCCGCCGACTCTGTCCATCGGGGCGTCCGCGCCGGATTTCAGCTTGCCGGGTGTGGATGGCCAGATTCATCGCTTGCAGGATTATGCCGCCAGCAAGGTGCTGGTCGTGGTCTTCACCTGCGTGCACTGCCCCACGGCGCAGCTCTACGAAGGGCGCATCAAGCAACTGGCGGCCGACTACCGCGACCGTTCCGTGGCGCTGGTGGCGATCCAGCCCAACAATCCCAAGGCCATCCGCCTGGACGAGCTGGGCTACACGGATCTCTCCGATTCTTTCCCGGAAATGAAGATCCGCGCGGCCTATCGCCACTTCGATTTCCCGTTTCTTTACGACGGCGAGACGCAGTCGGTGGCGCGGGCCTACGGTCCGACGGCCACGCCGCACGTGTTCGTTTTCGATCAGCAGCGCCGGCTGCGCTACCAGGGACGCGTCGATTCCAGTCCGCGCGAAGCGCTCGCCAAGCGCCAGGACGCGCGCCTGGCGATCGACGCTGTGTTGGCCGGCAAGCCCGTCGCGGTGGCGACCACCCCGACGGTGGGCTGCTCCATCAAGTGGGCGTACAAGGAGGCCGGCGGCGAGGCGGAAATGGCCCGCATCGAAAAAGAACCGGTGAAGCTCGATCCCGCCAGCATGGACCAGTTGAAGGCCCTGCACAAAAATGGAACCGGCAAAGTCCTGTTGGTGGACTTCTGGGCCACCTGGTGCGGCCCCTGCACAGCCGAGTTCCCCGAGTTTCAGAAGATGTGGCGCATGTACCGCAAGCGCGCCTTCGACCTGGTGACGGTGAGCGTGAACTTTCCTGATGAGCAGAAGGGCGTTCTCAGATTTCTGAACGAACAGCACGCCGGCACGCACAACCTGATCTTTGGCACCAATGAGACCTACGATGAGATGGCCGCGTTCGATCCCGCCTGGAACGCGGCCGTGCCCTACACGGTGCTGCTGGGCATCGACGGCCATGTCATCTATCAGAGGCAGGGCGAGATCGACCCGCTGGAAGTGCGGCGGCTGATCCTGGCCAATCTGCCGGACGACGACTACATCGGCCAGCAGGCATACTGGAACTCGAAGTAACAACTCTCGTCCTAACTCCCGCGGTCCTTCCGCGTCGAAAGCAGTAAGCAAGCGGAAAGCGCCTTGGGCGGCGCAGTGGTCAACCCCGTAGCGGGAGTGGGCAATGAGTTATGCAACGTGCCGGAACTTAGTGTGTCTGTTGACGCTGGCATCTGCATCCCTCGCGGTATGCGCGCCGGCGGATGATTGGCAGGAGTTGGAGACCAGGGGGTCTCTTCTCCTCGGCGAAGGCAAGTACGATGAGGCCCGCCGCACTTTCGCGGGGGCGTTGCGCGTAGCGGACTCATCCGGCATAGCCGGCAGCCGCCTGGCGCAGACTCTCAATAATCTGGGCGCGGCTTGTTTCAAAGGCGGTCGCTACTCCGAGGCGGAAGCTTACTACCGGCGGGCCGCGCAGATCTGGCAGCCGATTGAGTCTCCCGAGACTAACCGCGATCGCGCGAAACTCTGGAGCAACCTGGCCGCGCTGTACTCGGCGACCGGCAGATCCGCGGAAGCGGAGTCCCTGTATCGCAAGGCGCTTGCACTCAACGCCGGGGACAGTGATGAAGCGGCCGCCCTGCGCGTCGGTCTGACGAATAACCTGGCGGAGCTATATCTCAAGCAGGGCCGTCCCGGCGCCGCCGAGCCGCTCCTGCTGCGGTCGCTGGACTATCTGAAGACCCGGCCGGAAACCGTCAGCCTGGCGCATGTGCTGCACAATCTCGGCGCGGTTAGTGCAGCACAACACCGCTACGCGGAAGCGGAGGATTATTACCGCCGGGCCCTGTTGCTCCACGAGAAACTCCTGGGGCCGGGGCATCCCGAAACAGCCACGTGCCTGAACGGTCTGGCGATGGTCTACCATGCCCGCGGCCGCGATGCAGATGCGGTCCCGCTCTTGCAGCGCGCCATCGCCATGGACGAAGCCGCGCTCGGCCCGGCGCATCCGGATCTCGCCACGAGCTGGAACAACCTGGGCGCCGCGCTCGAAGGCTTGGGAAACTTGGACGACGCCGACTCCGCTTATCGCCGCGCCCTGGCCATTTGGGAGAAAGCGCTCGGCGCCGGCAGCGCTGCCAGCGCGGTGTCCTGGAACAACCTGGGCGACCTGCACGTCAAGCGCCGCCAGTACGCTGATGCCGAGGCATGTTACCGGCATGCGCTGGAGATCTGGAGCGCCGACCCGGAATCGGCGCCGGCCGCCACCGGACGCCAAAATCTGGCCGATCTGCTTTCCCTCGAACACCGTTACCGGGACGCCGAGCCGTTCTATACCCAGGCGCTCCAGACTCGTCAGAAGATCTTCGGCCCGGACAGCCTCGAAGCCGCGGTCACGCTGAATGGCCTGGCTACGGTTTACCTGCGCACCGGACGGAATAGCGATGCGGAAAGCGCCGCCCGCCGCGTGGCGGAGATCTACGAAAAGGCAGGCGGCGGCGACGACCCCCGCCTCGTTCCCGCGCTCGGCGAACTCGCCGAAGCGCTTATAGCACGGGACCGCGCGGAGGCTGGCGCGTTCACCTTGCTCCGGGCCCTGGCCATCGCTCAAAAATCGTACGGCGATAGCGACCGCCGCCTCTTGCCGCTCTTCAAAGGCTTGACCGAAGCGGCGCGCAGCCGGCAACATTACACCGAGGCCGCGGAATGGCTCGCCCGGATGATCGCCATCGAGCAAAAGACGCCGGAGTTGCGCGGGCAGGCCCTGGCATCCGCGTGGAATGCGCTGGGAGACGCCTACCGGGACGGCGGGCGTCTGACGGATGCCGAGCCGTGCTATCGGCAGAGCCTGGCGATCTGGGGACAGGAGCTCGGCCAAAGCGATCCCGCCGTGGCCGCGGAATGGAACAATCTGGCCGTGCTGTATGAACGGCAGGGGCGCATGTCCGACGCCCTGTCGTCCTACCGGAAGTCGGTGTCCATTCTGGAAAGCGGGAAGAAGCGCAATGACCCGGATCTGGGTACCGTTCTGTTCAATTACGCCGCGGCACTGCGCAGGATGAAACGTAAGAGCGAAGCCAAAGCCGTGATGGCTCGCGCGCAGTCCCTACTGGCTGCCCGGGACTCGCTCGACACCAATCCCTGACCTGCGTCTCCGTTCAGCCGTCAGCCTGAGCGCCGCCCGTTGTGAGGTTAGAATAAGCTTTCGCCTCCAAGGAGCCATCATGCAAGCGGAAAGCTGCGACATCGGGCTGATCGGCCTCGCTGTGATGGGCCAGAACCTGGTCCTGAACATGAACGACCATGGCTACAAAGTAGCCGTCTTTAACCGCACCGTCTCGAAAGTCGACGATTTCATCAGCCACGAGGCCGCCGGCACCCAGGTCGCCGGCGCGCATTCGCTGGCGGAGCTGGCGCAGGCGCTGAAAAGGCCGCGCCGCGTGATGCTGATGGTCAAGGCCGGTGAGACCGTGGATGCCATGATCGCGCAGCTTGCGCCGCATCTCGAAAAGGGAGACATCATCATCGACGGCGGCAACTCCCATTATCCGGATACCAACCGCCGCACCAAGGCGCTCGCCGAGCAGGGTATCCTCTTTATCGGCACCGGCGTCTCGGGCGGTGAGGAAGGCGCCCGCCACGGTCCGTCGATCATGCCCGGCGGAAATCCCGCCGCCTGGCCGCACGTGAAAGAGATTTTCCAGGCCATCGCGGCCAAGGTGGACGACGGGTCGCCCTGCTGCGATTGGGTGGGCGAAAACGGCGCCGGCCATTACGTGAAGATGGTGCACAACGGCATCGAGTACGGCGACATGCAGTTGATCTGCGAAGCCTACCAGTTGCTGAAGGACGGCTTGGGGCTGAGCGCCGCCGAACTGCACGAAGTGTTCGCCGGTTGGAACAAGGGCGAGCTCGACAGCTACCTGATCGAAATCACCGCGGAGATCTTCACCAAGCTGGATGACGACAACCAGCCGCTGGTGGACAAGATCCTGGATACCGCCGGCCAGAAGGGAACCGGGAAATGGACCGGCATCAGCGCGCTGGATACCGGCACGCCGGTGACCTTGATCGGGGAAGCCGTGTTCGCCCGCTGCCTCTCGGCCATGAAGGACGAGCGCGTAGCCGCCGCCAATATCCTGAGCGGCCCTAACCCAGCGCCCGCCGCCGATCGCGCCGCTTTCATCGAAGACGTGCGCCGCGCGCTCTACTGCTCCAAAATGATCTCCTACGCGCAGGGATACATGCTGCTGCGCGAAGCCGCCAAAGAGGAAGGCTGGAATCTGAACTTCGGCGGCATCGCCCTGATGTGGCGCGGCGGCTGCATTATCCGCAGCCGTTTTCTGGGCAAGATCAAAGAAGCTTACGACAAGAATCCGCAACTGACCAACTTGCTGCTCGACGATTTCTTCAGCCAGACCCTGGTCCGCTATCAGGACTCCTGGCGCCGTGCGATCATACGGGCCATCGAGTACGGCGTACCCACCCCGGCTTTCTCCACCGCTCTGTCGTTCTACGACGGCTACCGGACCGCGCGCCTGCCCGCCAACCTGCTGCAGGCCCAGCGCGACTTCTTCGGCGCCCACACCTATGAGCGCATCGACAAGCCGCGCGGCCAGTTCTTCCACACCAACTGGACCGGGCGCGGCGGACGCGTCTCGTCCGGCACTTACAACGTGTAACGCGCCATGCCTGAGGTTCTTCACATTCCGGCTTCCGGCACGCTCGATTTTCTGTCGCTGGGCGCCTTGATTCACCGCTTCGATCCGGGCATTATCCCGTTCCGCAAGGCCTCCACGTGTCACATCCACGTCAGCGGCGGTGAATTCAATTGCGCCGCCAACCTGGCCGATTGTTTCGGCATGCGGACCGGCATCGCCACCGCCATGGTGGATTATCCGGTCGGCGACCTGATCGCCGAACGCGTGCGGGCGATGGGCGTCAAGCCGTTTTACAAGCACTTCCAGCACGATGGCGCCACCGGGCCGAACATGGCGGCGGTGTACAGCGATCGCGGCTACGGCGTGCGCGCGCCGGTGGTCTTCTACAATCGCGCCAACGAGGCGGCGGCGCTGCTGCAGCCGGGCGATTTCAATTGGAAAGAGATCTTCGCGGGCGGCGTGCGCTGGTTCCACAGCGGCGGGATCTTCGCCGCGCTCTCCCCCACCACGGCGGAAGTCATCATCGAGGGCATGCAGGCGGCCAAGTCGGCTGGGGCCGTGGTTTCCTTCGATCTCAACTATCGCGCCAAACTGTGGAACATCTCGGGCGGGCCCGCGCGGGCCGTGGCGGTAATCCGGCGCATCGTCGAAAACGTGGACGTGCTGGTGGGCAACGAAGAGGATTTGCAGATGGGCCTGGGCATTCCCGGTCCGGCGGTGGCCGCCAAATCCAAGCTCGATCCCAGCGCGTTCTTCAGCATGATCGACCAGGTGGTCGAGCGGCATCCGCAGATCCGGATCGTGGCCACCACGCTGCGTGAAGTGCACTCCACCAACCGCCACAGTTGGAGCGCGGTCGCCTGGGTCGGCGGCCAGACATACGTGGCGCCCACCGCGGAGCTGGACGTGTTGGATCGCGTGGGCGGCGGCGATGGTTTCGCCTCCGGCTTATTCTATGGGCTGATGACCGGCGAGTCGCCCGAGCAGGCCGTGAAACTGGGCTGGGCCCACGGCGCGCTGCTGACCACTTTCCCCGGCGATACGACTATGGCCACGCTGGAGCAGGTACGGGCGCTGGCAAAGGGCGGGTCGGCGCGGATTCAGCGGTAGGGCACTACTCCTCGATGCGTGTGAAGCTGGCCAGTTCCGCCGCGCGCACGCCGTACACCTTCATCAACTGCCGGCAGATCTCACCCGCCAGCCGCTCCGGCTGGTCCTCCTCGTCGTGCTCGATTTCCACCTTGAAGTAGAGACTGGTTCGATGCATAAGGCCCTCCCACTATACTAAGGAAATGGCTTGTGCGATCTGCGGTATCCGGAAACCCCGCCGCTACTGCCCCGGCGTCAATGGCGACATCTGCACGCTGTGCTGCGGCAAGGAACGCGAGGTGACGGTGGATTGCCCGCTCGATTGCGTTTATCTCCAGGAGGCGCGCAAACACGACCGCCCCGCGCCGATCAACCCTGACGACGTGCCCAACAAGGACATCCGCGTGACGGAGGAATTCCTGGAGGAGCACCTCGAACTCCTCACCGTGACCGGACGCGGTCTGGCGACGTCGGCTTTGGACACGCCCGGCGCCGCCGATCGGGATGTTCGGGATGCACTGGAGGCGCTGATCCGCACGCAGCGCTCTCTCCAAAGCGGCGTCTACTACGAGACCCGTCCGGAAAGCGCACTGGCGCGTCCCATCTTCGATTTCACGCGCGAGGTTCTGGAAGAATTTCACAAACGCGAACGGGAGAAGCTCGGCATGGCGCACACCCGGGATACGGATGTGCTCGGCGTGCTGGTCTTCCTGCAACGCCTGGAGTGGGACCGCAACAACGGGCGGCCGCGTGGCCGCGCGTTTATCGACTTTCTGCACGGCTCTTTCGCCGAAGAGCACGAAGGCCCCATAGCGCCGGCATCCTCGCTGATCTTGCCATGAAAGCGAAGCTGTCCAATGTTCTGGCAGCCGCCGTTGCGGTCCTTCTGATCGCCTGCATTGCCGCGTGGCTGCTGACCCGCGACGCCAACCCGTTGCGGGCGCCGAAAAAGGCGCCGGCGCAGGCAGCCCGCGTTTCCAAAGTGGATCAACATCTGGTGCAGACGGCGCGCCAGCTTGCCGCGCTCGCCGACTCCCGCGCCGAGCAGGATCTGGCCACCCAGGTGGCGCGCCTGTGCGACCAGGAAGTGGACGTGGATTTCGCCACCGCGATCCGGGAGGCCGCGGCTATCGCCCCGCCCACCAGCGGGCCGCTGCACGACCTGGCAGTGCACATCTCCGATCTGCAATCGCGCCTGGCCGCGACCCAGAAGCGCGTGGCGCAGCTCACCAAAGATGCCGCTGCCAATAGCGGCGCCGCCGCCGCCCGGCTGGAACTCGCCAACGCCCAGCTCACCCTCGAGCAGAATGAACTGGACGATGCCCAGCAGGACCTGGCGCGCGAGGGCGGCGATCAGCACACCAGTGTCCAGCGCGCGCAGCAGGAGTTTCAGGCCGCCCGGCAGGGAGCCTTGCCGCTCGGCAAGCTTGCCGGTCCGGCGCCCGAAGCTCTGCGCGACCAGTTGCAGCTCTGGTTCGCGCTGGGATCGCGGCAGGACCAGGTGCAGGCGGCGCGTCAGGAAGCGGACAAGAAGGCCGTTACGCTAGCCCAGACGCACAAGGCCATGGAGGGTTCGCTCGTCAGCGTGCCCGAAGCCGATTCGGACGATGATGACAGCGACACTGACGACCCGTCCGCCGTGGTAGCACAGTTGCGCCACCTCTCCGACCAGCGCCGGACCCTGGCGGACCTCGACAAGCGTACCCAGCTCTGCCAGCAGGTGAGCGGCCTCTATCAGCAATGGCAGGCTCTGCTGGCGGACCGGCGGCGCGGCGCGCTGCATGCTCTGCTGGGATCGTCGGGTTTGATTCTGGCGATCGTGCTGGCGGCCCTCGTCATGACGGAAATTCTGGGGAGGCTGCTGGGACGCGAGGCGGACCGCCGCCGGCTGCACCAGATCCGCGTCGTCACCCGGATCGCCATCCAAACCGCCGCCGTTATTCTGATCCTGCTGGTGATCTTCGGCGCGCCCACGCAGATGCCCACCATCATCGGTCTGGCCGGCGCGGGGCTCACCGTGGTGCTGAAGGACTTCATCGTTTCCTTCTTCGGATGGTTCGTGCTGATGGGGCGCAACGGCGTCCGCCTGGGCGATTGGGTGGAGATCAACGGCGTAGGCGGCGAGGTGATCGAGATCGGCATGCTGAAAACCGTGCTGCTCGAAATGGGAAACTGGACCGTGACCGGCCATCCCACCGGCCGCCGCGTGAGCTTCGTGAACAGCTTTGCGATTGAAGGCCATTACTTCAACTTCTCGACTGCCGGGCAGTGGCTGTGGGACGAACTGCAAGTGAACCTGCCGGTGGGCGGCGATCCCTATCAGACCGCCGAGCAGATCCGGCAGTTGGTGGAGCGCGAGACGGACCAGGAGGCTCAGGAGGCTGAGCAGGAATGGCAGCGCATCACGCATCAATACGGCATGCGCGCCTTTTCGGCGAAGCCGGCGGCGGACCTGCGGCCGGGGCCGACCGGACTGGTGGTCAACATCCGCTACATCACGCGCGCCCCGCGGCGCTACGAGGTAAAATCGCGGCTGTTCCAGGGGATCGTGGAACTGATGCACAACTCCGAAAGGGTGGCCACCGCATGAACCTGCCTTTGCGTCCGTTGTCGAGCTCAATTCTGGCCCTGCTGTGCGTTGCTGCGATTCCCGCCCAAGACACCTCGCGATTCACCCGCACCGAGGCTATGATCCCCACGCGCGACGGCGTGAAGCTCCACACCGTCATCTTTTCCCCGCGCGACGCTCGTGAGCCGTTGCCCATCCTGCTGGAGCGCACCCCCTACGGCGCCATGGATGACGAGGAAGCCCTGCGCGACCGCTACGCGCACCTGATCGCCGACGGGTACATCTTCGCGTTTCAGGATATCCGCGGCCGCTTCAAATCCGAAGGCCGGTTCGTCATGCAGCGCCAGGTGCGCGACAAGCACGATCCCAAAGCCATCGACGAAGGCACCGACACCTACGACACCATCGACTGGCTGATCCATCACGTCAAAGGGCACAACGGCCGCGTCGGCATGCTGGGCATCTCCTACGGCGGCTGGCTCACCACCATGGCGCTGCTCGATCCGCACCCGGCGCTGAAGGCCGCGTCCGAACAAGCCTCGCCCGCCGACATGTTTCTGGGCGATGACTTCCACCACAACGGCGCCTTTCGCTTGAGCTATGGATTCGAGTACGCCGCCTTGCTGGAGACTTCCAAGGAGAGCAACACGCACTTCGCCTTCGACATCGCCGACACGTATCAGTGGTACCTGAAGCTGGGCGCGCTTCCCAATGCCGACGAAAGGTACTTCCATGGCCGGATACCCACCTGGAACGATTTCGTGAATCATCCGGACTACGACACCTTCTGGCAGCAGCAGGCCTTCGCTCCGCACATCGGAACGCCGAAAGTGCCCAACCTGAATGTCGCCGGCTGGTGGGACCAGGAAGATTTCTACGGACCGGTGAAGATTTACGAACTGTTCGAAAAAAACGATCCCGATCATCTGAACTACCTGGTGGCGGGACCCTGGAATCACGGCGGCTGGGCGCGGCGCGACGGCAGCAAGCTGGGCGAGATCCCTTTCGACAGCAATACCTGCAAATACTTCCGCCAGCACATCGAGGCGCCCTGGTTCGCCTACTGGCTCAAAGACAAAGGCGCCCGTGATTTTCCGGAGGCCCAGGTCTTTCAGACCGGATCGAATCGCTGGGAACGGTACGATTCCTGGCCGCCGGCGGACGCCGGAGACCGCAATCTGTATATGCGCGAGAACGGCACCCTCTCCTTCGACGCGCCGGCGGAAGGGGATGCTTTCGATAGCTACGTCTCCGACCCGGCCCACCCCGTGCCGTATCGCCACCGGCCTGTCAGTCCGACCTATCCCGCCGGCGGCTGGCCCACCTGGCTGGTGGAGGATCAGCGCTTCGTGGACGACCGGCCCGACGTGCTGACCTGGAAGACGGAGCCGCTCAAGGACCCCCTGAAGATCGCCGGCGATATCGTCGCCGACCTGTACGCTTCCACCACCGGAACGGATTCCGACTGGGTGGTGAAGCTGATCGATGTCTATCCGCAGTCCTACCCGGACGATCCGGCGCTGAACGGTTACGAGTTGATGATCGCCGACGAGATTCTGCGCGGCCGGTTCCGCGCGTCGTTCTCGCATCCCTCGCCGCTCACTCCCGGCGAAGTGACGCATTACCGGATCGATCTGCACACCAACGATCACGCCTTTCTGCCCGGCCATTCGATTATGGTGCAGGTGCAGAGCACCTGGTTCCCGCTGTACGATCGCAACCCGCAGACGTTCGTACCGAATATTTTCAAGGCCCACGCGTCGGACTACCGCGCGGCCACACAGAAGGTCTATGGTTCGCGAGCGCACGCCTCGCACGTGGTCCTGCCCGTGGTTCCGTGATGCCGCGCGTCCGCCTGATCCATTGGAAGGCGGCCGAGGCTGCACCGTTGATCGCCGCTTTGCGCGGCGCGGGCTATGAAGTGGACTACGACGAACAACTGCAGGGGGACGCATTCCGCCGGATACGCCAGTCGCCGCCCGACGTGTTTGTGATCGACCTGTCGCGGTTGCCCTCGCACGGGCGCGAAGTGGCGGTCTTCCTGCGCGGCCACCAAACCACCCGGGGAGTTCCCATGGTGTTTGTCGGCGGCGAACCGGAGAAGGTGCGTCGGATTCGCGAACTCCTGCCGGACGCCGTCTATGCCTCCGCCGCGACCGTCCGATCCGCCGTGCGGCACGCCTGCGCCAGCCGGCCCGCCGCGCCGGTGGTTCCGCCGCAAATGATGCAGCGCTACACCGGACGCACGACGGCGCAGAAACTCGGGATCCGCGAAGGCGCCCGGATTGCCGTGATCGATCCGCCGCGCAACTACGCCGCGGCGATCGGCGAATTGCCCGCCGGCGCTGTCTTCGAAGAGACGCCTGCGTCGCCCGGCGAGGTCACCCTATGGTTTGTGCAGGGCGCCGCCGGATGCGCGGCATCCCTCCCCGCCATGCGAGCTCTTGCCGCGCGCACCAAGCTCTGGATCCTCTGGCGCAAAGGTTCCGAGGTCTCGCAGCAGTTCCTCCGCAAATCGGCCACCGCCGTGGGATTGGTCGATTACAAGATCTGCGCCGTCGGTCCGTCCTGGAGCGGCATGCTGTTCGCCCGTAAGAAGGCTGTTTGATTGCCCCCGCGAAAGGTGATACTGCTTGTCACATGCGTTACCTTATCGTCTTCGCTGCCCTGATGGCCCTGCCTCTCTGCGCGCAGGAACGCCCGCCGATCGTGGGCGTGGCGCACATCGGGCTTAAAACCAACGATATGGCCGCCGCCCGCCAGTTTTACGGCCACGTGCTGGGCTTCGCGGAGCCCTTCACGCTCAACAAGCCAACCGGCGGACTGATGCTGACTTACTTCAAAGTAAATGACCATCAGTATATCGAGGTATTTCCCGAGCTCAAGAGCGAGACCGAAGACCGCCTGTCGCACATTGCTTTCGAAACTACCAACATCGAGCAGTTGCGCGATTACCTGGCGAGCAAGGGGGTTACCGTGCCCGAGAAATTGAAGCCCGGCCTCGACGGCAATCTGAGCATGATGCTGAAAGACCCCGACGGGCACAACGTGGAATTCGTGGAGTATCGTCCCGGTTCGCTGCACAGCAGGAATTTCGGCAAGTTCCTGCCGGCCACCCGCGTCTCCGAGCGCATTATTCACGTGGGGGTCACAGTCGCGGATCGCGGCGCGGCCGACCGGTTCTATCGCGACATTCTGGGCTTCCGTGAATTCTGGCACGGCGGCATGAGAGACGATCGCACCGACTGGGTGGACATGCGCGTACCCGAAGGGACCGACTGGCTGGAGTACATGCTGAATGTGCATAATCCATCGCCGCGCACCCTGGGTGTGATGAACCATCTCGCGTTGGGCGTACCCGATATCCAGGCGGGCTATCGCGCGGTGGTCGCGCGCGGACTGAATCCGGAAAAACCCAAGATCGGCCGCGACGGCAAGTGGCAGCTCAACCTGTACGATCCCAACTTCACGCGCGCGGAGTTAATGGAGCCCAAGCCAGTCGAAAAGCCCTGTTGCTCGCCTATGCTGAGCCAGTAGTTCCCGGCGTCACGCCGATTGCGTCAGCCGCAGCACCTGTTCCGCATGGAGCGCGCCATCCGGCGTCTCTTCGTGCTTGAACATCAGGAATAAGTCCTTGCCTAGCTCCAACAGCTCGCGCGCCCGGCCGGCGATGGCCGCGACATCTTCGGTTGTGTACTCGGGTTTGCGAAGCCGGTAATAGACGAGATCGGCGGTAATCACTTCGGGCACCTCCAGTTTCTCCGACTCCGCCACGCATAGCGAAATGTTGCGTCGCTCCAGCAGCCGGTAGACTTCGTCCACCAGCCAGGACGCGTGGCGAAATTCGAAGGCGTACCGCAAATCCTCCGGCAGATTCTCCAGAAATGCCGCCAGCAGTTCCAGGTCGCATTTCATTTGCGGCGGAAGCTGGAACAGGATCGGGCCCAGGCGCCGCGCCGAGCGCAACGGATCGACGGCCTTCAGAAACACCGCCGTGGCTTCCGCCGCGTTCTTCAGCCGCAGGATGTGCGTGATTCGCATGTGCCCCTTCAGTGCGAATACGAATCCTGCCGGCGTGGCGGCCACCCAGCTTTCAAGCGTCTTGGCGCTGGGCATGCGCCGGAACGTGTAATTGATCTCCACCGAGTTCAAGCGTTGCGCGTAGTGCTCCAGAAACTTCGCGGAGGGCAGCTTGGCGGGATAGAACTGCGGCTTCCACTGGGCGTAGGCAAAGCCGGATGTTCCGGCAAACAGACGAGCCATTGGCTTATTATGATCTCCGGAGGCCTATTCGTGCACCTGCTCGTAAACTGGCTCCTCAGCGCTTTGGCCTTGTGGTTGGTGGCCCGCATCATACCGGGCATCTACGTGCGGGATTATGGCGCCGCCCTGATCGCCACCGTCGTCATCGCTATCGTCAATACCCTGCTCGGCTGGCCCCTGCACTTCATTACCTTTCCTTTGACGATCCTCACGTTAGGCCTGTTCTGGCTGGTGGTGAACGCATTCCTGCTGAAGCTGGCATCCATGCTGGTTCCGGGATTCGAGGTCAGAGGATTCCTGGCCGCCTTCCTCGGATCGATTATGCTCACAGTCCTGCATTTCATCCTGGGCCGCCTTGTTTTCACCCATGCCGGACTACTTTACTGACACCATCCGGCCGGCAACTCCCGGCGAGCTCGCCGAAGCGCTGGCGTGGGCCTCGTCGCGGGATCAAACCGTAGAGCTCGGCGGACATTTCTCGAAACGGCGGGCGGGCGGAACATGCGCCGGCGCCAACATGACCATCTCCACCGCCGCCCTGAACCGCGTGCGCCAATACGAGCCTCGCGATCTGACTATCAGCGTGGAGGCCGGGATCTCCTATTGCGAACTCAGCCGTCTGCTGGCGGAGCATCGTCAGATGCTCCCGCTCGACCCGCCTTTCTCGGACACAGCCACGATCGGCGGCGTGGTGGCGGCCAACTGTAGCGGGCCGCGCCGGCTTCTGTACGGCACCGCGCGCGACATGGTGATCGGCATGGAGTTCGCCACGCTGGAAGGCAAAACCGTTCGTTCCGGCGGCATGGTGGTCAAGAACGTGGCCGGCCTGGACATGAGCAAGCTCATGATCGGTTCGTTCGGTACACTGGCCGCCATCGCCGTCGTCAATTTCAAAGTGATCCCGCGGCCGCCCACCGAATGCTCGTTCCGTCTGTCGCTGGCCCGCCTGGACGACGCCTTCGCCGCCCGTGATGCGCTGCGCAAGAGCCCGCTCGATTTCGCGGCCATCGATCTGCTGAAATCGGGTTCCGCCTTCGTGCTGGCGCTGCGCGCCGGCGGCAACCCCGCGACGATCAGCCGTTTCACGCGGGAACTCGACGCGATGGGCGCTCGACCCATCGCCCAATCCGAGGAGGCGGCCTTCTGGAATAGCATTCAGAACTTTATTCCGCAATATCTCGACATGCATGCGGATGGCGCCATAGTGCGGGTCTCATGTACTCTGAAGGATCTGAGGGCAGTGATGGAGAGCGCTCCCGGACCGGCGATCGCCCGGGCGGGTTCCGGCGTCTGCTATGCCTGCTTCGAGGAGGCCGGCGAGGCGGCCGCATTCGCCGCCGGAATGTCCGGCACTTACCCGGAGACGGTCGTCGAATATGCGCCGGAAGAGCGCAAGGCCGAACTGAACCTCTGGCCCGCGCCGGGACAGGATCTGGAGATCATGAAGCGGATCAAGCAGATGTTCGATCCGAGAAACTTATTGAACCGTGGCCGGCTCTACAACCATATCTGAACCCGCGCCCGATAAGCCCAGCCAGGCGGACCTCGACCGTTGTGTCCACTGCGGGTTGTGTCTGAACGCCTGCCCCACCTACCGCGTGCTCGGGTTGGAGATGGACTCGCCGCGAGGCCGCATCTACCAGATGAACCAGGTCGCCGGCGGCGCGCCGGTGGGTTCCTCCTACATTGCGCACATTGACCTGTGCCTGGCCTGCCGCGGCTGTGAATCAGCCTGTCCATCGGGGGTGCAGTACGGCCGTCTGGTGGAGGCCGCGCGCGCGGAGATAGAGTCCTCCGCCGCCCGCTCGCGGTGGGAGCAGTGGACGCGAACGCTGGTATTCGGACACCTGCTGCGCTCGCCGCGCCTCATGACCGTCGCCGGCACGCTCCTCTATCTCTATCAGTGCTGCGGGTTGGAGCGGCTGGTGCGGGCGCTCCGGCTGCTCAAACTGCTCGGCCGGATGGGTGAACTGGAACGTTTGGCGCCGCGCGCCGAGCCGCCCTTCTTCTTCAGCCAGGTGGGCAAAACTTTTCCGGCCGAGGGACCGCGCCGTTACCGCGTGGCGCTGTTGGCCGGCTGCATTGCCAACGTCTGCTTCGCGCGTCTGAACGGGGCGACCGTGCGCGTGCTCCAGAAGAACGGTTGCGAGGTGGTGGTGCCTGAAGGACAGAGTTGTTGCGGCGCGCTGCATGTGCACGCCGGCCTGCCTGCCGATGCCCGCCAGCTTGCCCGCCGCAATATCGATGCGTTTGAGGGTGGCGGCTACGACGCCATCCTCACCAATGCCGCCGGCTGCGGTTCCACTTTGAAGGAATACGGCGAACTGTTGCAGCACGACCCGGCCTATGCCGCTCGGGCACGCGAGTTTTCCAGCCGCATGCGGGATGTCACCGAATTTCTCGCGTCCATTGAATTGAACCGCGACATGCATCCCTTACCGTTGACGGTCACCTACCAGGATTCTTGTCACCTGGCCCATGGTCAGCACATTCGAACTGCGCCGCGCCAGTTGCTGGAAGCGGTGCCCGGCCTCATCTTCCGCGAGATGCCGTTGGCCGATCAGTGCTGCGGCAGCGCCGGGATCTACAACGTCGTGCAGAATGAGATGTCCATGGAGATCCTGGCCCGCAAGATGGAGAATGTCAACCTGACCGGTGCCAACGTGATTGCCACCGCCAATCCGGGCTGTATGCTGCAGTTGCGTGCCGGAGTCAGCTTACACGGCCGGCGCCAGCGCGTTGTGCACGTGATCGAACTGCTGGACGAAGCCTACCGCGCGCCGGAATAAACGCTCACTGCTGCGCCCGGTCCGCGTTGTCGGACTGGCTCTTTCCGTTATGCAGGTCCTTGGCCAGCGCCAAGTGCTGTTCCAGAACGGGCAGCGTTTTGGCGGCGAAGCTTTTTACCGCCGGATTGTTGCCTCCCTGAGCCTCCTGCTTGAAATCCCGCACATCCTGCTCGTGATCCTTCACCATATCCTTGGCGTAAGCCTTGTCGAAAGCGGCTCCGGAGAGCTTCGATAGTTTGTTCACCATCGCCTGGTGCTTGCCATCCAACTCGTCCGGGATCTTGATGGACTGAGCGCTCGCCACGCTCTTTAGCTGGTCATTGGCCTTGGTGTGATCTTCCACCATTCTTTGCCCGAACTGCCGGACGGCCTCGTTCCCTCCCTTTTGCTCGGCCAACTTGCCCAGCGCCACTTCAGTAAGTCCGCCCATGGCTGCCTCCCGGGCGAACTTGTTATCGTCAACCTTGGTCATCGCCTCGCCGGTCACATCCGGCATCCGGTCGGTCATGTTTGGATTCTGCCCGGGCATGCCCGGCCGCGCGGTTGGCCCTACGGGCGTTTGCTGAGGCATGGGAGCCTGCGCCATCAGACTGCCGCCCGCCATCATCGCTACACCTATCAGCAAATGAGTGCATCGCATAGACTGATCCTCTACGTTGGTTGACGCCGGTGGCTTTAGCTGGGGATACAAACGCGGCCGCCGCCGTGTTCCCAGAAGGTGTCACAAGCACCATGCTCTGCTGAGCGCGTGAGCTTCGATACAATTGCGCTGTCTACTCAATCACCAACAACAGGTCCTTGGCCTCTACATGCCGGCCGGGCTGCACCAATACCTGTGTCACCTTGCCGCCCACCGGTGCGTATACCGTGCTCTGCATCTTCATGGCTTCCATCACCAGCAGCCGATCGCCCTTTTTTACCGGCTGATGGAGTTCCACCGCGACCGTCGAGACCACACCCGGAATCGGCGCGCCGATTTCACCCGGCTTTGCCGGATCGGCCTTGGGCTGCGCCGCGACCTTGACTTCCAGGCTCTTGTCGCGAATGTTCACCTCGCGCGGCTGGCCGTTCAGTTCGAAGAACACCGTGCGAAAGCCTTCCGGATGCGGCTCGCCCACGGTCAGAAACTTGATCACCAGGGTTTTCCCCGGCTCCAGTTCCACGGCGACTTCCTCGCCCTTCTGCATGCCGTAATAAAACTGTGGCGTAGGCAGGACCTCCACGTTGCCATAGGTCTGGCGCGCTTTGACGAATTTCAGAAATACGTCGGGATACATCAGGAAACTCAACACTTCGTCGGGCAAGGGTGTGCGGCCGATTTTGCGCGAGAGCGTGAGAACAGTCTCTTCGAAATTCACCGGAGTCAGGTGCGCGCCGGGACGGCCCTTCTGCGCCTTGGCGCCCTTCAGAATGGCCTTCTGCAAACGCTTCGGCCAGCCGCCCTCCGGTTCTCCCAGGGCGCCGCTAAGCATCTCGATCACCGAAGCCGGCAGCGTGAGGTTGTGGTCCGGACCCAGCCGTTCGAACTGCTGCACGGTCATGTTGTGGTTCACCAGGAAAATAGCCAGGTCGCCCACGGCCTTGCTCGACGGAGTCACCTTCACGATGTCACCCAGGGCGGCGTTCGCCTCCGCGTAAGTGCGCGCGATTTCATGCCAGCGCGCGCCCAACCCCATGGCCTCGGCCTGTTCGCGCAGATTGGTGTACTGGCCGCCGGGCATCTCATGCACGTATACTTCGGCAGTGCCGGATTTCGGACCCGTGTCGAACGGCGCATAGTAAATACGCACCGTCTCCCAATAGTCCGCGCACTGATTCATCGCATCCAGATCCGTGCCGGTGTCCCGCGGCGTGTGGCGCAACGCCGCCACAATCGAATTCAGGTTCGGCTGGCTGGTAGTGCCGCTCATGGAAGCGATGGCACCGTCGGCCACGTGCACGCCCGCTTCGGCCGCCTTCAGAACCGACGCCGCATTCAATCCGCTGGTATCGTGGGTGTGGAAGTGGATGGGAATGCCGACCTCCTGTCGCAGCGTGTTCACCAGTTTCTCGGCCGCGTAAGGCCTGCATAACCCCGCCATGTCCTTGATCGCCAGGATATGCGCCCCCATGCGCTCCAGTTCGCGCGCCATCTTCACGTAATAAGCCAGTGAATATTTGTCACGCCGCGGATCCAGGATATCGCCCGTATAGCAGATGGCCGCCTCGCAGATGCTGGAGGTCTTGCGCACCGCCTCCATGGCCCCTTTCATATTGGGCAGCCAGTTCAGGGAGTCGAAGATGCGAAAGATGTCGATTCCCTGCCGTGCCGCCTCATAGACAAACTGCTCCACCGCGTTATCCGGATAGGCCGTGTAGCCCACGGCGTTGGAAGCGCGCAGCAGCATCTGGAAGCAGATATTAGGAATGGCTTCCCGCAATTGCCGCAGCCGCAGCCACGGGTCTTCGTGTAGGAACCGCATGGCGACGTCGAAAGTCGCGCCGCCCCACATCTCCAGGCTGTACAGGTTGTGCAGCCGGTGCGCCACCAGGTTGGCGATGCGCAGCATGTCGTAACTGCGCACGCGGGTGGCCAGCAGCGACTGGTGCGCGTCGCGAAACGTGGTGTCGGTAAGCAGGAGCCGCTCCTGCGACCGGGTCCAGGCGGCGAACTTCTCCGGACCCATTTCGAGCAGCCGTTGACGCGTGCCCGGCGGCGGCGCGCTGGCAACGTGTGGCGGTACGGGCGCCGTATCGATGCGCGCCGGCGGAGTCTTGCCCGCCACCGTCGGATTCTGGTTGACGATCACCTCGCCCAGGTACGTCAGCAACTTGGTCGCGCGATCCTTGCGCGGCGCGAAGCGGAGCAACTCAGGCGTCTGCTCCAGCCATCCGGTGGTGACCCGCCCGGCCTGAAAGTCCGGGTGATTCACCACATTTTCGAGAAACGGGATATTCGTCTTCACGCCCCGCACCCGAAATTCGCGCAGCGCGCGGTCCATGCGCTCGCAGGCGTGGCGGAACTCGCGGCCCCATGCCGTAGTCTTCACCAGCAGCGAATCGTAGTACGGTGTGATCACCGCGCCGCTGTATGCCGATCCGCCGTCCAGCCGGATGCCGAATCCCGCGGGCGAGCGATACGTGTGAATCTTCCCGTAATCCGGCGTGAAATGGTTCACCGGATCTTCCGTCGTGATCCGGCATTGCAGCGCGAATCCGTAAAGCGGGATCTGGTCCTGAGCCGGCACCCGCATCTCCGGACCGGACAGTTCCAGCCCCTGCGCCACCTGAATCTGGCAGCGTACCAGGTCCATGCCGGTGACCATTTCCGTCACCGTATGCTCTACTTGGATCCGGGGATTCACCTCAATGAAGTACCACGCGCCAGAGTCGGCATCCACCAGGAATTCGACCGTGCCGGCGTTGTAATAGCCGGCCGCCTGCGCCAGTTTTACGGCGGCCCCGGCCAGTGCCTGCCGTATCGAATCGTCCAGGCCCACTGCCGGCGCCACTTCCACCACCTTCTGATGCCGCCGCTGCACCGAGCAATCCCGCTCGTAGAGATGCACCAGGTTGCCGGCGCGATCGCCCAGGATCTGCACCTCGACGTGCCGCGCGCGCTCCACGTAGCGCTCCAGAAACACCGCGTCATTTCCGAAAGCCGCCCCCGCTTCGCGCCGCGCTTCCATCAGCCGCTCGCCGAATTCGCCGGCGCTGCGCACTACGCGCATGCCGCGCCCGCCGCCGCCGAAGGCCGCCTTGATGATGAGCGGGAAGCCGACGTGCCGGGCGGCGCGCTCCGCCTGCTTTTGATCGCTGATGGGCTCCTCGGTGCCGGGCACCGTGGGGATGCCGGCGCGCCGCGCCAGTTCCCGGGCGGCGCGTTTGTCGCCCAGCAGTTCCAGCAGTTCGGCGCTGGGTCCGATGAACGTAATACCGGCCGCCTGGCAGGCACGCGGCAAGGCGGGATTCTCCGACAGGAACCCGTAGCCGGGATGGATGGCGTCCACCTCCTTCTCCCGCGCCAGGGCCACGATGCCTTCCACGTCCAGATAGGCTTCCACCGGACCCTTGCCTTCCCCGATCAGGTATGCCTCATCGGCCTTAAAACGATGCAAGGCGAGCCGGTCTTCCTGCGAGTAGATGGCGACGGTGCGAATACCAAGTTCGTTCGCGGCGCGCAGGATGCGGATAGCAATCTCGCCCCGGTTCAGTGCTAGCAGCTTCTTCATTGGAGAGATGCTTTGAGGATAGCAATCTTAGGCTGACCCGCGATCCTGGCGGCGCGCGCCCCACACACAGCACTTCTCATCACCCGCCAAACCAGTTTATAATCGGGTGAGGGTTTGGCGGCGCTTGCGGCCATGCCCATCTTTTTAAAGCAGGTCGCACCAGCATGATCGCACTTATACCTCAGAAAGGGGGCCCACCCGCGTGAGCGTTTGGAACAAGCAGCGCCGGGAGGACGAACTTCCCAGGCCCAATAGCACGAACATCCCGCGGCCGACGCCACCGGCGCCGCCCGTCGAAACCAAGAAGGAGGCTACAACTTTGTCCAGCATGCCGGTAGGGAGAATGGAAACGGACTCGCGCGGCGGGCCGGCCAGCATCGGCAAGGCGGTGAAAATCGCAGGCCAGATCTTCAGCCGCGAAGATTTGTACGTGGATGGCGATGTCGAGGGAACCATCGAACTGATGGATCACAAACTCACCATCGGACCCAACGGTAAGGTTCATGCCGGCGTGAAGGCCCGCGAAGTCGTCGCCCTGGGGGCCATTCAAGGAAACGTCGAAGCCAGTGAGCGGATCGAGATCCGGAAAGACGCCAAACTGGTCGGCGATATCAAGACCGCCCGCATCGTCATCGAAGATGGCGCTTACTTCAAGGGCAGCATCGACATTGTCAAAGCCGAGCCCAAGATCACTCCGAGCCAGCCGCGCCCGCAGCCACAGCCTGCCGCCGCTGCTCCTGCCGCTCCTGTAGCGGCGGCCGTCGGTGCCCCGGACGCGAAACGCTAGACCATACAGGCCGGCGGCGATGAGGAAGGGGATTTGCTCGAACGGCTGATGGGTATTCTGCGCGGCACCCGCGACGCCGCGGAGAATGCCCCGCCGGTCCCGCTAAACAATCCGCCACGCTTCGTTCCCGGAACCCGCGGGAGAAAAATGCCGGATACGCGTCAGAGCCGCGGCCTGGAGCAGTTCTTCACCTCG
Source organism: Bryobacteraceae bacterium (assembly GCA_035499555.1). Lineage (GTDB taxonomy): Bacteria > Acidobacteriota > Terriglobia > Bryobacterales > Bryobacteraceae > Bog-159. The sequence continues at coordinate 56,538 of DATJYO010000018.1, forward strand.
TTCCGCGACCAGACGGGATTGTCCATCCTGGATCTGGGCGGCGCCCACCAGGAGAACATCAACTTCGTCACCAGCCTGGGACACCGGTTTTATTCCGAAGACTGCCTGCGCATTTTCCAGGAGACTTTCGGTCAGGACCAGGCGGACCAGTCCAACCCCGGACGGATCGATTTTTTCCTGCGCCAGAGCATGGACTATCCCGACGAGCAGTTCGACGGCGTACTGGCCTGGGATGTGCTCGAATACATGGAACCGCCGCTCCTGTTGGCCACCGCCGAACGTCTGTGGCGCATGCTCAAACCGCAGGGTTACCTGCTGGCCTTCTTCCAGTCGGCCGACCGGAAGGAGACCGTCCCCGGATACGATTTCCGCATTCAGGATCTGCGCACGCTGCAGGTCAGCCATCACACCGAGCGGCTGCCCACCCAGCAGCTATTCAACAACCGCAGCCTGGAGCGCCTGTTTCAGAAGTTCGATTCCGTGAAGTTTTTCCTCACCCGCGACCATCTGCGCGAAGTCATCGTCCGCAAATAGAACCATTTCCCTATTGAGAATTTTAAAGTTTCAGTTTAAACTTCTCAAATATGCGATTTACGCCCCGCATTCTCCAGGCCGGTGTCCTGCAAGCCGCCCGCAGCTTTCCCGCGGTGGTGATCACCGGTCCGCGCCGCACCGGCAAAACCACCTTGCTGCGCCGGCTGTTTCCGCGCGCCGCGTACGTCATCCTGGAAGATCCGGACGTGCAGGCCCGCGCGCGGGCCGATCCCCGCGCCCTGGTCGAAGAGATGCGCCCGCCCGTCTTGTTCGACGAGATTCAGAACGTGCCGGAGCTGTTCGCGTACATTCGCACGCGCGTGGACCAGAAGCCCCGCGCCACGGGTCAGTGGCTGTTCACCGGATCCCAGGAAGCCCCCTTGATGCAAGGCGTCAGCGAATCGATGGCGGGCCGCGCCGCCATCCTGCAGTTGCTTCCCTTCAGCCTGTCCGAAACGAATCGCGTCAGCCTGCTGTACGGCGGCTTTCCGGAAGTGTTGGCGCGTCCCGGTGCGCGCGGGCTATGGTTCAGCTCTTACATCCAGACGTACCTGGAACGGGACGTCCGCGGCGTCACCAACATTCGCGACCTGGGCACATTCCGCCGCTTCCTGGCATTGCTGGCCAGCCGTCATGGACAGATCCTCAACCGAACCGACCTGGCGGCGCCGCTGGGCGTCTCCGTGCCGACCATCACCGACTGGCTGCACATATTGGAAATCACCGGGCAGATCATTCTGGTTCCACCCTATTTCGAGAACTTCGGCAAACGCCTCATCAAGTCGCCCAAAGTCTACATCGGGGATTCCGGACTCGCCTGTTACCTGTTGGGCATCATCACCCAGGCCGAGTTGGAGCGCTCTCCCTTCCTCGGCCCTCTGTTTGAAGGCTTCATCGCCGCCGAGATCGTGAAGAGCCAGCTCAACCGCGGACAGCGCAAAGAACTGTATCATTTCCGCGATCAGCAGGGACTGGAAGTGGACTTCCTTTTCCCTCGTCAGAATGGCTTGTGGATGGTGGAGTGCAAAGCCACCAAGACCGTCAAGCCGGAGATGGCGCGTCCCATGACGGGGCTGCGCCGCGCGATGGATGGCCGCGGAGCCGTGCGCATGAGCGTGGTACATCGCGCCTCCCGGACCGCGCCACCCAGCCGCGGGATCGCGCCCGGAGTCGAAGCGCTCGACGTGCCGGCGTTCGTGTCGGAGCTTGGTCAGAGAAAATCGCTGCGCCCCCGCCGCGCTATCCCCTGACCACGATGTTGACCAGCTTGTCCCGAACCACGATCGTCTTGACGATCTGCTTGCCGTCCACCAGGCTGTGGATCCTGGGATCCCGCAGCGCGCTGGCTTTCAGTTCGTCCTCCGCCGTGCCGAAAGGCGCGTAAATGTGGCTGCGGAGTTTTCCGTTGACTTGCACCACGATTTCGGCCAGGTCTTCCTGGGCCAGTTCGGGATCGAATGCCGGCCACGGCTGCCGGAACACGGCGCCCTCCCGTCCCATCTCCTCCCAGATCTCCTGCGCCAGGTAAGGCGCGAACGGACCGAGCAGCAGCGTGAGCTTCTCCAGCACTTCCGCCACCGTACCGCCCGAAAGGCGCGGCTCTTCGGCATACAGATCGTTGACCAGCTCCATGATCCCGGAGATCGAGGTATTGAAATGCCAGCGCGATTCGAAGTCTTCGGTTACCTTGCGAATCGTCTGATGCAGCTTGCGCACGATTTTGCGATCGGCGTCCGGCGCGCCGCCGGCGGAGGCGGCCCGGGCGCGTTCCAGATTACGGGTGGCGAAGCGATACACCCGCCCCAGGAAGCGATAGATGCCTTCGGCCCGTTCGTCGCGCCAGTCCACTTCCTTCTCCGGCGGACCCGCGAACAGGATGAACAGCCGCGACGTATCCGCGCCGTAGCGGTCGGCCAGCGAATCGGCGCCCACCACGTTGCCCTTGGACTTCGACATCTTGGCGCCCTCGGCGATTACCATCCCCTGCGTGAAAAGCCGCTTCACCGGTTCATCGTTCTTCACCAGTCCGATGTCGCGCATCATCTTGGTGAAGAAGCGCGAGTAGATCAGGTGCAGAATCGCGTGTTCCACGCCGCCGATGTATTGATCGATCTCGAACCAGTAAGCGATCTTCGCCGGGTCGAACGGCATGCGGTCGTTTTGCGGATCGCAGTAACGGTAGAAATACCACGACGAATCCACGAATGTGTCCATCGTGTCGGTTTCGCGGCGCGCCGGGCCGCCGCATTGCGGGCAGGTGACGTTCACGAAGTCGGGCACTTCTTCGAGCGGCGAGCGCCCACGGCCGGTGAACCGTACGTTGAGCGGCAGCATCACCGGCAGATCGCTCTCCGGCACCGCAACCACGCCGCAACCCGGGCAATGGATCACCGGAATCGGCGTACCCCAGTAACGCTGCCGCGAGATGCCCCAATCCTTGATGCGGAACGTGATCGCGCCCTTGCCGAAACTTCCGGCCTCGGCTTTGGCGTTCATCCGGCGGCGGGCCTCCGCGCTCGGCAGGCCGGACCACTCGCCGGAGTTCTCCACCACGCCATCGTCGGTAAACGCGATCTGCATGCTGTCTGCTTCAGCCAATGCGCCATCCACCGGACGAATAACGGGGCGGATCGGAATTCCGTACTTGGAGCAGAACTCGAAGTCGCGCTCGTCGTGCGCCGGCACCGCCATGATGGCACCGGTGCCGTACGTCATCAGCACGAAGTTGCCGACCCACACCGGAACGCGCTGGCCGCTGTAAGGATTCGTGGCATAGCGTCCCGTGAAAAAGCCCTCCTTCACCACATCCCCCGGACCTTGCCCCGCGCGCGCGTCCACCATGGCCTTGGCGCGCGCCTGGCCCGCCGCGTCGGCCAGTTGCGCCACCAGCGGATGTTCGGGCGCCAGAATGACACACGTAGCGCCATAAATGGTGTCCACGCGCGTGGTGAAGACGCGAATCGTTTCGCCGGTTTCTTCCAGCCGGAAATCGGCTTCCGTGCCTTCCGACCGTCCGATCCAGTTGCGCTGCATCGTCAGCACGCGCTCCGGCCAGTTGCCTTCCAGCCTCTCGATATCCCGCAACAGTTCGTCGGCGTAATTGGTGATGCGCAAAAACCATTGTTCCAGCGCGCGCTGTTCCACTGGCGTGTCCTCGTGCCGCCAGCAGCAGCCGTTCACCACCTGCTCGTTGGCCAGCACGGTGCAGCACTTGGGGCACCAGTTCACCAGCGCCTCTTTGCGATACGCCAGGCCGCGCTCGAGCATTTTCAGGAAGAACCATTGATTCCAGCGGTAATACTCCGGCTCGCAGGTCGAGACTTCCCGATCCCAGTCGTAGCTGAAGCCGAAGCGCCGGTGCGTCTTCTTCATGGCCGCGATATTCTGGCGGGTCCAATCGTGCGGGTGGCGCTGGTTGGCAATCGCGGCGTTCTCCGCGGGCAGTCCGAAGGCGTCCCATCCCATGGGATGCAGCACATTGAAGCCGCGCATCCATTTGTACCGCGCCAGCGCGTCACCGATCGCGTAGTTGCGGATGTGGCCGATGTGCAGCGTCCCGCTCGGATACGGCAGCATCTCCAGCACGTAGTATTTGGGACGCGTGGAATTCTCTTCAGCCTGGTAAAAGGTGGCGTGCTCCCACCGTGCGTGCCACTTCAGCTCGATTTGGTTATGGTCGTACGGCTTTTCGGGCATAGCTTTTTTAAGTTTTCCAGATTGCGGCGGTCATCGCCAGCGCGCTTCGCCGGCGTTTCCAAGATGAACGGCTTTGGCCGCAGCTTCGGGTGAGCCAGAATGCGCGCAAATCCGGCCTTTCCGATGTGTCCTTTTCCAATGTTCTCATGCCGGTCAAGCCGTGATCCCAGGGGCGCCTTGGAGTCGTTGGCGTGCATGAGCCTCACATTGGCAAGGCCCAAAGCGCGGTCCGCCTCCCGCACCATGGCGCGCAGTCCGGCTTCGCTGGCTACGTCGTAGCCCGCAGCCAACAGATGGCAGGTATCCAGACAATAGCCCACCGGCAGGTCCGTCAGTTCCAAGGCGCGGTCGCGGATCGCGCGCAGTTGTTCGAACCGCCCGCCGATCTGTGCGCCGCAGCCGACAGTATTCTCCAGGAGAACGATTACGCGGTCGCGCCGGATTTCTCGAGCTGCATCCCGCAAACCTTCGGCAAAGGCAGAGATGGCTTCTTCCGGTGACTGGCCCCGGTAACTGCCGGGATGCACCACCAGGTACTCGGCGCCGATGGCGGCCGCGCGCTCCAATTCGCTGCGGAATGCGGCGATTGACCGCGATCGGATCACGGCGTCCGCCGACGCCAGGTTCACCAGATAGTTGCAGTGAATCGCCAGGGGATATAGATCCAGCCGTTCGCGTGCCCGCCGGAGCCGCCGGATCTGCTCTCGGTCAGGCACGGAAGCGCGCCACATGCGCGGGCTGGACGAGAAAATCTGAAAGGTATTGGCGCCCAGCTCTGCTGCTTTCAGAGCCGCTTTTTCAAGCGATCCCGCAATGGAAGTGTGAATCCCGATCCGCAGATTTCTATCGTAACAGGGGCGTCCGCACGATCACCACTGGATACAGGTGACGCTGTAGGCGTGCAGGAAAACCGGATTCGCGGACGTTCCCGTCTGGATCCGCACGGCATAGGGCACGGTTCCGGTGTTCATGGCGGTTGGGCTCGAGTCCCAAACGTATGTCAAGTTCAGAGGACTGGTGACTTTCGCCCCGTTCAGCACGATGGTGGCATTCTGCCCTTGTCCGGACTTGTTGAACACCAGCAGATAGTGGCTGCCGTCATTCGCCTGGTAGGCTTGCGCGAAGATGGCCGGTATGGGTTGTCCATCAAAGCCGGAAATCGGCACGGTGGCGCCGCCGGTCACGACGGTCCGCCAGGTGGCCGCGCTGCTGTTGATCGCCTGGTTGGCCACTGCCATTGCCTCGCCCGGCGCCGACATATAGAACTGATACGGCGTGTTGGGATCGGTGGCCGTGTCCGTCGAAAACTCGTTATTCAGCGCGTATTGCCCCAACAGATACGCTTCGTAATCGTCAACCGATTGCACCAGTCCGTGATAGTCGCCGTTGTCCGTATACAGCGCATGCACGCCCACCGCCTTTACATTGGGAACCGCTGACAGGCGCGCGACATACTCCGCCAGGAAAATGCCATTGTACAAATAGCCTAAGAACTTGGTGTTCGGCGGCAATCCGGCGTTGAACTCGGTGACATAAATCGGCGTATCCGGGCCCACGAAAGGCACCAGATAAGAAGTGATGTATTCGGAGCTGCCATATGCCAGTATGCCGTTTAAAGCCAGCATGAGATTCTGCGTGGATTGAACCTGTGTCACCGGATAAATGTGGGTGGTCGCGGCGTTCCAATAATGCGGCGTATAAGCGGCCAGCCCGGGATCCCAATTAGAGGTGGGAACCGATGCACCGGTATACAAACCGGCGTACGCCAGCGCCACCGTAGCCGACGGTGCACCCGCGGTCAGGTCCAGATAGTACGGACTGTAGACGTCGGAAGCGTACAGGGCCGGATTGGGTTGCGGGGATCCTGGCGTCGGGTAAACAACCGGGTAAAGATACGGTTCGTTTCCCAACTCCCACGCGAGGACATTCAGCCCCAGACTTTGCGCCGCCAGCGCCATCTGCGTGGCGCTATCCGGGTTATTGTCGGTAAAGACATTGAAACAAATAATTGCCGATGCGCCCAGAGCGTGCACGAAATCAGCGAAATCCGAGAGAGAAACGCCGCCCTTGGTCTGCGTCAGTTGCTGCGAGAGTGCCAGGATACTCGCCGGCTGTCCGGTTACGGCGGGCGGGTTGCCGGTGATCAGCGAATTCATCCAGTCGATGTTGATATGCCCGCCGTATGGATTGGCGGGATTCCAGTCGAACGCCATCGACACCGTGCCGCCGGGATATCTCACCCAGCCGGGTTTCAAAGGAGCTACGGCTGCCAGGAATTTAGGGTCGTAGTATTCTACCCCGTTCTTTGGTTGCGCGGCATTGAAACCGCTGAATCCGGGGGCCAGCGGCGTGGCCGAATTCGTATTGATCTTAATGAGCGCCGGGTTGCCGGCTTGCGCCGCGGGAAACACGAGCAGCGACAGTGTCATTGCCGCCAGCATGGGAAAGGCCCGCCTGGAAATCAATGTTTCGCCTTGGCGCAACGGGGCGTTCAGAGACACAAATACGGCATCCTCCTCGTGCATCTTGGGGCTAGGTATAGCACGCCGGGTACGTTGCGGTCAAGGAAAATATATAAAACCCGTGCGCCATTTTATTAGAAAAGATTCTGCCTGGCACATGAGAATATACACCGCCTCGATTAAGGGCGCTGCCGATAGCCATCGGGCCGTAACGATTTTCATGCCGGCCCCGTCGCCATCTATGTGATGGCTAAGCAAAACGCCCTCGCGGTACTGCTGGTTCTACTCTTCAGCCCATCCGCCCCGCTGCGCGCCGCGGCCGCCCTATTTCTGGAGGAGCCTTTCGGCGCCTTCGGGCACATGAACCCAACCGGCCATGCAGCCGTCTACCTTTCCCAGGTCTGCGCGGACTCTCCCACCCATCTGCGGCATTGCGAATCCGGAGAGCCGGGCGTGGTAATCAGCCGCTACCATCGCATCGGCGGATATGATTGGATTGCAATTCCGTCAATACCCTACTTGTATGCCGTGGACCAGCCCGAACAGGCTCCCCTTTTTGCCAACGCCGAAATGGTGGCCAGCCTTCGCGACCACTATCGCCGGACGCATCTGGAGGCGGTGGCACCCGACGCCCCGGATGGCAGCGCACCCGCCGGCGAATGGACTCAACTGGTCGGCGCCGCTTACGACCGCACCATATATACCTTCGAGATCGGCACAACCGCAACGCAGGACGAAATTCTGATCCAAAAACTGAACTCCGGCGCCAATCGGAGTCACTTCAATCTGCTCTTCCACAACTGCGCGGACTTCGCCCGCGGTGTGATCAATACCTACTATCCCCACGCGACGCACCGCAGTTGGTTCGCCGATCAGGGTATTACCACACCCAAGCAGGTCGCCGAATCGCTGGTGCGTTACAGCCGGTGGCATCCGGATCTTTCCTTCCGCTGCTTCGAGATCGCCCAGGTGCCGGGATCGATCCCCCGTAGCGGCGCCGTGCGGGGCGTGTTTGAGTCGTTCTTGAAGTCCAAGAAGTACCTATTCCCGGTGGCGGCCTTGCACCCCCTGGTCACCGGGGGCATGGTCGCCGCCTACCTGACCATGGCCTGCTGCGATCACGGCCGGGGCTACATTCACCACTTCGACCGCAAGTCTCAGCCCACTGCCATCCTGGACGAGTTGCAATCCACCCGCGCAACCTATGCCCAGGCTCTGGGCCGTGAGTCGATCCGTGGTTCTGAGTAATGTGAGGAGTTGCAGTCTTTCGTCTAGTGCGTCAGGATTATTGACCCGGGCATTGGACCATGTGATAATTCGAGAGCCTTGGAAAGCCGCCAGCCGCAAATGAATCCGATGTTCCTGCCCGGCGTGGAACACCACCCGCAACCGGGACCGTACGCCGACGCCATCCGCACCATGCAGGCCGGCGGCGCGGAATATCCCCAGATCTGGCACATGTTCGCCTATCTGCCGCAGGCCACCCAGCACCTGGCACGCTTCACGCAGGAGATCCTCAGGGGACCGGGAGCCTTCAGCCCGGGCATACGCGAGTTGATCGCGGCCTACACGTCCTACCAGAATCATTGTCCGTTTTGACTGAAGTCGCATGCCGCGGTCGCGGCTGAGTTGCTGGGCGACGAGGATTTGGTGGGGGGCGTCCTGCGCGACCTGGAAAGTTCCCGGTTGGATTACAAGCACAAGGCGCTGTTCCGCTTTGTCGGCAAGGTGAACCGCAACTCCCCCCAGATCACGCGCGCGGACATGCAGCCGCTCTATGCCGTGGGCTGGAACGACGATGCCATCTACCTCGCGATCACCGTTTGCGCGCTGTTCAACTTCTACAATCGCTGGATCGATGCCAGCGGCGTCCACGCGCTCTCCGACGAGGCCCACCGCGCCGGCGGAAAGCGCACCGCCTTGCACGGCTACGTCCGGAGCTAGCCCTCACCGCATGCTATCCTGAGCTTCTCGTGGGAAGCCTTGCACCTGGGGTCGTACTTCTCTGCTGTGCGGCCGCCGCTTCGGCCCAATCTTCCGTGCTCCTCGACACCATGAGCGAGGAGCTGAATCGCAATTTTTCCACGCTCAAAGCCAAGGCCGATCCCGCGCCCTACTTCCTCTCCTACGAGGTTGACGAGGAGCGGTATTACGGCGTCTCCGCGACTCTGGGCGCCCTCACCAATAACGGCCAGGCCACTACCCGCCGGCTGGATGTCTGCATCCGCGTAGGCTCGCCGAAGCTCGACAATTACCATCGCGTACGCGGCGAGCGGGCGCAGTTCACCTCCGGCGCGGCGCTCACCTTCGAAGACCAGCCCGCCTCCGTCCGAAACCGCATCTGGCTCGAAACGGATCGCGCCTACCGGCTGGCCGCCGAGCGTCTCATCAAGATCCGCACCAACGCCGAAGTGAAAGTCGCGGAGCAGGATGCCTCCGCCGACTTCTCCAGCGAGGAGCCCGCCGTGCGCATCGAGCCGGTCTCGCATCCGCATTTCCCCACCGAACAATGGGCTGCGCGCGTTCGCCAACTGTCTCTGAAGTTTGCCGATTATCCCACCATCCTGACGTCCAACGTGACGGTGTTGTTCCAGGACGAGACTAAGTATTTCGTCAGCAGCGAGGGGACCCGCCTGCGCCATGGACGCGGATTCGCGCGGGTGATCGTCAGCGCCCAAACCAAGGCCATGGACGGCGCCGACCTGGCCACCAGCCAGACTTTCGAAGCCACCGATCCCGGCGGCCTGCCGCGCGACGAGGTCATCGTGGCGGCCATCGATCATGTGTCCAAGGACCTGGAGTCACTGTTGCTGGCGCCCGAGGCGGAGCCCTATGCCGGGCCGGCCATCTTTTCCGGCCGCGCGGCGGCGGTCTTCTTTCACGAAATCTTCGGACATCGGGTGGAGGGGCATCGCCAGAAGGACGAAAGCGAGGGACAGACCTTCACCAAGAGTATCGGCTCGCCGGTGCTCCCCGACTTTCTTTCCGTGGTCTTCGACCCCACCCGCAAGAAGATCGGTAACATCGAACTGAACGGCTGGTACTCGTTCGACGACGAAGGCATTCCCGCGCGCCCGGTGACGGTGGTCCAGAACGGCGTGCTGAAAGCCTTCCTGATGTCCCGCTCGCCCATCGCCGGATTCGATCATTCCAACGGACACGGCCGCCGCCAGCCCGGTTTCGAAGTAGTCGCGCGCCAGTCCAACCTGATTGTGGAATCCTCGCGCACGGTTCCCGAGGCGCGTCTGCGCGCCATGCTGATCGACGAGATCAAGCGCCAGAACAAGCCTTACGGACTGTACTTCCAGGACGTCACCAGCGGCGTCACCAACACCTCGCGGCTGGGCGTGCAGGCATTCAAAGTGGTCCCCATCGTGGTCTACCGCGTGTATGCGGATGGCCGGCCGGACGAGATGATCCGGGGCGCCGATATCGTTGGCACGCCCCTGGCCAGTTTCGGCAAGATCCTGGCGACCTCCGACAAGCCCGAAGTCTTCAACGGCTACTGCGGAGCCGAATCCGGCAGTGTGCCCGTCTCGGCCGTATCGCCGGCCATACTGGTCTCCGAGATCGAGATCGAAAAGAAGAACAAGTCGCAGGACCGGCCGCCGATCCTGCCCTTCCCCACGGGGACCCCATGAGACACGGGCATCCTAAGGCCTGGCAGCTCGCCGGTTGGGCATTGGCGTTAGCCGGAGCCGCGGCGGCACAGTCGTCCGGCGATCCGATCCTGCGCGCCATGCACGACGAGCTGGCCCGCGCGCGGGAGTTGCACGTGCTCGATCTAGAACCGCCGTACTTCGTCGAGTACGCCATCGAGGATCTCAGCAGCTTCGAAGTTTCCGCCAGCCTGGGCGGTTTGCTCTCCGTGCGGCACGATCGGTTCCGCGTACCCGAAATACACGTGCGCGTGGGCAGCTACAAATTCGACAACACCGATTACGTGGCCAGCAGCCATCACTTTGGCACTCGCTACGACATCGAGCGCTTCCCGTTGGATGACTCCTACCGGGTGATGCGCCGCTACCTGTGGCTGGCCACGGACAGCGCCTACAAGTCCGCTGTGGAGGCCATCGCGCGCAAGCGTGCGGCGCTCAAGAACGTAACGGCCGGCGATGCGTCCGACGATTTCTCCAAAGCCGGGCCGCTAACCAGAATTGAGGAAATCCGCCATATCCAGCTCGATGAAGACGCCTGGACCAACCGCGTCCGGGCCCTCTCGGCCGTCTTTCGGGCGTACCCGGCCGTGAAGGCATCCGGCGTGGAGCTGAGCGCTTCCCAGACCACCCACTACTACCTCAACTCCGAAGGTACCCAGGTCCGCCTGCCGGATAATGTGATCTTCCTGCTGGCGCGCGGTGAGTCCCAGGCGCCCGACGGCATGACGCTGCACGACGCGCAGGTCTATCAGTCGCTCGACTTCGATCGCATGCCGGCCGAGCCGGAGTTGCGGCGCGGGATCACGGCCCTGGCCGCGAACCTGGCGGCCCTGGCGGCCGCGCCCAAAGGCGAGGATTACAACGGTCCCGTGCTGTTCGAGGGCCTGGCCGGCGCCCAGATCTTCGCCGAGGTGCTGGCCCCCAATCTGGCGCTCCCGCGCCGCCCGGTGATGGAGCCCGGACGCAGCGGGTTCGTGCCGGCCAGCGAACTGGAAGGACGCCAGGGCGCACGCATCCTGCCCGACAGTTTCGACGTGGTGGACGATCCCACCCAAAAGGAATGGCGCGGACGGCCGCTGTTCGGCAGTTACGACGTGGATCGCGAAGGCGTGGTCCCGCCTCCTTTGACGTTGGTGGAGAAAGGCGTCCTCAAGAACTTTCTGCTCACCCGCCAGCCGGTCACCGGTTATGCGGGTTCCAATGGCCGCGCCAGGCTGCCCGGCAGTTATGGCGCTAACGCCGCCGCCATCAGCAACCTGTTCGTGCGCAGTACGGATACCACGCCCGCCGCGGATTTGAAGCGCAAGCTGATGGACCTCTGCAAGCAGCGCGGCAAGCCCTACGGCGTAATCGTGCGCAAGATGGATTTCCCCTCGTCGGCATCTTTCCAGGAAATACGCCGCATCTTGGCCAATTCCGAGGAGCGCGGCCATGCCGTGAGCGCGCCCGTGTTGGCCTACAAGGTCTACCCGGACGGCCGCGAAGAGTTGGTCCGCGGCCTGCAATTCCGTGGGGTGGACGCCCGGTCAATGAAGGATATCCTGGCCGCCGGCGACGACAGCAACGTTTTCGATTACCTGAATAACGGCTTGCCTTTCGCCGTGATCGGCGCCGCCAGTTACGTAGCGGAAACTTCCATCATCGCGCCCTCGGTGCTGATCGACGACCTCGAATTGCGTCCCGCGGCGGAGGAACTTCCCAAGCTGCCCATCGTCCCGCCGCCTCCCATGGACACGTCTGCCGCCGCCCACCCCTGACCCTATGCGCATCCTGGACCGCTACACTTTCCGCGAGATCCTCTCCAGCGCGCTGCTGGGCATGGGACTGGCCACCGCCATCATCTTCCTCCAATCGGTCGGCAAGCTCTTCGAAGTCCTGGTGCGCAGTTCCCCGCGGCCAGAGACGATCCTCTACCTGTTCGCGCTTTCGCTCCCGCCCTTACTGCCGCTCACCATCCCGTTCGGCACGCTGGTCGGCATCCTGGTGGGATTGGGACGCATGGCCACCGATGGCGAGATCACCGCCATGCGCGCGGCCGGCGTTTCCAGCCGCCGCGTAGTCCCGCCGGTGATGGTCTTCGCACTGATCGCCATGGTGGTTTCCGGCGCCATGACGCTGCGCCTGATGCCGCTCTCCGTGCGCATCAGCAAGGACCTGCTCGACAAGATCTCGGCTTCTCAGGTCAGCGCCGACATCCAGCCGCGCGTTTTCGACGAACAGTTCCCCAACACCATCCTGTACGTGGGCGATGTGAAACCGGGCGCGGTCGTGCTCTGGCGCAATGTCTTCCTCGCCGACCTGACCCCCCCGGAACAGCGGACCAGCGGCATGCGCGATAAGGCCGAGGGCCCCCTGATCACCGTTGCGCAGAGCGCGATCGCCGTTCCCGATCCGGCGCATAACCGCCTCCAGCTCTACCTGCACAACGCCGCCAATCACGAAATGGGCAAGGACCTGAAAGGCTACGACAGTTTCTCTCCCAACGTGGCGCAAGCGCTGTATGCGGCGCCTCCAGAGCAGGTCGTGCGCAAGCCTTTCAGCGAGATGAATACGCGCGAGTTGAGCCGGTACGCGGCGCGTGGCCCGGATTCGGTCGAGGCCTCTATCGAATTGCACCGCCGCCTGGCGCTACCCATCGCCTGCCTGGTACTGGCGCTGGTGGGAATTCCGTTGGGCGTATCCTCCCGCAAGGGCGGCAAGTCCGGGGGCTATGTCACCGCCGTCTTCCTGGCCTTCTTCTGCTACTGGCTGGCCTTTATTTCTCTTGTGCGCCTGGCGCGCCAGCGGGCACTGCCCGTGCCGGTCGCGCTGTGGTTGCCCAACCTGCTCTTTCTGGTGGCCGGGCTGATTCTCGTGGTGCGCATGGAAAAGCCGGGCAGCGGCGACTTCGTCGGCTCCGTGAAGGACGCCTTTCAGGGGATGATCACCCGCTTGCGCGCCCGCTTCGTGCCCGAGCGTCCCGCCGTCGCGGGCGGGCGCGGATTCAATTTACCCCTCCTGCCCCAGATCCTGGACACCTACGTCCTGTCCAATTTCCTCTTCTATTTCGTGCTGGTCCTGGCCAGCTTCGTTTTGATGACGCAGGTTTATAACTTCTTCGAGTTATTGGGCGACATCGTCAGTAACAATATCTCCCTGGGGAAGGTCTTCGCTTACCTTTTCTTTCTGACGCCTCGCCTGATCTACGACACGCTGCCCATCAGCGTGCTCGTCGGCGTGCTGGTGACCTTCGGCGTGCTGACCAAGCACAATGAAGTGACCGCTTTCAAAGCTTGCGGCATCAGCCTGCACCGGCTATCGATTCCGGTGCTGGTGATCAGCCTCTTCCTGAGCGGCGGCCTGTTCGCCTTCGATCACTACTATGTGCCGGAAGCCAATCGCCGGCAGGACGCTCTGCGCAACGAGATCAAAGGGCGCGCCGTGCAGACTTATCTCAGTCCCGAGCGTAAGTGGATATTCGGCCGGGGTTCGCGCATCTATTACTATAAGTTCTTCGATCAGACCGAGAACGTCATGGGCGGAGTTATCGTCTACGAGATACAGCCCAACACGTTTCAGTTGGTGCGGCAGATCTCCGCCGAACGCGCCCACTGGCAGCCCTCCTTGCATACCTGGGTCTTCGAGAACGGCTGGCAGCGCGAGTTTCGCGGCGACCAGAGCATTCCCATGACACCTTTCCAGGTGCAGACTTTCTCCGAGTTGAACGAACCGCCCAGCTACTTCCTGAAGGAAGTCAAGCAAGACTCCCAGATGAATTTCCAGGAGCTCGACAGTTACATCCGCGACCTGCAACAGAGCGGTTTCAACACGGTCAAGCTGCGGGTGCAGTTCTACCGCAAGTTCTCGGTGCCGTTATTTGCGCTGATCATGGCCATGATCTCGATCCCGTTCGGCTTCCTGGTGGGCAACCGCGGCGCCATGGCGGGAATCGGCGTGAGTATCGTCATCGCCATCGCCTATTGGGGCACTTCGCTGCTCTTTGAGAAGATCGGCGACGTCAACCAACTGCCGCCGGCTGTCGCCGCCTGGTCGCCGGATGCCCTGTTCTGGCTCACTGGCGCCTACTTGCTTTTGCGCATGCGGAGCTGAACCATGCCTTTCCCCATCGCTGCCATCACTGACGAGTTCTCGCCGGATATCGAAACCGCCGCCCGCATCATGCGCGAAATCGGCATGCGCGGCGCCGAACTACGTATGCTGTTCGGCAAAAACATCATGGACCTGACCGACGCCGAGATCGACGGCGCCTGTGACATCCTGGCGCGCTATGGACTGGCCGTGATTTCGATCGCCTCACCCCTGCTCAAGTGCGTGCTGCCGGACGCGCCACCCGTGGATGCCCGGTTTCAGCAGGATGTCTTCGCCTCCGCCCATACCTTCGCCGATCAGCCGCGCCTGGCCACGCGTGCTTTCGCCATCGCCGAACGTACCGGCGCGCGTATCATACGCGTGTTCTCGTATTGGCGCACGACGGCGCCCGAGACGTGCTTTGAGCCCATCGCTCGCGCGCTGGACCAGTTGGCCCGTGACGCCGCGCCGCAAGGGCGCATCATTGGACTCGAAAACGAGCACGCCTGCAACATCGCCACCGGCGCGGAGACCGCGCGTTTGCTGGCCGCCGTGGCGCATCCTAATCTGCAAGTGGTCTGGGATCCGGCAAACGCTTTGGTGTCGGGCGAGAATCCTTTCCCGGAAGGTTACAGCTGCCTGCCCCCCGCGCGCATCGCGCACGTGCATGCCAAGGACTGTTTCGTCGAAGGCCATCGTCCGCGGTGGTGCGCCGTGGGCGAAGGCGGTATCGACTGGCGCGGCCAGGTCGGCAGGCTGCATACCGACGGCTATCGGGGATGGATCAGTCTGGAGACTCACTGGACCGGTCCGCGCGGAGACAAGCTGGAGGCCAGCACGATCTGCGGGCGGAATCTGATGCAACTGGCGGGCTGAGAGTCCGCCTGCCGCCGCTATTCGCTCCCCAGCGCGCGCAGAAAATCGTAAAAGAAGGCCAGGCCCTTAGCGAACGAATCCACCGGCAGCCGTTCGTCGCGGCCGTGCGCCCTCACGTCATCCCGGTCGAGCGCGATGCCGGAAAACCCGTACGCGGGGATACCGGCGGCGAAGAGATACACGTTGTCCGACGCCCCGTTCTCCATCTCCGGCAGCACCGGCACTCCCGGCCAGATGCTCTGGGCGATTCGGGTGAGCGGGGTGAAGACTTCCGGGATCGGCGGTGGCGGCGGCAACGCTTTGCGCTCGCCATGATTGCCGTGCCCCACGCCGCCCAGCAGCTTGACTTCCAGTTTGGGATCGCCGAAGACTTCCGCCAGTTGGCGGCGTACTTCCTCGGGCGAATGGCCCGGCAGGATCCGGCAGTTCACGCTGGCCACCGCGGCCTGCGGCAGCGCGTTGTACGCGTGGCCTGCCTGGAGGCGGGTGGCCACGCAAGTGGTGCGGAAGTTGGAATTGAAAGCCGGCGTCTGGCTCAGCCGCGCGACAGCCGCCGGGTCCGGCGGATCCTTCACGATCGCGCGCAGATCGTCCGCCGTGGAGCCTCTCTCCACGTCCGCCAGCTTGCCGAAGTACGCGCGCGTTACGGAATTCAATTCGAACGGGAACTGGTAGTGCGCCAGCTTTCCCAGGGCGGCGGCCAACTCGTAAATCGCATTGTCCGGACGCGGCAGGGAACTGTGCCCACCGCGGTTGGTGGCAGTAAGGTCGTAATCCGCATAGAGCTTCTCGGTAGCCTCGACGTCGATGGATACCGGCCGCCCATGCTCCATGTCGATGCCGCCGCCGTCCGGATTGATGGCAAACGCCACCTGCTTCATCTCCGGCTTGTGTTCGAGCAGCCAGGCGACCCCGTTCGATCCGCCGCCTTCTTCATCGGCGGTAAGCGCCAGCAGGATGTCGCGGCCGGGCCGAAAGCCCTCGCGCCGCAACCGGATCAGGTCCGCCACCAGGATGGCGTCGTCCTCCTTCATGTCCTGCGTGCCGCGGCCGTAATAGTATCCGTCCTTCTCCACGAATTGAAACGGATCGGTGGTCCAGTCCGAGCGTCGCGCCTCCACCACGTCCAGGTGCGCCACGATGAGAATCGGTTTCTTGCCCGACGCGCTGCTGCGATAGCGCAGCAACAGGTTCTTCTTGCGGTCGTTGGGACCGATCACCTCCACGTCCGCGGCTGGAAAGCCGGCCGCGCGGAAGCGATCGGCCATGGCCTGGGACGCGGCGGTGACACTGCCCACCGAATCCGTGGTGTTGATCTCGATAAGCTGCTTGAAGATGGCGCGGCCTTCGGCCAGGTCCGCCGGCGCCACGGCGGTCGCGCTCCAGGCCGCGGGTGTTGCGGCCAACACTCCCAGCAGCACGGCGATTCGGAATGACAATGACTTCTCTCCTCGATTCTCGGTTGAGCTACGCATCTTACCACTTCCCGCCGGGCAGCGCCCTAACCGTAGGACCGCCGGTTCGTCCAATACTCGTGTGGCGATGCCACGCATGGGAGAAGAGCGCTTACGCCAAGGTGATTGAAATGGGCGGGTTACTCAGAACCGGAGAAGAACAGCGCGACGCACGGGGGCTGCCGCCAATGGAAAGCACGCTTCACGACCTGCGCTACACATTGCGCACGTTGCGGCGGGATGCCGGCTTCGCGATCTTCGCGATGCTGATCATCGCCCTCGGCATCGGGGCGAGTTCCACCGTGTTCAGCGTGCTGGACGCGCTATTGGTGAAGCCCCTGCCATTCAAGGATCCCGGCACCCTGGTCTGGATCGCCAATCGCACCCGGATCGACGGCGATCTGTCGGGCGCCACTTTGCAGGTGGGCCGGTTCCTGGACTTCCGTCAACGCAACCGCACGTTCGCGGACATCGCCGGATACTTCGCGTTCTACGGCGTCGGCGACAGCAAACTGACCGGCGACGGCGAGCCGGAGCGATTGAGCAGCGTGCCGGTCTCGCAGAACTTCTTCCCCCTGCTGGGCGTCCAGCCGCAGCTCGGCCGGCAGTTCACCGCGGACGAATGCAAGTGGAACGGTCCGCACGTGGTGATGCTCAGCCATGGGCTGTGGGTGCGGCGCTTCGGATCGGATCCGTCCATCGTCGGCCGGACCATCCGGCTGGACAATGCGGATACCACGGTCGTGGGGGTCTTGCCGGCTTCCTTCGATTTCGCCGCCATATTCGCTCCCGGCACGCACATCGACCTGTTCGCTCCCTTTCCGTTGACCCGGGAAACTGATCGCTGGGGCAACACCCTGGCGGTCGTGGGACGGCTCAAGCACGGCGCGGCCATCGGACCGGCTCAGGCCGAGGCCGACGTGCTCGGCGCCCAGATCACGCGCGAGAATCCGCACAGCAATAGCCTCGACCCGAAGCTCACCTTCCTCCGCGAACATGTGAGCGGGCGAACCAGGCCGGCCCTCATGGTCCTGGTGTGCGCCGTCGCGGTCATGATGCTGATCGTCTGCGCCAACCTCTCCAATCTCCTGCTGGCGCGCGCGGCCGCGCGGCGGAAGGAAGTCGCCATTCGCATGGCGCTCGGCGCGCCCAGAAAACGGCTCATCCGTCAACTGCTGACCGAAAGCCTGGTGCTGACCGGCGCCGGCTCCCTGTTCGGCTTCGCACTGGCGATTCTGGCCGCCCGCGCGGTCGCGCATTTGGATGCTTTCAACATTCCGCTGCTGACCACTGTGAATGTAAACCCCGTGGTGCTCGGATTCACCATACTCGCGGCCCTGGTTACGGGTGTCGTGCTGAGCGTCGCGCCCACCCTGTACGCGACCCTCGTCGCGCCGGGTTTCGCGCTGGGCCAGCGCGGATCGGATGAAGGCAAGGGCCATGCTTGGGCGCGCGCCGCGCTGGTCGTCTCCGAGATCGCCTTCGCCTGCGTGCTCCTGGTCGGCGCGGGGCTGTTGACGCGCAGCCTGCTGCGGGTGCTGGAGGTGGATCCCGGTTTTCGTCCCGAAAGTGCGGCGGCATGGCGCGTGGATCCCGACCCGCAGTACAAGACTCAGGCCCAGCAGAACGCCTACTTCGACGAAATATTACACACGGTCAGGGCCATCCCGGGCGTGCAATCCGCCGGCCTGACCGATGTTCTACCTCTGGGCCACAATCGCAGTTGGGGCGCCGGAGCCAAGGGCCAGGTTTACAAAGATGCGGACTATCCGACCGCCTTCGTGCGCGTGGTCAGCGACGGCTATCTGCAAGCCATGGGCATGACCCTGAAAAAGGGCCGTGATTTCACCGAACGGGACACCATCACGGGCGCCGTCCCGGTCATGATGATCAACGAGACTCTGGCGCGCCGCCTCTGGCCGGGCCAGGACCCCATCGGCAAGTCCATCGTCGGCGATTGCGTCAATGGCGACCGCCAAGTCGTGGGCGTCGTCGGGGACGTGCGTCACGTGGCCCTGGAACAGAGTTCCGGCTCCGAGATGTACATGCCCATCCGCCAGTGCCAGGATTGGGGCTCGGTCGATCTGGTGGTGCGTTCCACCCTGCCGCTGCCGGTCATGTCCCAACGTGTGGAGGCGGCCCTGCGCCCCTTGATTCCGGCTCTGCCCCGGGCCAGCATGCGTCCGCTCACGCGGCTGGTGGACCGCGCGCTCTCGCCCCGCCGCTTCGTGGTATTGTTGCTGACGGGCTTTGCCGCGTTCGCCCTGGTGTTGGTCTCGCTCGGGATCTATGGCGTCGTGTCGTATTCCGTCACGCGCCGCACGGCGGAGATCGGCATTCGCATGGCTCTGGGAGCCCAGGGTACGCGTGTACAACGCCAGATCGTGACCGGCACCCTGGGACTTGCCGCCATCGGGATCGTCATCGGCGCCCTGGCCTCCGCCATCGCGGCACACGCCTTGAGCAGCCTGCTGTTCGGCGTGACCTTTGCCGACCCGTCCACGTTCGTGGCGGCCACCCTGGTGATGCTGGCCGTGGCCGGTTTGGCCGGCTATCTTCCCGCGCGCCGGGCTTCGCGTATCGACCCCATGGTGGCGCTGCGGGTCGAATAAATCCTCACTCGCGCACCAGCAGCCCCCGGTAGCGGCCCATCCAGTACGGCAGCAGGAAAGCCGTGCCATCGTCTTCGCTGCGGCCGCCGTCGCCGCCATCGACATCGAACGGATTGGAGTTCCACTTCCGCACCGGCAGTTCGTCGGGGGGCAGCAATCGCTTCGCCTGTGGATGCCCGAATCGGTCCTTGGCCGGCGCGAACGCTATGTCCGTGCGATTGGAATTCTTCACCGTCCAATCGACGGTATCGACGGGCATGCGATAAAGCCGCTCGACGGCGCCAGCCAGGTCCACCGCCGCATGCGGTTGCCCGCTGGCGTAGATAATGCTCCACAGCGGATTCTTCTCGCGGGCGATGTTCTCCCACCAGGCATCCAACGCGGCGCGGTAATCGCGCAACAATTCCCGGTCCGTTTCGTAGCGCAAGAGGCCATAGAACGCCAGCAGGGCCAGTTCCTCATCGGAGTAGTTGATCTCCTGGCGCAGTTCCAGGTAACGCGTCGTGAGGCGCGCGTAGCCCAGATCGAACGCTACTCTGCGGTACGCGCGCTCGTACCGCGGATTGCCCGTCAGATGCGCCGCCGTTTTTAGGAAGCTCAGCAGCTCCAGGGCATTCAAAGCACTGTCGCCCGGCTCCTGTCGGAAGTAATCCGGCGACCAGCGCCCCCACCGCGTCGGCTTGCCGGTCACATCGATCAGATAGTAACCGTGGTCGATAATGTGATTCATGATCCGGCTCGCGGTTTCCGCGATCCGTTGCTTCAGCGCCGCATCGGGCAGCAAGTCCCAAGCCACACCATAGAGGAAGAAATGCCCCACGATCTCATCCGAGCTGGTATCACCCTTCCAGTAATACGCGCCGTCCGGCGTCCAGTGCCATTGGCCGTCGTGCGGCATCGGCTCTCCCTTGCGAATGTACGAGCGCGCCGGAAAGCCGGTGCTGCCGGTTACCTGCTCCAAAAACAGCACCGCTCCGGTGGACCTCTTGGCGTAAGCCAGCGCCTCGGGAGATTTCGTGACGGCGTAGCGAAAGACTTCGGCCGCGGCGTACATTGACGTCCAGAGCCCGTCATTATCGTCATCGCGCATCTGATTCGTCGTGACGTCTCCCGGCACGCGCAGAATGGACCGCGACACCAGGCCGTGCCGGTCGTGGCGCTGATGGATGCGGGCCTCGAACAGTGCCGCTTTGGCGGCCATCGTCATGGGCCGTAGTTCGATGTGCGATACGCCGGTCTTCGTCCGGACCCACATGCCCGCAGAGGTATCCGCCAAAACATGCTGCACGTCGTCGTCGGGCAGATAGCGTTTGCCGGCGAAGTATTCGTCGTGGCCTCGCCACAGGCCCTGCGCCGTGCCGCGCCAGACGATTCCGTCGGAAGCCGTAGCTACATCCGGCGACGATCGGAGTTGCGCCGGCACACGGGGATCGTCCGGCGCATAAAACGTGCGGAACCTCTGCGGCCGCGGCGAAAGCCGCACCGGCTCGGCGGCCCGCGCCAGCGCCACCGTCAAAAGCCCTAACCCGATGACGCGCCGGCTGTTCCGCAATCGTGTTGGCACCATAGTCTGTGTCGCAGGCTATCACACGGCTGGCAGCCGCAAATGACCGATCTTCGGGCGAATTGGAATATCGGCCGGTTTAAGCAGTTCGCGGTCAATGAACGCACTGGTTTCGAGTTCCGAGCCGGAGTGCGGATTCGTGATACCGTGCGTACATCACTGATGGAACCAGAGAATCGCAGCGGGACGCCTGCCGCCCTGCATTTTCGAGCCGGTCTGCTCGTCCTTGCGGTTCTGGCCGGCTCGCTGTACCTCCCGGTCCTCGCCGGCTATGTGCCGTTTCCGGCAGATGTGGTGCTCTCTTTTCCACCATGGGAAGGTACGCCCGCCACGGCGGCTTGCTGCCCCGGGATGCAGCACTCGCAGCTAGGAGATCTGGTCACCCAGATTTATCCGTGGCGGACAATGAACGCGGCTCTCCGCCCCGGGCATGTTCCGCTCTGGAACTTCCAGGCCTTTATGGGTACGCCATTTCAGGCGATGCCCATGTCGGCGCTGTTCTTCCCATTGCACTGGTTTTACTCACTGCTTTCGATCCCCGCCGCTTGGTCGTTGCTCTTCATCGTACGTAGCGTCATCATCGCTGGGGCCACGGCCATCTTCTTGCGACGCTTGCGCGCGTCCCCCGTGGCTTCCCTGGTTTCAGGGTTCGTCTTTGCCTGCAGCGGTTGGGTTCTTGCATTCCAGGGCAGACCGCAACTGGATTCCGCGATGTGGCTGCCGCTTATGTTTCTGGCGGTCGATGTTCTGCGCTCCCGTCCATCGCTCGCCAGGGTGGCCCTGGGAGCGGTAGCGTTCGCGCTTCCAGTGCTGGGCGGCCACCCGGAAGTCGCATTTCAGGTGATCGCGGTGGCCGTTCTGTATGCCGTTTACCGTTTGTTCCCGTTAGAGAGAGCAGCCGTAGTGTACGCGCTGGCCTTCGCGGCGGCTGGGGCGCTCAGCTTTGGGCTGGCGGCGGTGCAACTAGTGCCCACCCTGGAGTGGCTGGGCCTTCTCAGCCGTTCCTTATCCACTCATTGGGGATCGCTCCGGTCCGCCCAGATCCTTGGGTTTCTTTCACGCGATCTTTTGCACCATCCCAATATCGATGGTGTCTGGATACCGGAGGGCGCCAGCTACATTGGCGCCTGCGCCGCGGCGCTGCTCCCGTTTGCGGCGCTTTGGAAAAACCGGCGAGACGTACTGTTCTTCGCCGGCGTGGCCGTCTTGTGTATGGAAACGGCTTACGGGTGGCAGCCGGCCTTTTGGTTCACGAATCACATCCCGGTGCTCTCGGGGTTGCCGAACTGGCGACTTCTGGTAGCTGCCGATTTTGCGCTCGCGGTGCTCGCGGGGTTCGGAATTACCGCCATCGAGTCGCGTTGTGCATGCTCACAAGCCGCGTCGCGCGGCCTCAGCTCCACGCTGTGGACGCTCGCCGGAGTAACTGCTGTTGGTCTCATCGCGCTGCGCCGGGCCGGGCACACGGCGATCCCGGTACGCTTGAATCTGCTGCTGCTCTTGCTGTGCATGGTTGTTTTCGTGCTCGCGGCGGCGCGCCGCATTAACCTTCGCGCATTCACCGGCATGATGGTTCTGTTGGTTATCACGGACCTTTTCACCGCCGGCTATGCCGTGATCCCATTCGTCCGGCCAAGCGAAGTTTTTCCGCCGTCGCCGGTCTTCGATTTTCTACGGCCGCGAGCCATTCCCATGTGGCGTGTGGCGGCGGTTGACATGGTCTACGGCTACCAGTTCGAGTTGCCTTACCGTCTCTCCACACCAGCGGGATACGATTTTCCGAACCGGCGCACGGCGCGGTTTCTGTCGGCTTTCAAGACTGACCACGAAGCGCGTGCACTGACATCCGAAAACACGCTTACGGCACCCAAAGGGCTACTCGATCTCACCGGAACCCGGTATTTCGTGACCACAAACTGGAACCAGAGCGCCTCCCGCTTCGCGGCGCTGCCCAAACGTTTTTCGCAGGTCTTCTCGTACAAGCACGTCCACATCTTTGAGAATCCCGATGCCGTTCCGCTGCTATCATTCCTGCCCGCAGCATCCATTCAGGTGATCGGCAACGACGACGATCAACTCGCGGCCATTACCAGCGCGGCGTTTGACGCCAGGCGAACGGTGGTTGTCCCGCGGCAGGTCGATCGCTTTTGGGGCACACCAGGCGAAACCGCCGCCGCCACGATCGGGGACGTCGCGCAGGAGAACGATGCCGTGAAACTCACGGTTTCCGCCGATCGGGATGGCCTCGTCTACTTTGATGAGACTTACTATCCGGGCTGGGTGGCTGAGGTGGATGGAACCAGAGTACCTGTGATCCGAACGAACTATGCATTCATGGCCGTGCCCGTCACCCGGGGACAGCACCGCGTTCGTTTTGAGTTCAACCCGCAATCGTTTAGAATCGGCCTGCTCATCAGCGGGTTTGCACTCCTGATCGTCGCCGCATGCGCCGCAATCGGCCGGGTATCGCGATCTGCCTAAACCGCGCCCTTACTCCATTGCTCGGTAAGGTCGAGACAGCAGACGCTTCTGCTTGCCCCGGCCGGTACCGAACAGCGACGTCCGCGGAAAGATACCATGGTGCGGCTTAAGTGGCTGCGAGGCGGGGACCGCGCTGTTCTGTTTGCCGGCGAACACGACGACGTCCTCGGCCGCATCGTCCTCCGCGGCCTCGCCAAAATTCCGAGCCCGATCGCGCACCGGCTGTCCCATAGACGTGTTGGCATCATCTTCCGTGTCGAGGGCTATCGCATGGCTCGCAGCCGGCAGATGATTTACCGTCGCCACACAATTTAAACGAAACCGAAACGAAAATTTAAAGGTTGAAAATCCGCTAATTCGGGATATAATTGTTCCCGGCTACAAACCATAACCAGGATACGGAGGCCTTACCGGGCCTGTAACAGTGGCTCTGCTGATCTTTGTAAGCAGAGGGGGATAACTTGTCTTTCGGGAGGAACAAAACTGTGAGATTCCGTATGAATTTATCTGTAATTAGGTTAGGAATATTAGTAATATTCAGTACTATTGTCGCGTTTGGTCAATCCGACTTAGGGGTGATTTCCGGATACGTCAAGGATTCTTCCGGCGCCGTGGTTCCGCAGGCGCACGTCAGCGCCACCAACCAGACCGGACTGGAACGCTCCGCCACCAGCAATGAGTCCGGATTCTACACCATCACCAACCTGCCGCCCGGAATGTACTCTCTGTCCGTATCGGCGGCGGGATTCAAGAAGTTTCAATCCACAGGCAATAAACTGGACCCCAGCGCCAACCTGACGTTGGACGCCACGTTGACGGTGGGCGCGGTATCGGAGACCGTAGAGGTTTCGGCGGCAGCCACGCAGTTGCAGACCGAGACCGCTTCGGTGCAGAAGGACGTCACTCGCGAGCAGATCGACGCGCTGGAACTGAACGGCCGCAATCCCATTTACATGGCCAGCCTGGTGCCCGGCGCGCGCGGCAGCAACCTGGCCAGCCTGAACTTCAACTTCACCCAGGGGCCCTCCAACTTCAACGGCTCGCGCAACTGGGAAAACCTGATCACTTATGACGGCGCGCCCGCCACCCGCACCCGCGCCAATGGCACCAGCCTGGGCGCGGCCGACGTCGATTCCGTGCAGGAGATCGAAGTACTCACCGCGGATTACGCGGCCGAATACGGGCGCACCTCCGGCGGCCAGATCCGCATCATCACCAAGAGCGGTACACGCGACTTTCACGGCGCGGCTTACGAATACTTCCGAAACAACGATCTGAACGCCAACACCTGGCAGCGCAACCTGAACGCCGCCACCAACACCGTGCCGCCGTTCCACTACAACCAATTCGGCTACAACGCCGGGGGCCCGTTCTACATACCGGGGAAATTCAATACCGCGCGGAACAAGTTCTTCTGGTATTGGGGCCAGGAGTGGGTGCGCTATGAATTTACCGACACGGCCACCTGGACCGTGCCCAGCGATCTGATGCGGCAGGGTAACTTCAGCGAGTTGCTGAGTCCCACCAACTACTTCTACGGTAAGTCCGTGATCGTCAAAGACCCCAACACGGGTGTGCCTTTTACGAATAACATCATTCCGACCGGCATGCTGAGCCCCAGCGGACTCGGCATTCTGAAGGCCTATCCGGAGCCGAACTTCGAGAACAGCCCGCTGAACGGAAACAATAACTTCTATGCCGCCGCCAATCACCCCCAGAATCAGCGCAAGGACACGCTGGCAGTGGACATGAATCTCACCGACAAACAGCGGCTGCAGTTCCGGCGCAACAATTACTCGTTCTGGGAATATCAGCCCTTGGACGGCACGCCGACGGAGACGCCCAAGTACTTCATTCGCCCCAACCAGACCAACTCGCTCGACTATGTCTGGACCATCAGCCCCAACATGGTGAACGAAGCTCTGGCCACCGTCAGCCTCGACGACGTGTATATCCCCGTCGACCAGGCTCACTTCTTCGACCGCACCTCGGCGGGCATCAACTACCCTTACATTTTCCCCACGGGCAAGCTGATTCCCACCCGCATTCCCACGGCTGCCATCACGAACTTCAGCACGCTCACGGGCAATCCTTACCCGTCGCACTCCTCCGGTCCGATCTACACGTTATCGGACAGCTTGACCTGGGTGCACCAAAGCCACACCTTCAAGTTCGGTTTCGCTTTCGAGCGCTCCGGCGAGAATGACAATGACGAGATCAACGTGAGCGCCTGCCCGACCTGCACCAACAACCAGAACGGCCAGTTCTCCTTCACCGACAGCCGGTCCGGCCAGCCCACCTCCGGCGTGGCGGCCGCCAACGCGGCGCTGGGCCTGTTCGACACCTACTCGGAACTCGGCTCGCGCGCTTACACCATCTTCCGCCACGACATGTATGAATGGTTCGCCCAGGACAGTTGGAAGGTCAACCAGAAACTGACCGTCAACTACGGCCTGCGCTATTCCATCATGTTCCCCATTCAGGCGCTGTGGCGGAACATGTCGGTGTTCGACCCCGCCTTGTACGACCCGAGCACGGCCGTCACCGTGGATCCCAAGACCGGCCATATCGTTCCCGGATCGGGCGATATCTACGACGGCCTGGTCATACCGGGCACCAGTTTTCCGTCCTCCGCCAACGGGCGTTTCCCGGTGGCCAACGACAGCAGCTACACCTACCTGTTCCGCAACGGAGCCGTGCCTCCATACTATTCCAACGTGCAGTACGACACGCCCCAGCCGCGCGTGGGTATCGCGTACCAGTTGGACCAGAAGACAGTCCTCCGCACCGGGGCCGGCCGTTTCTTCACCTTTAACGGCGTCAGTGACTCGATCTTCCTGGGAGGCAATCCTCCCTTCCAGCCGACCGCCAATGTCAGCTTCGGCAGCGTGGACAACCCCGGCGGCAGTTCCGCCAACTCGCTGCCTCTGACTGTCACCACCTATCCGAGAGACCAGAAGAACCCGGAGGCCTGGAACTGGAACGTCACCGTGGAGCGCCAACTCCCCTGGAAATCGGTGGCTAGCGCGGCCTACGTGGGGCGCCGCGGCCTGCACCTGCCGCGCGAAGCCGACATTAACCAGCCGACCACGGCCGAGGTGGCCGCCAACCCGGGCGTCAACCTGGACGCGCTACGGCCCTACAAGGGCTACAACTCCATCCGCGAAAGCCAGGACGTCGCCACATCCCGCTATAACGCTCTGGAGTTGACCTGGAACCGCCGTCTGGCCAACGGCTTTATGTTCGGCGCGTCGTACACCTATTCGCGCAGCTACGACAACGGCTCGGCCTACCGCGACATCGTTCCCGATACCTACTACGCCACCAATCTCTGGGCTCTATCGTCGTTCGACGTGACCCACATGCTGATCATCAACTCTCTCTACGATCTGCCCTTCTTCCGCGAGCGCCACGATCTCACCGGCAAACTCCTGGGCGGCTGGCAGATCAGCGGCATCACGCAGTTCCAGACGGGCACACCCTGCAGCGCGCTGGTGAACAACGATTACGCGGGCGTGGGCGTGGACGGCAACATGAACGACTGCGGCGGCACGGGAGAATTCTGGGCGATGAACGGGAATCCCGCCGTTCTGGGAAACTTCGCTTCCGGCGGAAGCAAGGACTCCCGGCTGTGGTTCCAGACCACCAACCCGGATGGCACGGCCATCTTCACCGCGCCGCCGAAGGGCACCTTCGTGACCGGGCCGATCAGCCGCGATTTCTTCCATAATCCCGGGCTGGTGAACTGGAATATCGGCCTGTTTAAGCAGTTCGCGGTCAACGAACGCACCGGCTTCGAGTTTCGCGCCGAAGCCTTCGACGCTTTCAACCATCCCAACCTGGGTAACGCCGGCACCAATCCGAACAGCCTCTCCACGTTCGGCAAAGTGACCGGCAAGACCAACGATGTAAGGAATCTGCAGCTTTCGTTGCGCTGGTATTTCTAAGCTCGTCGAACGCCGGGGGGGAAACGGCGCTGCAAAACTAAACGACGCGGCGCGCTCCTGAATTGGCGCGCCGCGTCGCCTCGTCGCTTTGTGGGACCTGCCTAAGTCGTGCCGTTGGGGATCAGCTTGACGTCACGGAGATCCGTGAGGATCGTCTGGAAGATCTGGTTCAAGCCGGTAATCGGCTGCGAGGCCGAGACGCAGGAACTGCTGCCGCCGGTCGCTGTATAGTCGGAAAAGAAATACGCCGGCGAGGAAGCCATCTGCCGCATGGTGTCGCACGGGGAGATGGTAGGACTCGTATCGGTCGAGCATCCCGAGGTCAGCGCGCCGTAGGCCACCGTGTATACTTTGGTGCCCGCCGTGGCTGCTGCTTGTGCCGCCGTGATTGCCTGGTGGCACTCCTGCTTGGTCGATGGGTACTTGCCGGACGTGGTGGACGCCCCCGGCATGTTGGTCGACGTCGCATTCATGTCGCCGTCGCCGAGGATGATCATCACGTTCTGCGCGGTCGGAAAGGAGGCCTGCTCGGCGACCAGATACGCCTGTGCCGCATAGATCGCCTGCGGATAGTACGTGCCCACGCCGCCTACCGCCGCCATGCCGCTGCATCCGCTCTTGCCGTTCACGGCCTTCACCAGGTTGGAAGTGGCGCTCAGGGATGTGGCCGTGTCGGAAGTGCGGAAATCGCTCGAGAAGTTCACGATCTCGTAAGTCGAGGTGGAGGGGAACGGCGTAGCGTACTTCTCGATCGTAGGATTGGTGGAACTGCTGCAATCGTAATCGGACGACACCCCGGACGTGGCGACCGGGGGAAATGTCAGCAGGGCGGCCCGGTCCACCGAGTTCGCTACGTTGCCGTTGGTGACGGTGCCGCAACTGGACGAAGTCGGCTGGCACGGGGCGAGGCCGCTCAACAATTGCTGCACTCCGGATAATGCGCAAGACATCCTGGTGTTCTTGCAGTTGCTGTCGGAGTCCGTGCTCGTCATGGAAGCCGTGGAGTCCACGATGAGCGCTACGTTGTACGGCAGCGGCGCGGCCCCTTTCATCGCCGCGGTCGCGGTGGACGTCAGAGTGGCCGAATACCCGCCGAACAACTGGAAGAAAAGCATCGGCACCTTCGCCTTTTGCGCCACCACGATGGCATTGGAGCTCGAGGGGCCGTAACACTGGATGCCGTATACGCTGGTGAGCGTGGAAAGGCACTTGAGACGGGGATAACCCGAAATGAGCCCGGCGTTCGGGAGATTAGAGTACACGTTCGATTTGCCGGACGCGCTGCTGTAGGTCTGGACCGCAGTGTTGACGGAGCTTACCGTGGCGCCGGTTTGAGACATCGCCCAGGCTCCCGCCAATGCCGCCGCCTGCGTGGAGGCGTCGAGTTCGCTCTGATAGGAATACAGGAAGCCGAAGTCGACCACCAATGCCGACATGCCGAAAAGCAGGGGCAGCCAAAGGGTGAAGAAGATCAGGACCTGTCCGCGCCGTCCCCGATTGTGTGAATGCCGATTGCCCTGGTTCATTGGATAAACTCCGTGATCTGTGATTTCAGCGCACAATTCGGAAAGCTCTCCCCGAAGACAGCCAGCGTGCAGGGATAGCTTCCGGTTACCTGCGCATTTGCGCCTTGCACCATCTTCGCGGCGCCCGCCGTGCAGCTCGTGCCGGTGTACGTCGTCCCGTTAATGACAAAGCTGAACGTAATGCCCGAGCCCAGACTGGGGGCTGCATTCTTGATCGCAGTGGAGGCGGTCGCGCACGGGTCCGAGGTCTGGCCCCTGCTGAACGACAAAAGCTGTGCTCCCGTGCTTACCGCGTTCGTGAGCACCAGTTCGTTGTGCAGCGCAAACCCGAAAGAGACCAGACCGGTCATGACGAGCAGCAGGACCGGCATCACCAGGGTGAATTCGATGAGCGACCCGCCGCGATTACCTGCGCGGGCCGGTTTCGTTCCCGGCCGGATTCTGCAGCCAGTGAGATTGTGTTTTGCTGAAGCTAACATTTCCATCCTCGACTTGTTGTGATATTTTGAGGACTCACCAGCTCGTACCTCATATGGCCAGCTTCGTGAGTCTCCGTTTCTCATGTCTATGCCACTTTAGTTACTAGTCCGGTCAACTTCCGGGAACTGCCTGGATAACCGCATCCGCCGAGCCGATTAACCAAAGGCAACATTCCGTGTTCTCTATGCATGGCGGGTTTTTTAATGGCCCGGCGCTCCGTTTCTCGTCTCCCGCATTTCTTAATGCACCAGGCGTGCCACAAGCCGGCAGCGGGCCTGGTGAGGGATTTGCCGCGGCCTGCCGGGCCATCGGACGGGGAATCGTGACAGGTCTGTCACGTACCGGGTGACAAAACTGGCGCACCGTGAAGCCGGTCCCCCCTGTGGAGAAATGCGGCACCGGCCGGCCGCGCGGCGACTCTTACCGGAAGTCTGGCCGAGCCTCGCTGAAATCTGGTAAGTGCTCGCGTTATCTTTGGTTTACGGCATTGACTGCCGGCCGGCCTTGCGCCTATCTTATTTACATAGCTGTTACTCGTGGATCCACCTGAGTGACGGGTTGCGAAACGAGTACCAGCAGACAGAGTCCCGGGTTTTGACCGACTCTGTTCGGATACCAGGCAAACGATTCTATGATCTCTCTGCGAAAACATCTCGATGACCTCAGCCGTCGGGATCAACTGATGACCGAGCTGGAAACCTCGTACGGGTCTGCGCTGCAAGACATCGCCCAATATCTTCCGGCCGTGTCGCCTGCCTTGGTGGGGAAGACCCGGCGCCAGATCCTGGCGCTGTGGGAGCAGTTCGAAACTCGCCCGACCGCCGAGGTTTTAGGCCACAACAGGCTGGAACTTAAAAAGGAACTGCAGGATTTTGCGGCCCGATCCGACTCTATCCTGGAAACCCAGGAGAAACAATTCAAGGACATCCTGAAGTCATTCGCCGAAGCCGCCGCGACGCTGGCCAAGCAGAGCCAGGTGAATGATGGGCGGCTGACGGGCTTTACCAGGAATCTGGAAACCTTGATCGGGCTAAAGGACCTGTCGGAATTGCGGACCCGCCTGGCCGCGGAAGTTGCCGAACTGCGGCGGGCCGTGGCCGAGATGCATGACGCCAGCCAGACCTCAGTCAAGCAACTGCGGGCCGAACTGTGCCGCTTCCGCGAAAAATTGGCCGTCGCCGAAGAGAGCGCGCGCACCGACTCTCTCACCGGCTTGCACAACCGCCGCTCCGGCGAACAGGCCCTGCGGATAGCAATCGCGCGCTGCCGGCCCTTTTGTATTGTGATGATCGATCTCAACGGGTTTAAGGGCATCAACGATCGATGGGGACATCAGGCCGGCGATGTGGTGCTCAAGGAGTTCGCCGACCGCCTGGCTGGCTCCGTGCGGTCGGGAGACATGGTGTGCCGGTGGGGCGGCGACGAATTCCTGGTTCTGCTGTACGACTGCAGCCTGTCCCAGGCGTCGGCGAGGGCCGTCGAATTTCGCCGCGCCTGCGAAGGCGAATATCGGCTGATTGTGCTCGAGAAGCCGATCTCCCTGCTGCTCCGGACCGCGCAGGGGGTGGTGGAGTGGCAACTGGGAAAGTCGGCTGAGCAGTTGTTGCGCCTGGCCGACGAGCAACTCTACCGCGAAAAGGGAAAAGTATTCGCGGCCTAGAGAGAGACCGCTTCGGCCGCGCTATACCCAGCGCGCAAGAGTGCTCAATCGTTGATACCCCGTTTGCTCGATCGGGGATTCCCTGACCGGATGCAGGAGGATGGCGGCCAGATCGCCCTCATTTCATGCGTTGTTGCGGCGCTCGGGACGCCACGGCTCATTCGTAATGCAGGGCGCGCAGCGGATCCACCCGCGATGCCCGGAAGGCCGGGATATAGCCGGCCAGCAGGGCGACGCACCCGAGCGCGGCCATCGCCGCCCCGATGATCACCGGATCGTTCGGGCGCATGCCATACAACAGGCTCGCCACCAGCCTGGAACAGAGCCAGGCCGCCGGCAGACCGATGGCAAACCCGATCCCCATCATCGTCAGCACTTCGCGCATCACCAGCCACAGCACGTTGTGGCTCTGCGCGCCCAGCGCCATCCGGATGCCGATCTCGCGCTTGCGCTGCTCCACCGTGTAGGCCATCACTCCGTAAAGCCCGATCACCGCCAGCAGTGTGGCCAACGCCCCGAATAGCGCCGACAGCAGGGCCACCAGCCGTTCGTTCAACAGCGACGCGTCGATCGTACTTTCGAGCGTGCGCATGTTGTAAACCGGCAGGTTGCGGTCCAGGCCGGCCACCGTGCGCCGGATGAGGTTAAACGCCTGTTCGGGCGGCATCGCGGTGCGCACATACGCAGTCAGGTCCCTGACCACGGGTAAAGCGAGCTGCGGCATGAAGACCTGCCGGAGCCGCTCGTCGCGCAGGCCCCGATGCTTGAAGGCCTTCACCACGCCGATGATCTCCATGTCCGCCACGGCTCCCGGCTCGTCGCCGGGTCCGACATGCCTGCCCACCGCGCTGCGGCCGGCGAAGTATTTCTTGGCAAACACATCGTTCACGATCACCACGTTCGGAATCGGAAACGGAATCCCGCGATGCTGGACCGTGCCCATATCCCGGTCGGTGAAATCGCGGCCCGCCAGCAGCGGTACTCCCAACGTGGCGAAGTACCCGGGGGTGATGGCGTTCATCTGCGGGCTCATGTCCTCGCCCGGCTTGGGCGCATAACCTTCCACGTTCAGGGTCATTTCCCAATCGTTGTGTTCCAGGATCGGTTGCATCGCCATGGAAGCGGACTGCACCCCGGGCGCCGCCGCCAGGTTGCGATCGAGGTCGCGGAAGAACGCCAGGCTGTGCGGCGCGTCGTATCCGTTCAACGAAGGATCCACGGTGAAGGCGATCAGGTGGCTTACCGGGAATCCCGGTCCCCCGCCGCGCAAGTTGCGCAGGCTGCGGATGAACAGCCCGGCGCCAATCAACAGCAGCAGTGAAAGGGTCACCTGCGCCACCACCAGCGATTTGCGCAGACGCGCGTGGCCCGCGCCGGTCACCGCGCGCGCCTCGTTTTTGAGCGTGGGCGCCACGTCGGGATTCGCGGTCTGCAGCGCGGGAACCAGGCCGAACAGCAAGCCGGTAACCAGCGCGACGCCGAAGTTGAACAACAGAACCCGTGCGTCCGGCGCCGCGGAAAGTCCCAGCGGCGTGGATGCCTGCGGCAGGAACCCGAGCAACGCCTTCACCCCGGCTTGGGCCACGGCAATGCCCAGCGCGCCGCCCGCCAGCGAGAGCAGCAGGCTCTCCACCAGCAATTGACGCATGATCTGCCAGCGGCCGGCGCCCAATGCCAGCCGCACGGCGATCTCGCGCTGCCGCCCGGCGGCCCGCACCAGCAGCAGGTTCGCCACGTTGGCGCACGCGATCAACAGCACCAGCGCCACGATGGCCATCAGCACCTTGAGTGGCGTGCCCATCTCGTAGCGCAGGTCCGACCGGCCTATCGCCGCCGGCAGCAGGTCGATCCTGGATTTCAGGAACTCCTGGCGGTCGTACGCCGATGCCCGCGCCACCTGCGGATCCCGGGCCTCCTGCTCGATGATCTGGTGGAACAGCACCTGCATCGAGGCTTTGGCCTGTGGCAACGTGATGCCGGGTTTCCGCCGCGCCAGAACCTGGAGCCAGGCGCTGCGCCGGTCTTCCAGATCCTCCAGGCCGGCACTGTTGGGCGTCATCCAGGCCTTCATCGTCACTGGCACGAACACTTCGCTCACCGACCCGGGCTCGATGCCGTCAAACCCGCGCGGCGTCACGCCGATGACGGTGAAGTTATGTCCGTTCAACACCAGCGTCTGATTCAGAATCGCGGGACTTCCGGCGAACCTCGATTGCCAGTAACGATAGCTCAGCACCGCCACCGGATGGCCCAGGGCGGTGGTATCGTCTTCCGGCGCGATGGTGCGGCCCACCGCCACCCCCACCCCCAGAACCTGGAAGTACGTCCCCGACACCATCTCTCCCGGAACCCGCTCGCTCCGGCCGTTAAAACCAACGCCGACCGGCACGCTGGCGCGGCACAGAACCCCGCTGAACACCTGGTTGTGCGCGGCGAAGTCCCGGTACATCGGGTACGAAAAACTGTTCGCGCCGCGGGTGCTCCCCAGGTGATTTCCCTGGCTGTCCAGCAGCACCAGCTCCTGGGGGTTCCGGACCGGAAGCAGACGCAGCATCAGTTGATCGATGAGCGAGAAGATGGCGGTATTCGCGCCAATACCCAGAGCCAGCGAGAGCACGGCTACGCCGCTAAACAGCGGGGCCTTTTTGAGGCTGCGGACGGCCAGACGGAAGTCGGATGCGAAGCTCATGACAAGTCCCTAAGTTGGTATACGAAATAGGACGCCCGCAGAGTTCGTGAATTTTCCGGCCGGCCGCACAGGTGATAAAAGAGAGTAAATGCTCTTCGAGTTGACCGGCCAGACAGCCATCGTAACCGGCGCGGCCACCGGTATCGGCGAGGCGATCTCCCGCCGCCTGACCCAGGCCGGCGCCACCGTAGCCGTGGCCGATTTGAATTTCGACGGCGCGGCGCAAGTGGCGCAGTCCATCGCCGGCGGCGCCTTCGCCGTGCCCATAGACGTCACCCAGTCCGATTCCGTGGATGCCGCCGTGGGTGAGGTATTATCCCGCACCGGCCGCATCGACGTGCTGGTGAACAATGCGGGGATCGCCGGCCGCACCGCGCCCGTGTGGGAAGTCACCGACGAAGAGTGGCAGCAGATCATCGCGGTGAACATGACCGGCGCGTTTAATTGTTGCCGCGCCGTCCTGCCCCACATGCGCACCCGCCGCTACGGCCGCATCGTGAATATCGCATCCATCGCCGGCAAGGAAGGCAATCCCAACATGTGCGGCTACTCGGCCACCAAGGCGGCCCTGATCGGATTCACCAAGTCGGCCGCCAAGGAGGTCGCCACCGAGGGCATCTGCATCAACGCCGTGGCCCCCGCGGTGGTGCGCACCAAGATCCTGGAGCAACTGACGCAGTCCCAGGTGGACTACATGACGGCGCGCATTCCCATGCGCCGCACCGGCACGCCGGAAGAGATCGCCGCCGTGGTCCACTTCCTGGCCAGCCCGGACGCCTCCTTCGTGACCGGGCAGTGCTACGACGCCAGCGGCGGCCGCGCCACTTATTGAGCGCGCTCCTCTTTACGCCGAAACAGGAATGGTGGATAATGTTTTTATGCCGTAAACAGGCAAGAAGGAGCAGTTCGATGAAATATCATCCCATCGGCCCCGACATGAAGTGCCCGTTCTGCGGCCAGTTCAATCTGGTCTACAAACGCCCGGGGCTGAGCGGCGACGTATACCGTTGCGCGGCGGAGCTGGGCGGCTGCGAGCGGACCATCGTGCATCGCCGCCGCAAGGGCGACACGCGCTGCGGCGTGGTGGCGGTATTGAACTTCGGCCATGTCGGGCAATGGAGCCCTTGCGCCGAAGCCGTCCAACCGGCCGCCAAGCGGTAGGTCCCGCCTCGCTCGCGTATGCCCGCGGTTCGATGGTAGGATAAGAGTGCAATGACCCCGCTAGACGAGTTGGAACGGCAGTATACGCCCCTCCGCGAACAGGCCTTGGCCGTGCGGAGGTATCTTTGACGCGCCCGCCCAAAAAATCAAACTGCAACGAGTAGAAGAGCAAATCGCCGCGCCGGACTTCTGGAGTCAGCCTGAAAAGAGCCAGAAGGTGATGCAACAGCGCAAGCGCCTGGAGGAGACCCTCACCAACGAGGAACGCATCGCGGCCCTCACCTCCGATCTCGACACCCTGTTCGAACTGGCTCGCGAGGGCGAGAACGTCGACGGCGATATCGAGCGCGATATCCAGTCTTTCTCCCAGTTGCTGGAGCGCGTCGAAACCGCCATGCTGCTCTCCGGCGAAAACGACGCCCGCAGCGCCATCGTCACCATCCATCCCGGCGCCGGCGGTACGGAAAGCCAGGACTGGGCCGAGATGCTGCTGCGCATGTATCTGCGCTGGGCCGAGCGGGAAGGCTTCGGCACCGTGATCACCGACCGGCTGGAGGGTGAGGGCGCCGGCATCAAATCCGTCACCTTCGAAGTCAACGGCGACAACGCCTACGGGCTGCTGCAGTCCGAGATCGGCGTCCACCGCCTGGTGCGCATCTCACCCTTCGACGCCAACGCCCGCCGCCACACTTCCTTCGCCTCCGTGTTCGTCTACCCGCAGGTGGACGACGAGATCAAGATCGAGATCAAGCCCGACGATCTGCGCATCGACACCTTCCGCTCCAGCGGCGCCGGCGGCCAGCATGTCAACATGACCGACTCCGCCGTGCGCATCACCCATTTCCCCACGGGCATCGTGGTGCAATGCCAGAACGAACGCTCGCAGCACAAAAACCGCGACAGCGCTATGAAACAGTTGCGCGCGCGGCTTTACGAATTCGAGCTGGAGAAGAAGCGCGTCGCAGCCGCCAAGACCGAAGCTTCCAAACTGGACATCAACTTCGGCAGCCAGATCCGCAGCTACGTGCTGGCGCCCTACCGCATGATCAAGGACCATCGCACCAAGCTGGCCATCGGCGACGTGGACCGCGTGCTGGAAGGCGACATCGAGCCGTTGATTCACGCCTACCTGGTTTACCGCAAAACCGGTAAGACGGCCGGCGACGGCAAGGACGATCTGCCCGAATAATGCGCGACGCGGCGCAACTCGAGCGGGCGGCGCAACTGATCCGCTCGGGCGGGCTGGTCGCTTTCCCCACCGAGACCGTCTACGGCTTGGGCGCCAATGCGCTGGATGCGGCGGCGGTGGCGCGCATCTTCGCCGCCAAGGGACGGCCGCGCGAGTCGCCGCTGATCGTGCATGTGGATTCGCTCACCATGGCGCGCGGCCTGGTGTCGGCGTGGCCCGATGCCGCCGAACGCCTCGCCCACCGCTACTGGCCGGGTCCCCTGACGCTGGTGCTGCCCAAACAGCCATCGATCCCGGACATCGTCACCGCGGGCTTGCTTACCGTCGGATTGCGCATGCCTTCGCACCCGCTGGCGCTGGCCCTGATCCGCGCGGCCGGCGTGCCCATTGCTGCGCCCAGCGCCAATCTTTTCACCGAACTTTCCCCAACCACCGCCGCGCACGTTCGCAAATCCCTGGGCGCCGCGGTGGACCTGGTGCTCGATGGCGGGCCGGCCCGCGTGGGCATCGAATCCACCGTGCTGTCGCTGGCGGGTCCGCAACCCGTGCTCCTGCGGCCTGGCGTGATTCCTTTGCCGGAGATCGAATCGATCATCGGCAGTGTGCGCCTGGCGGAAGCGGCCGGACCGGGCGGTCACGTCTCGCCCGGCATGCATCCTCAGCATTACCGGCCGCGGACTCCGTTGATGTTGCTGTCTGCGACGGATGCCGTTCCTGCCGGCCGCGGCGCCTGGCTGCGGCTCGGCCACGAGATGCCCGCCGATGCCGCCGCCTATGCCGCGGCGCTTTATGCCGCTTTGCACCGCCTCGACGAAAAGGGGCTCGACTGGATCGCGGTCGAGCGTCCACCCGAAACACCCGAATGGGCCGGCGTTCGCGATCGCCTCACCCGCGCCGCGTGCCCGTGAGTCTCACTTCCCCGCGCCCAGGTTCTCGTACCATTTCAGACTGCCCGTCGCCGACCCGATGCACGCGATATCGGGCCGCCGGTCGCCGTTCAGATCCGCAATAGCGCAGGCCGCCGCTGGCATGGCGCGGTCCAGCACCACCTTCGACCACCGCTCCCCGCCGGCATCCTGCGCGTAGTAAACATTCACGCCCTTGGCGCGATAGCCCGCAACCACCTCGTCGCGCCCGTCGCCGTTGAGATCCGCCGTCCAGATGGTGTGGCCGTCGGCGATGGTGTCGTCGATCACGTGCCGCTGCCACCGGCCCCCGTGCTCGCGGTAAATCGTAACCTGGTTTCCGTGCCACGGCTCGATGGCCGCCAGGAATCGGCGCTTGCCGATGTGGCCCACCGCCACGTCGCTCGACCCGCACTTAGGCCACGGCGCCGGATCGCCCTTGGCGATCTCGGTCCGGCTCCAGTGTCCGTCCCGGCCCAGCTTATAAAGATGGATCCCGGAGAAACTCGCCGTCAGGATCTCGTCGCGGCCGTCGCCATCCCAGTCGACGATATAAATGCCGTGCACCACGCCTTCGTCCTGCTCGGAGATCGTCTGCCGTTGCCACTCGCCCGGACGGTAGAACACCAGCGGCGTGTGGGCATGGTCCTGCGGATGATCCACTTCGGCGTTGGTCAGTGGCTGGTCGATGACTACTTTTTTGCCGCTGCCGTCGATATCCGCCCAGCGCAGCCGGTGCGAGGTGGGCAGCCGGTCGATCTCGTGCACTGTCCACGGCTGCCGCGGATCGCCGTGGTGGCGCAGCACGGAAATAATGCCGGCGCTCTTGCGCGCTTCCATCTCGAATCCCGACGCCAGCACGATCTCGAGAATGCCGTCGCCGTCCAGGTCCCATGCCGCCAGGTTGATCATCCCCGACAGGTTGCCGGCGATCACGTGGCGCTGCCAGCCCGGGTTCTCGAACCACACCAGCTCCGTCATGCCGCTGGCCAGGGCGATCAGGTCGATTCGTCCGTCGTGATTGACGTCGGCTGCCACAACCTGATAGCCGCCGGTCAGGCCGGTCGCAACTGTATGTTCCGTGAATTGTACGGGGGATGCCGCCCGCAGGCTGCCCGCCAGCAGAAGACTCAGCACGATCCAGACAGGATCGCCGAGTCGCCGTGTCACCGCCGCTCCGTGCCGCCGCGCTTCAAATTGCGCGCGCCTTGCGTATGCCCTGCCCGGTCTCCGACCGCGCCGGCTTCTTGATGCCGTGCGACAGCCGCCGCACCTGGTCGCTGACCGACACCAAAAACATCGGCTGGCGGGCATTCTTCAGCAAATCGATGATGCGGTCCGGGGTCTCCTCCAGGTATATCGACTTGCCGTCGGTGAGCAGGTGCGATTCCGAGTCGCTCTTCAGCGCATCGCTGAGGCGCTTGCCCATGTCCTTCTGCAGAAAACGCAGCACACGCCGGATTTTCTGCAGCGAAAATCCCTTGCGCCGCAGCTCGGCGATTACCGAAACTTCCAGCACTTCCTGCGGAAGGTACACGCGCTTGTGGCCGTCCTGGCGCGGGGAGACGACGCTCCGTTCATCCCACCACTGCAACTGGCGCAGGCTGACGCCGCAGATGCGCGCCACCTCGGTGCTCGTATACTGGTCGCCGCCGGGCACTGCAGCAGGCCGGGTTTTCTTTGTTTTGAACATTTCGCGCTTCTTTCGGTTTGGAAAATGCCGCCATTCTGGATTGTACTGTAGTGAACGCCCGTGTCAATACCCTATTTTTGAGATCTTTTCGGACCCGCCGGCAGCACTACTTCCCTGCATCCAGACCGTTCAAGCCTTTCGCATAGTTCGGATCGAGCGCCGCGATATCCGAGCGGTAGCAGACCGTGTCGGCATTGGGAAGCACGGCGGGCAACTTCTGCGTCACGTTCCCGGTGGCGGCCCATTCCGTGCCGCGTTGAAAGGTGACCACCGCGTCCACTGAACTCAACCCGTAGACGTCGTGCCCGAAGATGGAATGGAAGATGCGTCCCTTCCCATAGCGGACGACCATCAGGGCCGGCTCCTCGCGGCCCGTACCGCTGTTGGCCGAATCCGAATAGGCAGTCGCCAGCACCGTCATGTTCCTGCCCGGGCCGCGCAGCCTGGCGTACAGTTCGTCGCCCTGGTGCATCATCACCCCGGGCAAGCCTCTGGTGATGGGGTGATTCACGTTCTGCACCGTGATCCGGTAGGGGATGCGCCGGCCGTGACTACCCGCGCTGCCGGGTGTGTCATCCGAAACCAGCTTGCCGTCTCTGAAGTACCAGAATGGTCCCGCCTTCTCGTTGCGCCCGCGCCAGCCTCCCATGCCGATCATCTCGTTGAACGCCGGCCATCCCGGAAACGCGTTATCGGCGGCGTGCACGACTACCAGCCCGCCTCCGTCCCGCACGTAACTTTCAAAGGAGGCTTTCAGTTCCGCCGGCCACCGCTCGTCCGGCGCATCGTAATTCAGGACCACCACCCGGTATTTGCCGAACTCCGGTTTGAAGGCGCCAAAATCGCCGCCTGCGGCGGGTGCGGTGACTACCTCCACCTGGAACAGATGGGTCTCGTCCAACTGCTTCTTCAACGCGGGCGTGACAGCCCGCCAGTTGTGGTAGGGACCTCCGCTTTCTCCGTCGAGGATCATTACCCGGATCGGAGGCGCCGCCTGCAAGGCCAGCGCCGTAACCAGCACGCCGAATGGAACTGCTAAAAATGTGTTCACGGCAGTCTTTTTCCTGTACACCTTTATATACCAACGCCGGCGGTCCGGACAGCGGGCGCCCTGCCCGCCTGTGTTAAGATGAAGTTTCCACCATCCTGAGGTTTTCGTGGCTAGAATTACCCGTAAAGAGCTGAAGACTGATAAGTTTGCGCTTGAAGTCGAGCATACAGTCGATTTCTTCGAGGAACACCGGGCAGACATCATCCGCTACGGCGGCGCGGCCGTCGTCGTGGTTGCCCTGGCGATCCTGATCTACTGGTACCGCGGGCACCAGCATACGATCCGCGAGGACGCCCTGGCGCACGCCTTCTCTGTGGAGGAAGCGCCCGTCACGGTTACTCCTCCGCCCGGCGCCAGCCTCTCCTTCCCGACCCAGGCCGCCAAGGATGCCGAGGGCGTCAAGGTTTTCAGCGAAGTGGCCGCCAAGTACTCCGGCACCGACGAGGGCTACATCGCCGAGTTCTATCTCGGCTCCATCGAGGCCGACCAGGGCAAGCTCAGCGAAGCCGAGAAGCGATTCAGCTCCGTGGCTGAGAATGCCAACGCCAAATATGCATCGCTCGCCCGGTTCGCCTTGGGCCAGGTCTACTTCGCCGAGGGCAAGACCGATCTCGGGGCCAAAACTCTCCGCGAGCTGATCGACCACCCCACCATCTTCGTTTCCAAAGACCAGGCCACCCTGACCCTCGCCAAGCTTCTGGAGCCTACCAAGCCGGCCGAGGCGCGCACCTTGCTCGATCCCCTGCGTGCCAAGCCGGGCGCGGTGGGACAGGCTGCCATGCAGGCTTACGGCGAGCTGCCGGCAAAATAACCTGACGCCATGCTCCGCCACCTCCGCTTTCCGGTTGAGTTCAGCCGGGGGCGGCGCTGCCCGGAAGCCGCGCATCCTTATCGCAACGCCTTCCAGCGCGACCGCGACCGCATCATTCACGCGCGCGCCTTCCGCCGCCTGGAAGCCAAAACGCAGGTCTTCACCCCGGGCCTCTGCGATCACTTCCGCAACCGCCTCACCCACACCATCGAGGTAGCCCAGATCGCGCGCACCGTGGCCGCCGCCTTGTCGCTCGACGAAGATCTGACCGAGGCCCTGGCCCTGGCTCACGACATCGGCCATCCGCCTTTTTCGCACGCCGGTGAAGAGGCCCTCGACCGCCAGATGCAGCGCTTCGGCGCGCGCTTCGAACATAATCTGCACGCCGTCCGCATCGTGGAAATCTTCGAGCAGCGCTACGCCCGCTTCCCCGGCCTCAACCTGACATTCGAGGTTCGCGAGGGCATCGCCAAGCACTCGCGGGATTTCGGTCCGGGGGAGATCCCCAGCCTGGACGAATACCTGCCCGGCCTGCGCCCGCCGCTGGAGGCGCAGTTGATCGACTTGGCGGACGAGATCGCCTACAATTGCGCCGACCTGGACGACGCCGTCTCCGCGGGCCTGCTGCGACCCGAGGACGCCGCCGGCGAAACCCCGTTCTACGCCGCGCTGCACGAGGCGGCCGAAACCCAGTTTCCCGGCGCGCCCGCCGAAGAGCGCTTCCACGAGACCTTGCGCTGCCTGATCGACGCGCTGGTCTCGGGCTTGATCGAGGGCACCGTTCGTTGCGCTACCGAAGCCGGCGTGCAGACTGTCGAGGACGTCCGCCGCTACCCTGAACGCCTGGCCGCCTTCACCCCCGAAACCCAGACCGCCAATCGCGATCTGAAGCGATGCCTCCACGGGCGCGTGTACACATCCCCCGCCTTAACCGCCGAACGCGATCGCAGCGCGGCCATGATCGCCGAGCTGTTCGACTACTTCGTCGCGCATCCCGGCGCCCTGCCGCCGGCATACTTGCACCTGATCCAGGCCGAACCCGTGCACCGCGTGGTTTGCGACTATATCGCCGGCATGACTAATACCTTCTTCCAGAGAACGTACCAGCAGATATTCTCCAGCCAGTGATCCCGCCAGTCCTGCACAGATGCCCCTGTGCGCCGGGGCGAAAAGCCGTTGACAGATCCGGAGAGTTGCGTCAATAACAAATGACTGACCGGTCGGTCATTATGGCTGCACGAATCGTAGACCGCACTGCCAGAACCGGCGCCATTCTCCGGGCCGCGGCCCAGGTCTTTGCCGAACAGGGCTACGTACGGCAAGCCGCTCAATCCTGATGTGTTGCTCCAGTTTTCAGAGCGAGATCTTCACGCTGCACCGCCACTTCCTCTCGGCGGGCGCCAGTTATCCGATGACGCCCCTCTGGAAGCTGCAGCTATACGAAGTCAGCGACGCGACGGGACCGTCCGCCGTTATCTTGCCGCGCGTGAGTTACAACTTCACCGCGAACACGGACCTGAGCGTCGGTGGCCAGTTGTTCGCCTCGTCACGCAACGGCGAATTTCATGGCCTGTCACACGTTGTTTATGTCGAATACACACTTCACTTCCGCTAATGTTCGCGGTGGCGAGAATCGGGCAGCGCCCACGGGTAGTCCTTCAAACCCGCGTTCGCTTAAGCCGTGCGGATCTCAAGGGTCCAGGCGAAACGGCAGGGGCGCCGGGAGTCCTCCTGCAGGCCCGGCGGGATCCGCACGTCGATGCCGCCGTCCGCCGGCGTCCACTCGAGCGGCGTGTTAGTCCCCAGCATGCGTATCTTCGCGTTCCCGGCCAGCCGGACCGACTGTAGGAGTAACTTCTCGCCGGGCCATTTCAACAGGAACGCGAATATGGTCCGGTTATCCTTGCTGCGGGTGAAGCGGATGTCAGGCCCCTCCGCCCAGAGCGCACCTTCGCGGGCGCGGGTCGCGTAGATACCGGCGCCGTTGATTT
This sequence comes from Bryobacteraceae bacterium, assembly GCA_035499555.1. GTDB lineage: Bacteria > Acidobacteriota > Terriglobia > Bryobacterales > Bryobacteraceae > Bog-159. The sequence continues at coordinate 99,047 of DATJYO010000018.1, forward strand.
TCAGCCATTGCCCAACCTCTTTTAATTGGCTCACGGCCGCCGGGTGGAATCGGCCATCGCCATCCGGGCCGATTCCGACCATGAAGTTCCCGCCCTTCGCCGCCGAATCCACGAGATTGCGCACGACCCACGCGGCGCCCTTATAATTTCCGCCATCCCGTTCGTAAGAGAACGAGGATCCCAGCGGATAGATGACGAACCATGGCGTATCCGTGTTGCTTTTGTCGCCGGGCACGAAGCCCTCAGGTGTATAGTAATCGCCGTAATTGCCGATGCCCCGCGCGCGCAGCATCACATCCGGCTGTAGCTTGCGCAGGTGGAGGATGGTCTCGCGCAGTTGCGGCCAGACCCGCGGCCCCAGCCATTGATCCAGGCACATCATGTCGATCTTTCCGTAGCGCGTCAGCAGCTCGGTCAGTTGAGCGCGGTGGCGCGCCATCATCCGGTTGACTTCGGCCGGCGTGGGATCCGGGACAATCACTTCTTCATCCCCCAGCCGTCTTTTGACGTCCGGGTATTCGGTGGTCAGCACATTCGAAGAAGGCACCTGCAAAGGATGATAGGCGTAGGGCCGGAAGTCGGTGTCATACCAGTCGGGATGCGAGAAGTAGAGGTCGATACGGATATCGCGTTTGCGCGCGGCATCGCACAGTTCTTTCACCACATCCCGGCGGAAAGGCGTCTCCATCATGCTGTAGGAAAGATCGCACGGCTCCATGCGCGGACCGCCGGGAGCCGCCCAGTTGCTGCGCTGCCGTACGCGCGTGCGCGTGTCGAACATGGAGAAACCGTCGTGATGTTTGGTGGTGAAGGCGAACATGCGCATGCCGCACGACGCGAACAGATCCATCCATTCATCGGCGTCAAAGCCTTGCGGATTCCACGTCCGGTACATCTCCTGATAACGTTGCCGCTCCGCGAACGACATCTTCAGGAAGGGCCACGACTCTCCCGGCTGGCCCAGGATGGAATAGGGACCCCAGTGCAGACGCACCCCGTATTTGATGTCGCGGAAGCGCTCGTACGCCGCGGCGGAGGCCCACCGGTACTCCGGGACGGGTATGTTCTCGACGTACGATTGGACCCGGCGATAGTGCGTATCGCTGGCGGGAAGAAAATGATTGGTACGGCCGGCGGCCAACCGGCTGAAGGCCGCGCTCGCGGAAACACCGCTGATCAGGAAACGCCGGCGATTCATACTGTATCTCACACCATGCGCATGGTCATGCCGCCGTCGATCGGCAACTCGACACCTGTAATGAACTCGTTTTCGGCCAGGGCCGCCAGCGCCGCGGCGACGTCCTCCGGCCGGCCCTCGCGATGCAGCGGTATGCGGTCCCGGATGTTCCGCTCGACCTGCTCCGGCGTGAGGTAGTCCTGAAATCGCGTGCGGATGATGCCGGGCGACACGCAATTCACGCGAATGTTATGGCCGGCAAGTTCGCGCGCCAAAGCGCGCGTGAATTGGGGAATGGCGCCCTTCGCCACACCGTAAGCGATCGCCCCGGCGCAACCGCGGGCGCCGGCCGCCGAACCGATCAACAGGACTGCGCCGCCGCCGTGCGCGGACATGTGCGGCGCCGCCGCCCGGACCAGGTAGTACACGGCGTGAACGTGTATGTCGAAAGCCGCGTGCCAGATCCGGGGCTCCACTTCGAGCAGGCTGCCCGGCGCCGCGCCACCGGCGCTGTGGATCAGTATGTCCAGCCGGCCAAATGTGTCCATGGTCCGCTCTACGCAGGAAGTTGCCTGCGCGGGGTAAGCCACGTCGGCGCTGATGGCCAGCACCCGGCGATCCAGAGCTTCGATGTCTCGCTTCACCTTCTGCCCGGCCGGGTCGTCCGCATGGCGGCTACAGATCGCCACGTGCGCGCCGCGGGAGGCGAACTCGCGGGCGGCGGCTGCACCTATCCCGTGGCTCCCACCCGTGATCAGGCAAACCTTCCCGTCCAGTTTCATGGCTTCCGGCGATGCCGCTAGGAAAACTGCCACCCGCGCGCCTTATCGATATCGCAGCGGCAGCGGTTGATATAGGGCCTGCGTTCCTCCAGTCCGTATTGGCGAGCCAACTCCCGCGCGCTGACTCCGGGACGCCGGGCCCGCAGCACGAACCATCCTTCCAGGGGCAGCCATTTCTCGCGTTCCACGTCCTCGCCGTGATCCTGGAGCAGCTTTTCCAGCTTGTGCGGCAGATTGTAATCCTGGTGGAAAAGGCAGCGGTCCAAGTCGCAGGTGAACCGGCTGACATTGGCACCGTCGGCACGGTTGGCATGGTCGTGCAGAAGCTGCTCGCCGTCGAGATCGAACACCAGGCAGTCAGGAGTCCAGGTGGCGCTCATGACGTAGTAGTTGAAGTCGATGGCCCGCGCCTGCAAAGATCGGCCCGCGGAGTACGCGCTCGGCCAGATCACCAGCTCGGCCCCCAGATCGGATAACCGCTGCCACAGCGGCGCCCAATTCACGTCGAAACAAATCGCCAGTCCGACCCGGCCGAAATCGGCTGGAAACACCGTCACGGCCTGGCCGGGAGTCACGCCAGGGTGCTTGGTAAACTCTTCGCCGTAAGGGTACAGCTTGTCGTAGACGGCGGCTATCTGGCCCCGCCGGTCGATGAGGACCGCGGAGTTGAAGCGGCGGCGCCCATCCTGACGATCGATGGGGCAAACAACATAGGTCCGGTGTTTGGCGGCCAGCCGGGCCATTGTCGAGACAGTTGGACCGTCCAAGGTCTCCTGGCTTTGATCGTTCTGGCCCCGGCATGTCTCGGGCAATGCGATCAGGTCCGCGCCCCGCGCGCCTTCCTGGTCCACCAGGTCGCTTATCTGCGGCAACGGCAGGCCCGGTTTGAAACCGATGCTGACCATGCGCACGGGCCGTCCAGTCCGGGCGGCCGTCTCGCCGCTGCGGCTGGCTCCCGATTCCGCCGCCGCACCCTCCAGGGACGCGAAGGTGCCCAGCGCGGCCGCCGAGTTGATGAAGAAACGCCTTCTGTCCACCATCGGCCTCCTCTTCCAGAATCAGCTCCATGATAACAGCATCATGATTGAAAAACGCGCAGAACGGGGCGGCGGCCCGCCCCTTTGCGCTTTTGACGCACGTTAGAATCGTGGCTATGAATTACAGATCCGCGACTCTTTTTGTGGTTGAGATCCTTCTGGTGTCCGGCCTGACACCGGTATCCAAGGCCGAAGAGTCGGTCATCTGGAGACTCGGCGCCTTCGATCACTCCGCGCGGGAATTTCATGGAGCCGGGCGGCAGCCCGTCGCGATCGACGCCGGCACGGCCGATGCCGCCGCGCGGTGGCCGGCGCTCCAGGCGGGTTCCCGCAACGCCAGATATATGGCGCAGGCGTCGCCACGGACGATCCGGTTCGTTCTGCCCGCCGCGCCGCAGGGTTCATACGTCTTGGATTTCGCCGTCATGCTGGGCTATCCGCGCGTGCCGTACCTGCAAGTGGAGCTGAACGGCGAAACCGGCGTGGCGTATCTCCGCCGCGAGCTGAGCTATCACGCCGAAGGGCGCATGGATTCGCCCGTGTGCGGCGAGGCGCGCACGCGCCTCCCGATCCCCGCGGGCATCCTGAAGACCGGCCCGAACGAATTGCGCATCACGGCAATCGACGATGCGCCGGATGAGAACGGCGACTCGCTCATCGAGTGGGATGCACTGCAACTGGTGCGCGCGGCAAAGGGCGCAGCCGAACCGGAGATGACCGCCGAACCGACCGTTTTCTACACCGCCGGGGATGGCCCTACCAACGAACTGCTCGATGTCACGGTCACCCTGCCCGCCATCGTGCGCCAGGGCTCCGCTACCTTGAAACTCGGAGGCGTGGAGTACCACAGCCCGCTGACACCCGGGCGTTTCGGCCAGCAGCGCTTTGAATACGCGGTCCCGGAGTTCGCCGCCGGCGCCACGGCTCATCTGTCGGCGGAACTGAACGGCCGGGTATATGAAAAGGACGTGCGGCTCACGCCCCAACGCCAGTTCACGATTTACGTGGTGCCGAACACGCACCTGGATATCGGCTTTACCGACTACCAGCCGAAGATCGAGGAATTGCAGAACCGCAACCTGGATAAGCTGCTGGCCGAGATGCACAACGACGCCGACATGCGTTTCTCGCTTGATGGCGCGTGGCTGGCCGAGCAGTTCCTGCGCACGCGCACGGCGGATTCGCGCCGGCAGTTTATGGATCTGGTCCGGGACGGGAAGATCAGTGTCCCGGCGCAGTCCATGAACCTGATGGCCGGCGGCGCGGATTTGGAAACGCTGCTCCGCTCGCTGGCCTACGGCCGCGAGTTGAATCGGGAGGCCGGCCGGCCGGCCGAGTACGCCAATATCACCGACGTGCCTTCCTATCCGTGGGCCTATGCCTCGGTCCTGCACGCCGCCGGAGTGAAGTATTTTGCCGCCGGAGCCAACGACGACCGCGGGCCGCAACCGCTTTATGGCCGATGGCAGACGCGCTCGCCTTTCTGGTGGGAAGGCCCGGACGGCGCCAAGGTCCTGATGAGTTACAACCGGCAGTACTCCAATCTCTGGTTCATTTGCGGCCTGCCGGCGCGGGAAGCCGGATGCCGCGCCAGCCTGCCCACCTTTCTGGAGACATTCGCCGCGCCGTCTTACCGGCCCGATGTGGTCCTGATGTACGGCAGCCAGCTTGAAAATACCGATCTGATTCCTGGCGAGGGTGAGTTCGTTCGATCCTGGAATGCGCATTACGCGTGGCCGCGGCTGAAACTGGCCACTTTCCCGGATTACTTTCACGTGATTGAAGAGAAATACGGCGACAAGCTGGAGACCGTCCGCGGCGACTTTGGGCCCTATTGGGAGGATGGCATCGGTACGGATGCCCGCTTTGCGGCGGCTTACCGCGCGGTGGAGAGCCGTGCGGCCGCGGTGGAAAAGCTGTCATCGCTCGCCGCCCTGCAATCGCCGGCGTGGGCGCCTCCCGCCGACCGCCTGCGCCGCCTTTGGGAAGATCTGGTGATGTATGCGGAGCACACCTATACCTATCACGGCGGGTACGATCAGCCGGACCACGAGCAGAGCATCCGCCAGATCGAGACCAAGCACTTCTATGTGAGCGATGCGCGGGAACAGGCCCATTGGATCGCACAGGAGAGTTTCAGCCGCCTGCTGGACCGAATCGCCGTTCCGGCGCCCGCATTGGTCGTCTTTAACGCCATGGGACACCCGCGCGACGGCCTGGTGGAGTTCGACCTGCCAAACGGACTGCAACTGGTGGACACCGGGACCCGCCAACGAGTGGCGCTCGAGGTATTACGCCGCGGCAACGGTTATCGGCACGTGCGGTTCATGGCCGCAGCGGTGCCGTCGATGGGCTATCGCGTCTATAAGATGAGCGCGGGCACGGACTCCCCCGGCGAGGCTCCCCTGGCGGCTGCCGGCACCGTCGAGAACGCCTTCTATCGGGTGAAAGTGAATACCGCACGCGGCGGCGTGGAGAGCATCTTCGATAAACAGGCCGGCCGGGAGTTGATCGATGCCAAGAGCCCGTACCTCGCCGATCAATACGTGTACGTGGCGGGCGGCGACGGTACCCGCATCGTGCACATGCGCGACAGCCTGCCCGACGCGAGGTTGACGGTGCGGACGGCCGCCGGCGGCGCGATCGTGAGCCTCCGCCAGACCGCCTGGGGGCAGGTGCTGACCTACCAGACCAGTGGACCGCATGCCCCCGGCATCGAAACCGAGATCCGGCTGTTCGATCGGGAAAAGAAGCTCGAATTCGTGAACCGTTTGCATAAAGAACCAGTGAACGTCAAGGAAGCCGTCTATTTCGCGTTTCCTTTTGCCGTGCCGGATCCGGTGTTCGAGTACGAGGGACAAACGGGCGTGGTCAATCCGGCCCGCGACGAATTGCCCGGGGGCAATCGCGAATGGTACACCGTGGGCCACTGGATGCGCGTCAGCGGCAGCGGCATCGGCGCCGCCGTGATTCCGCTGGACGCGGTTTTGGCTTCGTTCGGCGATATTAATTGCGGTCTGTGGCCTAAAACCTTTGCCCCCCGGTCGGCCACGCTGTTCTCCTACGTCATCAACAACTACTGGCACACCAACTTCCCGCGCGTGCAGGACGGCGACTTCACTTTTCGCTACGTCGTCACCAGCGGCACGCAGTTGACCACGGCTCACTTGAGCCGGATGGGCCGGGATGCCTTGACGCCGCTCGAGATCGGGCAACTGGATGACAACGACAAGGTGGAGCCATCGCACGGCTCGCTGCCGGCAACCCCGTCCAGCTTTCTCGAAATCCAGGGAGAAGGTGTGGAACTCGAGGCGCTCAAGCCCGCCGCGGACGGCAACGGTTACGTGTTGCGCCTGCTCGAAACCGGCGGCCACGCGCAAAAGGTCCGCATCACTTCGCCGCTGGTGCGCTGCGAGCGTGCCTGGCTGTCGAACGCCGCGGAAGAGACGGGCGCGGAGATCGCGAACGCGGCGGGCGGGATCGAGGCCAGGATCCAGCCCTTTGAAATCCTCACGCTGCGCCTCCAGCTCAGCCCGATTCGAATGCCCCGCGATCGCTGAAGGCCAGAGCACGCGCCACGCCTCTCTCTGGTAAGCTAGTCAGTTGCCATGACCGTAGACGAGATCCGCGAGTTGATCAACCTCGCCACCGATACCGGCATCGCCGAACTCGAAGTGCAGCGCGGCGAGAACCGCGTGCGCATCCGGCGCTCGGTCGCCGAGCCGCGCGAGTTCGTGTATGCGCCGCCCCCCGCGCCAGCCGCTCCCAGGGCGGAAGCGGCGCCCAGCGCCGCCGCCCCCGCCAAGGAGGCTTCCAAGGAAGCTGGCGCCGATCCGGGGCTGATCCTGGTGCGTTCGCCGATCGTGGGTACCTTCTACGAAGCCTCCGCACCGGGCTCTCCTCCCTTCGTGCGCGTGGGAGAACGGGTACAGCCGGGCAAAGTCCTGTGCATCATTGAGTCCATGAAGCTGATGAACGAGATCGAGGCCGAGGTTTCCGGGATCGTCGAGAGCAAGCTGGTGATGAACGGGCAGCCCGTGGAATACGGGGAGGCGCTGTTTGCCATCCGCGCCAATTAAGAAACTTCTGATTGCCAACCGCGGGGAAATTGCCTTGCGGGTGGTGTGCGCCTGCAAGGAACTGGGCATCCACACGGTGGCGGTCTACTCGGAGCCGGACCGCCACAGTCTGCACGTGCGATTCGCCGACGAGGCGGTGTGCATCGGACCCGCCAAAAGTGCGCGCAGTTACCTGGACATTCCGTCCATCATCAGCGCCGCCGAAATCACCAACGCGGACGCTATCCACCCCGGCTACGGTTTCCTGAGCGAGAATGCCGGCTTCGCGGAAGTGTGCGAGGTCTCCGGGCTGAAGTTCATCGGACCGCGGCCGGACGTGATCCGCCTGATGGGCGTCAAGGAACGGGCGCGCGCGTTCATGCGCGAGGCGGGTGTACCGATTCTGCCCGGATCGCCCGGCATTCTGAAGAGTGCCGAGGAAGCCGTGGAAGTCGCGGGGGGGATCGGCTACCCGGTGATCCTGAAGGCGTCTGCCGGGGGCGGCGGACGCGGCATGCGCATCGTGAACGAGGCCGCGGAACTGGAGCCGCTGTTCAACTCCGCCCAGCAGGAAGCCGGCGCCGCCTTCGGCTGCCCGGACGTGTATCTGGAGAAATATGTCCGCGCGCCGCGGCATATCGAATTTCAGGTGCTGGCCGATGAGCGCGGACATGTGGAGATCCTGGGCGAGCGCGAATGCTCCATCCAGCGGCGCCATCAGAAACTGCTCGAAGAGTCGCCTTCCCCGGTGATGACCGCCGATCTGCGCCGGACCATGGCCGACACACTGAAAAAAGCGCTGGCGGCGGCCGGGTACACCAATGCGGGGACGGTGGAGTTCCTGATGGATGAAGGCGGGCAGTTGTACTTCATGGAGGTCAACGCCCGCATTCAGGTGGAACATCCGGTGACCGAGTTCGTGACCGGCATCGACCTGGTGAAGAGCCAGATCCGCATCGCCATGGGCCAGCCGATCGAAGAAGTGATCAGCCTGCCGGTGGAATTGCGAGGGCATGCCATCGAGTGCCGCATCAACGCCGAAAACCCGGTGACATTCACCCCGTCACCCGGACGCATCACCGGCTTCCACCCGCCCGGCGGCATCGGCGTGCGGGTGGATACCATGGCGCACACCGACTGCGTGATCACGCCGTATTACGATTCCCTGGTGGCCAAGCTGGTCACCTATGGCGTCGATCGGGCGGAGGCCATCCACCGCATGCAGCGCGCGCTGGAGATGTTCGTAGTGGAAGGCATCCATACGTCGATTCCCCTGGACCGGCGCATCCTGGCCGACCCGGACTTCCAGGCCGGCCGGTTCGACACCAACTTCATCAAGCGGTTCATGGCGTCGGAACGCGCCGCGCATTAATCCGGCTACCCCCCACGAGTCCGCAGCGTCCCTCGGGTAACGTTTGCCCGCATTTCTGCCGATAGGCTAGATGATGCTGGATGGCAGAGACCGGCCCGGGTACACTGCGACCCGGATAACCATGCTGGTGGTATCTCCATCGGGCTACACGCGCAGGTGAAGTAGGCATGCGGGTTTTTCGGGACACCTCCATCCGCCGTAAGCTGGTCGCCATCATCATGCTGACCAGCACGGCGGCGCTGATGCTGGCCTGCGCCACGTTTCTGACCTGCGAACTGCTCACCTACCGGCCGGCAGTCACCAGGCAACTGACGGCCCTGGCGCAACTGATCGCCCGGACCAATACCGCCGCGCTCTCTCTTGCAGACCGGCAGGCCGCCGCCGGGTCCCTGGCGGCTCTGCGGGCCGAGCCGGATGTGACGGCCGCGTGCATCTTTACCGAAGACGGCCGGCCGCTCGCGGCATACCTGCGGGACGAATCGCGGCGGAACCTGCCGCACCGTCCGGGCCGGGTCGGCGCGCGGATCACCGACGGTCATCTGGAGCTGTTCGAGCCGGTGATGCTGAATGGCGGCCGGATCGGGACCGTCTACCTGGAACGCGACCTGCGGGAAATGTATGCGCGACTCACACGGTATGCTGTGATCACCCTGGGCGTGTTGCTGTTTTCTTCCCTGGTGGCATTGCTGCTCTCCGCCCGTTTGCAGGCGGTGATCTCGCAACCGATCCTGGCTCTGGCGGCCATCGCCAGCCGGGTTTCCCTCAAGCGGGACTACACCCTGCGCGCGTCCAACCGGGGTCATGACGAAATTGGCCTTCTGGTGAAGAGCTTCAACGGCATGATGGACCAGATCCAGGCGCGCAATCTGGATCTGGCGGAAGCCCAGAACGCCCTGGAGCGCCACGTCGTGGAGCTATGCGACGAAATCGCCGGACGCCAGCGGATCGAGGAGGAGATGCTGGCGGCCCAAAAGGCGGCGGAAGCGTCCAGCCTGGCCAAGAGCGTCTTCCTGGCCAACATGAGCCATGAACTGCGCACGCCGCTGAACGCCATCATCGGCTACAGCGAGATGCTGCGCGAAGATGCCGAGCTGTGCGGCAATCTGGATTGCGCCGCGGACCTGGGACGGATCACCAGCGCCGGCAGGCACCTGCTCAGTTTGATCAACAGCGTCTTGGATCTTTCCAAGGTGGAGGCGGGCAAGACGGAGCTCTCCTGGGAGGACGTACCGGTCGCACAGATCCTGGAAGAGGCGGTGGGCGCCATGGCGCCGCTGGCGCGCAAGAACCACAACCAGTTGATCGTCAACTGCGAGCCGGGCCTGCCGCCCATGCATGTGGACTTGATCAAGTTCCGGCAGAGCCTCTATAACCTGGTCGGCAATGCCTGCAAGTTCACCAAGAACGGGACGGTCTCCATCGAGGTGGCCCCTGCCACGGCGGCGGGCGCGGAATGGATCGAATGGCGCGTGCGCGATACGGGCATCGGGATCGCCGCGGGTGAACTGGGCCGATTGTTCCAGCCGTTCACGCAGGTGGACGCATCCACCAGCCGTAAGTTCGGCGGCACCGGTCTGGGCCTGGCCATCAGCCAGCGCTTTTGCCGGTTGATGGGCGGCGCCATTGTGGTGGCCAGCCAGCCCGGGAAGGGCTCCACGTTCACCATCCGCCTGCCGTATGGCCGGCCGGAAAGGCGGGAACTGCCGGTTGCGCCGGTAGTGGAGACCACGGCGGGCGCCGGGGATGGCTGCCCGCGGTCCAACACCATACTGGTCATCGATGACGATCCCACGGTGCATGACCTCATGGCGCGCCTGTTGCGCAAGGAGGGTTTCCAGGTGCTGCTGGCGTCCACTGGCCTGGAAGGGCTGCGGCTGGCGCGCGCGGCGCGGCCGGCGGCGATCACGTTGGACATCTTCATGCCGGAGATGAACGGATGGGCGGTGCTCAGCACGCTGCGGACAGACTCGGATCTGATGGACATTCCGGTCATCCTGGTCACCGTTTCCGACGACCGGCAGCGGGCATGCCTGCTGGGCGCCGCCGACTTTCTCCAGAAGCCGATTGAACCCGACGTTTTGGTGGCCGCGCTGAAACGCCGCATGGGCATGCTGTCCGGAACCGTCCTGGTGGTGGATGACGACCCGGCGTCTCGCGACATGACCGGGCGCGCGTTGCGGAGGCATTTCGCCAGCGTGATCGAAGCCGCGGACGGCCCCACGGCTCTGGAAGGCCTTTCGCGCCACCGCGTGGGATTGATCCTGCTGGACCTGATGATGCCCGGTATGGACGGATTCGATTTCTTGCGGGCGGTACGCGAAGTGGATGCGTGGCGGCGGATTCCCGTCGTGGTGCTGACGGCCAAGGACATCACCCCGGAAGATCGCGGCCGGCTACCGGGAGTGCGGCAGATCCTGCATAAAGGCGATGGCGGGAGTGTAGGGTTGGCGCGCGAAATCGCCGATCTGATTAGCGGGTGCCGGCATGATGCGGCCACCCCGGTTTGCTGAAGGAGACGCACGAAGATGGCGCTGCTGATTGTGGACGATGAAGAGAGCAACCGGGACATGTTGTCCCGGCGCTTGCGGCGCCAGGGATTCGAGGTCGCCCTGGCCGACAGCGGGCCGCAGGCATTGGCATCCATCGACCAACAGGTTCCGGATACCGTGTTGTTGGATATACGTATGCCCGGCATGAGCGGTATGGAGGTCCTGCAGGCTATCCGCCAGAAGTATTCCCCGGCGGAGCTTCCCGTGATCATGGTGACCGCCGAGAGCCAGAGCGCCAGCGTGGTGGAGGCATTACAATGCGGGGCAAACGACTATATCACCAAGCCGATCGACATGCCGGTGGCCCTGGCGCGCATTCACGCGCAGCTTGCACAGAGGGACAGGGCCACCGCATTGCGGGAAAGCGAGGAGCGTTATGCCCGCGCCGCCCTGGGCGCTAACGACGGCCTTTGGGACTGGGACCTGGAGAAGGACGAAGTCTTTTTCTCGCCGCGCTGGAAAGAGATACTTGGTTACCACGATGGGGAAATCGGCAACCAGCCGGCGGAATGGCTGGCCCGGGTGCATCCGGAGGACCGCGCGCCTCTGGAGAGCGCCACGGCGGCGCACTTGAGCGGCGAGAGCCCCCAATTGGAGTGCGCACACCGCGTCCGGGCAAAAGACGGGAGCTACCGCTGGGTACTCACGCGGGGACGGGTGCTTCGCAACCCCTCCGGCCAGCCCGTGCGCATGGCCGGATCGGCAACTGATATCACCGCCTCCAGAATCGCCGATCCGCTGACCGGCCTCCCCAACCGGGTGTTGTTCATGGAACGGCTGGAGCAACGCATCGAGCAGGCCCGCCGCCAGGCGGGCCCCCGCTTCGCGGTTCTGCTGCTGGATGTAGACCGCTTCCAGAACATCAACGACAGCCTCGGGCGCACGGGCGGAGACGAGCTGTTGAAGGCTATCGCGCGCCGTCTGCGGGAACGGCTCCGGTCGACGGATACCCTGGCCCGGCTGCAGGATGACTGCGCGGTGGCCCGGATGGCAGGCGATCAGTTCGCCGTTCTCCTGCACGAAATTTATCAAGCGGAAGATGCCCTGACCGTCGCCGAGCGAATCGGCTCGGAAATCGACCCGCCGTTCCTTTTGAACGGCCACGAGGTCTTCGTCACGCTGAGTATCGGCATTGCCGGAAGCGACGTGGTGTACGACCGCGCGGAAGACTTGATGCGGGACGCCGATATCGCCGTCCACGCCGCCAAGATGGCGGGCCGGGCGCGCTACAGAGTCTTCGAGCCGCGTCTGCGGCAGCAGGCTGTGACCCGGCTGCAGTTGGAGACAGATCTGCGGCGCGCATTGGAACGAAACGAGTTGCGGCTTCAATATCAGCCCATCGTGGATCTGCGTACGGGCGCCATTGCCGGATTCGAAGCGCTGGTGCGCTGGCAGCATCCGTCGCGGGGTTTGATCGCTCCCGGCGAGTTCATCCCGCTGGCAGAGGAGACGGGACTGATCGTCCCCGCGGGCTATTGGATCCTGGAACAGGCCTGCCGGGACGTAAGACGTCTGCTGGATACCGCGCCGGCGGTTTCATCGGCGCCGCGTGACTTGACCTTGCACCTCAATTTCTCGCCGGTGCAATTGGCCGAGCCCGGCGCGATCGACGAGATCGAGCGTATCGTGCGGCGCTGCTGGCCGGATCAGCGCGGGCTGCGCCTGAGCTTCGAAATCACCGAAGGGACCATGGTGCACAACCCGGATGGGATCTCCGCGCTGCTGGCGCGCTTGCAGGATTTGCACGTGGGGCTCGACATAGACGACTTCGGCACGGGTTACTCCTCGCTCAGTCAACTGCACCATTTGCCGGTGCAGACGCTGAAGATCGACCGCGCTTTCGTCAGCCGCATCGGGGCCAAGGAGGAGAGCAAAGAAATCATACGCGCGATCCTGGTGCTGGCCCACAATCTGAACATGGACGTGATTGCCGAAGGCGTGGAGACGGTGGCGCAGATCGCTCATCTGCAGGCCCTGAATTGCGAATATGCGCAAGGGTTCTATTTTGCCAAGCCCATGGACCGGGAGAGCGCCTGGTCGCTGATCGCACCGGGCGGGGCAAACTCCGGGGGGCTGATCCTGCCCGGTAACGCCGCTGTCCTATCATAGAGATACATGCACAAACGTCTGCCCTTCGCCCTGGGCTGCTACGCCGCGCTGGCCCTGCTGGCCTGGTTCACGTTGGGCCCGACAGGCGTTTACGTCAACGGAAGGTTCGTCGAGTTGCGGGCAGCCGTCTGTCTTTTTCTGGGCGGACTGACACTGAAAACCCTGATCGCGCATAAAGCCGGCTGGTGATTGCGCCGCGCCCGGCACGCTATCATTAAAATTTGGCCCGCACACCCGGCAAGGAACCCTTCATGACCAACGAACAACTCGACCTGCTCGCCATCAATACCATCCGCACGCTGTCCATGGATGCGGTGCAACAAGCCAATTCCGGACATCCGGGCGCACCCATGGCGCTGGCGCCAGTAGCCTACACCGTCTGGCAGCATTTCCTGCGCTTCGATCCCGGCGACCCCATCTGGCCCAACCGCGATCGTTTCGTGCTCTCTAACGGGCACGCCTCCATGCTGCTCTACTCGATGCTGCACCTGTGCGGCGTCAAGGCCGTGAATCCGCAGTATGAGACGCTGGGCGATCTGGCCGTCAAACTGGACGATATCAAGCGGTTCCGGCAGCTCGACAGCCGTTGCCCCGGCCACCCGGAATACCGCTGGACGTCCGGCGTCGAGACCACCACCGGCCCGCTGGGACAGGGCGTGGGCAACAGCGTCGGCATGGCCATGGCGCGCTGGTGGCTGGCGGCGCATTTCAACCGCCCCGGCTGCGAGATGTTCGACTACGACGTTTACGTGATCTGCGGCGACGGCGACATGATGGAAGGCATCTCCGGCGAGGCCGCGTCGCTGGCCGGCCACCATCGTCTTTCGAATCTGTGCTGGATTTACGACAACAACCAGATCACCATCGAGGGCCATACGGCGCTGGCGTTCAGCGAGGATGTGGCGACACGTTTCATCGGCTACGGCTGGAATGTCACGCGGGTCAGCGATGCCAACAACCTGGATATGCTCGACCGCGCGCTGCACGTATTTAAGAGCACTACCGACCGGCCCACTCTGATCATCGTCGACAGCCACATCGCCTACGGGGCGCCGCACAAGCAGGATACCAGCGGCGCGCACGGCGAGCCCCTGGGAGAGGAGGAGGTGAAACTGGCCAAGAAAGCCTACGGCTGGCCGGAAGACGCCAAGTTTCTGGTCCCCGAGGGTGTACGCGAGCACCTGCGCGCGGGTATGGGGGAGCGGGGCGAACAGTTGCGGGCCGCCTGGATGAAGCGCTTCGAGGAGTACAAAGCCGAGTATCCGGATCTGGCCGACCAGCTTTACCGCATGCTGCACCGCCAGCTTCCCGACGGCTGGGACAAGGACCTGCCGGTCTTCCCGGCGGACGCCAAAGGCATGGCCACGCGCGATTCGTCCGGCCGCGTGCTCAATAAACTCGCGTGGAACATTCCCTGGCTGATGGGCGGCGCGGCGGATCTGTTTCCATCCACCAAAACCCGGCTGACCTTCGAAGGCGCCGGCGATTTCGAATGCGACGACCGCGGAGGCCGCAACATGCACTTCGGTATCCGCGAGCACTCGATGGGCGCCATCGTGAACGGGCTTTCGCTCTCCAAGGTGCGGGCTTTCGGCTCCACGTTCCTGATCTTCAGCGATTACATGAAGCCGGCCATTCGCCTGGCCGCCATCATGGAACTACCGGTCGTGCACGTTTTCACCCACGATTCGATCGGCGTCGGCGAGGACGGCCCCACCCACCAGCCCATCGAACAGCTTGCCTCGCTGCGCGCCGTCCCGGGCCTGATCACCCTGCGGCCGGCGGATGCCAACGAAGTGGTGGAGTGCTGGAGATTCATTACCAAGCTTCGCCACCAGCCGGCGGCCCTGATTTTGACGCGGCAGGCCGTGCCGACGCTGGACCGGACCAGATATGCCGCGGCATCGGGTGTGGAGAAGGGCGCCTATATCCTGGCCGGCGCCGCGGATGGCCCCCCCGACCTTTTGCTGATGGCTACCGGCAGCGAGGTATCGCTTTGCGTACAGGCTTACGAGCAGCTCAAAGGCGAAGGCGTGAAGGCGCGGGTCATCAGCATGCCAAGCTGGGAGTTGTTCGAACAGCAGCCGGCGGAGTATCGCGCATCGGTGTTGCCACCGCAGGTCACGGCGCGGGTAGCCGTCGAGCAGGCGTCCAATTTGGGGTGGGATCGCTACCTGGGACCGCGCGGACGTATGATCGGTATGCACACCTTCGGCGCATCGGCGCCTCTCAAAGAAGTACAGAAGAAGTTCGGTTTTCTGCCCGAGACTATCGTGGCAGCCGCCCGGGAAGTGCTGGCATCCGCCAAACCTTAGCCGGTATTGCCGGTAGCCGGGCTTTGTGCCTGGTAGGCGCCCAGCACCTGCTTTAGCATGTTATTCACCAGCGTGCTCATGGCCGTGCCGGTGTCGATTCCGGTGGCTGGCTGCAGCAGGGCCGCGGCCAACGAATCGTTAAACAAACTCTGCAAATCGCCCTGTTTCTGAATTGCCCGTAACTCCGCGGTTGCACTGACGTCGCTGCGCGTTGGCACACCCGGCACTGCGGACGGCGCCGTAACCGTCTGATAGGCCGCCGGATCCAGATAACTCAAAGAACTGACTGAACTCGCCATAGTGCCCTTCCGTCGTTCTTATCGGCCGGCGGAAGAGAATCCGGCTATCTGGTTCGCTAATATCAATAAGGTACGTGGACGACCTTAGCGATGGTTTCCGCCAGCCTCCTTCCAGCCGCAGCCACCGCCGGCGGCGCCGCATTCATGGCCTGGGCCGTGCGCGGACGCGCCTCGTCGGTTTTTGGTCCCTCGGTGCATCGCGGTCCGGCCGGACGGAAGGCCATCGCGCTGACGTTCGACGACGGTCCCAGCGAGTCCACTCCCCAAGTACTGGAACTGCTTTCCCGTTATGGCGTGCCTGCCACTTTTTTCCAGGTCGGGGTCAACGTCATGCGCCTGCCCGAGGTCGCCCGGGAGGTAGCGGCGGCGGGACACGAAATCGGCAACCACAGCCAGACGCATCCCCTGTTTTGCTTTCATTCGGCGGCGTTTATCTTCCAGGAACTGGATCGCGCCCAAAGCTCGATCCAGGCCGCCACCGGCGTCACGCCTACCCTGGTGCGCGCGCCCTTTGGCGCCCGCTGGTTCGGCCTCCGCGCGGCCCAGCGCCGGTTGGGACTGCGCGGCGTCATGTGGACCGCAATCGGTTATGATTGGAGGCTGAAGGCTGATAACATAGTTAGCCGGATGCTGTCCCGGGTAGGCGATGGCGTCATTCTCTGCCTGCACGACGGGCGTGAATTGCAGATCCATCCCGACGTCCGGGAGACGGTCGACGCTGTGAGCCGCCTGATACCGCAATTGCAGGATCGGGGTTACAAATTCGAAACGGTTAGCCGCTTATTATGTCCGATGAACTGATCGCGAGAGTCCGCAAAGTGATCGCCACTTCCAAGCGCATCCCGGAGGAACGCGTGACTATCGATAGCGCCTTCGAAGAACTGGGCATCGATTCCATGGATGCGGTGGAAATACTGTTTGCTCTCGAAAACGAATTCGATATCAACATTCCAGACGAAGAAGTGAAGAACGTACGCAACGTGCGGCAGATGGTGGAGGGCGTAGAGAAGCTGTTGGCAGCCAAAACAGCGAGTACGCCTGCCACTCCCTAACATGCGCCGCATCGCCATCACCGGTATGGGCGCCATCGCCGGGCCCGGCCGCACGGCTTGCGAGTTCTGGAAGACCCTCCTCGAAGGCCGCTCGGCGATTGGACCGCTCGAATCCGTGGACTGTTCCGCGCTTCGCTTTCAGAACGGCTCGGAGGTGCGCGGGTATACCCACGAGCCTTATTTCGAGGACCGCCGCGCCGATTTCATGGACCGTTTCGCGCAGTTTGCCGTGATCGCCGCGCGGGAAGCAGTGGCCGACGCCGGCATCGAATGGACCCCCGAACTGCGCGAGAATACCGCCATCATCACCGGCTCCTGCGTGGGCGGCCAATCCACCGAAGACCTCGGCTTCGTGGAAGTCTATAAGCTGGGCCACAACCGTGTGCATCCGCTGACGATCCCCAAAACCATGGGCAACGCCGGCGCCAGCCATATCTCCATGGAGTTCGGCATCACCGGACCGAGCTTCACCATCTCCACGGCCTGCTCCTCGGCCGCGCATGCCATCGGCCAGGCCTTTTGGATGCTGCGCTCCGGGATGGTGGATCTGGCTATCACCGGCGGCAGCGAAGCGCCGTTCAGCTTCGGAATCCTGAAAGCCTGGGAGGCCATGCGGGTGGTGTCGCCGGATACCTGCCGGCCGTTCTCGCGCGATCGCCACGGCATGATCCTGGGCGAGGGCGCGGGCATGCTGGTGTTGGAACCGTGGGAAACCGCCGTGGCGCGGGGCGCGCGGATTCACGCCGAACTGGTTGGGTTCGGCATGTCGGCGGATGCCTGCCACATTACGCAGCCGTCGGCGGAAGGCGCGGCGCGGGCCATGCGCGGCGCCCTGCGCGATGCCGGGATCGAACTGGAACAGATCGGGTATATCAACGCGCACGGCACGGCCACCGCCGCCAACGACCCGACCGAGACAACCGCCATCCGCTCGGTCTTCGGCGCGCATGCCAACAAGCTGGCGGTCAGCTCGACGAAATCCATGCACGGGCACGCCCTCGGCGCCGCGGCCGCGCTCGAAGCCGTGGCGGCCATCCTGGCCTTGCGCGACGGCATGCTGCCGCCCACCGCCAATTACCGCATGGCGGACCCGGAGTGCGACCTGGACGTGGTCCCCAACCGCGCGCGGGCCGCCCAGGTCGAATACGCCCTGTCGAACTCCTTTGCTTTCGGCGGGCTGAATGCCGTGCTGGCGTTCAAAAAAGCCTGAAATCGGGGGATTCCCGGTCTACAATCAGGGTAAGTATGGAAACCAGGTTCGCCA
>DATJYO010000019.1:0-146687 GCA_035499555.1 Bryobacteraceae bacterium
GGCCAGCAGCAGGTGCTCGCGCGTCTGCGGCATGGGACCGTCGGTGGCGGCCACCACCAGGATGGCGCCATCCATCTGGGCCGCGCCGGTGATCATGTTCTTGATGTAGTCGGCGTGGCCGGGGCAATCCACGTGGGCGTAGTGGCGGTTGGGGGTTTCGTACTCCACGTGGGCCACCGCGATGGTGATGCCGCGGGCCTTCTCTTCGGGGGCGTTGTCGATGGAGTCGAAACTGCGGAACTTGACTTTGGGGTTGTTCTTGCCCAACACCTTGGTGATGGCCGCGGTCAGCGTGGTCTTGCCATGGTCGATATGCCCGATCGTGCCGATGTTGACGTGCGGCTTGCTGCGATCAAATTTTTCCTTTGCCATATGAATTCGCTTTCTGTTCGGATTCCCAACAGGATAACGCTGGAGCCGTTGACCAGGATTGAACTGGTGACCTCGTCCTTACCAAGGACGCGCTCTACCAACTGAGCTACAACGGCCCGTTAAACTCACTGGTGGACGGGGGAGGATTCGAACCTCCGTAGCCCGCAAGGGGCGACAGATTTACAGTCTGTTGCCATTAACCGCTCGGCCACCCGTCCAGCTCGCGGTGACGCACTACCACTGGCGCACTTCCACCGCCGAAACCAACAGTGTAGCAGAATCGCGAGTTTCGCGTCTTTACTGTTCCCGGAACTTGTCCAGAAAGTGAAACAGCGTGACACCCACCACCGAGTTCAGCAGCCCGAGCAGGAGGGTCAACTGGATCTCGAAGGGCACCTGTTTGCCCAGCAGCCCGCGGACCAGCACCCAATAGAGGAACTGGTGGAAGAAATAGAAAAAGAAGGTCAATAGCAGGCGGATTACGGAATGTTCCACGTCGATCCGCATGCCGACGGAGGCCGCGAAGTAGCCCACCAGGGTCTTGACGATGCCGAACATGCCGAGCGGCTGCTTGATCGAAAGCGAATCCTGGGCCAGGCCGATAAAAGCGCCGATGAGCAGGCCGCCGATCTGGCTGCGGCGCATCAGGGCGAAGTAGATAGTCACCAGCAGCGGCAGTTCCAGGTAACCCAGAAACTCGAAGAAGCGCGGGACATAGACCTGGAACAGGATCGCCGCTAACGATACGAAGACCAGGACGCGCAGCCGGAAGCGCGAGACTTGGTCGCGCTGGCTGCCGGCCAGGAATCGTTCGCCGTATTGCGTCATTGGGGCTGCGGATGTGACTGCGGCGGGGATGACGGCGGGGGCGGGGCGGGCTTCTTGGCTCCCTCACTCACTCCCCCGCCGGCGGTCGCAGTCCCCATCGCGGGGGGTGCCGGCACCTTGTTGAAATCCGGAGGCGGGGTACCCGGGCCGCCTTCGCCAAACTTATGGTTTTCCGCCTCGCCGATCCTTTTATATTTCTGCAATAACCGGTCGGCGTCCGTACCCGCGGCGGCTGCCTGGGGGGAGGACTGCGGCGTGGCCGGCTCGCCAGGGGCGGCCGGCGGCGGCGGGCCGACGTACATCGGCGGATTCGCCGGCTGCACTTCGGGGATGGCCTGGTGCACACCCTCCAACACGATCAACACGGCCTCCAGGGGCTGTTGGAAGGCGCTGGGCTCCACCATGACTTCCTGGTAGGGCGAACTCGGATGCACCACCCGTACGATGCCCACCGGAAAGCCTTTCGGAAAGATGCGATCGTCCCCGGAGGTGTAGAACCATTCGCCGACTTCCACTTTTTCCTCGCTGGGGAGGTAATCGACCTTGCAGTTCGACTGACCCTGGCCCTTAAGCGTGCCCTCGGCATGATTCTTCTGCGAGACGACCCCGGCGGCGAACTCGGGATCGGTAACCAGCATGACTTCCGAAGCGGTGGGGTATGCGGCAATGACTTTCCCCACGATGCCGTCGGGAGTCACCACGGCCATGCCCTTTTCCACGCCGGAGCCGGAACCGCGATCTACGAAGACGACTTTGGAGTTGGCGCCCGCGCCCGCCGCGATCACCCGCGCGGCGATCGTCTTGGATTGGGTGCGGGCCTGGAACGCCACCAAGGCCTTGGCGCGGTCGGCGGTGGCGACCTCGGTCTTCAGGAAGACATTCTCCATTTTCAGACGGTCGACTTCGGCCTGCAGGCGGCGGTTATCCTCCCGCGCATCGTGCATCATCACGTAGTTGCGAAAAAATCCGGAGGCCGTGCCGCGCACGGTTTCGAGTACGCGCGCCAGGGGCGTGATGGCGGTGACGGTCCAGACGCGCACCATGCGCACGTCGCGGTCGTTGCGGACCTGTACCGCGATCAGCACGAGCTGTGCCAGAATCACCAGCAGCAGCACCGTGATGTTGCGGTAGCGGTTGAGCAGCGTTTCCATTTCAGTTTGCCGGGCCGAAAACGCCCGGCCCACCTCAATCGATCGATATCTTCCGCAGCAGCTTGAAGTCGCTCAGCATGCGGCCGGTACCCAGCACCACGGAGGCCAACGGGTCGTCCGCGATGGATACGGGCAATCCGGTCTCTTCGCGGATGCGCTTGTCCAGATTCTTCAGCAACGCGCCGCCGCCGGTCAGGACGATGCCGCGATCGCTGATGTCGGCGCTCAGCTCGGGCGGCGTTCGTTCCAGCGCCACGCGGATGGCATTGACGATGGTGGCCACGCACTCACCCAGCGATTCACGGATCTCGCTGTCATCCACGGTAAGCGTCTTGGGCACGCCCTCGATCAGGTTGCGTCCTTTGATCTCCATGGTCAGCGGTTTGTCGAGCGGATAAGCCGAGCCGATCTCTATTTTGATGGATTCGGCCGTACGTTCGCCGATCAGCAGGTTGTATTTGCGTTTGAGGTACTGCATGATGGCGTCGTCCATCTCGTTACCGGCCACGCGCACCGATCGCGAGTAGACGATTCCGGACAGCGAGATGACGGCTACGTCAGTGGTGCCGCCGCCGATGTCGACCACCATGTTGCCGGAGGGTTCCGTGATCGGCAGGCCGGCGCCGATGGCCGCCACCATGGCCTGTTCCACCAGGTGCACCTCGCTGGCCTTGGCGCGATAGGCGGAATCCATGACGGCGCGCTTTTCCACCTGGGTGATCTCGCTGGGGACCCCGATGACGATGCGGGGGTGGACCAGCACCTTGCGGCCGTGCGCCTTCTGAATGAAATAATTCAGCATGCGCTCGGTGACTTTGAAGTCGGCGATCACGCCATCCTTCATGGGCTTGATGGCGACGATGTTGCCGGGCGTGCGGCCCAGCATCTCCTTGGCTTCC
This sequence comes from Bryobacteraceae bacterium, assembly GCA_035499555.1. Classification (GTDB taxonomy): domain Bacteria; phylum Acidobacteriota; class Terriglobia; order Bryobacterales; family Bryobacteraceae; genus Bog-159. The sequence goes on from DATJYO010000019.1 coordinate 3,251, forward strand.
TTGCCCACGGCTTCGACTTCGCCGGTAGTCTTGTTCAACGCGACTATAGACGGTTCATTGACGACGATGCCCTTGCCCTTCGCGAAGACCAACGTGTTCGCGGTGCCTAAGTCAATGGCAAGGTCCGATGAGAATAGACTGAAAAGAGAGCGTAGATTCATTAAAGGATTTCGGTATTAGGTAGAGGGACGTCAACTCGATCTTGAGGAGGCAGTCCACCTAGATGCTAACATATTTCGTGCCAAACGAACGCCGCTGGAGCCGCCGCGCGCTGCTGCTGGCAGGCCTGCCGCTGGGTTGCGCGCGCCGCCGGTGGCGGGGCTTTCCCGGCTACGCCCTGGTGGCCAACGCCAGTTCGCGCACGGTTTCCGCGGTGGATTTGAATACGTTTGTGCTGGCGCGACAGATCGGTATGGAGGCCGCGCCGGGCGACGTGCTGCGCAACCCCCTGCGGCCGTCAGCGTACGTTTTGATACCGGACACGGGCGCCGTGTGCGAGATCGATGGGGCCAAGCTGGCCGTATCCCGCAAGACGCGCCTGGGGGGGACAGCCGTCGGGATGCTGCTGGCGGGAGACGGGAAGTCGCTTTGGGTCCTGCAGCCACGCGCCCTGGTGCGCCTGGAGAGCGGCCGGTTGCGGCCGGTGGAGACGATCCAACTGCCGGCGGCGGCCGGCGCCTTCGACTTGACCGCCGACGGCCGCGCCGCGGTGAGTTTCCCTGCTGAGCAGCGGCTGGTGCTGCTGCGGCTGGACAGCGGCCTGGTCGAGCACACCATCAATCTGGGATGCGAACCATCGTGGGTACGCTTCCAGTCGGATGGAAAGCAGGTGATGGCGGCCAGCCGCGCGGACCGCAGCCTGACCATCTTCGATGCCGCCAGCGGGCGTACGGCGGTGCGCCTGCCGCTGCCCATCCAGCCGGTGAATGCCTGTTTCGATCCGGCGGGAGGGCAGATGTTCATCACCGGACCGGGTATGGACGCCGTAGTGATTGTGTATCCCTACCAGACGGAGATCGGCGAGACGATCCTGGCGGGCCGCGCGCCGGACGGCATGGCGGTCTGCGCCGCACCATCGTATCTGTTTGTAGCCAACCCGGCGACCGGCAGCGTGACGGTGCTGGACATCGATACGCGCAAGCTGGTAGCCTCCGTGCCGGTAGGGCAGGAGCCGCACCGGATTCTGATGACGCCGGACAACCGGTATGCGCTGGTGCTGAACCGGCGTTCGGGGAACATGGCGGTGATTCGTATCGGCGCGTTCACCGAGCGGCGCCACCGTACCGATCCCCCGCCGCTGTTCACCATGGTGCCGGTAGGCGAGCAGCCGGTCGGCGGCGCGGTGGTGGAGGTATAGGCGATCAGGAATCCGGGAATCGGTCGCGTTTCGCCCGGGACGCCGCCAGGCCCCGGCGCGCATGGTGATGGATCTCGCCGAGGTTGAGGCCGGTGAGCGCCGTGGCGATGGCGCCGCCGGCTAACAACGGCAGCGTCAAGGCCAGAAACAGCACGAAGGAAAAGGTAGCGGCGTCGTTGCGCTCCACGCCGAAGACGTTGTGCAGCGCGATCAGGCAGGCCGCGTTGATCAGGCCGATATTGCCGGGGGCATTGGGCACCACCGTACCCAGACGCACGATGGCCAGCACGGCCGCGGCGTCCCAAGCGGAAAGGTCCAGCTCAAAGGATTTCATCAGGGCCCAGTACGAGAAAACCTGGAGTACGAGGTAGAGGAAGCTCGCGGGAATCACCTTGGCCATCGTGCGCCAGTTGCCCATGGTGTGCAGGCCCTCCACCACGTGGCGCAGCGTAGCGGCCCAGCGGCTCTCCCGGACCATGGCGTGCGCATGGCTCTTGTGCAGCATCACGTAGCCCAGCAGCAGCGCGCCGAGGATGACGAGGACCTCCAGCACATGCACGGTATCGTTCAGCAAGGGCGGGATCCCCCGCAGTTGCTGAGCCGCGATGATGAACGACAGGATCAGCCAGAAGCCGTCGATGACGCGCTCGACGGCGGCCGATGCGAATACCACGGAAAGCAGCTCATCGTTCCAGTGGGCCACCAGATAACAACGGATCAGCTCGCCCACCCGCAATGGCAGCACTTCGTTGGCGAACAGTCCGATGTAGATCGCCTGCACCGTCCGCCAGAAAGGCAGGCGGGCGACCGGCCGGTAGAGCAGCACCCAGCGCCAGGCGTGGCAGAAGTATACGGAAAGATCCAGCGCTATTCCAAGCGCGAGCCACCGCCACTCCAGTTGGCGCATTTCGGGAAACAGGTCGCCGATCTTGTAGGTATGCAGGACCCACAGGAGGCAGCCCGCGGAGACGCCGTAGCTCAACGCATTGGGCACCCAGCGCGGGACTTTGCGCCTTACGGCCCAGAGGCGGCTCCACCATGATGGCGCGCGGCTGCGATCCGGGTCGGCTGGCTGCGAATGCTCGGTCGGTGGGAGCCCCAACTGCCTATCATAACCGGCTGCCGGACTTGACAGCCTGATGGCGCAAAGGCGCGGATCTGCTGATTTTTAGCCAGACCTGCTAAACTCGTAAAGACAGGCGGCGTAGCTCAGTCGGTTAGAGCGACGGTCTCATAATCCGTAGGTCGAGCGTTCGAGTCGCTCCGCCGCCACCACCCTCACTTGACTTCCGCTTCGATGGCTTCGAGTTCTTTGCCGGCGTCGGCCCACTTGCCTTGGGCAGCCAATTCGCGATAACGGCGCAGATGCTCGCGCACCCGGGCGATGCGCGGATCCGCCCCGGGGGTGGGATGCCCCGGCGTGGGCGCGACGGCCGGCGGGGGCGCTTCCGCCTCCTGCACCAACTCCCGGGCGCCGCCGGAGAGCTGGGCGATAGCCTCCTCGTAGGTGTTGGTGTAGATCAGCCGGTTACCGACGGCCAGCACGACCTTTTTCAACTGGGGCATGCTGGCCGCACTGGCCTGTATGTAGATCGGATCCACGTACAGGAAGGTGCTGTCCACCGGCAGGACCAGCGTCTGCGCGCGCAGTACGTGGGATCCCTGCTGGTTCCACAACGTCAGGTCCTTGGAGATGGTCTGCTCCTGGTTGATACGAGCGGCCACCTGGGCCGGTCCGAAGATCAGCTCCTGCTTAGACAATTCCAGGACCACGATCTCGCCCAGGTGATCGCCGTCGCAGCGCGCCAGCATCAGGCCGATCAGGTTGTCCTTGTTGCGGGGCGTGAACGGCAGCAGCAGCAGAAACTCGGCCTTGTTCTGATCCGGCAGGCTGGCCACCACGTAAGTGGGCGAGACCGGTTCCGGCTGGCCCTCCTGCGCCGCCGTGTAGCGCGCCAGATCCCACATGTCTTCCTTGTTGTAGAAGGCCTGCGGATCGAGCATGTGATACGTGCGGTAAATTTCGGCCTGCACGCGGAACAGCGTTTCGGGATAGCGGGCGTGGCGCCGCAGATCGGCGGGCATCTCCGAAGCCGGATGGAACAGGGCGGGGAAGAGCCGCTGGTAGGCGCGGATGATGGGGTCGTCCGGCGCAAAGATGTACAGGCGGACGGTGCCGTCGTAGGCGTCGATGGTGGCTTTGACGGCGTTCCGCATGTAGTTCACGTCGCCCAGGTCGGAAAGGTTCACCGCGCGCGAGTAGGGATGCGAATCGGAGTACGTGTATCCGTCGTTCATCCAGACCAGACGGCCGGAGTCGGTGATGATCAGGTAAGGGTCTTTATCCCAGGCGATGAAGCCGGCCAGCGTCTCCAGGCGCTCCCTGATGTTGCGCCGGATCATCATGCGGGTGCCGCTGGTGATGGGGTTGCTCAACAGGATGTTGATGTCGCCTTCGCGGATGGCCGCCGACAGCCGCATCAGCAGGGAATCCACCGCCACGCCGCCCTGGCCTTCGTAGCGCGAATGCACGTTGTCGGCGCCCGCCGGATAATTGAACTCCTCCTGCGCGGTGTGCACGAAGACCGGCTCCTGCACGACCTCGCCGTAGTAGATCTCCGGACGCGTCAGTTTCAGGCTGGGCGTCTTGATCTCCGGCGGCGCATTCTCGATCAGCAGGACGGGCAGGCCGTCCGGGGTAATGCCGGTCACCGGCGCCAGCACCACGCCATATCCATGCGTGTACACGAAATGCGAATTAATCCAACTGGTGTTGGCCCCCGGAAGCTGATTGATATCCAACTCGCGGGGCGTCAGCAGGACCTCGCGGTAAGCGCCGTCGATGGTGTAACGGTCCACGTCGGTGTCGGAGAAGACATAGTACGGCCGCAGCGATTGAATCTGCGTGATGGTGTCGTGAAACGCGTGCCAATCCCACAACCGCACGTTATCGATGATGCTTTTGTGGGCGGCGGGATCGATGCTGGCGCTGGGGTGTACGGTGAACTCGGTCTCGCGCATGTCACGTTCCAACCCGTAGGCGGAACGGGTGGCGTGGATGTGCGTGTTGATGAACGGCCGCTGGATGGATATCTCGTTCGGCCGTACATACAGGGCGTTCACCAGGCGGGGCACGGCAAACAGCAGGACCAGGGAGATGGCCATCAGTCCCGCGGCAACCCAGCGGCGCAGGCACACGAGCACGGAGGCGGCCATGCAGGAGACGATGACCAGCCATTGCAGCGGCAGGGCGACATTCTGGTCCACGTAGTCGATGCCCACCATGAAGCCGTGATCGTCGTAGACCATTTCATAACGCGCCAGGAAGAATCGCAGCGCCAGCGCCAGCAGGAACACGACCAAGGCGCCGCGCAGAAAGCGGCTTTCGAGTCCCCCTTCCAGGCGGAAGAAAGACGGATCGATCTGGCGCAGGTCTTGCATTTCGGGCAGGCGATAACGAAGCTGCCAGCCGCGCGCGGCAATCCAGTAGACCAGCACGGAGACGATGATCAGCGCCAGCAGATAACCGCGCAGACCGGAATAGAACGGCAGATCGAAGAGATAGAAGCGGAGCGGCAGGCCGAATACCGCGTCGCGCCAGGCGTGAGCGTCCAACGGCACGCCGCGGGTGCCGATGTAGCGGACCACGGTCCAGGTGTCGATAGAGCCGGCCGCGATCAAGTAGCCGACGAACAGCAGGCCCAGGCTGGAGATCCAGGCGTAGAGCCGATGCTCGCCCAGGCCGGTGCCGGCGAATTTCAGAGCCCGCGCGTGGGCGATCCAGAGGACCAGGAAAGCGATCAGCGTGGCGGCGAGCAGGGGCACGAACCCATAAGCCAGCATGGCCAGCCAGGTATCGATCTGACCCAATTCGCGCCACCACTGATATTCGATGGAGAAGCTGGCCAGCGAGCGTGCCGCGAGCAGAAGAACGACGGCGAGGACGATGATCGTGATGCGCGCACCGCGGCCGCCCGGGCGCCGGGAGCCGCGTTCAATGCGGTACTGGACCATGCCCGGAGTGTAACACCGCGCTGGCGAAGCATTGCGATCGCCGGACCGATGTAAAATGGGTGATATGGAGGGTGTTCTTGGGAATTGCGATCGGGCTAGCATTAGTCTTGCCGATGGTTTGCATGGTGGGCCAGCAAAGCGGCGCGCCCGCGGGTCCACCGCCGCAGTCCGGCCAGGCGGAGCAATCGAAGGCGACGGACACGGCGCAGCCGGCGGTTTCGCCGTCCAGGCAGCAGCCCAAGCGCATCCTGGGCGTGATGCCTAACTATCGCGCCGTGAGCGCGGGCGCCATCCCCCCGCCGCCCACGCCGAAGCAAGCCTTCAAAATCGCCACCCAGAACAGCTTCGACTACTCGTCGTTCCTCTTCGTGGGCATTACGTCCGCCATGGCGTTCGGCACCGAAGCGCATCCGCAACTGGGGCAGGGCATGGCCGGCTATGGCCGCTACTACTGGCGCGGCTTTGTGGATAAGGCGGACGGCAATTACCTGGTGATCTTCGCCCTGCCGACCGTCTTTCACGAGGACGAGCGTTACTACGCCATGGGTGAAGGCGGGTTCTTCAAACGCGCGGTTTATGCGGCCTCCCGCATTCTGATCACACCGAACTATCACGGCCACAATACCCCGAACCTGGCGGAGATCTTCGGCCGGGGTATCTCGCAGGGTGTGTCGGCGTTTTACTATCCGAGTCACGACCGCACCGGGGGAGCGCTGGCGGTGAAGTACGCCTACGCGTTAGGACGCGACGCCCTCACGAACGTATTCCGGGAGTTCTGGCCGGATATCGCCACGCACGTGCTGCATCGGCACCCGTAGCGGCGCCCCCGCATTTCTCAACGCAGGCACCGCGCCACAATCAGCGTAATATCGTCGTGCTGCTCGTGCGGGCTAAAGCGCCGCACTTCGTCCACAATCGCCGCGGCCAACGCCGCCGGGGCGCAGCTAGAGTGCCGGCACAAGGCTTGTACCAGGCGTTCCTCGCCGAACTCCTCACCCGCGGCGTTGGACGACTCGGTAATGCCGTCGGTGTACAGCGCCAGGATGTCGCCGCGCCGCAGGCGGCACTCGGCCATCGTACAATCCCAGGTGTCGAACAGTCCCAGCACGGTACAGGTGGACGACAGGCGTTCGATGCCGGAGCCGGAGCGCAGCAGCAGAGCGCAGAGATGGCCGCAATTCACATAGCGCAGGCGGCGGGTGCGGCCATCGTACTCGGCGAAGAAGAGCGTGGCATAAGAGCTGTCGGCCGTATTCTCATAGAACAGCCGGTTCACCGACCGCATGAACTGCCGCGGCCGGCTCCACGCCAGCGCGCACTGGCTGCGCAGATTGGCCTGCAGATTGGCCATCAGCAGAGCGGCCGCCATGCCTTTGCCGGCGATGTCGCCGATCACCAGGCCCAGCCGCTCGCGGCCCAGATCCAGGAAATCGTAGTAATCGCCGCCGACCTGCCGCGCCTGTTTGCAGATGCCGGCGTATTCCAGAGTGGTCACGGAGGGCTGGAGTTGCGGAAACAGGCGGGCCTGCACGCGGGTGGCGATTTCCAACTCCTGGGCGGCCCGCCGTTCGGCTTCCAGCCTGGCGGCCTGTGCATTGCGCTGCTCGGCCACGGCGCGGGTAAACTGGTCGAATCCGGCCAGGGCGAAAGAGTTGCCGTCCACGTCTTTGAACCGCGCGAAGACACTGCCCCAAATCGACTGCGCGTCGCTGGCCGCGAACTTCACCCGGCGCAACCGCGGCGAAGTGGTGAATTGCACGCCGCGCAGGCGCCATTCGTGGAACTTGGCCAGCACGTCTTCCGCGACAAAGACGATGTGCGTGGCGCGTCCGATGAATGCCGCTTCCTTCGAACCCGGCTTGGGCGCCACCAGGGCCAGGACGGCGCTGCCATCCGGCGGCGAAACGGCGACCCAGCGCTGCCCCGATTGCAGGCGGGCGTCGAACGCCAGGTTGAATCCGAGCTGATCGGTGTAAAAGCGCAGGCTGCGATCCTGGTCCCGCACATAGACGTTGATGGCGTGGATGCTGAGATGTTGTGCCGCGCGCGAGCCATCCATGCAAGCGATTATATGATGGAACCTGTGACGGACTATCGCGCGTGGCCCAAGGCGGAGCTGCACCTGCACCTGGAAGGTTCTGTGGAGCCGGAGACGCTCTGCGAGTTGGATTCGGGCCTTTCCCTGGATGCGGCGCGGACGATCTACCACATCCGTGATTTTCCGGAGTTCATCGATGCCTATAAAGCAGTGGCCGCGCGCCTGCGAACGCCCGCCGATTACGCCCTGATCACGCGCGCGCTGCTCGCACGGCTGGCGGCGGAGAATGTGAGTTATGCCGAGATCACGCTGTCGGCCGGAGTGGCGCTGTGGAAAGGGCAGGAGTTCGCGCCCGTTTACGACGCCGTCCGCGAGGCTGCCGCGGATTCGACGGTCGAAGTGCAGTGGATCCTGGACGCCGTGCGCCATTTCGGCGTGGAGCGCGCCATGCAGGTGGCCGAACTGGCGGCGGCGCGGGTCCACCAGGGCGTGGTGGCGTTCGGCATCGGCGGCGACGAGCAGCGCGGACCGGCGGAATGGTTCGGCGACGTCTTCCGTTTCGCCAGATCGGCGGGGCTGCGGCTTACTGCGCATGCCGGCGAGACCATGGGGCCGGAATCGATCTGGGCCGCGCTGGAAATTGGAGCCGAGCGCATCGGCCATGGCATCCGCGCCGTGGAGGATCCGGCCCTGCCGCGCCATCTCGGCGCGCGCGGAATTCCGCTGGAGGTGTGCATTTCCAGCAATGTCGCGACCGGCGCCGTGGAGTCATTGGCCGCGCACCCGATCCGGCAACTCTACGACGCAGGCGTGCCGCTCACGCTGAACACGGACGATCCGGCAATGTTCTCGACCACGCTCGTCCGCGAATATGAGTTGGCCGCCAGCCGGTTTGGATTCTCCGACAGCGAGCTGCGCGGGATAGCGGACAACGCGCGCCGCTATGCATTCCGCCGCGGTTAGCGCTTCAGCATCTCGAGCGCCTTATCGAGTACGGCGTCCTTTCCCGCCGCCTCGCCGGGTTTGCCAGACAGCAGCCGCACGTCCGGGGGCACTCCCGGACCATCGAAAGCCTTGCCGTCCCTGGTCAGATAGACCTCGTTTGGGAGGCCGAACCGCCAGCCGTTGGGCAAGCTCCGTGCGAGCACATCCGAGAAGACCCCCTGCGTATTCTGCCCGATTCGGGTGACCTGCGGCCGGCGCCCCATCAGCGCCATGGTGAAGGTCTCGCCCGCACTGATGGTATCCGGACCGGTCAGGAGAACCACCGGTCCCCGATAGCCCGGGCGGGACGCCGGCGTCACCCAGGTCTCCTGCGGCTCAGTGAAATGCAATGGGCCATCGATGTTGTCGCGCGTCACTTTGCTATACGCCAGATACTTCGCGCTCGTGAGCCGGGAGGCAATCTCGATGCCCAGTGGATCGTCGCCGCCCGAGTTACGGCGTACATCGATCACCAGGCCGCGCCACTTTTGCGTATCGCGGAAGCCGGCATCCAGGGCGGTCTCGAGCGCGTGCAGTTGCGCCGCATAGCCGCCGCTCGCATAGCTGTGGAACGAGTTGACACGCAGATAGCCAATCTCTCCGTCCAGCATGCCGAACTGCACGTGGCCCTTGCAGTACGACTGCATTTCGCCGCGGAGGCAGTGGGACGCCATCAGACGGTCGGCTTGGGCCCAGTCATCGGGAGTGAAGTGATTGGGATCCTGGCGAAACCCGTGATAGGTCTTCAGCTGGGGGGCATTGATGCTGGTGTGCGCATCCGCCAGCGGCTCGATCATTTGCTGCAGGATGGCGAACAGCTCCGCGGGCTTGGTCGCGGCGGTGACCTGGGGACGAAACTTCCGGTCCACGGCCTGCCAGTCCACGTGGCGCAGGTCGAAGAACGCGTAGTTCTCGGCGAACGTTTGCCAGAAGATGGCATAGTTCGACGGCGGCGTATCCTCCGGCGCGCGATCGCAGACCTTCGGTTTCATGTCGAGGCGGTGGAGAACGATGTCGGAGACGGCGCCATCCACATGCAGGCGCGCCGCGCGCGGCGAGGCGCCCGGGCGAAACCGGAAGAGCCCGTCATCCGCCGCAAACACGATCTCGCCCGCCGACTCGGACTGACGCCTGGCATGGAGAGACGGCAGACAACTGATGCTGGTGATCTCGTACCCGCGCAAGTCCGGGCCCGCGATTTCGATCAAGGAGCCGTATCCATCGGATCTCCACAGGCCGTCGGGCGCCGCACCCCACGCGGTGCACGCGATAGCGGCTGTCAGGGCAACCCGGAAGGCGCGCGTCACAACCGGGATTATATCGCCAGTGACCGAACGCCAGCCACCAGCTACCATGGAGAAGACATGCCCGAGTCGCTGGCCGCCGGAGCCTTATTGGCGCACTATCGCATCGTCTCGCTTCTGGGCGCCGGAGGCATGGGTGAGGTTTACCTGGCGCAGGATATCAATCTGGAGCGGCCGGTGGCGCTCAAGATCCTGCCCGGCGACGTCGCGCAGGACGCCGACCGCATGCGGCGCTTCGTGCAGGAAGCCCGGACGGCTTCCGTCCTGAGCCATCCCAACGTCGCGCACGTCTTCGAAATCGGCGAGGCAAAGGGGATCAGCTTCCTGGCCATGGAGTACATCGAGGGCCAGACGCTGAGCACGCGGATCGGCGGCGCGCCTCTGCCGCTCGCCGAGGCCATCGACATCGCCGTCCAGGTAGCCGACGCGCTGGATGCCGCGCACGCCAAGGGCATCGTGCACCGCGATATCAAGCCGGCCAATATCATGATCACGCCGCGCGGGCATGTATCCGTGCTGGATTTCGGTTTGGCCCGGATGAAACCGGCGGGCGCGATTTCGGATGCCAGCCGCTCGGCGACCCAGCTCCTGACCGATCCCGGAATGGTGATGGGCACCGTGCAATACATGAGCCCGGAGCAGGCCCTGGGCCGCGAGGCCGATGCCCGCGCGGACCTGTTCAGCCTGGGCGTGGTGCTGTACGAAATGGTCACCGGGCGGCTGCCGTTCGCGGGCGGCAACGCCACCGAAATGCTGATGCAGGTTCTGCGCAGCCAGCCCGAGGCCATGGCGCGCTTCAATTACGAGACGCCGGCCGAACTGGAGCGCATCGTACGGAAGTGCCTGGAGAAGGACCGCGAGCGGCGATATCAATCGGCGCGCGAACTGCTGGTGGACCTGAAGAATCTCCAGCGCAGTTATCAACCGGCCGGCGCCAGCGACAGTAGCATCTCCACGCGCGGACGCGCGGCGCAGATCGGCGCGATCATTGTGGACGACGAGGAACTGGCCCGCGGCCTGGTGCGCGAAATGCTGAAGGCGCATGCGGACGTGCGCGTGCTGGCCGAGTGCGGCAATGGATTCGAAGCGGTCAAGGCGGTATCGGATTTGAAGCCGGACCTGCTGTTTCTGGACATTCAGATGCCCAAGCTGGATGGCTTCGAAGTGCTGGAACTGGTGGGCCGCGACATCGCGGTCATCTTCACCACCGCGTACGATACCTATGCCATGCGGGCCTTCGACGCGCACGCCGTGGATTATCTGCTGAAACCCTTCAGCGCGGAGCGGTTCGAGACGGCCCTGGAGCGCGCCAAGCAGCGCCTTGGTGAAAAGACCGCCGACCCGGTGGAACTGGCGGCCGCGGCCCGGCCTCCGGAGCGGTTCAGCGAACGGATCGTGGTGAAGGACGGAGCCGCGGTGCACGTGATCCCGGTCGACAAACTGGACTACGCCGAAGCGCAGGACGATTACGTCGCGCTCAAGAGCGACAAGAAGACTTATTTGAAGCAGCAGACGATCTCGAGCCTCGAGTCGATGCTCGATCCGGCACGCTTCATTCGCATCCATCGTTCCCACATCGTCAATCTCGAACGCGTAGCCAAGATCGAAGCGTACACCAAGGACAGCAAAGTGGCCGTGCTGCGCGACGGCACGCAACTGCCGGTCAGCCGCGCCGGCTACGCCCGCCTGAAGTCGTTACTGGGCGAAGGCTGACCGGAAGGCGCCGCGCACTGGTTCTCAAGAAATTGGTCTCGCTTTGGCCGTGGGCTTACAAGGTGCTGTACTCATCTGATAGGACCGGCGGAGTAGCGCGAGCGGGCCCTCCCTCTGGGCGGTGGCCCCGTAGAGTATACCGTTGGTGAGGACCAGGGAGTCCGGATCTGGCACCGTGTTCTCTTTGACGCCTTGAATATCCATCCTAAGGCCGCATTTGCAGTCCCGATGGCCTGACGTGCGTCGCCGGCCGAGGCGCCGCCCCATTTGCCGCCATGCGGAGCGATATGCTACTGTTCGTTCGCATGAAAGCCTGGCAGGTACACGCGTTCTCCGAGCCCGAGCAGATGACGCTCGATGAAATACCGGTTCCCGATCCCGGTCCCCATGAAGTGCGCATCCGCAACCACGCGGCGGCGCTGAACTTTTTCGACATTCTCCAGATTCAAGGCAAATACCAGGTGCGGCCGCCATTCCCGTTCGTGCCGGGCGCCGAAGTTGCCGGTACCGTGGATGCCGTGGGAACCGAGGTGAAGCACGTTTTTCCGGGCGACCCGGTGATGGCCATGACGCACAACGGCGCGTTTGCCGAGTACTCGCTGGCGGCGGCCAGCCGCACCTTTCACCTGATCGCTGGTATGGAGTTCGCCGAAGCCGCGGCCATGCCGGTGGTGTATCACACGTCCTACTTCGCGCTGCATCGCCGCGCCGGACTGGCGCATCGCGAATGGCTGCTGGTGCATGCCGGCGCCAGCGGCGTTGGCATGTCGGCCATTCAGATCGGCAAAGCGTATGGCGCGCAGGTCATCGCCACGGCGGGCAGCCCTGCCAAGCTGGACTTTTGCCGGAAGCAGGGCGCCGATCATGTGCTGTCTTATGCCGACCCGGCATGGGTGGAGCGGGTCAAGGAAATCACGGAAGGGCGCGGCGTCGACGTGGTGTACGACCCGGTGGGCGGCGATGTCTTCGATCTGTCCACCCGTTGCATCGCCGCCGAAGGACGCATGCTGGTGATCGGGTTCGCCAGCGGACTCATCCCCAGCGTGCAAACTAATCGCGTGCTGCTGAAGGATATCTCGATCGTGGGCGTACATTGGGGGCAGTACGTGGCGCAGCATCCCGAATTTCTGTCGCACACACACGAGGTGCTTACGGCGATGTATCTGGGCGGGCAGATTCATCCCGTGGTCGGCAGAAGTTACAGGCTGGAGGAGGTTCCTTCCGGACTGCGCGAACTGGCCGGCCGTAAGCTGCTGGGTAAAGCGGTCGTCCATATCGCCGCGTAACTCCTCGAGATACCTATGAGACTCAGTTATCTGGTGTCATTGCTGCTGTTGCCTTGTCTGGCCGCGCCCGTGAGCGTGGGATCGGTGCCGCGGGGCAAGCCCGAAGACGTGGGTATGTCGTCGGAACGTCTGCAGCGCATCCACGAGGCCATCCAGCGTCATCTCGATGCCGGCGAGATCTCCGGCGCCGTGACCCTGGTGGCGCGCCGCGGGCGGGTGGTCCACTTTGAGGCGCATGGCCTGATGGATATCGAGTCCAAGCGCCCCATGGAGACGGACGCCATCTTCCGGCTGGCATCCATGACCAAGCCGATTACCGGTGTGGCCGCCCTGTTGATGATGGAAGAAGGCAAGCTGCGGCTGGGCGATCCGATTTCGAAGTATCTGCCCGAGTTCAAGAATGCCAAAGTGGCTGTGGCGCGGGGTAACACTGGAGATTTCTACGTCGTGCCGGCGGACCGCGACCTGACCATAAGAGACCTGTTGACTCACACAAACGGGTTGATGACTGGCGGCATCGGATCGAAGTCCGGTCCCCCGCGGCCGGCCGAAGGCGACACGCTGGCCGCTTATGTTCCACGACTGGCGGCCGTTCCTCTCGATTTCCAACCGGGTACGCAGTGGGCCTACAGCGGATATGCGGCGCCGGACACTTTGTCGCGCATCATCGAGATCGTGTCGGGCCAGACTTACGATGAGTTTCTGCGCCAGCGGTTGTTTGCGCCGCTGGGCATGCAGGACACGTTCTTCTATCCGCCGGACGATCGCCGCCCGCGGCTGACGACTTTGTACAATAAGAGCCCGCATGGGCTGGTGAAGGCGCCGAACCAGAACGGTTTCTCCTTCACCACTTATTGTTCCGGCGGCGGAGGACTGATGTCCACCGCCGCGGATTACCTGCAGTTCGCGCAAATGTTGCTGAACGGCGGCGAATTGAACGGGAAACGCATCCTCAGCCCTCGCACCGTGGATTTGATGGCGTCGAATCACGTGGGCGATATGTTTAACGGAAAGCTGGGACGTCCGGCGCACGGCATGGGCTACGGGTTGTTGGTTGGCATTGTGGAAGATGGCGTGGCAGCCGGCCTGCGCGTGTCGAATGGCAGCTTCGGCTGGGATGGCGCTTACGGCACGCAAACCTGGATCGACCCCCGAGAGAAGATGGTGACCATCGTGCTGATTCAGACGCAGGTGGTCGGCGTGCAGCGGGATTTCGAGAATGCGGTCGTGCAGGCGATCGTGGAGTAGGCGGGCTCTGCCGTGAATTAAAATATAGTCAAATGCCTGAAGTAACCGGAGTCGTGGAAACGTGCTTGTACGTGGACGACCTGGAGCGCGCCGTCCGCTTCTACGAAGATGTTTGCGATTTCAGAAGGCTGATCGGCGATGAGCGTTTCTGCGCGTTCAGCGTGGCCGATCACGACGTGCTCTTGCTGTTCCGCCGGGGCGCGACGACCCAAGCCATATCCACCCCCGGCGGCTGGATACCGCCGCACGACGGGGCCGGGCAGGAGCACATCGCTTTCGCCATTCCGGCGGGATCCGAACCGGCCTGGCAGCGCCGCCTGGAAGACCGCGGCATCGCCGTCGAGAGTACCGTGGATTGGCCGCGTGGCGGGCGCAGCGTTTATTTCCGCGATCCCGACATGCACCTGGTGGAATTGATCACGCCGGGTTGCTGGTCGATTTACTGAATCGCTCAGGAATTCACGGCCGGATGCACCCAGGGGCTGCGATACGGGCGCGCCATCAGGCGGTTGGCTTCCTCGTCCCCGGCGATGCGCTGTTGCTGCGGGTCCCAGGCCAGCGTGCGGCCTAACCTCATCGACATGTTGGCCAGGATGCAACTGGCCGTCGATATGTAACCCTCTTCGATGTCCGCGATCGGCTTGGATCGCGCGTCGATGGCGGCCAGGAAGTCTTTCATGTGATAACGGACGGCGGGCGCCACATGTCTCTCCAGGTCCTTCTCGGTTTTATCGATCGGATATTGGTCTAACTCGTAAGTAACATCGCGATGGACCTTACCTTTGCCGTTTTCCGGCACAAAGTCATAACTGAAGACACTTACCTTGAGGGTGCCCTTATCGCCGTAGAAGGTCGCGCTCCAGGCGTAGTTCGGATCCGGATCGGGAGCGGCGCCCCAGGTGCGGTGCTGCCACACCACCTTCAGGCTGTCGTAGTCGAAGGTGGCGGTCTGGGTGTCGGATATATTGGCCTTCGAGCGCTTATCCACCAGGATGCCGCCTTCCGACGACACCCGCCGGGGCCAGCCGAGGCCGAGCATCCAGCGCACCATGTCGAACATGTGGATACCCATGTCGCCCACGATGCCGTTGCTGTACTCCATGAAGGCGCGCCAGCCGCGCGGGTGCACCAGGCTGTTGTAAGGCCGCAGCGGCGCGGGGCCGGTCCACATGTCGTAGTCGAGATAGGGCGGAGGAGCAATGTCCGGCGGATTGCCGGTGGCCCGCATATGGTAGTAGCAGCACATCTCGACCAGCGCGATAGTGCCCAGTTTGCCTTCCTTGATGAAGCGGTCGCGCGCCTCGATGATGTGCGGCGTGCTGCGGCGCTGCGTGCCCACCTGTACGACCCGTTTGTGCCCCCGCGCGGCCGCCAGCATGGCCTGGCCTTCCTGAATGTCCACGCTGATGGGTTTCTGTACGTAGACGTCGGCGCCGGACTCGACGGCGGCAATCATGGCCAAGGCATGCCAGTGATCGGGCGTGGCCACCAGTACGATGTCCAGGTCGCGCTCCTTGAGCATCTCGCGATAGTCTGAGTACGTTCGCGGCCGCTTGCCGGATGCCTGCCGCGTGGCGGTCATTTCGGCGGCCTGCGCCAGCATGTGTTTGTCTACATCGCACATCGCGACGACTTCGACCGGCGCCACCTGGATGAGGCGGAACAGATCCGTCTTGCCGTACCAGCCGGGCCCGATGATGCCGACGCGGCGGGGTTTATCGTCGGCGTAGGCGGCGGCAGACAGGGCCAGCCCGGCACCGGTGTAAAGGAATTGACGGCGATTCATAAGGAAGAGTATACGATAGAGCTTCATGCGCTCCGTCCTGTTTTGCCTCATCCTGGCGGCCGCGGTTCTGCGCGCCGCCGGACCGGTGTACACCGTGCTCTGGTTCGATACCGAGGACTACATCGAGCCGTCGGCCGACGATGCAGCCCTGCGTATCGCTCGCGATCTGACCGGCCTGGGCGTGCGCGCCACGTTCAAGATCGTGGGGGAAAAGGCGCGCGTGCTGGAGCGTCGCGGGCGCCGCGATGTGTTGCAGGCGCTGGCGCTGCACGATATCGGGTACCATTCCAACTTCCACAGCGTGCAGCCCCCGCCGGCGCTTTACCTGCGCGACCTGGGGTACCTGGAAGGCGCGGCGGAATTCGAGCGCCGCGAATCGGCCGGAGCTCAGGACCTGACCCGTATCTTTGGCGTGCGGCCGAGCTGTTACGGCCAGCCCGGCAGCTCATGGGCGCCCCAGACCAACCTGGCCTTGCGGCACATGGGCATCCCGATGTATCTGGACGAAGGCTCGCAGGTGGGCGTCGGCGACCAGCCGTTCTGGTACGGCGGCCTGCTGTACGTGTTCAATATGGGCCGCTTCCAGTTGCGCGCGCCGCTCGATGGCGATGAGCTCCTGGCCGCGAGTTTCGCGCGATTCGACCAGGCGGCCGCTGCTCTGGCCGCACGCGGCGGAGGCGTCATCAGCATCTACTACCATCCCACCGAATTTGTGACGGCGGAGTTCTGGGACGCGGTCAACTTTGCCAAAGGCGCGAACCCGGAGCGCAATGACTGGGTGCGGCCGCGGCGGCGCAGCCCGGCGGAATCGGAGCGCTGCTTCCGCATACTGCACGACTATGTTGCCCACGCCCGGAGCGTGCCGGGCGTGCGATTCGTGACCGCGCGCGAGCTGTTGCAGCTTTATGGCAACCCGCCGGCTCCGCGCGTTCCGCGGGTGGCGGTCGCGGCGCACATGTCCGCGCGGCAGACTTTCCTCGAAACAGCGGAGGGCACGCTGTCCGCGGCGGATATGCTGCTGGCCCTGTTGGGAATGGAACCGCAATACGTGGATGGACCGGCCAGCCGCTTGGCCGGCAGTTACCGCGATCCGGACATTCCCCGCGCGGCCTTCGAGCGCGCCAAGGCGGACGTGGTCTCGTTCATCACGGCGAACCGGCGGCTGCCGGCGGAAGTCTGGATAGGATCCGCGGCGCTCTCCATCGGCGATTTTACCGCTACGCTGGCGGCCGACGACGGCCCGGAGGCCAGGGTGCCGGTCCGGCGGGCCCACCTGGATTTTGAGAAATACTTTTCGGCGGAACCGGCCAAAGCCTTCGACTGGCCGATCCATCCGCCAGGCTTTCAGGCTCCGGAGCTGCTGGAACTGGGCCGCCTGCAAGGTTGGACCTTGAAACCGGCGCGCTTGCGTTAGCGCAATTCTCGCATCACCGGCGCCCCATCGTGCGCGCGCCGCACCGGCCGCCGCGCCAGCGGCACATCGGCGGGCCTGTAACATTTGCCTTGCGTTGCAACATCTTATACTTAAGAAAATATGAACCAAGAGAGACCGACCGCCTTGGATCCTTCCGCGCCTCCACGCCCAGCCACCACGCAGGCTCCCAGCCCGCCTCGTGACGGCGGTTCCGGCGAGGGGCTCCGCCGTTCCGGCCGAGGTTGGGTGTGGCTGATCATTCTGCTCCTGGCGGCCGGCGCCGCTTATTTCTTCTGGTCTCGAAAGCCCGCGGGTTCGAATGGCAAAGGCGCCGCCAGTGCGGGCGCCAATACCAGGAAAGGCTTCGGCGCCATACCGGTGGTGGCCGCCAAAGCGACTAAAGGCAATATTCCTGTTTATTTTACGGGTCTGGGCAATGCCACTCCCATCTACACGGTGGACGTGAAGAGCCGCGTGGACGGCGAGCTGATGAAAATCTATTTCAAAGAGGGCGACCTGGTGCACCAGGGCGATCCGCTGGTGGAGATCGACCCGCGGCCCTACCAGGCCGCCTTGACGCAGGCCGAAGGTCAACTGGTCCGCGACCAGGCGCTGCTCGCCAACGCCCGCATCGACCTGGCGCGCTATAAAACACTACTCACGCAAAACGCGATTCCAGAACAGCAGGTAGCCACCCAGCAGGCCCTGGTGACCCAGGATGAGGGCATCGTGAAGGTGGATGAAGGGATGATCGAGGCGGCCAAGGTCAATATCGCCTACTGCCATATCAAGGCTCCCATAACCGGCCGGCTGGGGCTGCGGCTGGTCGATCCGGGGAATATCGTGCACGCCTCCGACGCCAACCCCATGCTGGTGATCACGCAGATCGATCCGATCAGTGTGATCTTCACGCTGGCCGAGGACCAGCTTCCGGTGGTGTACCAGAAGCTCGCCGCGGGCCAGCACTTGAGCGTGGATGCCTACGACCACAGTTCCAATAAGAAGCTGGCCACCGGCGTATTGACCACTCTGGACAACCAGATCGATCCGACCACCGGCACGCTGCGGCTGAGAGCCGTGTTCCACAACGAGAATCAGCGGCTGTTTCCCAACGAATTTCTCAACATCTGGCTGCTAGTGCAAATGAAAACCAACGTCACCCTGCTGCCGACCGCCACGATCCAGCGCAATACCACCAGCACCTACGTCTTCCTGGTCCGGCCGGACAACAAGGTAACCATTCGGACCATCACGGTGGGGACCGTAGAAGGCGAGCAGGCGGAGGTGACCTCGGGTTTGAATCCGGGCGACATGGTAGTCATGACCGGCGTGGACAAGCTGCAGGAGGGTAGCCAGGTGATCCCGCACTTGAACGGTGAGGGACCCGCAACGGCACAGGGACCGCCGGCCGGCTCCCAGCCGGGATACGCCACCCAGAAGACCGGATCCGGCGCGCGCGCCTCTTACAAGAAAAAGTAATGAGCCCGTCCCGCACATTTATCCTGCGGCCTATCGCCACGTCTCTGCTCATGGTGGCGATCATGCTGACCGGCCTGGTGGCCTACCGGCAGTTGCCCATCTCCGCCTTGCCGGAGGTGGATTACCCGACCATACAGATCATCACCTTTTATCCGGGCGCCAATCCGGACGTGATGGCTTCGTCGGTGACGGCGCCTCTGGAGCGGCAGTTCGGGCAGGTGCCGGGTCTGCAGCAGATGACTTCCACCAGTTCGGATGGCCTTTCGATCATCACCCTGCAATTCAACCTGAGCCTGAACATCGACGTGGCGGAGCAGGAGGTGCAGCAGTCCATCAATGCCTCCGGAACCTATTTGCCGCCGGACCTGCCTACCCCGCCGATCTACAGCAAGAGCAACCCGGCGGACGCTCCGATTCTGACACTGGCCCTGTCGTCCGCCGATCTGCCGCTGCCCCAGGTCGAGGATCTGGCCGACACGCGGCTGGCGCCCAAGATCTCGCAACTGCCCGGCGTGGGACTGGTGAGCATCAGCGGCGGGCAGAAGCCGGCCGTGCGCATCCGCGCCAATCCTACCATTCTGGCCTCCTACGGCTTGAACCTGGAAGATATTCGCACGGCGCTGGTGGCGGCCAACGTCAACCAGGCCAAGGGCAACTTCGACGGTCCGCACCAGGCCTATCAGATCGGCGCCAACGACCAGTTGCTTTCGAGCGCCGATTACAAGCCGCTGATCGTGGCCTACCGGAATGGGGCGCCGGTCAAACTGACCGACGTCGCGACGGTCATCGATGACACCGAGAATGTGCGCCAGGCCGCCTGGATGAACGAAACGCCGGCCGTGATCGTGAACATCCAGCGGCAGCCGGGCGCCAATATCATTTCGGTGGTCGATCGCATCAAGCTGCTGCTGCCGCAGTTGACCTTGACCTTGCCGAAGTCGGTGAACGTCCAGATCCTGACCGACCGCACCACCACCATCCGCGCTTCGGTGGCGGATGTACAGTTCGAACTCGGTTTGACGGTCGTACTGGTCGTGTTGGTCATGTTCGTGTTCTTGCGCAACGTAGCCTCGACCATCATTCCCAGCATCGCGGTGCCCCTGTCGCTGGTGGGCACGCTGGGCGTCATGTACCTGCTGGGCTACAGTCTGAACAACCTGACGCTCATGGCTCTGGTGATCGCCACCGGTTTCGTGGTGGATGACGCCATCGTGATGATCGAGAACATCGCGCGCTACATCGAGGAAGGCGAAGCGCCCGTACGCGCGGCCCTGCGCGGCTCCGAGCAGATTGGCTTCACCATCATTTCGCTGACCATCTCGCTGATCGCCGTCCTGATCCCCCTGCTGTTTATGGGCGATATCGTGGGCCGGCTGTTCCGCGAGTTTGCGGTCACCCTCAGCGTCACCATCCTGGTTTCCGCCATCGTGTCCCTGACACTGACGCCCATGATGGCGTCCAAGCTGTTGCGCCACCGGCCGGAGGCCCAGCAGGGACGGTTTTTCCTGGCCTCGGAACGCGGCTTCAACTGGATCATTGCGCAGTACGGCAAGACCTTGCAGGTGGTGCTCCGCTTCCAGACTCTTACCTTGCTGGTGGCCGCCGCTACCCTGGTGCTGACGATCCTTCTGTTCATCCGCATTCCTAAAGGGTTTTTCCCGATTCAGGACACAGGCGTGATCCAGGGCGTTTCCGAAGCGTCCCAGACGGTGTCGTTTCCGGAGATGGCGCGCGAACAACAGGAACTGGCCCATCTCATCCTCACGGATCCGGCGGTCGAGAGTCTCTCTTCGTTCATCGGCATCGACGGCACCAATTCCACGCTCAACAGCGGACGCATTCTGATCAACCTGAAACCGCTGGAGGAGCGCCGCATCAGCGCCAGTGACGTGATCCGCCGTTTGCAGCCGCAACTGGAGACCGTCTCCGGAATCACGTTGTTCATGCAGCCCGTGCAGGACCTCTCGGTCGAAGACCGGGTGAGCCGCACGCAGTTCCAGTACACGTTGGAAGACGCCAATCCGGACGAGCTGAACACCTTCGCGCCCAAGCTGTTGGAGAAGCTCAAAGAGATGCCGGAATTGCGCGACGTAGCCAGCGATCAGCAGGTGGGCGGCTTGCGGGCCAAGCTGATCTTCGACCGGCAGACGGCCTACCGGCTGGGCATCACGCCCTCCGAGATAGACCAGACCCTGTATGACGCCTACGGACAGCGGCAGGTCTCTACCATCTTCACCCAACTGAATCAGTACCACGTGGTGCTGGAGGTGGCTCCCGGTTATGAGAAGGATCCGTTGAATCTGCGCGATTTGTACATCCGCACGGGCATGGGAGCGTCTGCCGCGGGTGCGGCCGGCCTGGTGTCGGGCGGCTCCACGGCCGCGCAGGTGTTTGGCCCGCAGCGCGGTTCGGGCGCCTCGATCGCCAGCGCTTCGTCCGGGTTGTCCAACAGCACCGCCATCGCTTCCAGTTCGGCTTTTGGAGCCGCGGTGGCCTCGGCGGCCGCATTTCCAAACGGGGGGCAGGTGCCGCTCAGCGCCTTTACGCACCTGGAGATGTCCAGCGCTCCCATCACCGTGAATCACCAGGGGCAGTTCCCGGTGATCACGATATCGTTCAACCTGGCGCCGGACGCCTCCCTGGGCGAAGCCGTGGATGCGGTAAACAAGGTCAAGAGCGAAATCGGCATGCCGCCCAGTATCCAGGCTGCGTTTCAAGGCACCGCCGAGGCATTCCAGGCGTCCCTGGCCAACGAGCCCATCTTGATCCTGGCCGCCCTGGTGACGGTGTATATCGTGCTCGGCGTGCTGTACGAGAGCTATATCCACCCCATCACCATCCTTTCCACGCTGCCCTCCGCGGGCGTGGGCGCGCTGCTTTCCTTGTCGCTGTTCCATCAGGACTTCAGCGTCATTTCGTTGATCGGCATCATTCTCCTGATCGGTATCGTGAAGAAGAACGGCATCATGATGATCGACTTCGCCCTGGAGGCCGAACGCAAAGAAGGCATGCCGGCGGTGGATGCCATCTACCAGGCCTGCCTGCTGCGGTTTCGTCCCATCATGATGACCACCATGGCGGCGCTGCTGGGTGCTGTCCCCCTGGCATTCGGGACCGGCGTCGGTTCCGAATTGCGGCGGCCGCTGGGTATCACCATGATCGGCGGCCTGATCTTCAGCCAGGCCTTGACCCTCTATACCACGCCCGTGATCTATCTCTGGTTCGACCGCCTGGCGCAGCGCTTCTTCGGGCGTGAGGGCGGCGCCATCAACCCGGGCGCGGAACCGCTGGAGGCGCGATGACACACAGCGCTCTGACATACCGGGGGGCGGCATGAACATTTCCGAGGTCTTCATCCGCAGACCGGTCGCCACCACTCTGCTCACCCTCGCCGTGGCGCTGGCGGGCGCGGTCGCGTTCCGGGTGCTTCCGGTTTCGCCGCTGCCCCAGGTCGACTTTCCGACAATCTCCGTCGGCGCCGGGCTGCCGGGGGCCAGCCCGGAGACCATGGCCTCCGCCGTGGCCACGCCTCTGGAGCGCCAGTTCAGCCGGATCGCATCCGTCACGGAGATGACTTCGTCGAGTAGCCTGGGCTCGACCAGTATCACATTGCAGTTCGACCTGAACCGCAATATCGACGCCGCGGCGCGCGACGTACAAGCGGCCATCAACGCCGCCCGCGGCTATCTGCCCACCAACCTGCCGAGCAACCCGAATTACCGGAAGGTCAACCCGGCGGACTCCCCCATTCTCCTGCTGGCGCTGACTTCTCCCATCCTCAGCCGGCCCCAGATGTACGATGCGGCTTCCTCGATCATGGCCCAGAAACTGTCGCAGGTGAATGGGGTGGGCCAGGTGTTCGTCTGGGGGAGCTCGTTGCCCAGCGTGCGTGTGGAGCTGAATCCCAGCATGCTGAACAACTATGGCATCAGCCTGGAGCAGGTGCGCGGCGTTCTGGCAGCCGCCAATTCCAACACGCCCAAAGGCCATTTCTCCGACGACCACCGCACCTGGGAAGTCGGCGCCAACGATCAGATCTTCAAGGCCATCGACTATCGGCCTCTGATCGTCGCGTACCGGAACGGCGCGCCGGTCCGCGTCGGCGACGTGGGCGATGTGGTCGACTCGGTGGAAGACATCCGCAACGCCGGATATGCCAACGGAAAGCCTTCCGTACTGGTGGTCGTCTTCCGCCAGCCGGGCGCCAATATTATCGATACCGTGGACCGCATCCGGACCATGCTGCCGCAGTTGAAGGCTTCCATCCCGCAGTCCATCGATTTGCGGGTGGCCATGGATCAGACCGTCACCATTCGCGCGTCGGTGCACGATGTAGAACGCTCGCTGATGATTTCGGTCGTGCTGGTGGTGTTGGTAGTGTTCGTGTTCCTGCGCAGTCCGCGAAGCACCTTCATTCCCAGCGTGGCGGTGCCGGTATCCCTGATCGGCACCTTTGGCGTGATGTACCTGTTGCATTACAGCATCGACAACCTGTCGCTGATGGCCCTCACCATCTCGACAGGCTTTGTGGTGGATGACGCCATCGTGGTGATCGAGAACATCACCCGCTACCTGGAACAGGGAATGGCGCCCTTTGCCGCGGCATTGAAGGGCGCCAAGGAAATCGGCTTTACCGTCGTTTCGATGAGTTCTTCGCTGGTGGCCGTCTTCATTCCGCTGCTGCTGATGGGGGGGATTGTCGGACGGCTGTTCCGCGAATTCGCCGTCACCTTGTCGGTGGCCATCGCCGTGTCCCTGCTGGTCTCCCTGACCACGACACCCATGATGTGCGCTCACCTGCTGCGCGAGCACAGCGAGCACGGCTGGTTGTATCGCCTCAGCGAACGCGCCTTCACCTGGGTGGTGAACGCGTACGGCCGGACCTTGACGCAGGTGCTGCGGTTCGCGCCGATTACTTTGGCCGTCCTGCTCGGCACCATCGCGCTCAATGTCTACCTGTTCATCCGCGTGCCGAAAGGCTTCTTCCCGATGCAGGACAACGGACGTATGATGGGCGCCATCCAGGGCGACCAGGATACCTCGTTTCAGGCCATGAACCGAATCCTGCAACGCATGATCGCCATTGTGGATGCCGATCCCGCGGTGGACACGGTGAATGGATTCACGGGCGGGGGCACCTCCAATTCGGCGCGCATGTTCGTGAACCTGAAGCCGCTCGAGGAGCGTGGAATCGGCGTGGAAGGCGTGATCGCCCGGCTGCGGCCCAAGTTGGGGCGCATCCCCGGGGCCACGCTGTACCTGCAGGCGGCCCAGGACCTGCGGGTCGGCGGACGGCTGAGCAATGCTCTGTACCAGTTCACCATGCGCGGAGACAACCTGCAGGATTTGACCGAATACGCCCCCCGCATGCTGACCGAGCTGCGCACCATCCCTATCATTGCCGACGTGAGCAGCGATCAGCAGAACCGCGGGCTGCAGGCGATGGTGGAGTACGACCGGCCCACGGCGGCGCGCTTCGCCATCTCCTCCCAGTTGATTGACAACACGCTATACGATGCCTTCGGGCAGCGCCAGGTATCCACCATGTACACGTCGTTGAACCAATACCACGTGGTGATGGAGGCGGCGCCGCAGTATTGGCAGAGTCCCGATACGTTGCGTGATTTTTACGTGCGTTCGCCCAACGGGCAACAAGTCCCGCTCATCGCTTTCGCCAGGTACGCTCCCACCACCGCGCCGCTGGCGGTCACGCACCAGGGACTTTTTCCGGCCGTGACGATCTCTTTCAACCTGCGGCAGGGAATCGCGCTGGGCGATGCGGTGGACGCCATCAACGCCGCCGCCACCAAAATCGGCCTGCCGCGCACCATCACCACCGGATTCGCGGGCACGGCGCAGGCGTATCAGCAGTCGACGCAAGGCGAGCCGGTGCTGATCGCCGCCGCGCTGGCCGCCGTCTATATCGTGCTGGGGATGCTTTATGAGAGTTATGTCCATCCGGTCACGATTCTCTCCACGCTGCCCTCGGCCGGCGTGGGCGCGCTGCTGGCGCTCATGCTGACCGGGACGGACCTGAGCGTGATCGCCATTATCGGAATCATCCTGCTGATCGGCATCGTGAAGAAGAACGCCATCATGATGATCGATTTCGCCGTGGGCGCCGAACGCCTGGAGGGCAAGAACTCCCGCGATTCGATCTTCGAGGCCTGCATGCTGCGCTTCCGGCCCATCCTGATGACCACCATGGCGGCCATGCTGGGCGCCTTACCCCTGGCGTTAGGCTCGGGTACGGGATCGGAGCTGCGCCGGCCCCTGGGCATTACCATCATCGGCGGCCTGATCGTCAGCCAATTACTGACCCTGTACACCACTCCCGTGGTTTACCTCTACTTTGACCGGTTGCAGCACTGGTGGTACCGCGTGCGTCACGTGGAACCGCCGGAGGCCGCGCCGCTGGGTTCGGAATACTGATGCGAAAGCTGCTACTGCTCTCTCTTACGCTCCTGCTGCTGTGCTCCGCCGCGTGCATGGTGGGCCCGAATTACAAGCGTCCGGCGGCGCCGGTGCCGCAGTCCTTCAAGGAGGCGCCGCCCGACGGGTGGAAGACGGCGCAGCCCAACGACGGCGCCATCCGCGGCAAGTGGTGGGAGGTTTACAACGACCAGCCGCTGAATGCGCTCGAAGAGCAGGTCAGCATCACCAATCAAAACGTGCTGGCGGCGGAGGCCGATTTCCGGGCCGCCCGTTATGCCATTCGCGTGGCGCGCGCCAGCCTGTTTCCCACGGTGGGGGTCAGCCCCACCGTACAAATTTCACGCCAAGCCATTAACTTCCCGGGCGAGTCCGGCATCATTAAAACCTACAGTCTGCCGGTAAGCGCATCCTGGCCGGTGGACATCTGGGGCGCCGTGCGCCGCAGCGTGCACGCCGCCACCGCCTCTGCCCAGTCCGATTACGCGCTGCTGGAGAATGCGCGGCTGTCGTACCAGTCGGAACTGGCCCAGGAGTATTTCGAGATGCGCGGCATCGACGGCGATATCGACCTGCTGACGCGCACCGTTAAATCGTACGCCGAGTATCTGACCCTGACCCAGAACCGTTACAAATCGGGAGTGGCCTCGGGCGCGGACGTGGCCCAGGCGCAGACGCAGTTGGACACCACGCAAGCGCAGTTGATCGACCTGGGCGTGGCGCGCGCGCAATACGAACATGCGATTGCCATCCTGATCGGCAAGCCTCCGTCGGAATTGAGCCTGGACAGCAAATTGTTGAAGACGCCTCCCCCGCCGACGCCGCCGGCGTTGCCTTCGGCGCTGCTGGAGCGGCGCCCCGACATCGCCGCCGCCGAACGCCAGATGGCCGCGGTACAGGAACAGATCGGTATCGCGGTGGCGGCGTATTATCCCACGCTCAACCTGACCGCGTCGGCCGGATTCGGGCCCGCGCAATTCTCCCACGGCTTCATCTGGCCCAGCCGGGTCTTCTCCGCGGGCGTAGCGCCGTCGGAGACCGTCTTCGAAGGCGGCAAGCGGCACGCCCAAGTGAAGGAGGCCGAGGCCCTCTTCGACGCCAGCGTGGCCTCCTACCGGGAAACCGTCCTGGGCGCGTTTCAGCAGGTGGAGGACGATCTCTCGGCGCTCCGGATCTACGGCCAGGAGGCAGTGGCGATCGAAAAGGCGGTAAAGGACGCCGAGGATTCGCTGGCGATTTCGACCTATCAGTACAAGGCCGGCACGGTCGCCTATCTGCAGGTTCTGACCGCGCAGGCGGTGGCTTTAGGGGCCGAGCGCACCGCCGTGGATCTGCTGGCCCGCCGCATGGTTTCGAGCGTCTTGTTGATCCAGGCGTTGGGCGGCGGGTGGGACAGCAAAAACATCCCCAGCGCCAACGATCTGATGCAAAGCCGGTAGCCGGCATGGTCGAAGTCAAAGTCAACCGCCGCGCGGCCCGCCGCGTCGCCGCGGGGCATCCCTGGATCTACGAGAGCGACGTGGTGGAGGCAGCCGCGGCGCAGCCGGGCGACGTCGTCAAGGTGGTGGATCCCGGCGGACGCGCACTGGGCACGGCGCATTTCAGCGCGGCCTCCCAAATCAGAATACGGCTGCTGTCGCCGCGCGTGGAAGAGGTGGATGCCGCCTTCTACGCCGCGCGCCTGGCGGCCGCCGAGAGCCATCGCCGGCGCATCGTGTCGAACACGGATGCCTATCGCGTGGTGCATGGCGAAGCCGACCGGCTGCCGGCGCTGATCGTGGACCGTTACGCGGATCACCTGGTGCTGCAGACGCTCGATCAAGGCATGGACCGGGCCCGCGACGCGATTGTGGCCGGACTGGTGGATCTGTTCGCGCCGCGCGGGATCGTGGCGCGCAACGATGCTCCCGTCCGGGCCAAGGAGTCGCTGCCCCTGGAGTCCTCGGTGGTGCATGGCACGGTGCCGGAGACGGTGGAGATTCGCATGAACGGCTTCCGATTGGAGGCCGATCTGCGGCGGGGGCAGAAGACCGGCATCTTCCTCGATCAGCGCGAGAATTATCTGGCGGCGGCCCGTTACGCGCATGGCCCCGTGCTCGACTGTTTCACTTCCACGGGCGGTTTTGCGCTGCATCTGGCGGCGGCGTGCGTGTCCGTGGAGGCCGTTGACAGCGCCGGCGCGGCACTGGCCATCGCCCGGCGCAACGCGGCCAACAACGGCATCGGCAATATCGAGTTCCGCGAAGCGGACGTTTTCGTCCTGCTGGCGGCCTATGCTTCGGCGCGCCGCCAGTTTTCGACCGTGATCCTGGATCCGCCGGCATTCGCCAAATCGCGCAGCAGCGTGGAAGGCGCGATCCGCGGCTACAAGGAGATCAACCTGCGCGCGCTGCGGCTATTGGGTCCCGGCGGCATCCTGGTCACCTGCTCCTGTTCCCACCATTTGAGCGAGGCCATGCTGCTCGAACTGGTAGCGGAAGCATCGCTCGACGCCGGCCGGCAGTTGCGCGTGCTGGAGCGCCGCACGCAAAGCCAGGATCACCCCATATTACTTACCGTCCCCGAGACGCACTACTTGAAGTGCCTGATCCTGGAAGTGATGTAGGCCCTAAGCGTTCAATCGCGACAGCCACCCGGTCAAGTCACCCGCCAGTTGCGGATTACCCTGCGCGATGGCCGTGTAACGGGCGCCCACCAACTGCTTATATTGCGCCAATAACTTTACGGGATCCCGGCCGTTGATCTGCGCGATCGAGATGGGCCCCAATACGCCGTCCACCTTGCATTGGCCGCCGCAGCTATTCACGGCGGACTGGAGCAGCGTCAATGCGCCCGCATGGTTCGTGCCGCCGGGCCCCATGTTGACGGTCAGATCGAAGGTCTTGTTGGCCAGATCCTGGTCGTTAATCGATCCGATATGATGCTGGTCCCAGAAGTAAGTCTGATAAATCCGGGAAGCTTCGCTGACACTCAGGTTACGGATGAAGTCCTCGTCGGCATTCCCTTTGTAACCGGAGCTGATTACGAACTTCAAAGTGATTCCGTGATTTACTATCTCCCCGGTAACCGGGTTATGATAAAACCCACCCTCATTCCGCAGCGTGATGGCTACGGCCGGTGCGAAATCCGCCATACAACCTCCTTCCCGTATGATACAAGTTACCCGATCAGGCGGGTGGGTTGTATCCAGCCGAGTGAAACGCCGGTCATCAGCAGGCCGATGCACACGATCAAGGCGGCCGACAACACAGGGATGATACGAAACGCGGGGTGCGCGGCGGCCTTCTGCTGATCCGGCAGCAGATGCTTGGCGTACAGGACCACCACGCCGATGCCCATCAGCACCAGGGCCAGGCCCGAACTGAAGCCGACCAGCAGCAGCAGGCCCAATCCAGTGCGTCCCAACGCGATGGAACTGAGGAGCAGCACCAGCGCCGACGGGCAGGGGACCAGGCCGCCGCTGGCTCCCAGCGCGATCAGGCTGCCGAGAGTCACGTCGCCTTCCGGCACGTGCGTGTGGCCGCCGGGTCCATGATGATGATGATGATGATGATGATCGTGATCGGGGCCGGCATCCGGCCAGAGACGCCGGGCGCGTTTGAATAACATCAACGCGCCGATCCACACGATGGTTAAACCGGAGATCGCGCCCAACACCGGGAAGATCCGCTCCGGTAACACATACTGCGACAGAAACAGGGTAGTCAGGCCCAGGAAGAAGACGCTGATGGTATGCGTGAAGGTGACCATTCCGCCCAGGAATATGGCGTGCTTGAAGGTTCCGCGCGAGCCTACCAGGTAGGCTGCCACGATGGTCTTGCCATGTCCCGGCGACAGAGCGTGCATGGCGCCCAGGCCAAAGGCGACTACCATGCCGGCCAGGATCAGGCCGATGCCGATATCGCCGCGATGCAGGAGCCGCGATAGGAAATCGCTGCGTGCCGCGGTGCCGGGCGCCGCCGGCGGCCGCGCAACAATCTGGGGACGGATCTTCGCGGGCGTCGCTGCCGCAGCCACTGTCCATTCCACCGAAGCGCGCAGGTCCTGTGGCGGCGCGATGGCGGGGTCGGCGGGATAGGCGGTCAGGGCGCGGCTGCGATCCGTATTGTCCTGGGTAGCGCGCTCGATGGAAGCGCCGGGTCCGGCCGCGATCACCACTTCTTTCCATCCCGCGCGATCGGGGAAATTGCGATCTTCGTAGGTCAGTGATCCGGGCGCTGCGGCAAGTGTTAAATCGGCCGCGATGCGCATTACGGGCGCGCCGCCCGCTCCCGGCGCAAGGGCCAGGGTTGCCCCGGCAAACCGCGGAGACACGCTCCGGCCGTCACAAGCGATGGCCAGGTTGCGTACCCATTCGCGCGCCTGTGCCACGACTTTGCGATCCAAGTCCGCGCGGGGACTGTCCGCCGAGAGACCCCATTGCTGCAACAATTGAGAACTGGGGATCTCGGCCAGGTCCAGGACATAGCGGATCTGGACCCCCGCGCCGGAGACTTCAATACGGGCATAGTGGCTTACACTGAAATTGCCCATGGGATGGGCGGCCAACGATCCGGCAAGCGCAAAAAGAAGCGGCCAGCAGCAGGGTTTCATTACAATAGGTCTTTACGAATTTTACGACGGTTTGAGTTTATGCATTGGGTGACCTCGGAAGACGTTCCGCGAACTGGTGAGCTGCGCGTGCCCGCGGGGGCCGTATTCACGCCCTCCGCCCGCGAATTGGCGGAGTTGCGCGCCATTCGAATTATCGAAGCGCGAGCCGGCGAGTCTGCGCCCGCGGCGGCGCCGGAGAGAATCGTGGCGCTGGGTGCGGATCACGGCGGATTTCGTCTGAAAGAGACTCTGAAGCCTCTGTTGGCCAGCTTGGGGCTGGAAACGCGCGATGTGGGCGTGTATGACGAGAAGCCGGCGGATTACCCGGATATCGCCCAGCAGGTCGCGGAACTGGTGGCGCAGGGCGAGGCGCGCCGGGGCGTGATCATCGACGGGGCGGGCATCGGGTCGTCCATCGCCGCCAATAAGGTGGCCGGCATCCGCGCGGCGCTGTGCTACGACCGCGCGTCGGCGCGCAACAGCCGCGAGCATAACGATAGCAACGTCCTCACGCTGGGCGCGCGCTTGTTGACCGTCAGCCAGGCGGAGGAAGTGCTCCGCACGTGGATCGAGACGCCCTTTGCCGGCGGGCGCCACACGGCGCGCGTGGCGAAGATCGCGCGCATCGAACAGCAGTACGGCAAACGGCCGTTGCCCGCCGCGCCTGCCGAGCCGCCCCGGACCGGCGTCGAGGGACCCGTGGCTTCCCTGATCGACCACACCATGTTGCGGCCGGAAGCCACCCGCGCCGATATCGTCAAACTGTGCCGCGAAGCCCGTCAGTACGGCTTTGCCACCGTGTGCGTCAATCCGTTTTGGGTGCCGCTGGCGGCCAGCGAACTGGCTGGCAGCGCCGTAAAAGTTTGCACCGTGGCCGGCTTTCCGCTGGGCGCCACTTCCACGGAAGCCAAGGTCGCGGAGGCCGCCGCCGCGCTGCGGGCCGGCGCGCGCGAGGTTGACATGGTGATCAACGTCGGCGCCCTGCGCTCCGGCGATCTGGACACGGTGAAACTGGATGTACAAGCCGTCGTGCGTGCCTGTCACGACGCCGGCGCCATCGTGAAAGTGATCCTCGAAACCGCGCTCCTGGACGACGCGCAGAAGAAGACGGCCTGCGGGCTGGCGCAGGCGGCGGGCGCGGACTTCGTGAAGACCTCCACCGGCTTCGGGCCGGCGGGCGCCACCGTGCAGGATATTGTGCTGATGCGCCACGCCGTGGGTCCGCGCATGGGCGTGAAGGCTGCCGGCGGCATCCGCACGCTGGATGATTTCCGCGCCATGGTGGCGGCGGGCGCCAACCGCGTGGGAGCCAGCGCCAGCGTCAAGATCGTGGAGGCGGCCGGCAAGTGATCGCCACCCGCAAAGCCATCCGTTTTCGCGAACGATCGGAGCTGCTGGACTTTCTGCTGGAAGTGTCCGCGGCGACGTCGCAGACTCTGGACCTCGACGAATTGCTGGCCAATGTCTCCGATATTGTCAAGCGGGTCATCCCGGCGGAGCTGTTCGCCATACTTCTCTACAGCGAGAAGCGCCGCGATTTGCGCATCCGTTACGCGCAGGGACACCGCGAAGAAGTAGTGCAGAACTGGTCGATCCCGTTGGGGCAGGGAATCACCGGCACGGCGGCGCTCACCCGCGAGCCGATCCTGGTGGGCGACGTGCGCAGCGATCCGCGCTATCTGAACGCGGTGGAAGCCGTGCGCACGGAACTGGCCGTGCCCATGATCGCGCGCCGCCGGCTGGTCGGCGTGATCGACGTGCAATCCACGCGGCCGAATGCCTACACCGAGCAGGACCGTGCGTTGCTGCGGCTGATCGCCGCGCGCGTGGCAACGGCGATCGACAACGCGCGGCTCTATTGGCGCGTCGAGCGCCAGAACCGCACGCTGCGGGCGCTGGCCTCCATTTCGCAAGAGTTTTCGTCGATCCTGGACCTGGACGAGCTGCTCACCAAGATCGCCCGCACCGTGCGCGGCCTGATCGACTACGACGCCTTCAACATCCTGCTGGTGGACGCGGAACGAAAACTCCTGCGCCACCGGTTCAGCATCCGTTATGACCAGCGGGTGGATCTGGACAACATCCCCCTGGGTAAGGGCATTACCGGCGCGGCGGTCGCGCAGCGCGCACCCGTACGCGTGCAGGATACCAACCAGGACCCACGCTATATCGCGTCGCACCCAGGTGTCCGGTCGGAGGTCGCCATTCCGTTGATGACCCACGATCGCGTTTCGGGCGTGATGGATCTCGAAAGCGAGCGCGTAGGCTATTTCACCGAAGATCACGTGCGCATGCTGATGCTGCTGGCGCCGCAGATCGCCAGTTCGGTGGAGAATGCCCGTCTCTATGAAGAAGTGGCCGAGCGCGAGCGGCATATGGAAGAGGATCTGCAAGCCGCGCGCGAACTGCAAAGCGTGCTTCTTCCCACCGGGGATCCCGGCTTCGACGGCCTGGAACTGGCCGCGGGGCTGCGCCCGGCGCGCGGCATCAGCGGCGATATCTACGACTACTTCGAATCGGCCGACGGACGGGCGGTGATCGCTTTCGGGGATGTGAGCGGCAAGGGGGCGGCCGCCGCCCTCTACGGAGCGCTGGTTTCCGGGCTTTTGCGGTCCCTGGCGCCGCGCCGTACCGATCCGCGCCAGTTGATGCGCGCGCTGAACGAGGCGCTGGTCGAACGCAAGGTGGAAGCCCGGTATGTCACGCTGCTGGTCATGCTCTGGAGTCCGGCGATCCGGCAGTTCGTGATGGCCAACGCAGGCAGCAATCCCCCGCTGGTGTGCCGCAATGGCGAAGTCCTGAAAACGCGCGTGGAAGGCGTGCCGCTCGGCTTGCTGGATGAGCGGGAATACGAAGAGGTGGTTTTTCAGGCGCACCGCGGCGATCTGGTGGTGCTGTATTCCGACGGCGTGACCGACCACCTGAACCCCGATGGCAAAGACTACGGCCGTCATCGCCTGGCCGAGGTGGTGCGGCGTGCCTGCCGGGAATCGGCCGAAAACATCGTGCGCGAGGTCCTGGCCGATCTCGACCGCTTCAACTCCAGCCCCTTCGACGACCAGACGCTGCTGGTGATGAAGGTGAAGTAACCCGCGCAAATGTTCCATTACTCCAACCAGGATCTGTACTGCGACGGCGTTCCCCTGGCCGATATCGCACACTCGGCCGGAACGCCGGCGTACGTGTATTCGCGAGCCGCCATCCTCGAGAATTACCGGGCCTACGACGAAGCTCTGGGCGATCTTCCGCACACGGTCTGCTACGCGGTGAAAGCGAACTCCTCGCTGGGCGTCCTGGCTGTGCTGGCCCAGGCCGGCGCGGGCTTCGACATCGTGTCGGGCGGCGAACTGTATCGCGTGATGCAGGCCCGCGGCGATCCGGCTAAGGTCGTGTTTTCCGGCGTAGGTAAGACGGCCCATGAGGTCGAGTACGCCCTCGAACAGGGCATTCACACGTTCAACTGCGAATCCGAGCCGGAATTGGCGCTGATCGACGCGCTGGCTGCCCGGCGCGGTGTTACCGCCGGTTTTGCCATCCGCGTAAATCCGGACGTGGACGCGTCCACGCACCCGTACATTTCCACCGGCCTGCGCGAGCACAAATTCGGCATCGACATTGCGGAAGCCGAGGCCGTCTACGAGCGCGCCCGGGCGTTCCGGAATCTGAAAGCCGAGGGCGTGAGCTGCCACATCGGCTCACAACTGATGGATACCAATCCCATCCTGGAAGCTATCGGCAGGGTGATCGCGCTGATCGAGAGGTTGCGCGCGCGCGGCATCGCGATCGGCCACATCGACCTGGGCGGCGGCCTGGGAGTGGCCTATCAGGCCCATGAACATTCGCCGCAGATCCGGCCGTTCATCGCGCAGGTTCGGGCTTGCCTGGAGCATGCCGGATTGCACGTGCTGCTGGAGCCGGGCCGCTCCATCGCCGGTCCCGCGGGCGTGCTGCTGACCCGCGTGTTGTATCGCAAACAAAGCGCCGGCAAGGAATTCGTGATCGTGGATGCCGCCATGAACGACCTGATCCGTCCGGCGCTCTACCGCTCGCACCACGAGATCATTCCGCTGCGGAAGACGGTTCGTCCGGAGATCGTAGCCGATGTGGTGGGACCGGTGTGCGAAACCGGCGATTTTCTGGCGCGCGGCCGTAAGATGGCCAATGCCGCGCCGGGCGATTACCTGGCGGTCTCGACCGCCGGCGCCTATGGATTCGTGCTGGCCTCGAACTACAACTCGCGTCCGCGGCCGCCGGAGATCCTGGTGGACGGCGCCACGTTTCGGGTCATCCGCGAGCGGGAGACGTACGCGGACCTGGTGCGCGGAGAGACTTTGTGAGGCGGGCTCTGCTGGTCCTCATGCTGGCGCCGGTGGCCTGGGCTCACGACACCATCACTACCAAGCTGCTCTGGACCCAGGAGGTCTCACGCATCGTCTACCGGCATTGTGCGCGGTGTCATCGCGACGGCGGCAGCGCCATGTCGCTGCTGACTTACGACGAGGCGCGGCCGTGGGCCAAGGCCATCCGCGACGAGGTGCTCGCGCGCCGCATGCCGCCCTGGGGCGCGGTGAAGGGTGTCGGCGAGTTTCGTGGCGATCCCAGCCTGTCACAGATCGAAATCGACATGCTGGTCAATTGGGTCGAGGGCGGCGCGCCGAAGGGTGACGATGTCTTCCTGCCGCCGGCTCCGCATTTCAGCGCGGACGCCGCCGAGCCTGTGGCCGCGCGCGAACTGAGCGTAACCACTGCGCGGCCGCTCACGATCACGTCGCCGGCCGTGCTGTCGGGTTTGCGGCCCGCGCAGCTCGCTCCGGGCGAGTCACTGGAGGTGACGGCGTATCTTTCGGACGGCGCCGTGCGCCGCCTCATCTGGATTCGTAACTGGCTTCCGCAATGGCAGCGCACGTATTACTTCCTGCATCCGGTCCAGCTACCGAAAGGGACGCGCATCGCGGCTTACTCCGGCAAGCCGGCTGGAGCGATTCTGGCGCTGAGCCGCTGAAGCCCGCCCGATAACTATAGAGGACTTGCCTCGACGGCTTTTTCATTGTTATCCGATATGTTAGAGGGAATACTATGGCCAGTTGGCGAAAGATACTTGTTTCGGCGGCGCTGTTGCCCACCCTGGCTGCGGCCGCCGATCCAGCGATGCTGGAACTCATCATGCCGGACGCCCGCTTCGTTATGGATATCAACGTAGCGCGGATGGCCTCGTCGCCGATCGGCCATTCCATCTCGGCACAGATGAAGGACGAGCTGCAGAAGGGCCATCCGGACTTGCAGCAGTCCATGGCGGCGCTGGGCAGCGTCGATTGGACACGCTACGTGCAGGAGGTCCTCTTGGCGGGCAACGGCCAGGGCGGCAAAGAAGCACCCATGTTGGCCATCGTCCGCGGCCAGATCGATCCGGCGTGGATCGAGAGTTTCAAAGGCTTCCAGGGGGCCAAAAGCACTTACCTCGGGGTTCCCATGGTCGCGTCCAGCAAGGAGAACACCGTCATCGCCTTTCTGGATGGGTCCATGGCGATCGCGGGTCCGGAGGCGGTGGTCAAGGCAGCCATTCGCCGGCGGGGCCAGGACACGCCGCGATCGACCGTGGTGGCCGACGGTCTAAAGCGCTTCGACGGCCACTATGACGCATGGATCGTCACCGCGGGGGCGATGGGTGGCGCGGCAGGATCTCCGGCCGCCGGCGGCATGAAATGGCCTGACCGGCTGGAAGCGTTGACTGCCGGCTTAAGCCTCAGCCCGGACCTGGAGATTTCCGCCGATCTCACCATGCGCACCGAGAAAGACGTCGCCGACATGGCCAATGCGATGCGCTGGTTCACCGGCGCCCTCAAATCGCAGGCGCACGGGGCGTCCGGCCTCGACAAGATGAACGTCAAGACGGCAGGCAAGCATCTGTCCTTCTCGCTGTACGTGCCGGAAAAGGAGGTGCTTGCGGCCCTCGCCCAGCGCCAGCAGACCCTGGCCGCGCAAAGCAAAGCGACCACGCTGCATCCGCCTGGCGCCCCGAAAGGCGCGCCCAACGTGCCGGCCGGCAGCATCATGATACAGTCTTCGCCGAGCGATATGGGCACCGTGGTCATCCCGGTCAAACCGCAATAGCGAATCTAAGGCGCCCGGCGCGTCGATTGCCATGCAGCGAGTTGCCAGCGGTTCTGCTGCTTGACATAAACCTCCAGAAACAGCAGGTCCACATCCAACTCCTGGCCTTTGTTGCGGACCTTCGCAGCCATACTGCCGGCCGCGACTACAGTGTCACCGTACACCCGCATGGTGACATCCCGCATGACGAAGGTGTGGTAGATCAACTCCCCGGACCGGATCGCCGCCATAAACTCCGCCTTCGATTGGCGCCAGCCGCTGGCGTGCGTATAAACCAGGTCCGGAGACAACAGCCGATCGAGCGCCTGCACATCGCCGCGCGTAAGCGCCGCGATGCGGCGGGCATCCGTACTTCTGATCTGTTCCTCGACTTCCTTCGGCGATTGCGCCCGCACCGCTGGTAGCACGGCAGTCAGAAGCGTGATGACGCAGATGGGCAGTCGATGCATGGCAATGCCATTGTAGCGCTCCGGGATCATTCGGCCGGCGGACTCCGGGAATTGGGATATACTGCTTCAACGAAAGCTGAGGTCATTATGCGAACTGTTGCCGCGGTTGCTCTCCTGGTCTCGCTCGGAGTACGGGCTACTCCCGCGCAGACGCCGGATGTGGCGCCAAAACTGTCCGGCTTCGATGCCTACATGGAGCAGGTGCTGAAGGACTGGAACGCGCCGGGCATCGGCGTGGGCGTGGTGGTCAACGATCGCCTGGTGTTCGCCAAGGGTTACGGCTACCGCGATTACGAAAAAAAGCTGCCCTTCACTCGCGCCACCCTGCACCCCATCGCCTCGAATACCAAGCTGTTCACCGCCGTGTCGGCGGGCATGCTGGTGGAGGAAGGCAAACTGACCTGGGACAAACCCATCCGTCAGTCCGTCCCTACCATCCAGTTCTATAACGACGACCTCAACAACACGGTGACCCTGCACGATATGCTGTCGCATCGCACCGGAATCACCCGGCACGACGGGATCTGGTACAAATCCGATTTCACCCGCAAGGAGTTGTTCGAACGGTTGAAGTACCTGGAACCGCAGGAACCCATACGGCAGATGTTCCTGTACAACAACATGATGTACGCGGGTGCCGGCTATGTGATCCAGTTGCAGTCCGGCCGGACGTGGGAGGAGTTCGTGCGCCAGCGAATTCTTACGCCGTTGGGCATGACATCCACGGTGTTCACCATTCCGGAGATGGTGAAGGCGCCCGATCATGGCGTGCCCTTCACCGAGAAACGCGATTCGTTTGAGATCTACCGCATTCCTTACTACGAGGAGACTGAAGGTGTGGCGCCCGCCGGCGCGATTGTCTCGAACATCGAGGACTTGTCACACTGGCTGATCGCCCTGATGAACGACGGCAAGTACCAGGGCCGGCAGGTGCTGCCCGCAGCAGTTCTGAAGGCCACGCTGGAGCCGTCCATCGCCTTGCCCAACTCCTTCGCGGAGTCCAAAGGCTATTGGGAGCTCTTCAACGCGGCCTACGGCATGGCGCGCGAGACCGCCGCCTATCGCGGCCACCTGATTACGTTCCACGGCGGCGATATCGACGGTTTCCATTCGCAGGTGTCCTTCATGCCGAACGATCATATCGGTGTCATTGTATTGGTGATTGGAGATCATTGCGCGCCGCTGTACAACGTCATCAGTTACAACGTCTACGAGCGCCTGTTGGGGATGGACCTGACACCCTGGAGCCAGCGCCGCCTGGAGATGCGCCTCAAGGATAAGGAGGCCGGTAAGCAGTCGCGCGCCAAGGCCGGCGCCGGCCAGGTGAAGGGCACCAGGCCGTCGCATGCCCTGGCCGACTATGTGGGCGCTTACGAGCATCCCGCGTACGGCGTGCTGCAAATCGGCCTGAAGGACGATCGGCTCCAATTCGATTTTCATCACATGCAGTTCCCCATGTCTCACTTTCACTACGACCGGTTCGACACTCCGGACGACGAGCGCTACGGCAAGTGGTCCGTCAACTTCCGCACCAATCCCCAGGGTGATGTAGACCAGGCGGTCATGTCGCTCGACGAGGCCGAAATCGTCTTCACCCGCAAACCGGAAGCCGCCGATCCCAAGCTGCTCACACAACTGGCCGGTACTTATGAAACGCCGGACGGGATCAAGGTCCAGGTGGTGTACACCGAAGCCACCGGCTTATCGTTGGTGCCGCCTGGTAACCCGCCGCTCCAGTTGATCCCGGTCAAAGGCCTGCGGTTTCGTACGCCGCGGTTCTCGGACCTGGTGCTGGAGTTTGTGATGGAGAACGGCCGCGTCACCGGGCTCAAACAACGAGACCCATCCGGGGAGATCACCCTGCCGCGAAAGTAGGCCGGAACCTCAGCCGCAGTTTCAGTCCGCGCGCAAAGCTTGCACGATATCCACCCGGGACGCGCGCAGGGCCGGCAGCACCGACGCGATCAGGGCCGCCGCCAGCAACACCAGGGCCGATCCCAGCATCGGCACCACGCTGGGCGTGCGGAGCTCCGCGAAGTAGCCGGCCGCCAGCCTGGCTAGCCCGTACCCGCAGGCCGCGCCCGCCACCACGCCCGCCGCGGCGATCACGATGCCTTCGCCGAGGACGCCGGTCACGATCTGCCGCGGCTGCGAGCCCACCGCCATGCGGATCCCGAATTCGCGCAGGCGGCCGCTTACGGAGAATGCCAGCACGCCCGCCACCCCCACCACGGCGATGGCCAGCGCCACTGCGGCGAATACCCCGAAAACCACCGTGTTGAGCCGGTCGGGTGTGAGCACCTCCGCGCGTATGTCCTCCAGCGTGGCCGCATGCTCCACGGGCTGATCCGCCGCCATGCCCCGAATGATGCGCGTGATCGGCGTAACCAACGCGTAGGGATTGCCGTGCTGATGGACGAACATACGGCCGCCCCAAAGCTGTTCCTGGGCGAAGGGACTGTAGACCGTCACGGCCGGGCCGGGCACCACGTTTTCGTCATCGATATCCGCGGCGACACCCACAATGCGCCGCGGCTTTCCGTCAATGCCGATGAACTTGGTGATCGGGTCGGTCCAGAAGAGGTGATGGTTGACGGCGTCCTCGTTGGGGAACATGCGGCGGGCCAGCGTCTGGCTGACAATCACGACGCTCTCGCCGCCGCGCCGGTCGTTATCGTTGAAATCGCGTCCGGCCACCAGCGGAACGCCCAAGGCGGCGAAGAACCCCGGCGAGATGTAGCGAATGCGCGCGCGCGGATCTTCCTGGCTCCTGGTGTTGACGTGGCCGTCGGCGGAAAACGACAGTCCGAACCCGATGTTGCGGGCATCGCGCCACGGAACCGCGGTGCCCACCGCGACCGCGTCCACGCCGGGTAGATCTTTGACCCGCCGCATGGCCTCGTTGTAGAACCCTGTGATCTGGTCCGGCGTCCGCCCGTATGAGATCACCGGTACGTTGATCGCCAGCACGTGCCGTATGTCGAGACCGGTCTGGGCAGCCTGCAGAGCCAATAGCGTTTTGAGGAGCGTGGTGGCGCCGGCTAACAGGATGAAGGAGGCGGCAATTTGGGTCACGGCGAATATCCGCTGCCGGCGGCTGGTGCTGCCCGTGAGACGCGTGCTGGCGTTCGCCAGGCCGAAACCATGGGACGAGGTGGCCGACGGCAGGCGAGGCACAAAGGCCAGGAAGACGGCCGCCGCCAGGGCCAGCGCGGCGGGCACCCAGAGCAGGCTGGAATCCACCGTCAGATCCAGCGCGCGTACGGAAAAGCGGGCGGCATAGCGCGCCAGAATTGCTACCAGCGGCCGCGCGCTCAGGATCCCCAGAATCGCGCCCGCGCCGCACAACAGCAGGCTTTCGGCCAGCAGCGTCCGGCGGAGCGAACCGGGGCTGGCGCCCAGCGCGGCGCGCACTGCCAACTCACCTTCCCGGCGGACGGATCGCGCCAGGATCAGGTTGGCGACATTGGAGCACGCGATGATAAAGACCAGGGCGGAGGCCGCCAGCAGCACCAGCAGCACGGTCCGGGCACGCGAGGTGATCTGATCGCGCAGCAGCACGGCGTCGATCCGCGAATTGGCTTTCGGGGAGTAAGCCTCGGGATGCTGCCGTATCATCGAGCCGTACACCGCGCGTAACTCCGCGCGCGCAGCCTCCAGGCTGACGCCGGGCGCCAGCCTTCCGAATAACTCGGTCATGCGGTGGATCCGTCCCAGCACCATAGTGGCGGAAAGGTGATGCGGGCTGGTGACTACATTGGCGATGATTTCGGTTTCGGCCGGATAGGGAACGCACGGCTCCAGCACTCCCACAATCCGGGCCGTGCCGGCATCCAGCCGGATGGTCTTGCCGATTACCGACGGATCGCTTTTCAGTACCGTCGACCAGAAGCGATGCGTGAGCACCACCGCGCCGGCGGCCTTCGGGCCGTCATCCCGCGCGTCCAGCAACCGGCCTAAAACGGGATGCAAGCCCATGACGTGGAAATACGAACCGCCCACGACGCCGGCGCGCACCTCGCGCGGCTCGCCCAGCCCGATCATGGAGAATCCTATGGTCGAGAAATCGCCGAATTCACGGATGGACTTCACGCTGGCGCGCAGATCCTGTATTTCGGGGACGGAGAAGGTGGCGTCCTCGATACCCAGCCCGGGCGCGCTCTGCCGGATGTAGATCAGCCGCTCCTCGTCACGGTTTACCAGGGGCCGCAGCAGCACGCCCCGAACCAGCGTGAAAATGGCGGCGTTGGCCCCGATCCCCAGCGCCAGGGTGAGCACCACCGTGAAGGTAAGACCCTTGGAACTTGCCAGCGAGCGCGCGGCGAATCTGAGATCCCGTATGATCATGATGCTTGTTCCCCCTCTGTGTGTATGTCGAACCAG
The DNA here is from genome assembly GCA_035499555.1 of Bryobacteraceae bacterium. Classification (GTDB taxonomy): domain Bacteria; phylum Acidobacteriota; class Terriglobia; order Bryobacterales; family Bryobacteraceae; genus Bog-159. Next base: position 43,842 of record DATJYO010000019.1, read on the forward strand.
CGGCCGCGAAATCGACAGCCGCCGGAGAATTATTCCTCGTCGGACTCGCCTAACAATTCACCCAAACGATCCAAACGGCGCTCCCACAGTGAGCGGCGGTCGGCAATCCATTCCTCCGCCGCCGAGAGTCCCGCCAGCTCGATGCGGCAGGTGCGTACCCTTCCGGTCTTCTCGGTGTGCACCAGCCCGCTTTCTTCGAGCACCTGCAAGTGCTGCACGACCGCGGCCAGCGTGATGGCGAGCGGCTTGGCCAGGCTGGAGACCGAGGCCGGCCCTTCGCTGAGCCGCTCCACCAGCGCCCGGCGCGTGGCATCGCCGAGTGCGTGGAAGACCCGGTCAATGTCAATTCGTGCTCTGGGCATGGCCGGCCGGTCCGCTGGCGCGGGCCACCTCTTTGGCAAAGTGGTCGAGCAGATTACGCCAACCTTCTTCCCGCATCTGCGGACCGTCGGCGCCCTCGAAATACGCGCCCTGCTCAGTGAAGACCAGGCCGGTCCCATCACCGTCCGGCAGAAGCTCAAAAGTGGCGAGCGAAGCCGAAATGCGATGTTCCCCAAGCTGCATGCTGTAGGCGATCACCACTCGCCGGTTGGCGACGATATCCAGATAAGTGGTCTCGTTGGTGATGGTGCTGCCCTTGACCGGCCCCTCGGTCACCTGGTAGCGGGTACGCTCGCCGCCGCCGACCCGAAAGTCCATTTCAAACTGCTCCACGCCGAGGCCCCGCACGTCCGCATACCACCGGCGCTTTTTGGCCGGATCCGCCAGGGCGGCGAAGACACGTTCCGGAGCGGCCGGATAGTGTCGCTCAATGACGAAGGTGCTATGTACGACCGTTTGCTTTTCCATGGGATTCCCTCCTTTTCAATTACTCAAGTACTGACTTAAGTATCGCGCGCGCCCCACCAATTGTCAAGTGGATACTAAAGTATTTTTGGACGATCGCGCCTTGGGACCCGGAAAGGCAGTCCTAACCCCGGAAAATTCCTGCTCTTTTATTTACGGGGACAGGTTGGCGATGGTAGAATTCCATCCACGTTGTGAGGGATTACACCAAACTGAGCGCCGAGGAGCTGGTCAAGGTCTGTGCCGATTTGGGGAACGCGGACGCTTGGGACGAGTTCTTGCGCCGCTTTCACCCGCGAATCTTCACCGCTGTACGGCGCGTAGCAGCGCGTTACACCGGTCCCCGCGCTCCAAGCTGTGACGATGTGGCGGCGGAGGTCTATCTGCGGTTGTGCGCCAAGGGGGCGAAGGCTTTACGCGATTTCGTCCCACGCCACGAGGGTTCGGCTTATGGGTACCTCAGTACGATTGCAATGAACACCGCGATCGACTATTTAGGGCGCAGGCCGGCGCCTCCAACGGTGGAGGATTATCCCGTTGAAAACGTGGCTGAGCCGGCAACCGTCGAGTGGCGTATGCGGATGAGGGACGTGGACGACATCCTGCGGCGCAGAGTCACCGAACGCGAGCGGCAGATCTTCTGGCTCTATTACGGGCGTGGCTTAACCGCCAGGGAAATCGCGGCTCTGCCTTATTTCGGTTTGACCCTCAAGGGGGTCGAGAGCACGGTCCGCCGCCTTGGCGGTATCGTACGAAAGGAACTAGGCACCAGCGCCGCATGAATCCGAAAGGAAAAACGGAGGAGAATCCGTTCTTAAGGATAGAGGATGAATAGTCCAGAGGAGTCGGATGGAGAGGCATTGCGCGACGATGAGGTCCAGGAATTAAAGGGCTGGCTGCGACCACCGCACGCTCCCCGACGGACACCGGACTGCCCTGACGAGGAGCGGTTGCGCATGCTGGCGGCGGGCCTGGTGGAGGATTCCGAGGCCGGGCGGTTGATGGCCCACGCCGCGACGTGTGCCTGGTGCGGCGCGATCCTGGGAGAGGCGGCCGCGCCGCCCACCGAAGAAGAACTCGCCTTTGCGGCTGCCAGCCGTTTGGGGAATGCCGGCAATCGGCGGGCTTTCGCCGCGCGTATGGCCACGGTTTCCGGGCATCGGCCCAAGCCGGCGCGTTTGAGGTGGTGGTGGGGAGCCATACCGGTGCCGGCCGCGCTGGTAGCGGCTGGTATCTTCTTTGGACCCTCCATCGCCGTGCTGGAGACTGAACGCCAACTCGCCCGGGCCTACACGGAGTATCGTCCGACGGAGATCCGGCTGCCTGGCGCCGCGTATGGCCCAGTGCAAAGGAATAGGGAAGCGTTTGCCTCGCTTCCGATCCGCCGGTCGCCGGACTTGCTGGAAGCCGAAGCCCGGATCCTCCGCCAGGTGGAAGCTCATCCGGACGATCCCAACTGGTTGCATCTCGAGGGGCGAGACGCCTTCTTGACCGGAGATGCCAACCAGGCGATCGAGGAATTGGACCGGGCCCGGACCCTGCGTCCAAACGACGCGTACATCCTGTCTGACTTGGGATCTGCATGGTTTCTGAAGGCCCGGAGGCCGTCCGGCCAAGCCCCGGATCTCGCGTCGTACAGCAAGGCCTACGATTTTCTGGCGCAGGCCGCGCGTCTCAAGCCGAAGGATCCGGCGCTGGCGTTCAACAAAGCGTTGGCCGCCGAACGCATCTACGCCTACACAACCGCCCAAGAGGCCTGGACCGCGTATCTGGCGCTTGACTCCACCAGCCCATGGGCCAAAGAGGCCCGCGAGCATCTCGAGGAGGTAAAAAAAAACTTGAGCGGCAGCGGGCATACACCGCCGCCACCACCCCTGAAGCTCTGACGGCTGAACTGCGGCGCGGCGATTGGGATCATCTCAAGGCGCCGGATGAGGAGTACCTGGCGCTGGCAGTGTCGCACCTCCTGCCGCGGTATTACAGCGGCCAGCCGGACGACGGCACCGGCGCGATCCTGCAAAAACTCGCCGGGATTCTGGCCGCCCGGCATCACGACACCTGGCTGCGCGATGTCCTGCGGACGCCGCACTCGCCGGCCGCATACGCTGCGTTTTTGGCGCTGAAACGGGCGGACGAGGCTGAGCACGCCGACGATAGTACGGCTATCGAGGCCGAAGCCCGGGAAGCCCTGCGGCTCTTCGCTGACGCGGCCAGCCCCGCCGGCGTGTTGCGCTCCGTTTTCGAGAGACAAAGCGCCCTCATCATGCAAGCCCAATTCGACCAATGCGAGGCGGCTGCTCCGGCAGCCGAGCGCGCGCTGCGCGCACGAAGCTATACCTGGCTGTTGCCCCAGACCCTTCTGGAGGACGCCAGTTGTGCGACCCGCACTGGCAACTTCGAGCGGGAAGACTCACTAGGCAGAGAGGCGCTGCGGGTGGCGGATCGCGCGGGTTATCCCGTAATGCTGGAGCGCGCTCTTGGATTCCGGGCCGGCCTGCATCAGGAGATAGGAAACCTGGCCGAGGTATGGCGGGAGAGCGCCCGGGGACTCGTCCTGTACTGGAATGGGTCCTATCCGCCGATCCGCGCCCAATTGTTCTATTCCGTATTGACTTTCGTGGCCGGCCAGGATCACACTTACTTCTCATCCGCGGCCCTGGCTAAGGAAACGGCAGAGACCGCGGCAGCTGCCCATTATGTGGCTTACCAGGCTTACGCCTTGCGCCAGTTGGCGATGTCTGAGTTCTCGGCCGGGTTGGTGAACCCCGCGGAAAAGCATCTGCGGCAATCCTTCGCGTTGTTCTCCTCTCTTCCCGCCGGAGTTCAGCGGAGCACCCAATCTTACCGGGCTGAGATAGAGGTTGCGGAGATGGAGGGACGCCTGGGCAAACCGCAGAGCGCGCGCGAACGCCTGCTGCGTATCCGTCCGCAGGCGGAAGCCGGCGATGCTTTAACCCGTTTCGAGTTCAACACCGTGCTCGGGGGTTTGCTGCTCCGGCAGCGCCAGTACGCCGAGTCACGCTCGCTGCTGGAAGCCGCATTGAGGATGGCCGAGCACAGCCTGGCGCTGGCATCACCGGACGATCGTCCCTCCTGGTTGCATGCCCTGGGTGATGTCTATCGTGCACTGGTCGAGTGCGAAATTCGCAGCGGCTCCAGTCCCCGTGCTTCGTGGAACACATGGTTGCGTTACCGGACAGCCCTGCTGGATGAGGCATTCTCGGTGGGAGGAGACGCGGGCGCCATTCCATCCGGGAAAGCCGTCCTGTCGATTGCGGAGTTGCCGACTGGTATTGCCGCGTGGTTCGCCACTTCACGTGGATTCTCCTTCCACTGGCTTCAACAGCGGCCGCAGTCTGTGTACGAGACCGTGGCGCGCTTAGTGCGGGCTTGTGCCTCTCCACGTTCGCCGCCGGCCTTGTTGCGCGCCGATGCGCGGCAGTTGTCGAACTGGTTGCTCGGCGCTTGGGAGCATGAATTGGACGGCGTAGGCACGCTGGTGATAGAAAGCGACGGGCCGGTTTCGTCGGCGCCCTGGCCCGCACTGATACGATCCAGTGGCCGCTATTGGTCTGACGATTTCGCCATCCGAATCGGCGCGGGCAGGCCGGGTCGAACGCCGCTAGGGCTAGCAGGCATAGAGCGGGCGCTGGTGATCGGAGACCCGGCGTTGGAAGGTGTGGAGGATCTTCCTCCACTGCCCGAGGCTGAGAACGAAGCTCAAAAGGTTTCCAGGCTGTTCCCGCGTTCTACGTTATTGAAAGGCAGTGAAGCTACCTGGACGGGTCTTCACGATGCCCTGGCTAGCGCCGAGTTGTTTCACTTCGCGGGCCATGGCTACGGTGGCGACGGCGGCGGCCTCCTGTTAAGAGGAGACCAGGGCGGCCAGCGGTTGTTCGCCGCCGCTGATGTCCGGCAGATGAGTCTGACCGCGTGCCGCCTGGTGGTGCTGTCGGGATGCTCGACTGGCACGGGAGAACGGGAAGGTCCAGGCAGCCCGCAGAGCCTGGTGCGCGCTTTTTTGCGGGCCGGCGCCGGCGAAGTAGTGGCGAGTTCCTGGAATCTAGGCTCGGCGGGCGCCCAGATATTCATGAGCGATTTTTACTCCGCACTGCTCGCCGGTAAGCCGGTGGCCGAGGCGCTGAGAATAGCCGGGGTATCCGCCCGGTCCGTCCGGGGTTATGTGCACCCGTACTATTGGGCGGGTTTGGAAGTGTTCAGCAGAGAATAGGGATTCCCTAAGTGACAATCGAGGAGAAACAGATGCGCCAGACAGGTGGAACTCTCAATGTTGTTTTTCACGGAACGTTTATCTTGAAACGGGACACAACAAGACATCGGATCGATGCACTGGTACCGGACATAATGAGTCACGAGTACCTGGCCGGAACTTACTGCAAAGAGCGGCCCATGGCGAAGGGCGCGGTGTACGAGCTGGCTGGTGTAACAGCGTCATCGTCCGTCCCTCAGGTTCATGAAGAAACCAGCCTTCATTTCACAGGCGAACTGGTCGACAATTATGCCGATCGATTGTTCTGCTCCTGGAGATTGCCCGCTCCGCAGAGCATTCTGGAGGTCCGCCGGATCGCGGTCAACAGCGATTATTTCTCCGGGAAGGACCGACAGCAGGTCGCCGATCTAAAGGAACTGGCGTTGGTGCACGTCCTCCAGTACCCGTTCGCCGAGTTGGGTCTTCTGAAGATCAGAAATACCACGGGAAGCGCCTCCTCAGAGTGGGAACCGGCCTTCCAGGTATCCGAAACCACCGTGAATCTCCACGTGTTCGCGTCGCCCTCCAGGTTAATGCCCGGGATGACTGTTAACGATCACGTGATGATGTCCTTCGATGCGATGACGGGACTCCTTAAAGGCGCCGACCTCGGCTTCCGCTATCCGCGAAACGCGCCGCTGGCGCCCTCACTGTCCAACATTGAGGGGCTTCCCGAGTCGGAATTGCTGAATCTGGCGGAGCGGAATTGTAAAGGGCCGACACCCTTTATTAATCACACTGCTAACTGCAGTGGAGCGGTAGTGAGTCCGTGCCCGAATCCGGCAGCTCCGAATTGTCCGCATTTTGGACACCCCCTCCCCAGGTGATTTCGGGCGCCGCTGCCACCCGCGATTCTCCGCTGCTATAACGCGCCCATGCCGGTCGCCTTAACCTTGATTCGTTGAAAGCTGATAGCGTAATCTGGCATGCTCGAACGGCTCCGCTCCGGCGTCTCTGCCCAGAACGCCCGCGTGTGCCTCTTCGACTTCGACGGCACCATCTCGCTGATCCGCTCCGGCTGGATGGACGTGATGGCGCCCATGATGGTCGAAATCCTCCTCGACTTGCGCAGCGGCGAGTCCGAAGCCGATCTGCGCGGAGTGGTCGAAGAGTTCGTCTGGCGCCTTACCGGCAAGCAGACCATCTACCAGATGATGGCTCTGGCCGAAGAGGTCGGCCGGCGGGGCGGCACGGCGCTCGATCCGGTGCAATATAAGAAGATGTACCTGGATCGTCTGCATGCCCGCATCGCCCATCGCCTGGACGAGTTGCGCCGGCGCACGGTGCCGCCCGACAAGTACCTCGTGCCGGGCGCGCGGGCTCTTGTCGAGGCCCTCCATGCGCGGGGCCTGCGTCTGTATCTCGCCAGCGGCACCGATCAGCCCTTCATGCGCGAGGAGGCCGATCTGCTCGACATCGCGCGCTACTTCGACGGCCGCGTCTATGGCGCACTGGACGATTACCGCAGTTTCTCGAAGAAGATCCTGATCGAGCGCCTGATCGCCGATTCGGAGTTTCGCGGTCCGGAGTTCCTGGGCTTCGGCGATGGCTACGTGGAAATCGAAAACATCAAGGAAGTCGGCGGCGTGGCCGTGGGGGTGGCCACCGCGGAGCCGGAATGCCGCACGGTCGATGAATGGAAGCGCCGCCGCCTGGCGGGTGTGGGCGCCGACTTCATCATCCCCAATTACCTGTGCCGCGACGAACTGCTCGCCGCCCTCTTCCCCGATGGCCAGTAAATACCCGTTTTTCGACCGTTCCCGTCTGCGCATCCAGGCGCTGGCCGAGCGCACCAACGATCTGCAGCTCTCGCGTTGGCTGGCGCGCGATGAGATCGCCGCGCCGTTCACCCATCCGGACTTGCCCGAAGTGGCCGGGCGGATTGTGGCAGCCCGGGCGCGCGGTTCGGCCCGCATTCTGATGATGGGGGCGCATGTGCTGCGTGCCGGCGTCAACCGCCAGATTATCGATCTGATCGAGCGCGGCTACCTGGACCACGTGGCGCTGAACGGTGCCGGCGTGATCCACGATTACGAGCTGGCGCGCATCGGCGCCACCACGGAAAGCGTCGCGCGCTATATCCGCAGCGGCGAGTTCGGCCTGTGGCGGGAGACGGGCGAGCTGAACGATTGGGTGCGGCAAGCCGCCGCCGACGGCCTCGGACTGGGCGAGAACGCCGGCCGGCGTATCGCGGAAAGCGATTATCCGCACCGCGACCTGAGCGTGCTGGCGGCCGCGTGGCGCGCCAACGTGCCGGTCACGGTGCACGTCGGCATCGGCTACGACATCCTGCACGAACATCCTAATTGCGATGGCGCGGCCTTCGGCGCGGCCAGCTATCGCGACTTTCTGATCTTCGCGCGCACCATCGAGCGGCTGGAAGGCGGCGTACTGCTCAGTTTCGGCTCGGCCATTATGGCGCCGGAGGTTTATTTGAAAGCGTTGTCAATGGCGCGCAACGTGGCGCATCAGGAGGGCCGCGCGATCCGCGATTTGGCTACGGCCGTCTTCGACCTGGTGCCGATTCGCGGCGACTTTCATCACGAATTGCCTAAGACCGATCCCGGGTATTACTTTCGGCCGCACAAGACGCTGCTGGTGCGTACGGTGGCCGACGGGGGGACCAGTTTTTATTTCTGTGGCGATCATCGGGCTACGTTTCCGGCGTTGCGCCGGGCGATTCTGGAGCTGGCGAAATGACCTTCGAACAGATTCTTGCCGAATTTCCGAAGCTCTCCGCGCTGGTGGTGGGCGACATCTGCTTGGACCGCTGGTGCACGTACGATCCCGGCGTCTCCGAGCCTTCGCGCGAGACAGGCATTCCGCGAATTGGAGTGACCCGCACCGAAGTGACCCCCGGCGCGGGCGGGACGGTCGCCAACAATCTCGTGGCGCTCGGCGTGGGGCAGGTCGCGGTGATGGGTGCGATCGGCCAGGATGGTTTCGGTCTGGAACTTTCGCAGGCCCTGGCAGCGCGGGGAGTGTCGCTGGACCTGTGCGTCCGCACGCCCGCCATGCAAACCTTCACCTACACCAAGGTCATCAACGCCCGTACGGGCGTCGAAGACCAGCCCCGGCTCGACTTCATCAACACCGCGCCCCTTCCGTCGAACGTGGAGCGCCAGTTTCTGGATAACCTGCAGTTGGCCGTCGAATCGTACGAAGTCATTCTGATAGCCGACCAGGCCGAAACCAGCCAGGGCGGGGTGATCACTCCGGCCCTGCGCGAATTGCTGGCGGAACTGGCGCCGCAATATCCGGACCGGATCTTCTGGGCCGATTCGCGCTCCCGTATCCGGCATTTCCGGAATGTCATCGTCAAGCCCAACCGGGAGGAGGCCCAAAGCGCCTGCCGCGATCTGTTTGGAAAAGCCGATCTGGCGGCTTTGCGCCATCATACGCAAGCGCCGCTCATGTTCGTTACGCACGGCGGCGACGGCGTTGCAGTGGTGGACGATAACGGCGAGACCTGGGTGTCTACCCGGGCTGTGGCCGACCCGGTTGATATCTGCGGCGCCGGCGACAGCTTTTCGGCGGGGGCATCCCTGGCTTTGCGGGTCAGCGGATCGGCCGAAACCGCCGCGCGTTTCGGCAATCTGGTGGCTTCCATCACCATCATGAAGAAGGGAACCGGCACGGCCACGCCGGAGGAGGTGCTGGCAGCTTATGCCCGCAAGACGCACGCTGGCGATTGACGTCGGCGGCACGAAGTTCTCCATGGCCGTGTTTGACGGCGAGCGCATGGTGCGGCGGGAGTCGCGCCGTACGGATGCCGCAGGCGGCCGCGACTGGATGCTGGACCAGATTTCCGCAATCGCCCGCGCCTGGCAGGACGAAATTCCGGCCGCATGCTGCGGCATCGGCTTCGGCGGTCCCGTGATTTATGCCGAGCAGCGCGTGGCGCTCTCCACGCACGTAGGCGGATGGCGCGACTTCCGCCTCACCGACTGGGTGCGCGATCTGCTCGGCGTGCCCGCCATCATGGATAACGATGCCAATACGGGAGCGCTCGGCGAAGCGAGGTTTGGCGCCGGGCGCGGCTATTCGCCCCTGTTTTACATGACGCTCTCCACCGGCATCGGCGGCGGGATCTACGATGACGGCCGGATCTGGCGGGGCGCCGATTCCTATGGCGGCGAGATCGGACACCTGACCGTCCGCCCCGACGGCCCGGAGTGCCTGTGCGGATGGCGCGGCTGTTTCGAGCGCATGTGCAGCGGCCTGTGGCTGGCGCGCGACTACGGCCGAACCGCGCAGGAGCTGCTGCAGGATCCGGCCTTTGTCAGCCGCTACGTGGTGGATCTGGCGATGGGGTTGAAGGCCTGCATCATGCTGCTCAATCCGGCCCGGATCGTCATCGGCGGCGGCATCGCCAAGGCCGGGGACCGCCTGTTCGTCCCCTTGCGCGCCGAATTGCGCCGCCAGATCACCGACTGGTCCGGCGCGCGTATCGACCTGGTGCCGGCCGCTTTGGGAGACGACAGCGTACTCTGGGGGGCGTTAGCGCTCGCGGAAGGGCTGGTACAGGGTGCGTCCGGGCACAGTTGTCCGTGAGCGCCCGTAGGCTTTATATTTGGGATGAACGATGAATATCCCAAATCTGCTCACCATTCTCCGGATCTTCTTCGTCCCCCTGCTGGTGGCGGCACTGGTGCAGGAGCGTGTGGCGGTGCGCCTCAATGGCGCCATGATCACCAACGTGTGGCTGGCGTTGGCTATTTTCCTGTGCGCCGCCAGCACCGACCTCCTGGACGGCTACCTGGCCCGCCGCTGGCGGCAGATCACCACAATCGGTACCTTGCTCGACCCGATCGCCGACAAGCTCTTGATCTCGTCGGCGCTGATCGCCCTGGTGCAAGTGCGGGCCGTACCGGCGTGGATGGTGATTCTGATTGTCGGCCGCGAGTTTGCCGTCTCGGGTCTGCGCGCCATCGCCGCCGCCGAAGGCTACACCATCAAGGCCAGCGATCTGGGCAAAACCAAAATGGTCTCCCAGGTGGCCGCCATTTCTTGCCTCCTGTTGAGCATCCGCTATCCATCCCTGCAATTGCCCGCTATGCTGCTGATGTGGGGCGTGGTGGTGTTCGCCATGCTCTCGGCGTTCAGCTACTTTCGCAAATTCTGGCGCAAGATCGACGAGCGGGTCAAACTGCGCCGCCGCCGGGAGTTGTTGCAGATCGAGAAGCGCGGGAAGAGGATGGAACTGCGTCAGAGCGGTTCCGGCGCGGGCTTGGGCGGCGGCAGGATCTGAACCCCCTTCGCCGTCACTTCCACGATCCGGATCTGGCCCTTGGGCCCGATCTCGCCGGCCGGCTTTCCGTTCACCACGACGTGCAAGTCTCCGGCATTGCCGGTGCGGATGCGGACGGCGTCGGAAGCATCCACGGACCGCTCCGCGCCCGGCGCCAGCGTACCCTCCAGAATGCTCTTGTTATCCGCCCACACGTGTACCCAGACATTCGAGTCCGCCGCCAGCGAGACGTGCAAGGGCGCGCCCGGCTCCGCGGGGGGTACGGGCAAACCGGGCGCCGAAGTACTTTTGGCAGCAGCTTCCAGGCTGTTCGCCCCTGCCGCAGCCGGGATCGGTGTCGCCGGTTCGGCGGGTTTCTCGGCCATGGGCACGGTGGCGCTGTGGGTGGCGGCGGGAGCCGTGACGGCCGGCGCGGGGCGGCGGCTGCGCAGCCACCAGGCATAGACAGCGGAGCACACCAGCATCACCGTCACTACGCCCGCGAGCGCCGGCAGCAGCGACGAGTTCGATCGCCCGCCGCCCTCCCACTCGGTGACGCGCGGTACTTTGAACTCAGGCTCGGGCGGCGTGGCGAAAGCCGGCAGGTCCGCTATTGGGTTGATCGCCTTCTCCACTTCGGCGGCCAGCTCTTCCTCGTCCAGGCCCAGGTAACGGGCATACTGGCGCGTGAAGCTCTTGGCAAACACGCCTCCCGGCAGCCGGTCGTACTGGTCCTGTTCGAGAGCGTCCAGCAGGCGGGCGGAGATTTTGGTTTCGCGGGAGATCTGCTCCAGGCTTAACTCTTTGCGCAAACGCTCCCGGCGCAGCGTTTCACCGACGGAACTCATACACTGCGGGTAACCCCTAATAGTTATAATACAACAGTAACTATTGTGAACCTGTTCTTCACATGACTCCTTGCCTGGTGTGCGGCCAGCCCGCGTTTCGTCCCCTGTTCGCCGCTACCGACCGCTTGTACGGAACCACTCGCCGCCAGTTTCAGATCGTGGCCTGTGCCTCCTGCGGGTTGATGCGCCTGGCACCCACGCCGGCACCGTCGGATCTGCCCGCCTATTACCCCGCGCATTACTGGTTTGCGCCGGATGGCAGTGTTGCCGGCGGATTAGAGGAGCGCTATCGCCGCCTGGTGCTGCGCGATCACGTGCGTTTCGTGGCCCGCGCCGTGGCTGCCAGCGGTGAGAGCGGCCCGGTGCTGGATGTGGGCTGTGGCGGCGGCCTGTTCCCGCGCATGCTGCGCGAGCGCGGCTTTCCGGCGATCGGTCTGGATTCCTCCGCCGAGGCGGCCGCAGTCGCGTGGCGCGTCAACGGCGTGCCGGTAGTGTGCGGCGATCTGGCGGAAGCTCCCCTCCCCAAGGCATCCTGCGCGGCCATCACCATGTTTCACGTGCTGGAGCACGTCTACGATCCGCGTGCCTATCTCACCGCCGCGCATGCGCTTCTCAAGCCCGGCGGACGTCTCATCGTGCAGGTCCCCAATGCCGCCTGCTGGCAGTTCCGGCTGTTGGGTCCGCGCTGGAATGGGGTGGATGCGCCGCGTCATCTGACCGACTTCCGGACCGGCGATCTGGAGGCGTTACTGGCCGCGGCCGGTTTCGCGGTGGTGCGCCGCAAATACTTCTCGCTGCGGGACAATCCCGCCGGTCTGGCGACCAGCCTGGCGCCATCGCTCGACCCCATGGCGCGGCGCGTCCGCGGCCTGCGCGAAACACCGGGCGTCAAGTTGGCCAAGGATCTGGCATATTTCTCACTGCTGGCGGGAGGACTGCCGTTCACCTTGCTCGAAGCGGCTTGCCGCGCGGGATCGACCATCATGATCGAGGCGCGCATCCGTTCATGACCTATTCCGCGATCGTGGAACGCCTGCCGGGCTGGCTGGGCCTGCATGTGTTGCATTTCGAAGCCACCATCGAGCAGGAGATCGCACGCCTGGCTGACAGCCTGCCGCCCGGCGCGCCGGTCCTGGACGCGGGCGCGGGTGAGATGCGGCACGCCCGCCATTTTACGCACCAGCAGTACGTCGGCGTGGATCTGGCGGTCGGCGACGCCGGCTGGGACTACAGCCGCCTGAGCGCCGTGGCGGATCTGACGCATCTGCCGTTCGCAGCCGGCTGTTTCGATGCCGCCATCAACATCGTGACGCTGGAGCATGTGCGCGAACCCGGCGCCGTCTTGCGCGAGGTCGTGCGGACGCTGGCGCCGGATGCCGCGTTGCTGGCGATCGTGCCCCATGAATGGGAGGTACACCAGTCGCCGCATGACTACTTCCGGTTCACGCGGCACGGCATGATCTACCTGTTGGAAGGCGCCGGCCTGTCCGCGATCGAGGTGCGTCCGGTGGGCGGCTATTTCCGGCTGTTGGCCCGGCGACTGCTGAACGGGCTACAATTTTTCACAGGGGGACTCCGCTGGATCGGTTTCATTCCCGCCGCGCTGTTGTTGGTTCCACCGGCGCTGCTGGTCCCGTTCCTGGATTTTCTGGACCGCGAGCGCAATTTCACCTTGGGATACGTATGTACCGCAAGAAAGCCCCGCTGCTGATCCTGTTGGCGTGCCTGGTCTCCGCGGCGCCGGCGCGCGACTTCAGCGGCGCGCGAGCCATGCAATACGCGCGGAAGGCCGTCTCATTCGGACCGCGTCCGTCCGGCTCGTCGGCCCTGCGGGAGCTGCGCGCTTACATCCTGGCACAGCTCAAACATGATGACTGCGAGGTCAAGGAAGACAAGTTCACCGGCGACACCCCCGGCGGACCGATTCCAATGGCGAATATCATCGCGCGCTTTCCGGGCAAGTCCGGGCGCGCGGTGGTCTTCAGCGGTCACTACGACACCAAGAAGATGGCCGGTGTGCGCTTCGTGGGGGCCGACGACGGCGGCTCATCGACAGCATTTCTGCTGGAGATGGCCGAAGCGTTGCGAGGCGTGCCGCACCGCGACGATATTTACCTGGTTTGGTTCGATGGCGAAGAGGCTTTCGGCGAATGGTCGGCCAGCGACAGCCTGTACGGCAGCCGGCACCTGGCAGATCGCTGGGCTGCCGATAACATGCTTGGTAAGATCCGGGCTTTCATCTTAGTCGATATGATCGGAGACAAAGACCTCGACATACTCGATGAAGAGAACTCTTCGCCCGACCTGCACCGGTTGATCTGGAGTACCGCCGTGCGCTTGGGATACGGCAAGTACTTTCTGAATTCGGGCGGTCCCGTGGATGACGATCATATACCGTTCGTGAGGATGGGAGTGAACGCCGTGGACCTGATCGACTTCGACAAGACCTACTGGCACTCGCCGGACGACACCATCGACAAACTGAGCGCCCACAGTTTCGAGGTGGTTGGAACCGTGCTGATGGCTGTGGTGGCAGAGCTGGAAAAGCAAGCCGGCCGATGAGGCTGGTACCGGTTGCCGTGACTAGCTGGAATTCGACGGCTACAATGGGATCACCCATGAAGCCCCTTATCCTGTCGCTTTTTCTGCTCGCGCCGGCCGCCTCCGCTCAACTGATCTCGGTAGGCATCCGCGGCGGCGTTCCGTTCACGAACGCCTTTGCGGACGTAACCGAGATACCGCCGCCGGACTATTTGCGCCAATTCACCGGGTCGAAGGAGTATATGATCGGCGCGATGTTAGAGCTGCATTTACCGCTCGGTTTCTCGGTGGAGGGCGACGCGCTCTATCATCCGCTGAATCTCGCCACGGAGGTCAATACGGGGACAGCGATATACCGCAATTCCGACACTTTCAACTCCTGGGAGTTTCCGGTTCTGGCGAAGTACCGGTTCCTGCACACGCCGCTGGTCAAGCCATTCGTGGAAGGCGGGCCGAGCTTTCGCGCGTCCTCGTCGGCGGTGAACTATCTCTCGAACGAAGGCCTCACGATTGGCGGCGGCGTCGAAATCAAACTGGGACGCCTGCGCCTGGAGCCTGAATTGCGCTATTTACGATGGCGTGCGGACAAGCCCTTCTATCAGGACGGGGTGCCGGTCTATATCAATTCTTCCAACCTGAACCAGGCGGAGTTTCTGGTCGGCATCGCATTTTGATCGTCCGGATTCTCATGGCGATAGCCGGGGACGCAGGTGTTGAGGCGGCTGAACTGACCTGGCGCCGCCAGCCGCCACATAGCCGGAAGCGCCCATTTTGACGCGCCTTAGCCCTGGGGTAACGTGCTCACCCTGCTATAATCAGCACCAGCATGGACGTTTACGAAGAGCTCCTGCGCTTGCGCAAGCTGGGGCAGAAGTGTGCCATTGCCACCATCGTCCAGGTGCGCGGTTCCATCCCCAGCTACGAGAGCGCCAAGTTGCTGGTACGCGAGGATGGCTCCATGATCGGAACTATCGGCGGCGGCTGCGTCGAAGCCGAAGTATGGAACGCGGCGCGCGAGGTGATCGCCAGCGAGCAGCCCAAACATCTCAGTTTCAACCTGGGCCAGGATGCCGCCTACGATAACGGTCTCATCTGCGGCGGCCAACTCGATATTTTCGTGGAGCCGGTACTGCCCGTGCCGGGCGCCTTCATCTTCGGCGGGGGCCATATTTCGAAGAGCATTTCCAAGATCGCCAACCTGGCCGGGTTCTCCCCCACCATCATTGACAACCGCGAGGCCTTTGCCAACCGGGAGCGCTTTCCGGAGGCCAGCGAGATTTACGCCGAGGAATACGAAGAAGTTTTTGGCAAACTTCCGGTCAACGAAACCAGTTATGTAATCATTGTCACGCGCGGCCATCGCGACGACATGCGCGTGCTGCGCTGGGCCGTTTCCACCAACGCGCGCTACATCGCCATGATCGGCAGCAAGCGAAAGGTCATCGGCGTGATCAAGGAACTGGAGAAGGAAGGCATAGCCCCGTCGAGCTTTGAGCGCGTGTTCGCGCCCATGGGGCTGGAGATCGGCGCCGTCTCGCCGGAGGAGATCGCGGTATCCGTGGTGGCGGAGATGATTGCCGTGCGGCGCAATGCGGAATCCGGGTGGCGGTCGCTTTCCAAGTCGGTGTTTAACGACGAGTCGCTGCGCGCCATGTTGCTGCAGTGACCGCCGGGTTGATCCTGGCCGCGGGTGAATCGCGGCGCATGGGATCGCCAAAAGCGTTGCTCGAATATCGGGGGGAAACGTTTCTGGACCGCTTGATTGGGCTGTTCGGGCTGCACTGCTCGCCCGTCATCGCCGTCCTGGGATCGCAGGCGGAGGAGATCCGCGCGGGATTGCGCCGGGGCGGTGAAGCCTGCCTGGTGGAGAATACGGACTACCGGCGCGGCCAGCTCAGCTCGCTACAGTGCGGTCTGAGGGCCCTGCCGGGGGAAGCTGACGTCCTGCTGACGCTGGTGGATCATCCGGCGTTGTCATCGGATACCATTGTCGCGCTGCTGGCCGCGCCGCCGGCGCCGCTCCGCATTCCGCGGTACACCGGCAGGCGCGGTCATCCGATCCTGTTCTCGCGAATCCTGACCCACGAATTCCTGGCGTTGCCGGGCACGGCGGCGGCGCGCGATGTGGTGAACCGGCATGCCACCGAGTCCGCCTACGTCGACGTGGACGACTCGGGTGTTCTGGCGGACATCGACGATGCCGCGGCCTACGTCCGGCTGCTGGCCGAGGGGCATGTATGAAGCGCGCGGCCAAATGGCTGGCCTGGGGCGTGCTCCTGTTGCTGGTCATCGGAATCGCCGCGCCGTACCTGAGCGGGAACGGCTTCGCGCCCCGCATACGCGCCGCGCTCGAAAGCGCGCTGGGCCGTAAGGTCGATCTCGGCGCGGTCCACTTCAGCCTGTTCACCGGGCCGGGATTTTCGGTAGACAACGTCGTCATCCACGAGAATCCTTCGCTCGGCGTCGAGCCGATTGCCTACGTCGGCTCGCTCGAAGCCGTGCCGCGCATCACCTCGATTTTCGGCGGCCGCCTGGAGTTCGCCTCCATACGGCTGGATGACGCCAGCATCAATGTGGCCAAGACCGGCGGACCGTCCGCGCCCGGCCGGTGGAACTTCGAGCCGCTGCTCAACCGTTCGGTCATCCGCGCCATCCCTGAATTGCATGTGCGGTCGGGACGCATTAACTTCAAGTTCGGCGACACCAAGTCGGTCTTCTACCTGACGAACACCGATCTGGACATTTCGCCGCCATCACGCGGATCGGCGGAGTGGGACATCGAGTTTTCCGGCGAGCCGGCGCGCACGGACAAGCCGGCCCGCGGCCTGGGCGTGCTGCTGGCGCGCGGCCGCTGGACCCAGACCGGCGCCGGGCGCCTGGATCTCGACGTACGCCTGGAAAAGAGCCCCATGAGCGAAATGGTCGAGCTTTTGCAGGGCTTCGACGCCGGCATCCACGGCAACATCTCCGCCAGTATGCATTTTAGCGGGCCGCTCGATGACATCCGTTTCGGCGGCAACCTGGAAGTCGCGGATGTCCACCGCTGGGACCAGATGCCTCCCTACGGGCAACGCTGGCCACTGCGTTTCTCGGGCCGCCTGAATCTGCCGGCGCAGATCGTCGATATGGAGTCGAGCACGGCCGGCGGCCAGGCTCTGCCGCTCGCCATCCGCTTCCGCTGCACGAATTACCTGTCGCAGCCGTCCTGGGGAGTGTCGATGAACTGGAACCAGTTCCCGGCCGGACCGGTGCTCGACCTGGCGCGTCACATGGGCGCCGTCGTGCCTCCCAATCTCACCGTGACGGGGTCGCTCGACGGGGTGCTGGGCTATTCAGGGCAGGGCAGTTTGCAAGGGCAGCTTGCTTTCCACAACGCCGCCATCGCCATGCCGGATTCACCCGCGGTTCGCTTCGCCGGCGCGCAGCTCATATTCGGCGGCGGGCACGCCCGCCTGACGCCCACTCAGGTGGTCACGGCGCAGAACGAGAACGCCACGTTGCAGGCGGACTACGACTGGCTGGCGCAATCTCTCGACTTGACCCTCTCCGCGGACGCGATGCCGATCGCGTCGTTGCGGGCACAGGCGGCCCTGGCCACGATTCCCTGGCTGCAAGAAGTCACCAAGGGTACCTGGAAAGGACAGTTTCACTACCGTTTCTCTCCGCAAACGCCGGCCAAAAACGGGTGGTCAGGGAGCCTGGATCTGGCGGACGCGGTCTTTCCCGTACCGGGGCTGGCTAGTCCGGTGGCCGTCGACTCGGCCACCGTGAAGCTGGACGGAGTGCGCGTGGAACTGGATCACATGCACGGCTCCGCCGGTAAAATCGTCTTCGACGGCGACTATCATTATGAGCCGCAAATGGCGCGTCCGCATCGGCTGCGCTTGCGTATCCCGGAAGCCGACGCGGCGGAAGTCGAGCGCCAGTTATTGCCTTCGCTCGATCATAGCCGGGGGTTGATCGCCCGCGCCCTCAGCTTGGGCCGTCCGTCTCTGCCGGCCTGGTTGTCCGGGCGCCGCCTGGACGCCACCGTTCAGATCGGCGCGCTGCACCTGGCCGACGCCGAAGTGCGCGCGGTGCAGAGTCATCTGTTGTGGGACGGCTCCAAGGCCGACTTCGAAGACATTCGCGCGCGCCTGAATGGAGGCGTGGTGAGGGCTAGCCTGGCGGTCAACGTCCACGGCAGCCGGCCCGTGTACCGGCTGCAAGCCAGCGTGAAGGGCGTGGATTGGAAATCGGGAAAAGTGGACACGGACACCGTGCTCGAGACCGGCGGCACGGGAATGGACCTGCTGGCGCGTCTGCATGCCAGCGGTACATTCAGCGCGCACGGCGTTGAAATGGACGCGTTGCCGGACCTGGAGAGCGTCAGCGGCACTTACGATCTGGTCTGGAAGAGCGCCCGTCCGGTGTGGCGATTTGCCGGGCTGCAACTGGTCTCCGGCGACGATACGTACACCGGCCAGGGGTCCACGCAAGCCGACGGCAGGCTGATGATTCTGCTGACCAGCGGCAGTAAGGAGATGCACATGAGCGGCACCCTGGCTGAGCTGCGTCTCGACCAGCCCGAGGCCCGATGAATTACCGTGGTCTTAAGTGGCGGCCGCCCAGCCGCGCGACAGCTTTTCGTACGTGGTGTCCAGATCCTCCGGCAGCACGCGCGTCTCGCCCACCGAGGTCATGAAATTGGCATCCGCGACCCAGCGCGGCAGCACGTGCATGTGAATGTGTCCCGCCACCCCGGCGCCGGCTGCCTTACCGATGTTGAGACCCACGTTGAGACCGTCGGGCCGGTAATTCGCGCGCAGGAGAGTCTCGGCCCGCCGCGCCAGCACGATCATTTCGCCCAGCACCTCGTCGGCTAATTCTTCGAGCGTCGCTTTGTGCGCGAAGGGCACGACCATCAGGTGTCCCGACGTGTAGGGGTAGCGGTTGAGGATCACGAAATTGAAGCGCCCGCGGTAGACGATATAGTTGGCGGCATCCCGGTGTTCGGCGGGCAGCGCGCAGAATATGCAGTCCGAGACCGCGTCCGCCGTGGTCACATACTGATAGCGCCACGGACTCCAAAGATGATCCATACCGGCGTTACAGCGTGGGCGCCGGATCCCCCGCCGGCGGGCCGGAAGCCGGACTGGCGGCAGCGTTGTTTACTACGTCCTTCAGTTCCTTGCTGGGCTTGAAATAAGGGATCTTTTTGGCCGGCACCTCAACCCGGGCGCCGGTTTTCGGATTGCGCCCGATGCGCGGCTGGCGCTGCCGGGTGCGGAAACTGCCGAAACCGCGAATCTCGATCTTGTCGCCGGTGCGCAACGAACGCACGATACTGTCGAAAATCGCCTCTACGATGACCTCGGACTCTTTCCGCGTCATCTCGACCACCCGCGAGACTTCTTCAATCAGATCGGCCTTGGTCATGTGCTCTTCATCTCCTTGTCGAATCAAGCCGTTACAGCAGTATCGCGTGAACGGACGATTTTTGCAAGCCTCATTCCCGGTTCCGCTGCTTGAGGCTCAGGGCTTCCTCTATGGTGGCCGCACCCGCCGCCGCCTGCCTCTGGTAATCCGCCAGGCGGCCTTTCTCCTCGTCGTGCGTCACCGCTTTCAGGCTCAACCCGATCTTCCTCTCGGGTTCGCTCATCTTGATGATCTTGAAATCGTACTCCTGCCCTACGGTCAAAGGCGGCTCCGCCGAACGCCGCCCGGTGTAGCCCGGCACTTCGGAGAAATGGCACAGTCCCTCGACGCCTTCCGCCAGTTCCACAAAGGCTCCGAAACCAGCCAGCCGCGACACATGCCCGTGCACGATATCTCCCGGCTGGTGACTCTGGAAGTAGGTCTCCCAGGCATCCGGCTGGAGTTGTTTGATCCCCAGCGACAGGCGGTGCCCTTTGGCATCGATATTGAGGATCACGGCCTGCACCAGTTGCCCTTTCTTCAGGACTTCCGAAGGATGTTTGACCCGTTTGGTCCATGACAGGTCGGAAACATGCACCAGGCCGTCGATGCCCTCTTCGATCTCGATGAAGGCCCCGAAATCGGTCATATTCCGCACCCGCCCTTCCACCACCGATCCGATGCTGTAACGATCGTCGATGGTGGTCCAGGGATTCGGCTCGAGCTGTTTCAGACCCAACGAAATCCGCCGCTCGGCCGGATGCACCTCCAGCACTACCGCCTCCACCTGGTCGCCCGGCTTCACCACTTTCGAGGGATGCTTCATCCGCCGCGACCAGGTCATTTCGGTGATGTGGATCAGACCTTCGACGCCGGGTTCCAGTTCCACGAAGGCGCCGTAGTCCGTGACGTTCACCACATGTCCGATCACGCGGCTGTTCACCTGGTAGCGCTCGCTGACCGTCTCCCAGGGATCCGGCGCCATCTGCCGCAGTCCCAGCGAGACGCGCTCCTTGGCGCGGTCGAACTTCAGCACTTTAGCCGTTATCGTGTCGCCGGCGTGCACGATCTCCGAAGGATGCCCCACCCGCCCATAAGACATATCGGTGACATGCAGCAGACCGTCGAGGCCGCCCAGATCCACGAATGCGCCGTAGTCGGTCAGGTTCTTGACCACGCCCGTCACGATGGCGCCTTCGTGCAACTGCTCCAGAGTGGTCGCCTTGCGTTGATTGACTTCCTCTTCCACCGCCAGCTTACGCGATACCACCACGTTGCCCCGCCGCCGGTTCACCTTGATGACCTTGACCGGGACGTCCTGGCCGATAAAAGAATCTAAATTGTGCACCGGCCGGGGATCGGCTTGCGATCCCGGCATGAAGGCGCGAATACCGACGTCCACCGACAGGCCGCCCTTGACCCGGCCCAACACCCGGCCCAGGATCACGGAACCGTCCGCGTAGGCTTTCTCCAGGTTGCTCCACACGCGTAGGCGCGCAGCCTTGGCGTGCGATAACAGGACATAGCCTTCCTGCGGCTCGCCGTGATCGATCATCACGTCGACCACGTCGCCCGGCTGCACTGTGGCCTCGCCCTGCGGCGACAGGAATTGCTCGATCGGCACCAGCCCTTCGGACTTGTAACCGAAATCGATAATCACATCTTTGGCGGTTATTTTTAAAACCGTGCCCTGTAGGACCTCGCCTTCAGCCGGCGCCGCCAGATGCGTGTACTCATCGAGCAGCGTTTCATAGTTTTCGCCGTCGGGTTGGACCAGTTCGTCCAATTGACCTTCATTTTGATCGACGGCCATTCGAGAAGCCTCCGCGGGCTGTATCAGATGATTGCCGGGGGTTTTACAGCGTAAGAGAAACTACAGCAAGCGAGGAAAGTGCGCGATCTCCAGGATTCGGCATCGATAACCGGCCCGCCTGATTCACCAGCAAAGCACTGACAGATCAGTATGTTAGCAAATTTGTGGCGAGAAGTCACGCGCGCTCGCGATGGCGGTCCGGCGATCCGAAGAACACCTTGCCCATCACATAGTTAGAGCCGGTAATCGGAGCCTCCGGCAAACGAAGTGAGACCGCTGTATTAAGCTGACAGAGAGAGGATTTATGATCGTTCCTTTGACGCCGGTGCGGTGCTTATACCGCGGCATCGACCTGTACGGCAAGAAGATCGGGGTGGTTTCCGGTGCCAGCCGGTACACCTACGCGCAGTTTGGCGAGCGCTGCGAGCGGTTGGCCGCCGGTCTGATCGGCGAGGGCATCCACCCTGGCGACCGCGTGGCGTATCTGAGCTTCAATAACAACGCGCTCCTCGAGGGTTACTACGGCGTGGTGCTCGCGCGCGCCATCGTCATGCCGCTGAATGTGCGCCTGACGCCGCCGGAACTGGTCGCCATTCTCAATCATTCCGAAGCGCGCATGCTGATCTTCGAGAATGATTTTACGCCGCTGGTGGAACACATGCGCAAATCCTGTCCCGGCATTGCGCGGTATGTCACCATCAACGAATTGGGTCCGGCGGCGGATCTGACCTACGAAGAACTGCTGGCGCGCGGGCGCATGGATCGTCCGGACGTGTTCTCCTTCGATGAGAATGCGATCGCGGAACTGTTCTACACCAGCGGCAGCACCGGCACGCCCAAGGGCGTGATGCTGGCGCATCGCACGCTGTACTTGCATGCGCTGACCGTGGCCGGCACGTTCAATCACGACGATAACGCGGTAGAGCTGCACACCATCCCCCTGTTTCACGCCAACGGCTGGGGCCGGCCGCAGGCTTCCACCATGATGGGAATCAAGCAGGTGATGGTGCGGCGCTTCGAACCGACCCTGGTGTTCCGGCTGGTCCAGGAAGAGAAAGCCACCGCCATGTCATTGGTGCCGACGATGGCCAACGCGCTGCTGAACGCTCCGGATATCGGCCAGTTCGACCTGTCCACTCTGCAGGAGATCCACATCGGCGGCGCGGCGGCTTCGCCGGAGTTGATCGAACGCCTGGAGCATGCATTTCACTGCCGGGCGATGGGCGGTTATGGCCTGACCGAAACGTGTCCGGTGGTCAGTTCGGCCCGCCCGAAAGGCACGGTGGAGTATGGGAGCGAAGCCGATCGCGTGGGCCACCAGGCCATGGCCGGCTGGCCCATACCGGGCGTGGAGATCCGGGTGGTGGATCTCCACATGCACGACGTCCCGCGCGACATGCAGACTGTGGGCGAAGTAGTCATCCGCGGCGACGGTGTGATGGAAGGCTATTACAAGGATCCGGAAGGCACGGCTGCGGTGATGACCGACGGCTGGTTCCATTCCGGCGACATGGCGGTGTGGGACGAGGAGAATTATATCCACATCGTCGATCGCAAGAAGGACATCATCATCAGCGGCGGAGAGAATATTTCGTCGCTGGAAGTGGAGAAGGCCATCTTCGCGCACCCGGCCGTTCTGGAGTGCGCGGTGGTGGCGGCGCCGGACAGCAAGTGGGGCGAGATTCCGGCCGCCTTTGTGGTGCTCAAGCCGGGACAGCGCTTGAGCCCGGACGAGCTGGCCGCATTTCTGCAGGAGCGCATCGCCAGATTCAAAATCCCGCGCGTGTTCGAATTCCTGGAGACGGCGCTGCCCAAGACCGGCACCGGCAAGATCGTGAAACGGGAGTTGCGGGAAATGTTCTGGACGGGCCGGGGCAAGCGCGTGCAGGGCTGAATCAGCTCAGGTAGCTGAACAGGCTCTGCGGCTTGAATTGGGCCTGCGCCGCCATGGCCGCCTGCTCGTTGGTGAGCGCCGATTGAAGGTCGAGCGAGGCTTGCGCCGCGTCGGCGTCCTGTTCGCTGCTGAGCTGCTGCTGTAATTGGGTCAGCGTGGTGGCCGCCGCGTTGCTCGCGTTGGTCATGTTGTTCTGCGCGGCTCCGTAGAAGCTGCTTTCGTCGTTCAAGTGCGCGGAAGCGGCCTGGATGTTGCTCAACGCGTTTTGGATGCCGGCGCTGTCATTGGCCTGGAGCGCCGCCAGCAGGCCGGAAACGGCGCCGAATACATTGTCAGCAGCCGGGTTGCCGCTGGCGTCCCGGTCATCGAAGATCTGTTGCGCAGTCAAACCAATCGAAATCGGAAGGCCGTTGGCATCCGCGATCTGGCCCGGCGGTCCGGGCGTGATCAACTGCACGACGCCGTCGCCGGTGGCGTTCATGGCGTAGGAGGGCTGGCCGCTCTGGTCCCCGCTGAAAATATACTGGCCGTTGACGGCGGTTTGGCTCAGGCTTACCAACTGCTGGAGTATGCCCTCGACCTGCGGCACGGCATCCTGCCGCTGGGTGGCGCTGGAAGTGCCGCCGGCGGCCTCGGTGGCCAGTTGGGTGGCGGTATCGAGCACCTGAATGGCCTGCTGGATGACACTGCCGGCAGTTTCGACCTGGGGCGTGACGGCGGCCAGATTCTCCTGCGTTTGCTGGACTCCCGCAATCTGCGCGCGCAGTTGCAGAATACCCGAGATCTGGTCCGGGGCGTCGGAGGCGCGGTTCACGCGCAGGCCGGAGGAAAGCTGCTGCTCCGCCGCGCTGATGCGGTTTTCAATCTGCTGCAGATTGCTCAGGAAGATCTCCGCGGTGGGATTGAGGCCGGTGGTCATAAGGTCTCCTGTCAGGGCATCATATCGATCAACGATTGGGCCAGGGTCTGGAGCGTGGTTACCAGCTTGGCGGCAGCCTGATAGTTCTGCTGCAGTTGCATTACATTGACGGCTTCGCTATTGAGATCCACGCCCTCGGCGGTCTGGCGCATGCTTTGCGCCTGCGCCAGGCTCTGGGTGGCCAGGC
Organism: Bryobacteraceae bacterium; assembly: GCA_035499555.1. GTDB lineage: Bacteria > Acidobacteriota > Terriglobia > Bryobacterales > Bryobacteraceae > Bog-159. The sequence goes on from DATJYO010000019.1 coordinate 67,787, forward strand.
TCTGGTTGCTTTGGGCCTGGTTGAGTTGGCTGCCCACCTGCGCGGCGGCGTTGCCATAGTAGCCGGTATAGCTCACGTTACCCAGATCGCCTTGCGGCGCATTGGCCAGCGCCGCCAGCGCCAGCGGGACGCCGTTGGGCACATTGTTCGGATCGATGGCCGGCAGGCCGCCGGCGCTCATGGCCGGGTCCACCGCCAGGGTGGACGCGGCCGAAGCCGGATGTTCCGGATCGGTCCAGAACAGACCGCTGGCCGCCGGCACACCCGACGATACGAAACCCTGGCTGACAATCTGGTTGACCGTATCCGCCAGGCTGGTGGCTAACTGGTTCAGCGCGCCCGGCTGCGCCGCGTCGCCGGTGAGCGACGGGATGGTCACATTACGGACTTGCAGTTGGCCCGCCAGCGTCCCCGAGGTGATCTGGCGGGTGACCTCGGCGCCGTCGGCACCGTAGATCGCCACCAGCGGGGACGCCTGGGGATCCACCGGCGCATCGGTAGGCGCGGCCACCGCGCCGGTCGTGAGCGCGTATTGCTTGGTCCCCACTACCAGCGCCTCGCCGTCCGACAGGCTCACTTGCACGCTTCCGTCCGGCTGCGGCAAAACCTGAATATTCACCAGTCCGGACAGGTTCTCCAAAGTGTTGTAAATCTGCGCGCTCAGCCCCGCATCGTCCTGTCCGCCCCGCTGTACGGCGGCGTTCAGGCTGGCCAGTTGGCCGGTGAGATCGTTGATCTCGCCGACCGTACCGCCGATGCTCTGCGTGAGATCCTGGGAGACTTGGTTCACCGCGGCGGCGGTCGTATTGAAGCTCTGGGCCACGGAAGCGGCCGCATCCATCACCGTCTGCTCGGTGCTGCCGTCAGCGGGCGCCGCGCTCCACGCCGAGACCGCGTTAAAGAAATTCGTCAGGGCCGCCGGGATGCCGGCGCCGTCGGCCGTGGGCAGGGCGTTCTGCACGTCGGTCAGCGCTTCGCCTTCGGCCGCGGCCGCACTCTGCGCGCCGGACTGCTGCCAGACGTCGGCTTCGGCCAGCAAATCGCGCGTATCCACCATGGGGCCGCGCTCCACGCCTCCGGAAAGCCCGTTGGCCGGATCGAACGGAGCCGGCTCCAGGGTGGCGATTTGCCGCGCATATCCGGGGGTGGAAGCATTGTCGATGTTGTTCTGGGCGATGTTGAGGGCGTATTGCAGGGCGTCCAACGTGCTCGCGGTTCCGGTCAGCGTGGCGGTCAGATCGTTCATCGCGTTATCCGAAAAAAGAGATGCAGCCGCGCCCGGCCAGCGGCGCCAGCGCGCCTTGCGCGGTATAGCCGTCTTGCACCTGGAGCCGCTCCAGCCAGCGCCCGCCGCGGCGCGCCGCCTGTTCGAGCAGGATGCCGGTTTGGCGAACCTCCCCCAGCAACGCGGCCGTCTCCGCGCGCAGGCGCAGGTTCGCCGTCGGCTGTCGCATCAGATTGTCCCGCAGCCATTCCAGATAACCCAACGCTTCGCGCAACGGGGTGACCCATTCGTCCACCGGGCAGGTGCGCGGGCACGCCAGCAAAGCGCGGGCCTGGCCGACGCGCGACCGCGCGGCCGCCAGCAGTTCCTGCGAGTCTCCGGCCGGCATACTAGGATCCCGTCAGCGCCCGGCTGAGCTGTTGCGCATCGGGCTGGTAGCGGCCCGCGCGGAAATCTCGCTGCAACTGATGCACCTGCGCGGCCGATTGGTTCGCCAACGACTGCAACGACTGGCTGATCCGTCCGGCCAGGCTGGACAGGTCCACGCGGTCGGAGGCGCTGGCGCCGTGTGCGCCCGCGGCTGAGGCCGTGTCCACCTGGATGCGCTGCGACTCCGCCGCGCGGCTGGCAGTGGAGGAAACCGATTCATTCAAGGTGCGTTCGTCAACTCGCATAGCCGGACCATTGGCTCCTGCCTTCCTTATCGGTACGGGCGGGCAGGAGCTTTAGCGGAGCGCGGGATGGTCCGCCCGTCCTACGCAACTCTCCCTAAGTGAATTTTTCCCGGCCTCCCGCCCGCCGGTCCGCCGATATGAGAGTTGCAGGCAGGCCCGAGGCCGCCGCCCCGGCATGACGCCGGGATTTCAAGCATAAGGATTATTTCAATGATCTCTCTCGTTACCAACATCGACTCGTTGCTGGCGCAACAGAATCTCAACGTCAACAGCAAGTTCCAGAGCAACACCATTCAGCAGTTGACTTCCGGTTACCGTATCAACTCCTCGGCCGACGATGCCGCGGGACTGTCGGTCGCCAACAGCTACCGCAACCAGATTGCGGAGCTCAACCAGGGCGTATTGAACGCCAACCAGGGCGTCAGCCAGTTACAGATCATCGATGGCGGCCTGAGCAACATCTCGCAGATGCTCGACCGGCTGCAGACGCTGGCCACCGAGGCGGCTTCGCAGACTTTCACCGGCAACCGCGCCACTCTGAACAGCGAATACCAGTCGCTGCTGACGGAAATCGGCCGGCAGGCCGACAACGTCGGCCTGGGCGACAACAACAAGTCCAACTCCGCCAACATCGCGGTGTACATCGGCGGCGGGCAGGACGCGGCCACCAACTCTTCGGTCAACGTGAACCTAGCCAACCAGTCCGTGAGCGCGGCGGGCTTGGGCCTGGCGGGCACCAGTGTCCTCACTAATGGCGTGGTGCAGTTGAGCACGGCCAACACGGCCAGCCTGATCGGCGCCGGCCACACCGACACCTTTACCGTAGATACGGCCAGCGGGACCAGCACGATCACCGTTACGGGTAACGCCGGCGACTCGATCCAGACCCAGGTGAACGAACTGGCCGCCCAGATGAACGTGCTGGGAATCTCGGCCAGCCTCAATTCGAGCGGCCAATTGCAGTTCCAGTCGAGCAACGCATTTACCATAAAAGCGGCGGCGAGCAACGGTCCGGACCTGGTTACCAACAACACCACGGCCACCAACACCGGCCTGAACAACCTGCAATACTCCACTGTGACCGCGGCCGACGTGCTGCAGGTCACGGTGGGAAGCACCACGGCCAGTGTGACGCTGGCCGCCGGCGCCACGCAGGATTCCGTGAATCTGATCAACTCCAGCCTGCAGGCGCAGGGAATCACGGGCGTCACTGCGGTGCTGGACGCCACCACGGCGGGCGCCATCAGCCTGCAAGGGGCCTCGAACTTCTCGGCTACGGTTACCGGCACGGGCACGGTGGCCAACTCCGGCGTGCCCACCGGAATGGAAACGGCGGGCAACCCGAGCATCGCCATCGACGCCATTACCCAGGCCGTGTCGAGCCTGGGCACGGTACAAGGCGTGGTGGGCGCCGGCGAGAACACGCTGAACTACGCCATCAATCTGGCGCAATCGCAGATCACCAGCTTTTCGGCCGCGCAGTCGCAGATCCGCGACGCCAACGTGGCCCAGGAAGCCGCGAATCTCACCAAGGCGCAGGTCATGCAGCAGGCATCCATCGCCGCCATGGCCCAGGCCAACCAGGAACCGCAGGCGGTCCTGGCCCTGTTGAAGCAGTCGGCACGGCGGCAGGGATGGTGACAGTTTCGGCCAGGCCGGGCAACTCCCGGCCTGGCCGGAGCAATTTTAGGCAGAGGATCTACTCATGAGTTCGAGCGTCTCTCCCATCAGTTCGCTGAGCGCGTATTCCGGCCTGTATTTCAGCGGTATGAGCAATTACTCACAGGATCTGAATAACGCCATATCCCGCGAAGTGCAGATTGCCTCGTTGCCCATCCAACAGCTCCAGAACAATGTCAACGCCCTGAGCAGCCAGGCCAGCGAACTGCAAACCCTGCAAAGCGATCTTTCGGCAGTCCAGTCGGCCGTTTCCGGCATAGGGACGGCGGCCGGCAGTTTGCTCTCCGCGACCCTGTCGAACTACTCGGTGGCCAACGCTACGGTCGCCAGCAACGCCAGTGCCGGCAGTTATTCGCTGGAAGTGGACAACCTGGGATCGTACAGTAACGCGTTGAGCATCGATGGCCTGCCCACCGTCACCGACCCCGGTTCCCAAAGCATCAGCACCAGCGGGAGCTATACCCTGACGGTCAACGGACAGACCATTCAGCCCGCCATTCAGCCGCAGGGTGACACGCTGAATGCCCTGGCGCAGGCGATCAATAACGCCAATGCCGGGGTGCAGGCCACCGTGGTCAACGTGGGCAACAACACGGCGCCGGACTACCGGCTCTCGCTCGAGAGCGACACCTATGGCGACGTCAGCATGCAATTGAACGACGGCAGCCGGGATCTCCTGGCGGCCACGGGTGATCCGGGCCAGCCCGTGCAATACATCGTCAACGGAAAATCGATCCAGAGCGACACCCGCAGCATCACTCTGGCGCAAGGCCTGACCATGACCCTGACCGGGACGAACGTGGACGCTCCAGCCACCGTCACGGTGGCGCCCAACACCTCCAGCATCGGCAATGCTCTGCGCAGCTTCATCTCGGCCTATAACACGGCCGTCACGGAGATCAACAAGAACCTTGGGCAGGGTGGCGGCGCCCTGGCGGGCCAGAGCATCGTCTACGAGTTGATGAACACGCTGCAAGGCCTGGCCAACTTCACCGTCGGCGGCAGCCAGATTCCGTCCCTGGCCGCCCTGGGCGTCAACTTCAACGACACCACCGGCCAATTGTCGTTCGATCAGGACACGTTCAACAGCGCCACCAGCGGGCAGGTGGATGCGCTCACCGCTTTTCTGGGATCGGCGACCGGCGGCGGGTTTCTGCAGACGGCTACCAGCGCCATGACCAGCCTGCTCGATCCCGACTCCGGCATTCTCACCGGAGATATCAGCTCGGTCCAATCTTCGATTACCAGCACGGATCAACAGATTTCCACCGAGCAGGACCAGGTCAATCAATTGCAGACCAACCTGATCAACCAGATGTCGGCAGCCGACGCCCTCATCTATTCCATGCAGCAGCAGGCCACCTACTTCCAGCAGATGTTTCTGGCCCAGCAGGCGGCCGAAACCGCGGGGCTCGCATGAGCCCCGGCAGCGCGCCGTGGGGCGCGCGCCTGCGCCAGTTACGCAGCCTGGTGGGCAGCGGGCTGTATGGCGATGCGCAGCGGGCCTTTGAGGAGTATGCCCGGGATCTGTCCGAAACTCTGGCGGGCCTGCCGGCGGGGGATCCGCGGGCTGCCGAGCTGGCATCCGAGTGGAACGGTCTGTGCGGCGAATTGTGGCGCCGGGTGCGGGCCGGCCGGGCGCATGCGGCGGCCCGCCTGGCGCGCCTGTCCGCGCCGGGTCAGGGGTATGCGGAAGCGGCCGCCGCCGGCCGGAGCTTTCAGATTTTGGGCTGATCCGATTTGGCACTCCTCGTGCTCCCACCGCTCTACGTATGGCTACTACGCAAACCCGTCAGGGCAGTTGTCAGACCCGCTACTTCGGACCGGTCGAGTATGAAGAGGCATCCGTGCTGGTATTCCCAGAGGGGATCCCGGCTTTCGAGCAGGAGCGTCGTTTTCTGCTCTTACGCCAGCCCGTCAACGAGCCGCTGGTTTTTTTGCAGAGCCTGGACACGCCGGATCTGTGCTTCGTGACGCTGCCGGCGGCGGTGGTGGCGCCGGGGTTCCGTCTGCGCCTGAGTCCCGAGGATCTGCAGGCTCTGGAATTCGAGACGGACCGGCAGCCCCGGGTGGGGCCGGATGCCCTGTGCCTGGTCGTGCTTTCGCTCGAAGAGCGCAAGCCCCCCACGGTCAACCTGTTGGCGCCCATCGTAGTCAATGTGCGCACGCTGCGGGCGCGCCAGGCGATCCAGCCGGAATCGGGTTACTCGTTGCGGGAGCCGCTGCCCTTACGTGAGGCGGCATGCTCGTAATGCGGCGGCGCGCCGGGGAATCCATCCTGATCGGCGAAGACATCGAGATCCAGATCATCCACATCGGCGAATCGCGGATCAAGATCGGAATCACCGCGCCCAAATCCGTTCCAGTCGCTCTCAAAGAGGTCAAGCTGGTGGGCGAGGAGAACCAGGCGGCGGCGCGAGTCCGGTCCGTGACTGCGTTGCGGCACCTGTTGGAGCAGTGGAAGGACGGCCCCGGGGGCGACGGAAGATGAGCGCGCGTCGAAGAATTGGCGCCTGGGGACTGTGCTGGGTGGCCGCCGCCTGCGCCGCAGACACGCCGCAGGAGACGGCCCGCCGGGCCATGGAGGCTTCCGTCGCGCGCCAGCGGCAGGCGGTGGCCGCCATGCGCCTGTCGATTGCGCGCCAGCGCGCGGCGGCGGGTACCGCCCAGGCAGCGGTTGAGCCGATCAGCGCGCCGGACTTTGTGCTCGCGTGGCCGGCGCTGGGTGCGGCCTGTGATCCCCTGCCCGAAGACCGCCTGGCGCCGCTGCTGGCACAGGCGGCCCAAAAGGAAGGACTGGATGCCGGTCTATTGCGCGCCGTGGCCGAACAGGAATCCGGTTTCCGCCCCTGCGCCGTATCGCCTAAAGGGGCCATGGGGTTGATGCAATTGATGCCCGCCACGGCCCAGGATCTGGGCGTGCGCGATCCCTTCGACCCGCGCGAAAGCCTGGAATCCGGCGCCCATTTTCTCAAGGAGTTGCTGGCGCGCTTCGGCGGCGACGCGGCCCTGGCGCTCAGCGCCTACAATGCCGGGCCGGAGCGCGTGATCGCCGCCGGAGGGATGCCGGCGATACCCGAGACCGTCCGTTACGTGGAGCGTATCCTGAGCCGCCTGCCGATCCCCTGAAGCGCGCACATTCGCTGCCGGGCGCCCGATAAGCGGGGTGTGGAAGCGTTTTGGACGGATGCCCGGAGCCTTTTTGAAACCGCCTGCCGGGCCTCTGATTCCGGGCTGCCGGACTGCGACCTGGCGATTCTGGTGAGCGAGCAGGCCGGCATTCGCGTGATGGAGGCTGGTGGGTGGGAGCTTGCCAGCTTGCGGGCGCACCACGGCGCCCAAGTCGTGTACCGCATTACGCGCCAGGGCGGCAGTGTCAAACTGCAGGGCCGCCGCGGCGCCATGGCCTGCCTGCTGCACACCGACCCCCCCGCCGACATCGCCCGCCAGTTGCTGAACGCCGTACCCGCCGGCTACTTGCAGCCTGCCGGCGCCGGCGGCGCGGCACTGCTGCCGCCGCCTAGCCGGGAGATTCTGTGAAGCAGCTTTCCATGATCGGCCTGGAGGACTCCGAACTGCCCTGGCTGCGGCTTCTGATCGCGCTTTTGCGCCACCCGGATCCAGTGGTCCGGGAGGTCGCCTGCGAGGCGCTGCGGTACCTGGAAGGGATGGCCGCCCGCCTGGGCGCGGACCGGGCCGCCGGGTAGAGATCCGTTCCGACGGTGGCGGCGGCAGTCCGGGGGGACGCCGCGCGATCCGGCGCGGCACTCAGTGGCGCAGATAGACCGGGGTGCAGTTCTTGGCGGCGGCGGGCAACGGGGGCGCGGAGGCTTGCTTTAAAAAGAGCTTGACTTCCAAGCGGTCGCCCTGGCAGTCGAAGGCCACCACGGTCCAGGCCTCGTCGCCGAAGCTCTTGGCCAGAAAGTTCTTGCCGAAGATCGCCGTGGGTATGCTCATGCCCATGCTGCCCAGGGCCCGTTCGAGCGCCGTCTTGACGTTCCCCAGGACCATATTGGCGACCTCGGCCACCGCATCCAGCACTTCCGAATCGACCACCGTGTATTCGGCCATCAGCATCAGCGAGGCGATACGGCAGGCGAATTCCGCGGAGCAGGAGAGCGTCCCGGTGCCGGTCCACTCGCCGGCCATCCCGATCAGGCAGATAACCCCATCGACCGGGTGGGCGGGGCGGCTATCGAAATAGGCTCCCGCGAAACTCAATTCGGTGTTCAACATGGTCGCGAAGACTTCCTCGGCGGCCGTGCGAATCTCGGTCACGATTTCATTGCGATCCAGCATGCGCATGTCCCGTGTATCTTATCGGCGGTGGCGGAGGGATCTTTAAGCGCCGCTGCGGCGTTAAAGCCGAAGCCTGAGCGGTCCGATAGAAGGAAGGGAGCACGGCTTTGAACATTCTGGTTGTTGACGACTCTACCGCGATCCGCAAGATCCTCATCCGGGTGCTGCGGCAAACTGGCCTCGATATCGGCGAAATCTTCGAGGCGCGCGACGGCGTGGAGGCTTTGGACACTCTCCGCCAGCACTCCTTCAACCTGGTGCTGTCGGACATCAACATGCCGAATCTGGACGGCCTGGGGCTGCTGGCGGAATTGAAGAACACTCCCGCCTGGCGCAGCCTGCCGGTGGTGATGATCACCACCGAGGGGAGTGAAGAAAAGGTCAGCCAGGCCATCCGGCTGGGTTCAGCGGCCTACATCCGCAAGCCTTTCACGGCCGAACAGATTCAAGAGAAGATCGGTGCCCTGCTGTGAACCGGCCCCCCGATCCTAAGGCGGCGGGCGGAGGGACGCGCCGCCGGGGCGTCCGGGCGCCAATATCTTCACGGCCGCGCCCGGATTTTGGCGCTCCCCGCCGGCAAGCCGCCTCCATTTTCAGAGAAATAAAGCCGGAAATCGGATTGCTGTGGGGGCGTGTATGATACTCGGCGGCATTTCCAACAGCCTGGAGCGGTACATGGATCTGCTGAGCGCGCGGCAGAAACTGGTGGCGTCGAACATCGCCAATGCCGACACCCCGGGATATAAAACCAAGGACATCGATTTTCAATCGGAGTTCCGCGCGGCCAGCGGCAGCCCTCCGCCGGTACTGGATGTGGCGGGCCTGCCGGTCAAGAACGACGGGAACAATGTCAGCGTGGACCGGGAGTCGCGCCTGCTGGCGGAGAATGACATGCGCTTCAACCTGGCGTCCAACCTGCTGCGCAGCGAGATCCAGGCGATTCGCGCGGCTCTGCAGAGCGGGAGCGGCTCATGAGCCTATTCGGATCCATGGCCGTGAGCGCGTCCGGCATGGCGGCCGAGCGCACGCGCGCCGAATTGCTGGTCGAGAACCTGGCCAACGCGGAGACTACCCGCACACCCCAAGGCGGGCCGTACCGCCGCCAGGACGCCGTGTTCGTCTCCCAGCCCATGGCGTCATCCTTCGGGTCGTTGTTCGAATCGCATCTGCAGGAGGGAGTGGAAGTCCAGGAGATCAGCGTGGACGGGCGGGACCCGGAGCGGCGCTATCTGCCGGGGCATCCGGATGCCGATAAGGACGGCTATGTTTCCTTCCCGCGTATCAATCCGGCCGAGGACATGGTGGATCTCACCGGCGCCGCGCGCGGATTCGAGGCCAATGTGGCGGCCATTTCGGCCGTCAAGGACATGATTATGAGGTCCATCGATCTATTCAAGTGAGGCGGAGAAAGCGGGCATGCCAGCACCCATATCAGCCATATCGTCCATTCCCTTGCCATCCGTCGCTGTTCCGGCGGCGGCCGGCGCCGGCGGCGGCGAGTTTCAGAACGTGTTGTCGGAGGCCATCGGCGGCGTGGAACGCTTGCGCGGCGATGCGCACCAGGCCGTGGAGCGATTTTTCAGCGGCGATGGGGGAGAGGTGCACACGGTGGCCCTGGCCGCGCAGCGCGCCGAACTGGCGTTTGAAACCTTTGTGCAGGTACGCAATAAAGTCGTGTCGGCCTATCAGGCGGTCATGCAAATGCAGATCTGACCCGCCGCGGAATAGAGTATGGACCAGTTGAAGAAACTGCTCGCCCGGTTGTCCCTGGGGCAAAAAATCAGCCTGGCGGCCACGGCGCTGCTGGTGGCCGGCGGACTCGCCGTCTTTACCCAATGGCGGCGGGAAGCCGATTTCCGGCCGCTTTATACCGGCCTGGCCGCCGAGGACGCTGCCGCGGTGGTGCAGAAGCTCAAGGAAGGCGGCACCGAATTCCGGCTGTCGGAGAGCGGTGCGACGGTGCTGGCGCCCTCCGCCAAGCTGGCCGAGCTGCGCCTGCAGATGGCCGCCAGCGGCCTGCCCAAGAGCGGCCGCATCGGCTTCGAGCTGTTCGACAAAAGCAGCTTCGGGGTGACCGATTTCGCCGAGCACATCAATTACCGCCGCGCCCTGGAGGGCGAACTGGAGCGCTCCATCATGTCCCTGGCAGAGGTGGAACGGGCCCGCGTACACTTATCGTTTCCCAAGGAATCCGTTTACCTGGAAGCCCGCCAGCCGGCCAAAGCCAGCGTGATTCTGGGCTTGCGGCCGGGAGCGCAACTGTCCGCGCAGAACGTGATGGCGGTGGTGAACCTGGTGGCCAGCGCCGTGGAAGGTCTGGCGCCCGAAGCGGTATCGGTGATCGATACCCGCGGCGAGGTGCTGAACCGCCCGCGGCGGGCGGAAAGCGAGATGGAAGGCGGCGCGGCCAACCTGGAATATCGCGACATGGTGGAAGAGAGCCTGCTGGCTAAAATCCAATCCACCCTCGATCCGCTGCTGGGGCCGGAACGCTTTCGGGTGGCGGTCTCCGCCGACTGCGATTTCTCGAGCGGCGAACAGAGCGACGAGAGCTTCGATCCGGCGCGCTCGGTGATGGTGAGTTCCCAGAAGACCGAGGATCTGGCGCCCGCCCTGCTCGCCGGCGGGGTCCCCGGTACCGCCGCCAACCTGCCGCATCCTCCGGCGCGCACCACGGCCGCGACCACCGGGGCGTCCCGGCGCAGCGAGGAGATCACGTATCAGTCCAGCCGCACGGTGCGCCACACCCGCCTGCCGCAGGGCGAGCTGAAGCGCGTGTCGGTCTCCCTGCTGATTGACCAGGATGTGCGCTGGGATGGCAGGGCGCCGCATCTGCAGCAGGTGCTCATTCCGCCTTCGGCCGAGAAACTGAAGACCATCCGCGACCTGGTGGCCGGGGCCATCAATTTCAAAGCCGAGCGCGGCGACCAACTGATCGTCGAGACGCTGCCCTTCGAAGCCACCCTGCACGGCGAACCGCCCTTGCCGCCGGCCCCCGCGGCCCCGCTGGCGCCCGCCTCCCGGCTGCCGGAGCGGTTGCGCGATCCCAAGATCCTGGGGGCCGCCGGGGCCGCCGCTCTGGCGCTTTTCGCCCTACTGTTCTGGGGGTGGCGGCGCCTGCGCCGCGGACATGCGGCCCGGCCAGCGGTCCAGGGGGCTATAGGCGGCGCGGCCGGGGCGCCGGCCCTGGCCGGCGGCGAGCCGCTGGCCAAGACCATCGAGAACCAGTTGGCCGACCAGGCGCAGTTGCAGGCGCGCATGGAAGCCGAAGTACTGAACGCCATCAAGGTTCCAAGCAGCGCCAACAGCAAAAAAGACGCCCTCAGCAAGTACCTGCGGGAGAGCCTGAAGAAAGATCCCATCCCCCAGGTGCAGACGTTGCGGACATGGCTGAACGAGAAGGCCTGATGCCGAGGAAACCGGTTCGATGATCGCCAACATCAAGCGCAACGAGCTGATCTCCGGGGTGCGCAAAGCGGCCATGCTACTGGTGCTGCTGGGCGAGGAAGCCAGCGCCCAATTGCTGAAGGAACTGTCGGAGGACGAGGTCCAGGTGGTGTCGCGGGAGGTGGCCCGGGTCACCACCATCACCAACGACGAGGCCGAAACGGTGCTCGAAGAGTTCTACCAGATGGCCATGGCGCGCGAGTACGTGGCCCGCGGCGGGATCGACTACGCGCGCAAGGTGCTCATGAACGCCTTCGGTCCGGACACGGCCAAAAAGCTGGTGGACCGGCTGGTCAAGACCATGGGCAACGATACGGCCGCCTTCGACGCCCTGCAGAAGGCCGACCCCCAGCAACTGGCGAAATTCATCCACAGCGAGCATCCGCAGACCATCGCCTTCATCCTGTCGCATCTGAGCGCCTCGCAGGCGGCCGCGCTGCTTATTTCGCTGCCGGTCCAGTTGCGGGCCGACGTGGCCCTGCGCATGGCGCATCTCGACCAGATCTCGCCCGAGATCATCCATAAAATCGCCGCCGTGATCGGGCAGAAGCTGCAGGCGCTGGGCGAGTTCAGCCGCGAATCCTACGGCGGCGTGCGGGCCGTTTCGGAGATGTTCAACCGCCTGGATTCGGGCGCCAGCAAGGAGATCCTGGAATCCATCGAGAAGGAGAATTCCGCCCTGGCCGACACCATCCGGCACCTGATGTTCGTGTTTGAAGACATGTTGCTGATCGACAGCAACAGTCTGAAGGAGGTGCTGGCGAAGGTGGACCGCAAGGTCCTCACCCTGGCCTTGAAAGGGACCAGCGAGCAGGTGCGCAGCCACTTCGTGCAGTGCCTGTCGCAGCGCGGCGCAGAGATGCTGCTGGAGGACATGGAAGCCCTGGGTCCGGTGAAGCTCAAAGAGGTGGAAGGCGCCCAACAGCAGATCATCGCCGTGGTGCGGCAACTGGAAAGCGACGGGGTCATCAACCTGAAGGGCGCCGGCGGGGAGCAGTATGTTGTCTAAGATCCTGGCCGGGGCCGCGGCTGCCGCGGCGCAGTCCTGGGCGTGGCCGGCAGGCGAAGCCGCGGGTCCGGGCGCGGCTGCCGCGGCGGGACGGCCGCCGGATCCCGGCGCGCTCGAGCGCCCCGCGGAATGGGAGCAACAGGCCGCACGCCGCGCGGCGGAGGCGCGGCAGGAGGGTTTGCGCGAGGGAGAGGCCGCCGGCCGCGCCCAGGCGGCCGCCCAGCTTCAGCCGGTCCTCGAGAAGCTGGCGCACAGTATCGCGGACATCGGCGCTCTACGGCCGCGGCTCATGCGCGAGGCGGAGGCCGAACTGGTGGATCTCTCGCTGGGGATTGCGCGCCGCATCCTGCGCCGCGAGTTGTCGGTGGACCCGGACGCCCTGGAGGGCCTGGTCAAAGCGGCCCTCGAAAAACTGCCGGCCCAGGATGTCTGCCGGGTGCGCACGCATCCGGACCTGGAGGATGGCATCCGGCACGCGTTGGCCAAGGCCGGGCGCACCGCGCTGGCGGTCGTCCCGGATAGCACCTTGGAGCGGGGCGCGGTGTGGCTCGAAACCACCCGCGGCAAGCTGGATGCGTCGCTGGAATCGCAACTGGCGGAGATCGGGCGCGGGCTGGCCGACCGCCTGGGAGATCACTGAATATGGCGGGCCTGCTCCAGCCTTATGTGACGGCGCTTTCGGGTCTGGACGGCATGCGCCAGGTCGGTGAAGTGGTGGAAATCGCGGGCCTGCTGGTGGAGTCGGCGGGTCCGGCGGCGGCCCTGGGAGATTTTTGCGAAATCGCCGCCGCCGGCGGGCGGCGCGTGCGCAGTCAGGTAATCGGATTCCGCGATGGGCACGTGCTTTCCATGCCGCTCGAGGAGACCGGGGGCGTGGAGCTGGGCAGCCAGGTGATCGCGCGCGCGGATGCCGCGCGCGTGGGCGTGGGCCCCGGTCTGCTGGGCCGGGTGGTGGACGGTTTCGGACGGCCGATGGACCGCGGCCCCCGGCTGGTGGCCCAGGCGGCCTATGATTTGTATTGCCCGCCTCCGGGTCCCTTGGACCGCGAGCACATCACCACTCCATTGGAGACCGGCCTGCGCGCCATCGACAGCCTGCTGCCGGCCGGCCGCGGCCAACGCATCGGCATCTTCGGCGGCAGCGGTGTCGGCAAGAGCACGCTGCTGGGCGCCATGGCGCGGCATAACAGCGCGGACGTCACGGTGATCGCCCTGGTGGGGGAACGCAATCGGGAAGTGCGCGCCTTCCTGGAACACGAAATGGGAGCCGAAGGCATGCGGCGGGCGGTGGTGGTGGTGGCCACTTCCGACCGTCCGGCGCCGCTGCGCGTGCGCGCCTGTTTTACCGCCCTGGCCATCGCCGAGTATTTCCGCGACCAGGGCGCCGGCGTGCTGCTGGTGATGGATTCGGTGACCCGCCTGGCCATGGCCCAGCGCGAGATCGGGCTGGCCGCCGGCGAGCCTCCCGCGCAGAAGGGCTACACGCCTTCGGTGTTCGCGTTGCTGCCCCAGGTCTTCGAGAGAGCCGGCAATTTCGGATGTGGCTCCATCACCGGCTTTTTTACCGTGCTGGTGGAGGGCGACGATTTCAACGAACCCATCTGCGACGCGGTGCGGGCCATCCTGGACGGGCACATCGTGCTCTCGCGGCAGTTGGCCGCCGCCGGCCATTACCCGGCCATCGACGTGTTGCAGTCGGTGAGCCGGCTGGAATCGCAGCTCTCCTCGCCCGAGCAAAGCCGGCAGGCGCGGGCCGTACGGCAGGCGCTGGCGCTCTATCATCAGGCCGAAGATCTGATCCAACTGGGCGCCTACGTGGCCGGATCGAATCCGCCGCTGGATGCCGCCATACGGGTGCGGCCGCAGATCCTGGATTTCCTGCAGCAGGCAGCGGATCGCGACTCGCCGCGCGGGGAAACCCTGCGGCAGCTGGCGCAGCTCGCCGCCGCCCTGGGTTAAACATGCGCGGGTTCCATTTTCCGCTGGGACGCGTGCTCGCCTGGCGGCGTACGGAGCTGGAGTTGGACCAGAGCAAGCTGCGCCGGATCCTGGCGGGTATCGAGGAATGCGATCTGTCCGCGCGACGTCTGGAGCTGGCGCGCGCGCGGGCCGAACAGGCGGTATGCCAGGCGCCGGCTACGGAAGCCTCCGATCTCTGGGCGCTTGCCTCCTATCGCGCCCGCCTGACGGCGGACTTACAGGCGTTGGCCGCGCGGAAGAGAACGGCCGAGCAACAGATGGCAGCCCAACGGGAGAAGGTTCTGGCAGCCGACCGGCGGTGCCGCCTGCTGGAGAAGCTGGAACAGCGCCGGAGGCGGGAGTGGTCCCTGGCGGAGAACCGGGAGGTCGAAGGTCTGGCCGCCGATTCCTTTCTGGCGGGCTGGAGCCGGCCGGCGCGATAGCCGCTTTATCCGGCGCCGGCCGGGTGAGGCTCGGGACGCGCGCCGTCCTGGTTGAGGACGACGATGTCCACGCGGCGGTTGTGCGAGCGGCCGCTTTCGGTATCGTTGGATTCGACTGGAGCCGTATCGGCGTAGCCGGCTACCGCCATGCGCGTGCTGGGGACCTCAAACCGGCCGGTCAACAGTTCCAGCATGGCGATGCTGCGCGCCGCGGAGAGTTCCCAGTTGTTGCGGAAGCGGGCATTGTGAATGGGCACCGAGTCGGTATGACCCTCCAGCCGGATGAGGTTCGGCAGGGCGCGCAGCGCCGCCGCGATCTTGCCGATGCTGGCGTACGTCCCGGGGTACACGGTATCGTCCGCCGAAGCGAAAAAGGCGGCTTCGCGCAGGCTGATCACCAGCCCGCGCTGCTCCAGCGTCACCTGCACCTGGCCTTTATCGATCTCTTCCCGCAGCGCGCTTTGGAGCGCGTGCATGGATCCCGCCAGGGTGGCGGCCGGCAAAGGCGGCTCCTCGTGCGCCGCCGGCCGCGCGCCGCCCGGCCCCTTCATCATGGCGTTGCCCTTGCCCTTGTCGTCGCGGGTGCCTCCCAGGATGGCCGCCACGGCGGACCGGACCTGGCCTTCATCCAGAGCCTTGCGGACCGACTCGGCCACCCGGGCGGCTTTGCTTTTGTCCGCCTGGGCGGAGGCGAACATGACCACGAAGAAAGCAAACAGCAGGGTGATGAAATCCGCGTAGGACACCAGCCAGCGCTCGTGGTTGGCATGCGCTTCGGGCTTGTGGCGGCGCGCCATTTTTCAATCGCCCGCCGCCGCTTCGGCGGGTTGGGCCGCCGCGCGTGTTTTGGCGGTGTCGGCCTTGGCCTTGTGGGCTGCCGCGGCCGGGGCGACGTAGGCCTCCAGCTTGACCCGGATGAGTTTGGGGTTGAGGCCCTCGGCGATGCCCAGTACGCCTTCGAGCATCAGCTCCCGCATCTGCAAGGCCGCGTGCGTGCGGGCGCGCAGCTTGCTGCCCGCCGGCAGGAAAAAGATATTCGCCGAGGCCACCCCGTAAACCGTGGCCACGAATGCCACCGCGATGCCGCGTCCCACCTCGTCGATGTTGGCCAGGTGTTTCATGACCTGGATGAGTCCCAGGACCGCGCCGATGATGCCGATAGTAGGAGCGTAGCCTCCGGCCGCCTCGTAGACCTTGGCGGCGGCCTCGCCTCGCTGCTCCTCGACCGTGATCTCCAGTTCCATCATGCGCCGCAGCTCCTGCAGGTCCGCGCCGTCCACCGCCAGGTTCAAGGCCTTGCGCAGGAAAGGGTCCGGTATCGCGTCGGTCTCGTCTTCGAGCGAGACGATGCCGTTTTTTCGCGCCTTGGTGGCGTAGCCGATGATCTGGTCGATGATAGCCTCGGGCGTATAAGTGGATTCCACAAAAACCGCCACCAGGCTGCGGGCCGCCCGCTGCAGAACGCCCCATGGCGTGGTGACCATCACGGCGCCGATGGTCCCGCCCAGGACGATAATGGCGGCGGTCACCTGGGCCACGTCCTGCACCCGGCCCCGTTCCAGCACCAGACCCCCCAGGATGCCGGCGAGAGCCAGGGTCAGGCCGCCCAGGGTGGCCAGGTCGGGTCTGCGGCCGGCTGGTTTCCGGCTCGCCTTGGAAGCCGTGTTTTTATCGCTCATGCGTTTCGACCGGACGCCAGCCGGAGCGGTTCCCGGCGTCGGGCTCCTCCGGCGGATGGTCACAGATGCCCGGGCACGGCCGGGCGCCGCCCTGAATGGCGCGGCGGAACTCCAGCACCAGCCGGACCACTTCTTCGGCCGGCTCGAGCACTACCAGTTTCTCTCCGGTAGTCAGGCGGATCACCGTGTCGGGAGTCACCTCGATCATCTCGATGAGGTCGGCGTTAAGCACCACTGGTACGTGATTGAGCCGCGTGAGGTGAATCATGGCGCTATGAACTCTTATCGGCCGGAAGCTGGGGAGCGCAGATGGATTCCATGCGGAAGCCGAGCTTACGCCCGTGCCGGATTACCTGTCCGGTGAAGCGCAGCCTGCCGTTGAGCAGCCCTTCGAGCGGCCGGCTCACCGGATAGTCGAAGGCCAGGACGTCGCCTTCGACCAATTGCAGCAGGTCCCGCACCAGCAGGGTGGTCCCGCGCAGTTGCACATCCAGGCCCAGCCGCGAGGAGGCCACCCGCGCAAACATGGCCGCCTGCTCCTCCTCGGTCGACTGGCTGCGGCGCATGGACCATTGCTGATCGAACTTCTGGCGCATCATCTTGGCGATGATGGAGGGCACCGCGATGTTCATCATGCCTATGTTGTCGCCGATGCGGATTTCAATGCCCACCGCCACCACGGCTTCGGTGGGGGCCAGTACGCGCAGGAACTGCGGCTCGGTCTCGACCGAGTGGATGGTGAACTCGATGGGCGCCACGGCCTGCCAGGCTTCCTTCAGGTCGTTCAGGATGATGCGGAACAGGCTGTCGAGCAGTTTCTGCTCGATCTCGGTGATCTCCCGTTTGAGGTTGGCGGTGGACTTCCCGTCGCCGCCCAGCAATACCTCCAGGATGGGAAACACCAGGGCGGGACTCAGCTCCAGCAGTCCGTAGCCGTCGTACGGCCGCAATCCCAGCGACAGCATGCAGGTGGGCGCGGGCAGGCCGTTGAGGAATTCTTCGCAGGACAATTGTTCCACGCTGACCAGATTGACCAGCAGGTAGGTGCGCAGGTAGGCCGATAAGCTGGATACCAGGTTGTGCACGAAAGTTTCGTGCAACTGGTGAATGGCGCGCAGTTGGGACTTGGCAATGCGGTCTGGCCGCCGAAAGTCGAAAGCCACGACTTTTTTGGCGGGGGAATCCTGGGCGTGGCCCCCAGTGGCGCTGCTGAACAGCGCATCGATTTCCTGCTGCGACAGTGTGCGATTCAAGGACGCCTTCCTGAGCCATATATCGGCGGAAGGGCGCGCATCTTTAAAACCGCGGCGCAGACTCCCGCGCGGACCGCCGATGAGTATGACGGAAGGATCAAGGAATCCGCGGAGACGCATTCTATGGACGTCGCATCCGTCAGTCAACCGGGACAAGTCCTGCCGGCGGTGCCGGACACCACCGGCGCCAACTGGCTGGTCGAGAACCGGGAACTGATCCGCTCCGTCAAGAACATCGACGCGTCCGGCCTGTTTGGCGACGGCAGCGAACTGACCTTCGCCATGGACCGGCAGACCCGGCGGCCGGTGATCCGGGTCATCGACCGGCAGAGCCAGAAGGTCCTCTGGCAGTTGCCGCCGGAGTATTTGCTGCGCATGGCGGAGGTGCTGGGCCCGGGCGGCGAGACGCATGCATGAACCAGCGGCCGGCGCAACCTGACCCGCTTTCCGCCGATATGAGGGGCGAGGAGATCCGATGCCGCTTTCCGAAGTTCATGGGGAATACCTAGAGAGCCAGGTGCTGACTGCCGATCCGCTCGAATTGGTACGGCTGCTCTATCGCGCGGCCATCGAAGCCACCCGCGACGCACAGGTGCACCTGCGGGCCGGGCGCATCGGCGAACGCGCCAGCCGGGTCTCGAAGGCGCACGCTATCCTGACCCAGCTCAGTCTCTCGTTGGACCACTCTCGTGGCGGTACGCTCAGCCGCAGCCTGGCCGAGTTGTACGATTACCTGCAGCGGCGGCTGATCGAAGCCAATACCCGCCAGAGAGTAGAGCCCCTGGTGGAGGTGGAAGGCCTGCTCCTGACGTTGGCCGAAGGCTGGGACAAGCTGAGAAACGCGGATGACGCCCTGCCGGGAGCGCGGCCCGCTGGGGCGGGCGGATTTGCGGAGTTCGGCGCCTATCCGGCCGCCGTGCCCGGCGCGCCGGAAACGGCTTACGCCTCCCAAAGTTGGAGCTTCTGAGCCGCTTATCGATGGCCGGCCGTCAGGCTGGCTTGAATCTGCGCGCTCAGGCCCAGACCGCCGCTGCGCGCCAGCGCCTGGGCGAACTGTTCCTCCGCCAGGCCGGCTGAGGTGGCATCCCCGGTCTCGTCGCCGCTGCCCAACCAGCCGTTCTCGCCGCTGCGGGCGGCCTTGAGCATCTCGCCGATGAGCAGCGCCTCGAACTGCTGCGCCGCCTCCGCGATATTGCGCGGCGCGCTGGCGCCCGGAGCCTGCGGCAGGGCTGCCTCGGTGAGGCTGACGGCACTGCTCATCACATGATCTCCAACTCGGCTTCCAGGGCGCCCGCCGCGCGTAGATTCTGCAGGATCGCGATCACATCCCGGGGCGTCGAACCGATGGCCGTCAGCGCCCGCACCAGTTCCTCCACCGTGGCGCCCTGCTGCAGCATCACGTGGCGCGTGGGATCCTGGGTGGCCGTCACGCCGATCTTGGGGGTCACCACGGTCTTGCCCGGCGACAGGGGAGGCGGCTGGGAGACATCCGCGCCGGATTGGATCTCCACCGTGAGGTTTCCATGTAGAATGGCGACCGGCGCGATGCGCACCTCGCGTCCGATCACGATGGTGCCCGTGCGCTCGTTGACCACGACCCTGGCCGGCTGGTCCGCCTCCACCGTGAGGGCCTCCACATCGGCGATAAAGTCCACCGGCCGGGCGGCGTAGTCCGCCGGTATCCGGATGCTCACCAGCGCGGCGTTGTCGGCGCGTGCCGGCGGCGCCGTCCCGGAACCGCCGTAGCGCGTGTTGAGCGCCGCCGCCAGGCGGGCCGCGGTGGTGAAATCGGCATAGTGGAGTTGCAGGTGCAGGAATCCTTTAGGCGCCAGGGAGGGGGCCGCGCGCTCCACGATGGCGCCCTCCGGTACGCGGGCCACGGTGGGGTGATTGACCGTCTGGCTGCTCCCGCCGCGTCCGGCTGCAAACCCGCTGGTGACCACCGGTCCCTGGGCCACCGCGTAGACCTGGCCGTCGGCGGCCTTGAGCGGGGTCAAGATCAACAGGCCGCCCTGCAGGTTGGAGGCGTCTCCAATGGCCGCCGCCACCGCATCCAGATGCGTGCCCGGCTGGGCGAACGGCGGCAGCGTGGCAGTGATCATGACGGCCGCCGTATTCTTCACCATGATGGTGGCGGCCGGCACCGACACGCCCATCCGTTCCAGCAGATTGGCCAGACTCTGGGCCGAGAAAATGGTCTGCTGCCGGTCGCCGGTGCCGGCCAGGCCCACCACCAGACCGTAGCCGATCAACTGGTTGTCGCGCACGCCTTCGATCGAAGCCAGATCCTTAACGCGGGTGGCGGACCATCCCGGCGCCGCCAGCGCCGCCATCAGCCAAACCAATTTATGACGCATTTCCTTATCCTGTTTCCCGGTCAAAACGGCAGCAGGCCCAAAATCAGGCGATACAGAAAATTAGGCCGCCGGATGGCATCCCCGACCACGCCCTTGCCGTTGACGGATACCTCCAGTTGCGCAATCAAGTCGGACTGCACGACGTTATTGGGGGACAAATCGGCGGGCCGCACCACCCCGCGCACCATGATCACCTGCTCCTCGGAACTGACCCGGATCTCCTTTACGCCCTCGATGACCAGGTCGCCGTTGGGCAGCACTTCGACCACCCGGGTGCCCAGCGTGGTGGTGATGACGGTGGTACGGCCGATGGTGCCGGAACCCTGGAGCGACTGGCTGCCTGCGGTGCCCAGCAGGTTGGCCAGCGTACCGGCGGCCTTTTGCGGTCCGGCCAGCGAGCTGACGGAGGCGGAGGCGCTGGAGGTGCGCGCGGTCTGCACGTTGCCGGTGGAGAGCGCCGAGGCGTTCTCGGCGACTTGCACGGTCACCGTGTCGTTGACCCGGCTGGCGCGCAGATCGCGCGCCAGATCGTTCAACAGCGCCGCCGAAGACCACAGCGATCCCGGCGTCGCGTCATTGGCTGCGCGGGCAGCGGCCTTAGCCTGTTCCACGTAGCGCTGCAGCGCGGAAGCCTCCGGGGCCTGCGGCTTTTTCTTCTTGGCGGCGCCGGCGGCGGAGGGAACCAGGCACGCCAGTGCCAGGAGAGCGGATATGGATCTGGCTGTCATGGCAGTTCCCCCGGGGCCGTTCCGTAGGCTTGGCCCGCCCATAGAAGGACTCGCCCGCGGGCGCGAACGACGGCCGAAAAGACCTTGCCATTGCCCGGATTGCGAACCGGAATCACCTGTCCGCGTTTGCCGGCGGCCTGCGCACGCCCTTCCAACAGCAGCCGGGTCTGGCCGCTGCGGACTTCCACTTCCACCAGATCGCCGTTCCGTATCTCGGCGGGATCTTCCAGCCATTGGGTCTGGATCGGCGTGCCCGGCGCAATGAACCGGCGGGGCGCGCGCCCCAGGATCTCGGAGATGTCCGGCAGAGGCGGCGGTCCCGTCCAGGCTTCCAGGCGCAACTGACCGCGTGCGATGGGCTGTCCGGGCGTCAACGGTTCGCCCGCCACAACGCGCTGGCCGGTGACCTCGACTCTTAGCTTGGCCCAGACCGGGAAGTCCGCGCGGCCGGGCTGCGATACCGCGCCCCGCCATGTTTGCAGGCTTCCACCACCGCTGGCGGGCGCGAACTGCAGTTCTCCGGGCGGCACCGGCTGGCGGCTGAAATCCAGCAGTTCCAGATGCGCGGTTGGCATCGCCCGGGCCAAGGCCGCCGCCACCCGCGCGGCGGTGAGGATCTCCTGCGGCCGGAAAAAGCAGGCTTCCGCGCCGGGTTCGAGCTCCAGTCCGTAGCGGCGGGCCAGGCGGGCCAGTTCGGCCGAGCCATACGTGCGGCGCGTGCCGGGAGCCGGGGCGAAGCCCAGTTCGGTCGCGGCCGGAAGGGCGGCGAATGCGGGCGCCACGCGCGCCATGTCGCCTGCCACAATCCGCCCGCCCGCGATCGTCACGCAGGAGGCGGCCGGCGCCACGGCCGCCAGCAGCCATACAATCGGGGCGATCATTGCTGTACCAGATTGTTGGTCTGCTGGTACATCTCGTTGGCCGCCTGCACCACCTTGGAATTGGCTTCGTAAGCCCGCTGGCTGACGATCAGGTTGACGAACTCCTGGACCACGCTGACGTTGGACTGCTCGGTGTAGCCCTGCTGCAGGGCGCCCATGCCCTCGGCGCCCCCGGGGGATCCCACTACGGGGTCGCCCGAGGCTTCCGTAGGCGTGTACAGATTGCCGCCGATCGTATTGAGGCCCGCCGGGTTGGCGAAGTTCGCCAGTTGGATCTGCCCGGCCACCTGCGCGGTGGTCTGGTTGGGTTGGGTGAAGCTGACCGTGCCGTCGGCGGCGATGGTCACCGACTGCGCATCGGCCGGGATGGTGATCTGCGGCTGCAAGGGGTTGCCGGTGGCGGTTACCAGGCTGCCGTTGCGATCCAGTTGAAACTCTCCATCCCGCGTGTAGGCCAGTTGTCCGTTGGGCTGCAGGACCTGGAAGAAGCCGCGCCCCTGAATCACCACGTCCAGCGGATTGTCCGTCTCCGAGAAGTTGCCCTGGGTGAAGATGATCTCGTTGGAAGCAGGGCGCGTGCCTAGTCCCAACTGCAGACCCGCCGGAATCACCGTCTGTTGGCTGGCCTCCGCGCCCGGCTGCAGCAGGTTCTGATAGAGCAGATCCTGAAACTGCACCCGCCGCGCCTTATAACCGGCCGTGTTGGCGTTGGCCAGGTTGTTGGCGATGTTGTCCACGTTCATTTGCTGTGCCGTCATTCCGCTGGCGGCGCTGAAAAGCGCTCGAATCATAGTTCATTCCTTCCCCTGCGCGGCCGGTTAAGAGGCCACCTTGGCGACCTCTTCGACCGACTCGCGGTTCATCTGCGTTCCCAACTGCGCGGCCTTTTGCAGCATCTCGAACTGCCGCATGACCGCCACCAGGCGCACCGCTGACTCGGCAGCGCGCACATTCGAACTCTCCAGCTTGCCCTGTTCGACCTGCACCCCATCCGCCGGCTGCGGCGCAGACTGGCTCTGAAAATAGCTGGACCCGTGCTTGGCCAAGCTGCCGTCATCGCTAAAAGTCGCGATCTCGAGGCGGCCCAGGGTCTGCCCGTTTTGCTGCACCGTACCGTCGGCGGAGACTTCCACGGGGCCGCTGGTCCCGACCTGCAGGTGGCCGCCGGAGATCGACCGCACGGCATAACCTTCGCCCGTTACCAGGGCTCCGGAGGGCGAGATGCGGAAACTGCCATTCCGCGTGTACAGACTGCCGGAAGGGCCGTCCACAGCGAAGAAGCCGTTCCCCGAGAGCGCTAGGTCCAGGGGTCCCCCGGTGGTGCGCAGAACCCCCTGGGAGAAGTCCGTCCAGGAGCGCTCGATCACCGGCAGGGCGTCCGCCGGATCGCCCGCCGTTTCCGTCGCCTGGTAGAGGTTATAGAATTCGCGATCCGTCTTGTAGCCGCCGGTTTCGGTGTTGGCCAGATTGTTGGCCAGCATGTCGAGCGATTCCAGGCGGGCTTGCATCCCGCCGGCCGCGGAGATTGTCAGAGGATCCATGGGCGCTCCCGCAGCCACGAATGCAAACCGGTGACCGGAAGCCAGCGCCCCGAATCCAACGGTTTGCGGGCACGCGACCGGGCAAGTTTATGCCACCGCGCGCCGCCGAGCCAAGAATTTGGCGCCCGCCGCCACCCTAACTGCTTGTGTCTGAGCGCTGCGCGTTTGGCTCTCCGGCTGCACCTGGCAGCCGCGTCATGGCCCCTGCAACGGAAGCCGGCGCGGAATCGATCCTCACGGAATTGCGGAGTTGCGGCTCTGTTTGGAGCCTGCCGCCCGCAGAGGCGTCCTTGTCCAGCACCGCCTTCTTCTCGGTCATGGACGGATACCTGGCCGATCAGATGGAAGGATGCCTTTCGGACCTGGCGGCCCCGGGTCCCCCGCCTTCGCCCGGTCCGGGCGCGGGGCGGACGGCAGCGGGAGCCGCCGGAAAGCATGCACAGGATCTGTGGGTCCCGGTGGCGTTGCCGGTCCAGACGCCGCCGCTGCTTTTACCGATCCCGGCGGTGGTTCCCTGGCAGCCGGAGCCGGTATCTCAGGATGCGCCTGCGCCCGTAGGTTCCGGCGCCACGGCCGCTCACCGCGACGGTACCCAGGAGGACGCGGCAGTGACCCTGCCACAGAGCGGCATTCCGCAAGTTGCGTTTCAGGTCCGCCTGGTGCCCGACGAAGCGCGCCCCCAAGCGGAAACTGGGGGCACCGCCGCGCCGGCCAAGAGCGAAGCAGCCGCGCTGTCCCCGCCATCCCCGAGTCCACTGACGACGGCCGAAACGGCAACGGCGACAGCGCCGGCGGCGATGCCCAAGGAAAATACCGTTGACCTTCCTCGCGCCCAGCCGGCGCCGCCTCCGGCGGAGCCGGTCAGCCAGCCGGAGCCAAACGCAGGCCGCGCCTGGCGGGTGAGTGAGCAGCCGGATCTCTGCCTGCATCCGGCCGCTGCGCCGCGGCCCCCGGCACCGCCCCCGGCGACGGCGCCGGCAAACCCATCCCCAGCCAAGCCCGGCCCGGAGGCGGCGCCGGCCGTTATCCGTACACCGGCCACGCGCGCGGAGCCAGTCGCATCCGCCCGGCCCACCGCCGCAGCCGGGCCGGCCACCGTCAAGCCGCCGGCCAAACCTGCGGCCGGTTCCCGGGACACGTCTGGCGGCGACGCCCACAACCCCCGCGAAAATTCCCGCGATAATCCAAACCCCGTGCCCGTATCCGCGGAAGATTTTAACTCCTTCGCGGGCTCGGCGCCGGCCGCCGCCCCGGCGCCTGCCGCTTCCTCCGTCGGCGAGCCGTCAGTTCCGGCCACGCCCGCCGTGGCGGAGAGCAGTCCGGCGCTGCATTCCGGAGCCCAGGCTCCGCCCGCCGCGCCCGCTACGCACGATGTGGCTCTGCGCCTGAGCGACGGCCAGAACAACGTGGATATACGGATGGCCGAGCGTGCCGGCGAAATCCGGGTCACGGTGCAAACCACGGATCACGATTTGGCCAGCTCGCTGCGCACGGAGCTGCCGGATCTGGTAGGCAAGCTGCGGCAGAACGGGTTTCAGGCGGAGGTCTGGCGCCCCGCCGCCAACAGTTCGCCGGCGGATGACAGCCGGCACGGCGGGGGCGGGGAGCGGGGGAGTCAACCGGATTCGGCGGGCGCGCGCCGCGACGGCCGGCAACCGCCAAACCAGCAACAGCCGCGCAATCCATCCCGCTGGGCCGCCGCATGGCAGTCGCGCCGCGACCCCGCACCTGAGGCTCAAATATGACAATTCCATCAACCCTCGCGCCCGCCGCGGTTCCCGCCGATAGCGCCTCTGCGCCGCCGTCGGGCCTGGGGGCGGACAACGTGAATGAGAACCAGTTTCTGGAACTCCTGGTGGCCCAGATCCGGTACCAGGACCCGACCAATCCGACCGACAGCACCACCTTCGTCACCCAACTGGCGCAGTTCAGCTCGCTCGAACAGTTGATCGCCATCCGCGGTGACATGGACAGCGTGACCCAGGGCGCTGTCGGCACGACCAGCACCAGCACGACGCAAGGAGGAAACTAAACGATGTTTGCAGCTTTCAGCACGGCCCTCTCCGCTCTCGACGCCAACGGCGTGGCGGTGGATGTGGTCGGCAACAACCTGGCCAACCTGAACACGCCGGGATACAAGAACAGCGCGACGTATTTCCGCGACCTGGTGAGCGAATCCATGGGCGCCGGAGAGAGCCAATTGGGCTTTGGCGTGGCCGCGCCCCTGACGGTCCGCCAGTTCACGCAGGGAGCCATCCAGAGCAGCAACGGGACCATGGACGCGGCCATCCAGGGGGGCGGCTTTTTTATCGTGCTCAACAACGGGGCCGTCCAATATACCCGCGCCGGGAATTTTCAAGTGGATCTTTCCGGTAATCTGCTGACCCCCACGGGCGAACAGGTCCAGGGCTGGATGGCCACCAACGGGGTGGTCAATACGGGCGGTCCGATTGGCAACATCACCGTGCCGGTGGGCGCCATCGAAGCGCCGGTGGCCACGCAGAACTTTACCCTCAACGCCAACTTCGATGCCTCGGCCGCGACCGGCGCGCCCTCGGACTGGTCGGCCTCGATCAAGGTCTATGATTCGCAGGGCACCTCGCACGTACTGACCGTGAACTTCGAAAAGACGGCGGCCAACACGTGGTCCTACGCGGTCACCATGCCGGGCGAAGATGTCACCGCGGGCACCGCCGGCACTCCCTATGCCATCCCCGGCGCCAGTGGCAGCCTGACGTTCGACGCCAACGGGCAACTGACCAGTCCGGCGGCCGGCTCGCCCATCACCTTCAGCATTCCGGGCCTGAGCGATGGCGCCTCGGATATGAACCTGAGCTGGAATCCGTACAACGCGGACGGCACGGGCATGCTCACCCAGTTCGACCAGGCCTCGGCGCCCTCGGCGGTCTCGCAGGATGGTTCGGCCGCCTCCGAACTGACCCAGGTCACTATGGGGAACGGAGGCCAGTTGCTGGCCTCGTATTCGGACGGACAGCAGGTAGTCGTCGGGCAACTGGCACTGGCCAGCATCCGGAATCCGCAGACTCTGATCGCGGTGGGCAACAACGAGTTTCAGGTCACCGCCGATACCGCGGAGCCGGCGGTGGGAGAGCCCGGCACGGGCGGGCGCGGCACCATCGTGGGCGGCGCCCTGGAGTCGTCCAACGTCGATATGGCCCAGGAGCTGACGGAACTGATTGTTTTGCAGAGCGCTTATCAGGCCAGTTCCAAAGTGGTGACCACGGTGAATAACCTGGCGCAGGCGACCACCAATCTCATCACCTAGCGGGAGGTCGGCGCATGACAGCGATGGAACAAATCGCCGCGTTCGCGGACGTGCCGGTAGAGATCGAGGCGGAACTGGATCGCCGCATCCTGACCGTGCGGCAGATTCTGCAACTGGAGGCGGGCAGTCTGATCGGCATGAAGCGCTCCGCCGGCGAGAACATCGACCTGTACGTGGGCGGCACCCTGATCGGCTGCGGGGAGATCGTGGTGGTGGAGAATACCCTGGGAGTGCGCATCACCGACTTCAACGGGGACGCCTGAGGAGCGCGGAACGGGAGTGCCGGAAAGGGAATGATGGAAATACTTCGCGAACTGTCGGCCGCCGGTAGCATGCTGCTGCTGCTGGGCGGGTTTCTGTGGTGGCTGCGGCGCAAGGGTGTGGCGGGTGCCGGGCGCGGCGGCCGGCAGCGGGTTCTGGAGGTGGTGGACCGGACGGTTCTCTCCCCACACCATTCTCTGCACCTGGTGCGCCTGGCCGGACGTGGCCTGCTGCTGGGTGTGTCTCCGGCCGGATGCGCGGTGCTGGAGAGCTTCGCCTGGGAAGGCGTGGACCGGCCTGCCGGCCGCGCGGCGGAGGCGGGCCGATGAGCGGCGCCGGCGCGCGCCTGGCGGCGCTGGGGTTGCTCCTGCAGGGTGCGGCGGCGGCCGCCCGCCCGGCCGGTCTGGGACTGGCGGCGGGCCCAGGAAATGCGCTCAGCACGCCCATGCAGATCGTCCTGCTGCTGACCGCGCTCACCGTGCTGCCCGCGGCCCTGGTTTCGGTGACGCCTTTCCTGCGCATCAGCGTGGTGCTGCACTTCCTGCGGCAGGCGCTCGGCACGCAGACCGCGCCGTCGAACCAGGTGCTGGTGGGACTGGCCCTGTTCCTGAGTCTGCTGACCATCGAACCCATGGCCGGCGGGATCTACGAACGCGCCTGGATGCCTCTCCAGAACGGCCAGATCGGCGCCGCGCAGGCAGCCCAGGAGGCGGCGCAGCCGATGCGCCAGTTCTGGCTGCGGTTCGCCCGGGAGAAGGACATCGCCCTGTTCCTCGAGATCGCCCACGCGCCCGCGCCGCGCACACCGGCGAATCTGGATCTGAAAGTCCTGATACCGGCGTATATTCTCTCCGAGCTGAAAGCGTCCTTCCAGATCGGCGCAATTCTGTATCTGCCCTTCCTGGTGATCGACCTGGTGGTGGCCTCGGTGACCATCTCGGTGGGCATGATCCAACTGCCGCCGGTCATGATTTCGGCGCCCTTTAAAATCCTGCTGTTCGTATTGGTGGACGGATGGAACCTGGTGATCGGCTCGTTGATGAAGAGTCTGGTGTAAGGAGCGGCAAAAGATGACGCCGGATGCGGTTGCCGAAATCATGCGCCAGGTCTTGCTGGCAGCGTTTTGGATCGCCGCGCCGCTGCTGGCTCTGGGCTTCGTGTGCGGCATCGTGATCAGTCTGGCGCAGATTGTCACCTCCATTCAGGACACCGGCTTCAGTACCATTCCGCGTCTGATTGCCTTTGGCATCGGCCTCCTGCTGCTGATGCCATGGATGATCGAGCGCATGACGGCGTACACCACGGCGCTGCTGGGCGATCTGGGACGCTATGCCCGCTGAATGGAGCTTGTCTTCCCTGTATGGCTTCTGGCTGGCGCTGGCGCGGGTCTCGGGCTTCTTCGCCCTGGCCCCCTTGCCGGGTGTCCAGGCCGGTCCCAAGCTGGCCCGCATCGTGCTCTCGGTGTTGATCACGGTGGCGCTGGCGCCCGCCTGGCCGCGGGTGGACGCGGCGCAGGCGGACATTCCGCGCCTGCTGTTGTGGGTGCTGCCCGAGATCGGCGGGGGCGTAGCCCTGGGACTGGCGGTGGCCTTCATACTCGAGGTCTTCGTGACCGGCGCGCAGATCCTCAGCCTCAACGCGGGTTTCAGCTTCGCGCAGACCTTCGATCCGGCCACCCAGGCCGAATCGGGAGTGCTGCTGGTGTTTGCGCAGATGGCCAGCGGACTGGTCTTCGTGGCGCTGGGCCTGGACCGGCAAGTCATCCGGGAGTTGGCACACAGCCTGGAGACGCGGCCGGGCGGGCCGTGGCTGACACCGGCCACCGCCGAGCCGTTGCTGCGGATGGGTGGCGTAATGCTGGCGCTGGCCCTGCGCCTGGCGCTGCCATGCCTGGCGCTGCTGATTCTGGCGGACGTGGCGCTGGCCTTGCTCGGCCGGCTGAACGCCCAACTGCAACTGTTGACTTTGGCCTTCCCGCTCAAAATGATGGGCGCCCTGATCGTCGTCGCATGGATCACGTTGCTGCTCCCCAGCATCCTGTCAGCCTACGCGGCGGCGGTGTTCGGCACCCTGCGCCAGGCGCTGGGCTTTTGAGGGGCATGCCTTGGCGGACAGCGGACAGCGCACCGAACAGCCCACCGCCAAGCGCCGGGACAAGGCCCGCAAGGAAGGCCAGTTTCCGACCGCGCGGCAGTTGGTTTCGGCGGTTCAGTTCGTGGCCTTCGTGGCGGTGCTGCAGGCTTGGGGGGGGCAGTGGTTCGACCAGATGCGGCAACTGACGCGGCAGGCCCTGGCCGCGGCTTTTGTCCCCCGCGCCGACCTGTTGGCCCTGAGCCGCTACCTGGTGGTGAGTCTCTTACGCCTGCTGGCGCCGGCCGGCGCTGTGCTGCTGGCCGTCACGCTGGGCACGCAGGCGGTGGCTACGCAGTTCGGCGTCAGCCTGAAAAAACTGGCGCCGGACGTCAAGCGGCTGGACCCGCTGGCGCGGCTGCGGGAACTGCCGCGCCAGAACCTGCCGGCGCTGCTGAGCGCGCTGGTGATGCTGCCGCTCTTCCTGCTGGCCGTCTATGGGATCATCCGCGACAACCTGTTTGCCTACCTGGCCCTGCCCTTTCAGAGCGCGGAATCGGGTTTCCGGCAGGCCTGCGGCTCGCTGGGCACCCTCTTGTGGAAGGCCAGCGGCGTGTTTCTGGTCTTCGGCGCGGTGGATCTGTTCCGCCAGCGCCGCCGGTACACCAAGGATCTGCGCATGAGCAAGCAGGAGATCCGCGACGAAGTCAAGGAGACGGAGGGCAACCCCCAGATCAAGGCGCGCATCCGCCGCATCCAGCGCGAGCGCCTGCGCCACAAGATGATGCGCGAGGTGCCCAAAGCTACGGCGGTTATCGTCAATCCTACGCATTACGCGGTAGCGCTGCGCTATGCCGTGGATTCCATGGCTACGCCCGTGGTGGTGGCCAAAGGCAAAAACTTCCTGGCGCAGCGCATCCGCCAGCGGGCCCAGGAGTTCCAGGTGCCCATCATCGAGAATCCGCCCCTGGCGCAGGCCCTGTACCGGTCGGTGGAAGTGGGGCAGGAGATTCCGCCGCACTTGTATCGCGCGGTGGCCGAGATCCTGGCCTATGTTTATAAGCTCATGAACCGCCGATTACCTGGATAGCGGGAGAGAGAATGGCGCAAGCTGCGGCGATCGCAAAACCGGGTTGGAAACCGCTGGCGTTTCTGCGCAACGGCGGCGCGGCGGAGCTGGGCGTACCGGTGGCCGTGCTGGCCATCGTGATGGCGCTCATCACCCCGCTGCCCCCGTTCCTGCTGGATCTGCTGCTGGTGCTGGACATCATGATGTCGGTCATCGTGATGATGGTGGCCATGTACATCACCCGCCCGGTCGAGTTCAGTGTTTTTCCCACCACGCTGTTGCTGCTGACGCTCTACCGGCTGGCTTTGAACATCTCTTCGGCGCGCCTGATCCTGCTGAACGGCAATAGCGGCACGTCCGCGGCCGGGCACGTGATCGAAGCCTTCGGCAGTTTCGTGGTGGGCGGCAATTACATCATCGGCGCGGTGATCTTCCTGGTGCTGATTGCCATTCAGTATGTCGTGATCAATCACGGCGCGGTGCGCATCTCCGAGGTGACCGCGCGCTTCACCCTGGATGCCCTGCCTGGCAAGCAGATGTCCATCGATTCGGACCTCGGGTCCGGCCTGATCGACGAAGCCGAAGCGCGGCGGCGGCGGCGGCAACTGGCAGCCGAGGCGGAGTTCTACGGCGCCATGGACGGGGCTTCGCGTTTCACCCAGCGCGACGCGGTGGCCAGCATCCTGATTACCGGCATCAACATCGTGGCGGGTTTTCTGATCGGCGTCCTGCAACACGGCATGGAGCTGCGGCATGCGCTCGAAACCTACACCGTGCTGACCATCGGGGATGGCCTGGTGACGGTGATTCCGGCGCTCATGATCTCGGTTTCCGGTGGCCTTATCATCACCCGGACCGGCTCGGAGGCCCGCCTGGGGGCGGACTTCCGCAAGCAGGTATTCGGCAGCTCGCAGCCTTTGCTGCTGGCCAGCGGCGTCCTGATCGCCCTGGCCTGCTTTCCCGGATTACCGGGCGTTCCGTTCCTGCTGCTGGGCGCCGGTCTGGGCGCGGCCGCCTGGCGCATGCGGCCGAAACCGGCGGCCCAGACGCCGCTAGCCGCCGCGGCCAAGCCGGCGCGCGAGAACCTGGAAGGTTTGCTCAAGGTCGAGCCGCTGGCCCTGGAAGTGGGTTTGGGCCTGGTCAAGATGGTGGAAGGCGCGCAAAATTCTCCGCTGCTGAAGCGTATTTCCGGCATCCGGCGGCAACTGGCCGGGGATCTGGGTTTCCTGCTGCCCCCGGTGCGGGTAGCCGACAACCTGGCCCTGCGCCCGCGCGAATACGTGATCTCGCTCAAAGGCGCCGAGATCGCGCGTTATGAGATGCCCCAGGGCTGCCAACTGGCGATCCCGCCGGCCCGCGGCGTGGCGGCGCTCGAAGGCACACCCACCCGCGAGCCCGCTTTCGGCCTGAGCGCCTGGTGGATTCCGGATCAACGCGCCGAGCAGGCGCGCGCGGCCGGCTGCACCCTGATCGACGCGGTCAGCGTGCTGGGCACGCATATCGCGGAGCTGGCGCGGCGGCATGCCCACGAGCTGTTTTCGCGGCAGGACGCCAAGAAGGTGCTGGACCTGGTAGCCGTCGAACAGCCCAAGCTGGTGGAAGACCTGGTGCCCAAACAGCTTCCCTTGTCGGCCGTGCAGCGGGTATTGCAGAACCTGTTGCGGGAGCGGGTCTCCATCCGCGACACCAGTTCCATCCTGGAAGCCCTGGGCGAGGCTGCTTTGTCCACCCGCAACCTGGTGCTGCTGACCGAATACGCGCGCCAGGCGATCCGGCGCACAGTGGTGAAACGCTTCCTGGATGCCTCCGGAAACCTGCCGGCGTATTTCCTGGATGGCTCCATCGAGCAGGCGGTGGAGTCGGCCGTGCAACACGGCGAGCAGAACAGCCACTTGAGCATGGCGCCCCAGACCATCCGCGAGATACTCGAACGGGTGCAGCGCAAGGTAGCCAATCCGGAAGGAGCGGTGGCCGCCATCACCACTTCCGGCGCCCGTTATTTCCTGCGCCAGATGGTGGAGCCGGCGCTGCCCAACCTGTTTATGCTGTCGCACAACGAGATCCCGGCCGGAGTCCGGGTCGTGTCGCTGGGAGTGATTCAGTAAAGGAGAGCCATGCGCATCAAATCGTTTTACGCGGGTTCGGTGGAGGCCGCCGTGGGGCTGGCGCGGCGGGAGATGGGCGATGACGCCATGCTGGTCGAGTCCCGTCGCGCGCCGCTCGAAGCGCGCCACCTGGGCGAGTATGAAGTGGTCTGCGCGCTGGTGCCGGAAGCCGGCGCGGCGCCGGCACCGGAACCGGCCGCGGCCGCCGACCCGCGGTTGGCCGTGGAATTGGCCGAGATGCGCCGGCAACTGGACAGGATGGGCTGCGCCATCACGCGCTCGGCCTGGGGGGGCGCCCGCTGGTCCGCGGCTGCACCCGAACTGGCGGAGTGGCATGCCGCCCTGATGGCCGCGGACATGGACGGCGACCTGGTCTGCCAGGTCCTCGACGCGGCCGAGCGGTCCGCCTCCGACGGCACCACGCTCGAGGCGCGCATCGCCCAGGAACTCGGACGGCGCGTGCTGGTGAACCCGAACGTGGGCGCCCCCGGCGGCACGCCTCAAATCGCGGCCCTGGTGGGCCCCCCGGGCGCCGGCAAGACCACCATGATCGCCAAGCTGGCGGTAAGCTGCGGGGTGGCCGCGCGGCGCAGCGTGGTACTGCTGTCCATGGACGATTACCGCGTGGCGGGCGCCGATCAGTTGCGTTCCTACGCCACCATCCTGGGTGCCTCGTTTCGGGCGCTGGACAATGTGGGCGGACTGGTCCAGGCCCTGGAGGAGTATCACGGCCGGCAATTGATTCTCATCGACACCCCGGGATATGGGCCGCGGGATATGGACCGCGCCGCGGAGCTGGCCCGATTCCTGACGGCCCGCGCCGCGGTTGATACCCATCTGGTGTTAACGGCGGCGATGAAATCCGCCGATCTAAGGCGTGTGGCGGAACGTTTTGAGATCTTCCATCCCTCCAGCCTGATGTTCACCAGGGTGGACGAAACCGGCTCGTTCGGTACGGCTTTCTCGCTCTCCGCGAGCCTGGGCAAACCCATCTCATTCCTGGGCACCGGGCAGGCGATTCCGGACGATTTCGAAGGCGCCGCCAGGGCCCGCATTCTGCATCTGCTGGGTTGTCCGGAAGCGCGCGCCGCGCGCCTGGCGGCATGACATTGAAAGGAATGGCCTGACGCACATGTCCAACCCGTACGGCCGGCAGGACGCCGGAGAGACGGACGCCGAGGAGCGCGAGCGGCTCATCCTGGAGCACCTGCCGCAGGTCCGCCTGATCGCCCGCCGCATCCACGACCGGCTGCCCGGCAATGTCAGCCTGGAAGATCTGGTCTCGGCCGGCATTGTGGGGCTGATCGCCGCCGTCGACCAGTACGATGCCAGCCACAATGTCAAACTGAAGACCTACGCCGAACACAAGATCCGGGGCGCCATCCTGGACAGCCTGCGGGATCTGGACTGGGCCCCCCGGCAGAAGCGCAAGAAGGCCAAGCAGATCGAGTTCGCCATCGCGCGGGCCGAGCAGCGCCTGCACCGCATCCCCGGCGAGGACGAGATCGCCGCCGAAATAGGGATCGACCTGGAGGAGTATCACCGCTGGCTGGTAGAGGTGCAAGGACTGAATCTGGGCAGCCTGGAATATACAGGGGATAACGGCGAAGGCCAGAGCCTGCTGGCGTACCTGAGCGACGACGGAGGCCAATTGCCATCCCGCCTGCTGGAGCGGGCGCAGCTCGAAGAGCTGCTGACCGCCGCCATCCGCCGCATGCCCGCCATGGAGCGCACGGTACTGGGCCTTTACTACATGGAAGAACTCACCTTGCGGGAGATCTCCGAGGTGGTGGACTTGCATGAGTCGCGGATCTCGCATCTGAAGTCGCAGGCCATTCTGCGGCTGCGGGCGGATATCGAGAAGGTCTGGCCCAACCCGGCCGGCGGTGTCATGTGAAAGAGGATCGCAGCCAGGAGGGGCGCTGGTTCGCCGAAGAATGGACCGCGCAACTGGGCACGGTCCTGGAGTCCCTGTCGGGCGAGCGTCCCACGCTGTCCTGCGCGCCGGTCGAAGACGCGGCGCCGGCCGCCGCGGGCGAAGCCATCGCCGGCCAGCATGGCGCCATCTGGTGGTGGCAACAGCGTTTTCCCTTGCCCGGAGAGCCGGCGCTGTGGATCGGCGCGCCGCAGCAGTTGTGGACTCTGCTGGCGGCGCGGGTCCTGGGCGCCGCCGGGGTCGAAGAGGACGACCAGGCGCGCGAAACCTATCAGGAGATCCTGCAGCAGTCCATGGGCGAACTGGCGCGCAGCGCCGGCCGGCGCTGGGGCCGGCAGATCGCTGCGCCGGGCGAAGCCGCTACCGGCACGCCGGCGGCGGGCGAGGTTTACCGCATCGACGGGTCCTATGCGGAAGCCCCGCTCCCGCCCCTGTTGATCGTGGTGGCGGGCAGCCCGCAAACCCCGGCGCCGGCGGAAGACCCGCCACCCGCGCCGCCCGTGGAGGCGCCGCCACCACCCCAGTCCCGCACGTTCGAGCTGCTGATGGGGGTGGAACTGCCGGTGAGCGTGTCCTTCGGGCACGTGCAACTTCCCTTGAAAGAAGTGCTCAAGCTGGCGGCCGGGTCGATTATCGAGTTGAACCGCACGGTGGATGAACCGGTCGAGGTCATCGTGAACAACTGCGTGGTCGCGCGCGGGGAGGTGGTGGTGGTGGAAGGCAATTACGGCGTACGGATTCATCAGATCATGAGCCGCCAGGAGCGCCTGGAGAATCTGCCGTGAACTGGCTGGCCGGAATCCTGCATCCCCTGACGTACTACCTCCTGCTGGCGGCCGGGCTGGGTTCGTGCCTCTATCTTTTTGTGAGCCTGAAGTCCGAAATACGGAGCCTGGCGCGCCGGCAGCGGGAAGGCCAACAGCAGGTGTCGGCATTGGCGGCCGCTCTGGCCGAGGCGCAGGGCCTGGCGCAGAGCCTGGCCAGCGACTTGCGCGAGGTCGAACGCCAGACCGGCATGCTGGTTGCTCCACCGCCCGCCCGTTCGGGCCTGAATCTCAGTAAACGGACGCAGGTGTTGCGGATGCATCGGGCGGGTCACGACAGCGTGGCCATTGCGGGGGCGCTCGCGTTACCGCGGGCCGAGGTGGATCTGCTGGTTAAAGTCCATTGTCTGGTGCTGGAGCAGATCGGAGACTATCCGCACTAATGGGTACCATAGCCACAGACGATATCTAGAGTGATGCAGACGGTCGAACCACCCCGGTTGTTGTACTTGAGCGTCGCCGACAGCGTGGAATTCGCTCGCATGTCGGCTGCCCTGGAGGGCTTCGAATTAGCCCAGGCTCCCGGCGTCCCGGAAGCCGTCGAGTACCTGAAACGTGCATCCTTCGATGCGGCTGTGTTGTGCTGTCCCCTGGCGGAATGGACCCCGGCCGAAGCGTTGCTTGCGTTGCAGCAGGCCGAGGCCGATGTACCGGTGGTGGTATGGGACCCGCAGACCGGTGTAGCGGATGCCGTGCGCCTGACCCGGCTGGGGGCTATCGACGTCATCGCCGACAGCCGCCCCGAACAATTGGCCGCCGCGCTGTCCGACGCGGTCGAACGGCGCAGCCGCCCGCCCCGGCAACTCACGGCCGCTGAGCCCTGGCGCGAAAATCTGGTGGGATCGAGCCAGGCTTTTCAGGAGGTCGTGCGGCTGGTGCGGCTGGTGGCGGACCGGCGCTCCACGGTGCTGATCACGGGCGAGAGCGGCACGGGTAAGGAGATGGCGGCGCGCGCCATTCACATGGCGGGGCCGCGCGGCCGTCGCCCCATGGTCGCCGTGTGCTGCAGCGCGCTACCCGAAAACCTTCTCGAAGCCGAACTGTTCGGCCACGTGCGCGGGGCTTTCACCGGCGCGGTGGCGCACCGCATCGGGCGTTTCGAGCAGGCCGAGGGCAGCACCATTTTCCTGGATGAAATCGGAGAGATGCCCCTCGATCTGCAGGCCAAGCTCTTGCGCGTCCTGCAGGAGCGCGAGTTCCAACGGCTGGGCAGTTCGGAAACCATCCACGTGGATGTGCGGGTGGTGGCGGCGACCAACGCGGATCTGCGCGAGCGCGTCCGGCAGGGCCGCTTCCGCGAGGATCTGTATTACCGCCTCAACGTGGTGCCGATCGAGCTGCCACCGCTGCGGGCGCGTCCGGGAGATGTGGCGGCCCTTACGCAGCACTTCATCCGGAAGATCTGCGAGGCGGAGAATCTTCCGCTGCGGCAGATCTCGGGCGAGGCCCTGCGGCGGCTCAATGCCTACGCCTGGCCCGGAAATGTGCGGCAATTGGAGAACGCCATCGAGCGGGCGATCGTCCTGAGCGGCGCGCGGACGGTACTCTATCCCGCTGATTTTCCCCTGGACAGCGAGCGGCCGCGGCCGCTGGCCGAACGGGCGGCGGGACAGTTGGTGCAAGTGCCCGACGCGGGCCTGGATTTTGAACAGACGGTAGGGCAGATCGCCCGCAGTATCATCGAACAGGCGCTGCATAAGACGAACGGGAACAAAAAAATGGCGGCGGACTTGCTGGGGTTGAAACGCACCACCCTGGCCGCCAAGCTGCGCAGTCTGGAGGCGGGTGAATCGGAACTCGCTTCGATGGCGGCCGACTTCGTGCACAACGCTTGAGTGGGGAGGATGAGGGTTGAGGCCAAACACGGTGGATTCGAATGATCCTCTTGAAACGCAGGTGATCGCACCGCCGCTGATTGGGGCCAGCCTCGGCGCAGCCGCCTTGCGGCGGGTCCTGGATGCCCATCGGGCCTGGCTGGAGCGGCGCCAGGACGGCCTGCGGGCTTGCTTGACCGGTATCGTGCTGGCGGACGCTCTGCTCGAGGGAGAGAACCTGGAGCGCGCGGATCTGCAGTCAGCCAACTTTATCGACGCCCACATGTCGCGCATGAACCTTAGCGCCGCCAATCTCCAGTTCGCCGACCTGAGCAACGCCACGCTGATCGAGGCCGATCTTTCCGCGTGTGATCTCACGGATGCCAAGCTGGAACTGGCGCTGCTGGCCGCCGCCAACCTGACCGAAGCGCGCCTGGCCCGCACCTCGCTCCGCCGCGCTAATCTGCGCGCCGCCCGACTGCTGGACGCCTCCCTGGACAAGTGCGATTTCACCGGCGCCGTGATGCGCGAGGCCAGCCTGCATCAGGCCAAGGCCTTCGAGTGCAATTTTGCGGAAGCGGATCTGTCCGACGCCAAGCTGTATCACGCAGCGCTGCGCTATTGCAACCTGGCGGGCGCCACGGCCGCCGGCTCCAACTGGAGCACCGCCACGCTGTTGCACTGTGACTTCCGGCGCGCCGATCTGGCCGGGGCGCAGTTCGACCGCGCGGATCTGAGGCAGACGGCATTCTGGCACGCCAATCTGCGGAGCTGCAGCTTCCAGGCAGCCCGGCTCGACGGCACCGATCTGGAAGCCGCGGATTTGACCGGCGCGCGATTTCACGAATGTGCCACCATGGGCGCGAATTTCCGCCGCGCCGATCTGCATGCCGCGAGCGGACTCACGCCCACGCAACTCAGCCGCGCACGCACGGATGCGCACACGATCTTGCCGGACGGCTCTCATGGCCCCTACATGTTGGGCTCCGCGTCCCATCGGCCGTCGCGGATCTGATCGGGCGGCGCGTTCTCCCTTCAATCAGTGTGCCGCCATCGCACCTGAACATGCCGTGGTCGCCTTCTGCGTCACGAGCGCCTTAGACTGAGACGGTGAAGGCAAGATCGCGCATATGACCAAGATCTGGAGTGCCGGGCTGGCCCTGAAGGAACTCGGCTGGGCATAACCCCGCAGCGATCGGTTGACGCCAACACCACGCTCACAGCCACAGAACAGTAGGTATTTCAGGTTCAGCATTCCACGGGGTTACCTGGGGATTCGTCGGAGCCAAATGGAACTGCTTCGGTCGCAATCAGAAGTCAGGTGAACCGTACACGGAATCTCATGGCTGCGTTCGTGAATCAGCGCACCATCGCAAATAGGGCCACGGTCGTCGCCGCCATCCCAACCGGCACTCCAATCCCGAACCAAACAGCTTTCGTGCCTGACACGTAGGCTTCTCGCAGAGCCCAGATGGACAGAAACGTCAGCACCGGCAGGTCCAGGACCACCGCGGTCCCAAATCCCGGTACATATCGCTGGAATACGAAGACGGAAGGAATATGTGGCACGAACACGTTTGCCAGCATGGCGATCATGTAGCCGAATACCAGATAGGCCCAGATCGTCTGCCGGCCGCTTCGCGAACTTAAGAACGTCACCATCCAGGCCGCAAGCGTCAGCGCGACAATCGCCAGTCGGAACACGCCTGGAGAAACTGTCCACGGGATCTGATGGGCGTGTGTGGCGACGAAGCCCGGCAGCCAGATTGCTTCTTCCAGGTTGTGTACCGTGACGGCAATCGGAAAGAGCCACTGTAGCTTATGGAATGGAGTCGGGCGTCGCCACGGTTGAACCATGTTCAAGTTTCACGCTGGCCGGCCGTGCTGTCCGGAATTCAGCATCATTCACTCCATCGGCCTCTTTTTCATAAGGCAAATCCAAGCTCTCGGCGCATGTGGCAGTTTCGTCTCAAAATGGCTGGACGCCAATGACAAGATCTCGAAGTACGGCTCGGTGGCACTCACGATTTCCCTTGCCGTTCGTCGGGGCGGGCCTGGGCGGTCCCGCTCTTCGTCAGCGCTTCCAACCAGGCTGAGCCACAACCCGCCGTCTCTTAAATGCTGCTGGACCTGCTCGGCAAACTTCGTGCGGTCCTCGTCGGAATCCATGACGTGAAAACAGCCTCGATCAAATACAAAACCGAATGGTGCTCCCTTGACGTGACCGATGAGGAAATCCTGAACGAGAAAGACGGACGGAACATTGGCGTCTGCTGCTTTCTGTTCGGCTTTCTCGATGGCAAGGCCGGCTGAATCAACTCCAACTACCTCGAACCCCCGCTCCGCCAGCCAGATCGCATTGTCGCCGGTTCCGCAGCCGATTTCCAATGCCTTACATGGCTGAATCGGCGTCGTCGTTACAGTCTGGATAAGGTTGAAATCCGGCTTGCCAACGTCCCACGGTGCGGAACCTTCTCGATATGACTGGGTGAAATGATCCGCAGTTCGCATATTATCCCCTCGTTGCGCACGCTCTCTTAACCCATTGTACCGCTCGTATTGCTGCCGAAAAGTGGTGACAATATCATGCCGGAGGAAGTGACTTGCAACTTACCGATCGGATTATGTGTCACAATGATTACCGGAGAGGAACACATGCCAATATCCAAATTGACGCCTGAGATCATCGCAGCCGCTATTACCGGATTTGAATTGCAGAAGGGCCAACTTGCTTTGAAGATTGCTGAACTCCGAGCCATGCTTCCGGGAGCCACCAACGGGAGCGCCGCACCACAAGCCACGGCCCCCAAACGCCGCAAGCTGAGTGCCGCCGCCCGCAAGAGGATCGCCGCCGCGCAGAAGGAGAGATGGGCAAAATATCGGGGTGAGTCTAAGCCGCCTGCACCAGCACCGAAGCCCAGAAGGAAGCTCTCGGCTGCGGCCAAGGCGAAACTCGTGGCGAATCTGAAAAAGGCCAGAGCCGCTAAGGCAGCGAAGGCGAAAAGGACGGTTGGGAAAAAGACTACGCCGGCCCGGAAGATGGTAGCTGCAAAGAAGGCGGCTCCCGTTCAGGCCACAACGCAGGCTGCTGAGTAAGCAGTTCTTTACAGCGGGTGTTTAGCAGGGTGGAACCGAACTCGGGCGATCAACTGGCGACGGATCGGAGCAAGATCAGAGAGGGCACCGCATATGGAAAGAGTGACCATCGAGATTGATTCCCGGTGGGTGGCGATCGTTCGCTCCCCAATCTATTGGATCGTGGCTGCGTTGCAAGGTGTCTCAGTCACTTTTGCTCCTCTGTTTCTATACTGGAGCGGCAAGGGGATGTTCCAGCACGGATCTGAACGGCTGATTGTGCCGTCGTGCTTTGCGGTCATTCTTTTCGTTGGATTCTTCTACTTCCTGCTCGGCGCCGCGGTGATTGGCGAATTGCGGAAGAAGCATCTCTCGGCCTGATCGGAAAATCACACCGGACGCGCTGCCACGGCCCAAGCCTGTTGGACTCGCCCTGCTTCGCCGCCGGGCCCGTACGTCACGCTCATAGGCGGCTTCACCACGGCGCAGAGTCTCGAGGCGCCGGGTTAGACGCTAACTACCGCCATGCAAATCGCCGAAGAGGAGCAGCCTCGCCCGCGCCTGCTCAACTTCCGCAGGCGGAGAGCAACCCGCTGCGAGCCGACACCTCATCATCCGGTCGTAGTTCTGGTGTGCGCTTCGAAGCTGATATACTCAGCTTCTGTGAACCCGCCCCCGCGAGAGAACGCCAAACCGACGTGGGGACCGGCCCACGCCCATCCGCAATCCATTTTCAACCAGAGCTGACGTGAAATATCTATTCTCAAGCAAAACTCCGTTCCTACGCCATGGTTACGCAACCCTTGCCGGCCGTGTGCCACTTCTGATCGCCCTGATTCCGGTATTGTCCGCGAGCTCGGCGCTCGCTCAGGCCGGACTCACCGGCATCTTTGGTGGGGGCCCCTTCTACAAAAACGCCGCCAACAACATAAGCGAGATCGAGAATTCCGGTTTCACGGAAGCCATCGTTTGGAGTGTCGAGGTCAGCAGCACCGGCGACCTGAACTTCAATGGGGAATTCCCGCTCACCTCAAACGGCGTCTACATTGGCGATCAGACGTATCCCGATTTTGCCTCCAACATGGCACAACTGAAGCAGGGAACCGTCAAGCGGGTCACGTTCAGCATCGGTTCATCGAATTACGGAGACTGGGAACATATCACTGCCCTGGTGCAAGCCCAGGGTATCGGCGTGAATAGCATCTTGTACAAGGACTTTCAGGCGTTGAAAACCGCCATCCCCGCTCTCGATGCCATCGATTTCGACGACGAGAATAGCTTTAATGCGCCCACCACGATAGCTTTTGGCGTGATGCTCGGCAATCTTGGCTACCATGTTGCGCCCGATGCCTTTGATAACGCCGGCTATTGGACGAATGTTGTTTCCCAGATTAATACCAGACTTCCCGGTACGGTTGACGGCGTGCACTTGCAGGCCTATGCGGGAGGCAGCGGAAACGACCCCTGCGTGGGCTGGGATTTCGGCGCTGTCCCAGTCTGGCCCGGCCTGTGGGATCAGTTCGATACTCCGAGCCAGGTTCAGACGATCATGTCCGGCTGGCATTCTGAATGCGGTATTAACGGCGGATTCATGTGGCTTTACGACGACTTCGTCGGCACCGGGCTGGCCGCGGAGTATGCCAGCGCCATCAACAACGCGGTCGCCGCCAGCGGATTTACGCTCTCAGGACCAGCCAAGCTCTTTCTGAATCAAGGTGCGGCGAGGGTCGCTCTCATCAGCATCACGGACTTCGGAGGATTTACAGGCTCGGTGACTCTTACTGTCTCCAACCTGCCGAAAGGTGTCCAGGCGGTTGTTGGGGGGCAGGGCAATGAACAGAAGATATACTTCAAAGCCGGCGCGTCCGCCCAAACCGGATTCGCGACCGCTACGATTACCGGGACCTCCGGCACCAGCACGCAGACGCTTCCGCTTGCCTTGGCAGTAAGCGCGGCCGTGGGCAGCAACGGAAGCGGAACTCCGGTCGACCTGTCTTCGGAATTCAACCTGTACGGTATCTACGAAGACGGGATGACGTACACCACCGGCGGCCTCGATGGTGTAGGTTATTCGTATTCGGCCAACCTGCTCACCGGCTCTCGCGTTCTGTATGGCGTACTCTTTGACTTTGGGCCCGCGGATAATCTGAATGCGGTCGGTTGCAGCGGCCAGTCGATTACGTTGAGTCCTGGCCGGTTTTCCAAGCTTCTGCTGTTGGCGACGGGAGTGGAGGGAAATCAGGCGTCGCAGACCATCATGGTCAGCTATAACGACGGCACGAGTTCACAGTTTACGCAGAGCTTCAGTGACTGGTACACGCCGCAAGGGTATCCCAATGAGTCCGAAGCTGTAGCGATGCAGTACCGCAATTACCAGGACGGCAGTAAGGACAATCGGACGTTCAACCTCTATGCATACCGATTTGCCTTAAACTCGGCTAAGGTGGTGCAGAGCATTACGTTGCCCAATGACTCGCACGTCGCGGTGCTCGCAGCGACCCTGGAACCGTAGGTCTCACCGTGGACCGCGTGCGCTGCATGCTATTAACGAATCCAAACCCGTGAGATACGGCGTTCCCACGCCGATTCGCCTTATTTCTACGTTATTTTAACGCTACCTCGGAAACCCGTTATCTAACAGCGACAACCGAGCTCAATGTGCCGCCACCGCCAGCGTCACCCCGGATGGCGCGTCGGCATCGCCGATCTTGACCGCCAGCGGTACGCTCGCACCAGGCGTTACCCCCGCGGGCACCTGCGCGTTGATCTGCCACACGCCGGAGACCAGGCCGGGCGCGCCCCCCGCGTAATTGAGACTGCAGGGTATGCCGTCCATACTGACTGACACTTTGGCTTTCACATAAGGCAAGGACGCGCCGACCAGCAATCCGTCCACACTGGCCGGATCGGTAATCCCCGCGCCGGTGCCGAAGATGCTCACCCAGTCTCCGGGCGCCGCGGGATGTGCGGCGGAGTTCACGCTGTTGTCGCCGGCGTTGAGAATCGAGCCTTGACCGGAACCGGAGGAATTAGCCGTAAATATGCCCGGCGCGGTGGCGGCGACTGGCAAGGAAACGGGCGCGGAAACAGCGCCCAAATATTCGACCTGGACTTGGGTGGAGGATTTGCCGGCAACCGAAAAGGGCACGATGGCGTTGATCTGTCCGGCGGACGCGAACGTCAGCGCGGCCGGCACACCGTCGAACAGCACGTGCACGCCCGCCAGGGCGTTCGACACCAGCACCGGATTGGTGAGTTCCAGGAAAGCGTAGGCGGACGGGCCGAGGGCGGTTCCGAACAGCGACACGATTTCTCCCGGCGCCACCGCGCCGGATGCGAAACTGGCCGCATTCGCCACTCCGCCCGCGGGCAGGATCGGCTGCGCATTGGATAGCCGCAGCAGCGCCGCGCCGTAACCGGGTATGGTGACCTGCATCTGCGGGGCCGGGCTCAGAGTCTGCAGCGCCGGTCCGCCCGCCGGCGTAGACGCGTCCAGCATGACCAAATCCGCGTTGCCGAACTTCCCCAGCGCCGACAGGTCCAGCGCGAACGTGCGCTGTGTGCCGGAACCGTTGTTGTCTCCCGACGCCTTAAGCGCGTAGTTCGACATCAGAATCACCACGGAGCCATCCACGTTGCGCGCGGCCATGGTCTGCGTGTCCAGCAGAAGCCCGCCGCTACCCTGCCAGCCATGGGAAAAATCCGCCGTGCAACAGCCGGTAGCGGCGGTCTGCAGGATGTCCTGTCCCGGCGGCGAAGGCAGCCAATGCGACAGATAGTAATCCACCCAGTAGCTCAGAAACGGATTGGCGCTGTTGTCCACTTCGCCGTACTGCTGGTCGGTGCCGAATCCCCAGTGATACAGAGCTTGCGCGCCCGCCGCGCCCAGTTGTTCGAATACCAGCGCCCGCCAGGCTGCAAAAAACGGACTGGTGCCGCGCTTATCCAGCACGAATGGCAGCGGTGCGTTGCAGGCGCTGATCCCATTGCCGGCGTCATAGTCGGCGTTCACGTTGTTCT
This sequence comes from Bryobacteraceae bacterium, assembly GCA_035499555.1. Taxonomy (GTDB): domain Bacteria; phylum Acidobacteriota; class Terriglobia; order Bryobacterales; family Bryobacteraceae; genus Bog-159. The sequence continues at coordinate 111,422 of DATJYO010000019.1, forward strand.
CGGTGATCCAGACCGGGACATTCGCCAGCCTGGAATTGGCCGCCATTTCCGAGTACATCGTCTGCACTTCCCGCGCAAAGCCGGGCACCGAGGCGAACAGGCTCTGGTCCAGGTCCCTCTGGTTGCAGGTCGAGTAGAAATGCTTGGCCACCACGTCCACCTGCGCGTCGACGCCGGCCACGAAGGGCGGCATATATCCTTCCGCGCCGCCGGCCAGTTCCACTGCCACGAATTTGATGTTCGGGTCGGCCTGCGCCATGGCCGGAACCGTAGTGTTGTACAGCGTCACGTATTCCGACGCCGAGACGCCATTGCCGTCCGGTTCGTTGAAAATGCCCCACCAGGTCACCGGGTAGGGCGTGGGACTCTGGTAGTGTTTTCCACCGGCATCGAATCCCCCGGTATTGTAGTAGCGGACCAGGTTAGCGCTCATCTGCGCAAATGCCGGAATGCTGGTGGACAGGATCGAGCCGGTGGAACTGCTGAGAAACGCCGGCGCGGTGCCGATCTGAAACTCCGGGCTGTGGTCGCCGGTCGCCTGAATGGGCGTCAGCATGGTATCGAGTTCCGTGAAATCCCAGGCGTCCGCGGCAGTCTGCGGAATCCCGGCGGAGACCACCTGCACGCGCGTGCGCCATGGGTCCAAGCCGGTCAGCATGGCAGGCGCGTTGGGCGCGCCGCCGAAGAACTGGTAAGACCACTGGGCCAGTTGAAACGACGTGGACATGGCAAGTTGCAGGCGGCCCTTCACTCCGGCCTGCGTGTCGACCTGGTTGCCGACCTGGACATTTACGGTAGTGGACTGGGCCGCGGCGACGGCGAGCGCCAGCAATTGGATTACGAGGGCGATGCGAAACTTCATAGAAGAAGCTCTTTTTCACCCATAGTGTATGTCAATGTCCGTACCGGTGCAGGCCTCACAGGAAGGCTGGCGAGAGCCGGTGGGATACCGGATCAGAACCGGCCTGCGCTACGCGTGGGCGGCCGGTGCGGGCTTGGTCTGGGCCGGCGCGGCGGCGCTGGCTTTGGCGGTTTGGGCAACGGGCGCTGCCGCTTGTGCCCGCGCGTTCCGAATGACGAAGCCTATATAAAGTCCGAATGCCAAAGCTGTCAGCAGACAGCTCAGCAGCAGAAAGAGCCCGTCCACCGAGCCGGCCTGGCCGCTCGCCAGCAGCCATACGGCAGCCGCCAGCGCCCCTAACGTGGCTAAGATGCTGAACAGAAATAGAAGTGCGCGATCCGACACATTCCCCCTCGGTGCGGCGGAGGTACCGCCGAGAAGACATTGTACGCGGACGGGCGGCGCCGCGGCAAGTCAACGGGTGGGAGCAGGCTGATCGCTAAGTCCCGTCACGGACTACGCGGCAGGACTCGATGTCGAAGGTCACGGTGCCGATGGCGAGCCGCGTCTGATCCCGAAAGCCGGCGAGAAACTGCACGAACCGCCACACGTCGGCGAAGTTGCTGACCAGGCCGATGGAGGCCCGCAGCGCGCCGGCGCTCTTGTGCTTTCGATCCTGCATCATCCGCCGGAAACTGATCAGATTCACTTCGGGCCCCATTTCGCAGGCCGCCAGCATGTCCGCTTCCGTCAGGCCCTCGGCGGTTTCTCCCACACCCGGATTGCAGAAACATCCGCTGCGCAGCGAAATTCCCTGGTAGCCGGCTAGCTCCTCCACGCGCCGATAGTCCACCAGGTGCCCGTTCGGATCATAGAGGTTCAGCGTCATGGTGCCGCCGCGCGCCTCGCTGGTGGCGGGTCCGTAAATGCGCACCATGGGGCGGCCGTTGCTGTGGCGCAGCGCCAGCAATTGACCCAATGTCCATGCGGTCAGACAGCGGACGCGTTCCATAATCAGATCCATCCCGATGGTCCGGATGTGGCGCAGCCCGATAGCCACTGCGGGGATGGCCAGGTAATTGACCGTGCCGTCTTCAAAAGCCGCCTCGCTGCGGGTCAGTACGTGAGCTTGCCCCTGCACGGAAGCGAAATTCACGGTCCCGCCGGCGAACCACGGCCGCCGCAGTTCCCCGAATGCGGACCGGCGAATGAAAAGCGCGCCGACTCCGGTCGGGTAGCCGAACATCTTGTAGAAGGAAACGACCGCGAAATCCGGCTGTACGGCACTCAAGTCCAGGCGGTTGGTGGGAACGTACGCGGCCGCGTCCAGCAGCACGCGCCACCCCTTCTCTCGCGCGCGGGCGACCAGGTCCAAGGGGTGCTTCACGCCGGACACGTTCGACTGGGCCGGGTATGCGAAGAGATTCTCGGCGGCGGGATCGGCCTGCTCCAGAAGCATCGACAGCCGGGCGGAATCCAGGCGCAGGGCCGGCGCGGCCAAAGGTACGTAATCGACGCGGGCGCCCTTGGCGTGCGCGAACTCGCGAATCCCATTTACAGAGTTGTGATTGTCAAAGCTGAGCAGCAGACGGCTGGCGGGGGAAAACGGGAACGATTCCCCGATCAGCTTGAGCCCGCCGGAGGCATTCTGCGTGAAAGCCAGGATGTAGTCCTCCGGGCCCGCGCCGAAGTAACTGAGTACGGCTCGCCGCGTGCTTTCGACGTGCTCCGTCATGGCCGTTGAGGTGGGGCTCGTGGAGTGCGGATTGCCGAACACGCCGCCGCGCAGCAAAGCCAGGTGCTGCTCCAGTTGCGAATCCGCGTAGAGCGAGCCGCCCGTGTAATCCAGATAGACCTGGTGCTGCTCATCCAGGCGGCGATATTCGGTCGACCGCAGGAGGTCCAGCGGCGCGGTTCTGGCATATTCCGGATATTGGCTAAGAAAATCCTCCTGGGAACTCTCTATGGGCTTCATCCGGTTCGCCGTATCGGTGGACATCTCGAATACCATATTAGCCAGCATTCGGATCGCGAAACCGTACGGCTGGCCGGACGCCGCAACCAGCGGGCCGGCGCGTACCGGCTTACCGGAACAGGTGAAAACCGACGGCACTGTGAAATGGACACGGATGTGCGGGCCCGAGGTACGACGTGCAGGTAGGCTGAGGAGATTGAAGGCGGCGTGGCGCGCGGGGCTGCTGGATCCACAGGGTGGAGGCGGGGGGCGTGCCGATCTTCCGGTTTGGGCGGATGCGCGACAAGCTGGGATCGAGTCGATCGCGGCCGCCGAGCCACGATCACGGTCGGCCGCTGCGGTAGAATCGGGCAAATCCATGCGTTCCTATGCCCGCCCAAGCCGAACATTTTTCCCATCCTTTGTCAGCGCGCTACTCTTTTGCGTGGCGGTGCCGCCGGCGCGCGCGCAATCCTGCGGAGTGCAGGGCGTCGCCGTCCAGGTCCTCGGCTCTGGAGGCCCGGAGCTCGAGGACAAGCGTGCCTCGAGCAGCTATCTAGTCTGGGAGGACGGTCAAGCGCGAGTCCTGGTCGATGCGGGAGGAGGCAGCGCCCTCCGATTTGGGGAAAGCGGAGCGCGCATGTCGCAACTGGACGTGTTGCTATTCTCGCATTTCCACGTGGATCACAGCGCGGACTTTCCTGCGTTAATCAAGTCATCGTGGTTTGAGGACCGCAAGCGTCCCCTGCCGGTCTACGGCCCAGCCGGAAATGAGTTCATGCCCTCGACGATCGAGTTTGTGTCTGACTTCTTCGGCGACAGGCACGGCGCTTTCCGCTATCTGAGCGAGTTACTCGTTCCCGGAGAACCGGCCAGCTACAAACTGCAGCCGCACGACGTTAAGGCGAATGCCACGCCAGCCGTTGTCTTTCGCCAGGGCGATCTGGTCGTTTCGGCGGTGCGCGTCATTCACGGCGCGGTTCCCGCGTTGGGTTGGCGCGTGGAGACCGCCGGAAAAGTCGTGGTATTCAGCGGAGACACCAACGGCGAGGGCGGGGGTCTTGTACGGCTGGCGATGCATGCCGACCTTTTCATTGCGCACAATGCGGTGCCGGAAGGCGCGCAAGGAATCGAGCGGCGCCTGCACATGCCTCCCTCCGTTATCGGTCAGATCGCCAAGGATGCAGGTGTCAAGCAGCTGGTGTTGTCGCACCGGATGCTGCGCACGCTGGGCCAGGAGAGCCGGACGGAGTCTGAGATCCGCAAACGATATGACGGCCCGGTAACTTTTGCGAACGATCTGGATTGCTATCCGGTGAAATAGCCGGCCGCTCTGGCGATGCCACTTTTCGACTGCCGAACTATCGCGCTTGTGCGCCCGGAGCGCAGGCCACTCCGCACTGCTCGAACGGATTTCTTATTCCGGTGGGAGCCCGATCGGAGCGCGCGCGGCGATGGCCCAGATCGTTTTCGACTGCAAAGGCATTTGGGCCCAAAGCCGCGAGCGCATGGAATCCGCGGGGAATCCGGGACAAGATGAACGCGATTCCGGGATGATTCCGAACGGCGTTCCAGGATGAAGCCGAACAGTTTGGCCGCGAAGATGGCATGGCCGCCTGGACCCGATTTGGAACGATGATCGGCTTGAGGCGGCTTGCACGACGATCCCGATCCATGACCCAGGCGGCCCAGTGCAGCAGGCACATCTGTTCGTCGCCTCCCCGACGTTTCCGCGCGCGCCCTGGCGGCGTGGCGGGAAGGCGGCGAGTTTAGTGGCGGCGCGCTTGCGATAGCAGGGCTTCGAATTCGGCGTTGGTCATCTTCAGTTTGTCGGGATGGGCTTCGACCCACTTTTCGAAAGCGGCGTATTTGGCCGCCGTCCAGCCGCCCTCGAATTCGGCGCCGTTCTTGCCCTGCTTGTTTAATTCGAAGTTGAAGGCGTCCTGGAGGTTGGTGAACTCGGCCTGGCGAATGGCGGGCCCGGCGAGCGCGGCGGGAATGAAGATCACGCCATCCTGCTTGGCGAGGACGAGGTCGCCGGGCAGCACGGCGGCGCGCCCGATGCGAACCGGGACGTTGATGCCGGTCAATTGCATTTGGGCCCAGGCGGATGGGTCGTAACCCCGGTAGAAGCCGTTCAGGTTGGCGATTTCTCTGTTCTCTTCGGCGTCGCGGATACCCGCGTTGAAGACGAATCCGGAGTGCGTATGGGCGGCGATGCCGCTGCCGAGATTCGACCCGATGAGCGTGCCTTCCACGATTTTTCCGTAGCCATCGGCCACCATGGTGTCGCCCATCTGCAGCTCGTTGATGACCCAGCTATTGGTTCCACTGACGCGTCCCTCGGCTTTGCCCTCGGTGGCTACGGCGGCAGCCATATCGGGACGTCGGGGCATGAATTGCGCCGTCAACGCGCGGCCGGCAAAGGGCTTGTCTGGGTGGAGTCCCTGCCAGCCGCCCTCAAACTGATTCTGATAGCCGTGCTCGCGGAGGTAGTCCCACACGTCTTCGATCGACACATCGAGGGCACGGACCAGCAGATCGTCAGGTACCTTGGGACGGCCATCCGGAAAGCGTTCGCCCTTCCAGTCCGAGGTGTAGAACAGAATCTGCTCCCTGGTTTGTTTGATCTGGGCCAGGGCCACTGCTTCGCCCAGCAGGAGGCAGGCCATCGATAGGCTTACGATGCGTGTGTTCATAACAGGACAACGTAACAGATCCGCCGTCGTGTGTTGTTGGCGGGGGACGCCGGGTGTCCCGGGCATCGGCTTAGAAGCTAGCCGAACGGGATGTCGCGTTGGAAATACGGAATGTGGCCGATAACAGGATCAGCGTCCATCAGCAAGCCGGAGGAGATCGCTCGCGAAGATGATCGCTTCTACTACGTCCATGGGGTCGCTTGGAACATTTCTGTGACTCCGCGGGCTCTTGTGCAGCCCAATCGCCCCGGCGAGAAGGTCTATGTGAACACCGTGTGGAGAGCTCCGGACCGACTGCGTAACCCTGAAGGTAACGGAGGATTTTCTGGAAGATGGCAAAGAAACCGGGCACTTCGAGAAGGAGACTATATCGGTCAAAGGTGGCGCACCCGATCCCGCTCTTTTTAATGTCCCCGCCTGTATGTCGAGCGTTCACCCGTGGAGATTCACCGGATGCTGGGTGACGTATATGCCAAGCCCCTCCCTGAAAGTGCCGGAAGAGACTTCTGATTCGCGAACAACGATACGCGGCGAACCACGCAGCTCACGACAGGCCATGAGCCGATCCTCCGTCACTCTTTGCACGTAAAATTAGCGGCGTCGTTTGGGTCGCCCTGACCCTTGTACTCGGCGTACTGCGGATACGGGCAGAGCGGACGGCTGCGTCCGGGGAGGGCCTTCCCGGTGGCGATCACTTCGTCCGGCGCTTTGCCTTTCTCCACCCAATCCACTACCGCCGTCAGCATGTCGAACTGATCCAGCGCCTGGCTGCCGCCGCCGCAATGTCCCATGCCCGGCGACAGAAACAGGCGGCTCCACGCATTCACCGGGGCCTTGGACGCGGTGTCGCGGCCCATCCTTTCGTAATAGCCGACGGTGTCCAGCGCCGAGAACCACGGATCGCTCAGCCCGTGATAGAACAGCAGCTTGCCGCCGTGCGCCGCGAAGGTGCTCAGGTTCGTCCAGGTACTGTCGCCCAGCCGGCCGTTGGCGTCCGATGCCACGCGGTAGAACTCGCGGTCCACATCGAACGGGCCGGCCGTAGCCGGAAGCTTTACCGGGATGGTAGGGCCGTGCAGCAGTCCCGGCAATCCCTTGCTCTCGTTCATCCCCGCATCCCACGGAAACCCCGGATAGACCTGGTCGCCTCGGGACGTTCGCGGCCCGTTGAACGCTCCCAGCGCGTTCACCTGCTGGACGGTCAGGCAGCCGTCCGTCTTGCCTCCCGGGCAGACCAGCGGCGTCGGATCGAAGTGACACGCCGCGCGATTGAAGATCATCCCGTCTTTGAGTCCGTCGTTGGCGTCGCAGGCGGCCAGCAGCGCGTCGATCACCAGCTTGCGGTCGGAGTCCGAGAGCAGCGGTCCGGATGAAGCCTGCGTGAAAACCGACGTGATGTAAGCCAGCGACAGGTTCGAGTAGCCCGTGCGCATGGCCGGAGCGCCGGCCACGATCCCGTCGAAATAGCCGGGGTACCGCTGCGACATGATCATCGCCTCGCGGCCGCCGGTCGAGCAGCCCGAAAAATAGGAGTGCTGCGCGCCACGCCCGTAATACCAGGCGATCATCTGCCTGGCCAACACCGCCACCCGGCCGATCGCCACGTAATAGAAGTCCAGGCTGGCCTGTTGATCGCGAAAGAAACTGGGATCGAAGACCTGTCCCTTGTGGCCCGTGTCGGTGGATACGACCGCGAATCCACGCGCCAGCGCCGGCCGGTTGCCGGCGGCCTGCGCACCCAGCGGAGGCCAGACACTGCCGTTCAGCCCGCCGCCGCCCTGAAACAGGAATCGACCGTTCCAGGCGTCCGGCAGGGCCAGCGCGAAGCCGATCCCGTAGGTCTTACCATCGGCGCCAATCCGGCGGTCGATAGTGCCTTCCACCCGGCAGAACGCGGGCACCGGCACATCCACGGTGCCGGGCATCGCCGGCGAGATGCGCATCACGCCCGCCGGCGTCGGCGGCACGGCTTCCGTCTTCTCGATCTCCAATGCCGTGCCCGTCGCCGCGAACTGCTTCAGGTCCGCGCAGGCATGCCGGCCTTGAGCGAAGGCCGGCGCGGCCATCAGCCACGCCGCCGCCACGCCCAAAGCGGAAAATCTCACTGGGTTCCCCCGGACGATTGCACGCTCTCCAGAAACTCGTACCGGTCGCGATGCTGTTCCGGCTCCGCCTTGGAGACTGCGTCCAGGTGCATCACTTCGTGCGTCTTGGTGAAGTTGGGCCACTTCGCCAGGCCGGCGCCGCTCGGGTCGCCGGTCTTGATGAAATTCGCCCAGTACTCGTTCATGGTCTCCGCCACTTTCTGATCCTCGGGCTTCCAGTCGGCCTTCTTGGACGAAAGCATGTCGAACACGTATTCGAGCTCCGAGGCGTGCGGCGCGCCCAGCGTCTTGACGCCCATCTTTTGCATGGCCTCGGGGACCGGTTCGGCGCGATCGAACTCATAGCGGTAAACCGGCTTGCCGGTCTTGGCCTGCATCTCGATCCACTTCCAGGTGCCGTAGACGATGAAGTTGTCGCTGGCCAGATCGCCGGCCGATTGCAGGGCTTCCGCATCGGTGGCCGCCGGATACACCTTCAACGCCGCGTCGGCTTTGTCTTTGAACTGCTTCTTCAACTGTTCGGGGAAGGTTTTGGCGCTGGGCTTCTCTTTGGCCATGATCACCGCCATGCGGACTTCGTCGCCATTCCAGCCGGCCAGCAGCGGCACCTGGCTCTGTTTGCCTTCGGCATAGATCGATTCCACGTCGGTAGGCAGAAAGTAGCCGTCCACTCCCGGCCAGAAGCCGAATCCGCGATTCACCTTCATGGCCGCGGCCAGGACGTCCTCCGCGGACTTGGCGCGCAGATCGGCGATCGACTTCGCGCCGGCCGAGGCGGCGAAGGAAACACCCTGTTTCTCCATTTCGGCCAGCGACGGCATGCCGCGTCCGCCCACCGCGCCGAAGAAGGCGCCGCTCTCGCCGATAGCCTGCTGGAACAGATCCCGCGACAGCGGCGAGGCCATCAGCGCGCTGACCGACAGAGATCCGGCCGATTCGCCGCCGATGGTGACTTTGTGCGGATCGCCGCCGAAAGCCGCGATGTTGCGCCGCACCCATTCGAGCGCGGCCACCTGGTCCAGCAGACCGTAGTTGCCGGAAGCATGATGCGGCGATTCCTTGGTCAGCTCCGGATGCGCCAGGAAGCCGAAGACGCCCAGCCGGTAGTTGGCGTTGACGGCTACGATGCCACGCCGCGCGAAGCTCTCCGCGTCGTAACGCGGCTCGTCCTCGGCGCCCGCCGCAAAGCCGCCGCCATAGAACCAGAGATACACCGGCAGCGGTTCGGGCGACGCTTTCGCCGGCGCCCAGACGGTCAGGTTCAGGCAATCTTCGCTCATCACCTTATCGCGCGGGTTGATATCGCCGAATACCTTGCCCTGCATGCAGTGCGGTCCGAATTCCTCCGCGCTGCGCACCCCCTTCCACGGCGCCACCGGCTGCGGCGGCTGCCAGCGCTGATCGCCCACCGGCGGCGCGGCGAACGGTATGCCGCGAAAAATGCGTACCGTGCCAGCGGCGTTGAGCGCGCCCTCCAGCTTACCGCTGTCGATGGTCACCTGCTCTCCGGCCACGGCGAGTGTCGCCAGGGTGACCGTCATTATGAAGACTCTATTGATCATGTTTTGGCTCCAACTTACATTCGAAATTTGCGGCATCGTCCGTACTGCCCGATCCCTTGTACTTCGCGACCAGCGGGTAGCGGCACAAGGGCCGGCTGCGCACGCCGCCGCCGGGTTCGTGGCGCACCGCGCGCAAAGTCTCGGGCGCCTGGCCCTCCTCCACCCAGCGCACCACCGCGTCGAACGCGCCCTCCGGCTGCGGACCCGCGCCGCCCGCACAGTGCGCCACGCCCGGCGCCAGGAACAGGCGCGCAAATGCGGACGTACTCTTCGCCCCGCCCATGCGCCGTTCCACCCGTTCGTAATAATCGATGGTCCCCTCGGGATAGATCAGTTGGTCCGACCATCCGTGCCACAAGACGATCCTACCGCCATGATCGCGGAAGGCGGTCAGGTCCGGATTGTCGGTGGCCAGCACCATGCTGAACTCCTCCACGGATTGATCCCAGTAGAGCTCGTAAAGCGGCGGCGTCAGCCCGCTCCAGTCCCATTCCGGATTCTGCGTCAGGAAATAGCGCCACCAGTCGAGCGTGATCGGATTGGGGCGCGCGGCCAGGGGCGTGCCGCCGGTCGCGCTCAGGCCGGAGAAGTCGGCGCCGCGCGGCAGTCCGTACCAGAGGAACCGGCCGTCCCGCCGCCGCGGGCCTTGCCAGATCTTCCGGATCACCTCGGCGTCCGTATCGGTAAACGCCGGGCAGCCCTCCGCCGCGGTGCCCACCAGCTCCTTGGGATCGAAGTGGCAGTTGCGCGGGTCCTCGATCACGCCGTCTTTCACGCCATCGGCCGCATCGCAGGCCGCGATGGCCGCCGTGCGCGCCGCTTCGAATTTGCAGCGCGGCGGGAAATCGCCGGCCTGTTGCATCGCCACCGTGCCCCACATCTGCTCCACGTGCAGCTTGGTCCAGTTGATGGCCGGCGCGCCGGAGAGGATGCCGTCGTAATCCGCCGGGTAGCGCTGCGCTTCCGATAAGCCTTGCCGTCCGCCGGTGGAGCAGCCGTTGAAATAAGCATGCTGCTGCGACCGGCCGTAGAAGGCCTCGATCACGGCTTTGGCCGTGAGGGTCATTTCGTGAATGCCCAGGTACGCGTTGTCGCGGATCAGCAGCCAGTCCAGCCGGCCGTGCGCGTCCAGCGCGAAACTGCCGCGCCCGCCCGCGTGCCCGGTGTCGGTGGACGCGGCCGCATAACCCTCCGCCACCGGCATGACCACGGCGCCCGGATTGCCCCCGGAGAACCCGCCGCCGCCCACGCCCATAAACCGGCCGTTCCAATTTTTGATGGGCAGCCCGATAAAGATGCGGATCTGGTCGCCCGCCGGCGGATGTGTGCGCACTGCCGTGACACGGCAGAATGCCGGGCGCTCGCCGGAAGCCGGTTCCATGGCCGCGGATTCAATCGCCGTGTCCGCCAGCGTGAGCGCATGCAGGGTCTCGCAGGAGCGCACCGGCTCGGACGGCGCGCCGGCCGCCGCGCCCGCTATCAATGAAATGGTCCACAAGCGATGCATGGTGGTTAGTTTATTCGAGCGGCCATCCGGCATAGTTCTCCGCCAGGCTGATCATAGCAGCGCGTGAAGTTGTAGCGTACTCCAATTCGGCGATCTGTCGCCGGTAGTCGAATTCGTTGCCGTCCGGCGCGCGGTGCAGCGTGGAGGTCATCCACCAGGAGAAACGCTGCGCCCGCCATACCCGCGCCAGACACCGGTCCGAGTAGCTGTCCAGCAGCTCGGAGCAGCCGGTGCGGTAATACGCGGCCAGGGCGCGCGCCAGAACCCGCACGTCCGCCACCGCCAGGTTGAGTCCCTTGGCGCCCGTCGGCGGGACGATGTGGGCCGCGTCGCCGGCCAGGAACAATCGCCCGTGCCGCATCGGCTCCACGACCACGCTGCGCATGCGGGTGACGCCCTTCTGGAGGATGTCTCCGCGGTTCGGACGCCAGCCGTCGCGGCGCTCCAGGCGCGCCGTGAGCTCGTCCCAGATCCGGCTGTCGGACCACCGCGCCGCATCTTCCTCCGGCGCGCATTGCAGATACAGGCGCGTGACCGCCGGCGAGCGCATGCTGAACAGGGCAAATCCGCGCTGGTGCAGGGCATAGACCAGCTCGCGCGAACTCGGCGCCGCTTGCGCCAGGATGCCCAGCCAGGCGAACGGATACTCGCGTTCGTACACCCGCAGGCGCGCCGCGGGGATCGACGGGCGGCAGATGCCGTGCGATCCGTCACAGCCGGCGATGAAGTCGCAGGCCATCTCGTATTCGCCGTCTGCGAGCTCGAAGGCGATGCGCGGCGCGGTATCGAAGTCCGCAATCCGGACCCGTCGCGCTTCGAAATGAAGCGGGCGGCCGGAGACGCGGCGCGCGTCGATCAGGTCGCGCACCACTTCGTTCTGGCCATACACCGTGATGGACCGTCCGCCGGTGAGGGCGGCGAAGTCGATGAGGTGCTGGCGGCCGTCAAACGAAATCCGAATGCCGGCGTGCCGCATGCCTTCCCGTTGCAGGCGTCCGCCCAGGCCCGCCTCCACCAGCGCATCCACCGTGCCCTGTTCCAACACGCCGGCGCGCACGCGCTCGATCACGTAGCCGCGGGAGCGGTCTTCCAGGATGACGGAATCGATCCCGTCGAGATGCAGCAGGTGGCCCAGCAGCAGGCCGGCGGGTCCGGCGCCCACGATGCCGACTTGGGTTCGCAGCCGCTGCATGCTGTGCGCGATTATCGTTCATATGTACGATAATCGCGCGTACAAGTCAAGCGGTTAGTCGAGCATCTGGCCCAGCAGCTTGGCGTGCGCGGCGAGCGGCGGCAGGATGCGCGCCACCAGCTCCGCGCTCGAAACCCGGGCCGCGTGGACGCCCGAGTTCATGGCCGCCGCCACCCGGCCGGTCTGCGTCACCACCGGCACCGCGATCGACCGGAGTCCGAGTTCCAGCTCCTGGTCCACCAGCGCGTACCCTTGGGCGTGGACTCGCCGGATCGCGGCCCCCAGACGCCGGCGGTCGCGCAGGGTCTTGGGCGTGAGCGCCTTCAGCGCCACGCGCGCCAGGCAGGCCTCCAGTTCGGCCTTCGGCAGCGCGGCCAGCAGCACCCGGCCCATCGAAGTGCAGTAAGCCGGCAGGCGGCTGCCGGGCCCCAGGTCGATGGTCATCACCCGCTTGGGTGCCGAGCGCGCGATGTAGACGATCTCGTCTCCATCCAGCACGCTGACCGAGCAGGACTCGTGTATGTGCGCGCTGAGCTGCTCCAGAATGGGTACCGCCAGCGTGGCGATGGAGTTCGACGTGACGAAGGAGAAGCCCAGGCGCAGGACGCGGGGCGTGAGATGGTACACCGGCCCCTGGTGCGCGGCGTAGCCCAGCGATTCGAGCGTGAGGAGCAGCCGGCGCGTGGCCGCGCGCGAGAGCCCGGTGCGGGCGGCGGCCGCGGAGACGCTGAGCCCCCGGCGGGCCTCGTGAAACGCCTCGATCACCTGCAGGCCGCGGGCCAGCGACAAGACGAAATCCGGATCGCCTTCCGGAAGCGGCATATTCTGGATATGGTAGCCGATAATCGCACAAGCGCGGGCGCTTGACGAGCACTTGCCGAATAGCGCACAATAGACCGTTAATCGCACGATGGCCGCCTTTCGCGATCTGCCCGCCGCCGTCGCCGAACTGGTCCACGACGGCGATAGTGTGGCGCTCGAAGGTTTCACCCACCTGATCCCTTTCGCCGCCGGGCACGAGATCATCCGCCAGCGCCGCCGCGACCTGACCCTGATCCGCATGACCCCGGATCTGCTCTACGACCAGATGATCGGCAGCGGCTGCGCGCGCAAGCTGGTCTTCTCCTGGGGCGGCAATCCCGGCGTCGGATCGCTGCACCGCCTGCGCGACGCGGTGGAGCGCGGCTGGCCCGGCCCCCTCGAGATCGAAGAGCACACCCACGCCGCCATGGCCCACGCTTATGCCGCCGGCGCGGCCGGCATGCCCAGCGCCTTCTTTCGCGGCGGCCAGGGTACGGATCTGCCGCGGGTCAATCCGAACATCCGTTTCATCCAATGCCCGTTCACCGGCGAAACCCTGACCGCGGTGCCGGCGCACCGCCCGGACGTGGCCATCATCCACGCACAGCAGGCCGACCGTCGCGGCAACGTGCTGCTGGAAGGCATCGTGGGCGTGCAGAAAGAAGTGGTGCTGGCGGCGCGCCGGTCGCTGGTGACGGTGGAAGAAATCGTGGACGAGCTGACCCGCGGCAGTCCCAATGCCGCCGTGCTGCCTTCCTGGACCATTACGGCCATCGCGGTGGTGCCCGGCGGCGCCCACCCCTCCTACGCGCACGGCTACTATTCGCGCGATAATTCGTTCTACGCGGCCTGGGAAGAGATCTCCCGGGACCGCGATTCGTTTACCGGCTGGATGCGGCAGCACGTGCTGGAGCAGGGGCCGGGAGTGTTCGCCCAACGCGCCGGGATGCGCCGATGAACTACACCGCCACGGAAATGATGACCGTCGCCGCCGCGCGGGCCCTGTGCGATCGCGACGTGTGTTTCGTGGGCATCGGACTGCCATCGGCCGCCTGCAACCTGGCGCGCCTGACGCATGCGCCGCACGTCACCCTGGTCTACGAGTCCGGCACCATCGAGACCCGGCCCTCCGTGCTGCCGCTCTCGATCGGGGATGGCGAGCTGTGCGAGACCGCCCTGACCACGGTCTCGGTGCCGGAGATGTTTCAATACTGGTTGCAGGGCGGCCGCATCACGGTCGGCTTTCTGGGCGGCGCGCAGGTGGATCGCTTCGGCAATCTGAACAGCACGGTCATCGGCGACTACCGGCGGCCAAAGGTCCGGCTCCCCGGCGCCGGGGGCGCCACCGAGATCGCTGCCGGCTGCGGCCGGATCTTCATCGTCATGCGCCACGATCCCCGCGCCTTCGTCGAGAAGCTGGATTTCCTGACCACCCTGGGACACGGTCCCACCGGGCGCGAGCGGCGGCAACTGGGCATCCCCACCGCCGGACCGGTGCTGCTGGTCAGCGATCTTTGCACCATGCAGCCGGAGCCGGATACCAGCGAATTCGTGGTGGCTTCGCTGCATCCCGGCGTCACCCGCGAGCAGGTGCGGCGGAACACCGGCTGGGACGTACGCTTCGCCCCCGAAGTTCTCGAAACCGCGCCGCCGTCGGTCGTGGAGTTGGAGACGTTACGCGAATTGCAGGCCCGCACGGAAAGGAGCATGGCTTGAGAGTCTACCCGCGTCCGGAGCCCGGCGACCAACCGCCGTTGCTCTATCCGCCCTACGCTTCCACGGTCCGGCGCGCACCGGCCCGGCCGCCTGTGGTGCTGCCCCACACGCTCTCGGAGCTGACCGGCCCGGTATTCGGCCATGGCCCGATCGGCGGGGCGGACGACGACCTGACGCGGCAGCACGCCGGCGACCCCATCGGCGAGCGCATCATCGTGGCCGGGCGCGTGCTCGATGAAGACGGCCGTCCGGTTCCGCACACGCTGATCGAGCTATGGCAGGCCAACGCCGCCGGCCGTTACGCGCATGCGGTGGACGATCATCCGGCGCCGCTCGACCCCAACTTTACCGGGGCGGGCCGCACCTTGACCGATGAAAACGGCAGCTACCGTTTCGTCACCATCAAGCCGGGCGCCTATCCCTGGCGCAACCACGCCAACGCCTGGCGTCCCGCGCATATCCACTTTTCGCTGTTCGGGCCGTGCTTCATCACCCGCCTGGTGACCCAGATGTACTTTCCGAACGATCCGTTGATGGCGCATGATCCCGTCTCGCAGTCCATCCCCAACGAACGCGCCCGCCGGCGCCTGGTATCGAGATTCGATCTGGATCTGACGCAGCCGGAGTGGGCCCTGGGCTATCGCTTCGATTTCGTCCTGCGCGGCCGGGATGCCACACCGTTCGAGGGCCGGCCATGAGCTCGCTGCCCTCGCAGACCGTGGGACCGTTCTTTCATTTCGCCCTGACGGCCAACCACGCCCTCGGCTGCATGGCTGGACCGGAGGCCGCGGGCGAGCGCATCCAGTTGCGGATCACCCTGCTCGATGGGGACGGCGCGCCGGTGCCCGACGGCATGATCGAACTGTGGCAGGCGGACGCCGCGGGACGCTACGAGGCAGGCGATCCGGGCTTTTGCGGATTCGGCCGGCTGGCGACGAATCGCGAGGGGCGATGCACCTTTCACACCGTGCGGCCGGGACGTGTGCACGGCCAGGCGGCCCACATCAGCGTTTCCGTCTTTGCCCGCGGCCTGCTGGGCCGGCTTTGTACGCGCGTCTACTTCGAGGGCGGCGAAGGTTTGGAGAGCGATGCCGTGCTGGCCCTGGTGCCCGCCGAACGCCGCCGGACGCTGATGGCGCGGCGCGGCGCCACGGGCATTTGGGATTTTGTGATCCATCTGCAGGGCGGGGAAGAAACGGTCTTCTTCGATGTCTAGATTGTTGCGCAGCCTGGGGACCACCGAAGCGCTGTCCGATCTGTTCTCGGACGCTTCCGTGCTGGGCGCCATGCTCGACTTCGAAGCGGCACTGGCGCGCGCCCAGGCGCGCTGCGGCGGCATCCCCGAAACCGCGGCGGAAGCTATCGCCAAAGCGGCTGTGGCGGATGGCTTCGATATCGCCGCCATCGCCCGCGAAGCGCGCCGGTCCGCCAGCCTGGTGATTCCGCTGGTCGGCCAATTGAGGATGCGCGCCGGCGAAGCCGGCCGGTACGTGCACGCCGGCGCCACTAGCCAGGACGTCATCGATTCGGCCCTGATGCTCCTGTTGCAGCGCGCCCGGAAGATCCTGGCCGCCGACCACGCCCGTCTGGAAGAGTCGCTGCGTGCGCTGTCCGATCGACACGCGCGGACGCCGATGCTCGGCCGCACCCTGCTGCAACCCGCGCTGCCTATTACGTTCGGATACAAAGTGGCGATCTGGTACGGCGGCGTGCATCGCAGTTGGCGCAGGCTGTGCGACGCGTTTGCCGAAGCGGTGACTTTGCAGTTCGGCGGCGTGGCGGGGACGCTGGCGGCGCACGACGTCGCCGTGGAGCTGGCGAACCAGTTGGGCCTGCCGCTCAGCCGCGCGCCCTGGCATACCGCGCGCGACCGCCTGGCGGCCTTTGTCGCGCACTGCGGCATCTACGTGGGCGCGCTCGGCAAAATGGCGCGCGATATCGCCTTGCTCATGCAGGCGGAGGTGGGAGAACTGGCGGAGCCGGGCGGCGGATCTTCGGCTCTGCCGAATAAATGCAATCCCTCCGGATCGGCCATCGTGCTGGCCGCGGCGACGCGCCTGCCCGGACTGGCGGCGGCCTACCTGGCGGGTATGGTCCAGGAACACGAGCGCGCCGTCGGCGGATGGCAGGCCGAGTGGGAAACTCTGCCGGACGTGGTCGAGACCACCGGCAGCGCGCTGGCGGCGGCGGCCGGCGTCATCGGCGGCCTGACGGTTTTTCCGGAGCGCATGCTTGAGAACCTGGGCGGGCGCGAAATCGAATGGGGAGCCGCCGAAGAATTTCGCTCGAGATTATTGGAAGATTGACATGCCACGGATCGAAGCAGGAGCCTTGCGGCAGTATTACCGGATAGAGGGACGCGACGATCGTCCCGTGCTGATGTTCGTGCATTCGCTGGGATGCGATCACAGCCAGTGGGACGCGCAGGCGGCGGATCTGCAGCCGTATTTCCGCGTGCTGCGTTACGATCTGCGCGGCCATGGCGCGAGCGACGCGCCGGCCGGGGACTACAGCATCGAAGTGCTGGCGCGCGATGCGCTGGCACTTGCCGACGCCCTGGGAGTCGCCCAGTTCGCGTTCTGCGGACTGTCGCTGGGCGGCATGATCGGCCAATGGCTGGCGGCGCACGCGCCCGGCCGGGTCACCCACGTGGTGCTGGCAAATACCTCGTCGCGATTCCCGGATCCCGGCGTGATGGATACCCGCCGCCGAACGGTGCTCGCCGGCGGCATGTCCGCGGTCGCCGACGCCGTCATGCAGCGCTTCTTCACCGCCGAAAGCCTGGCCGCGAATCCGCCCGCCGTGGCGAATATCCGGCGCGTGGTGCGGGCCACCGATCCGGTGGGATACGCCGGATGCTGCGCCGCGGTGCGCGATATGAATCAGACGGGCTTGCTCGCCTCCATCCGCGTGCCCACTCTGATTATCGTGGGCAGTCGCGATGTTTCCACGCCATGGCAGGGCCACGGCGAAGTGCTGGCGCAAGCTATCCCGCACGCGCGCGTGGAACATCTGCCGACCGCCCACCTCTCGAACCTGGAGCGGCCGCATTCCTTCACGGCCGCCCTGCTGCGCTTTCTCGCGCCGGCGGCCGGCAGCGCCCTGGAGAAACGCCGGGCCGTCCTGGGCGATGCGTACGTGGATCGTGCGGTGGCATCGACGACCGAATTGACGCGCGCCTTTCAGGAGTTGATCACCGAATACGCCTGGGGCGCCATCTGGCGGCGTCCCGGCCTGGACGACGGCACGCGCCGGCTCCTGGTGCTGACCGCTACCGCCGCCTTGGGCCGCTGGGACGAGTTCCGCCTGCACGTCCGCGCCGGCCTGGAACACGAGCTGGAACCGTGCGACCTGGAGGAAGTTCTGCTGCAGCTTGCGGTCTACGCCGGCGTTCCCGCCGCCAACACGGGTTTCCAGATCGCCGCCGAGGAGACGGCCAGGTCCTGATATGCAACGCACTGTCCCCCCATTTCGCGCCGATCACGTCGGCAGTCTTTTGCGCAGTCCCGCGCTGAAGGAGGCCCGCGCGCAGCGGGAAAGCGGCGCCATCGGTGCGGATCAATTGCGGGCGATCGAGGATCGCGCCATTGAAGCCGTGATCGCCAAACAGGCCGAGGTGGGTCTGCGCAGCGCCACCGACGGCGAGTTCCGGCGGGCCATGTGGCACTTCGACTTCCTGGAGCGGCTGGACGGCTGCGAGCCTTACACGCCGGAGAGCGGCATCGCCTTCAAAGGCACGGCCACCAAAGCCAAAGGTGTGCGGGTAGTCGGCAAGGTCGGATTCAGCGGCCATCCCATGCTCGGCCACTTCCGGTTTTTGCGCGCACACGCCGCCGGGGCCACGCCCAAGATGACCATTCCGTCGCCTAGCGTGCTGCACTTCCGCGGCGGACGCCAAGCCATCAGCAGCGAGGTCTATCCGAATCTGGACGATTTCTACAACGACCTGGGGCAGGCCTATAACCGGGCCGTACACGCCTTCGCCGATGCGGGCTGCCGGTATCTACAGCTCGACGAGACCAACCTGGCGTATCTGTGCGACCCCGAGCAGCGGCAGATAGTGCGCGACCGCGGCGACGATCCGGATCGGCTTCCCGCCACCTACGCGCGCATGATCAATGCGGCCATCGCCGGCCGTCCCGCGGACATGATCGTCACTATGCACCTCTGCCGGGGCAATTTCCGCTCGAGCTGGATCGCGCAGGGCGGCTACGAGCCGGTGGCGGAATTGCTGTTCAACGGCATCGGCGTGGACGGCTACTTCATGGAGTTCGATTCCGATCGCGCCGGCGGGTTCGAGCCGCTGCGGTATGTGCCCAAGGGGAAGACCGTGGTCCTCGGCCTGGTGACGTCGAAGACCGGCCAACTGGAGTCGAAGGACGAGATCAAGCGGCGCATCGACGCGGCGGCGCGCTATCTGGACCTGAATCAGCTTTGCCTCAGTCCGCAGTGCGGATTTGCCAGCACCGAGGAAGGCAACCTCCTGACGTACGACGAGCAGTGGGCCAAGCTGGCGCGTATCGTCGAGATCGCGGACGAGGTTTGGGGAAGCTGAGCGCATGCCGCGCGCCGGAAGGCCAGTCCGGGACGCCGACATCCTGCCGACCGCGGCGGAATTCGATTATCGTCCCGGCGGCCTCGTCTACGTGCGCTCCCCACACGTCCTGGGTCCGTACCCGCTGCGCATCACCGAACGCCTGGAATACTGGGCGGCGCGCGCCGCGGACCGCACCTTCCTGGCGCGCCGCGCGGCCTCCGGCGCGTGGGACCGGCTGACCTACGGGCAAACCCTGGCGCGCGTGCGCGCCATCGCCCAGGGATTGATCGACCGCAAACTGGCGGACGGCCGTCCCATCGCGATTCTCTCCGGTAACAGCATCGATCATGCCCTGCTGGCGCTGGCCGCGCTCTACACCGGCATTCCGCATGCCTCTATCGCGCCTGCCTATTCGCTGGCCACCGCGGATTTCACCACCCTGCGCTACGTCTGGCAGATGCTGGAGCCGGCCCTGGTCTTCGCCGACCTCCGGGCCTACGATCCCGCCCTGGCCGCCGTGGCCGGAAACGGAACTCCGGTCCTGCGCGACTGCGCGTCCCTGGCCGCCGGTCGCGTGACCGCAGCCGTAGACCGGGCGCACGCCGCCGTGGGTCCGGACACCATCGCCAAGATCCTGTTCACCTCCGGCTCGACCGGACATCCCAAGGGCGTCGTCATCACCCAGCGCATGTGGTGTTCGAACCTGGAGATGATCCGCTCCGTCCTGCGTTTCCTGGCCGCCGAGCCACCCGTGCTCTGCGACTGGCTGCCCTGGAATCACACCTTCGGCGGCAATCACAATTTCGGGATCGCGCTCTATAACGGCGGGACGCTGTATATCGACGATGGCAAGCCCACCCCCGCGCAGTTTCCGGCGACTCTTGCCAACCTGCGCGAAATCGCCACCACGGCGTACTTCAATGTGCCCAAGGGTTACGAAATGCTGGTGCGCGCCCTGCGCGCCGACCAGGCGCTGCGCCGCACGTTCTTCAGCCGCCTGCGCCTGGTGTTCTATGCCGCCGCCGGTCTGAAGCAGGAAGTGTGGGACGATCTGCAGGATCTGGCCTGTGAGACCTGCGGCGAAGAGATCCTCATGATCACCGGCCTGGGCGCGACGGAAACCGCGCCGGCGGCCCTGTTCACCGGCAGAGAAGGCGCTTCCGCCGGACGCGTGGGACTGCCGCTTCCGGGCGTCGAATTGAAAGTGGTGCCGCTCGAAAACAAGATGGAGGCTCGCGTTCGCGGTCCCAACGTCACGCCCGGATTCTGGCGCAATCCCGAGCTGACGCGCGCCGCCTTCGATGAAGAAGGGTTCTACCGCATGGGCGACGCCGTGCGCCTCGCCGATCCCGCCGATCCTCTGCGCGGCTTCCTGTTCGACGGGCGGCTGGCGGACGATTTCAAGCTCTCCACCGGCACCTGGGTGAACGTGGAGCTGGTGCGTACCAGGTTCCTGACCCGGTTCGGCGATATGGTCCAGGATGTGGCGATCGCCGGCCCGGATCGCGATTATTTGACCGCGCTGGTATTTCTGGCCCCGTCCGCGAATCGCACCCGCCTACAGCCGCTGTTGGACGAGCTGGCCGCGCACAGCACGGGCAGTTCCACCCGCATCGTGCGCATGCTGCTTTTGGACGAGCCGCCGTCGCTGGATGCCCGCGAGATCACCGGCAAGGGCAACCTCAACCAGAAAGCCGTGCTGGCCCACCGCGCGGACATGGTCGCCGAGCTCTACGCGCCGGCGCCCTCCCCGCGCGTCATCGAAATTACCGGAGGCAATCCCCAATGAGTATCGACGCGGCCGGCCTGGTGGCTATCGACGTTCACGTGCACATCGAGCAGACCACCGAAAAATCCGCGGCCGACGAAGCCGCCAAGACCTACTTCGGCGACAGCGGAGCCGGCCGGGACATGCAATCGATCGCCGACTATTACCGCTCGCGGCGCATGGCCTGCGTGGTCTTTTCGGTGGACGAACGGCTCACCGGACGGCCGCCGGTCCCCAACGACGCCGTGGCCCGCTTCGCCGCCGACAACGCCGATATCGCCATCGCCTTCGCCAGCGTGGATCCCACCCGCGGTCCGGAAGCCGTGCGCGAAGCCCGCCGCCTGGTTTCGTCGGGTGCGGTCCGCGGCCTGAAGCTGCATCCGCCGGTGCAGCAGTTCTTTCCCAACGACCGCATCGCCTATCCCCTCTACGAGGTCTTCGCCGAGGCGCGCCTGCCGGTCCTGTTCCATACCGGCCACAGCGGCATCGGGACCAACATGCCGGGCGGCGGCGGCGTGCGTCTGAAGTACGGCAATCCCATGCCCATCGACGATGTGGCCGTGGATTTCCCGGAAATGCCTATCATCATGGCCCACCCGTCGTTTCCCTGGCAGGACGAGGCCATCTCCATCTGCCTGCACAAGCCTTCCGTCTATATCGATCTCTCCGGCTGGTCGCCCAAATATTTCCCGCCGATTCTGGTGCAGTACGCCAACACCTTGCTGAAGCACAAGGTGCTGTTCGGATCGGACTACCCCCTTATTACCCCGGACCGTTGGATGGCGGATTTCGAGAAGATCGCCATCCGCGACGAGGTCCGTCCCCTGATCCTCAAAGAGAACGCCATCCGCTTGTTTGGGCTCTAACTGGCTGAAACGGCGGCGGCCTGATCCAATCCACCAATCCCGCCGATATGAGATCAGAGACAGATTATGTCCGAAATGCTCGCACGTCCGAAAGCTCCCTGGGCCTTGCGGCTGCTGCCGCCGTTTCCCGCGGTCGCCCAGCGGGTTCTCGCCCTGGTCAACCAGGATGACCTGGCCATCGGCGATCTCGGCAGCCTGGTGAAAATGGATCCCACCTTCTCGGCGGAGTTGCTGCGCTTTGCCAATTCTGCCCTGCTGGGCGCGCGCCATGAGGTGCGCAGCGTCTCGCACGCCGTCATGATGATGGGCCTGGATCGCGTCAAAGCTCTTGCCACCCTGGTGGCCGTCAACCGCCTGGTGCGGGCGTCGCTCCACATCGAGGCTCTGCGCAAAGTCTGGAAGCACAGCCTGGTCACCGCCTTCATCGCCGAAGAAGCCGCGCGCGTCAGCGGGGTGGCCATCGATACCGCCTATACCGCGGGCTTACTGCACAATCTGGGCACCCTCGGCCTGATGTCCGCCTATCCCGAGGAGTACACCCGCATGTTGGCGGTCAGCGCCGAGTTTGGCTTCGACCTGCTCCAGACCGAACAGGACCTGTTCGACATCGATCATTGCCTGGCCGGCTGTTATCTGGCGCAGGATTGGGATTATCCCGACGAACTCGCCGCGGCCATCGCCGTCCATCACGAAGATCCGGTCCCCGGCGAGATCAGCCTCGATAACGTCGTCAAGATCGCCTGGCGGCTGGCCGATACCCTGGGGTACACTGCGTTTCCACCGCAACGGTCCTGGAGCTACGACGATTTGGTGGCCTTCCTGCCGGATCCGAAACTGTTCGCTCACGGTCAAAGGCCGGAGCAGTTCCAATTCAGGATCGACCAGCGGCTTTCCGCCCTTACCATCTGATTTCGATATCCGGCTCCGAATTGCGCGATTGGATATACAATCAAGCGTAAACCTCCGGAGCCGTCATGAAGACCCTTGCTTTCGCGTTGGCCCTGGCTGTCCTGTTGGCGACAGCCGGCGATTGCGCTTCCCCCGTACGCATTTGGGAAGATTCCATCGTTGTTCCAACATATCAATCCGGATCGCCCGATCCCGCCCCGTTGTTCTTCGACGGCCGCGGCTACCAGGGCGCCAAAGGTCCCATCTATCCTTACCCCATCATCGACCGGCTCACCGGCGTCAAGGCCGACCAGACTTATAAAGAGGTCTGCCTCGAAAACGAGTACGTCAAGTTCTGCGTGCTGCCCGAATTGGGCGGACGCATCTTCACCGCCATCGACAAGACCAACGGCTATCCTTTCTTTTACCAGCAGCACGTCATCAAGCCGGCCCTGATCGGTATGACCGGCGCCTGGATCTCCGGCGGCGTGGAGTGGAACATCCCGCACCATCACCGGGCTTCCAGCTTCATGCCGGTGAACTATCAACTGCGGGACAACCCCGATGGCAGCAAAACCGTCCTGGTGGGCGAGATGGAGCTGCGCCATCGCATGCGTTGGACCATGGCGCTCACGCTGCACCCTGGCAAGTCGTACATCGACGCGACCATGAAGCTGCGTAACCTGACGCCGGTCTCCAACACGTTCCTCTATTTCGCCAATGTGGCCGTGCACGCCAACCGGAGCTATCAGATCGTCTTTCCGCCGAGCACGCAGTTCGCCACCCAGCATTCCAAGGTGGAGTTCTCGCGTTGGCCCATCGGCGGCGGACCCTACGGCGCGGTCGAATTCGCCCAGGGCACGGACGTGTCCTGGTACAAGAACCATCCAGCGCCGGCTTCCATGTTCGCCTTCGATTGTAAGGAGGATTTCCTGGCAGGCTACGATCACGGCAAAGAGGCCGGCACCCTGCACATCGCCGATCATGCCGTCAGCCCCGGCAAGAAGTTCTTCACCTGGGGCGTGGGTAACGACGGCCAGGTCTGGGACAAGCTCCTGACCGACGACGATGGACCGTATCTGGAGTTGATGGTCGGCGGCTTCTCCGATAATCAGCCCGACTACAGTTGGATCCAGCCATACGAGGTCAAGACCGTACACGAATACTGGTATCCTTACCGCCAGATCGGCCGCGTCAAGAATGCCAATATCGACGCCGCTGTGAATCTGGAAATGCTCGAGGGCGGCCGCGCCCGCCTGGGATTCAGCGCCACGTCTCCGCACGCGGCGGCCAAGGCGACCCTGCGTGCCGGTGACCGGACGCTGTTCGAGCAGACCATCGCCATCGGTCCCGATCGTCCCTTCGTTACTGAAATCGCCGTTCCGCCGGATGCCGCGTCTCTGCGCGCCGCGCTCGAAATCGATGGCCGCGCGCTGATCTCCTACCAGCCCCAGGCGCTGCCCAAATTGCCGATGCCCAGGCCGGTCACGCCGCCTCCGCCCCCGGCGCGGATCAAATCCAGCGACGAGCTGTACCTGGCCGGTATGCGCCTGCAGCAGTTCTACAGCCCGGCGGCCGAGCCGGCGCCTTATTTTGAAGAGGCCCTCAAGCGCGATCCCGGCGATTACCGCGCCAATACGGCGCTCGGCATTTTGTACTATCGCCGCGGAATGTTCGCACAGGCGCAGGACCGCCTGGCCGCCGCCGTCGCCCGCGCCAGCTTTAACTACACCAGTCCCCGCGATGGCGAGGCGTATTATCACCTGGGACTGGTCCAGAAGGCGCTCGGCAACTATCGGGAGGCGCGCGAATCGTTCTCCAAGGCGAGCTGGAGCTGGGCCTGGCGCGCGCCGGCTTATTATTCCCTCGCCGAATTAGCCTGCCGCCACGGCGATTTCGCCGAAGCCTCGGAGATGCTCGACGACTCGCTGGCGGCCAACACCGGCAACACCAAGGCCCTCAATATGAAGGCCACCCTGCTGCGCAAGTCCGGCCACGAAAACGACGCCGCCGAAGTGGCCGCCCGGGCCGTCGCCATCGATCCGCTGGATCAGCGCTCCCAACGCGAACTGCGCCTCGCGCGCGGCGGAGAAGCCCACATCCGCGTAGGAGCTGTGGTCAATGACGACGTGCAGCCGTACCTCGAGATGGCCGCCGACTACGCCGGCGCCGGCCTGTGGGACGAAGGGATCGCGGCCCTGAAAGAGCTGGAAGGCGCCTACGCAGACAAACGGCAGGTGCACGCCATGGCTTACTACTGGCTGGGCTGGCTCTCGGAGCAGGACGGCGCGACCGCCGAGGCGGCCCGCTATTACCGTCTGGCCGCGCAAGCGTCCGGCCGGTACGTGTTCCCCTTCCGGATCGAATCCATCGCCGTGCTCCAAAGTGCCATGGCGGCCAATCCCTCCGACGCCCGCGCGCCTTATTATCTCGGCAGTCTTTTGTACGATCTGCAGCCGGAGAAGGCCGTTGAGGCCTGGGAGAAATCCGCCGCGCTCGATTCCGGCTTCGCCCTGGTGCACCGCAACCTGGCCTTCGCCTACGCCCGCGTCCAGCGCGATTATGGCAAAGCCAAGGCCAGTATCGCCAAAGCCGTATCGCTCGATCCCGATCCGCGATTCGTGGTGGAGCAGGACGAGATCTGGGAGGGCGCCCGCGTCCCGGCCGCGGACCGGCTCGCCGAGTTCGCCCGCTATCCCAAGGCTTTTGCGGAACGCGATGACGCGATGGGACGGTTTGTCGCCCTGAACGTGCTGGCCGGAAAGTACGGCGAAGCTCTGAAACTGCTGGCCAGCCGTCATTTCAATGTCTGGGAAGGCGGCGAGAACGCGCTGCACGATTCCTGGGTGGATGCGCACCTGCTCCGCGGCGACGGTCTCTTCCGCGCCGGCCAGTATCGGGAGGCCTTAAAGGACTACCAGGCTGCCCTGGAGTATCCGGAAAATCTGGCTGTGGGCCGTCCCATCGACGGCGGCCGGGCGGCCGAAGCGTACTTTGCGATCGCGGAAACTCAGAAACAACTGAACAGCCCGGCCGCCGCCAAAACGGCGCTGCAGCAGGCCGTAGCCGAAACCGGCGCGCGGCGCGGGCGGCGCCGGGGATGGTCCGACGAGAGCGCCGAGACTTCCTGGTACAAAGCTCGCGCCTACGAGGCGCTCGGCAGCCGCAGCGAGGCGGTCCAGATCTACGACCTACTGGTCCGCACCGGCGAAAACTCGCTCCAAAGCTTCGAGGTGGACTATTTCGCCAAGTTCGGCGCCGCCTCCGGCGCGTCCTCCCGCACCGCTCATGCCCACTTTCTACTGGCCTTAGGCTATCTGGGGCAGGGAAAAGCGGCGCAAGCCAGGTCCGAACTCGAAGCGGCGCTGCATGACGATCCCAATCACATCGGCGCCCGGCGCCAGCTCGCTTTTCTCGGCCATACGCAGACCGCCCGCCGCTGAATCAGTCGAGCAGCCGGTAGGCTACCACCTTGGCATCTCCCGTGGTCCCGCCCACCGCCTTGGCCTGGATCAGAATCTCGACTGCGGAGGCCGGAGACTTTCCCGTGCGTGAGGCCAGCAGCCGGCTCACCGTCGCCGGGAAGTCCGCGCCGGCTACCAGTTCGCCGGCCGCCTCCGTGGCCGCCATGTCGATGCCCATCAGCAGCAGCACGTGCCCCGTGGCGGCCAGGTTCGGCAGCAGCGCAATGTCCGCGTACGTTACCGCATCCGCGCCCGCGCTGGCGGGACCGTAGACCGCCTCTTCGCCCGCAATCGGGCTCCGGTTCCGAAAATGATAGCGCCGGGTCTGGCGATCCTCTTCCATCGCGAAGTTCAGGCGGGGCTCGAAAAGCTGCACCCACGGCACGCCCCGCCGGCTGCCGATCAGGATGAAGTTCTCGGCCTTGAACTCGCGAACGCTGATATGCCGCGAATACCGGATCACGGTGTGGGCCGCGTAGCGGTGGCTCAGCTCCATCAGACGGGTGGCCGTGGTCGCGTCTCCCAGACTGGTGTATTGCCGTGCCGCAATCAGTTTGAGGGCGGCGCGCAGCTTGGGATCCGCAACCGTCCCCATCAGCTTTTCGGGATAGCCGCCGCTTAAGTAGTCCGTCAGGGAAACATCGACATCCAGAATGTCTTGCAGCATCACCATGCAGGTGTCCGACATCACGATGCTGGTCTCCCGGCCCGGAACGAAGATCTTCTGCCAGAGCGGATCGTTGGCGCGCTGGGTCGCCTCGCTTGCGGACAAACCGTGCCGCTGCGCCTGCTGCCGCTGCCAGATCGCGAGCAATGCCGCAATCACGATCACGCCCGCCGCGGCTACCCCCAGCAGCATCGCCCGGCTTGGCCGCCGGCTGCCTTTGGCGGCCGCCTCGGGCGCCGGCCGGGCCTCGAAATGCGGGATATATCCCCCTTTGGGAATAGTGAGGATCAGCGGTTCTTCCGCTCCTTCCAAGGCGAAATAGTCTTCCAGCTTCTGGCGGAGGTGCCGGACCTGCGCGCGCACGATGTTATCTTCGTTCGGGTTGAAGTCCGGCCGCCGGCCCAGCACCTTGCATCCGATTTCCTGCTCCGTGACGGAACCGGCGCCTTCATCGAGCGCGCGCCGGCAGATGTACAACAGAATCTCGCGAAGCTGCGATGCCTTCCCCAGTTGCCGGCTGGATGCTACGCGGCGCACCAGCGCCCACCGTTCGTCCTCAGGCGTAACGGCCGCGAGATCGGAATGCTGCCGTAATTCGCTCAAGTGATTTCCTGCAATTTCGGGCCTGATTAATCCCCAGCCGATTATACTACCGGGCACGCCCCGATTCCAGGCAAGCACCCGATCCGGTTCCCCAACGCATTGATTGCATTGATCGATTCACGTGAATTCACGTGTATCGCCGCGGGCAAACACAGGGCTTCCCCTTGATTCGAACTAGTCCCCGCCGTACGATCCGCCTAGGCAAACAGTCGTGGGCATGGTTTGTGTCTTTCCAGGCCCGCGCGTTTGAAAGACTTTGGTTTGTCTTGAGATCGATAGGGGTCTTTCACAATATGAGACGAAATCTAGCCCCCGCATTGGGGTTGAGCATCCTACTGCTTCTGCTATTCGCGTTTCCCGGCCTGGCTCAGGACTACCGCGGACGCATTGAAGGCATTGTCACTGACCAGTCGCAGGCCGTGGTGGTCGGCGCGACGGTGGCACTGCAGAACGTTAACACTGGTGTGCGCGTGGTTCGTCAGACCAGCGACACCGGTCTTTATCTGTTTGACCTGGTGGACCCTGGCAACTACACAATGACGGTCGAAATGCAAGGGTTCACTAAGTTCATCCAGGAAAATATCGTCGTTCAAACCCGCGGCGATGTCACGGTCAACATATCGTTGAAACCAGGCGCCGTCATCGAAAGCATCACGGTGCAGGAAACTCCTGCCGATGTCCAGTTCAACACCAGCAATCAGGACTTGACCATCGACTCCACCATGGCCGCCGAGACGCCGCGCTACGACCGCAACCCATTTAAGCTGACGTTGCTGGCTCCCGAAGCCATCAACACGCGCGGTGAAGTGCTGCCGTTCCTCTCCTGGTCCGCCAACAGCGTCGATCTGGGCGGTGACACCAACCTGAAGAACGATCTGCAGATCGACGGCAGCCCGGTGGGCATGGGGCACAAATTCAGCTATCCGCCCAACATGGATGCCGTGCAGGAAGTGATTGTCTCCCAGAACAGCGTCGATGCCGAGTCCGGACACAGCGCCGGCGGCATCATTACCATGACCACTAAGGCCGGCACCAACGATTGGCATGGCGATGCCTTTTATCTGGGCCGCTACCCGTGGCTGAACGCCGAGGCCGACCGCACGGTTCTCAGCAGCAACCCCACCCGCCAGCACATCTTTGGCGGCACCTTGGGGAACCCCATCAAGAAGAATAAGATCTTCAACTTCTTCTCGATGGAATACTGGAAACAGGGCGCGCCTTCCGACTATATCGTGACGCTGCCGACCACCCTCGAGGCGCAGGGGAACTTCTCGCAGTCCTATGGCATCCAGAACGGGAATGCCATGCTGCGCACCATCTTCGATCCGTATTCCACGGTGATCAATGCCAACGGCACGGTTACCCGTACGCCGTTCACCGGCAATGTCATTCCCGGCAACCGCATGGACCCGCTGGCCGTGCAGTTCATGCATGACTTCTGGGCGCCCAACAACGCCGGCGACAACATCACCGGTGTCAACAACTTCAAGTACGGCTACACCGACGCCTGGCATTACTACAACCTGGCCGACCGTGGCGACTGGAACGTGAATGACAAATGGAAGGTCTTCGGCCGCTGGGGCCGTTACCACACCACCGATATTTACTCTAATCCGACGCCCAACAAATCGCCGCTGTATGTGCCGACCGGATCCCTGCGCAATGCCGACCAGGCCGCGGCGGACGTAATCTGGACCGTCAACCCCACTACGGTCGTCGATTTCCACGGCGATTATCACGACGTGGTGGATGCCTATGTTTCACCCAGCCTGGGGTCCGACGGCAACGCCCAATTCTGGCCCAATAATACTTGGTACGAACCCTACCAGGTCAACTCCCCCGGCGTGCCGATTTACTATCCGTCCCTGAACATCGGCGGCAGCGTATTCGGCGGCCGCGGATTCTATTGGGACCAGCGGCCCAAGGGCTACTCCTTTAACGGCAAGATCTCGCAACAGCGCGGCTCGCACTACCTGAAGGCCGGCTTCGAGTATCGCCGCAGTTGGGGCCCGGTGTACGTCTCCAACACCACCCAGTTCCAGTTCAATGCGGCCGGCACCGCGGATACGCCGACTAATCCCAATACGGCTATCTACGGCGATCAATACGCCAGCTTCCTGATGGGCGTTCTCGATCCTTCGACCGAGGTCGTCGGCGGCGGCGTACCGAACCCTATCACCAACTTCTACGGCATCTACTTCCAGGACGACTGGAAGGTGACCAAGCGGCTCACCATCAACATGGGTCTGCGCGACGAGTATGAGACCGCCTGGCACGATTCCGCCCACCTGCTCTCCCAAGCCATGGACCTGACCGCGCCGATTAGCGAAATCCAGTCCAGTCCTCCGGTAATGCCGCAACAGGCTCTCGATCTGGTAGGCGGCAGCAGCTTCTATCAATGGACCGGGGCTTGGCAGTTCACCAGCGGGGGCCACCCCGGAATGTGGAACGCGCCCAAGCTGGCGCTGGCGCCGCGCATCGGGTTGGCTTACCGCATCGACGATAAGACCGCGCTGCGCGTCGGCTACGCCCGCTACGTCATCCCGACGGAGTACAACTTCACGGCCGCGCCGATCTCCGGCTTCGAAGATATTAACTTCCTCGAGCCGCCGTTCTTCGGCATGACCGGTTATCAGAATGTGGCGCCCCTGGCCAGCGGCGTGCCGCAGGCGACCCTCTCGAGTCCCTTCTCCGCCACCAACCCGCTGCTTCCCAATTTCGGTCCCGAGGCGGGCAAAGCCCTGGGTAAGTACATCGGACTGGGCGGCGAGAATCTGCTGTGGTATCCGCAGAACCTGACCAAGGCGTACAACGACCGCTTCAATTTCAACTTCCAGCGCCAGTTGCCCGGCGGCTTCGTGGCTTCGGTCACTTACTTCCTGAACATCGGCCACCAGCAATATACGAAGGAACTGAATGCGATCAATCCCAGCATTCTGCAGCAGTTCGCCAGCAACTACAGCGCCCTCAGCAATGCCACGGTGGCAAATCCGTTCTACCACTACCTGAACACCACGGTGATGAACGGTCCGTATTATTACCAGCCCACCATTCCGTTGACCTCGCTGCTGGTGCCGCGCCCGCAGTACGGCCCGCTGTACGAGATCGGCGTGTGCTGCTCCGGCGAGCGCTATAACCAGCTCCAGTTGAAGGGTCAGAAGGCCTTTACCAAGGGCTTCAACTTCCTCTTCACGTATGTGTACACGCGGGAGAGGTCTCAGATCAATAACTTCAACGACCAGACTTACTACGACAACTCCTTCCAGTGGCAGGACAGCAACCAGCCCCGCCACCGCATGAATATCGCCGGCACTTACGAGCTTCCGTTCGGCAAGGGCCGCACCTATTTGCGCGACGCGCCCAGGGCGCTGGATGCCCTGGTCGGCGGCTGGAAGATCACCCCCGTGTTCCAGTACATCTCCGGCGACTTCCCGAACTTCGGGAACCTGCTCGTCAACGGCAATCCCTGCCTCTCGAATCCTACCCCCGGACATTGGTTCAACACCTCCGTGTTCTCGCCCATCCCGGCGAATACCTATGTGTTGCGCACCAATCCGATCCAGTATGACTGTCTGACCGGTCCGCATTTCTGGGATCTGGACACCAGTCTGGTGAAGGACTTCCACATCGTCGAGCGGGTCAAGGCCCAGCTCAAGATGACGGCTTACAACACGCTGAACAATTTGAACCGCGGCGACCCGGATACCAACGTCCTCGACTCCAACTTCGGCAAGGCCTTGTACCAGGGTTCGCCCGGCGGCACATTCGGATCCCAGGGGGCGTCCGCCGCCTTCAACACCGGGCGCCAGGTGGAACTGGGCTTCAAACTGATTTGGTAACTGCGCAACTACAGGCAACGTTCCCAACTATCGGCGGCGGGTCACTCCCGCCGCCGTTTTTTTTGTGTGCCCGATCGCAAGAAGCTCCGCGCGCGGAAAACCTGCGGATTCCGCGCCCGCTGAATATACTGAATAATAGGACCTCATAATTCCGGTATGCTTCGCCTGACCCGCCGCAGCCTGCTCGGTTTATTGGCCGTGCCGGGCGTCCGCGCCCTCGCGCAGTCGACGCCGGGACAAGGCATGGCTTCCCGCGGCGTCACGGCGGCGCCCCGCGCTAGGCCCTCCGGACTCCCGTTTCACGCCCGCTTCACCGACGTTGCGTCCCAGGCCGGACTCCACCGGCCCGTCATCTGCGGACATCCCGCCAAGGCCGACTATGTCATCGAAGCCATGAGTTGCGGCGCGGCGTTCCTGGACTACGACAACGACGGCTGGCTCGATATCCTGGTCCTCACCGGCTCCCGCTTCGGCGATCCGCCGCCGGATGCTTCGGCGCGTCTTTACCGCAACAACCGCGACGGCACGTTCAGCGATGTGACCGAAAAGGCCGGCCTGTTCCGCACCGGCTATCAGTACGGCGTAACGGTCGGCGATTTCAATAACGACGGATTCGACGACCTGTTCCTCACCGGATGGCCCCAGAACGCTCTCTACCGCAACAACGGCGACGGCAGTTTCACCGATATCACGCAGGAAGCGGGCCTGTGGAACGCCAAGCCGCGCTTCGGCTCCGGGTGTACCTTCCTCGACTACGATCGCGACGGCCGCCTGGACCTGTTCGTCTCCAACTACCTGGCCTTCGATCTGGAAACGGTTCCGCGCGCCGGCGTCTCCAAGACCTGCAACTTCCAGAACGTCTTCTGCGGGCCCCGCGGCCTGCTCTACGGCCGTCACAGCCTGTACCACAACAATGGCGACGGCACCTTCACCGACGTCACCATACCCTCCGGAATCGGCAAACTGGACGGCGGCTATGGACTTACGGTCGCCTCCGCGGATTTCGACAACGACGGATGGCCGGATATCTACCTGGCCTGCGACTCCACCCCCAGCCTGCTCTTTCATAACAACCACGACGGCACCTTCACCGAGCAGGGACTGGAGCGCGGCGTGGCCCTGAGCGACGACGGCATGGAACAGGCCGGCATGGGACTGGGCATCGGCGACTTCCGGCTCGACGGCAGTCTGGACATCATCAAAACTCACTTCGCCGCCGACACGCCCGCGCTCTACATCAACAACGGGAAAGGCGATTTCAGCGATATGACGTTGCGCGCGGGCCTGGCCGTCGAGACCCGCTATGTCACCTGGGGGATAGTCGTCGCCGATCTGGACAACAACGGCAGTCCGGATATTCTCTGGGTCACCGGCGGCATCTACCCGGAAGTGCGCGATAACTATCTCACGCCGCGCGTCATCTTCCGCAACCTCGGCGGCGGCCGCTTTGAGGAGCTGATGGGCGTGGCCGGCCCCGGCGTGGATGCCCTGCATTCGAGCCGCGGCTGCGTGATCGGCGATTTCGATAACGACGGCGATGTGGATGTTCTGATCGTCAATCACAATGAGCCGCCTTCCCTGCTGCGCAACGACGTCACCGGCCCCTATCGCTGGATCAAGGTGAAGCTCACCGGGGTCAAGTCGAACCGTAGCGCGATCGGCGCCCGCGTCACAGCCCGCTATGGCAGTCACGTGCAGGCGCAGGAGGTGCTGGGCCAATCGTCGTATCTCTCCTGCTCCGAACACCGCCTGCATTTCGGACTGGGAACCGCCGCCACGGTGGATCTGGAAATCCGCTGGCCCCTGGGACAGGTCGAGAAACTCGCCGGCGTGGCCGCGGATCACCTGGTCCACGTCACCGAAGGCCAAGGCATCACCAGGATGGAGAAATTCAAGGCATGAGGTTTCGTTGGACGATCCTGCTGCTCGGCGCGGCCGCCTGGGCCGCCCAACATCCTGCCGTCGAGGATGCCTGGAGCCTGCTCGCCAAGGGCGACCGCCCGCAAGCCCTGCGCGTGTTGAAAGAGATTATCGCCGCCGATCCCCAGAATGCCTCCGCCCGCCTGCTGCTCGGCAGCGTGCTCCAGGAGGCCGGCGACCGCGACGGCGCGATCGCCCAACTGAAGGAAGCCCTGCGCCTCCGGCCGCAATCGGCCGAGGCGCACAACGCCTTGGGCGAAGCCTATAACGCCTTTGGCGACACCGCCGCGGCCCGCTCGTTGTTCGAAAAGGCCGTGTCGCTCGATCCCAAGTTCGCCCCCGCGCGCGTAAATCTGGGCGCGCTGCTGGTGGCGGCCGGCGAATTGGAGGCCGCCGCGCAACACCTGGACCGCGCCATCGCCTTGCTGGGCCGGCAGCGCGACGCGGCTTACGCGCATTACATGCGCGCCAAAGTCTACGCCGAGCAGGAAGACGTCACCAATACCGCGGCGCAGTTGCAGCTCGCTGTCTCCCGGCGTCCGGATTACGCCGAGGCGTGGTCGGACCTGGGCGATGCGCGTAAGACCCTGATGGACGACAAGGGCGCCCTCGCCGCCCTGGAACGCGCCGTCTCGCTCGCGCCCCAAGACTCCGTCGCCCAAACCCGCCTGGGCTCGCTCTACCTGGCGCAACACCAGCCGCACCAGGCGGTTCTGCACCTGCAGGAAGCCGCCCGCCTCGACCCCCAGAACCAGACTACGCTCTACAGTCTCCAGCGTGCTCTCCGCGAGGACGGCCAGCCTGCCCAGGCCGACGAGGTCAAGAAGCAGCTCGGCGAACTCCTGCACCACAAGGACCGCGACGACCAGGATCTGGTCACCGGCCTGGAGTTGAACAACCAGGGCGCCGCGCTCGAAAAGGCAGGCGATCTGCAAGGCGCCGCGGAAAAGTACCGCGCCGCCCTGGCCGCCTTGCCCGATCATGTCGGGATACGGGTGAACTACGCCATCGCGCTGTTACGTCTGGGCCGCTGGAAGGAAGGCTTGGCCGAACTGCGCGATGCCGTGCGCCGCGAACCGGATAACCCCCTTTACAAGGCCGCCCTCGCGGACGCCCTCAAGCAGGCCCCGCCCCAGTTTCGATAGGTCCGCCGGCATCCGCGGCGAACCCAACGCTCGGCTGCCGCGTCCAATCATTAGGTTAAGGTATACTCAAGCTAAGGATGGATTCCTGGATGCCTCAAAAGCGCCGGTCGTTTTTTCTGTTTCTGGCGGTTATCTTCTTATGTTCCTTGCTCGGCGGGGTTTTCGGGCCGCAAGTCCACGCGGCCGCTACCGCCGGCAGCGACGGCGATGAAATCGGCGCCGGTTTGAAATCCTTCACTACCGCTTACGGCCTGGTGGAAGAGAATTTCGCCGATAAGGTCGATCCCGATAAGGCTATCTACAAGGGCGCCATACCGGGCATGCTGCGCACCCTCGACCCGCATTCCAACTTCTTCGATCCACGCGATTACCAACTCCTGCGGGAGGACCAGAAGGGCCACTACTTCGGCGTCGGCATGCAGGTCCGCCCCTTTAACGGCAAGACCGTGGTGGTCGCGCCGTTCGCCGGCTCGCCCGCCTACAAAGCCGGACTTCGGCCCGGCGACATTATTACTAAGGTTAATGATAAGCCCACCGATAACCTCAGTACTACGGAAGTAGCCGACCTGCTGAAAGGCCCCCGCGGCACCCAGGTGACCATCGAGGTCTCCCGTGAGGGCAGCGCCACCCCCTTGACGTTCACCGTAACCCGCGACGAGATCAATCGCAGCAGCGTGAAGGACGCCATCTGGCTGAAACCCGGCATCGCCTACGTCATGATCGAGCAGTTTAACGAAAGTACCGGCAAAGAACTGCAGGCCGCCTTGGATAAGCTCGGCGAGAATAATATTCATGGGCTGGTGCTCGATTTGCGCGGCAATCCCGGCGGCTTGCTGAACGAGGGCGTGGCGGTGGCCGACAAGTTCCTGGCCAAGGGCCAGACCATCGTCTCCCATCGCGGCCGCAGTTCGCCCGAAAAAGTCTACACCGCCCGCAACGGCAATCACGGCCACGATTACCCGATCGTGGTGCTGGTGAACGGCTCCTCCGCCTCGGCCGCCGAGATCGTCTCCGGCGCTCTCCAGGATCACGACCGCGCCTGGATTCTGGGCGAGACCACCTTCGGCAAGGGCCTGGTGCAAACCGTCTATCCGCTGTCGGAGAATACCGGCTTGGCCCTCACCACCGCGCATTTCTACACGCCCAGCGGGCGCCTGATCCAGCGCGACTACAAGAACGTGACGCTCTACGA
>DATJYO010000020.1:0-44590 GCA_035499555.1 Bryobacteraceae bacterium
AAGGTTTTTAACGGCATGCACCGCGAACTGATCCAGGGTGTCAACGAGATGCTGGATGCGATCCTGCTGCCCATCGGCGAGGGCAACCGCATCCTGGCGCAAATCTCCAACGGCAAGATCGACGAGCTGATCGCCCAGACCTACAAGGGCGACCACGAGAAGATGAAGGTCGCCGTCAACAACGTCGGCATCGTTTTGCAGAGCTTGCAGAAAGAACTGGGCCGCCTGACCGGCGCGGCGAAGGACGGCAAGCTGGCGGAGCGGGGCAACGTGGAACAGTTCCAGGGAGCCTATGCCGAGATCGTGCGCGGGGTCAACGCCGTGCTCGACGCCGTCATCGCGCCGCTGAACGTGGCGGCCAATTACGTGGACCGTATCAGCAAGGGGGACCTGCCGCCCCAGATCACCGACAGCTATCACGGCGAGTTCAACACCATCAAGAACAACCTGAACGCGCTCATCGGCGCCATGGAGGATGTGACCCACGCCGCCACCGAGATCGCCCAGGGCAACCTGACCGTGGCCGTGCGCGAGCGCTCCGTGCACGACAAACTGATGCAGGCTCTCATCAGCATGGTGGCGGGCCTGACCCGCACGGTGAGCGATATCCGCAGTATCGCCGGGGAAGTGGCTTCCGCCAGCCAGGCCATCAGCACCTCTTCCGTGCAGGTATCCAACGGCGCCAGCGCGCAGGCCGCTTCGGCCGAGGAGGCCTCCTCTTCCATGGAGGAGATGGTTTCCAACATCAAGCAGAATGCCGATAACGCCCAGCAGACCGAGAGAATCGCCACCAAATCGGCCAAAGACGCGCAGGAGAGCGGCAAGTCGGTTTTGGCGGCGGTGGCGGCCATGAAGGAAATCGCCAACAAGATCTCGATCATCGAAGAGATCGCGCGGCAGACCAATCTGCTGGCCTTGAACGCCGCCATCGAAGCGGCGCGCGCCGGCGAGCACGGCAAGGGCTTCGCGGTGGTGGCCGCGGAGGTTCGCAAGCTGGCGGAGCGCAGCCAGAAGGCCGCCGGCGAAATCAACCAGTTGTCCGGCACCACGGTGAAGGTCTCCGAAAAGGCCGGCGAGATGCTCGACAAGTTGGTGCCGGATATCCAGAAGACCGCCGAGCTGGTGCAGGAGATCACGGCCGCCAGCAAGGAGCAGGACACCGGCGCGGAGCAGATCAACCAGGCCCTGCAGCAACTGGAGAAAGTGATCCAGCAAAACGCCTCGGCCTCCGAAGAGATGGCGTCCACCACCGAAGAGCTCACCGCCCAGGCCGATCAGTTGATGACCGCGCTGGGCTTCTTCCGCACCAGCGACACCGGCCAGAAGCCGGCCGCGCATACGACGCCCGCCAAGCCGGCCGCGCATTCCATCACCAAGCTGCGCGAAGCCGTTTCCCATTCCAGCGCGCCCGCCAAGGCGCCCGTCAAGCCGGGCGTCGCCTTGAAGATGAAAGACGCCGGCGACCACATGGACAAGGAGTTCGAACGCTATTAGGCGGCGGGGCGCGTGTCCTCGCGGATTGCGCGCCCGGTCGCGGCCTTGCGAAAGGAATCCGACTATGAGCGTGACCGAAATAACCGATACCCGGCAATACCTCACTTTCCGGCTGGGGGACGAGGTCTTCGCGACCGACGTCGCCAAAGTCCGGGAGGTGCTGGACTTCACCACCATCACCAAGATTCCGCGGACGCCGGACTTCATGCGCGGCGTCATCAACCTGCGCGGCAACGTCGTCCCCGTGGTCGATCTGCGCCTGTGCTTTGCCATGTCCAAGACGGAGAAGACCGTCAACACCTGTATCGTCGTCGTGGAGATGGTGGTGGATGACGAGTCCAACATCATTGGCGCGCTGGCCGATTCGGTGGAAGAGGTGATCGACCTCGAACCCGAACACATTCAGCCGCCGCCCCGCATCGGCACCCACATCCGCACCGATTTCATTCGCGGCGTGGGGAAGCGCGACGGCCAGTTGATCATGATTCTGGATATCGACCGCGTATTCTCGGCCGACGAGTTGTCGGCCGTGCGCGGCACCGAACTGGCCGGCTCCCTGGCCGAAGCCAGCGTCTGAACCCGAGGCGGGGCGCGCCGCGCCCCGCCTGCCGAACTATGGAGAACGCTAACGACAGCCTGTCCGCCGCGGACTTCGACCGTCTCCGGGTCCTGATCCGCGCCGAATCCGGCATCAACCTGGGCCGGGAGAAAAAGACTATGCTGGAGATCCGCCTCAAGCGCCGGTTGCGCGAGTTGAGCTTCCCTTCTTCAGCGGCCTACTGCGACTACGTGTTCTCGCGGGAGGGCCGAACGCAGGAACTGGTCCACATGATCGACGTGGTGACCACCAACAAGACCGACTTCTACCGCGAGCCCGATCATTTCGACTACCTGGTCGCCAAGGCGCTTCCGGATCTGGAGATGCGCCGGGGCGCCAACCGGAACGTCCTGGTCTGGAGTGCGGGCTGTTCCACCGGAGAAGAGCCTTACACCCTGGCGATGGTCCTGAACGAATACGCCCAAAACCGCGCCGGCTTCGGTTTCAGCATCCTGGCGACCGACATCTCCACCGCGGTGCTGGACAAAGCCCGCACCGGCATTTTCCGCTCCGAAGCCGTGCGGCCCGTGCCGCCCGCCTGCCGCAAGAAATACCTGATGCGCAGCCGGGACCCCGGGTCGGACCTGGTGCGCGTAGTGCCGGAGCTGCGCGCGAAAATCCAGTTCCGGCGTTTGAACTTCATGGACGCGGACTACCGCATGTCCGAGACGCCGGAGGTGATCTTCTGCCGCAATGTCATCATCTACTTCGACCGGCCGACGCAGATTCGCCTGCTCGAGAAGCTCACCCGGCAACTGGCGCCGGGCGGATATTTCTTCGCCGGACATTCCGAGTCGCTCCAGAGCATGGACCTGCCGCTGGTCTCGGCCGGGCCGGCGGTCTACCGGAAGGCGGCGTGATGGCGGAACTGCCTGAAATTCGCGTACCGCCCGGGGAACTCCACCTGGCGCGCAGTCCGGCGATCCTGCAGACGATTCTCGGCTCCTGTGTGAGCGCCACGTTTTGGATCCCCCGGCTGGGCGCCGGCGCCCTTTGCCATGGGGCTCTGCCGCGCTGCCCGCAAGGAACGGTCTCTCCGGATGGCCACCGTTATGTGGACTTCAGCATCCGCTACCTGGCGAAACAGTGCGATGCCTTGGGGGCCTTCCGGCACGAGATCGAGGTGAAGCTCTTCGGCGGTGCCGATGTCCTGTCGCTGCCCGGGTGGGCGCCCGCCAAACCGACGGTGGGAGCTTTGAACTGCCAAGTCGCCTTGGAGACGCTCGCGTATGAAGGCCTGACGGTGGTGGCCTCGGACCTGGGCGGCACGCGCGGCCGCGCCATCTACTTCGACACCAGCACCGGCGAGGTGCTGGTGCGGCGCCTGGGAAACGCGGGCCCGGCCGAGGAGCGGTACTACCGTAATGCGGCGCCGGCGCGCGAATGCGGAGCGTGAGTTATGGCAAAGGAAACCATCAAGGTCCTGATCGTGGATGATTCGGCTCTGGTGCGCCAGACCCTGAGCCAGATCCTGTCGCTGGACCCCATGCTGGAGGTCATGGCCACCGCCGCCGATCCCTTCATCGCCGCCGAGCGCATCGCCGAACAGGAGCCGGATGTCATCACGCTGGATATCGAGATGCCCCGCATGGACGGCCTGACGTTCCTGCGCAAGATCATGACCCAGCACCCCATCCCGGTGGTCATCTGCTCCAGCCTGGCCGAGGAGGGCGCGCAGAGCACCCTGAAGGCCCTGGAATACGGCGCCGTGGAGATCATCACCAAGCCGCGGCTGGGCAGCCGCCAGTTCCTGGAAGAAGCCCGCGTGACCATCTGCGAGGCGGTCAAGGCCGCCGCCGGCGCGCGCGTGCACACCGGAGGGACGCGCACCGTGGAACCCAAACTCACCGCGGACGCCATCCTGTCGCGCCCCACCAGCGCCATGCTCGAAACCACGGAGAAGGTTGTGGTCGTGGGGGCGTCCACCGGCGGCACGGAGGCGCTGCGCGCCTTCCTCGAAGTGCTACCCGCCAACGCGCCGGGGATCGTGATCGTGCAGCACATGCCCGAGATGTTCACCCGCGCTTTTGCCCAGCGCCTGGACGGTCTTTGCCGCATCGAAGTGAAGGAAGCCGAACGCAACGACACCGTGCTGCGCGGCCGCGCCCTGATCGCCCCCGGCAACCATCACCTGCTGTTGAAGCGCAGCGGCGCGCGGTACTTCGTCGATATCCGCGACGGTCCCCTGGTCTCCCGGCATCGCCCGTCGGTGGACGTGCTGTTCCGGTCCGCGGCGCGCTATGCCGGGGCGAACGCGGTGGGCATCATCATGACCGGCATGGGCGACGACGGCGCGGCCGGAATGCTCGAAATGAAGCAGGCCGGCGCCGCCACTATCGCTCAGGACGAGGCCACTTCAGTGGTCTTCGGCATGCCGCACGAGGCCATCCTGCGCGGCGCGGTAGACCGGATTCTCGCGCTGCCGCAGATCGCCGCTTCCATGCTATCGCTGGTTGGCCTTTAGCGTCTTCTTGCGCAGCCGGATCGATTGCGGGGTCACTTCCACAAATTCGTCGTCGCGGATGAACTCGATGGCCTGCTCCAGGTTGAGCACCCGCGGCGGCACCAGCCGGATGGCCTCGTCGGCGGTGGATGCCCGCATGTTGGTCAACTTCTTCTCCTTGACGATGTTCACGTCCAGATCCTTGGTCCGCGCGTTCTCGCCCACAATCATGCCTTCGTAAACATCCGCGCCCGGGCTCACGAA
The DNA here is from genome assembly GCA_035499555.1 of Bryobacteraceae bacterium. Lineage (GTDB taxonomy): Bacteria > Acidobacteriota > Terriglobia > Bryobacterales > Bryobacteraceae > Bog-159. Next base: position 4,800 of record DATJYO010000020.1, read on the forward strand.
AATCTCGCCCCGCTCCTGCAGATTGAAGATGGCATACCCGGTGGCCTGGCCCGCCCGGTCCGCCACCAGCGATCCGGTGGGACGCGACGGAATGTCGCCCTGCCACTCGATATATCCGTGGAACAGCGAATTCATGATGGCGGTGCCGCGCGTGTCGGTGAGAATCTCGCTGCGCAACCCGATCAGCCCGCGCGACGGGATCTCGAACTCCAGGCGCACGCGCCCGGAGCCGTGATTGACCATCTTGGCCATCTTGCCCTTGCGCGTCCCCAGCTTTTCGATCACCACGCCCAAAAACGACTCCGGCACGTCCAGCACCAGCAGTTCCACCGGCTCGTGGACCTTGCCGCCGATCGTGCGCGTGAGGATCTCCGGCTTGCCCACCATCAGCTCGTAACTCTCGCGCCGCATCATCTCGATCAGGATCGCCAGCTGCAGCTCGCCGCGCCCCATCACTTTGAAGGTGTCGTGGCCCATCTCCTCCACGCGGATCGACACGTTGGTCAGCAGCTCTTTATCCAGCCGCTCGCGCAGATTGCGGGACGTGACATAAGAGCCTTCGCGGCCGGCAAACGGCGACGTGTTGATGGTGAACGTCATGGCGATGGTCGGCTCGTCGATCTGTACCTGCGGCAGCGGCTGCGGATCTTCCGCACTGGTCACCGTCTCGCCGATGGTGATGCCCTCCACGCCCGCGATCGCCAGGATGGCGCCGGGCTCCCCGACCGTCTCGTCCACGCGCTTCAATCCTTCGAACGAGTACAGCTTGGTGATGCGCGTCTCGTGCCGCGAGCCGTCCAGCTTGCAGATGGCCACCGTGTCGCCGAAATGCAGCGTACCTTCAAACACCCGCCCGATCGCCAGGCGTCCCAGGTAATCGCTGTAATCCAGGTTGGCCACCAGCATCTGCAGCACGCCCTGCGGATCGCCGGCGGGCGCCGGAATGTGCCGCAGAATCGCGTCGAACAGCGGCTTCAGGTTGGTGGACTCGTCGTCCATGGAGGCCTTCGCCACGCCTGTCTTCGCGATGGTGTAGAGCACCGGGAAGTCGAGCTGGTCCTCCGTGGCGTCCAGGTCGATGAACAGGTCGTAAATCTCGTTCAGTACTTCGGGCACGCGCGCATCCGGCCGGTCGATCTTGTTGATCACCACGATCGGCGGCAGCTTGGCCTCCAGCGCTTTCGAGAGCACGTAGCGGGTCTGCGGCAGCGGCCCTTCGCTGGCGTCTACCAGCAGCATGACGCCGTCCACGATCTTCAGGGCCCGCTCCACCTCGCCGCCGAAATCGCTGTGGCCCGGCGTATCCACGATGTTGATCTTCACGCCCTGGTAGCGGACGCCGGTGATCTTGGCCAGGATGGTGATGCCGCGCTCGCGTTCGAGCGCGTTGGAATCCATCACCCGTTCGACGTGGACTTCGTTTTCGCGGAAGATGCCGCTCTGGTTGAGCATGGCGTCCACCAGCGTGGTCTTGCCGTGGTCCACGTGGGCGATGATGGCGATGTTGCGAATCGATGCAGTTCCGTTTGGCATGGGCGCTTCAGGCGGGGTTCTCTCCTATCGTAGCGTGAAATTGTCTTCGGCGCGCTTGCTTTTCCCTTTTTCTTCGCCCACAATAAGAGCTGAGAGGAGCGCCGCCCATGGCACTGACCCGCCGGCAAAAGCAAGTGCTCGATCTGATTGCCTCATTTGTCGAGGAAAACGGCTACAGTCCCAGCTACGAAGAGCTGGCCCACGGCCTGAACCTGGCCTCGCTCGCCACCGTGCACAAGCACATCTCCGCGCTGACCGCCAAGAATTACCTGAAGCGCAGCTTCAACCACAGCCGCTCGCTGGAGCTGGGGCCGAAATATGTGCAGGAGAACCGGCGGCAGCGGGACGCCGCGGCTCTCACGGTGCCGTTGCTGGGCCGCATCGCCGCCGGCCGTCCGGTGGAAGCTGTAGAAAATCGCGCCACCCTGAGCTTCGCCGATTTCGCCGGCCACCCCGACACGTTCGCCCTGGAGGTGCGCGGCGACTCCATGATCGACGATCACATTTGCGATGGCGACATGGTGCTGCTGGAACGTACCAGCGAAGTCCACGACGGCGACATCGTGGTGGCGCTGGTGGGGGGAACGGAGACCACGCTCAAGAGACTCTACCGCGAGCCGGCGGGCAAGGTCCGGCTGCAGCCGGCCAACACCGCACTGGCGCCCATCGTCGTGCCGGCCGCGGACGTACAAATCCAGGGACGGCTATTAGCTGTCCTGCGCAAGTACAAGTGACACACACATCCGCGCAGTGTCCTCAGGACATTTTGTCCAAAATTAGAAGTGACGCGACTTAGCGTAGTTCTTGCGAACCGGATCGCTGGTTAGTGGCTGACCGTCATGGTCTGAGTAGAAACTAACTCCCGCTCGGCGCGCAGCCAATCGTCTTCGGGAGACCCACCTTGATAGCCGCGTGCCTCCCAATAGGAGTATGCGAGTTGAGCGATTTCATCGAACGAAGGCGCAGGCAGGGAAGATTCTACGAGGCTGGATGCGGGCGCCATGGCACTCTCGGATCTCTCTTCGGCAGCGGAGTTCCTGTGCTTGCGCGTTACGGGACTTTTGGCGCGCGCGGAGGCGGCGCCGGAAGTTACTCCAGGCTGGCTGGTACTTCTTCGTGTTGCCATAGTTAGGTATTTCTCTCCCTAGAACTTCAAAACTAGATGACCTAATTTTATCAGACTTCACACCTGATACCGAAAAAAGTTTTTATTAATTCCATTGCGTTTCGCAATAGGCGTGTGCTTTCGGACAGTGGTCACCCGATGGAGGTATATTAATGTTAGCCGTGCAATCGCGATACGTAGGTCCGATTCTGCTGGCGCTCACCGCGGCGAGCATGCAGGCAGCTCCGCGGGTGCTGGCGGTGGACGTGGATGGAATGATCCATCCGGTGACCGTGGAGATTCTCTCGCACGCCATCGCCCAGGCGAAACAGGATGGCGACTCCGTGCTGCTGGTGCGCCTCAACACGCCGGGCGGTCTGATGGACGCGATGCGTCAATCGATCGAAGCCATCGTGGCGGCGCCCATGCCGGTGGTGACTTACGTGACGCCCAGCGGCGCGCGCGCCGCCTCCGCCGGATTCTTCATTCTGGAGGCCGGGGATGTGGCGGCCATGGCGCCGGGCACCAATACCGGCGCGGCGCATCCGGTGGTGATGGGCGGCGAGGTCGACGCGGTCATGAAGCAGAAGATCGAAAACGATGCCGCCGCCGAACTGCGCAGCATCACGGTCAAACGCGGGCGCAACAGCGCGCTGGCCGAGAAGGCCATCCGCGAAAGCCAGTCCTTCACCGACAAGGAGGCGCTCGACAATCACCTGATCGAACTGGTGGCCAACAGCGACCAGGATCTGCTGGACAAGCTGGACGGCCGGGAAATCACCCGCCTGGACGGCGTGCGCGTGGTCCTGCACACCCGCGGCGCGGCGATCGACGTCTATCAGCGCAACCTGCGCCAGCGCATCATCTCCGCCATCGCCGACCCCAACGTCGCGCTCATTCTCCTGGTTTTGGGCGCGCTGGGAATCTACGTGGAATTCACTTCTCCCGGCTTGATCGTGCCCGGCATCATCGGCGCCATTCTGGCCTTGCTGGGATTGTCCGCGCTCTCCGTGCTGCCCATCAACTGGCTGGGCGCGGCTCTCCTGCTGTTGGCGTTCGCCCTGTTTGTCCTGGAGGCCAAGTTCGCCACCCACGGCATCCTGGGCATCGGCGGCGCGGTCTCCATGGTCCTGGGCGCGGTGATGCTGATCAACAGCCCGCTGCCGGAGATGCGCATTCACCTGTCCACCGCCATCGCGCTCGCGCTGCCCTTCTCGCTGATCACCATGGTGCTGCTCTCCCTGGTGGTGCGCGCGCGGCAGAGCAAAGTTGTGACCGGGCGCGAAGCCATGCTGGGCGAAACCGGCACCGCCCTCACGTCCCTCTCGCCAGGCGGTAAGGTATTCGTTCGCGGCGAATACTGGGACGCCGTCGCCAGCGGTCCGGTGGCGGCCGGCACTCCCGTGCGCGTGATTGGGATCGATAAACTCAAACTCTCGGTAGAAGCGGCGCCCCCGCAGAACGGAGCCTCCATATGATCGACTTCACCAGTTTCTCGACGATCGTCATCATCATCGTCGTCCTGTACTTGCTCTCCTCCATCAAGATCCTGCGCGAGTACGAGCGCGGCGTCATCTTCCGGCTGGGCCGCTTGCTGGCGGACCCGAAGGGTCCCGGCATCATCCTGGTGTTCGCGCCTATCGATCGCATGGTGCGTGTCTCGCTGCGCGTGGACACTCTGGAAGTGCCGGGGCAGGACGTCATCACCCGCGACAACGTCACCGTGAAGGTGAACGCCGTAATCTACTTCCGGGTCATCGAACCGCGCCTGGCGGTAGTGGAGGTGGCCAACTTCCTCTACGCCACTTCGCAACTGGCGCAGACCACGCTGCGCAGCGTGCTGGGCGAAGTGGAACTCGACGAACTTCTGAGCCAGCGCGAAAAGCTCAACGTGCGGCTGCAATCCATCCTGGATCAGCACACCGCGCCCTGGGGCGTGAAAGTGACCATGGTGGAGGTCAAGCAGGTGGACCTGGCCGAGCAGATGATTCGCGCCATCGCCCGCCAGGCCGAGGCCGAGCGCGAGCGGCGCGCCAAGATCATTCACGCGGAAGGCGAGTACAGCGCCGCCGAAAAGCTGGCCATGGCGGCCAAGGTGATCCAGGAACAGCCGGTCGCCATCCAGTTGCGCTACCTGCAGACACTGCTCGAGATCGGCACCGAGAAGAACACCACCATTGTGTTTCCCCTGCCGATCGATATACTGTCTTCTTTAGATCGCGCTCTGGGGAAACTGAGTGGACCGTCCCAACCGGCATAATCCATGAAGAACGACGAAACTGGCGAATTCGAACTGGTGCTGGGCAACAAGCAACTGCTCAGCGGGTTTTTCATCGTAGTCATCCTGTTCGCGGTGTTTTTCGTGATGGGTTACATCGTGGGGCGAAACTCCACGCCGGTTCCGCAGGCTGCCGCCAGCCGGGACCTGGGCACGCCGCCGGTGAACAGCCGGCCGCAACCGCCCGCCACGCAGGCTCCCGTCCCGGCCGCATCCGAACCCGTCAAAGACGAATCCGCGGCGCCGGCAGCGGCACAGCCGGCCGAAACCGCGCCGCAGGCGGAAACCAGGAGTACGCCTCCCGCGGCGCCGCCCGCCGCGGCGCCAGTCGAGGCCTCGGGCGACGAGATGTACCTGCAGGTCACCTCGCTCAAGCCTCCGGCCGCCGAGACCACCGTACGCAAGCTCAAGGAAAAAGGATTTCCCACCACGCTGTCCCCCGGACCCAGCGGCTACCAGCGCGTCTGGGTGGGTCCGTATACGGACCGCGGCAAGCTGGGTGAAGACAAAGCCAAGCTGGAGCTTCTGGGTTTCGGACCGATCGTGGTAAAACCAACGAAGTGACCGATCCCCTGGTCCAGATCCGCACCTCGCATCCGCGCCTGCCGGAGTGGGCGCGCAAGAGCGCCACGCACCACGAAGCCCTGCACCGTTTGAAGTCCGGCTTCCGCCGATTGAACCTGCACACCGTCTGCGAATCGGCCCGCTGTCCGAATATTCACGAATGCTTCGCGCGCGCGGCGGCCACGTTCATGATCCTCGGCAACCTGTGCACGCGCGGCTGCGGCTTCTGCTCCGTGCCCAAGGGCTCGCCCGCCCGGCAGGACATGCGCCTCGACCCGGCAGAGCCCGCCAACGTCGCGCGCATGGCCGCCGACATGCAGCTTCAATACGTGGTCATCACCAGCGTGAATCGCGACGATCTGGCGGATGGCGGCTCGGACCACTTCGCGGAGACCGTGCGCCAGGTGCGCCGCGCGCTGCCCGCGGCGCGCATCGAAGTGCTGACGCCGGACTTCTGCGGCGACCTCGTGGCCGTGGCGCGCGTGCTGGACGCCGGTCCGCACGTGTTCAATCACAACATCGAAACCGTGCCGCGGCTCTACCGCCGCGTGCGCCCGCAGGCGGATTACCGGCAATCCCTACGGGTGCTGGATTTTGCCCGGCAGTACCGGCACGATATCCTGACCAAGTCAGGCCTGATGGTCGGGCTGGGCGAGACGGCGGCGGAAGTGCACGAGGTGTTGCGCGATCTGCGCGCCGCCGGCACGGCCGTCGCCACTATCGGCCAGTATCTGCGTCCCACGCGCCACAACCTGCCGGTGGCGGCGTATATCGAGCCGCGCCAGTTCGATGCCTACCGCGACTACGGCCTGTCCATCGGGTTTCAAATGGTCTTCAGCGGTCCGCTGGTGCGCAGCTCGTACATGGCGGACAAGGTCAGCGAAGAAGCCCGGCGGCCGGACCGTCCATGAAGTATCTCCTGGCGATGGTCAGCGCCATCCTGCTGGTGCTGTGCTTTCCGCGCTTCAACGTGGTTTGGCTGGCGCCGGTGGCGCTGACCCCCCTGTTGGTGGCGGTGGCCCGGGAGCCGCGGCCGTGGCGCCGTTTTCTGCTGGGGCACGTGGCGGGCGTGGTCTACTGGTTCGGCGTCTGCTATTGGATCGAGGACGTGCTGGCCCGCTACGGCGGCCTCAGCACCGCCCTCGCGTGGCTGGCGTTTACCCTCTTCTGCCTGATCAAAGCCCTGCACATGGGACTGTTCGCCCTGCTGGCCGGCGTCCTGATGCGCCGCTGGTGGGCCATCCCCGCGGTTGCGGCGCTATGGGTGGCCATCGAAGCCACTCACGGCCTGTTCGGATTCGCCTGGCTGGCGCTCGGCAACGCCGGCATCAACATGGGACTGCCCATGCGCCTGGCGCCCCTCACCAGCGTCTACGGCCTGTCGTTCGTCTTCATGACGATGGCCACTGCCATGGCCCTGGCCGCGCTTCGCCGTCCGCGCCTGCAACTGGCGTGGCTCGGGTTGCTGCCCTTCCTGATTTTCCTGCCGCCGCTTCCCGACGCCCAACGCGGCCATGATAGCGCGGTGCTGTTGCAGCCGGATGTCTCCGAAGATACCGAATGGACGCCCGAGTCGGTCGATCGCATGGAGCGCAACCTGGCGGCCCTGTCGCTGCGCACTGCCATGACCGGCGGCGCCGAGCAGCCTTCGCTCATCGTCTGGCCGGAGGTGCCGGCGCCGTTGTACTACGATGCGGATCCGCGCCTGCGCGCGTACCTGGCCGACCTGGCGCAGGCCGCCAAAGCCTATCTGCTGGTAGGCGTGGTAGGCCATACGCCGCAGGGCGCACCGCTCAATTCCGCCATCGCGATCGCGCCGGACGGCAGGCTGGTTTCGCAATACAGCAAGGTCAACCTGGTGCCTTTCGGCGAATTCGTTCCCTGGCCCTTCGATTTCGTCAAGCGTATCACCACGGAGGCAGGCGATTTCGCGCCGGGCAAACAGGTAGTGGTCACGCCGGTGGAGGGCCACAAGATCGCGGCGTTCATCTGTTACGAATCGGTGTTCCCGAATTTCGTACGGCGCTTTGTGGTCCACGGCGCCGAGGTCCTGTTCAACCTCTCCAACGACGGCTACTTCGGCAAAAGCGCGGCGCGCATGCAGCACCTGGAGATCGTGCGCATGCGGGCCGCCGAGAACCGCCGCTGGATCCTGCGCTCCACCAACGACGGCATTACCGCCACCATCGATCCGGCCGGCCGCCTGCGCGGAAGCCTGCCGGGTTTCGTCCGGGCCGCGTCGCGCACGGGCTTCACCTACATCCAGTCGCAGACGTTCTACACCCGGTTTGGCGACTGGTTTCCGATCCTGTGCGGCGCTGTCGCCACGGTGCTGCTGCTGGCTACCAGCCTGGCTCGAGCAGGCGAATCTCACAACTGACGCCGGGGCTCATCCGCCGCAACCCCGCGCTGAGTTCTTCGCCCGCGCGCTCTAACTCCGCAACCGGCATGGGCGGCAGGCGGTCAATGATGAACCAGAGATGGCGGCTGTCCGCGGTGAGCGCGGTACGCTTGCACTGCCGCCAGTTCCAACGGCGGCAGGTCACACCCCGGTCGTCGCGCCACACCACCTCGCCGGCTTCGGGATGCTCGGTCACCGGCACGCCGTCGCGCACGGTGTCGAACGGCTCATCGCCGCGCGCTATCCCCAGCCGCGGCGGGCCTTCATAGCGATCCAGGTCCTCGCCGCCGAAACACGCGCCGAAGCGGATGCTGAGCGCGTTGTACAGGTCGACGACCGGGTGGATGGAAGGCAGACTGCCGCTTTTCTCGACCCGTTTCCACAGCGCTTCCACCGAGCAGGGGGTCTTCTTCGAATTGGCGCCGAAGGCCCGGAACGCGCCGCGCCAGGCATCCAGGTGGCCGGCCATCCAGGCGGGCGGGGAAAGCGGAATAGCCGCCGCCGGAGCCGGCGCGTCCGCGTGAAATTCGCGGACCACTACGCTCAGCGCCCGGTATTCCGGGAATCGTTCCCAAACCGCGGGTTCGACGAGAGGGACCAATGTGCCGGGATCGCCTATTTGGACAGCACGCGCTGGCCGTAAGTGATCGCGCCGGTAGTGGTGTCGGTGAATTGCAGCGAAACCGAGGCTGTCTGCGCGGATCCCGAACCGGTGAAGGTGAAGCTCTTGTACGGTGAGCCGTCCGACGAGGGGCACGAGGCGCCGCCGCCGTTAGTCAAAGTAGCCGACGAAGTCAGAGCCGTCAGCACCAGGCTGCCTTTGGCGGGCAGCGTCGTGCCGGAGGTGTTGGTGATGGTTACCTTCTGGGTGTACTTGCCGGCCGAAGGATGGTTGAGCGGACCCAGCGCGACGGAGACACTCGCCGTCTTATCCAGGCATCCGATGGGTATGTTGATCACGTTGGTGGACGCGCTGCCGATCTTCAGGAGCACCGTCTCGGTGCCCACCGGAGTGTTGGGCGCCAGCGTCAGGTTGAGCTGGTCTATGGCCAGCACCCCCGGCGCCAGTCCGGAGAAGAACACCGTGGCGGCCTTCTGGCCGACGTTGATGGTCGGGGTCGCCAGCGTGGTGTAAAAAGGCGGCGGGTCCGGAGTAAGTTCGCCGGTAGCGATGGCGGGCGTGGTGGCTCCCAGACCGATCGCGTAAGTGGTGAGCGTATCGCCGCCATTCGCCGGATTGGTGGTGGTGATCAGGTTCGGTCCGCTGAAGAACTCGCCCGTGCCGCTGCCTGAGCCGTCCAACGAGACCAGCGCCGGGCTGTACTTGCTAATCGTGACTGTGACCGGTGACGATTTGACGCCATCGACGGTCACCACCACGCGTCCTTTGCCGGTGGCCGCTTCCCAGGGTATCTGTATATTCAACTGGCTGGCGGCGACGAAAGTCACCGGGCAGGCAGCCCCGTTCAGGGTGACCGATACGCTGCCACCGGAAAGATTGCTGCCGAAGACCGCGGCCAGGACCCCGGGAGAGAGCTGGCTGCCAAACGAAAAGCCGTTCGCGACAGCGCCGATAACTGGCTGCGCGAGAGCCGCAAAGGCAGAGACGCTCAGCACGAGGAGAAGACGAAGACCGAGTTTCAAGAGTAACCCTCCACGCCGGGACAGCCCCGACTATCGCGCCAGTATACACTACAAAGTAAATTCGAGCTAGTGCCAGACGTCCCACCTTCGGGGCGTACCATACGCCTATTCGGCGTGCTATCTTAGATCCGCCTCGTTGGTACTGCCGTGGAGCCATTCGCCTTCGACGAACGCTATATTGCGGGCTTGCAGAAGAGGGACCCGGCCATCGAATCCCACTTCGTCGCGTGCTTCAAGTTACCCGTCTGGAACATAGCCATGCCGCGGCTATCGTCGCGGGACCTGGCCGAAGATGCGGTGCAAAAGACCCTCGAGGGGGTCCTGCGTTTTTTCCGTTCGGGCAACGGCATGAAGCATCCGGACCGATTGCCGGCTTTCGTGGTGGCAGTCTGCCGTCAGATTACGCGCGAGATGCGGCACGACCTGGACCGGAATCGCCTGGTGGACGGGCAAATCTGAGCGCGCCCAACGTCCCACCGTGGCGGAGTGCCATACGCCTATTCGCCGTGCTATCTTAGATCCACCCCGTTGGTACTGCCGTGGAGCCATTCGCCTTCGACGAACACTATATAGCAGGTCTGCAGAAGATGGACCCGGCGATTGAATCTCACTTCATCGCGTACTTCAAGTTACCCGTTTGGAACATGGCCCGGCAGAGGCTGCGTTCGCGGGACTGGGCCGAAGACGCGCTGCAGGAGACGCTCATGCGCGTGCTGCGTTACTTCCGCTCCGGTAAGGGCCTGGACACCCCGGAGCGCTTGCCGGCATTCGTTCTGTCATTCTGCCGTAACATTACGCGCGAGATGCTGAAGGACCTGAGCCGGAGCCGCCAGGTGAACGAACTCAATGCGGATCCGGTGGATTCCCGTGTCGATCTGGAGTTCGAGGTGGTCAGCATGGAACAGCGGGAGATGGTGCACACGATTCTATCCGGCCTCGGCGAGAAGGACGGCAAGCTGTTGCGCGCCCTGCTGGAAGGAGCCGAAAAAGAGGAACTTTGCGAACGCCTGGGAGTAACCTCGAATTACCTGCGGGTGCTGCTTTTCCGGGCGCGCAAGCAGTTCCAGCGCGCGTATTTGAAACACCGGCCCAAAGGAGTTGGGAGCACAAAACGATGAAACGTTTTCCCCCGGTAAATCACTGACTCAATGGGAAGACTTATGGACCATTCGGAAGCGGCAAACAGCCAGGCGGTGGAACGCTATCTCCTGGGCGAGATGACCGAACCGGAGGCGGAAGCCTTCGAGGAGCACTTCTTCGAGTGCCGGATCTGCACCGAGGAACTGACTTTTGGCTCGCTGCTGGAGGAAAACGCGCGGGCGGGGCCGGTCACAGCGCCGGCGACGGTGGATCGTCTCGGCTGGAGCGCGATCCGCGCCTGGTGGCGGCGGCCGGCGTTCGCGGCGCCCGCTTTTGCGGCCCTGGCGCTGGCAATCGTGGCCGGCCACCAGGCCCGCGAACTGGCTCGCCTGAGCCAGCCCCAGGCATCCGCGTTTTATGTCTTGAAGACCGTGCGGGCGGAGGGCCCGGCCAACGTCATCCCGGCGAACCGCGACTTTGTGACCCTGAACGTCGATTTGCCGCCGGATGAGTCCTTCCCGCGGTATCGTTGTGATGTGTACGGCGCTTCGGGACGGCTGGCTTTTTCCGTACCCGTTCCGGCGCCGGCCGCCGGCGCTTCTCTGAGCATGGTGGTTCCGAAGGGCCTGGCGCCGGGAGAGTACGAACTTCGGGTTTTCGGCCTGCACGACTCCCAGAGCGAGTCCGTGGCCGCACATTATCGGATTACCGCCGTCAAACAGCCATAAGGAGGCCACTTGGGCGAAGCATATCGTTATCACGCATCCACGACCGGTGTGTGGGGCCACATCACCGAGCCGTTTAACGAGATCATACCCGTGCAAGCCTCGCTGTCGCTGCCGGGCACCGGCGGATTCGCCACGGCGCGCGTGGAACGCTTCGATTTCCACGGCATCGTGCAGTTCGAATCGTTGGAGGCGCTGGTGTCCGGCTCGCGGGGGAAAGGGTCTTATGATTCGACGGCGACGGTCACCATAACCGGGTTGAATATTCTGAACCTGGTGACCGCGGATCGGGTAGTGGCCCGCATCGCCGCCGAGAACCCGGAAGACCGCAACAAGCCGCCCTTCATCACTCCCCTCGGTTCCTACTTCCAGAATCTGCGCATCGCCGGCTGCCCTGTCGATCTCAAGCTGGATACCGGCAAGTTCCACGGGCTGGATACGGACCGGAGCACGGACGAGGCGCGGCAGAAGAACAAGAGCCTGCAGCAGGCGTTCGCGGGTCTGGCGGAAGGCCGGGCGCACGTGAAAGACTACCTGCGGAAGTGCTTTGGCTGGCTGGAGGCGGAAGCGGAGCAGCCGCGCGGCGTGACCACCTGTTCGCTGGTCTCCCGGATTGAGGAGAGCGAGAAGCTGCCGGAGGAGATGCGGCCGATCGGACACGTCATACCCGTGCGCGGCTTCGGATTTATCCGCCTGGCCGAGTTCCGCATCACGGATACGACGCGCACCATCACCATGCTGCAGGTCGATCTGGGAAGTTCGCCCTCCGGCTCCACCTCCACGGGCGGCGCTTCGGGCGGCGGCTCCGACGGGTAAGATGCGCCGGCTGGCGCTGATCTTTCTCCTGGCGCTGACGGGTTGCGGGGACCGCTCCGCGCGCGTCGCGGCGGATCTTTGCCGGCAGGGCCGCGACCTGCTGCGCGGCCAGCAATACAAGACCATCCTGGCGCGGGTGGAGGACGCGCTTCGGCATGCGCCGCAGAGTACGCCGTGCTATTGGCGGCTGCGTCTGTTGCGCGCCGAGATCCTCGCCGAACAGCGGGAGAACGCCGCCGCGCAGGCGCTCGATTTCAAGTTGCCCCCGGGTCCGCAATGGACCGAGGAATGGGCCCGCTATCGCCTGTGCCAGGCCAGCATCGAGTTTCGGCTGCGGCACGACCCCCAGGCCGCATTGCAGCGTCTGGACCAGGCGCGGACGTTCGCGCAGACGATCGGCGCCGCCGGCCTGCTGGACGAAATCGAGCTGCGGCGGGCATCTGTATTCATACGTCAAAACAAGCTGGCCGAAGCGGAAGCCAAGCTACATGAAGTGCTGGACGACGCCGTCCGGCGGAAGGATGCCTATCTGGAGATGAAAGCCCGGGGCAACATCGGCTTCCTTCTATCGGATTATGAATTCCGGTACGAGGAAGCCATCCCCTGGGATGAAGCCGGACTGCGCATGGCGCGGGCCCTGGGCGCCGCCGACGATGAGGCGCGCAACAACCTGAACCTGGGCTGGTGCGCGTACCGCCTGCGCGATCTGGACAAGGCGCAGCGGTACTTCCAGGTAGCGGCGCTGGGGTTCGAACAGACCGGCAACCGGCGGGACCGGCAGGTCTGCCTGGGGGACATGGCCGGCATCCTGCTCGACAAGCACGAGTACCGGGCAGCCGCCGAAGCCTACGAGGGGGCGCTGCGGATGGCCGTGGGGCTGGACGACCGGGCGCACCGCGCCAGTTGGCTCGACGACCTGGCCGAGATCGCCATCGAGACCGGCGACTGGGACCGCGCGGAACGCTATAACAACCAAGCGTGGAACCTGTGGAAGAGCGACGGCCATGGGGAAGACTTCTCCGTCGTCAAAGCCGGCTATATCGCGGCCGGGCGCGGCGACTTCGCGAAAGCGGACGAACTGTTCCGCACGGTCATTGACCGGCCGGGCGGCGATCCGATACCGGTGTTGCGGGCCCACTCGGGACGGGCGTTTATGCTGGCCACGGCGGGGCGGAACCGCGATGCAGAAGCCGAATACCGGGCCACCGACGCGGCCATGGAGCGGCAGCGGACGGCTCTGGCGAGCGATCAGGACCGGCTGGCCTACTTCGCCGGCCAGATCGAGTTCTACCAGGAGTACGTGGACTACATCATGGCGCAGGGCCGCCCGAAGGAGGCGCTGGCAATCGCGGAGTCCAGCCGCGCCCGGGCCTTGCTGGACAAACTCCGGTTGACGCACGGCCGCCTGAGCGCGGGCACCGCGGCGTCCTTCGAGCGGGCCGCCGCGGCGTCCGGCCGCGTTTTGCTGTCCTACTGGCTGGCGCCCGACCGGTCGTTTCTGTGGGCGGTCAGCGGATCGGAGGTGCGCGTCTTCACCTTGCCGGGCGAGGCGCGGATTCGCGCCATGGTGAAGGCGTACGACGATCTGATTCAGGCGGTCCGCGATCCCCGGGACAGCGACAACCCCGCCGGCAGGCAGCTCTACCAGACGCTGATCGCGCCGGCTGCCGGCCTCTTGGCAAAGGACGCCGCGGTCGTCATCGTGCCGGATGGATCGCTCGCCGGACTCAATTTCGAGACCCTGCCGGTACCGGGTGCCACGCCGCACTACTGGATCGAAGACGTGACCGTTTCGGTGACGCCCTCGCTCGATCTCCTGATGCCCACGCGCAAAACGGGGCGGCGGCCCGCGCCGCCAGAATGCGAGTCCCGGCCCTGTGCGGCGGCGCGGAACACGCCCCCCTTTGCGCTTTTGATGCCCACGCGCAAAACGGGGCGGCGGCCCGCGCCGTCTCTGCTGCTGATCGGCAATCCGGTTTCGCCGGTGGCGCAGTATCCGGACCTGGAATTCGCCGGTCAGGAAATCGATGCCATACGGGAGGACTTGCCCGCCTTCCGGCAAGTAGTGCGGGAGAGGTCGCAAGCCGCGCCGGCGGTCTACGCGGGGTCCCATCCGGCGGGCTTCGACTACATCCACTTCGTGGCCCACGCGGTGGCCGACGCGAAGGAGCCGCTGGAGTCGGCGGTCATACTGTCGCGCAGCGGCAAGGACTACAAGCTGCGCGCGGAGGACGTCCTGAAGACGCCCTTGCACGCCACGCTGGTCACCATCTCCGCCTGCCGCAGTGCCGGTGGGCGTGTCTACGCCGGCGAAGGACTGGTGGGCTTTCCCTGGGCGTTTCTGGAAGCCGGCGCCCGGAACGTGATCGCCGGCCTGTGGGACGTCGGCGACCGCTCCACAGCGGACCTGATGGCGCGGCTCTACGCCGGAATCGGGCGCGGCGCCGCGCCGTCCCGCGCGCTGCGGGACGCCAAGCTGGCCCTGATTCACGCCGGCGGCGCGTGGGGGAAACCTTACTATTGGGGACCGTTCGAGTTGTTCACCCGGCAGGCCCGCTGAAGCCGTTACCCCCCGATCTTCCGGAACAGCCAGAACAGGAAGCCGGCCAGAATCGTTAAGGAATCAGTTCACCCAGGGGCCGCGGCCGGAGCCATGCTTGCGCATGTACACCTGGAACTTCTTCTTGGCGCGCTGCATTTTGTAGTTCTGATACCAGCGGCGCAATTCGTAGGAATCCAAGCGGGGTAAGCGCGTCTTCAGGTACAGCAGCCCGAACAGCATGCCGCCCAGATGGGCCACGTTGCTGACTCCACTATTGACGTTCATGGCGCCCAACAACGCGATGGCGCCATAGATCATGACGAAGTATTTGGCCTGGATGGGGAACAGGAACAGAAAGAGGATGCTGGTCTCCGGGTATAACATGCCGAAGGCCAGCAGCACGCCGTAGATAGCGCCGGAGGCGCCGATGGTGCTGGTGTTCCAGTTGCCGAGCAGGGCGTTGACGGTGACGTCGCAGATGCCCGCGCCCACGCCGCACAAGAAGTAGTATTTGAGAAAACGGCGGGTGCCCCAGTCGCGCTCGAGCTGGACGCCGAACATCCACAGCGTCAGCATATTGAACAACAGGTGCATGAGGCCGCCGTGCAGGAACAGGTAGGTGAACAACTGCCACACGGCCAGATGGAAGACCACGGCCCGGGGGACCAGCGCAAACAGGTTGAAGATATCGCCGAAGCTGGTCTGGCGCGCGAGGTAGCTCAGGACGTAGACGGCCGTGTTGATAATCAGCAGCCATTTCACACCCTGGGGAAAGTTGCCGGCCGAGAAGAAGGAGTTCAGTCTATACCTGGTGCTGTACCGCATCGCGAGCCCTTAGAAGTAGGATAACAGGACAAGTGGATCTAAGGACGGACCAGGGGGCGGACGGGGGCGGCGGGCAGCACGTCGGCGGCGCGGCCGTAGCGATTGAGCAGGTGCGAGGCGGTTTGCAGCACGGCCGCGAAACCCAGCCAGACCTGCCAGTGGGAGAGCAGGCCGGTATGAATGGCGAAGTTGCTGACCCAGTTCGGTCCGGCGGCCAGGCCCCAGACGGCCAGAGCCGCGGCCATCACCGCCGCGGGAGTGAGGATAGCGGCGAAGGCCAATGCCAGGCGCCGGTTACTGCGCCTTTTTCGCACCACTTTCGGCCCTCGTCCAAAGCGGATGCGAACCACCATTTCCATACCAATGTATCAGTAATTGGGTTACAGTAGACACTTCAGAACGAGGCGACTATGATCCATAGACTGAAGGCTGCCGTCTTCGGCACGGGCTTTGTGGGACGCGTGCACCTGGAAGGGATTCGCCGCCTGGGCTTCGTCCAGGTGTACGCCATCGGCGAGAGCCAGAAGGAGAAGGCCCGCCGGCTGGCCGAGGAGTTCCACGTCGACAAAGCCGCCAGCGATTACCACCAGATTCTGGACGATCCCGAGGTGGATGTGGTCCACGTGTGCACGCCGAACGCACTGCACTTTCCGATGGTGGCCGACGCGCTGAACGCCGGCAAACACGTGATCTGCGAGAAGCCGTTATCCACGTCCGCAGCGAACGGGCGCAAGCTGATGGCGCTGGCCCGGGAGAAGAACCTGCGCAACTGCACGTTCCACAACCTGCGCTTCTATCCCATGGTGCAGCACATGCGGCGGATGCGGGAGTCCGGCGAACTGGGCGAGATCCTGGTGCTGCAGGGCACCTACTCGCAGGACTGGCTGTTGTACGACACGGACTGGAACTGGCGCATCGACTCCAAGGCCAACGGCCCGTCGCGCTGCATGGCCGATATCGGCTCGCACTGGTGCGACATGGCCGAGCACGTGACCGGGCTGCGCATCACCTCGGTTTGCGCCGATCTGCAGACGTTCCACAAGACGCGCAAGCGTCCCAAGAAGTCCATCGAGACCTTCGCCGGCAAGACGCTGAGCCCGGAAGACTACGACGAGGTGCCCATCGAGACCGAGGATTTCGGCGCGGTGGTGTTCCGCATGGGCGACCGCACGCGCGGCGCATTCACGGCCAGCCAGGTGAACGCGGGCCGCAAGAACGGACTGAGCATGGAGATCTACGGCAGCAAGGCGTCGGTGGCCTGGAACCAGGAGAGGCCCGACGAGCTGTGGATCGGGCATCGCAATACCCCCAACCAGGTGATCGTCAAAGATCCGTCGCTGATGGAGCCCGCCGCACGGTCTTACGCGGATCTGCCCGGCGGCCACAGCGAAGGCTACGACGATACGTTCAAGCAGGTGTTCCGGCGGTTCTACCACTCGGTGGAAGACAGCGCCGCGCCGGTGGAATATCCGCAATTCGCCGACGGCTTGCGGCAATTGCAAATTCTGGAGGCGGAGTTGGCCAGTGCCGCGGCGCGCGCCTGGACCGACGTACCCGCACCCGAGGCATAAGCGGCCATGGAAAGCCATATCAAAGCTCTGGGGTTTCTGCACATCGCGTTCGGCAGCCTGGGCCTGCTGGCGGCGGTGGGACTGCTGGTGCTGTTCGGCGGCATCGCCGGACTGGTGGGCGCCACCACCGATGCCGCCGACTCCCACATCTCGGTTCCGATCCTGGGCGGCATCGGAGCGTTTCTGTTCTTCTTCCTGGCGGCGATCTCGCTGCCGGGCCTGATCGCGGGCATCGGCCTGCTGCAGTTCCAGCCCTGGGCGCGCATTCTGACCATCGTGCTTTCGGTGCTCGACCTGATCCACGTGCCGCTGGGGACCGCCCTGGGCGTGTACGGGCTTTGGGTCCTGCTCTCGCAGGACGGCGAGAAGCTGTTCCGGCGGACGTGAAGGCCGGCGGAAGCCGCGGCCGCCGCGGCCTTGACGCGCGCGTGGGGGACATGCCATAGTTCAACTATGGCAGAAGCCGCGAGGCGCGACGAGATCCCGCCGGGCACGTTGTACATGCTGATCCTGACCATGCTGGCGCGGCAAGGCCAGTTGCACGGCTACGAGATCGCCAACGCCATACAGGCGGTCTCGGACGATGTGCTGCAGGTGGAGGAAGGATCCCTGTACCCGGCCTTGCAGCGCATGCTGCTCAAGGGCTGGGTGACCGCCGAATGGGGCGTCACAGCGGGCAACCGGCGCGCCCGCTACTATCAACTCACGGCGCTCGGGCGGAAGCAGTTGGCGGCGGAGACGGAGCAGTACCGGCGGGTGAACGGCGCCATCCACAAGATCCTGCAGACGGCCTGGTGAGACCGCCGGAGACGCCTCAGGCGCCGCCCGCGGGATTGGCTGCAAACCGGTAGCCAACCCAGGGTTCCGTCAGAATGTACTTCGGCTTGGAAGGATTGGGTTCGATCTTCTTGCGCAACTGGTTGATGAAGACGCGCAGATGCTCCGGCTCATCGCCGTAATCCGGACCCCACACGGCCTGCAGCAATTCGCGATGCGGCACCGGCTTGCCGGCCTGCGAAACCAGGTAGCGCAGCAGATCGAACTCCTTGGGGGTGAGGCGGGTCTCCTTGCCCTTGACGGAAACGCGGCGGGTATCGAAGTCGATCTGCAGGTCCGGCGTCGAGACGGAATGGGGTCCGCTCTCGGGCGAGGTGGGGGCGCGGCGGAGCGCGGCGCGGATGCGCGCCAGCAGCTCCTCCATGCTGAACGGCTTGGTGATGTAGTCGTCGGCGCCGGCGTCCAGGGCGGCGACCTTGTCCTTTTCGCTATTACGCACGGAGAGGATGACGATGGGCACTTCCGATCCGGACCGCAAATACTGGCAGGTCTCCAGGCCGCCGATGCCCGGCATGTTCATATCGAGCAGGACCAGGTCCGGCAATTCGGCGGCGAAGCGGGCCAAAGCGTCTTCGCCATTGCGGGCCTCGGTCACTTCGTACTTGTGTCCGACCAGGGTAGCCCGCATCACGCGGCGGATCTGCGGGTCGTCATCCACCACCAGAATTTTACCGGCGCTCACGGAACCATTTCACCACGATGGACGGGCAGCGAGAAACTGAAGACGGAACCTTGTCCGGGCTCGCTGGTGACCCAGATCCTGCCGCCATGCGCCTCCACGATGCTTTTGGCGATGGCCAGCCCCATGCCGGTGCCCGGCACGCGGAAGCGGTGATCGCGGCCGCGGAAGAACTTGTCGAAGATACGCAGTTGCTCATCGTCGGCGATGCCGCTGCCGCGATCGGCCACGCTCACCACCACGCGGCCTTCGCCCGCGCGCGCCGAGATCGTCAGAGGGGAGCCCGGCGGGCTGTACTTCATGGCGTTATCGACGAGCTGTTTCAGCACCTGCTGAATCAGGTCGAAATCGACGTCGGTTTCCGGGAGGGCGCTGGGGAGACGCACGTCCACGGGACGGCCCTGGAGGAGCGGATCCATCTCTTCCACCGTGGAGTAGATGACCTCGCTGACATTGCGCGGGGCTTTCTCGAGGTGCAGCTTGCCGGCCTCGATGCGGACCATCTCCAGCACCTCGGCCACCAGCCGGTTCAAGCGGTCGGCCTCTTCATTGATGATGGTCATCAGTTCGCGGTCGGCGGGGGTACGGGGCTGCCCCAGCATGCTGGTGACGGCGGCCTTGATGGACGTCAGAGGCGTGCGGAAATCGTGCGCCAGGGCATCCAGGAGGGCGGACTTCAATACCTCGCTCTGGCGGGACGCTTCGGCGTGACTGGCCTGCTCCAGGGCGCGGGCACGCTCGATGCCGATGGCCACCAGGTAGGCGACGGCGTGCAGCACGTTTTCCGACGGCAGGGTACCGGCGAGCGCGAGGTTGCCCAGGGCCTGCCCGCCCAACTGCACCGGGATGATGGCGAGGCCTTGCGCGGCGTCGATCAAGGGCTCGTCGCGGTCGGTCTGCAACCGGGCGGCGGAGAGGCGCGGATCCTCCGTTCCCCAGCGAAAGGTCTCCTGCGTGGGCTTGGCGTAGAAGGCGGCGGTGGCGATACCCAGGATCTTCACCACGCGGGCGACCAGATCCTGGCTGGCCGTGCGGGCGCTGCCGCTGAGCAGCAGACTCTGGCTCAAGGCGTAGAGACCTTCGACTTCGCGGCGGCGCGCGACGGCCTCGCGGGCACGCCGTTTGGCCCGCTCGGAGAGCTGGTTGGCGGTGACGGCGGTCACCAGGAAAGCGGTGAGCGCGATCCAGTTCTGCGGATCGGCGACCTGGAAGGTCCCCACCGGCGGCAGGAAGTAGTAGTTGAAACCCAACATGGCCCCGAAGGAAGCCAGGGTCGCCTCCCAGAGGCCGAAGACCGTCGAGATGGCGAGGATGGCCAGTAACAGGGTCAAGGCCACGGTGGTCTGGTTGACCGGGAACCACCGGTAGAATCCGACAATCAAGGCGATGACGGCCTGCGCGGCGATGACGCGCAGCAGAAGGCGGGCGTTGGGGTGGCCGGCCGATCGCCCGCGGGGGGCCGGCGCACTATGCGGAGGGGTCATGCGCCGAAGATGCGGTTGAAGAACTCACGGGTCTTCTGACGGATCTCGCCCAGCTTGCGGTCCAGGCGCTGATCGTGCAAATGCGCCGGCGTCCAGCGGCGCACCAGTTCGGCCAGCGTCTCGGATTGGGAAGGCGCGGCCGGCAGTTTGCCGCCCGCGTATCCGCTGGAGACACGCAGGCCATGATCGATGGCGCGGTAGAAGACGGCGGCGTCGCGCAGAAAGTCGGCATCGTCGCGCTCCAGGTGGCCCATCTGCTCGATCACGTCAAGGCGGGCGGGGGTGTTGAGCACCTTATAAAAGATGCCCGCGCCTTTCAACCGCAGATACATCAAGGCGAAGTCGATGTCGTAATAGCCGCCGGCGGCGGCCTTCAAGGGATTGCGGGCGCCCTGCTCCTTCTCCAGGCGGGCGCGCATCTGGGCCAGCTCCTTGCGCGAGCGGCCACCCTGGCCGTAGCGCCGCCAGTCCACTTCCTGCAGCTTGTGCAGGAAGTCGGTGGCGCGTTCCAGATTGCCGGCCACCGCGCGGGACTTCATGTAGGCGATGCCTTCCCAGGCCTCGGCATGGCGGGCAAAGTACTCGCGGTAGGCGCCTTCGGACTGCACCAGCGCGCCCTCGCGGCCATTGGGGCGCAGGCGCGTATCCACGGTAAACATCACCCCGTCGCCGGTGTAGGCGCCGATCACGTGGATCATGCGCTCGGCCACCGCGGTCCAGAAGACCTCCGCGGCGGCATCCTCGTCCGGGATGACGAAGATCAGGTCGGCGTCCGAGGCCAGATCGAATTCGCGCATGCCGAGACGCCCCAGGGCGATCACCATCATCTGCTGCGCGGGCGTGTAAGCGGGAGCCGCGGGCCGGGGGGTTTCCTCCAGCGCGATACGGTAGGCCGCCGCGATGACTTCGTCCGCCAGGTCCGAGGTGCGCTCCAGGGTTTCGAATATCGGCGCGGGCCGGGCCAGGCTGTCGCTCTGGATGCGCAGCATCTGGCGGCGGAAGTACACGCGCAAGGCGGCCGCATCGGTAATGTCCGCGGGGGATGCCCCATCGCCTGCCGGGTCCAGATCGGCCAGCAGCTCCGGATGGCGCAAAAGCTGATCGCCGAAGTACTGGCTATGCTCGAACAGATCCACCACCCGCTCCACCAGGGAGGGTTGCGCATTGAGCCGCGCCAGCCAATCGGTGTTCCCGAACACCTCTTCCAGAAAATACTCCAGGCGTTCCCGCCCGCGATTCACCTTCACGCGGCTCAAGGTGGCGGCCAGTTGCGGCGCGCGCTCGTCCATGTAGCGCACCAGGGCGCCCGCCGCGGGCGGCCGGTCCAGCTCCATCGGCTGCCAGCGATCGTCGGCGTCGCCATCCGCCAGGGTGTAGTACATCGGCTTGCGCGCCTGGATGACGCGGTTGTACATTTCGCGCACGTTGCCCAGATGCTCCTCCAGCCGGACGCGGAGCGACTCGGCGGTGAGGGGATCGCCGGGCTCGGCGGGCATCTTGCGGGCCAGCACCTCGAGCTCTTCGTGGCTGGTGGGCAGCGTGTGGGTCTGGCGGTCGTCGTAGAATTGCAGCCGGTGCTCGAGATGGCGCAGGAACTGGTAGGCGGAAGCCAGCCGCCCGTATTCGCCTGCCGATAACAGGCTCTTATCGTGGACCCGCGAGAGGGCGAACAGGGTACCGCCGTGCCGCACCCACATTTCGCGTCCGCCGTGGAGACGCTGCAGACACTGCACCAGGAACTCGATATCGCGAATGCCGCCGTGCGCCAGCTTGATGTCCACGCCGGCGTGCGGGCGCTTGGCGGCGAGTTTCTCGCTGATCCGCTCTCGCACTTCGGAGACGGCTTCGACCGCGCGGAAATCCAGGGTGCTCGAGTAGATCAGAGGCTCCACGAATTCCAGCAGCTCACGGCCCAGGGCGAGGTCGCCGGCGCAGGCGCGGGCCTTGATCAGCATCTGCTTTTCCCAATCGCGGGCGCGCTCGGTGTAATACTGTTCGGCGCCGGCGAGCGAACTACAGACTTCGCCCAGGCGCCCGTCGGGGCGCAGCCGCAGGTCCACGCGGTAGCAGGAGCCGTCGGCGGTATAGGTGGAGAGCAGTTCCGTATATTGGTTGGCGACCTTCTTGAAGAACTCCTTGTTGGTGATCGGGTCGGGGCCGTCCGTTTCGCCGTTGCCGGAGTAGACGAACATCAGGTCGATATCGGAGCTGTAGTTCAACTCCTGGCCGCCGAGTTTGCCCAGGGCGATGACGGCGAAGCCGCAGGGCCGGCGTTGCGCGTCCGCACCCGCGCAGGTGGGCTGGCCATGGCGCGCGACCAGTTGTTCGCGGATCTGCCGGTAGGCGAAATCCAGAATGGCGTCGGCCAGGTTGGACAGCTCGCCGGTAATATCGGGCAGGGCCGCCAGGTCCAGCACGTCGCGCAGCAGAATGCGCAGCAACTGGCGCCGCCGGAAGCGGGCCAGCGTCACGGCCACGGGCACGCCGGAGCCCTCGGCTGCCTGGAACTGCACCAGATAGTCGGCGTACTCCTCCGATGACAGCACCTTGAGCAGATCGCCTCCCGCGGCCGCCTGCAGGAGCCATTCGGGCCGGCGCAGCACAGCCTCGGAAAGGAACCGGCTGTAGGAGAATACCGCGATCAGGGCGCGCAAGGCCGCCGGGGAACTGCTGACGCGATTGAAGGCGGCGGGCGATTCCTGGCGCAGACGCTCTAGAAAATGCAGGGCTTCGTCGGGATCGGGCACGGCTGCCAGCAGGGATTGGATGCGGGCGACGATGCGTTCCGGAATGCCGTTTCCCAGGCGCGCAATATCTTCGCGCGCGCGGGAGGGGTTCCGAAATTCAACCGCTTCCAGCAATCGCAGCATGGATCAGGCGAACGGGGCCATCTGGAGTGATTATATCGTCCGCGAAGCGGGATTCAGGTTACGATTCGGCGGCGGGGGGAGGAAATTTCCGTAAAGAATAGTACTACTATTATTTACGCAGTACCTCGGGATGCATTAAAATTTCATTAAGAATATATGCATCCTACTCAAGTAATCACCCCACACCCCGGAGGAGACGAAGCGCGCTTCCGCCACCTGGTGGATCAGGCGCCTTTCATGCTATGGTCGACCAATAGCGACGGCCTCTGCAACTATTTGAATCGGCGATGGCTCGAATTTCGCGGCCGTACGATAGATGAAGAGATGGGCAGCGGCTGGTTGGAGGGTGTGCATCCCGACGACCGGCAGCGTTACGCGGACATCTTCTGGCGCTCGTTCGAAACGCGGCAGCCATTCGATATCGAATACCGGCTGCAGCGCGCGGACGGGCAATATCGCTGGGTGCGTGATTCGGGGCGGGCCCAGTTCGACGGAAACGGCGAATTCACCGGATATACGGGCGCCTGCATCGAGATTGCGGCACCCGGGCGCGGCACCTCCGTATCGCCGCTGACAGCGCGCGAAGTACAGGTGCTGGCGCTGGTGGCGGACGGCAAGTCCACCAAGGAAGTCGCCAGCCTCCTGCAGATCAGCTACAAGACGGCGGATTCGCACCGCAGCCGCATCATGGAGAAGCTGGGAGTGCATGAAACCGCCAGCCTGGTGCGGTACGCGGTAAGGCAAGGGATCGTGCCGGCGTAAGGCATCCTCCTCGCCCTTGGGCCCGGCGCCGGCGCTCACTGCCGGAAGGGATTGAAGTTTGTCTGATGGTCGAAGGCATCCACGCCTTCCTGCCGCTTCAAGAAGTTCACCACCGCATAGGTCATGGGAGTGGCGGCCACCTCATACAGTACCTTGGCCAGATACCCGGACATCACCAGGTTGGCGATGGTGGCGGTGCTGAGCGATCCGCCGAAGGCCAGCACGGTGACCACGAAGGTATCCACGGCCTGGCCGGCGACGGTGGAACCCACGGTGCGGGTCCACAGAAAGCGCCCGCGAGTCAGCAGCTTCATTTTGGCCAGGACGAACGAATTGGCGAATTCGCCGCACCAGAAGGCCACCAGGCTGGCGACGATCAGGCGCGGCACGAAGTTGAAGACGCGCGCGAAGGCCCGCTGGCCGTCCCATCCGGGAGCGGGCGGCAGGGCCACGCAGACCAGCCCCATGGCGGCCAACAGGGCGGAAGCGAAGAAGCCGATCCAGATGGCGCGGCGGGAGGCGCCGTAGCCGTAGACCTCGGTGAAGACGTCGCCGAAGATGTAGGTAATCGGGAAGAACAGGAGCGCGCCGCTGATGCGGAAGGGGCCCACGGCGGTGATCTTCTGGCCGACCAGGTTGGAGACCAGCAGGATGACCACGAAAATGTGGACCAGCAGGTCGTAATAGCGAAAGCGCCGGTGCATCAAGCCGAGTAACGCTCCCACTGGATGGAATGATCGGAGGTGACGGCGCGCGTTTCGGCCGGCGAATCGGTGCGGAAGTAGGACCAGGGGCCGGGGATCCACGGATAGCGATCGATAACCGATTCGTCCACCGCCACACCCAGACCGGGCGCGGCCGGCACCTGCAGATTGCCGCGCTCGATGGGGAGCGGCTCAGTCAGGATTTCAGCGGCCAGCGGAAACGGGTACATGCCGGGGCGCGCGGGCGCGGAGTAGCAGGGATACTCGAGCCATTCGACCACGTGTTCGGGCCAACAGACGCCCAGATGCGCGGCGGCTACCACTTCCAGCGCGGTACCCCAGCTGTGGAAAGCGAAGCACAGGCCGGCGCGGGCGATGTCCGCGATGAGGCGCCGCGCCAGGGAGAAGCCACCCTGGCAGCAGACATCCATTTGCACGTAGTCGACCGCCTGGCGCAGAATCAGATCCCGGTAGCTTTCGGCGCTGGGTTCGTGCTCGCCGCTGGCTAGCGGCAGGTAGTCTTTCTCTCTCAGGCGCAGGTAGGCATCGTGATCGCCGGGCGGCAGCGGCTCTTCGAGCCAGGCGACCCGGTAGGCGGCCATCTCGCGCGCCAGATCCTCGACGGTGGCGGCGGAGTAGCTGCAGTCACCCATGCGCCACCAGGTGTGGGCGTCCACCATCAGGTCGCAATCGGCGCCGAGCGCCTGGCGCACCTGGCGCACGGCTTCGAGGTCCCGATCGGATCCGCCGGCGGGACGCATCTTGTAAGCGCGAAAGCCCAGGCCGGCGATGGCCACCGCTTCGGCGGCGTATTGCTCCGGAGACATGTACATGCCGGCGCTGCCGTACAGGCGAATGGAGCCGCGCACGCGTCCGCCGAGCATCTCGGAAAGGGGCACGCCGCGGGCTTTGGCGCACAGGTCGTACAACGCAATTTCCACCGCACAGTAGGCCTTGGCCGCAGCATCGTCCACGCCGGGCCACTCCATGAACTGGATGCGCAAGGCATCCGGGTCGGCCAAGGCACGGCCTTCCAGAAACGGACCGACGGTGGTTTCGATGAGGTTTTGCGTGCGTTGGCTGCCGGGCCCGGGAGCGTAACCCACGAGGCCGTTGTCCGCAGCCACGCGGATGAGCATGGCGTCGCGCTTCAGGATGGTGCGTTCACCGCCGTAGAAGGGAAGGCGGACCGGCTCGGGAAACGGATAGGACAGGAGGAACGACCGGACGCCGGCGATATTCATCGAATCGGGGAAGCGGCAGGCCCGGAACGCGAGCCTGCCTGCGTCCCTCTATCTTACATGAACTGCAGCCAGGCGATGGCCGCGGCCATCAGGAGGAAAGACGAGACGAACGGGATACGCCATTTGCGTCCGCTATCTTTGGGCCGAAACAGGATCACCGGCGGCTTGTCTTCCGGGGCGAGTTCGCCGGTTTCGGCGGCAGCGGCCACGAGTTCGGGCGCAGGCTCGTCGTGCGCGGCGGGTTCCTCGTGCGCGGCGGGTTCCTTCACGACCTCCGCGGGGGCGGGCTCGGCGGCAGCCACAGGCTCCGGCGCGGGTGCTTCGGCCTCGGGTGCGGGAACTGGAGCGGCTTCCGGTTCGGCCGGCGGGGCGGGTGCGGCGGCGACGGGCGGCGCGGGAGGCTCGTCCCTGGGCGCCGGTTCGGCCGGCGCGGCGGCTTCCACCACCGCTGCGGCAACGGGCGCCGGTTCAGACGATGGCGGAGGCTCGGTGGCGACGGGCGCCGGGGCGGCGGCGGGCGGCTCGGCGGGCGCCTCGGCATCGTGCGCCGTGCGGGGCGCCGGCTTTTCAAACAACTGGCCGATACCCGCGATCAGATCGAGAACGTTCTGCTCGGCGCTGGTAGATTTCTGGCGCAGGCCGCTGATGCTCTCGGCCGAAACGGCCGGCGCGGGCGGAGCGACGCGCTGTTGCAGGCGGACTTCCAGCATCTGCCAGACGCGTTCGACGGCGAGCCCGGCGGCTTCCTCGGCGGCGTGCTGCAGCTTGTTCTCCAGAGTCTGTACGCGGGCTTCGAGCAGGGAGGCGTATTGCAGGGCTTTGTCCAGATCGGGGGAGCGGCCGGCCAGGCGGGCTTCCAGGGAATGAATGTCCCCGGCGAGCCGGGTTTCAAGCTGTTCGAGCTGGGAACGGTGGCGGGTTTCCAGGGCACCGATCTCCGCCGACACGCCGGCGGTCACCTGGGCGGCGTGCTGTTCCAAGGCCGCCATGTGCTCAGCCACGCGGCGGTCGCCGGAATCGAGGCGCTCGCCGAAGGCCGCCAAGCCGGATTGCAAGCTGGCCAGACTTTGCTGCTGTGCCGCGGCGACGCGGGCTTCGCTATCGCGGATCTGGTCGGCATGGTGTTCCTCGAGATTTTTGAGCTCGATAGCCATGCGGGCATCCAGGGACTCGCGCACGGCATCCACGATGGCCTTGATTTTGGGCGGGAGCTCTTCCTGCAAGACGGTGAGCTTGGAATCGAGCGCCTGGACCTGTTCGGCATGCCGGCGCAGGTCTTCGTCGATCGCCTGACGGAAGGCGCCGGCCTGGGGCAGATCCTCGCGCAGCGCCGCCAGGACCAGCTCCAGGGCGGAGATGCGATCGGCAGCCTCGCGGCCGCCGGCGGCGATGCGGGCTTCCATGGAAGCTTCCACGGCTTCCACGATCTGGCGGATCTTGGGCGGCAATTCTTCGCGCAGGGTATTCAGCTTGGTTTCGAGCTGCTGGAGAGCCTGCTGCAAAGGCATGGTCTGAGTCTGCTGCTGTTCGGCGAGGCCGTGCATCTCTCCGGACAGGCGGCTGGCCAGAGCATCCACTTCGCCGCGCAGCCGCGTTTCGAGCTCGTCCAAGTGCTCGCGTCCGACGACCCCCTGGCGCACGCGACTTTCGAGTTCGGTCAGTTCCAGCGCGACGCGCGCTTCCATGGACTGGCGCACGGCTTCGATAATCTCCCGGAACTTTGCCGGCAAAGCTTCCTGCAGGGCGGACAGCCGCTGATCGACGCCCGCAATCTGCTCGGAACTGGAAGCCTGCGCGGCGGAGACATACTCGCGCACCTGGGCTTCAATCTGTTGAATGGCTCTTTCGACCGCCCCGGTCTGGGCGGCGGTGTGGGTGTCCACGGCCTTGAGATCGAGGGCCACCTGGGCATCGATTTCCGCCAGACGCCGGTCGACCTGGCCGACGTGTTCGGTGAGGCGGGCCTCCAGGGCCACAATGACTTTTTCGAGCACGCGACCGTCGAGGCCTTCGCTGAACTTGGCCATGCCTTCGCGATCGATGGTAGTAACGTGGGTAGTATTCTCTTCCACTTTTCTCAGCCTTTCCGCCAGGGGACCAAGGTCCGTCATTTCATCCTCCCGCGATCTGGGGCGTCCCTGCGCCATCTTCACCGCCATGCCGAACAAGAGTCCATCGCCCAACGCCAGCGCCAGGCTCTTGAGGAACGAGGAGTTTGGGGACCGCTCCATACAACATAATTTACAATGAATGTTTTCGGATATAAAGAAGAATCTTCGATTTCAGCCTGCAAGCTCTTGAATTCCGTCGCCCTATGTGCAGTTGCATCTGCCTTTAATTATAGTTGCAGAGCACCCGGCGCGCAGCAGAATGCTTACCAAGTTGTTATCCTTAGCCCAATGAATTTCAGCTCCTGGCTGGACTGGCACGCGGGCCTTACGGTTGCCTGGAAGATCGCCGCGGCTTACTTACTGGCGCTGCCGATCGGATGGGACCGGGAGCAGGCGGAACACAGCATCGGCGTGCGGACCTTCCCGCTGGTGGCGATGGCCAGTTGCGGATACGTACTGGTGGCGGACGCCATTTCGGGAGGCGATCCGGCGGCGCGCTCGCGGGTGATCCAGGGTTTGACGGCGGGCATCGGGTTCATCGGCGGCGGGGCGATCATGCGAGGCCGGGGAAACGTCCACGGCACGGCCACGGCGGCCAGCATATGGAACACCGGCGTGCTGGGGGTGGCGGTGGCCTGTTCGCGCCTGGAGATCGCGATCATCCTGAGCCTCATCAACCTGATCACGCTGCGCCTGCTCCTGCCGTTGAAGTCCCGCCTGGACCGCGGCAGGAATCGCCGGGAGCGGGCATGAGCCTGCCGGTGGCGCTGACGTATGGCGAGCCGAAGAAGGCGGCGCCGTACGCGGAGGCGCTGCGGGAGGCGGGTATGGAGCCGGTGTTGATCGCGGCAGGTTCGGCTGCGAGCATCGACGGGTTCCGCGGCCTGGTGCTGAGCGGCGGCACGGATCTGAATGCCCGGCTTTACGGCGGCACGCCGTCGGCGGAGGACGAGCCGGCGGACGACGAGCGGGACCGGCTGGAGATGGACCTGCTGGGCCAGGCGCTGGCGCGGGACTTGCCGGTGCTGGCCATCTGCCGCGGCATGCAGCTATTCAACGTGGCGCACGGCGGCACGCTGATCCAGCACCTGGACAACGCGGCGGTACACCGGGTGAAGGATGGGGACCCGGCAGAAGCGGTGCATGCGATCGAGGTGGGCGCGGGGACGCGGCTGGCCGCGATCCTGGGAGAAGGGCTGCACGCGGTCAACTCGCGGCACCACCAGGCGGTGGCCCGAATCGGGGCGGGATTGCGGGCGAGCGCGCGATCGGTGCCCGACGGGGTGATCGAAGCCCTGGAGCGGGAGGACCGGCGTTTTGCGCTGGCGGTGCAGTGGCATCCGGAGGACCAGGTACGCCGGGACGCCGAACAAAGGAAGCTGTTTGAGGCGCTGCGCGGGGAACTGTAGGCTTACTGCACGCGGTCGCGGTTCTGTTCGTTGAGGACCAAGCCGTCGAAGATGGCCAGGACCTGCTTGCGGAAGGTGTAGAGGCGTTTGAGGTCCTGGCGGAAGGCCGCTTCAAAATCCTGGGCGCGCATCCACTTCTGGAGCATGGTACGGGGGACATCGATATCCTGACGCAGGGCTTCGACCGGATGGCCGCGGAGGAAAAGCCCGTAAAAGAAAGCGGCTTCCCGTTGGGGGGCCAAGGGATCGAGTTCGTTTCTCACCGTCATAAGCACGGCACCGTCAGAAATGACAGTATAGCCGCGGCAGGCGGATTCGGGCAAGTGGCCCAGGGGGCCGCGCGCGGCAGGGTGGTAGAATCGACTTACCGCATTATGAAGACCACTCCTGAATCGGAAAGGCTGGCGCGACACCTGGCCGAAGTGGATCCCGATATATATCAGGCGATCCTGCACGAAGCGGAGCGCCAGCACGCGCAACTGGAATTGATCGCCAGCGAGAACTTCACTTCGGAAGCCGTGATGGAAGCCGCGGGCAGTGTCTTCACGAACAAGTATGCCGAAGGATATCCTGGAAAACGTTATTACGGCGGCTGCGAATACACGGACATCGTAGAGAACCTGGCGCGGGAGCGAGCCAAGCAGTTGTTCGGCGCCGAGCATGCCAACGTGCAGCCGCACTCGGGATCGCAGGCCAACCAGGCGGCATACGCCGCGGTGCTGCAGCCGGGCGACACGATTCTGGGGATGAACCTGGCGCACGGCGGGCATCTGACGCACGGGCACAAGCTCAATTTTTCCGGCAAGACTTACCACATCGTGCCATACGGGGTGCGGCAGGACGACGAACGCATCGACTACGACGAACTGGCGCGGCTGGCCGAGCAGCACAAGCCGAAGATGGTGCTGGCGGGCGCCAGCGCTTATCCGCGGACGCTGGAGTTCGCGCGCTTCCGCGAGATTGCGGATGCGGTGGGCGCGATCTTCGTGGTGGACATGGCGCATATTTCCGGACTGGTGGCGGCGGGGCTGCATCCGAACCCGTGCCAGTACGCGGACATCGTGACCTCCACCACGCACAAGACGCTGCGGGGTCCGCGGGCGGGGCTGATCCTGTGCAAAGAGAAGTTCGCGGCGGCGGTGGACAAGACGGTGTTCCCGGGCATGCAGGGCGGACCGCTGGTGCATATCATGGCGGCCAAGGCGGTCTGTTTCAAGGAAGCCATGGAGCCCGGCTTCGCGGAGTATCAGAGGCAGGTGGTGGCCAACGCGCAGGCGCTGGCGGGCGGGCTGATGGAGGCCGGCTTCCACGTGGTTTCGGGCGGCACGGATACGCACCTGATGCTGGTGGACGTATTTTCGAAAGGCATCCGCGGCAAGGAAGCCGAAGCGGCGCTCGACCGGGCGCGCATCACGGTGAACAAGAACGCCATCCCGTTCGACGTGAATCCACCGCTGAATCCGAGCGGCATACGGCTGGGCAGCCCGGCGGTGACCACGCGCGGGTTCCGGGAGCCGGAGATGCGGGAGGTCGCCGAACTGATTTCGAATGTGCTGCATAACATCGCGTCCGAGGATGCGATTGCCACGGTCCGGCGCAAGGTGGAGGCGCTGACCGAACGTTTTCCCCTCTACGAGTGGAGGCGGCAACCCGCCTACGCGCGGGCCTGACGACGACGGCTAGAACCGTCACCGAGCCATGCCACTGCGGATCGTGATGGATGCCCGCCGGGTGCGAGACTTCGGCATCGGCACCTATATCCGCACATTGCTGCGCGCGCTGGGGCGACTGGATGAGACCGACGAGTACATTCTGGTCACCCTGCCGGAGGACGAAGGTTCGTTCGCCGATCTGCCGCCGAATTTCAAGACCCTGGCTTACCGGAAGTCGGACTCCTACCTGTTGGATCACTGGTCGTTTCCGATGTTCCTGCGGGAACTAAAGCCCAGCCTGGTACACATTCCGCTGAACCAGGTGCCGCTGTTCATGCCCTCGCCCTACGTGGTGACGATCCACGACATGGCCAGCCTGCTGTTTGAAACCGGCTCGGGGATGCGCATGAGCGCCCGCCGTTTCGTGCTGCGCCGGGGGCTGATGCGGGCGGAACGGATCATGGCGGTGTCGGAGGCCACCCGGCGCGACGTGAGGGACACGCTGGGGATTCCCGAGGAACGGATCCGGCTGGTATACAACGCACCCAACCCGGACTTCTTCCTGCCGCCGCCGGCGGGCCGAGCCAGCATCCTGGAGCGCTACCAGATCGGCTATCCGTTTTTGCTCTACGCGGGCAACATACGGCCGCAGAAGAACATTCCGCGGCTGGTGGAAGCCTTCGCGGTGGTCCGGGAAAAGCTGTCGCGGCATCCGGTCTACCGGGATCTGCACCTGATCATCATCGGGGACGAGATTTCGCGATACCCGCCGGTGCGAAGGGCGGTGATCCAGTCGCGGGTGGAGAAGTCGGTGCGGTTCCTGGGCTTCGTGTCATTCGACGCGCTGCGGGTGTTTTTCGAGAGCGCGGCACTGTTCGTGTTTCCGTCGCTATATGAGGGCTTCGGGCTACCGCCGCTGGAAGCCATGGCGAGCGGGACGCCGGTGGTGGCGTCGAACGTGAGCTCGCTGCCGGAGGTGGTGGGCGAGGCGGCGCTGCTGGTGAATCCGGAGAACGTCTTCGACATCGCGCGCGGGATCCAGGAGGCGCTACTCGACGAAGACCTGCGGGCGAGATTGATCGCCAAGGGGAGGACGCAAGCGGCGCGGTACAGTTGGGAGCGCACGGCCGGCGAGGTGCTGGAGGTGTATCGTGAAGTGGGGGTGGAGGCGAGCTGGTTGCCAGCGGCCTGAGCGGTGCTTTTCAACCACTTGGCGGAGTCCGCAGCAAGCGGCCAAAGGGCTTGGAATGTGCGGCTTAGATTTTGGACGCCCACGTGCGAGAACCGGAATGCTACGGCATGCATCAGACTGAGTGATGGCCTAGCGAGCGAGGTGGAACAATGACGAACTTCACGGTTCGACATATCGTCGAGAGGACCCTCTGGCAGGTGGCGGCAGTGGTCCTGACGGGTATCATGGCAGTGGCGCAGCAGACGGCGCCGGCACCGCCCACGTCCACGGTTCCGGCACAACCGTTGTCGCCGGACCAGTTGGACACCCTGGTGGCGCCGATCGCGCTGTATCCCGATCCGCTGCTGGGCCAGATCCTGGCAGCATCCACCTATCCCCTGGAGATCGCGGAGGCGGCGCAATGGCTGCAGCAGAATCAGGGGCTGCACGGACAGCAATTGATGGACGCGGCACGGCAGCAGAACTGGGATCCGAGCGTACAGGCCCTGGTGGCGTTCCCCGACGTGCTGACACGTTTGAACTCGGACATTCGCTGGACGACCGACATCGGTAACGCGTTCCTGGCGCAGCAGGCGGACGTGATGGCCGCAGTGCAGAGGATGCGGGCGCGGGCGCAGGCCAATGGCAAGCTGAGCTCGAACGCACAAGAGACCGTCACGACGCAGACGGACAACGGGCAGGAGGCCATCGACATCGAACCGGCCAATCCGGACGTGGTTTATGTGCCCTACTACAGTCCCGAGTACATTTGGGGACCTCCGGCGTGGGGATACTACCCGGCGTGGGACGACTGGGATTTCGGATTCGGATGGGGTCCGGGAATCTACATCGGCGGATTCTTCCCAGGCTGGGGCGGCTGGGGCGGCTGGGGCTGGGGATGCAACTGGTTCGGCGGCTTCCTTTACAACCGTCCGTTCTTCTTTTCGCATTACGGGTTCCACGGCTATCGGGGCGGGCATTTCTGGGGTCACAACCAGATCTGGGCGCATAACGGCGCGCATCGCATGGGCGTGGCGTATCCGAACCGGGGGCTGACGGCGCGTTACGGCGCGTCGTCCCGGGCGGGACGGGTGATGAACGGCAGCCACTTCACGGCGCCCACAAACCGCGCATTCAGCAGCGGGGCCGGCGGCTGGAATCACTTTAGCGGCAGCCGCGCGGCCAACGGAGCCCGCGCGGGCGCCTATGGCGGCAACGCGTATCGCGGCAACGCTTATCGCGGCAACGCTTATAGCGGGAACGCGTACCGGGGCAATGCGTACGCCGGGAATCGGGGAGCCGGATCGTACGGCCGCACGTACAACAACATCGCGCCGCGGACGACGTATGGGGCGCCGCGCGGCGGGTACAACTACGGCGGCTCCCGAGGCTACACGGTGCCGCGGACTTACAGCTACGGGCGGAGCTACGGCGGGGGGTACTCGGCCCCGCATTACAGCGGTGGCGGCGCACACTACGGAGGCGGCGCGCATTTCGGCGGCGGCGGTGGCGGTTTCCACAGCAGCGGTGGCGGATTCCACGGCGGCGGTGGCGGCGGCGGATTCCACGGCGGCGGTGGCGGCGGCGGCTTCCATGGTGGCGGCGGCGGTCACGGCGGCCACCGTTAATCCGGTTAAGATAGGGGCGCGGTTATGGTACTGACACCATACGCCGCGCCCTTTTTGTGCATTGCCCCTCCTACCGCTCAGACAATATACTGATCGGATATTGCTCTGTGGTGGTAGGCATGACTCACAGCCGAGTTCCAGGTAGTGTCTTCATCCTCTTCGGTCTGGTTGCGATGTTGACGACATCGGCCAGAGCCGTTACTTCGGTAACGCTTTCCCCCGCCAACATTTCATTCGGCAAACAGGTCGTAGGAACGACCAGCGGCACGATGACGGCGAAATTACAGAACGTCAGCACCGCAACCTTGACCATTACGCAGATCAGCGTGACGGGCCAATTCGCACAGAGCGGAGGCACGTGTCCGCTGAGCCCGAAGACGCTGGCGAAAGGCGCCAGTTGCACGATCAAGGTCACGTTCACGCCGACCTCAACGGGGACCAAGAGCGGCACGTTGTCGGTGACCGACAGCGCTTCCAACAGTCCGCAGACCAGCAAGCTGGCGGGCAGCGGGGTGGCGGCGGTGACGGTTTCACCGACCAGCATCGCTTTCGGCAAGGTGTCCCTGGGCCAGACTTCGGCGCCGCAGACGGTCACGCTGACCAACAACCAGACGACGACGCTGACTTTCAGCGGCATTTCGACGGCGGGCGATTTCGGAATCGCCAGCAATACCTGCGGGGGTGTCGGATCGACGCTGGGGGCGGGCGGAACGTGCACGGTGGGGGTGACGTTCACGCCCACGGCGACCGGAACGCGCATGGCTTACCTCACGTTCAACGACGATGCATCGAACAGCCCGCAGAAGGTCAGCCTGTCCGGGAACGGAACGGGCCCCACGCTGGTCTCGATCGCGGTGACGCCCAACTCGTCGAGCCTGGACGCGGGGACGACCGAACAGATGACAGCGACGGGGACCTATAGCGACAACAGCACCAAAGATCTGACCAGCACCGCCACCTGGAGCACGTCGCCTACGGGCATCGCTTCGGTCAACGCGGTGGGGCTGGCTACCGGCCTGGCGGCGGGCAGCACCACGGTGACGGCGACCTCGAGCGGCATCAGCGGTTCGGGGTCCCTGACCGTGGACGACCCGATCGTGGAGACGGGCAGCCTGAACACGGCGCGCTACTACCATACCGCGAACCTGCTGACGACGGGCCGGGTGCTGGTGGCGGGCGGCATCGGTCCGGTGCCGGGGCCAAGTGGCGCGCTGGGAGAGCTGAACAGCGCCGAAATTTACGATCCGGGCACCGGCGTCTTTACGGCGACCGGCAACCTGGTGGCGGCGCGGGAGGGGCACACGGCGACGCTGTTGAACAACGGACAGGTGCTGATCGCGGGCGGCTCGGGCGGCGCGGGCGAACTGGCGTCGGCGGAGCTGTACAATCCGGCGACCGCGACTTTCACCGCGACGGGCAACCTGCACACGGCCAGGTACGAGCATACGGCCACCATGCTGCAAAACGGCCAGGTACTGATCGCGGGCGGCTACGGCGGCACGTCGGTGTTAGGCAGCGCGGAGCTTTACAATCCGGCGACGGGGAGCTTCAGCGTGACGGGCAGCCTGCAAAACGCGCGCTTCGACGCGACCGCCACGCTGCTGGCGAACGGCCAGGTGCTGATCGCGGGCGGCGCGAATAATCTGGGTCCGCTCAACACCGCGGAATTGTACGATCCCATCGCGGGGACGTTTACACCGACAGCCGGCACGTTGAACACGGCCCGGTCCGGCGCCACCGCCACGCTACTGAACAACGGCCTGGTGCTGATCGCGGACGGCTACAACTACCTGGTGGGCGGCGCGCTCACCAGCGCCGAATTATACAATCCGGCGAGCGGCAGCTTTACAACGACGGGCAGCCAGGCAGAGAGCTGCTGGCTGGGGACAGCCACGGAACTGACGAACGGCGACGTGGCCGTAGCGGGCAGCCTGTTCAACGACGCCCTGGCGGAGATCTATAACCCGTTCATCGGGACGTTCGCCACGTCGTCGCCGCTGGCCGTGCCGGGGGATCTGGAAACTGCCACGCTGCTACCGAACGGGTCGCTGCTGATCGCGGGAGGGCACAGCAATCTCACCAGTGACGTATTAGCGGACGCGGAACTGTACGTGCCGCTGACCCTGGCGCCGTCGAGCCTGGTATCGATCACGGTCAACCCGACTACGCCGTCGCTGGCGATGGGCGCGAGCCAGCAGTTTACGGCGACGGGGACGTTCAGCGACAGCAGCACGCAGCAGCTTTCGTCGGTGGTGTGGAGCTCGGTGGATCCGACGGTAGCCACGGTTACGTCGGACGCCACAAATTCCGGAGTGGCGTTCGGGGTGGCGGGGGGGACCACGACGATCACGGCGTGCGCGGGCGCGGTATGCGGGACCACGGTATTGACGGTAACCGGTCCGTAGGTCAGTCCTGGTTGGGGAACTCGTCCCACGTTTTTCCTATTTCTTTAGCCGGCGCAAAACGGGGCGGCCCGCGCCGCTCAATATCGCGCGTTTCCGTCCTTTATGGCGGCGCGGGCAGACGCGCCCCTTTGCTTCTTGAGCCCGCGCAAGACGGGGCGGCCCGCGCCGCTCAATATCGCGGGTTTCCGTCCTTTATGGCGGCGCGGGCAGACGCGCCCCTTTGCCCTTTGTAGATACGGGCGATGACCTTTTCCGGCCCGCCGGGGTCCGGCTGCCGGGCCAACTCGAAACGCTGGGGCGGCTTGCAATTCTTGGGTTTAGCGATCTGCTGGCGGGCCCCTTCTGCGGGGGCCGGCCACTGGCTATCGCCGTTTTCCGGCTGCATCTTTTTCTCCTTCTCCTGGCTTTCGGCGGCGGGCGTGGCGCGGGCGGCGCGGATGGCGTCGAGATCCTTGCGCAGCTTGTCCCACTGGCGGGAGAGGCGGGCCTGGCACTGGGTGATACGGTTGAGGTTGGCCAGGCGGCGGTCGAGGTCCTGGTCTTCGTGCACTTCCATGAATTCGGCTTCCAGGAGGGCGGTGCGGAACATGCGCCATTTGGCGGCGGCAAGCTGATCGACGAGCTCCTGCTCAACGATATCGCGGGGCTGGTAATAGGCCTGGTATTGGTCGTGAAGTTGTTGATATTGTTCGGGATCTTCGCCGGGCAGGATGAGGGTGGCGGCGTACAGTCCATGCGATAAACGATTCAAAGCCACGACAGTCTTGCCCGCGGGGGAGCGGGGTCCGGTGGAGTGCTGGGCGTTGCGGCGATTGGCCGCGATTTTGCGGTCGGATGACATCGGTTAGTCCTCGGCTGGGAAGTCAATTCCGGAGGTACGGTAGCAGCGGAGGCGGGAGCGAGGACCACGCGATGGCCGTAAACGTTTGATGGCCTGCGACGGAATTAATTTTGGGCGGGCGTCACCGGCCAGCCGGTCTTTTCGAGGACTTCTTTGGCGACGTGGGCGGTGTTGACGTGGATGGTCACGGTGTCGTTGGTATTGACGGCGTAGCCGCCGGCGAGGACGACGGCGACCGGAATGCGTCCATGGAGCGCGGTCCAGAGGACCAGGCGATCGCGCTCACGGAGGCCTTCGAAACTGAGCGACAGACCGCCGAGCTGGTCTTCGCAGTAGGGGTCGGCCCCGGCGACATAGACGAGCAACTCGGGATGGAAGAGGGTCAGGGCGGTGCGATAGCCATTGCCGAGACGATGGAGATACTCTTCGTCGCCGACGCCATCGGGCAGGTGGATATCGAGGCTGGAGGGCGGCTTTTCGGTGGGGTAGTTATTGAACTGGTGGATGGAGAGGGTGAAGACGGAGGAGTCGCCGGCGAAGATGTGGGCGGTGCCGTTGCCGTGGTGGACATCGCAATCGACGACCATGGCGCGTTGGATACGGCCGGCGCGCTGGAGAGCGCGGACGGCCACGGCGATATCGTTGATGGCGCAGAAGCCCTCGCCGTGAGCGGCGAAGGCGTGATGAAATCCGCCGCCGAGGTTAAATCCCAGGCCCTGTTCGAGAGCCAGGGACGCGGCGAGCATGGTGCCGCCGGCGGCGAGCCAAAAGGCCTCCACCAACTTCCGGCTGTAGGGGACTTCGAGCTGCATGATTTCGTAGTAGGACAGGGTGCCGGTCTGAAGGCGGTGAACCCAACCGGGATCGTGGACGGCGAGGATGTCGGCATCGGGGGCGGGCTCGGGGCGGACGAAGTCGGTTTCGGCGGCGAAGCGCTCGTGCAGCAGGCGGTCGTGGATGTAGTGATACTTGCGGGACGGGAAGACGTGGTCTCCGAGGTGCAGGTCGTAGCCTTCGTGGTAGACGAGGCGGTAAGGGAGCATAGGTGCGTTTTCACCGCTCGTTGCGGACGTTGACGATGCGGCAGTCAGCGGGACATCCATAGTCTAACTGATTGAGGTGCCATGATCCTCCCCAATAGCGAAAATCGGCGTTTGCTTTGATCGGGGCGGCGTCAACCGGGGAGTTCAGATAACGGAACGTGAACACTCCATACGAGACAGACGCCATGGAACCCTTCAGGCGGTCGACTCGCGCGACGCTTACGAGCGCAGCATAGCGGTTGAACTCAGGCGCTGCGTTTATCAGTGCTGCCGCTTTCGCCGGATGGAGGCCGGGAATCCATACCTGGCGAATTGCGGCCACACACAGAAGCAATCCGACGAGCAGGGCGACGGGGGTGATGCTGACGATTGCCCGGATCAAGGTCTTCATCCACGCTCATCCTACCGCCATTCCGCACTATTCACCAGAGCTGGGCTTCCGTGGAAACGGTACAAATTCCGTGCGATTCTCCGTGCCGGGGCGGGGACCGGAACATCACCTTCCGCGTTAGAGCTGACGATGCGCGTTCTGCATCTATGACGAACACCCGGCCGAAACCGGGGCGTCCCCAAGGAAACCAAACGTTTGCCTGTTTCGGCTATGGTTCCCGCGCGGGAAGGAAGGTGGTGATAGCGCTCGCTACCGATCCCGATATCCGAATTCAGGAAGAGTTCGGCGGCAAACTGCGCAACAAGGTTGCTATAGAGATCAAGGGGGGAACTGATCGCAGCAATGCACACAACCGGGCCGGCGAAGCCGAGAAATCTCATCAGAAGGCGAAGAACGAAGATTTCCGAGACTTCTGGACGATCATTTCCAAAACCGGGCTAAATGTAGAGAAGTTGAAATCCGAGTCCCCGACGACCAAGGATTGGTTCGATGTGGCTCACGTGCTTGGGAGGGAAGGCGAGGATTGGGATTTGTTCAAGAGCCGTCTAGCCGACGCCACCGGGATCCCGCTGGATTCCTCAGGGTTGCGGTCATGAAACTGCCCCCGGCGAGCAAATATTGCGCTAGGACGACGGCCGCGGGTGCAGTTTTCCGGCCCGCCGCATGGGACCCGCCACAACGGCTCGGTCAGATGTAGGCAATGACATCCATTTCGACTAACGAATCGCCGGGGATGCCGCCGGCGGCGGCGATGGTGGTGCGGACGGGCGGGTTCTCGCCGAAGCGGCCGTGGAAGACTTCGTTCATGGCCTTGTAGTCGCGGAGGTCAGCCAGAAAGACGCTGCATTTGAGGACTTTGTCCATGGACGAGCCGGCGTTTTCGAGCAGTTTCTGGATCTCGTCGAGCACGTGGGCGGTGTGGGCTTTGATGTCTCCCGGGAAGTGGGCGCCCTGTCCGGCGATGAAGAGGAGATTGCCGTAAGAGACGGCGCTCGAGAACAGCGGGGTGGATTTGGGCTTCTCGCCGAGGTAGTGCACCTTCTTGCGGGGTTCGGTCTGGGCCTGGGCGGCTCCGCCGGCGGCGGCCGCGAGGGCGCCGCCGCGGATGAATGCACGGCGGTTGGTGGCTTTCATAATCCTCCAGTCACGAGGCGAAGAAATAATTCGCGATTTGGCAAGGCTAGCGTCGAGTATAACTTAGGGTGCGAGGTGGGGGCTAACGGGGAAGGGATCGCGGAGAGTCAGGACTAAACTGTGGCCAAGTGGTCAACGGGGCCGGCGGGACTGAAGCACGCGGGGCTGAAGCCCGCCGCGCCCTTTGGGTTTTGAATAACCCGCGCGAAACGGGGCGCCCCGCGCCGCTTCATTTTGCGGTTCCGGTCCTTCCTGGCGGCGCGGGAAACGCGCCCCTTTGCGCTTTATCAATTCGCGCAAGACGGGGCGCCCCGCGCCGCTTCATTTTTGCGGTTCCGGTCC
>DATJYO010000021.1:0-13558 GCA_035499555.1 Bryobacteraceae bacterium
GGCCAGCAGCAGGTGCTCGCGCGTCTGCGGCATGGGACCGTCGGTGGCGGCCACCACCAGGATGGCGCCATCCATCTGGGCCGCGCCGGTGATCATGTTCTTGATGTAGTCGGCGTGGCCGGGGCAATCCACGTGGGCGTAATGGCGGTTGGGGGTTTCGTACTCCACGTGGGCCACCGCGATGGTGATGCCGCGGGCCTTCTCTTCGGGGGCGTTGTCGATGGAGTCGAAACTGCGGAACTTAACTTTGGGGTTGTTCTTGCCCAACACCTTGGTGATGGCCGCGGTCAGCGTGGTCTTGCCATGGTCGATATGCCCGATCGTGCCGATGTTGACGTGCGGCTTGCTGCGATCAAATTTTTCCTTTGCCATATGTCACCTAGTCACCTTGCCTTGCACTCGATTGACAATCTCCTCGGACAGCGCCGAGGGCACTTCCTCGTACTTGCCGAAGTGCATCGTGAAACTGCCGCGGCCCTGCGTCCGGGAACGCAGCTCCGTGGCATAGCCGAACATCTCCGACAGCGGCACCATGCTCTTGATGATCTGCGTGGTCCCGCGTAATTCCATCCCTTCGATGCGCCCGCGCCGCGAATTCAGGTCGCCGATCACATCGCCCATGTATTCCTCCGGCACCACCACTTCCACCGACATGATGGGCTCCAGCAGCACCGGCTTGGCCTTCCTGACGGCTTCCTTGAGCGCCAGCGAACCGGCGATCTTGAAGGCCATTTCCGACGAATCCACTTCGTGATAGCTGCCGTCGTACAGCGTCACCTTGACATCCGACATGGGATAACCGGCCAGGACGCCGCCTTCCAGGGCCTCCTGTACCCCCGTTTCCACCGGCTTGATATATTCCTTCGGCACCGAGCCGCCGTAAATCTCGTTGACGAACTCGAAGCCCGAACCCGCCGGCAGCGGCTCGACGCGGATCTTCACGTCGCCGTATTGCCCGCGGCCGCCCGACTGCTTCACATGGCGTCCCTGCGCCTCCGCCGTCTTGCGGATGGTCTCCCGATACGCTACCTGCGGCTTGCCCACATTAGCGCCCACCCCGAATTCGCGCATCATGCGGTCCACGATGATCTCCAGGTGCAGCTCGCCCATCCCCGACAGAATCGTCTGGCCCGTCTCCGGATCCGTCGCCACCCGGAACGTGGGATCTTCCTGCGCCAGCTTCTGGATCGCCATGCCCAGCTTTTCCTGGTCGGCCTTGGTCTTGGGCTCCACCGCCAGCTGGATCACCGGCGTGGGGAATTCGATCGACTCCAGCACCACCGGCGACTTGTCGTCGCAGATGGTATCGCCGGTCTGCACCGTCTTCAGACCCACCGCCGCGCAGATGTCGCCCGCCAGGATCTCCTGGATTTCCTCGCGCTTGTTGGCGTGCATGCGCAGCAGGCGCCCGATGCGTTCCTTGCGCCCCTTGGCCACGTTGTACACCGACTCGCCCGCCGCCAGCCTCCCCGAGTACACCCGGAAGAACGCCAGCTGGCCCACGTAGGAATCGGTCATGATCTTGAACACCAGCGCCGCAAACGGCTCATCGTCCGCTGCCTTGCGCGTCAGGATCTTGCTCGAATCGTCGATGTCCGTGCCTTCTACCGGCGGCACCTCCAGCGGCGACGGCAGGTAGTCCACCACCGCGTCCAGCATGGTCTGCACGCCCTTGTTCTTGAACGCCGAGCCGCAGATCACCGGGAAAATCTTCAGCGCCGTGGTCGCCTTGCGAATGCCGGACTGGATCTCCGCCTCGGTCAGCGGGTGGCCTTCGATGAACTTCTCGAACAGCGTGTCGTCGTGCTCGGCCACGGCTTCGATCATCTTTTCGCGGTACTCGTGCGCCTGTTCCTGCAGTTCCGCCGGGATCTCGATCTCGTCGTACTCCGCGCCCAGCGTCTCGTCCCGCCAGACCAGCGCCTTCATGCGTACCAGGTCGATGACGCCTTTGAACTGATCCTCCGCGCCTACCGGCAATTGAATCGCTACCGGCTTGCACTTCAGACGGCTGACAATGGTCTCGATCGAATGGAAGAAATCCGCGCCCACCCGGTCCATCTTGTTGATGAAGCAGATCCGCGGGACATTGTATTTGTCCGCCTGCCGCCACACGGTCTCCGACTGCGGCTGCACGCCGGCCACCGCATCGAATACCGCCACCGCTCCGTCCAGTACGCGCAGGCTGCGTTCCACCTCCGCCGTGAAATCCACGTGGCCGGGCGTGTCGATGATGTTGATCTGGATGTCCCGCCAGAAACAGGTGGTGGCGGCCGATGTAATGGTAATGCCGCGCTCCTGCTCCTGTTCCATCCAGTCCATGATGGCGGTGCCCTCATGGACCTCGCCCAGCTTGTGGGTGCGGCCCGTATAATAAAGGATGCGCTCGGTCGTAGTGGTCTTCCCGGCATCGATGTGTGCGGCGATGCCGATGTTTCGCATCCTTTCCAGTGGTACCGTGCGGGCCATGGTTCCTTTTACCAGCGATAGTGCGCGAAGGCCTTGTTCGCCTCCGCCATCCGGTGTACGTCGTCTCTCTTCTTGATCGCCCCGCCGCGCAGGTTGGCGGCGTCGTTCAGCTCGTTGGCCAGCTTCTCGGGCATGCCCTTTTCCGGCCGCGTCCGTGCGTTGATAATGATCCAGCGGATGGCCAGGCTGGTGCGCCGGTTCTGGGGTACTTCGATGGGCACCTGGTAGTTCGCTCCGCCCACCCGCCGCGTCTTCACTTCGAGCAGCGGCTTGGCGTTCTCCACCGCCTTCTTGAACAGCTTCAGCGGATCGTCGCCCGAGCGTTCCCGGATCTTGTCCATGGACTCGTAGAAAATCCCCTGGGCTACCGTCTTCTTGCCCTGCCACATCATGGAATTGATGAACTTTTCCACCAGCGTGGAGTTGTACACCGGATCCGCCGGCACTTCCCGAACATCAACGCGTCGTCTTCTCGGCATAACGTTTCCGCGGCCTACGCCTTCGGCCGCTTGGCTCCATATTTCGAACGGCCCTGCTTGCGGTTGGCCACGCCCGCCGTATCCAGCGCCCCCCGGATCACGTGATAGCGCACGCCCGGCAGATCCTTTACGCGGCCTCCGCGGATCAGCACGATGGAGTGCTCCTGCAGATTGTGGCCGACGCCCGGAATATACGTGGTCACCTCGATGCCGTTGGTCAGCCGCACGCGCGCGACTTTGCGCAGCGCCGAGTTGGGCTTCTTGGGTGTCGAGGTGTACACGCGCGTGCAGACGCCGCGCTTCTGCGGGCAACTCTGCAACGCCGGACTGGCGGTCTTCCAACGCGGCGGTCTCCGCCCGTTGCGCACAAGTTGATTAAAAGTCGGCACGAACCTTCCCTTAGATCGTTTTCAACTCGAAAAATACACGCGCAAGCCATGGCCTGCGGCTACGGTTCACAACAGCGAGGATCGTTGCTATCGGACAGGTCCATATTCCATTCGGTGGGACCAAAGGAACCTCGGGACCTCACCCCCGGCCGGACTGCGCACACTCGCAGTGGTAGCACGGGAGCAGAAAGCTGTACT
Source organism: Bryobacteraceae bacterium (assembly GCA_035499555.1). Lineage (GTDB taxonomy): Bacteria > Acidobacteriota > Terriglobia > Bryobacterales > Bryobacteraceae > Bog-159. The sequence continues at coordinate 3,536 of DATJYO010000021.1, forward strand.
CGCGAAACTCCTTTATAATAACCAAAAGCGGATTCGCGCGCAAGTGGCGCGATTCTTCGCTCGAAAACGACTCGCTGCCCGGAGCCAAATCACCACGGCCGCCGGCCATCCGTCATGGTATGGCGCCGGTCCTGCTGTGCGCCTTCCCTCCAGGCTAAAGTCTTCTCTGCACCCGCCGATCTCATACCTAGCACGTGGCTGCCGGCAAGCCGGCCGTCGGCAAAGGAGCGCATATGCGTATTTCACATCTCGGCTTGCGGAGCCGGCTGGTCGTCTGGATTTCGGCAGTCCTGCTCATCTCCGGTGCGGCCCTGGTCTTGATCGTAGGTCTGCTGGCATCGCGCGCCGTAAGCGCCCAAGGGAATGAGGAGCTGCAACAAATTGCCGGCAAGACCGCCGACGAGCTGGATGTCTGGATCGACAGCCGCGAACGGGATGCCCGAAATATAGCCCAACTGGAAGTGTTGGCCGACGCCTGCCGCGGCCGGCGCCTGGCTGCCGCCGGGCAGATGCTCCAACAAATAAACCAGCGCAGCCGTTTCTATGAAAACGTATTTCTGGCCCACCCCGGCGGCACCCTGTTTCTGGATTCCATCGGCGGCAAATCGGTGGGCATCGACATCTCCAAAATCGATGGTTTCCGCATCCACGTGGAGCACGGACTGCGCAATGAACTCTGTATCGGCGAGGTCATGAAATCCCCGGCCACCGGCCGTCCCGTGATCCTGATCACGAGCCCCATCGCGGTCGCCGGCAAAGTCGTCGGCCTGCTGGGAACTCCCATTGAGCTCAATGATTTCTCGGCTACATTTCTGAAGAGATTCGGCGTCGGCGATGTCGGCTTCCTTTATGTATTCGATGCCCACGGCACCGTGGTGGCGTACCCGGATCCGGCCCGCATCCTGACACTGCAGCTTGCCGGCTACGATTTCGGACGCGAAATGCTGAGCCAGCCGGGCGGTAAACTGACGTATTCCTTTGAAGGCGCGCGCCGCGTGGCACATTTCCAGCACGCCCGGCGCAAAGACTGGACCATCGTCGCCAACCTGCCGGAAACCCAGTTCCAGGCCGGTGCCCGCACCATTCAGTTGTCCTTGTCCGTCATCGGTTTCCTGGCGTTGGCCGGCACATTCTTTGCGGCCTGGCTGGTGGTGGGCCGGGTTTCCCGCAGCATTTCCCGCATGGCCACCGATCTGCGCAGCGGCTCGGCCCAGTTTACCAGCGCCGCCGCCCAGATCGCCGCCAGCAGCCAATCGCTGGCCCAGGGCACCACCGAGCAGGCCGCTTCACTCGAAGAAGCCTCCGGTTCGGCCCAGGAGGTCACTTCCCTCTCCCGCGGCAATAAGACCCGTACCGACGAGCTCGCTGGCACCATGCAGAAAGCCGGCTCCAGCTTCGAGATCATGAACTCCAGTATGGACGAGCTGGTCAAGTGCATGGACGCCATCCACGACTCCAGCCGCAAGATCTCCAAGATCATCAAAGCCGCCGATGATATCGCCTTTCAAACCAATATCCTCGCCCTCAACGCCGCCGTCGAGGCCGCGCGCGCCGGTGAGGCCGGCATGGGATTCGCCGTGGTGGCCGACGAGGTCCGCAATCTGGCCCAGCGCAGCGCCGACGCCGCCCGGGAAACCTCGTCTCTCATCCAGGAAGCCATCGACCGCACTTCCACCGGACAGGACACCGTGGGCCGCTGCGCCGAAGCGATGGCCATTAATTTCGAGCTTGCCAAGCGCGTCACCCAGCTTAGCGGGGAGATCGCCGGCGCGACCACCCGCCAGGTACAAGGCGTCGAAATGATCGCCAAGGCCGTCCAGCAGATCCAGCAAGTCACCCAGACCACTGCCGCCAGCGCCGAACAGAGCGCCTCCGCCAGCCAGCAGATCGCCGCCCAGGCGCAGACCTTCCAAGGCTTGGTCACCGACCTCCAGGTTCTGGTGCACGGCGACGCCCGCGGGTGAGCCCGCGGCTTACTCCGGCTCCCGCCACCCGCGCCGCCAGCTCACCGATACTCGCGACAAACCGGCTGCCGGCGTTACCCGGACCTCCACCCGATGCAGTCGCCCGGCCCCTATCCGCCGCGTCGGACGATACCCTAAAACGTAGCGCGATCGAGTCTCCCGGCTGATCCGCCCGATCGCCTCCCGTACCTGGCTCGCATCGTCCACGGTCACGTACCTTCCCGCGCCCCGTGCGCACAATTCCGCCAGTGCCGCGGTCCCCGGCCCCTCGTCGCCGTAAGGATCCGCGTACCCGGAATCGCCGATCGCCACCGCATACAATTCCGGCCCGGATTCCTCCAGCCGCCACCGGACCTCCCGCGCGGTATACCGGCTATGATTGTCGCCGCCGTCGGACACCACCAGTACCACCCGCCGCCGGTTGCGCGCGTGCCCGGCATATTGGGCCGCCAGCAGCAGCGCGTCGAACAGGGCCGTGGTCCCCGCGGCTTGCTCCTGCGCCAGCCCGGCCGCCACTGCCGCGCCGTCCCGGGTCCACCCGGCTGCCAGCCGCGGCTGGTCCGCGAACGTCACCAGCGCGAATTCGTCGCCGGGCATTGCCGTGCGCGCCAGCTCCGCGGCCGCCTGCCCGCACGCCGCCAGCTTGCCCCGCATGCTGTGGCTCACGTCCGCCACAAGCACCACCGATACCGGCGTCTCCTCTTCGGCGAACGTCGCGATCCGCTGCCGCGCGCCGCCATCGAACAGCCGGAACCGCTCCGCCGTCAGTCCCGTGACCGGCCTCCCCGCCGCATCCAGCACCGTCGCGTTCACCAGCACCAGGTCGGAGGAAACCCGAAACGCCGCGCTCTCGGCGTGCGCGCACGCCGCCACTGCCAGCAGCCACCCGAACCTGCGCATCTCCACGCCCCGAAGATACCATTCCCCTCCCGGAAATCCAGTCCCCCGGCGCCCCCCGCGTACCGGAACCGTCCTGGGTAAAAGGTCTGGGACTCAGCGCGGCGCCAGCGTCAGCACATCCGCCGCCTCTACCTTGTCGAACTGCATCGGAAAGCTGCGCGCGTAATAATAGCTTTCCCATTGGTCTTTATAATGCCGCGACAAAACTTGCCCCGACTGCCCCGTGGTCCCCTCCAATAGCGACCGGTCCCAGTCCGCCAGGTCCGCATCCAGGCGCATCGAGGGTCCCAGCACACCGTTATATTGCTTCACCGTGGTGGGCGAGCCGCTCATGGCCACCGGACCGATGTCGAACAGTCCCGCCACCAGCGGCAGGTGCCGTCCCACCGGATTGGCCAGCAACAGCGGCAGATATTTGCCGTAAACCCAATGCGCCGGATCGTGCCCTTGCGCTCTGGCGCCATCCGCCAGGCCTTCTGTGAGGCTCTGCAAAATGGTCTGGTCCCAATCCGCGAACCAGCCCGCCGGCCGGGTGCGCAGCAGCGTCTCGATCGCCGCCGGCGCCATCTGGTATTTGTATCGCAACCCGACCTTCGGCGAGGCGCTCTCCGCCACATGCGCCTTCAAATGCTCGTAAGCCAGGCTTACGATCATGGGCGCCGCGGCGTCCTTGTCCATCTGGCCGTTCCACCCGCGCAGCAGCCGCGCCACCGCCGCTACTTCGCCCGGCTCCGTCTTCTGGCGGTCGCTGGCTGCCACGATGGCCTCCGCCAGCCGTTGCGAGAATGCCGAGTACACATCCTTCTGCACGTTCAGCATATCCGCGGCCCGCCAGCCGTTCCGCGCCAGCAGCAGATCCCGTATCTGCCGCGACCGGTAGTGCGAAGCGAAATTGCCATTCACCGCGTAGCCATAGTCCGCCGGAAACGGATTCTGGTTCGCCGTCACGATCACGCCCTGCGGCGGATTGTAAAAGGACGGCAACTCCTCGAATGGGATGAATCCCTGCCATTCGTTCTCGCCCGACGAGCCGTCCACCGGAACGTCGCCCACGTACCCCTTGCGAATCGGCAGCAGTCCGGTGGCGTGATAGCCGATGTTCCCCTCCACGTCCGCGTATACGAAATTCTGCGCCGGACCTGGAAAGCGCGCCAGCGCCCGCGTGAACTCCTGCCAGTTGCCCGCCTTGTCGATCTCCGGAAACGGGAACTGAAAACTGCCCGGCTCCGCCGCCGTCCAGCGCAGCGCCAGGTGCTCCTTGGCATCGTCGATGTACAGCGGACCGTGGCGCGTGACCCAGAGCGGCATCTCCACCGCCGGCCCGCCCTTCACCGCAATGATCTCGCGCTCCTGGCGCGCCTGCTCCCATTGCCCGCGGTACAGGTAGCGCCCCGTGCGCGGGTCGAAGTTCTCGATGTAAAGATCCTGCACGTCGAATTGCAGGTTCGTCACACCCCAGGCGATCCGCCGGTTGTGCCCTACGATCACCGACGGCGCGCCCGGCAGCGAGACGCCGGATACGTCCAGGCCGGGCGCCTGCAGATGAACCTCGTACCAGATGCCCGGAATCGAGTACTCCAGGTGCATGTCATCGCACAGGATCGGCTTGCCGGACGCCGTGCGCGCCCCGCTCACGGCCCAGGCGTTGGATCCCGGCTGCATTTCCGCGCCGCTCCGCGGCGGAAACAGAAAATTCACCTTCGCCCGATCGCCGGCGGCCAGCATATCGCGTTTCAGGACTTCGTCTTTCCATGTGGTGGTCAGGTCCCGATACATGTGCAGGCCGATCAGGATGGTATCCACTACGCTCCATGGGCGCGGCTGGTAGCCCAGTAAGGTAAACTCGATGGGCAACTCCCGCAGGTGGGTGACCATGAAGTAGTTCACCCCGCGGGCGTAGGCTTCCAGCGGCGCGCGGTCCCGGGCCGGCAGCGTGCCATACGCCGCCTCCGCGATGCGCCGCATACGCAGACGCCGCGCGTCGCGGTCCAGTTCCAACGCCGCCGGGCCCGCGATCTCCGCCAGGTTGCCGCCCGCCAGCCGCCGCAGCCCGTCCATCTGGAACAGGCGGTCCTGCGCCGTTACGTATCCCTGCGCGAAATAGGCGTCGTCTTCACTGGCGGCCGTGATGTGCGGCACGCCCATCCGGTCCCGCGCGATGCGGACCCGTTGCGCCACCGGCGCCGTGATCGTGCCCGACACCTGCGGCAGCGCCCGGTATACGAACCAGTAAACCGCCGCCAGCACCATCAGCGCCGCCAGCCCGATCGCTATATTCAGGTAGCGGACCACGCGATGCGGCCGGTGCGTCTCAGTCGGGGCGGCAATAGGCATTCGCCTATCTTACAACCGCTCGAGGTGTACCGATCCGTCGCCCGTGTGTACCGTCAGCGCGGCGCCGCCGCCGTTCAGCTTGCCGGTGACGGAATCCTCCCGCACCGCGCCCGTGGTCGCCACCGGCAGATCCACCGTGATGCGGCCGTCTCCCGAGTGCGCGTCCAGATCCGCGCCAAAGCCGTCCGGCAGCCGCAGGGTTACGTTCCCATCGCCGGTGTGGACCGACCAGGGACCCGCCATCCGCGATCCCGGCGCCACCTCGGCTTCCACGTTGCCGTCTCCGCTGCGCAGCGTCAGACTGGCAAATCTGCCCCGCACCTTGATATTGCCATCGCCGCTCTCGGCGTCCAGCGTTCCTTCGAAACCTTCGCCGTCGATGTTGCCGTCGTGCGTGATCAGCCGCGCCGGCGCCCGCAAGCCATCCGCGCGGATATTCCCGTCACCGGTCTGGACGTTCGTCCGCGTCGCGCTGGGCAGCTCGACCTCGATCTTCACCCAGCGGTTGCCGAAATTGAAGTGCAACTGCGGGACTTTCACTTCGATCTCGACCCGGTCGCCCGTCTGCCGGTCGAAAACATGCACATCGCCCGGGCCGATCCTCCAACCTGAAGTGTAGACTTTCACGTCGATGGTGGACGAACCGCCCGTGCGCAGCGTCACGTTAGCGTCGGTGGTCTCGACGCGCAATTCGGGCGCCGCACCTACATGGAAGCTCTTGGTCCATTGATCGGTAGCGGCGGGAAGCGACATGCCGGCCCCCAGGACCAGCACGAAGGGGATCGTTTTGAACATGTTAGACCTCGTTCATAATACGCTGGAAAGCCCGCTGCGGTTCCCCGTTGTGCTATGATCTTTTTACCCGACCAATCGCTGGCTCACGGAGAGGTGGCTGAGTGGTCGAAAGCAGCGGTTTGCTAAACCGTCGTAGGGCCTTAAAGCTCTACCGAGGGTTCGAATCCCTCCCTCTCCGCCAGTAATCGAATTTCGCAATTCTTGCCTCCAAACCGTAACTCGCCCCCCTTCCAGGAGGCTTCAGCAACCACCAACCGCAGGAAGCGTCGCTGTTCCGTCGCGGGAGCGTCTGGGAATGCTTCTGCCGCCGACTAGTCCGCAACATAGCGTCCACCGTCTGCCGCATGGGCGGAAGCGGGCGCGCCTCGGCGCTCGCGATCTTCTGCTGAATTTGTAGCTGCTGTTCCCGAACCTCGCCCGCTTTGCGGTCGTACGTTGCGGCATCGATCCGCCCATCCAGGCGATCCTCGTATAATATGTCCAAGCGGGCCTGCGCCCGTTCCATTTCTGCTTCATGACGTCGCCCGGCTGCCGTGCGCGCCCGCTGCTCGCTCTCCGCCGATCCCAGCAGTTCCGTTGTGAGCCATTGCTGAATTTCCGGTGCGATGATCAGTGTCCGTAACCCACGGGCGAACTGCTTCTGCAGAGTTTCTTCCCGCGTGTACCGTTCACCGCACTTCCCGCGATATCCAGTGCAGTGATAGTACACGTACCGGCCCTTCTTGATTTCCGCAACCAGCGAGCACCCGCAGTGCCCGCACGATACCAACCCTGAGTACGGAAAGTCGCGGCGCCCACGACGGCCCTTGCCCTCCTGCCGGCCATCCAAATATGTTGCACGCGGTTCCACACCTCTTGCCTCACCAGCGGCGCATGACTCCCCTGGTAGGTGACACCCGCATATTCAAAGGCCCCCGTGTAGATCCGCTTGCGCAGGATTTTGTGCAGAGTCGTTACGGGCACCTTGTTCTGGCTCTTACGGAATCGGAAACCTTCCGTGTAGGCCTTCCGGGCCAGACTCTTTAGCGAGTATTGGCCGCTGGCAAACCATTCGAACAGCTTCGTCACGATCGGTGCCAGCACCGGATCGGGCACGATGATCCGCTTGCCTGACGCGTCGGCCGTGTTGCGGTATCCCGGGGGAGCAAAAGATGGCCACAAGTGCTGGCTGGCTTTAGTGTGCAAGCCCTTCCGGACTTCCTCTGACAGATTGTCAATGTAATTCTTGGCCATCAGTACCCGGATCCCGTGCATGAACTTCTGTGCAGACCGGGAGGACTTAGTCAGGATCTCGTTCTCCTTCACCATGTGAATATCCAGCCCCAATTCGTCCAGCGTGATGTAATCCTTCAAATTGCGGTAGAGCCGATCGGTCTTATCCGCCAGCACCACTCGGCAACCCGGATTTTGTCGAAGGTACTCCACCATCGCCACAAATCCCGAGCGCCTGGTCGTTTTGGCGCTCTCCACATCGACAAATTCGTGCGCCACCGCCATCCCCATGCGCGCCGCATAGCCGCGCAATAACTATTGCTGCGCCGGAATGCTGTAGCCCTGTTCCTGTTCTTTGCTGGATACGCGCGCATAAACCACGGCGCTCGACCGACGGCCGTTCGCCGCCTCACCCGCCACTGAATTGGTTGCTCGATCCCGCATACGGCTTGAGCCGACCTCACATCCGTTTCAAACGCCACACCGCTACTCCCGTGGTCTATCTGGCCGATATTCGATCCCGGCTCATCAGCCGTCACGCTCTCCGAACGAGGGAGTGAACTGACCCCGGGCGAGGCCTCCACAGGCCGGACCACCGCCTCGTCTGATCCCGCCGGTGTGGGCTGATCCAGATCTCGGGACCCCTCACCTTTGGCCACTTGATGAGCTCTCCGCAGCCACACAAACGGCTCCCGCATCTCAATCTGCAACCCGCCGTCCTTCCACGTGGCTGCGCGCACTACCACCCGCAACAGCTTACGCTGCTCACGGGCACTCTGCTTCGAAAATGCTTCCCCAACCCGGCACAATACCTGCGCCAGATTCACCGGAGGGCCACCGAGGGCCGGCTGGGGCGCCTTGAGGGTCTGTATCCGGTGCTGGATCTGCGCCCGTTGCACTTGCATTTGGGCGTTGCGCTGATCATAGGTCCCAGCGTCGAGTCGTCCGTCCAAGCGGTCGTCGTACATCATTTCCTGCCGGCGCTGCAATCTTTCTAATTCTGCCTCGTGCCGCCGGAGGGCCTGGGTGCTGTCCGCCTGCGCATTTCTCTCGGATGCTGTAAGGTCCGCATCCAACCAACGTACGACCGCTGGCGGAAGACTCAATTCCTGCAGGCCTTTGGCAAACTCTTGTTGCAACCTTTCCTCACGGGTATAAGGTTCCTGGCATTTCCCGCGATATCCGCTGCAGTGATAGTAGATGTAGCGGCCCTTCTTGATTTCCGCAACCAGCGCGCACCCGCAGTGCCCGCACCGCACCATTCCCGAGTACCGAATCTCGTGCTTTCGGCAGCGCCCCTTGCGGTGCCGACCCAGCAGAACCTCCTGCACCCGTTCCCAAACCTCGCGCGTGACCAAGGGCTCATGCCAGCCTTGGTAGCGTACGCCGCCATAATCGAATTCCCCCATGTAAATAGGCTTGCGCAGCATTTTGTGCAGCGTCGATATCGGAATCTTGTTACCACTCCTGCGGAACCGGAATCCCGCCGCATAGGCCTGCTGCGCCAGACGCTCTAGCGAATACTCCCCCGTGGCGAACGACGCAAACAGCTGCTGCACCATCGGCCCTAGCACCGGATCCGGTACAATAATCTTCCTGCCGTCCTCTCCCGTGACATTGCGGTAACCCAAGGGCGCATAGGAGGGCCACGGACCTTGGGCAGCCTTGGTTCGCAAGCCTTTCTGTACTTCCTCGGAAAGATTATCGATATACCTTTTGGCATTGAGCACATCCATGCCATGTCGGTACTTGTCCGCGGCCCGTGAGGACTGACTGTAGATCTGGCCATCCTTGACCAGGTGGATCTCCAGGCCCAATTCCTCGATGAGAGTCGCCACCGTGGTGGCATCACCCCAATTCCGGTACAGACGGTCCGTCTTCTCGACCAGGACCACGCGGCATCCAGATTTCTCCTGTAGATATTGAAGCATCTCCGTAAAGCCAGGCCGACCCGGCTTCTTGGCCGTCGCCACATCAACAAACTCTCGCTCGATCACGAGATTATGCTGGACGGCGTACGGGCGCAAGAATTCCTGCTGCGCCTGAATGCTGTAGCCTTGCTCCTGCTCCTTGCTGGATACACGGGCGTAGAGCACGGCCGGCCTCGGTTCTGGTTCTGTTACGGAATGGATTGTCTGATTGATTGACATAGTGAATGTGCCCATTAGGCTCCAGCAATGCGCCTTTGGCTTACGCCGCCAGGGCCTGATCGGATTCCCAGTACGTACCTCCGCGGCTGTCCGCCGGGAGTTCCCAGGCGCGCAGCAGCCGAGCCAATTGCCGCAGGTTCTCGCGGGTCCGGGCCCATTCTGGTTCCGTCAGCGATCGGCCGCGTCGCTCCTCGATGGCGGCCCGGGCGGCCGCCTCCAAGCCGGGTAGCCAGGGCTGCGCCTGGCAGAGTCTTAATGTGGGTGCCTGTTCGTCCGATCGCATTTCGTTGCACACCTTGAGTAAGATATGATTTACGCTCTTCTCGTACCGCGCGGCCGTATGGCCCTGGTGGGGTCTCGCTGGCCGAACCGCATACTGCTACTGAACCGGCCTTGTGGAAGAGGACCTGATCCGCAACGTGTCGCCCGCAACTGCCCTTGCCCTTCGGCGCGGTGGCGTTTCGGTTGCCGGCCCATGTCGCGGCGTAATGATCCGGATCGCGTTGGCGGGATACGTGCCCACCTAACTGTAAAACAGGGCCAGAACAGGTAGGATCCGCCGAACATGTCGGCATAAGCTGCACATTTTGAATAACTTGGCCGCAAAGCAGGCACCGAGAATAACAGGGAATAACAGAGCCTGATATTGCCCATAACAGGTCCTGATA
>DATJYO010000022.1:0-2179 GCA_035499555.1 Bryobacteraceae bacterium
GTCAATCACGACGTCGCTGCCGAACTTGTAACGGTAATCGAGCGCCAGGCGGCCCACGCGGATGACCGCGTCCACATCCTCGGCGTTGACGTGAAAGATGGGAATGTTCTGCCGCCGCGCGATCTGCGCCGCAAAACGCGAAGACTGCTCTTCGCGGTACAGCGTCGTGAAGCCGAGAAGGTTATTGACGATCACGTGCACGGTGCCGCCCACGGTGTAACCTGCCAGGTCGGCAAGGTTCAGGATCTCGGCGAGAATTCCCTGGCCCGCGAAAGCGGCATCGCCATGCACTACCAGCGGCAGATATTGCTTCGTGCCCTCCGCGCCGGCGCGGTCCTGCTTGGCGCGGGTGCGCCCGATGGTGACGGGGTCAACCGCTTCCAGGTGGCTCGGATTCGAAACCAGGTGCACGTGGACCTTGTGACCGGTGCGGGTTTCATACTCGCCGGTCGCGCCCATGTGATACTTCACGTCGCCGCTGCCGAGAACGCTGCGCGGATCGACGTCTTCAAAGCCCGCGAACACTTCCTCCGGCGCGCGGCGCGCCACGTGCACGATCACGTTCAGCCGCCCGCGATGGCTCATGCCCATCACCAGCTCGACCGCGCCATATTCGCCCGCGGCTTCGATGATTTCATCCACCAGCGGAATTAGCGCGGTGACGCCTTCCAGGGAAAAGCGCTTGTTGCCGAGATAGCGCTGCTGCAAAACCTGCTCGAACAGGTCGGCGCGCGTAAGCTGGTCGAGGATGTGTTCCTGGTCAACTTCGCTTTGCGGACCTTCCAGGCGTTCCTGAATCCATTGCCGGCGTTCGATGTCTTCCAGGTGCATGAACTCGGCCCCCACCGTGCCGCAATAAATGCGGCGCGCCTCCTGGGCCGCCTCGCCGTCGAGTCGCAGTTCGGGCCTGGGTTCTACGCGAAGGAATCCCAGCGGATCAAGGTCAGCCTCCAGATATCCCCACTGGCGGAAGGCGTCAAAAATGCGCTCGCGTCCTGCGGCGGCGCTGGATAAGTCCGTGAACTGCGATCCCATGGTTTGTCTATCGAAGCTTTGCGAGTCGATGCGTTGAGGATCAACCGCCGTCTTACTGCCGGATGCCATAAGCTTCTAGGATAACGGATGTGCGGGATATTCGCAGGCCTATGGCCGCGGGTCTGCGCCCCCCATATTTACGCTACTGCAGAAACACCACCAGCACGCGGCCGTTTGAGTGGTAGCCGCCGCCGGTGGCGTTTCGGGCGTCCTGCACAGGATTTGGCGGCAGGTAGTAGGTAAGGCTCTTCGTCTTGTTGGATTTCTGCAAACTGCTGCCGATGTTATCGCGCTCGCCGTCCACCGCGGGATCGATCTTGTGCGTCACTTTTCCATTGCGCTGATCTTTCTCGAAGCCAATATCGTGCGTGCCCGCTCCCACCCACACCGTTTCCCCGTTCCAGGTAAACGGCGCTTTCCACAGGCGGAAGTGATGGCGGCTGGCGACCATGGCATAGGGCTCGGCCATCTCGTAGCCGAAGTCCTGGGGCCGCCCGAAAAGATAGAGAGTGCTCATGGGCATTGCCAAGTAGTCTTTCTTGTCGATGGTCTGCATGACGGCGTTGATCACGGCCTTGCGGTCGTCGGTGTCGGCAATATGCCAATTGGCCGCATCCAGAGTGCTCTGTACCTGCTGCTCGGAGCCAATGAGCACGAAATTCACCATGTCACCGAGATTGTTGAACTGATCGTTGACGCGGCGTGGCAGGCCGTCGAGATCTTTGCGCAGGCCGGCGTCCAGGGGCGCGTTGGAAACCGCCAACGCCGGAACGGTGCCGGCGGAGGCGGGATTGCTGCCCGGTACAGGCTCGTTGCCCGGTGTAGAGGGCGATTGCGATGGGACGGCCGGCGAGGTCTGCGATGCAGGCTTGGTGGCGTCGCCAAACTGGCCGGAAAGCCAGATCTGCGCCGCCGATGCCAGCTTGGATTTGACATCCTTGGGCGCAGTGGAATCGCTGGCCTGGGATTGCGTGCCGGCGACGTTCTGCTGGGACTGGCCTGCGGACGTGGATGAGCTTGCCGACGTGTTCGCTTCCGCGGCAGGCACGCTCGACCCGCCCGCCGCGCCTCCTGGCAGAGTGACGTGAATTTTTACGGCGAAACTGACCTCGCAACTGGCGCCGTTTACGCCGAGATACAGGTG
>DATJYO010000023.1:0-2237 GCA_035499555.1 Bryobacteraceae bacterium
GTCAATCACGACGTCGCTGCCGAACTTGTAACGGTAATCGAGCGCCAGGCGGCCCACGCGGATGACCGCGTCCACATCCTCGGCGTTGACGTGAAAGATGGGAATGTTCTGCCGCCGCGCGATCTGCGCCGCAAAACGCGAGGACTGCTCTTCACTGTACAGCGTTGTGAAGCCCAGCAGGTTGTTGACGATCACGTGAACCGTGCCGCCTACGCTGTAACCGGGCAGGTCAGCCAAGTTCAGAATCTCGGCGAGAATTCCCTGGCCTGCAAAAGCCGCATCGCCATGGACCAGCAGCGGCAGGTATCGCTTTGTGCCCTCCGCGCCGGCACGGTCCTGCTTGGCGCGCGTCCGCCCGATGGTGACGGGATCGACCGCTTCCAGGTGGCTCGGATTCGAAACCAGATGCACGTGGACCTTGTGGCCAGTGCGGGTTTCATACTCGCCGGTTGCGCCCATGTGATACTTCACATCGCCGCTGCCGAGAACGCTGCGGGGATCGACGTCTTCAAAGCCCGCGAACACTTCCTCCGGCGCGCGGCGCGCCACGTGGACGATCACATTCAGTCTTCCCCGGTGGCTCATCCCCAGCACCAGTTCGATGGCGCCGTATTCGCCCGCGGCTTCGATGATTTCATCCACCAGCGGAATCAGCGCGGTGACGCCTTCGAGGGAAAAGCGCTTATTGCCGAGATAGCGCTGCTGCAAAACCTGTTCGAAGAAATCGGCGCGGGTGAGTTGGTCGAGGACGTGGTCCTGGTCAACTTCGGTTTGCGCGCCTTCCAGGCGCTTCTGGATCCATTGCCGGCGTTCAATGTCTTCCAAGTGCATGAACTCCGCGCCCATCGTGCCGCAGTAGATGCGGCGAGCTTCTTGGGCGACTCCGCCGTCGAGCTGCAGTTCCTGGCGCGGTTCCACGCGGAGAAAACCCAGCGGATCGAGATCTGCCTCCAGATATCCCCACTGCCGGAAGGCGTCAAAGATGCGCTCGCGTTCGGCGGAGGCGCCGAATGAGTCCGTGGGCCGCGCTGCCATGGATTGCGGGTCGATGCTTTGACGATCGATGTTTTGAGGATCAACCGCGGTCTTACTGCCGGATGCCATAAGCTTCTAGGATAACGGATGCGGGGGATATTGGCAGGGATTGGTAGCACCGGGGTCCCGCCGCCAGACCGGCGGACTAGGTATTCAGCGGCTTTGCTTGGTAGCTTGCCGGCGGGACGCCGGCGCTACTGGAGAAACACTACCAGCAGCCGGCCATCCGAGTGATAGCCGCCGCCGGTGGCGTTCCTCGCGTCCTGCACCGGATCAGCCGGGAGGTAGTAGGTGAGGCTTTTTGTCTTGTTGGATTTCTGCAGGCTGCTGCCAATATTCTCCCGTTCGCCATCGACCGCGGGATCGATCTTGTGCGTGACCTTTCCGTTGCGCTGATCTTTCTCGAAGCCAATGTCGTGCGTGCCCGCCCCCACCCACACCGTTTGGCCGTTCCAGGTAAATGGCGCCTTCCACAGGCGGAAGTGGTGGCGGCTGGCGACCATGGCGTAGGGCTCGGCCATCTCGTAGCCGAAGTCCTGGGGCCGGCCGAAGAGATAGAGCGTGCTCATGGGCATGGCGAGGTAGTCTTTCTTATCGATAGTCTGCATGACGGCGTTAATCACTGCCTTGCGGTCGTCGGTGTCAGCAATATGCCAATTGGCCGCATCCAGAGTGCTTTGCACCTGCTGCTGCGAGCCGATGAGGACGAAATTCACCATGTCGCCGAGATTGTTGAACTGATCGTTGACGCGGCGCGGCAGACCGTCGAGATCCTTGCGCAGAACCGCATCCAGCGGCGCGTTGGAAACCGCCAATGCTGGGACGGTGCCTGCGGAGGCGGGATTGCTGCCCGGCACAGGTTCGTTTCCTGGAGTGGACGGCGATTGGGCTGGGACGGCGGGCGAGGTCGAGGTCTGCGATGTGGGCTTGGCAGCGTTGCCAAACTGGCCGGAGAGCCAAATCTGCGCCGCCGACGCCAGCTTGGATTTGACATCCTTGGGCGCAGTGGAATCGCTGGCCTGGGATTGCGTGCCGGCGACGTTCTGCTGAAACTGGCCTGTGGACGTGGATGAGCTTGCCGACGTGTTCGCTTCCGCGGCAGGCACGCTCGACCCGCCCGCCGCGCCTCCTGGCAGAGTGACGTGAATTTTTACGGCGAAACTGACCTCGCAACTGGCGCCGTTTACGCCGAGATACAGGTG
>DATJYO010000024.1:0-10634 GCA_035499555.1 Bryobacteraceae bacterium
CGGCCCGGTACGCTTCCCTTAGCGCACCTTCCGCCGGACCATTCAGCGGTGGTCCACACCGTGTCACGCCGTCCATTTCCACCAGCATTCGGAAACGCTCCAACACCAGCCGGCTCTGGAAGACACCGCCGATGTAAGCCAGCTCAACCGGTTCGTCCGGCTTCCATAGCTGGTGGCGGACGCTGGCGGCAAGCATCGCCAACTCCTGCGCACCGTTGTTGAGGATTTGGGCAGCAGCTGGATCACCGGCCGCCGCCGCCGCGTCCACGATCGGCGCCAGCGTCGCCACGCGCGAGCGCGGCCAGTCCGGCGTGTAGAACCGGTGAAGCATGTCGTTGGCGTTACGCGATCCGGTCGCCTCGAGCAGCGGCTGGCGAAGTCCGGTTGCGGGTCCCCAACCTTCATCCATGCGCAGGATGGCACGGAGGGCTTGGCGGGCGATGTCGAATGCGCCGCCTTCGTCACCGAAGACATACCCCCAGCCGCCGGCGCGCGCCGAGCGCCCTTCGGCGTTCCGGCCGAAAGAGATGGAGCCGGTCCCGGCGATCACGATGATTCCCTGCCCCTCGGGCGTGGCTCCAGCCAGAGCCGTTACGGCATCGGTCGTCACGACGAGCCGGTGCGTCCGCAGGATCGCGGCCAGGATCGCTTCCTTATCTTCCGGACCGCCGCTCATGCCGAAACAGGCGGCTTCGAAGGTCACGGCTGCCGGATCCACTCCGGCTTGGGCGCAGGCCTCCGCAACGCTCCCGGTCACCGCGCGCTCCAGCTTGGCCCGGCCCTCGGCGGCCGCTGCATGATTACAGGGACCGGCTTCGCCAGTACCGAGGACGCGGCCGATCTCGTCGCCAATCACGGCAGTTGTGCCGGATTGGCCGCCATCCACTCCTAAGAAGAGCTTCATGGTAATTGGTAAAGTCTCGCTCCTTTATATTCGCCGACCTGGCGGATGCCCCAGTCGGCGGTCTTCAGATCGTCCGCGCCGAACTCGCCGTCCATGACGAGGAGGTAGTCGATTCCGCGCCGGTGCAACTCGGCGGCGGCAGCACGGCGCATCCCGAATGGTAGCGGCACGTCCTGTACTTCCGGCGCGGCGGCTAGCAGACGCCCATCCAAGGAGTTGAGGGCCAGACGCAGCTCCGGCTGGTCCGGCGCAGCCTCAACGACTACGGTATCGGTTGGCTGTATTGTGTGGAACTCAATTTCCGCCGTCTGCCCTGCACGGAGAGTGTCGCCGCAACGCCAGAAGGACGCCAGCCGGCCGTCGAGCATGGCTTCCGATCCCCAGGGGAACGGACGGGCGGAGGCCGACCAGCCGTCGCGCGGCAGTTCGCGATCGGCGTCGAAAGCCCGAACTTCGTGGATCGACCATGTGCCCGTCGCGGTCGCCATCTGAACCAGTCGAATCCCACGTAGGGGCTGCCGCGGAAAGCGGAACAATAGCCGCCTCGTGGGTGCATGCTCGGGAACGAAGCCGCTCCAAAGGATGTCGCGGCTCATGATGTTTCCCGCCGCCTGATATGCGGTCTGAATATGGCGCGCGGTGTATGCCTCCGGAATTGGGGTCTGCGTGAAGACGGTCGCTCCGGCTGGCGTCAGGCGTTCGACCAGGCGTGCGGCGCCGTACAGCGGCAGGTTGGATTCGAGGTAGCCCTCTTCCGGCTTGATGCGCAGGGCCTCCCGGTACGTGACTTTATTCAAGTGCCAGGCGTCGGAGCGGCAGTAACGCCGGAGGACCGGCGGCCAGGAGAGCACCGCCTGTGCGATGACCAGCGCGACGGCAAGCCGGGGAATCCGGGCCAGCACCATGCACATCGCCAATGCGGCAAATGGCAGCGCCGGGATGAGGAAGCGCGGACTCGCATTGGCGAACACGGGTACGCCAAAGACGGCCGCCGCCATCCAGAGCCGCCGTCCGGTATTCGAGCGCAGTGCCATCAGGCCCAGCGGGGCCAGAAAAAGCACCGGACCGATCACACCATCGGCGCCGTTCCAGTGCGTGAACTGGCTGCGGTATTCCCTTTCGAACGAGACCGTCACGTATGGATTTGGAAACCATTGGTTGAAGAAGGGCGCGAGGGGATTGCGGTACCACAACCAATTCTTAAACAGCCACGGTGCGATGACGAGCGCTGCAAGTCCCGCAACGATCGCTAGGTCGCGTGCGCGGCGCCTCGATTTCCACGCTACCCAGCCGACGGCGTAAGGCACCGCCAGGGCAGCCGTGTATTTGGCGGCGAAGGCGAAGCCGGCCAGCAAACCGATGGCGGCAAGGAGGCGGGACGAGCGTTGCTCGTCCCACAGCCAGAGCGCATGGAACAGGCTGAAGGCGATGGCTGCCAAGGCGACGTCGTTGTACGCGCTGGTGCCGTCGACACCGACGACCGGACTCAGGAACACGAGCGCCGCGGCGCACATCCCGGCCAGCGGATAGCCGGCGCGGCGCGCCCAGGCGAAGATCTGCCACGCCAGTGCCAGGAGCAATCCGAAATGCACGGTGGCGGCGGCGGAGTGCCTGCCGAATGCAAAGGCGAACAGGTATAGCATCTCAATGCCGGCGGGCAGCGCAGCATAGAAATTGTCGTGGATGGGATGGAAGCCATGTTCCCGCAGGTAGCGTGCGACCAGGCCGAGGTGGTAACGGGAACCGTCGAAGCTGATCTCCGGCGCCATCGCGTTCGAAAGGTACAAGACCACGAACGGGGCCAGCACGAGCCACCAGCGACGGTCAAACAGCGCAGGTCGTTTGCCGGGAAGCTTCGAGAACGCGAGGGCCCCGAAGCCGAGGACGAGGAATGTCGCGGGCCTGGCGAGACCGGTGGCACAACAGGCAAAGACCAAAGTGCTCAGTATGGCTCCGCCGCAGACGACGCGCAGACCGGGGTCGGTGGCGGCTTCGCGCAGCAAACGGCTGCCGAGGGCGTAGGACACAGCCAGGGTGAATACCGCGCCGAAGATGATGGAAAGCGCCTGCAACCCGCGATTGTAACGTGACGGAGAAGGGAGTCTGGGCGAAAACAAAAAAGGCCGGGGTTGCCCCCGGCCAAAGGAGAGTGGATTGGAGGTTAGCTTTTCTTGGCTGGATGTTCGACTTGCAGATTGTTGGTCACAGTTCCGAAGCTCAGGCCCGCGCCGTTGGCCCGGATGCTGGCGATGTTCTTGTCCATCTCGGTGGCCACTACGCCGGCTAACGTTACGTGGCCGTTGTCCACGATGATGTGGATGCTCGGCACCGCGCCCTGGGAGTACCGGCTTAGGGCCGGGTCGCGGAAGATGGCGCGCGCCACCTGCATGCGGAGGCGGTCATCGGCCGGCGAGAGGGGGAGGACTTTGATCTCATCGCTCACTCCCACGACTCCTGGAATGTTCCGCACCAAGCGCTCCACATCGGATCTCTTGAAGGGCTGGCTCACCTCTCCGGTGAGTAGGACCTGCCCGTTCGACACTCGGAAGCCCAGGTCGTCCCAGAGGCTGTACTTCGGGTACATGAGGATCTCGTGGCGCACCGCCCTGGTGAGGTCGGCGTCGGTTCTTGGTTCGGCCGGAGGCTGACCGTGCGAAGACGCACCGGCAATTCCGGCGCCCGCCAGCAGCATCGCGACGAAGTAGCGACCCAGGAAGTTGGCTTTCATGAATTTCTCCTCCCACTTAATTGAACGTATGAGCGGAGAAAACGGATGTAAAGAACGGTAAAAACTGCGGCTACTTCGGCCCGGCGGTCTTATCCTTCGCGTAGCACAGGGAATTGAGATCGCACTCCGAGCACTTCGGACTCCGCGCCATGCAGAGAGCGCGCCCGTGCAGGATGATCTCGTGCGAGAACCGGATCCACCGGTCCTTCGGGATGATCTGCATCAGGTCCTGCTCGATCTTCCCGGGCTCGGTGTGTTTGGTCAGGTCTAGGCGCTGGGAGATCCGCTGGACGTGCGTATCCACAACGACGCCGGACGCGATCCCATAGGCAGTGCCCAGTACTACGTTCGCGGTCTTGCGAGCCGCGCCCGGAACAGTGAGAAGTTCTTCGATGGTCTTCGGCACCTCGCCGCCGAATTCACCGACGACCTTCTTCGCCGCGCCCACAATCGACTTGGCCTTGTTGTTGAAGAAGCCGGTGCTGCGGATGTCCTGCGCCAGCACCTCCGGACGGACGGCCGCGAAATCCTGAGGTGTGGGGTACTTGGCGAACAGGCCAGGCGTCACTTCATTGACGCGCTTGTCCGTGCACTGCGCCGAGAGGATGGTCGCCACCAGCAGCTCCCAGGGATTGTGATGATGAAGAGCGCACGTTGCACCGGGATACATGCGGTCCAGGCGGCGCAGGATTTCGGCCACGCGCTCTTTGCGTTCGGCGGCTGTTTTAGGGCGTGGTACACGCTGTACTGCCGCTTTCCCGTATGCTGGAGTTTCATGCGGGCGCGCCTTCTTCTCGTTGCCGCGACGCTGGTTGCGTTCGGCGCTTCGCTCGGTTCGGGCTTTCACTTTGACGATTATGCCATCTTTGATCATCCGGCTCTGAACAACATCTTCACCTTGCGGGAGACGCGCCCGCTGACTTACCTCACGTTCTGGATGAACTATGCGTTCGGCGGGACGAATCCCATTGGGTATCACGCGGTCAACCTGGCGCTGCATCTCGGCGCCGTGCTTCTGGCTTTTGAATGTCTGCGCCGACTGTTGCCCGAGCGTGCCGCGCTTGTAGCAGCCGCCGTGTTCGCTGTCCATCCGATTCAAGCCGAGGCGGTGGATTACGTCTGGGCTCGCAGCATTGTCCTGGCGACACTGCTTTGCCTGGCCTCGTTTTACGAATGGCTCGACGGGCGGCGGTGGATCGCCGTTGCCTGGTTCGCCGCGGCGCTGCTGGCCAAAGAAGAGGTGGCGGCTTTTCCGCTGGTGCTCCTGCTGCTTCCAAATACGGAGAAGAAGCGCTCGCTTGCGCCGGTTGCGGCAATGCTGGTGCTCGCTCTGGCAGTGGGACTGCGCACGGCGTACGCACTGCAGGTTACACCCGGTCTTCCCGCCGGACTGCATGCCGGAATCACACCTGCGAAGTACTTCCTTGCTCAGGGCCCGGTAATCCTGCGGTATCTGCGATTGCTGGTTGTGCCGTACGGCTTCACGGTCGATCCGGAGATCGCCATTCCGCCGGTGTGGCTCGGAGTGTTGGCATGGGCCGCCATTGCCGCACTTGGCGCGTTGGCATCGCGCTATGCGAGGTGGGCGCTGGCAGGGTTCCTCCTGTTGATTCCGAGCTCCACCGTCTTCCCTGCCGCCGACCTTGCCGCCGACCGGCGCCTCTATTTCCCGCTGCTCGCGTTTGCCGCCGCGGCCGCGCCGTACCTCGTGCGGTTCCGACTGGCGGAGGCCGTTCCGGCTGTTCTGATCGTTCTGAGCTTTTTCCGCACCCAGGTGTGGATGACCGACCGCGCGCTTTGGACGGAAGCTGTGGGGCGCGCTCCAGACAAGGTGCGGCCAAAGATTCAACTGGCTCGCGCGTTGCCGGCCTCCGCCGCACTCGAGTTGCTGGCCAAGGCTCGGGAACAGGCGCCGCATGATCCGGATATCGCAGCAGAGACCGGGCGGATTCTGCTCGCGGAAGGCCAGGCCGATGCCGCGCTAACGGAGTTTGGACGGGCGCTCGCGCTTTCGCCTCGCGATGCCCGCTATCTCAACGACCGTGGTGTGGCGCTCGAAGCTCTCGGACAGACCGCAGCCGCGCGCGCCGACTTCGAAAGGGCGCTGGAGATCGATCCAAAGCTGGACGCGGCACGGGATAATCTGGCTAAGCTTCCCACCAAACATGAATGATTTTATCCGTGTCCATCCGTGTTCATCCGTGTAGGTTTTGGTTCCCGTCGTTCCCGTTTGAGAATTCGTCCTGAATTGCGGGTTCCCGTTTCTTACACGGATGAACACGGATGGACACGGATATAGATTTACTGCGGGCCGGTGATCTGAACTTCAGTTCGGGTGTTCTGCCAGTCGGGCAGCTCGATCATCGCCAACTTGGTGGTGAGCGCCGCGGAGAGATCTTTCGTCTCCCATGGGCCGAGGGTGGTGGTGAACGTGAAATTGCCGGCCTGTTCTTCCGACTTCTGCGTTTTCGCCCAGACGGTCACGGCGCCCGAGAGCCCGGCGATTTCGGCCGCGGAGTGATTGGTGACTACGAACTTCACCTGGGGTTTCTTTTTCGCGTCCTCCAGGAACCGCACGCCCGAAACTTCGACGTATTTCTGGAACGGGTTGAGCCTTACCGGAGCGTTTGACGCCGGAGTCGCGGCTGGAGCTGCCGCAGGCGACGCCGCGGTGGCCGACGTCTCCGAACCGCCCTTCAACGCACCAACCAGCCAATAGACGCCCGCCACCACGCCGAAAATCGCCAGTGCGAAAACGATCGTCAGCAGCCAGGTGGGCAATCCCGCGCGAGGGGCCGGAGCCGGGGGAGCATAGGAGGGAAACGCTTGCCCCATGGTTGGAGCATAAGACCTCGCCACCGGGGGAGGTAGCGGAGGCGGCTGGGTGGGATGAACCGGTTCCGGAGGCCGGTATTCCGGAACTGCAGCCTGGGGCGGCGGCGGAGCGGGAGCGGGTTGCCCCGGGGCCGCCGCTTTGGCCTGCTCAGCTTTGTCGCAATCCGGACACTCCGAGTATTGCGGTGGTACTTCCCGCCCACATTTCGGGCAAATCCACGTAAACATCTGCGCGCCTCACTTTACTGTATAACGGGCCGAATGCCGATGAACGAATACAGCCGTCCCGCAGCCACACCATCGCGCCGGAACGATTCGAAGTCTTCGGCGTTGCACATGGTGCACAGGTTCGACGCGTAAATCCGTTGCGGCGTTACGCCTGCGTCGATCAATTGCGCACGGTTGATGGCCGGCAGATCGAGGTGGACTCTCCCCTGCCCTCCGAATTGTGCGGAGACTTCCGGTCCCACCTCGTAGCAGCAGCTGCCGATACCGGGTCCGATAGCCGCGTGCAGGTCCGCAGGGTCTGTGCTGTAGCGTTCTTCCATCGCTTCGACTGCCGTGGCGACGATCCGCGCAGCGGTCCCGCGCCAGCCGGCGTGCACCGCGGCGACGGCACGACGGCGCTCGTCCGCCAGCAGGATCGGGATGCAGTCGGCAGTCTTCACCGCAACCACGGAGCCCGGAGTGTTTTCCAGAAGCGCATCGCCCTGGCCGAGAATCCCGCTACGGCCCTCCGCCGCAATACAGGAGGCCGAATGGATCTGCTTCAGGGTGGCGAGCTGGCCGAATTGCGCGGGAATATCGGCAAGGCGAGTGCCGAAACCATGAATAAGCCACGGGAGCGACTCGAGTTCGCTCACCAGGTAGATGGAGCCGGAGTTCTTGTCGAACACGTTATGCCGGGTTTTGGATCTGCGCGATGCGCACCTGCTGTTGGAACTGCGCCAGCATCGATTCGTCAAGCCGGACTTCCGTGGGACGCTTGACGAGCGTGGTCATCTGGTCAATCTTGTCCTGCAGCTTTAACAGCGCATAGAAGAGGTTCTCGGGCCGCGGCGGGCAGCCCGTGACATACACATCCACGGGCACGATTTTATCCACGCCCTGCAGCACGGCGTAGGTATTGAACGGCCCGCCGACGCTCGAGCAGGCTCCCATGGAGATGCACCACTTCGGGTCCGGCATCTGGTCCCAGATCCGCTTGAGCACGGGCGCCATTTTCAGGGTGACGGTGCCGGCGACGATCATGAGGTCCGACTGCCGGGGGCTCGGCCGAAAGACTTCCGCTCCGAAACGTGCGATGTCGAAGCGCGAAGTGCTCGACGCAATCATCTCAATGGCGCAGCAGGCCAGTCCGAACGTCAGGGGCCATACCGAGGATTTCCGGGCCCAATTGAACACGTAGTCAACCGACGTCGTGATGAAGTTCTGTTCGAACTGGTTTTGAATGAACGAAGCCACGCGGCACCTCTCCCGATTTCCGCTGTTGCAATCTGAAACCGCATTCTATCACGGTCGTGGAATTCGCCCGAACAGGGCCGGCGGAACGGAGCTGCGACCGTAAGGGAGCGGTGGCTAAAGCTTCGCGAGCGGCCGTATCCACCGCTCCCTCACGGTTGCGGCTCTGGAACGCGTTTCTGACGTAGACGGTTCAGTGCATTATTCGAAGCGCAGGGCTTCCACCGGATCCACTTGGGTTGCGCGGCGGGCCGGCACGAGGCACGCGGCTGCGGAGACCAGAAGCAGCAGGACCGCGGCGGCCACGAAGGCTGCCGGATCGTGCGGGCTTACTTCGAAGAGCAGGCTCGCGAGATATTTGCCGAGCAGCAGCGCTGCCGCACCGCCTGCCACCAGGCCGATCACGACCGGCGCCATGCCCTGTTGCAGCACCAGGCGCAGCACGTTCGCGCGGTTCGCTCCGAGCGCCATGCGGATTCCCATCTCGGCGCGGCGGCGGCCCACCGCATATCCGACCACGCCATAGGTGCCAATCGCCGCGAGCGCCAATGCCGCCGCCGCGAACAGGCCGATCAGCATCACCTGGAACCGCCGCTGTGCGACAGACGCCGCCATCACCTGCTCCAGAGTGCGCACCTCCGGAATCGGCACCTCCCCGTCCGTATCCCACACCACGCGCCGGAGAGCGGCCGCCATTCCCGAGGGGTCCATCGCAGTCCGCACGAGGAGCGACCCGGCCGGCTGCGGACGCTGCCAGTACGGGATGTACATGACACTGACCGGATCCTTTTCCAGGCTCGTACTGCGGATATCCGGCGTGATTCCGACCACTTCCAGCGGATCGTTGTTGCCGTTGTCGAGCTGGCGGCCGAGCGCATCCTGCCCCGGCCAGATCTTCCGCGCGAGGCCTGCGGAGATCACGGTTACCTTATGGCCGCGATCGCGCTCTGCAATGTCCCGGCCCTCCGCCAGTGGAATGTGGAGCGTCTGGAAGTAGCCGGGGCTCAGGAAGCGGACGTTGGTGGAAGGGCGCTCCATGAGGGGCCGCGGATCGTTCACGGTGCCCACGATATCAATCCAGGTTTCGCCCATGAGGGGCAGCGCCGAGATCATGGAGACCTGCTGCACTCCGGGCAGCTGGCCGGCGCGCTCGATCACGCGCTGATAGAATGCGGCGCGGTCCTCCGGCTTGCGGTACTTGACGTTGGGCAGGGAGAGGTCGAGCGCCATCACGCGCTCCACGTCGAAGCCCTTGTCCACGCGCATCAAATGCAGGAAGCTGGCGGCGAGCAGCCCCGCGGTCACCAGCAGCGCCGCGCTCAGCCCGACTTCCAAGCTCACCAGCAGATTGCGGACCCGCAAGCCGCTCCGCCCCTCGGTATTCGCCCGGCTCGCCGATTTCAGGGCTTCGTAGGGGGCCGCGGCGGCGCTGCGAAGGGCGGGCAGGATTCCCAGCACCGCACCGGCTGCCAGCGAAACAGCCAGGGCGAATAGAAGCACGCGCGGATCGACGCGGACCTCATTCAATCGTGGCAAATCGATGGGCGCGGCCGCCACCAGAGCCCGCACGCCCCACCATGCCAACCCGGCGCCCAGTCCGCCGCCGATCACCGAGAGGATCATGCTCTCCGACAGGGACTGCCACACGAGCCGGGCGCGGCCGGCGCCGAGCGCGGTCCGGATAGCAGCGTCCCTCGACCGCGCCGCCGCCCGCACCAGTGACAGGTTCGCCAGGTTCACCCAAAGCACGAGGAGCACGGCGCCCACCGCCGCCATCAGGAGAACCAGGGCTTGCCGGACCTTGCCGACCATCTGCTCCACCACCGGGCTAACCGAAGCATGGAGGTCGAGATTGTCGGGGATTTGGGCTGAGATCGCCGCCTGCACTGCGTTCAGTTCGGAGCGGGCCCGTTCGAGCGACACGCCAGGCCGCAGTTTCGCGGTGACCCAGTAATTGAAGTCCCCCATGTGGAGCTGAAGGTCGTCGTCGTGGTAGCCCAGCGGCTTATAGATTTCCGGAGCCTTCTTCGAAATGGCGAACAGGCCGGCGCTGGACGGAAATTCGAAACCGGGCGGCAAAATCCCCACCACCTGCCAACCCTCGCCATCCAACATGATGTTGCGGCCTACCAGGGACGGATCGGAGCCGAATCGCCTGCGCCATAGGGAATCCGCGAGAATCACCACCCGATGTCCGGCACGGTCTTCCTCATTCAGGAAGCTGCGCCCCAGCCGCGGCTCGACACCGAGCACCTGAAACATGTTGGCGGTAACGACCGCGCCAGTGACCAGTTCCGGCTCGCCGGCGCCGGTCAGGTTGGCACCGCCGGGACGAGCGGCGGCAATACCGTCAAAGCTGTGGGACTGCTTGCGCCACTCCATGAGGATGGCGATATTCAGCGGCAGTTCCGGATAGAGTTTGGCGAACTTCGGAATTACCTGGCTCACCGCCACCAGGCGCTCCGGGTCGCGATAAGCAGGCGGCCGGAGCAGGACCCCGTTGACCAGCGAAAAGATCGCCGTATTGGCGCCGATCCCCACCGCCAGGCTAAGGACGACGGTCGCCGAGAAGCTGCGGTCCCGCAACAACGCGCGCGCCGCCTGCCGGATGTCACTGCCCATGCAAGCTAGGACGAGTTACGCGCGGATTTGTTTCATCAAGCTGCGCTAATGGAAAGTGATGGTCGACTGGCCCGCGAACTTCCG
>DATJYO010000025.1:0-123957 GCA_035499555.1 Bryobacteraceae bacterium
TTTACAATGTCTGAAACAAACGGCAAGCCCAACACACCAGCCACCGGCGCATCCGCCGGCGGCAATGGGACAGCGAACGGCGACGGGAATGGAAAAGGCCGCCTGGCGGTTCTGATCGAAGGCAGCAAGGAAGTTCGCGCCAAGGCCGCCGAGGAGATCAAGGCTCTCAAGCAGCCGGAGAAAACCGACCTCTGGAAATCCATCCTCCGCGTTAAACACGACGAAACGCCGCGCAGCCGCGCACTCGGCGTTCTCTCCAACGTCTTCCTCCACCTCCATCCCGCCAAGATCAACCGCGATGCCGTCGCCTACAACTACACGTGGGGCATGGGCGGCATGACCTTCTACGTTTACATCACGCTGGTCTTCACCGGCACGCTGCTGATGTTCTACTACCATCCCTCCAAAGTCGTGGCCTTCCGCGACGTCCTTTACCTGGAGCACGACGTCCCGTTCGGCAAACTGCTGCGCAACATGCATCGCTGGGGCGCGCACCTGATGGTGATCATGGTCGAGCTGCACATGTTCCGCGTCTTCCTCACCGGCTCGTACAAGAAGCCGCGCCAGTTCAACTGGGTGGTGGGCGTGATCCTGCTGGTGCTGACGTTGCTCCTCAGCTTCACGGGCTACCTGCTGCCGGACGACCAACTGGGCTTCTGGGCCGTGACGGTGGGAACAAACATGGCGCGCGCCACACCGCTGCTGGGCCATGACGGCCCGTTCGGCCACCAATTGGGAATGACGCCCTTCAACGACGTGCGCTTCGGCCTGTTGGGCGGCTCCATCGTGGATTCGAACGCCTTGTTGCGCGCCTACATCTGGCATTGCGTGGCGATTCCGATCATCGCCTCGACGTTCATGGTGGTGCACTTCTGGCGTGTGCGGAAGGACGGCGGCATCTCCGGTCCGGCACCCGTCATGTTGGAGAGCGAGATCAAGGAACCGAGGAAACTGTGAAGACCCGGGGCTAGGTGCTGAACGCCGGATCCAGCACCCAGCGCCCCAAACCAGGACCGTTTTTATGGATTTTCACCAGCTTTGGACCATCTTCAGCACGCCGGACAACATTCCCATCGTGCTGCTCCTTTTCGTGGTGCCCTTCTACACCTGGTATGCCCTGCGGCAGGCCTTTGCCAATGACCGTCTGATCGCCCAACTCGAGGCCGATCCGGCGATGGCCAAGACGCATCATCGCAAGGTCCAGCCGTGGAAGCCGGGTTGGGCCAAAGAGGTCCATGTCTGGCCCTACCTGCTGCGCATCGAGTTCCTGGCGGCCATCATCGTCACCATTATTCTCATGGTGTGGTCGATTACCTTGAACGCGCCGCTCGAAGAGCCGGCCAATCCCACCTTGACCATGAACCCGGCCAAGGCGCCCTGGTACTTCCTGGGCCTGCAGGAGATGCTGGTCTATTTCGATCCCTGGATGGCCGGGGTGATCTTTCCCACGCTCATCATCATCGGCCTGATGGTCATACCTTATATAGACAGCAATCCGCTGGGCAACGGCTACTACACTTACAAGCAGCGAAAATTTTCCATCTGGACTTTCATCTTCGGCTTCATCGTGCTGTGGGTGACCATGATCGTCATCGGGACCATCATTCGCGGCCCGGGCTGGATGTGGTTCTGGCCGGGCGTCACCTGGGACCACAACCGCCTGATCTTCGAGGTGAACCGCGACCTGCCCGATATCTTCGGCATCAAGGGGCGCGCCGGCAAGGCCATTTTCGGCGCGATTGTCATGGGCATTTATTTTGTGGGCGCCTGGATCGGCGTCCACAAGCTGATCACGTGGACGCCGTTCAATAAGAAGATCTATAAGCGCATGAGCCTGCTGCAATACTCCGTCATGCAGGTGTTCCTGATCCTGATGTTGCTGCTGCCGGTGAAGATCCTGCTCCGCCACGTATTCCGCATTAAATACATCTGGATAACGCCCTGGTTCAACATATGACCGACCAAGAAAAGGACCCTGTCGTTCATTCGTCGCTGAGCAAACCCCTGTTCATCGCGTCGGCGCTGCTGGTGCTCTCCTTTGTCTGGGGGCTGTATGACGAGGTCTACGGGACCCGCCCCTGGAAAGGTTACGAGGCACGGTTCAAGCGCATCTACACGGCGTACCTGAACAAGACCTTGCCGCAGGAAACCGCTTCCGAGCGGGTGCTGAAAGCCTCCGCGGACTACCAGAAACTGGAACGCGAGGCGCAGGCGGCGGAGAAGGCCGTTTACCCTCAGATCTCCGAAATCGACCGAAAGGTGAACCAGGAACTGGTCCCGCGCACTTTGGCTTTGAATGAGCCATTTCAGGAGGTGCGCAGCCACATCGGCGCGATCACTTACGAGATCGAAATCTCGAAAAGCGAGAGCAGTAAGAACTCGATGCGCGCCGAGATCGAGAAACTCAAAAAAGAAGTCCACACCGTAACGCTGCCCAACCCCGACGGCTCCACCGAGAAACGGGACATGGACTTCTCCACCATGGACAAAACGCTCCAGGGGTGGAAGGCGGAAAAGGCGCAGTTGCTGCAGCAGCGCGTGGACCTGCTCAAGCCGGCGACCGCGCTGCGGGCGAAACAGAAGCTGTACCTGGAGGATCACATCGCGGATGTGAGTGCCGATACGCTGAACGGCCTGCGCAACAAAATGGCCACCTTCGACATCTCCATCCGCCAGATCCATATTAAAGACGTCGAGCTGGTGGATCGTTGCGAGTCTTGCCACCTGGGCACGCGCGAGCCGGTTACGCTGACGGCCGCGTCCATGGGCGGCCAGGAAGTGTACGCCAGCCATCCGCGGAAGGAACTGCTGAAAATTCACGATCCGGAGAAGTTCGGCTGCACGCCGTGCCATGGCGGCAACGGCGTGGCCTTGACCAGCGTCGAGAAGGCGCATGGCTACAACGAACACTGGCTGTGGCCGTTGCATGCCCGAGAGAACCTGGAGGCGGGCTGCCAGCAGTGCCATTCCCAGGAAATCGTCACGGAGATGGCGGACACCCTCAACGCGGGCCGCGAAATTTTCCGGCTGCGCGGCTGCATGGCATGCCACCGCTACGAGGGCTTCGATCGCGATCAGGATGAACTGTCCAATGTGAACCAGGAGATCCGCCAGCTTAGCCAGCAGAAGGCCGAGTGGGCGCGCCAGATCGTATTCACCACCCAGAAGGGCGACCGGACCCGCAGCAACGAGGAAGCCGAACGGCTGTACCAGGAGGCCAACAATCTGCGCGTGCGCAGCAGCGGTCTCGACGCCAAAGTCGAGCAGCTCGACGATCGCGCGCGCGACCTGGTGCGCGAGATCAAGAAGGTCGGGCCCAGCCTCAAAGAAGTGCGCATGAAGATCCACAAGGAATGGCTGCCGGTGTGGCTGAAGGATCCGCACGCGTGGCGCCCGGGCACCAAGATGCCGACCTTCCGCCTGGATGACGGGGAGATCCGGGCCATCGCCGCGTTCATCTGGCAATCCGGCGTCCGCGGCGATCTCGATCATCAACCGCCGGGCGATCCGGAGAAGGGGAAGGAAGACTTCGAGACGCGCGGCTGCATGGCCTGCCATTCGATGGGTGAAGGCGGCGACAAGCAGGGCGGCACGTTCGCCGCCAATCTCAGCCGCGTCGGCGAAAAAGACAACTACGACTACCTGGTCCGCTGGATCCACAATCCGCGCCAGCGCACCCTGCCCTATTGTCCCTTCGAGAAGAAGGATCTGACCGCGGAAGACTACAAGCGCGCCGGCAAGCCGTTCGTGTTCGATCTGGATCACGACAAGTGCCCCAATGACGGGCACCAGTTGCTGGTGATGCAGATGACCCCCATGCCCAGCCTGCGTCTGAGCGAGGCGGAGGCGCGCGACATCGCCAGTTATCTCGAAACCCGCAAACATCCCAACGCCACCTACGCCAACGCCGATTACCTGGACGATCCCAACCTGAAGGCTCGCGGGCTGTTCCTGGTGCGGTTCTATGGCTGCGCGGGCTGCCACGAGATCGCCGGCCTGGAAGAGGAGCAGCGCATTGGCACCGAGCTGACCAAGGAAGGCTCCAAGCCCATCGAGCGCCTGGATTTCGCCCTCCTGGGCCACGACGCGGAACGCGACGGCTGGTACACGCACAAAGGATTCTTCGAACATAAGCTGACCAATCCCGCGGTTTTCGATGAAGGCAAGGAAAAAGCCAAGCTGGACCGGCTGAAAATGCCGAACTTCAACTTGTCGAAGCCGGAAATCGACCAGCTCACCACCTTCCTGATCGGTTCGGTGGACGCCAGTATTCCGCCGCGCTATTTCTACAATCCCGGCGACCAGCGCCGCGACATCATCGAAGGCTGGTGGGTCGTCCGCAAGTACAACTGCATGGGCTGCCACCAGGTGCACGTCGGACAGACGACCGTATTTATGACCTTGCCGCGGTACCAGGATCCCGACTGGAAGGATCAGCGGCCGCCCACCTTGATCGGCGAGGGGGCGCGGGTCAACCCGGCGTGGCTGATGCGCTTCCTGAACAATCCGTCCCTGACCGACGACCCCAAGGAGATGGACCGCGACGGCGTGCGCCGCTATCTGCACGCGCGTATGCCTACGTTCTATTTCTCGAACGGCGAGATTCAGAAGCTGGTGCGGTTCTTCGCCGCCATGTCGTCGCAGGCGGCGCCCTACATTCCGGACAAGCTGGAACCGCTGACGGATCAGGAGCGCACCATGGCGCGGCAGTTGTTCACCAGCGAAGGCGCGCCGTGCCTGAAGTGCCATGCCACCGGCGATCCCAAGCATGACGCCCACGCCACCGCTCCCAATTTCCTGCTCGCCAAGGAGCGGCTGAAGCCCGGTTGGGCGCGGCGCTGGATGCTGGACCCGGCCATGATGAGCCCCGGCACCGCCATGCCGTCCGGGTTGTTCCGCGCGGATGGCGATCGCATGATCTTCGCGGGTCCCACGCCGGCCAGCTTTAACGGATACACCAAGGACCACGCCGAATTGCTGGTCCGCTACATGTTTCAGTTCACGCCCGACGAACTGGGCCGCCTGAGGGCCAGCGCGGGCTCGCAGTAGGAAAGGCGCCGGGTATGGAGCGCCTGAAAGAAAAAGGAGCTATTCAACCATGACGAGATTCTGGATCACCTGCGGAGCGGCAGCCGCTCTGCTTTTGGCGAGCTGCGGCGGCAGCAAGGAAGAAGCCAAGAAGGAAGAAGCCGCGGCGCCCGCGGCCGCCCCGGCCGCCGTTGACGAGGCCACTGCCGCCACCATCACCGGCAAGGTTTCGTTCAGCGGCGCGAAGCCGGCCATGAAGACCATCGACATGTCGGCGAATCCGGCCTGCCAGCGGGCGCACACCACGCCCCAGAAGTCGGAGGAGGTCGTCGTCAACGATAACGGCACGCTGCGGAACGCGTTCGTGTGGATCAAGTCCGGTTTGCCGGACCGGCAATGGCCGGTGCCCGCCACGCCGGTCGAACTGGCGCAGGATGGCTGCATGTACAAGCCGCACGTCATCGGCGTGATGACCGGCCAGGGCATCGAGATCAAGAACGACGATCCGACCAACCACAACATCCACCCGCTGCCCAAGATCAACCCGGAGTGGAACGAGTCGCAGCCGCCCAAGGGCGACCCCAAAACCAAGAGCTTCGCGCGGGAAGAGGTCATGATCCCGGTGAAGTGCAATGTGCACCCCTGGATGCGCGCCTACATCGGTGTGGTCTCGCACCCGTTCTTCGCCGTGACGGGCGAGGACGGCTCGTATACAATAAAGGGATTGCCTCCCGGAAGCTACACCCTGGAAGTCTGGCACGAGAAGTACGGCACCAAAGATGTGCCGATCACGGTGAAGGCCAAGGAAAGCGCAACCCAGGATTTCACCCTCGGGAGTTAGAGACCTGAGCGGGGCAGGCCCGTCCGCTGATGTGCCTGCCCCCATCCACGAACGAATGAAAGACTACATCGAGCTCACCAAGCCCCGCATCACCTGGCTCATCCTCATGAGTACGGGCATCGGTTACTATTTCGGCCTGCCCAAGGCCGGAAACTGGTGGGCGTTTGTTTCCGCCATCCCCTGGTGGGGATTGCTGCACACCATATTAGGCACGGGGTTGCTGGCCTCCGGCACCGCCGCGTTGAACCAGTGGTACGAGCGGGATGCCGATTGCCGCATGCGGCGCACATCCGGCCGTCCCATACCGGGCGGGCGCATCTCCGCGGCGCGCGCCTTGGGCTTCGGTATCGCCCTTGCTCTTGCCGGGTTCGGAGATCTCTGGGCGGGCGTCAATCTGCTGGCGGCTCTGCTGGGCCTGTTCACCCTGCTCAGCTATCTGTTCCTCTATACGCCGCTCAAGAGCCGCTCGTGGCTCTCCACCACCATCGGCGCGTTCCCGGGCGCCATGCCGCCCATGATCGGCTACGCCGCGGCGCGCGGCACGATCACCAATGAAGCCTGGGTCCTGTTCGCCATCCTTTTTCTTTGGCAGTTCCCGCATTTCTACTCGATCGCCTGGATGTATCGCGACGATTACGCGCGCGCCGGCATACGCATGCTGCCGGTGGTGGAGCCCGACGGACGTTCCACCGCGCGCCAGATCGTGCTGTACGGCCTGGCATTGATCCCCGTGAGCCTGGTGCCGAGCATCCTGGGCATGTCCGGGCGCATCTACTTGGTAGGCGCGCTGCTGTTGGGACTGTTTTTCCTCTATTCCGGAGTGCGCGTGGCGCTGGAGCGCACCATTTTGCGCGCGCGATATGTTCTGATGGTTTCCGTGTTTTACCTGCCGCTCATCTACGGGCTGATGTTGTTGGATAGACCTGGATTGTGATTCTTGCCGAAAACCTGAGTCATCAGTATGGATCCCGCCTGGCGCTTTCGAAAGTCAATTTCGAAGTTAAGGCCGGCGAGATATTTGGCCTGTTAGGGCCCAATGGGGGCGGGAAGTCCACCCTGTTCCGCATCCTATCCACCATGATGACGCCCACCGGGGGCCGCGCGGAAGTAGCCGGACACGATGTGGCGCGCGACCCGGCGGCTGTGCGCCGCAAGATCGGCGTCGTCTTCCAGACGCAGAGCCTGGATAAAGCCTTGACCGTCGCGGAGAATCTGCGCAGCCAGGGCCATCTGCACGGCCTCTCCGGGCCGAAACTGCGCGGCCGAATGCAGCAGGTGATGGACCGGCTGGGCCTCGCGGACCGCGGCCACGACCTGGTGGAAACGCTGTCCGGCGGGCTCAAGCGCCGCGTAGAGATCGCCAAAGGACTGCTGCATCGCCCCGTGGTCCTGTTGATGGATGAGGCTTCCACCGGCCTGGATCCCGGCGCCCGGCGCGACCTCTGGCAATACGTCGAAGAACTTCGCAGCCAGGAAGGCGTGACCATCCTGCTCACTACGCACATCCTGGATGAGGCCGACCGCTGCGATCGGCTGGCTCTGTTGCATCAGGGACAGGTGGTGGCGGAGGGCACACCCATGCAACTGCGGTCGCGTATCGGCGGCGATGTCGTGGTGCTGGAATCGGCCGACGCGGCGGGCCTCGGCCGCCAGATCGAAACGCGCTTCAATCTGCACCCGTCCGTGATGGATGGCGTGCTGCGCGTCGAAATCTCGAACGGCCACCGTTTCATCGCCGAAGTGGTGGAGGCCTTCCCCGGCGCGATCCAATCCGTCGGCTTGCACAAGCCGACCCTCGAAGACGTGTTCGTACGCGAGACTGGAGCCCTGATTGAGTAGCTTTTGGTTGCCGGTGGTGACCCTCTGGCAGCGCGAATTGGTGCGCTTCTGGCGGCAGAAGAGCCGGGTGCTGGGCGTGGTGGCATCGCCCCTGGTCTTCTGGCTATTGATCGGCTCGGGATCGGGCGACCTGGCCCGCTTCTTCGCCGGCGCATTGGTGCTGACCATCCTTTTTTCCGCCATCTTCTCCACCATTTCCATCATCGAGGACCGCCGCGAAGGGTTTCTGCTTTCCATGCTGGTATCGCCCGCTTCGCGCACCAGCATGGTATTGGGCAAGATTCTGGGCGCCGCCACACTGGCCTGGATGCAGGGCCTCATCTTCCTGGCCTTCGCGCCGCTGGCCAAAGTTTCCATCGGCATCCCTGAAGTGATGGCGCTGGTGGGCGCGGTCTTTCTGGTTTCCTTCACGCTGACCGGACTGGGCTTCGTCATCGCCTGGCGCATGGATTCGACGGCCGGATTCCACGCCATCATGAACCTGTTGCTGGTCCCCATGTGGATGGTCTCCGGATCGTTGTTCCCCATGGCCACCGCGCACGGCTGGATCAAAGCCATCATGTGGATCAACCCGCTGACCTATTCCATCTCCCTGCTGAACGGCTTTCTGCGGCTGAGCTCCGGCCCGCCGGGCATCGGCGTCAGCCTGGCGGTCACGGCCGGTTTCGGGCTGCTGCTGCTGCTGGCGTCCGGCATGGTCGCCGCCAAAAAGAGCCTGGTCAGCAATGCCTGAGACAACGCGGACGCCGGGCCGGCTTCCCGCCGCGTTCCTCATCCTCCTGGGTATCGTGCTTTGCGCCTGCCGGAAGCAGCCTCCCCTGCCGGTCTACTGGCAACTGGCGCCCTTCCACCTGACCGCGCAGTCCGGTCAGCCGTTCGATAGTCAGACCCTCGCCGGCAAAATCTGGGTGGCGGATTTCATCTATACCACCTGCCCCGGCCCCTGCCCCCGCATGACGTCGCAGATGCGCGGCATACAATCGGCCACGCAATCCCTTCCCGACGTGCGTCTGGTTTCGTTCACGGTCGATCCGAAAAACGATACGCCGGCCGTCCTGGCGGCCTATGCCAGTCACTTTCACGCCGATGCCAGTCGCTGGTTTTTCCTGACCGGCGATCGGAGCGCGCTCGAGGATGTGTACCGCAACGGGTTCAAGCTGGGCGACGTGGATGGCAGCCTGGTGCACAGCACCCGTTTCATCCTGCTGGACCGGGGCAGCCGGGTGCGCGGAATCTACAGTCCGACGGAGGACGATGGCGCGCTGGCGCACCTGTTGCGCGACATACGGGCGCTCGAGAAGGAGCCGGATGTCCGTTCATGATCTCCCGTCGGTGAATGCCGCGTTGAACGCCACGGCCGCGGTGTTGCTGGTATGGGGCTACACCCTGATCCGGCGGAAGCGCGTCCAGACGCATCGCAAAGTGATGCTGGCGGCCTTCACCACGTCATCACTGTTTCTGATCTGTTATATCGTGTACCACGCGCAAGTCGGCTCCGTGCACTTTCCCAAGATGGGTGCTATCCGCACGGTCTATTTCAGTATCCTCGGAACTCACACCTTGCTGGCGGCCACCGTTCCGGTGCTGGCGATCATCACCCTGAGCCGCGGCCTGGGCCAGCGCTTCGACAAACACCGCAAGATCGCGCGCTGGACTCTACCGATCTGGCTGTATGTAAGCGTCACCGGCGTGATCGTGTATCTGATGCTGTATCACTTATAAGTGGTAGCAGCGCCGTACCGCCCACGAATGTATCCCCGCCCACGGCGCGCGCGTCTAATGAGGCGGAAGGACAATACGATGATGCGCACCGGCGTTGTAATCGCCGCTTCAATCTTCGCCGTGTCGTTAACGGCGAGCGAATATCCGGATACCGGAGTCGCCGTCAGCGTGCCGGTTACGGTTCAAACCCAGGCAAGTGGACCGGCCCGCTCGCTCAGCGCGGATAACATTCTGGTGTCGCAGGACAAACAGCACCGCCAGATCGTTTCGCTGGCTCCTCTCGACCGTTCCGCCGGTGTCCAACTATGGATCCTGTTGGACGACGGGCTGACCAGAAGCTTCGGCACCCAACTGGCCGATATCAGACAATTCGTGCTGGCGCAACCAGCCTCCACCCAGATAGGCATTGGATACATCAGCAATGGCCGGGTAATAAAGGTGCAGTCTTTAACCGCGGACCATCAGGCCGCCGTCAGAGCCTTGCGGCTTCCGGCGGGTCCTGCCGGTATTGCAGCCGACCCGTACACCGCCATGAAGGACTTGATCCGCAAGTGGCCCAGCGCCCCGGCGCGTGAGATTCTGTTTATCTCCACCGGGTTCGACCCGATCTATGGCCCGGGTCCGGAAGATCCCTACCTGGATAACGCCATCCAAACCGCGCAGCGCGCGAACGTCGTGGTGTACGCCATGTTTTATCCCGGTATGGGGCCCTGGGGTCACTCCGGCAGGCAGGCATTTTGGGGACAGTACGATCTCGCCAAGATCACTGAAGCGACCGGCGGCGAGTTATATTGGATCGGCAACCAGGCGCCTGTCTCGCTGACTCCTTACTTCAACGATTTGGCGCGCAACCTCAATGGCCAGTACTTACTGACCTTTCTGGCCACGCCGAAGGACAAGGCCGGACTGCAGCGCGTCAACATCAAAAGCGAATTGCCGCACGTCAAGCTGTCGGCGCCTTCGCAGGTATACGTACCGGCGGTTCAGTAAGACCAGGAGCGGCCTTTAAGGCCGCTCCGTATCCAGGCGGATCAGGCTCAACTCCAACACGTTCGGGTTGGAGGATTGGATCTGATCCAGCAGCTCCGCGCCGGGCGCCGTCTCCAGGTTGATGCGCGCCACGGCCGCCTGCGCGCCATCGAAGACTACATTCTCCATCTCCTGAACGTTGATGCGCGCGGCGCTGATCAGATCCAGCACGCTGGCCAGCACGCCGGGCCGGTCCAGATGGCGCACCACCAGGACACACGTCGCCGGCGTCGCCTTGGCGATGTTCACCACGTTCGGCACCTGTCCGGTTTCCTGAAACGTCCGCACGATGCGGACGGTCTCGGCGGCGATGGCCTCCTGTGCCTGGGTGGTCGAGGCGCCGATGTGATGCGTCCCGTAGACTCCGTCGATCTTCACGATGTCGTCGGCAAACTCTCCGCTGCCGGCCGCCGGCTCGTTGGCGAATACGTCCAGGCCGGCGCGCACGCCATTGCTGCGGACCGCCCATCCCAGCGCCACCTGGTCCACCACCTCGGCGCGGGACGTGTTGATGAAGTAAGCGCCGGGCCGCATGGCTTCAAAAAATGACGCATCGATCAGGCCGCGGGTCTGCGGCGTGGCGGCCACGTGCACGCTCACGATGTCCGCCGAGCGGGCCACTTCGATGGGGGTCGCCTTGTACTCAATGCCTGATTCCCTGGCTATTTCAGGCGTCAGGCTGCGGCTCCAGGCTACTACCGGCATGCCGAATCCCTTGGCCCGGGGGATCATCTCGCGCCCGATCTTGCCTACGCCAATCAGGCCCAACGTGCGTCCCAGCAGTCCGCGGGCCTTGGAGAATTCTGCCTTGTTCCACGCGCCCTGCCGCAGCGCGGTCACATTGTCGGCGATGCGCCGGTCAAGCGCCAGAATCAGGCCGAAGGCCAACTCCGCCACAGCCACGGAATTCTTTCCCGGACAGTTCGAGACGTAAATGCCGCGGTGCGAGGCCGCCGCTACGTCGATGGTGTTGTAGCCGGCGCCGGCGCGTACGATCAGCTTCAAGGCGCCGGCGCTCAGAATCGCTTCGGTCACCTTGGTCGACCGCACCACCAGCACATCGGGCCGCAACCGTGCGATTTCTTTCGCTAAGGCGTCGTCTTTCAGGCCGGGCAGGTAAGATACCTCGCAACCGGCGGCTTTCAGTCCGTCCTGGCCGGACTGTTCGAATTTGTCAGCAATCAAAACGTGCATACGGGGCACCTGGGACGATCATATCAGGAGGTGAGATCAAAACTGACTGTCACCGCACTGTGCTACATTGAGAAATCTCAAGGCCTGTCTTCTAGATGTCCGAACAGATCCTGTTGCAAGGGAAAATCCTGGGTATAGAAGAGTTTCTTCTGTCCCGCCCGGCCGGGCCGGCGCCCGCGCGGTCTAACGGGGAAGAGCTTCTGGCCGGACGTTCCCAGTGGATTACCCTGCTCTGCGAAGTTCTCCCCAGGGCCTTGCTGGCGGAACTCGGGCTGGCCCGCGTCCTGTTAGGTTCGAGCGGCGGCGGCCAGTTCCTGCTGGTGCTGCCCGGTGAAGCGCGCGACGCGGCGGACGAGCTGTTGACCCGCGCCGCGCAGCAGGCGTCCGCGCTGAGCGGCGGGACGATCCAGCTGCTCTGGAGTTTCACCGAGAACCTGGGTGACTGGAGCGTGGTGCGCAAGCGCCTCAACGACGACCTGCAACTGAAGCGGGCTACGCCGCTGTCGGCCGTCGGCCGGGAGGCTTTCGCGCCGCGTAACGCGGCTGTTCCCGCCGATTCCGATGCGTATTTCTCGAAGGAACTGGGACTGAGTGTGCGGGAGGCGAAAACCATCGGCTGGTCGCCGGAGACTCCCGCGCAAGTGCAGCCCGGCGCCGGCAAACACACCTGGAGCGTGACCACCAACCTGTCGCTCGAAGGCATCACCCTGGCGCGGCATGCGGCGCCCAGCGAAGACGGCCGCTCGGTAGCCACCGTAGCCACCCTCGCCAGGCGCGCGCAGGGGCGTTCTCTGTGGGGCGTCCTGCGCGGCGACGTGGACAGCTTCGGCGTCCGGCTGCGCCGCCTGACCAGCATCGAAGAACACGTGCAGCTTTCGGTGTTGTACAAACAGTTCTTCGCCGGTGAGTTGGAAGTGCTATGTTCCATGCCGGAGTTCTGGCGCAAGATCACCATTCTCTATTCGGGCGGCGACGATTTCGCGGTCTTCGGAAGCTGGGACGCGCTGCTGATGCTGGCGCGGGAGATCCAGCGCCTGTTCCACCGCTTCACCGAAGAGAATCTGAAAGACTTTCCCGGACCGGAAGGCAAGACGATCTCCATGGCCGTCGCTTTGGCGCCGGAGATGCACTATCCCCTCAACACGGTCTACGAGGACGCCGGACGCAACCTGGAACTCGCCAAGGCGGCCGACAAGGACTGCATCTACGCCCTGGGCCGGGTGCTCGAATGGAAACAACTGGCCGACGCGACGGATCTGAAAGATATCGTGGTCAAGCTGGCGGGCGATTACCGCCTGTCGCGGCAGTTTCTGATGGAACTCCGCGGATTCTATCAGAAGCAAGCTTATGGAAATGGGGCCGAGGCCGACAGCCCGGCCCGGGCGTGGCGCTTCCAGCGGCGCCTGACTAGAATCTTAAGCGGCACGCGCGACCGCGAATTTCAGAAGTTGCGGACGCATCTGGTCAACGAGATCGTGGGACGGAAATCCGCCGAAGTACGATTGCGGCCGGCGGGACTGGTGGCCCTGGAGTGGGCCCGATTGACAACCGAGGTTTAGCGACATGCCACAGGAACAGGAACAACGCAGGGAAGGCCGCCCGCCGCGGGAGGGCGGGCGCGGCGAAGGCGGGCGCGGCGATCGGGGCGACCGGCGTGACGACCGCCGCGGCGACCGCGGCCGTCCCGAGGGTCCGCCGGAGATTGAGCTCGAAAAGCTGATGGCGGACAGCCTCTATCTGGACAACCAGGCGCACGGCATCGTCAGCCGCATGCGCGATATGGACTCCGGCACCAAGAGCCAGTTGCGGCGCCTGTATAGCGCCGTGCGGCGCGCCGTGCGCGCGCCCGACAGCGAACGCCAGCACGAATTTGTGATGCTGCGCGCGCACCTGGCGTATACCATCGCCCGCCACGGCCTGCGCAGCCTCGACCAGTTGGAGAAGCTGCTGCTGCAGGTCACGCGCAAGAACGACGCGCGCGGCTACGAACGTTTTCGGGACCTTTTCGAGGCCATCGTGGCCTACAACGAGTAAATCCACATGAGCGCCCATACGACGCAAACCGAGTTGAAGTTCTTAGGCAAGTTGATTCTGGAAGGCGAGCTGCACTGCGAGACCGGACTGCATGTCGGCGCCGGCAAAGGTTCGCTCGAAATCGGCGGATCGGACAATCCGGTGGTGAAAGACGCCTTCGGCCGGCCCTATGTGCCGGGTAGTTCCCTGCGCGGCAAACTGCGCTCGCTGTTGGAGCAGACTTCGGGCCTGGCCGTGCCCGCCGAGCTGGTGTACCTGTCCAAGCGCAAGGGACAGGAGGTCCGCATCCACCAAAGTGACCGCCCCGACGACGAGATCTGCCTGTTGTTCGGGCGCAATCCGGGCCGCATGGAACGCGTTACCGGCGAATCGCTCGAAAGCTCGCAAGCCACGCCGGCGCGCCTGGCGGTATACGATGCGCCGCTCGAGCCCGAGAGCATCACGGCGCAGATGCGTGAAAACCTGGACGATGAATTGACTGAGGTCAAAAGCGAGAACGCCATCGACCGCATCACTTCGCAGGCCAATCCGCGCACGCTCGAACGAGTGCCGGCCGGCGCGCGCTTCCGCATTCGCCTGGTGATGGATGTGCTTTGCGAGGAGGATGCGCCGCTGTTTTCGCGCGTGCTGGAAGCGCTACGCATGCTGGAAGATGATACGCTCGGCGGCGGCGGATCGCGCGGCAGCGGCCGCGTACGCCTGGCAAACCTGAAGCTCACCTGGCGCGGCAAGAACTACTACGCGTCCGGCGCGGCGCAGAAGGAATTGGGCGCCGCCATGGACGCCGCGGCGCTGCAGAACGCTTTCCAAGAAGCTGCCTTTTCCTTCCTGCAAGAGGCGTAATGCCGGCCGGACTCATCGTCAAACTCCGGCCCACGGGTCCTTGGCGCTCAGGGCCGGATTCGGGCGCGCGCCATCGCGTCGATCCGGTCTACCATAGCGATTCGCTGTACGCCGCGGTGACCGCCGCGCTGGCGACCCTCGGCATGCGCGAGGCATGGCTGGATGCCACGGCGCGCAACCCGGGGGGACCCGCCGTCCGCTTCAGTTCCTGTTTTCCCTTTCAAGGCGAGGTCCTGTTTGTGGCGCCGCCGCGTACCATCTGGCCTCCGGCGACGGCTGCCGTGACGGCGGGCAAGGTGCGCTGGAAGGGCGCGCGATTCGTGCCTCTGACCCTGGTATCCGCGCTGGTCGCCGGTCTGCCGCCGCAGGAAGACCAATGGACCGTGGATGGCATCAGCGAATGCCTGGTGCCGACGGGCCATCCCGGACCGTTCCGTACCAGCGTGCGCTGGAACGCGGCCATCGACCGGCTGAGCGGCAACACGGAAAGGCATTCGACCGCCTGCCTCGAATTCCGGCAGCATGCCGGGTTGTGGGCCGCCGTCTCGTTCGCAGATGAGGCGGCGCAGGCGCAGTGGTCCGGCCCGGTGCGCGGCGCGTTGCGCCTGTTGGCCGATAGCGGATTCGGCGGTGAGCGTTCGCGCGGCTGGGGCCGATGCGGCGAGCCGGAGTTCGTCGAAGGTACCCTGCCGGAGATGATCCTGCCGGAGACGGCCACGCCACGGCCGGCCGACGCCGACCTGCCTCCCGCGGAGACGCCCCCGGTGGAGCCGCCCGCGGATAAGGCCACCGCCCATTGGTTATTGTCGCTGTTCGCGCCTGGCCCGGAGGACGCGGTCGACTGGAAACGCGGCGACTACAGCGTGCTGGCGCGCGGCGGACGCGTGGAGAGCCCCGCTGGATGGGGCGAGCGCAAGAAACAGTTGCAGATGGTGGCGGAAGGCTCCGTCCTGGTGGCCGGCGACACCATCACCGGAACGGCTGCCGACGTGGCGCCCGACGGCTTCGCCCATCCCGTTTTCCGCGCCGGCTTTGCGCTGTCGATCCCTCTGCCCAAGCAGGTGATCGCATGAGATATCGCCTCACGGCCCTGACTCCGCTTCTGGTCGGCGACGGCCGCAAGCTCTCGCCCATCGACTACATGGTCTGGAAGGACCAGGTGAATGTGCTCGATCAGTGGCGCATCTTCCGTCTGCTCGCCAAAGGACCGCGTCTGGACGGCTACTTGTCCCAGTTGAAGCGTGCCGAGAAACTGGACTTTGCTTCCTGGGGCGGTTTCGCGCAGAACTTCGCCGGACGGCGGATACCGTTCGAATCGCCGGCCTATTCGGCCTTCTGGAATCGCGCCAGCGGCGAGAGTCTGCACATCCCGACGTTCGCTACCGGTGCGTCCGGAGCCTATCTCCCCGGGACCGCGATCAAGGGCGCGCTGCGCACCGGAATGGTCTTCGCCAACTGGAAGAGCGGGATGTTGAACGACATCGCCAACCGCATGCAAGGCGAGCGTGTGCCGCGGCGGCTGGCGGACGGTCCCGAGGAACAAGCCTTGGGTAATGCGGGCATAAGCCGCATGCGGCTGGTGAGCGTGGGGGACTCCGCGGTGGTGAGCAATGCCGGGTTCAAAGTCTATCTGCTGCGCGTCTCCACCTTGCAGCCGCGCGGCGGTTCGTATGCGCTGGGCTGGAAACAGAGCCCGCGCGGCGCCGTGGACGGCAACCGCCCCGACGACAGCACGCCCGTCTTCGCCGAGATGGCGCCGCCCGGATCCAGCTTCGAAGGTGACTGGCAGGAGCGGGCGTTTTACTCTCAGCCGGAGATCCGGCGGGCCGTGCGCTGGCAGGAATCGTTCGATCGCGGCCGTATCTTCGACGCGGCTAATGACTACGCCGCGCGGCTGCTGGCGGTGCACAAACAGTACGCCGTGTGGACCGGTCTGAGCCTGCTCAACCAGCAGATCGAGGAGTTGGAAAAGCGGCTGGCCGAGGCGCGCCAGGCGGGTCAATGTATGGTATCGGTCGGTTGGGGCGGCGGCCTGCTCAGCAAAAGCGCCTGGCTCGACACCAACGACGCCGCTTACCGCCAGGTGATGCAGCAGATCTCACTCTACAGCAAAGCCCTCAGCTCGAATCTGCCTTTTCCCAAAACGCGCCGCATCGTGTTCTTGAATAACAAGCCGGCATCGCTGCCGGGTTGGGCGCTGCTGCAGGTTCTGTAACTCGCAAGAAGCGGCTAAAATCCGCCTTCTTTGGCGACGATCTCCTTCATGATCTCCGAAGTGCCGGCGCCGATGGTGTATAGCCGGAGGTCGCGCCAGTAGCGGCTGATGGGGTATTCGGTGGTATAGCCGAAGCCGCCGAAAATCTGCATGCAATCGTAGCTCAGGCGTTGGGCCAGTTCCGAGGCATACAGTTTGGCCATGGTGATCTCGCGTACGGCCTTTTGGCCGCGATTCGTCAGGTCCAGGGCGCGATAAACCAGCCAGCGGGCCGCCTCCACGTTGGTGCGATGTTCGGCGAACTTATGCCGCCATACCTGGTAACTACCCACCGGACTGCCAAACGCACTCCGGTCTCTGCCGTATTGAATGGCCAGATCGAGGCAACGGTCCATGCACGAGACCATCATGATGGAGCTGGCCAGGCGCTCTCCCTGGAAGTTGTGCATGATGTAGTAAAAGCCACGGTTCTTTTCGCCGAGAATATAACGGGCAGGAATGCGGCAGTCATCGAAGAATAGCTCGGCCGTATCCGAACACAGGTTGCCGACTTTCTTCAGCTTCTTGCCGACGGAGAAGCCGGGCGTGGCAGTAGGAAACAGCACCAGTGACACACCGCGATGTCCCGCGTCTCCCGTACGCACCGCCAGCACGATGAAGTCGGCGCGCGAGCCGTTCGTTATCCAAAGCTTCTGGCCGGAGATCACCAGCTCGTCGCCTGCGGGGCGCGCCGTGGTGCGCAGGGCCGCGACGTCGGAGCCGCCGCCTGGCTCGCTGATTCCCAAGGCGCCGATCCATTCGCCGGTCATAGCGGGCCGCAGGAAGACGTGTTTCTGCTCCGGCGTGCCCAGTTCATGAATGATCGGGACGGTGAGCTCGGCCTGCACCATGAGTCCCATGCCGACGCCGGGGCTATCCGCCCAGGCGAACGACTCGAGCGCCGCGGCGCTGGCCCACCAGTCCAGCCCGCTGCCGCCGAGTTCGGCCGGAATGCGAATGCCGAACAGACCCAGGTCGGCGGCCTTGCGGAAGATCTCCCGCGGGAAAATACCCGCCTCGTCCCACTCCTGTGCAAACGGTGCGATCTCTTCCCGGCAGAAACGCTTGACTGTCTGCCGGATCAGATCGTGTTCCGCAGTGAATGGCGGATAAGCCGCGGGAGCCGCTTCGACGAGTGGAGGTGTCATCCGAGTCATTCTACATCACTCTGGCTAACTGAAGGAACACAGTGTAGTTATAGTGATGAGCCGGCGGAACTCGAACGCGTTGCGCTTTTTTCTTGAAGTTGTAACTTGTCTTGTTCGCCGCCGCCGTCGGATCGGTGTTCGCGTGGTGGTCCGCGCCCTGCCGGCCATAATTCGAGCCGCGTGCATCGATCCCGTAGTCATGCTCCGCGCCGGGCGGGATTGGACTTGCCGGAAATTGAACTGGGAGCACTAATGCGCGGCGCCGACACGCTCCGGCGATAGCGTCGTGACTGCCTGGCCCCGTTTCCGCGCCTCCATCGCCAGCAGCGCCAGCAGGACGAGCACGCAGGCGCCCAGTCCCGGCCGCTGATGGAAAATGTACTCCACCGTGCAATGCAGCCAGATCGCGGGTATTCCGATTGCCCACAAGAACCGCACGGCGAACGGAAGCGTCATCCCTGCCAGTACGGCGAGGATCAGCAGGAACGGGACGCCGCCTTCTACTGCCCACTGGGCCCAGTCGTTGTGGGCCTGCGTGACGTACAGGCCGTCATCGAAAAGCGCGTATTGCGGATAGACGTGCGGCCAGTTGCCCAATCCGAAACCCATCCAGGGCCGGTCGCGCACCATCGCCAGCGAGGAAAGCAGGAACTCGCGGCGGCCCCCGTAGGACTCGGGATCGACGAGGCGGCGCCACAGCGGCCGCCATCCAACCACGGCGGAGAAGGAGACGCAGGCCAGGATCAGGACCGCAAATCCGCGCAGCGCAACTCCCGCCGGAATGGCGCCGCGCCGCCACGCCAGAAGCACCACCGCCGCCGCCTCCATCGTCAGAATCAAGGTACCCGCGCGCGATGCGCTGGCCACCACCGAGGCGAAGATTGCGGCGGCCATCAAGCCGTACGCCACGGCCCGCCGCCGGTCGCGCAGGGCGGAATAGAGCGCGATCGGCAGGATCATCTCCATGAACGCCGCGTACTCGTTGTGGTAGACGAACGGTCCCATCACGAAATCGCGGTAGCCGCTCGGAAACAGCCAGAAGATTTTGCCGCCGGACGTGAACATCTGCACCATGGAAAGCAGCGCCAGGCCAAAACCGAAGTACAACGTCCAGCGCAAAAACGCGTGCCGGGCCTCCCACCGCGCGAAGCATTGCAGGGCGAGCAAGAATAACGTCAGGTAAGTGGCCCAGTTGAAGGCCGCGTTCCAGGTCTCCCAGCGATACACGGTGTGATTGGATGCCAGTTGCAGCAGCCCCCAAACCGTCGCGGCCCCCAGCGGAACCAGCCACCCGCTCAGCGCGATCGTACCGGCGCGTCGCAGTTGAAGCATGGCCCAGACGGCGGCCGCCGCGAAGACCGCGAACTGGAAGAGTCCCCAGGCCCAGCGTGCCGGTACCCACAACGTGAGCACCGCGTAGGCCAGCAGCAGCGCCAATCCGCCGGCGGGCTGTTTCATGGAAGCTGCTCCAGTCGCAGACCGCTCAGCAACGCGGAGCCCTCGGTACTCAGGGCGCCGGGATCTTGCCGGTAGGTGAACACCACCCGGGCGAGCCGCGATTCGAGCGGCGCGGCGAACAGAACTTCGTCGTCCTTCCAGACGGGGCTGGACAGCGCGGGCGAACGGGACACCAGACTGGCCCCGCTGCGGGCATCCAAGACTTGCCACGATAATCCGCTGTCCTTGGGGAGATCGGACGTGCGGTACCGGAAAGAGAGCCGATAGTGGCGTCCGGGAACCACCGGCACGTACTGCGACAGAGGCTCGCAGCGCGCGGGTTGGATGCCGGAAAGGGAGAACCACAGGTATCGCGCGGTGGCGCTGCGCCCGCTGTTGATGCCGG
Organism: Bryobacteraceae bacterium; assembly: GCA_035499555.1. Classification (GTDB taxonomy): domain Bacteria; phylum Acidobacteriota; class Terriglobia; order Bryobacterales; family Bryobacteraceae; genus Bog-159. Next base: position 19,776 of record DATJYO010000025.1, read on the forward strand.
TTACCGGCTCGAGGCGCCACCCGAAGCCGCCGCCGGCGGGTTCGGTCTGGAACGAGCCATCCGTGAGCAGGAGGCCGCGGCCTGGGTCGAGAGGCGGGTAGGGCAGGATCCGCCGCGCACAAAGGGCGTTCCAGATTTCCATGGCCGCGGCCGGGTCGCCCCATGCCAGGGCCTGGTCGCTCCAGGCTACCAGCACGGCACGGTCTTCCGCGGTGGACACAGCGGCCAGCCGGCGAGCCACGGGCGTGCTGCCTTCGATCCGGCGCTGTCGCAACAAGAACCACAGGTACGCGTTCAGAACCGGGCGCCGGTCAGGGATAGCTTGTCCGAGAATCAATGCGGCGTCCGGGCGCATGGCCCAACAAAGCGTAAAGACCGGCGTTAGATCGTTGTTCCCCACAAGCAGCGACTCGCGAATCCAGGGCCAGAAGCGGTGCTCGTCGCGCCTGCGAAAATAGAAGTTAGCCAGCGTCCAACGCGGTTCAAAGCGGCGGCTGACCTGAACCGCTGCGAGCAGGTAGCGCTCGGCGGCCGCATAGTCGCCGTGCATCTCCGCATTCATGCCCAGCCGCATCCACACGCCCGCATCGCGCGGATTCAAGATCGACGCGGTGACCAGCGCCGGGCCGGGGTCATCGCCCTCGCGATCCAGCACGTACGCCAACCTGATGCGGAAATCGGCGTTATCCGCCGAGAGATCCACTGCCCGCGCCACCGCCGCCGGATCGCCGCTGCGGGACAGCCAATCCGCCCATGCCAGGCGCAGCGACCAGTAGCCGCCTGCCGCGAACGCCGCCACCAGGCACGCTAGAAATGCAGGGCGGATGGAAGCGTGAGACATTGCATTCAGTACGCGCCGTCGCCGGTAAGTACGGTCCTCACGGTGTTCTTCAGTATGTACAAGTCCAGCCACACGGACCAATTGCGCACGTAATACTGATCGTAGGCGACGCGTTCCGGATAAGTGGTGTTATTCCGGCCGGAAACCTGCCAGAGACCGGTTATGCCGGGCTTCACGCGGCAATAGAGAGGGTAGTTTTCGCCGTATCTTTCAACTTCCAGCGCCACAATGGGACGGGGCCCCACCAGGCTCATTTCGCCCTTGAGCACGTTGAGTAACTGGGGTAACTCGTCCAGGCTCGCCCGCCGGAGCAGTCTTCCGACGCGTGTGACCCGCGGATCGCGCTTGAGTTTGTGTGTCAGGCGCCACTCTTCGGCCAGCGCCCGATTCGCTGCCAGGTGTCTCTGCAGCACTGCATCGGCGTCCCGCACCATGGTCCGGAACTTCCAGGCTTTGAAGGTCCGGCCATCGTACCCGATCCGGGCATGGCCGAAAAACAAGGGACCGCGCGATGTGAGCTTGATCAGGCAGCCGATCATGCAGAATGCCGGCACCAGAAGGGGGCTGCAGGCCGCCACCACGACCAGGTCCAGGACTCGCTTCAGAATGCGTGCCGGGAGATGCAGCAGATTGTTGTGGATCTCCAACCCCAGTATGCCGCCCAGGTCGGTAGCTTCCACCCATAGGCTGGACATTCCCAACAGGTCAGGAATCAGCAGCAGCCGGTCGAAGACATGGCCGTATTCGCGGATCACTTCCAGGAGGTTGGCGCGGGAGAGATCCGGCATGGCCAGGATCCCGTAACGGAAGCCGGCCGATGCGAGAGCCGGCGCCAGAGCCAGGCGGCCCAGCACGGCCACGCCGCAAATGTGCGATTCCGCTGCCGGGTCATCGTCCAGGACTGCGACGGGTTTCAGGCCGAATCCGGGACTTTTCTGCAGAGCCCGGATCACATCTTCACCGGCTTTGCCGGCCCCCAACACGATCACGCTCCGTCCGAACCACTTCCGCGTGCCGCACACCTTTCGGGTGGCCGCGCGCGCGAACGGCAGCATGGTCGATACCAGGAGCCATGTGAGGATCACAATCGTCCGCGGCAGCCAATGCACTCCTCTCTGCATCAAAGCGATGCCTGCCAGAACCAGAAAGGCCAGCGAAGTCGCCAGGATGGAACGCCGGAGTTCTTCCACCGCATTCATGCCCACGACCCGGTACAACCCCGATGCCATGTAGACCGCCAGGACCACAAAAGCGAAAGGCCACAAAGTCAAGACCCGAGCAACGTCTACCGCAGGTTTCACCAGTGACCATATCCGTGTGCTCAGCAGAAAAACCGCGAGCAGCACGCTGAGATCGGTCAAGCCGAGCGCCGTGACAGTCAGGGCCGCGGAATATTGCGGAGAACGAAGGGCGACCACGTGGCGCGCGGCGGCTCGCGAATCGGCCCAGGAGCACGACCCACGCGCCTCGTCGATGGCTGTTACGCTAGTGCTCATAGACGCCAGATCCTGTGTTAGTCGGTCGCCACCCTCGGGTAAGATTCGTAGGTGTGCGCCAGGGACCTGCCGGCGGCGCTCTGCGCAGCCTCTTCCAGCACGGCCTCGAAGCGCCGGCAGATGGCGTGGATGTCGAACGCCGTGGTGGCATAGCGCCGCGCATTTTCCGCGAACATGGCACGCAACCCTGGATCGGAAGCCAGCCGTCGCGCGCTGTTTACCAACTCGCCTTCGTCCTCGGGCCGGACCGTGATTCCAGCTTCCGCATGCACGACTGTCCGGCTGGATAAGTTAGCCCTGGGCGCGGCCAACAGGATGGGCCTTCCGGCGCACAGATAACTGAGGACCTTGGATGGCACCGCAAACGAGCCGGCCTCGTTGTCGATAATGGCCAGCAGAACGTCCGCCGCGCCCAACACGTCGGAGACATCCCGGTAAGGTTGAAAGTCCATCAGGATCAAATTATGCAGCCCGGACCTTACCTGCATATCTTCCAGATACTGTCTTCCCAGACCCTCGGATACGACCACCACGACGGCTTCGGGCACGTCCCGCAATGCCTCGGCCAACCGGTATAACAACTCTGGTTTGTGCTTCAAGCCTAGCGTGCCGGAATACAGAAACACCAGCCTGTCGGCCAGGCCGTTCTTCTGGCTCCACGGATTCAATTTCGCGGCGGCCTTCACATCGTCCAGGGGAGCCCAGTTCTCTATCACGTGACTTCGCGCGGGGCGGAATCCCATCTGCCTGACAGCGGCCATGAAGTCGGGCGTGATGAACACGACGCTGTCGCTCCGCTCGCAAACATGGCGCTCCAACCGGTCGTAGTAATGCGCCAGGGGAGCGCCACATCTGCCGAGTTTCTGCGTCACGACGCTACGCACAGCCCTGCAATATAAATCCTGCATCCAATGCACGAAGGCCGACTCGCCCCGGCGGCATGCCTTGAGCAAATCATGCTGCACGTCGATCGGCGTATTTGCGGAAAGCACCACGTCCGGACGGAAGCTTCTAATCTGCGCGGCCAGCAGGCGCGCGTACCGGCGGTGCAGAAAATGACGCTTGATGAAAGAGTACTTGTCAAAGGGCTGCCCCAGCGAGAGGGGCCTGCACCGGAAAGTCGCCGGATCGTGAACGCTGGGTTCGAGCGGGCCCTTGGGCCCGGGCAGATCGTGCAAGTACCAATGGCAAACCTTGTGCCCGGAAGCCGCCAGTTCCCGGCTGAGTTGCACCTGGAACGGATGGCCGGCAAAATCGTGAACGCCGATTCTCATAACCACTCTTCAGTCGCCGAGCGCCGCCGCCGGCTTCATGACTATCCCGCCGGTTGGCATCCGCTGGCCGCCTCTCATTTGAGCGCTGTCAGTAACTCGTCGTTGTTCTCACTGCGCGCGGCGGATTTCAACCGGCGCTCGCGCACGTACACTGCCGGATTTCCCGCCCACACCTGATACGGCCCTATCTCCCGGGTAACGACGCTACCGGCCGCAATGACGGATCCGGAACCGATTACGACACCCGGACACAGGATGGCCCGCGCGCCGATCCAACTCCCGGATTCGATGCGGATAGGTCTTCGAAACAGCTTCATGTTCGGGGTGGTCCAATCGTGATTGCCGGTGCACAGGTACGCCCCTTGCGAGATGCACACATCCGACTCGATCTCCACCGCCGCCAGGTTATCGATCCACAGGTCTTCGCCCAGCCAGCAGAAGTCGCCGACCGTCAGGTACCACGGGAACTTAACTCTTACTCCCGGCTTGATGTACACGCCGCGGCCGATCTTTGCGCCAAAGAGCCTCAACACCGCGCACTTCAGCCGGGATATCGGAACCAGGTGCGAGCGCAACAGAGGCAGCCCGGTGAAATACCAGAGCGCCTGCACCAGTGCCGAACGGCCCTTCTGGTATTCGCTGTTGTCAGGCCGCGATAAGTCGACTTTCCCGTGCATGGCGCTTCCTTATTGTGCGGGTTCGAGAGCGGGCGTTCGCCGTAGAGTCAGATCCGCCGGAAGCGGCTGGCCTTCCTTTACGGACCGCAGAGTCATTCCCAGCCGCTCCCCGCATTTCTCCCACGTATAACCGGCGACTAACTGCCGGGCATTCTCGCCCATCTCGCGGCGCCGCTCGGTGTCGCGCAGCAGCGCGATGATTCCCCTGGCGAATACCTCCGGATCCGGAGAGAGCGCCAGGCCGGCATTGTGCTTGACCACTTCGGGAGCATAATTGATCGAATCGCTAACGATCGACGGCAAGCGCGCGGCCATAGCCTCAAACAGCGCGTGGCAGAAGTTTTCGGAATGCGATGGCATGATGAACAGGTCAGAGTCGACCAACGCCTCCTGCTTGGCTCGGATGTCGGTGATTGCCCCGGTCAGGACCACTTGGCGGCTCACGCCATGCTGCCGCAGGCGGTCCGTTACCGTTCTTTGAAACGCGGGTGGATCCGGTGGCCCTACCAGCGCCAACTTCACGTCTGGCATGACCCGCACTACCGCAGCAAACGCGGCGACCAGCAGTTCCAGATTCTTGACAGCCGCCAGCCGGCCCAGGTACAGAATCAGGGGGCCCTGATGTCCGCCCAGGAATCGCGCGCGGAACTGCCCGCGCGGCGGCAGTGAGTCGTAGCTCTTGAGACTGATGCCGTGCGGTATGACGAGCGTACGCGTGGTGAGCCGCAGTTCCTCGACTTCGCGGCGCTCGCTCTCCCCGGTGCAGATAACAGCGGCGGCACGCCGCAAAATGCTCCGGCCTACCAGACGGTCGTATATCCACTTTTTTCGTCGTCCGATGCGGCGCATATACGGAGTCAGGACCCCGTGGGGCCAGAGGATGTATGGTTTGCGCCAGATACGGGCCAGCATATACCCGGCGAGAACGGGAAAAGAGTAGACCGAATGCAAAGCAATCACGTCGGCGTTGCGAACCTGCCGGCCCACGCGCCAGAAGATCGCCGGAGAAAAAGCAAACTTACCCCACGAACGAACACTGACGATGCCGAACGAACCGCGAGCCACCTGGTTCCGTGCGGCGGCGGCCACGTCCGGCCTGACCAGTGACTCATATCCCGGTGTCGCCGGCCCGCCGGACACCAGCACGACCCGGACACCGCTGGCGGCCAGACTTAGTCCTATCTTCGGCACACAGCCGATCCCAACGCCACCCTGGCGCGGCCAGGCGCCCTCCACAAAGTTAAAAATCTTCATGATGTTCTCCGCGCCCCGGCGCACGCGGTATTTCGTACGGGGAGGCCGGGCTCTTCCAGGTCACCGGCTTGCCTGGCGACGGTTTGGTAGAGCGAAGCGAACTGGCGGGCCACCTCCGCTGCGGAATACCGGCGTACGTTCTGCAGGCCTTGCCGGACCAGTTCCGCCCGGTACTCGGAACTGGTCAGGAGCCGGGCGATTCCATTGCGTATCGCTCTGACGTCGTGCGGATCGACCTGGCAGGCGGCCGGCCCAGCCACCTCCGACATCGGCGGTATGTTACTCGTGATCACAGGCCGGCCGATCGCGTTCGCTTCCAGGATCGGCAGGCCGAAACCTTCATAAGTGGAAACAAACGACACAATATCCGCTTCCACGTACGCGGCCAGGAGATCCGTTTCTGTCAGGTCCACGCTGTTTCTGTAAGTGATCCGGTATCGCTGCAGGAGGGCTCGCTGGTAGTCCGAGAGCGCGCCCACGACGTGCAACTGACATGGCAGGCCTTCGAGCGCCCGAATCAGCCGTTCCAGATTCTTGTTCGGTTTCGCGCCCACTTGCAGGATCGTCGCCCGCCGCGAGTTGGTTGTCTTCGGGGTAAAAGAAAAACCGGCGGGCAGGCAGTCCGGTATAACAACCGTCTTGTGAGCAGCCCAGGGGAACAGCTCCGCCAGTTCACGCGCCACCTGCGCCGAGATCGCCGTTATGCGCCGGCAGTGCCGGAAAGGAATGGAGAAATACACGGTACGAAACAACGCGGCGCGCAGGCCGGAAAGCCGGTACAAACGATCGAAATCGTGGACCGTTACGATAGTGCGCGAACCGGGGAGAGCCGGTGCGATAAAACTGATGTCGCCGACAACATGGTTGACGGTGGAGCGGTGGCGGGCGGCGTAGGCGATACACAGGATTCGCCGCCAGAAACCTCGGGCATGCACGGGCAGCGTAACCACTCGCGCCTCGACGTCCGGAGGCAGCGCGGCGTGGACGGCTTGAAATACCTTCTCCATGCTGTAGTACCCCGTATGTTTGGCGCGCGAGAACATCGCGACGGACAGCGGCCCGGAGGGCGGAGCCTTCAGCATCGTGCCCGGCCTTCCTCGCGCTCGGCGTGCGTGCCGAGCAGCTTCATCACGAGATAGAGCAGCAAGCCCAATCTGAGAAAGACGACCGAGTTAACCACCGGCTCGGCTTCCAGTGAGTGGACCAACCCGGGGGCGAGCACCGCATAGACCAGAATTCGAAGTCCGTTTCGCGGCCCTGTAACGCACGATAGATACAGCAATCGAAGGACAACGCCGATAAGGAACATGCCCGCTACGACACCGAAGAAACCGAAGTTCTGGAACAGGTCGGAGATCACGTGCATGGACGTAAATCCGCCGGGTGGAACGCCTAGATAGTCGCGCTCGAAATCATCCGTGGGAATATAGATCGGCTTGTCTTTCCAGAGTTGCCGCGGGACGAAGGTCTGTTCGGGGATTGTGAGATAGGACCGTCCCCACCCGAAAGGCCGCCGGTCCGGCGTGTATTTCATCACCAGGGCAAGCGCATCCACGCCGAATTGCCGGTGCATCAGCGCCTCCGCCGCCGATTGCTGCATGTTGTCGGCACTGTCTGATGTGAAGTAATCCCAGGCGTAGGAGACACGGCCTAACAGGTCGTGGAAACTGGTAGGGGCGCCACCCGACTGGCTGATGATGACGAAGCGGTATACGTTGAGCGCGCCGAAGGCCAGGAAAGCGCACGGCACACCAATGAAGAGAGCGTGCCGCAGCCGCAGCCGGCGTCTGAGGTAATGATAGACGATCATGGCCTGGACCAAGGGCTCCAGCAGATACTGCTTTCCGCCCGTGTAGACCAACCGGACGGTCAATAGACTCACGGCTACGGCTGCCACGATCCAGATCGTCACTTTGTTGGGCTTAGGCTGCTTGCGCAGTACGCTGATGCAGATGGCGACCCAACCGCAGTCCAACAGGTATCCCAGAAGCACCGGAATGCCCGGCATAGGGTCGCTATGAAAATTGTGGCCCGTATCTTCGGAAACAGCTCCCACCACAAACGCGCCGTGACGAAATAGATATGCCCATGCGGCAAAGCCGGCGACCAGCACAAACAGGATGCGGACCGCGGGCGCCGTTCGTGGCCAGAACAGTTTTCCGTTCGGCAGTCTGGCTATGATGCGTTTGGCGACCTTCGAATGGTAGCCCGCAGCGAAGGCCAAGTAACCCAGGCTGGCACACCACAGCGCCGCCGGGATGTAGTCGTCGTACGCGAACAGGCCCAGGCGTGGCACCGAAGGCCACCCTAATACGTAAGTAGCCCGCATCGCAAAGTACAGGGCAAAGTAGCCGGCTACCAGATTGATCGGTTCAAACAGATCCTGCCGCCGGCTGACTGCCACCTGCACCACGCGTTCGCAAGTCAGGCCCAGCAACACCGCGATCGGGAGAGCCTGGTAAGCCCGCAGATCGTATATCGCCATCAAAAGCGGCATTAGTACGGAAGAAAGACCCGTAACCAGCAGAAAGTGATGAACCAGGCTGGTCCGCGGCGCTGCGGGTGCTTGGATCCCGGGCAGCCGAAGCGGATAGCTTTGAGTGGACATGAACGCAATTTCCTTCTAAGCGGCCTGGACCTGTCGCAAGGCTTCCTGCATGCGTGGGCGCAGCCCGTACCCGGACTTCACACATCGCTCGTGACCCGCCGCGGCGATGCGGGCGCGTTGGGAGTCGTGACTCAGGTAATATAGAATCTTGTCGCGGCACTCTTCCGGACTCGAGAAGAATTCCGCCTCCCTGCCCTCTTCATAGAACTGCTGATGGGCCTCGGTCCGCTCGGTCAGGAAGAACGCGCCGCAGGCCGGAACTTCGAACGTTCGGATTGTCCAGTCGTCGCGGTTAGAGTGTGACACAAACCCCAACGCGATCTTCGATCCACAAACGACCCGCCGATAGATGGCGCCCTCCGCAGGGGGATGCAACAGGCGGCGGCGTGTCCAATACAATTTCGTTCGGTTCCATCTTTTGCCAAAGATGTGGATGTCAAGGTTGAACCCGCGTGTCAGGCGATCGAGTACGCCGACCCGGTAATCCAGGGACGTGCCCACAAATACGATCTGGAACGAGTTGTCAACCGTCGATTCCGGATAGAAAAGCTCTTCGCAATATCCGTCGGTAAACAACTCGACCCGCCTCGCCCCTCTGGCTGTGTACTCAGCAATGTCTGACGGGCGCTTGACCAGGTGAAGGTCATAGTGAGGGATGGCTTCAAAGAATCGGCCCCAGCCGTATGCGGCATAAGTTCGATCGGCAAACGGGTTGTCGTGCTGGAACGAGACGACCCGCGACTCCGGCAATCGTCGCTTGATTTCGAGGATCGTGTCCGCCGTAATCAGTCGCGGCCATTCCAGCCACACCAGGTCTGGACGCTGCTCCAAGGCCGTGCGCAGCACCTCCGAACTGGACTGGGCGGCCTTGTCCGTCAACGTACGCTCGTAACGCGCGGACCGTAGGACTCTCTTTTGAATCGAGTCCCGGGAGTTCTCGCGATGAGTACGCGTGAGTGAAACTGGAATGACCTGGTGACCCAGGCGCTCCAACGCCCGCATTCGCTGCCATCCGGTTTGAGAAGGTTTGTCGATGATACCCGCGAATAGAATCTTCATATAATTAGTTACTCCGTGCCGCCGCACCGGACGTACGCAGTAGCCTGAAGCTCTCGCCGAGTTGATACAACTGGCCGGGCAGACCGAACAGGAACGACGCGCAAACGAGCAGTCCCACAGCCACCACCGCGAACGATGGCAGGAAGGTCTGCAGAGTCCGTTCCGCCAGTTCCTGTTCAAGCGGTACAAAGATCGCCAGAGCCGCAACACCCGATGCGCAGAGCTTCAGCAGGCTCCAGTAAGATAGCGCCGGCACCACCTCGCGGTTCTCCCGGTGGATCCAGGCCATTTGAATGATCTCCACCGTGGCCCACGCGGCCGCGATTCCGACACCGCCCGCCAGCCGCGCCGCGGGCACGGAGGCGACAGCAAATACCGCGTAGGTAAACAGACACAGCATGGCGGACCGAATGTGGCGATTGGTGGCATACTGCAGGTCCAGCCGCGTATCTTTGCCCACTACCACGATGGTGCAGAGCATCATGGCGGCGTACAACGGCGCGGAAAACAGATCCGTGCGCCGCGTCCAGAGAGCCAGGATCCGCGGTGCCGCCACGAAGGCCAGCGCGGACGCCACAATGCCGGCGGTGAATGAGAAGCGCTCACACACCATGTACATGCGCCGCAAGCGCGACCATTCGTGCAGTCCCGCCAGCCGCGTAATCTCAGGACGGATGGCGTACCGGAAAGTCGCGATCCCCTGACGGACCATGCCGTACATCCCACGACAGATCGAAAAGGCCACAACCGCGGGCTTACCGGCCACCTGGTTCAACACCAGGATAGGCGCCTGAAACAGGAGAAACTGGTTCAACGTGAAAGATCCGAACCACAGGCTCGGCTTCAGCACCTGCTTTGCCGTGTCCCGATCCCAGTACCGCACCGTGGGGAAGACCCGCGCATCGATGCGCCTCAGATCCGCCAGGCTTACGATCGTCATCACCACAAACGAGCTCAGTTGCGCTAATGGCAGCCACCATAACGGCACACGCCTTAAAACCAGCGCAAAAGTGCCGCCGAAGTACAAGAACCGCTGAATCTGTCCCCAGTTCTCCGCGCGGTGCGGATAGCCGATCGCCCGCAGGACTCCATTCAATTGACCCCATAGAATCCCTACCAGCACCTGCATGACCAGGCAGATCGCAATGCTCGATGCAGCCCTTCGTGACATCGAGAGTCCCAGAGCTTTATTCAACGGAACCAGCCAGATCAGCCCCGAGGCCACCAGGAAACCGGTCAACACCACAGCGATAGAGATGCGCAGACCGACCGATTGCAGTTGCCGCAGTCTGGATAGGTTACCGGCGAAGTACTCCAGCGATAACTGGTTCGTGATGAAGGCCTGCATGCCCAGGTCGAGAGATAACAGCCATGCCGCGCCCGCCGATAACGCCAGCCACTCGCCGTATACGGTGACCCCGTACGACTTTAGGTACGCCGGCGGCAGCAGCACCTGGCTCAATACCAAGGCGACCTGCCCGCCGCCCACCGCGGACGCGGTCTTAGATACGCGCCGCACCGTAGATATCAACGCCGCAGACATTTCAGTGATTTGTGGCAGACGCCGCTTAACTGGCCGCTTTATAATACTTGTAATAGCGGCCGTAATAGCCGTAATAATGGTAAGTGTCGCTAATATCCTTGGTAGCTTCGTTCAAGACCAGGCCTATGACGTTCGCCCGCACCCGCTGCAAGGTACTAACTACCGATGCGACCGCCTTACGGTTGGTGTGTCCCGCCTTGGCTACGATCACCACTCCGTCCACCGCCGCCGCCATTTGCAGCGGTTCGGAGAAACCGAGCAAAGGTGGCGCATCGACGATCACCAGGCTGTAGATGCCGGCGGCCTCCTCCAGAATGCGGGGCAGGGCTGCGCCAATCAGGTCCGCGGCACGGCGGCTGGTGTGGCCGCAAGGCAGCACGTCCAGTTCCGGCAGATCCTCGATCTTGACCAGCTTCTCTTTCCACTGCATGCCATTCTGCAGAGCCGCGGCCAGACCGGATTGCACCTCGATATTGAACTTGGCGGACACGCTGGGACGGCGCAGGTCGCCGTCGATGAGCAGGGTCTTGTGCTTCTGTTGCGCGTGGGCCAGCGCCAAATGGACGGCTATGGTGGTCTTGCCTTCGGAAGGCGAAGCACTGGTGACCATCAGCGAACTGAGGCGGCGGTCGAACGAGCCGAGCAGAATGGAATTGCGCAGAGTGCGCACAGCTTCCTCGAAGCCCGTCACGTTGTAGGTGCCCTTTTCTTCCGGCGGCTTGGCCTTCTTCGTCAAAGCCGTCACCCCGGGGTCGGCCGGCTGCGCCACCACCAGGTGGCGGCGCCAGGGCTTCACCAGCGGCAGACTGCCCAGCACATCGGTCTGTAACAACGTCGCGACCCGCTCCGGATCGCGAATGGAACTGTCCAGCACGTCGCTCAAAACAGCCACACCTACCGCCAGCAGCGTCGAAAACAGGGCCGCCAGCACCAGGTTCAAGGGCAGGTTGGGGAATACCGGGCGCACCGCCGGCCTGGCTGAGTCGGCGATCCGGATCGAGTTATTCTGGAATCCGGCGTTGATCCCGGCTTCCTTGATCTTGCGTACCAACTCCTCGTAAAGACTCTTGTCGGCCTCGGCTTCGCGCTTCAGGGAATTGTATTCAAACGATCGCGCATTCAGCCGGTCGAACTCCGCCTTGGTCTCACTTACCGTCTTCTGTAACATCGCTTCACGATTTACAGCTTCGCGGTACTCTACCTCAACCCGCTGCGCCGCGTTCTCGCGCGCGGCGCGCAGTTGCCGGCTGATTTCCTGCACCTGGGCGGCCGCTTTCTTGTATTCCGGATGATTCGGTCCGTAGTGCGCCTTGGTTTCCACGAACTTCTGTTGCGCTTCGTCCAGTTTCTCGGCGAGCATCTTCAAGGCCTCGCCTTGCGTGGATACCTGGGCCGCTTCCAAGGTGCCCCCGCGCACGGACTTCCACGCCGCTTCTTTCCTGACCCGCTCGGCCTGGGCATTCGTGTACTCGGTGTTGAGCTGCAGCAGCCGGGCGGATAAAATGCTGGTCTTTTCCTCGGGATTGATCACGTTCAGCTCGCGCTCGAATTGCGCCAGCGCCGACGAAGACCGCTCCATCTTGGACTTCAGCTCTTCGAGCTGGCGTTCCATGAAGGAAGACAGCGAGGCCGCCGATCGGAACCGGATATTGTAGGTGTGCTCCACGTAAGAGTGGGCTACGGCATTGGCCACGTCGGCGGCCAGGCGCGGATCCGGCGACCGGAAGCTGATCAACAACAGGTACGTGTTCGGCGGACGTGTCACTTTGAGCTTTCTGAGCAGAACCGGCGCGTCGCTCTCGCTGGCCGCGGCTCTCTGCGGGGCCACACTGGCACTCTCTCTATCCAGGTCCAACAGATGAAACCGCTCCACTACGGGGCGCAACACCGAATCGGATTGGATCAGTTTCATCTGGGTCGCCAGGAACTGGTCCGAATCGTTGAGCGGCGCGCGCAGAGCATCCTGGCCGATGATGCTGGTGGGCATCTGCCGGTCGACGTCGATAGTCGCGGTGGACTCGTAAATCGGCGTCAGACGCGTCGAGATAATCAGCGTGGCTATGACGCACGCGCAGACAAACGAGAGAATTCTCCAGCGATGGCGCTTCAGGATCCAAAGATAGTGCGCCAGCGGCACCGCGGTCTGATCGGACTCGATATCGTACCCGTATGATGCAGCGCGATATGTTTCGGCAGGAACGGGCGCCGTAGGGGCGGGCTTTTCTACTGCAACCGGTAATTGCGGGTTCATGTCTGACATGCTTCGATCCTTCTATCTCACGACGCCGTATATGGCGGCTGTGCTGGCCCCGGAAGCGAACAACAGGAACTTCTCCAGGGCCGTAATTGCCGTCCGCCGCCCGCTGTTGTCCGGGACGTACAAAATGTCGTTGGCGTAGAGCGGCGCGTCCGGCGCCTTGCGCTGCATAATCTTATTCAGTTCGATGGGGATCTCGCTCTTTTTGCCGTTCGGTCCCGCTTCGCGCCGGTAGATATAGGCCTGCTTGGAGGCATAAGCATCCAGTCCTTCGGCCAGGGCCAGGACTTTCAAAACGCTGGTCTGGGCAGCCTCCTGAACCGGAAATGCCCCGGGCTTCTTTACGTTGCCGACCACATAGACCTTGCCGGACTCCGGAATGCGTATCTCCTCCCCGCCGTTAAGCGTGATGTTGAGTTCCGGGTCCGCGGCTTCAAATAATCCGCGCACTGAAATCCTCTGGACCAGAGCGGCTTTGGCGCCCTCGTCTTCGGCGCGGCTGACCAGGATCTCCGGCCCCGCTTCCGGACTGAGGCCTCCCGCTCTCGTGATCGCATCCAGCAGCGTGACCTTCCCGATCGCCTGAAACCGTATCGGTTGCTTCACCGCTCCCGCCACCGAGATGGGACGGGATTCGTACTCGGCTACCGTTACGGTCACGTACGGATCGACGATCAGTTGCTCGGCCTTCAACGCCTTCGCTATTGCCGTCTCCAGTTCCGCCGGCATCAGCCCCGCGGCCTTGATCCGTTCCGAGAGCATCGGCATGCGTATGAATCCATCCTCGTCAACGCGTATGGTGCGCGTCAGTTCCGGAGCGTCATAAACAGCTATGGCCACCAGATCGCTGGGGCCGATCCGTTGCGCCGGCAGATTGGCCGTCTGGTCCAGCACCGGCGTGGTCCTCAGGGGGGCCGTTTGGCCGAAGGCGGAAGCGGCCGTGACCAGCACCAGTACCGGCAGATGCCGCTTAAAATTGCGGAACAAAACCTTCATAATTTCTCTCCTCGAGTTTGAGTAGAACCTTCGTTAGCGCGGCCTGCAGTTTGGCGATCTCCTGGCGTATCTGGTCGAGCCCGGCCGGAATCATCTCTCTTTGGTCCGGGTCCAGCGCGCTCAGGATCTCGGTCCGTGTGAACTCAGACACGTTGCGGGCGCCGCTGCGGTCACAAGCCAGTTTCAGATTCTGAAACTCGTCTTGCGTGAGTCGAAAGACAACGATTCGATTGCGCGGGTTGGCTCTCATCGGACTTTGTTCGCCGCCGCGGTGCTAATCGCGTCGCGTTCGACTTCGACGGAAACAGACCGCCGGAGGATCTCCACGTTGACCACTACTCGCCTTACGTCTCTCTCGCGATGCAGGATTCCTTCCAGCCCGGCCAGCGGTCCGCTCACAATGCGCACCCGTTCGCCCGCCATGACATAGGGTCCGTCGGTCGCCGGCAGCCCGGAATTTACGATGTTCCGTACCGCCTCGATCTCCTCGTCGGGCACCGTTGCCGGACCGTTTCCGAAGCTTACGAAAGCCGACACGCCCGGCGTGCGCAATACTGCCAGGCGGCTGTCAAATCCGCATTGGCAAAACACGTACCCTGGAAAGATCGGGACGTCCATCGTCTTCATGCGATCCGACCATCGGCGCATCAGCCGGACCGCAGGCAGAAACGTCTCGATCTCCAGCCGTCGCAGAGTCTCGGCAACGGCCTTTTCACGCTGTTGCTTTACCACCAGCGCAAACCATCGCTTGACAGGACGGTTCTCATCCGTAACACACAGATCGGGCATAGCTACCGCTATTCAAATCCCATTAACAGCTTCAAATTTGTGTTACTGCGCCTGATAGTTTGGAAAAGCCCCTCAAATGCCTTCTGGGTTTTTCCAGGTTTGTTAGCAAAATTAGCATACGCCGAGTGTACACAGCAAGATACTACGAAAGATAACATCGGCTTAAGGCCATAAGAGCCAGAATAATACTTATCTCTCCTTGTTTCAGTTGGTTGAAGAGATCTCCCGGGCCCATCGAGACGGCTGCACCAAGTCACTAACTTCTCACAAACGGCCGAGTAGCAATGCAAGTTAGCTAACTATTGACTGATGAAATATGCGCGAAATGTGCGAATTTATGTTGGATTTTGCCGCGGCCAATCTACCAACGATCGCCACAGTTAAGGCGTCGCTGGGAGGCGCTGGGAGGCGCCTCGGGAACACTATCGTTGGTTAGTACGAAGACAATATCGTCACTCATTTACCTAACCGGCAGCGAAACGTGAATACGCTTTCAAATCATCAGGATACAGCCGCGTTTCTTGCCGGCCGAAACGGAATGCAGATCTGCCGGTCTATTGACGGCGCTGAAGCAGGTGCGGATACTGGTGCGTATCATGATCATGAACACGACGCTTCGCGGATCCTTGAGTCTGGCACTATCGTTGGCGCTGTTGCCGGCCTTTGGCGCTACGCCCGCTATCGGGTTGATTGTCGCTGACGGTAGTTTTCAAATAGATCACTCGCTAATTTGGGATAACGGCACGGTATTTGCCGGGAATTTAATAGAAACCGGCCAAGCATCCACGCAATTGCAGCTTCAAAACGGAGCTCATGCGCGTTTGGCTTCTAACTCGCGCGCGCGCGTCTTTGACACGCACCTGGTCCTGGAAGACGGTATCGGTCAGATCGAAACGGCCAATTATCGGATCGAAGCGGCCGGTCTGGAGATCTCGCCCGAGGCAAAGGACGGCATTGCCCGGGTAAAGGTGTCCGGTTCCCAGCGAATCGTTGTGGCTGCATATCAGGGGGAAGTCCGGGTTGCTACCCGCAATAACGTCTTAGTAGCCAAACTCGAGCCGGGAAAAGAACTGACGTTCGAGTCACAGGCCGCCGGTCCGTCAGTGATCAAAGTATCCGGTTGTCTGACGCGGACAAATGGGAAACTGATTCTGGTCGACAAAACCACGGGAGTCAAAATCGAACTGCGGGGATCGGGCCTGGAGAAGGAAGTAGGAAACCAGGTCGAGGTCGGCGGCACCGCCGACGCCACGGCGCCCTCCGCGCCCGGCACTTCCCAGATTGTGTACGTGAACAATCTCAAGCGGATCGCCAAAGGCGGTTGTTCCGGCAATGCGCCAGCCGCCGCAGCGGCCGCCGCCGGCGGCCTTTCCGGAGCGGCCATCGGGGCGATCGTGGGCGGTGTTGCGGTTACGGGCAGCCTGGTGGGCCTGGCTGTGGTGCACGCCCTGCCGGGTCAGTCGCAAAGCCAGCCGGCGACCAGCCGTTAGCGGTTCACGGTGACAGACCGGGCGGGCGAAAGCTCCAGCCCCCAAACTGTGGATTCGAACCTCAGGGCGAGCGGCTTAGCGATTTCGAGAGGGCCGAACGCACAATGGCATTCGGACGTCTGCGCATGAAGCCGCTACTGCTCGAACCCTGGAAACTATTCGTTTGTCCGCCGATCGTTCCAGTGACCGCGACCCGGCAATTGCACCGGCGCCAGGCACGGCCTCTCGAAGCCTGGGGGCAGCCTGCCCGGTGACGTCGCACAGCGCCAGTATGGCCGCCGCTGCCGCCGGTGATTTTTCGAAGCCTGCGTGGTGACGGCACGCCGGACGTCTCCATCTGAGACGATTGGCACCTCGCCTCTGCAGCATGTTCGCCGAAAAGGACTGACAATACTGACAGAAGTCTCCTAAGGCAGTGCTTTTGTCAGCATTGTCAGCGGTTTCCTACACTTCCTGAAACCGGGGCAATACGGACAGCTCACCTGCGAATTCCTGAACCAGAGTCAACGCAATCAGGGTTTTTTGGCCCCCGGCGCGCGATAGGCGATCTTCTTACTGAGCGCCTGGTCGGTCTCCTCGACCGTCAACAGCGGCACGGTTTTGGTACGCACCAAGCCGCTGGCCGAGGTCGTCAGGGACAGGGCTGCCGCGCTGACGTTGTCGGTGGGCACTCGCACATAACATACACATCGGCGGCGCCGAAGGCGAAGTAGATGCTTTCCAACTTGCCGCCCAGGCCTGCGAGCGCGGCCTCTATGGCGGCCTTGCGTCCAGACGCCTTGTCCTTGGCCAACCCGCGCAGTCCTTCGGCCGTGTACGACGCCTCTATCAGATACTTGGCCATGAGTTACACCTGCTGCGGAATCATATCATATACCCGGATGGATACCGACAAAAACTAGTGACAATCCCTTTGGTCTCATTCCCGGTCTGGTGTGCCGTTAGTTGGCCGCGATCCGGTAAGGTTTTATGAAAACCATGAAACAGTGCCCCACCTGCCGGACCGATGTTTCGGAGGCATCCGTCTGTCTTCATTGTGGTGCGAGATGCACCGCGGACCCGGGACCGGGTAGGCGGGGGCGTGTGCTGCAAAATTCAACAAAAGAATGTTTGGCGGCTATGGAAAAGTGTTCAAGGTCAGATTGGAGGAGACTTTCAGAGGTGACATCACGGCATCCCGGCTCAACAGGGGCCGGTTCGGGATATACTGAGTTGCAAGGGACAACCCAAAATGGATATCCCGGTTTCGACCTTGAACACCCCTTGACAACATACATAGATAGGCGTACACTTATCCGGTCAGTACGGTGCATTAGTTTCGGATCGTGAACTCTCGTGCGCCCGCATTGATTTGCGTAGCGGAAGAGCCACTCTCAGGTTGAGCTTGGCCTAGGTAATTCGCCAACCCGTCCTGATTTTGGTTACTACCCCTTGAGATCACGGATCGGTGGCCCTCGACTTTTGTGTTCCAGCTCACTGCGCGCAGGGCACTGTCTAAGGCAAAGACGATCCCGGGCGCGATCAGCGATCCTGAAGAGCAGAGCCAATCAAAAGGAGGTATCCAATGAAACACAGGACAGCATGGCTTCACCATGCATTCGTGTTCGTATCCGTGGTGTTTCTCCTGGCAGCATCGCCATTGGAAGCACAGCTTCGCAGCGGAGATTGCAGCCACCTTGTCGTTAATCGGTCGTTCAGCCAGCAATTCCAAGGGTTCTTCAATATGGGAATACTTGTTCCCACCGCCGGTGCTGGATTCATTACCTTCCTTCCTGGGGGCAAGATGAAAGGCTCAGTGACACTCGCCATCGGTGAGCTAGGTGTTATCCCGGACATCACATTTGACAGTAACGCCAGCCAGTACTCGCTCTCCTGGGACCAGACCAAAACGCCAGCTGTGTGCTCCGGAACCATAACGCTTATCGCGGCTGGAGAGCCTCCCTTCGACTTCCAGTTGGTGGTGACCGAAGGTGGGCAACAGGTCGAAATGATTCACACCGATGCAGGTCTCACCGTAACTGTTACTGGGCTTCCCGTACCCACGCGGGGTTGCTCCAACCGAGCCGTCGGCGCGACCTACTCCTATACGATGACGGGCTGGGGACTGGCAACACCTGACCTTTCCTTTCCACCTGAACAAATGCTATCTGGTTATTATCCCTTCGCCTTCAGTGGTGCCATGGAACTGGACGCTTCCGGCGGTACTGTCTGGTGGGATACGGCCAGTTTGAACGGGACAATTATGACGCGCTCTGGCACAGGCTCGTATGCAGTAAAGCCAGACTGCACCGGAACACTGGTGCTGCCGACGGCCAGCCCAACCGGCCAAGCTATCAATGCCGAACTTTTTGTGGGCAAAGATGGGGTCCTATACATAGTCGATTTGGACACGGACGCCATCTCGGGAATCCCATTATACGTCCTTAGTGGAACGTTGCACACCACTCGCATGCCGTAGTACGGAATGGCATGCCAGAGTACGCTTGTGGTGCCATGACCTAAATCAACGGCTGGGCCGGCCCGGAAGACCATGCACTGGCGCAAATCACAACCGGGACCGGCGGCCAATTTGAGGCGCTCTATCCCGACTGCCCCGCGCGATGTATTCGAGGAGCCGTTGTAAGCGTGGACCGTAATGACGTGACGCAGCTACAATCGAGGCTGCATTGGTAGAAAGTTTAGCGCGGTACGGGCTTACGCCCCACCGTTTCTAATTTCCCCTTTCAGTAGGGTCGAGGACTGACGCCAATTGCCCCGAAGGTCCGGCCTATCCATTGCTCCCCGTTTCCTCTGGGAGCGCCTCACTAGCCGAACCGTGAGCCGGTTTTCATCCCCCGCCACAGCAAACCCAGCGTGCGGATTTCCCGCACTGGGCTTTCCTGTTTGCTTCATCTCAACATTTATGTGACCTATCATGCTGGATTGGCTTTCAGCGCCACCTCCGGTCGCCGAACCCGGTAATCCTTGAACAGTAGGGAATCCGGGCGAACGTGAACGCGCTTCCGGGATGATGCCGAACGGTATTCCGGGATGAACCCGAACAGTGTTCCGGGATGAACCCGAACAGTGTTCCGGGATGAAGGTGAACACCGATTCCGCGATAAAGCCGAACAGTTTTAGGCAGACCCCGGAACCGCGTTCGGCTTCACCGGAATAACATCCACAGGCGAACGGCGCTGGACATCACAATGGCAAGAAGCCTCGCCCGAAAGGGAGGATCAGCTTGCCAGCCAGGAGATTGTCCGTGCGCAAGATCAAAGAAGTGCTTCGATTGAAGTTTGACCTGGGCCTCGGGCTACGGCAGATCGCTCGCAGTTGCTCTATTGGTCTCGGAACCGTACACGAGTATTCACGTTGGTGTGACCAGCCAGGTGTTGGGCCTTGGATATGTCCGCACCCCCATCCAGCAGACCTTCGATCCCGTGCCCAGGTCCAAGTGGCTGGTGGTTGAAGCTTTTGAGGATGGCAAATGGGTGCCTGTGCCTGCAGCCCCACGGAGATTTGACAATGGTAACTGAAACAGTTTAGGATAGCTCAATGAGGCAAACTGAAATTCAGCAATTCACATCGTGGTTGGGCAAACGCTCGTACAAAGCCCGACTGGAACGGTTCGGGCTGGAACGGCTCCAGCAGATCGCCCGCGAGAACGGCAAGAAGGGCGGGCGTCCGAAGGGTACCTGCAAGAAGCAAAAAGGCGGCTAGCGATGGCAGTCTACAAGCGTGGCGGGACTTGGTGGTACGAATTCATCTTCGCGGGCAAGCGGGTCCGGGAGTCCGCCAAAACCAGCCGGAAGACCATCGCGCTGGAGGCCCAGCGTCAGCGACGCTTGGAACTGGAAAGGGCACTATCGGGGCTACCCGTGAAAGATCGGGACGATCGAATCCGATCTGTCGCCGATTTCCTCAAGCCCTATGTCGAGACTTATGGCATCAACCACCGGTCCAGCGCTCTGGCTTACGTTACGTCGTGCAGCAAGAATCTGGAGCGGCTACTCGGTCTGGTCCTGTTACCGGACCTCTCAGAAGACAGAATTCGCAATTACATGGCAACTCGACAGCGCGAAGGCGCATCGGGACGCACAATTAACGCGGAATTGGGCGAGTTGAGCCGAGCCATTGGGCACCCGTGGTCCCTGTTGTGGCCAAAGGTCCGGAAGTTGGAGGAGCGAAAAGATGTGGGGCAGGCCCTGTCACCTGAGCAGGAACGGCGTCTCCTGGCATCCGCCGATCAAAACAGGTCACCCAACGTGCGGACCATGGTGCGGGTTTCACTGTTGACCGGATTTCGCGCCGGGGAGTTGGCCCGCTTGACTTGGGGCCGGGTGGATCTGGCCTCTCGGGTCGTGAGCGTCGGGAATGCCATTGGGATTCTAAAACGGAGGCCGGACGGGGCCGTCAAGTGCCGATGAATGAGGATCTGTACCAGGTGCTCTGTTCACACGCCCAGTGGTTCGATGGCCGGTTCGGTGCCACTCAGCCGGACTATTTCGTTTTTCCGTATGGGTCTCCGCTTCCTAACGATCCGACGCGCCAGAGTGTCGAGTTGAAGACCGCCTGGGACTCCATCCGTAAGGCTGCTGACGTCAATTGCCGTTGGCACGATCTCCGGCATACAGTCTGCACCAAGATGGCAGAGGCCGGTGTGCCAGAGTCGACTATGCTGGCGATCATGGGCCACATGAGCCGGGCCATGTTGGAGCGCTACAGCCATATCAGAATGGTTGCCAAGCGCGAGGCAGTCGAGTCGCTCCGGCTCGGACCGAAGACGGCTCCGAGTTCAGAGGGAGTCCCCACAAAAGTCCCCACAAGCGAGTTGCCCAACAAGGTTCAATAGGCTGTAAGTTATTGATTTTATTGGTGAGCCGGGCGGGACTCGAACCCGCGACCCTTTGCTTAAAAGGCAAATGCTCTACCGCCTGAGCTACCGGCCCTCGCACACTTGATCCTCTCAGCTTAACACGCCCGTGACCGTGGACTCCGGCCGTGCACGATGCCAAAATGTGGTCATGCCAGATCCGGTCATCTTAATCGCCAACGGCGATCTGCGCCTGGCCGCCAACCAGAAGTGCTGGCCGGCCCAGGCCCGCGCCGAGGAAGCCGTCATGAGCGCCATCCGGCGCTTGGGCCACGCCGTCGAACGCGGCCACCCCTGCGACCCAGCCAAAGGCCACGGTTTCATCGACAGCCAGAAACGCGGCATGGAGGTCTTCCGCACCATCCCGCCCGGCGCGCCGCTGGTGGTCGTCGAGGCAGTGTGGCAGTACAGCCATCACGTCCTGCACGGGCTCTTTACCCATCGCGGTCCCATTCTTACCGTCGCCAACTGGAGCGGCGAATGGCCCGGACTGGTGGGCCTGCTGAATCTGAATGCATCTCTCACCAAGGCCGGCGTGGCCTACAGTTCGCTCTGGAGCGTCGATTTTACGGACGATTTCTTCCTCTCGGGACTGCGCCGCTGGCTCGCCGGCGAGCCCGTCCATCACGACACCAGCCACGTACGGCCGCTGGCCGGCTGCAAACTCCCGCCCCATGCCGAGGAAACCGCCGCGCGCCTGGCCGCCGAGCTGCGCCGCCACAAGGCGATTCTGGGCGTCTTCGACGAAGGCTGCATGGGCATGTACAACGCCATCATCCCGGACGAGCTGCTACACCCGACCGGGGTGTTCAAGGAGCGTCTCAGCCAGTCCGCGCTGTATGCGGAAATGCTGGCGACTTCCGACGCGGAGGCGCATGAAGTGCGCGCCTGGCTGGACCGCAAAGGCGTGCAGTTCCGCACCGGGGTGGACCCGGAGACCGACCTGACCGACGCCCAAATCGCCGGCCAGTGCAAGATGTACATCGCGGCCCTTCGCATCGCCGATGACTTCGGCTGCGACGCCATCGGAATCCAGTATCAGCAGGGGTTGAAAGACCTGGCGCCCGCATCCGACTTGGCCGAGGGCCTGTTGAACAACGTGGACCGTCCGCCAGTTCGGGCGCGGGGCAACGGCCGCGCTCTTTACGAGCACGACGCCCTGCCGCACTTCAACGAAGTGGACGAGTGCGCCGGCCTGGACGCGCTGGTAACCAATCGCGTGTGGAAGGCCCTGGGATACGCGCCGGAGACCACGTTGCACGACGTGCGTTACGGCGAGGCCTACCCGGCCGAGGGCGCCGGGGAATTCGTGTGGGTGCTGGAGATCTCCGGCGCCGCGCCGCCCGCGCACTTCATCGGCGGCTATGCCGGCGCGGTGAGCGAACGCCAGCCGCCCATGTACTTCCGCCTGGGCGGCGGCAGTCTCAAAGGCGTCAGCAAGCCCGGCGAGATCGTCTGGAGCCGCGTGTTCATGGACCGCGGATCGCTCAAGGCCGACCTCGGCCGCGCCAAAGTCGTGGAGTTGCCGCGCGCGGAAACCGAGCGCCGCTGGCGCATCACCACGCCGCAGTGGCCCATCATGCACGCCGTCACCTATGGCGTCACGCGGGACCAGATGATGGCGCGGCACAAGTCGAATCACGTGCAGGTGGCGTACGCTCCGGACGCCATGGCCGCCAACCTGGCGCTCGCCACCAAGGCCGCCATGTTCCGCGAGATGGGCCTGGACGTCGCGGTGTGCGGCGATCAACACGGGCTATAAGCCGCGCACGTTATAATCGATGAAACGCCTGCGGATGTGGCGAAATTGGCAGACGCGCTGGACTTAGGATCCAGTTCCCGCGAGGGAGTGAGAGTTCAAGTCTCTCCATCCGCACCAGGCCCGCCTCAATCGCCGCGGCGGCCCAGCACCTCTTCGTAATACCGTTCGTAGAGCGGGATGATCTTGTCCGTACAGAATCGCTGCGTCGCCGTGCGCCGCGCGGCGCGGGACATCTCGTCGTGGAGGTCTTCGTCCGTCAGCAGGGCCGCCACGCGCGCGGCGTGCGCGGCGATGTCGCCGACCTCCTCCAGGTAGCCGTCCACGCCGTCGTTGATCAGCTCGGGGACGCCGCCCACCCGCGTCGCCACCGGCGGCACGCCGCAGGCCATCGCCTCCAGGGCCGCCAGCCCGAAAGACTCCAGGTCGCTCGGCATCAGCAGCACGTGCGCCAGCGGAATGATGCGCTCCACGTGGTTCTGCTTGCCCAGAAACGACACGTGCCGCTCCACGCCCAGTTCCCGCGCCAGGTGTTCTGCCGGACCGCGCTCCGGACCGTCGCCCACCATCAACAGGTGCGCCGGCGCGCGCGTCACCACCTCCGCCAGAATGCGGATGCAATCCTGCACGCGCTTCACCGGCCGGAAGTTAGACACGTGCAGCAGCAGCTTGGCATCCTCCGGCGCGTAGCATTTGGCCAGGGCCTTCTCCCGATCCGGCCTGTACACGTCGCAGTTGACGAAGTTCTTGATCACCCGGATTTCGTTGCGTACGCCGAAAACGTCCACCGTCCGCGCGCGCAGATACTCGCTGATCGACGTGATGCCGTCCGACTTTTCGATGGAGAACTTGGTGATCGGGAAATACGAACGGTCCGTGCCCACCAGGGTGATGTCCGTACCGTGCAGAGTGGTGATGAACGGCAGGCGGCGCTGCGGCGCCAGCATATCCTTGGCCAGCATGGCGGAGATGGAATGCGGGATGGCGTAATGCACGTGCATCAGATCCAGGTCGTAAGATTCGGCGACTTCGGCCATGCGCGACGCCAGCGCCAGGCAATAAGGCGGATATTGAAACAGCGGATAAGTCGAGACTTCCACCTCGTGGTAATGAATGCGGGGAATCCCCGGATCGAGACGAATGGGATTCGCGTAAGTAATGAAGTGGACCTCGTGGCCGCGGTTGGCCAGTTCCAGGCCCAGTTCGGTGGCTACAATACCGCTGCCGCCATAAGTCGGATAGCAGGTGATGCCGACGTTCACATGGTCAGGCTAACACGGCTGGTGTGTATCTTTGATGAGACGCGCCCTGGCGTTCGTCTCAATCCTGCGCCGCGCAGCCGCGGCAGCACTTGCATGTGGGGCACTTCCGCGGCATCCCGATTGCATCGCATGCCGCTGCGCCCACCATGAACAAACTCACTGTGCTCCCCCGCCCGGACGAACTCAGCGCCGGCAACATCGACGGACTGTATTTGATCGCGGACGAACTGGAAGACCGGGCCGACGCCCTGCGGCGGCATGCCCATCAGCTCCGCCGTTATGCCGCCCGCCTGCAAGCGGCTGCCGACGGGATGCGCAAACGAAAGTCCGGCCAACGCCTGATTCTCTAAAGCCCTATTCATAACGTAAGGCGACGATCGGATCCACTCCCGCCGCGCGCCGCGCCGGAAGCAGCGTGGCCGCGGTGGCGATGCCCAGTAACAGGCCGGCGACAGCCGTCAGCGTCAGCGGGTCGCTGGGCGTCACCTCAAACAACAGGCTCCGGATCACGCGGCCGAGCGCCACGGCTCCGGCCAGGCCCGCGGCGACGCCTGCACCCGCCAACATCAATCCCTCCCGCAGCACCAGGCGCGATACGTCCGCCGCCCGCGCGCCTAGAGCCACCCGAATCGCGATCTCCTGCGTGCGCTGCGTCACCGAATACGAGACCACCCCGTAAACGCCGGTGGCGGCCAAAGTCACGGCGATGGCCGCGAAGACCAGCAGCCGCACGAGTTGAAATCGCGGGCGCGAGACCGAATCCGAGAACACGTCCTGCATCGTCTCGATCCCCGAAAGGG
Source organism: Bryobacteraceae bacterium (assembly GCA_035499555.1). Taxonomy (GTDB): domain Bacteria; phylum Acidobacteriota; class Terriglobia; order Bryobacterales; family Bryobacteraceae; genus Bog-159. Next base: position 44,736 of record DATJYO010000025.1, read on the forward strand.
CCTGGTCGGCATCCACGCGATGAATGGCGGCCTCGACGGCGCGGGCGATCCGGCGGGGCTCGTTTCGCGTACGCACCACCAGGTGGGCGAAGTACATGGGCGCCTGGATATTGTCGAGGAAGATGGTCGGCTCGGGTGCCGCTCCGAGCTCCACCTGCCGGGCGTCCGCCACTACGCCGGCAATGGTTACCGGAGTGGCGACCGTCCAGCAGACGTTCAGTTGCCGTCCCGCCGCGGTGCGGCGCTCGCACTAGCATGAAGATGGTAGATAGTCTACCATCTTCGACGCAGCCGCGCGGAAAACGTCATGCACACGCTGTAACCACGGTCTAAGCGCGGTCTAAGCGCTTGCAATCGGGAATGCGGTGTGCTATGGGTTTTTTCCGGAGGCATCGCAAATGACCGTCTTGGATCACCGCGGGGTGGCCGGATGTCTGTTGTTTTCAGCTACTCTCATCCTGTTATCCTGTTCTACCAGCAATGCGCCGCAGCCGGGTACGCCGGCCTTCTACTGGGACGCCGCCAAGCAGACCTACGCGGCGGCTGACTACCAGAAGACCATCGAGAACCTGGGCAATATCCTGTCCAGCCAGAATGAATACGTGGCGCGGGCGCAGCCGTGGATGCTGGTGGTCAGCTACGGGATGGCGCAGGGCTATATCGATCTCGCGGATGCTTTCGACGCCGGTTCGCATTCGAGTCATGGCCAGGCAACCAACTTCCATCGCCAGGTGAACACTTATCGCGACAACGCCAACACCCTGGCGCTACAGTTCGCCGAGACGTTCTCCAAGTTTGATAATAAGGACGAGAACGTGCCTTTGGCCTTCGCTTATCCGACCGGCAGTCCCACCGAAGACCTGATGGTCACCAAGGTCTCGGGCGGCGCCTGGCCGCGCGAGGCGGATCTGGACACCATCCAAAGGCACGCCGTTGAGCGGGCGGTACTGCTGAGCGTCTGCCGCGCGGCGGGCGCCAAGAACGACCCCGCCAAGGCGCTGGATCTGCTCAAGGCGCCGGATGCCAAGGTCCCCAAGGCGACCTTCGTCATGGCCATGGCATCCTCGCTGTTCGACGCCTCCAAGCTGTACGCGCGCGACAAGCGCGACGAGCCCGACAAGCTCAAGATCTTCTGCACCCGCGCCCAGGATGCCTTGAAACAACTGCCTTCCACCAAGGATACCCAGGACCTCGACAAGAAGATCCAGGCGGCGCTGAAGAAAGCCAAGGCCTGAAAAAAAAGCACTAGATCAAGCGGAAGCAGATGAGGTGGCCGCTCCGGGCGATCTCCTGTTGGGGAAACTGTCCCGCCACGTAAGCATCGAAGCTGCGGCGATCCATGATGAACACCCGCGCGCGCCGGTCGCGTAGCGCGGACTTCAGCTCCTCGACGCTGAACAGGCGGAGCAGAAAGCGGTCGCCGTACCACGCCAATTGATTATCTTCGTCGAAGCGCGGCTGGCCGTCGTCGTAGAAGGCGACGCGCTCGCCGTCTGTGGTGGCCGCCGTGGCCGCGAGCGCTATGGGACGGGTCTCCGCGGCTACCGCATGCCGGCGGGGGAAGGCCGCCACCACCGCCACGCCGACAGCCATCAGCAGCATCGCCCAGCGCAAGCCCGCCCGCCAGTATCGCGCGGCCACGAAACGCTGGATGCCGATAGCGGCCAGAATCGCGTAAGCCGGATACGCCGGCAGCATGTACCGCAAGACGCGGCTGCGCGCCACGCCACAGAACGCGAAGATGACCGCTGCCCACGCCAGCAGCAGCCATTGCTTGCGGTTGCCGCCGCGGACCACGGCGGCCAGGCCCGCGAGCATCGCCGGCAGCCACGGCCAATAGGACTTCGCCAGCATCCAGGCGTATTCGAATAAGCCCGTGTAACGGCGCCACGCCGGCGAGAGCGATCCGTAAGCCTCGTTTCTCAGCCACGTAAGATGCACTTCCCAGAACCACGCGCCAAAGCGGTGCACCAGGTAGGCGTACCAGGCCGCCAGCGGCAGGTAAGCCAGCAGCAGACCCGGTACGGCATAGGCGAGCGGCGGCCGGCGCCGGCTCACTATCAGGTGCAGCGCGAAGATCGCAGGCAGCGTCAGCCCCATGATGCTGCGCGTCATCTGTGCCAGCGCCACCGCGGCGCCGGCGCCCAGGTACCAGCGCGGATCTTCTTCCGCCAGCGACCAGGCGCATGCCGCGCACAGGACGAAAAAGGTGAACGGAACGTCGGTCATGCCGCGCGCCGCGTACTTGAGGAAGTAAAGGCTGGTAGCCATCACGAACATCGCCAGCACCGCCGCGCCGGAGTCGCCGGTCAGCCGGCGCGCCAGCCAGTAGACCAGCAGAATCACGCCCAGACCGCACAGTGCCGACGGCAGCCGCGCCAGGGCATCCGACAAGCCGAAAGCCCGGAACAGCGAGGCTTCCATCCATTCGTAGAGCGGCGCATTCTCGAGCGCCGGCTCGCCGTTGCTGTGCAGCACCAGCCAGTCGCCCGTGCGCAGAATGTCTTTGGCCATGTGGGCGTACTGGGCATCGTCATAGCCGTTCAGATCGCCGGTACGGAGCGGGGCCATGACCAGTACAGTGGAAAGGACAGCCAGAATCCAGAAATATCGGCGGGGCATGTCAGCGCCGTTCGCGCACGTTGAACTCCAGCTTCCAGCGTCGGCCGTCGCGCGCCACGCACCACAACTGCAGCATACCGGTCTCGGTGACCACGGTCTCGAAGGACACCGGCACCACGCCGGTTTCGCTCTGCGCCGATTCGAGATTCACTTCCATGGGCGCGAGTTCTTCCAGGTCGTCGCCGAAGTCCTCGATCAGGTCGCCGGCCTGATCGTTCTTGCGGACGGCTGACGTGAAGAAGCGGAACTCGGCCGGCTCGCCTACCAACAGCCCGAACTCCCGGTTCGGAATGCGCTGATCGGTGCCCTCCTCCATGCCGAACGGGACTACCGTCAGCGCTTTGAGCGGCGCGGCAAAGCCGGGCACCGAAGGCATCGCGGTTTCGATGCCCACATAGTAAGTACGCGGCACGCCGCCGCGAATGCGCACGCCGCGGCCGCGCCGGGCCAGGCCATAATAAGCCGCGCCGCGCGCGACCGCGTGCATCAGATCCTCGCCGCTCAGCGGCTTGACCGGCGGCAGTCCTTCCGCTGCCAGCCACGCGTCCAACACGCTCAGAATGCGTTCCCGGATCAGACCCGCGTTCAGCACCCCGCCGTTAAACAGCACGTGCGTGGGGCAAGCCATGCCGCTGGCGCCGCGGCGCACCCCGCCATGTTCTACGCTGGCCGCCTGCTGTCGCAGGAAGCGGGCCATGTGACGGGTCATGGCCGCATCGGCGGCGTACGGCAGCCCCATCTCCTGCAAGCCGGTGCGCCGCTGCCGCGCCGGCATGTCCTGGCTCGACACCGCGGGCAAAAAGCCGTCGCTCAGCAGGTGCTCCAGGTCGGCGCGCTGCAGCTTGGCCTTGATAGTGCCGCCCACCAGTCCCGTGCCCTTGCCCAGGATGGTCACCGGCGCTTCGTCTTTGCGGCTGCCCGGATCGAGCAGCTTCTCCTTGGCCACCCGGCAGTTGTTCCACAGCGCCTGTAACTGGAAGCTGTCGATCTTCGTCCCCTGCTGCGCCAGTTGATCGGCCACCAGGCGGGCCAACGCCAGGTCGATATTATCGCCGCCCAACAGGATATGTTCGCCGACCGCCACCCGCTCCAGGCCCAGTTCGCCGGCTTGCTCGGTCACCGCGATCAGGGTGAAGTCCGTCGTGCCGCCCCCGATATCGATCACCAGAATCAGGTCGCCGACTCCCACCCGGTCGCGCCAGTCCGGATGGCGCTCGATCCAGGCATAAAAGGCGGCCTGCGGCTCTTCGAGCAGGGTGATGTTCTGATAGCCGGCCTGCTCGGCGGCCTTCAGGGTCAGTTCCCGCGCCACCGCGTCGAACGACGCCGGGACGGTCACCAGCACGCTCTGCGCGGTGAAAGGCGCATCGGGCATCTTGTGGTCCCAGGCGCGCCGCAGATGCTCCAGGTAGCGGCGGCTGGCCTCCACGGGAGAATACTTGGGGACGCCTTCCGGCGCCCGGAACGGCAGGAGAGGCGCCGTGCGATCCACGCCGCCGTGCGACAACCACGATTTCGCCGACGATACCAGCCGCCCCGCATTCTCCACGCCGCGCTTCTGCGCCAGGCGTCCGGCGATGGTTTCCGGCTGCGGGTCCCACGGCAGGGCGGTCGCGCCCGCAGGAAAATCGGACGCGCCCGGCACATAGAGGAACGAAGGCAGCAGGCTCTCCTCCCGCACTTCCGACGGGTTCACTAACTGCGGGATCTCCAGCAGTTCCACCTTGGGCAGGGCGAATGGATCCGCCTCGGGACGGTTCTCGACGTACGAGAGCGCGGAATTGGTGGTGCCCAGGTCGATGCCGATTACGTAGCGGGGTTCCATCAATGGCGTGTCTTACTCGATTTCGATCTCGGCCGGCGCGATGATGGTGGCGTCCTGCTTGGGATTGACCGCGGGCAGGTCCACCTTGGCGGCGCGCCAGCCCTTGTGCCGTAGCGTGCCGCCGTCGGGACGCGTGGCCGGCACGTTGCCGATGAATTTGATGGCCGCCGGATCGCTGACGCTGGGACGGGTGTAGGCGCCTTCCACACCATCGATCACCGGCTGCAGGCTCAGATAGCGGGCCAGCGAATCCCGCGCCTGGTCGTGCAGGCTGCGCACCGCGGCGCCGATCTGATCGTCTTCGAAGCCCGCGATATCTTCCATCAGAAAGTCGAGCAGGCGCGAATCGCGCTGCAGGATGGCCAGCAGTTGCAGGGCGTAGGCGGTGTTGGGCGGCTGCGGTTCAGCCTTGGCGGGCGCGGCGGGACGCGGCGCTTTGGGCATCGCCTCGCGGGGCAGCGGCTGGCCGAACAGTATGGCGAAAAAGGCGCGAAAAGCTAGCAGGATACGGCTCAATCGTGATGTGCTCCGAGCCTTCAGGATAACATCCGGCTGCGCCCATGCGGCTTATCGATGCACCCCGATCGGATAAGTGACGTCGGTCGAGGTCACGAGTTGGCCATCCACAAATAACTGCAAGGTGGAGGTGTGCGTCGCGAACGCGCCGTAGGGAATCGCCAGCCAGGCGCCGAACAGTCCCGGGTTGTTCGCGTCCAACGAGAAATGAGCACCCGCCGGGGCGTTGCCGGGCATCAGGTAAAAGCCGATCGAACCCTGCGGCGAGGCCATATTGGGCAGGGGCAGGAAATTCGCCGCCGCAATCTCCACGGGATCCAGCATCGACGCCGGGATCATGTTGCTGGGAAACGGCAAGCAGACCGCCGTCGCCGGATCGCAGCTAACCAGGTTGATCAGCACCGGGAATTCCGAGTGGCTGAAATCGCCGGCGCGCGTGGGGGCCGTGGGCATGGTGGACTTCCCCATGTGCGTCCCGTCGGATGGATTGAAAGTCATGATCGACGAGCCGGCTTCGCCCACTGCCGCCACCTGGAAAGGCTGCGCCCCCGGCAGTATGTCGAAGCTGACCGTGTATGCCGCGGCCTGCAAAGCTACCGGAAGCGAAATAGGAATCGGCGCCGGGATGTTGTACGGCGGCGCATCTGGATTCGTGGGCGGATAGATCCCTACGATCGACCCGCTGACGTTGGCCACGTTCTGCCCGCCGGTAACCCCGACTTGGACCGTGTTGCTCCGCAGCGCCGCGCTCTGTGCGCCGCCCTGCGTCATATACAACCGGTCCGTGGCGAGACCCGCGGGTACTTTCACGTTCAACTGGTAGATGCCCGGAAATCCCGGAGCCAGTCCGGCAAAGAGTATGTCGCTGGCGTCCAGTTTCTGCTCGCCCACATAAATATCCAACGCATCCACCACCCAATTCAGCGTTCCCGCAGTGGCGCCGGAGAAGCTGTCGGCGGGCGGATTGGTGGCGCCCAGACCCGCGGCATAGAGGATCACCACGTCGCCGGAGGCGACCGTCGGCTGTGCCACGAAGCTGGGAGTAAAAACCAGCGCCGGTCCGGTGCCTTGCGCGTTCTGCGTGAAGATCGCCGGCGCGTCCTGCGCCAGGGGGATGGAATAGGATGCTATGGCAGTATCGCCGGAAGAAACCGTGACGTCCGCCGTCCCGCCCGCGGGTGCTTCGAACGGTATCAGGAAGTTGATTTGTGTCTGCGATACATAGAGCAGCGGCGCCGGGATCCCGGCCACGCTCACGGATACGCCGCCCAGGCTGGGCGGCAAGGGAACGTTTTGCGCGGTAGCGGGGGCGGATGCCAGGTCCGTTCCGAAGATCACGGCCCAACAACCGGGCGCCAGAGTGCTGCTGTACGAGGCTCCATTCAGAATCGCGGCAATGGAAGGTTGCCCGAAGGCCATTCCAACCGGCGTGACCGCTAACAGGGTCAGAACCATGGCAGGCAGGGCTTTGCGCATAACAGACTTACGCGTCCGTTATACGACAAACCGGGACCGATGTCCATCGGGCAAGCTACCGGTTGTTCTAACTCGCGCCCAGCTCCTGGAGCAGAAATCCCAGCCAATCCGCGTTATCGTCGATCTGCTGGTTGAGCGGCTTGCCGCCGGAATGCCCGGACTTTGTGTCGTACTTCAGCAGGATGGGCTTGTCGCCGCCGTTCGCCGCCTGCATCAGCGCCGCCATCTTGCGCGCATGCAGCGGATCCACCCGCGTGTCGAAGTCGCCGGAGACGAACATCACGGCGGGATACTTGGTCCCCTTGTGCACGTTCTGATACGGCGAATAGCGCAGTAAGTACGGCAACTGTTTCGCATCGTCGGAGGAGCCGTACTCGGTGACCCAGTAACTGCCCACCTTGAACTTCTGGTAGCGCAGCATATCCAGCAGCGGATAGCCGCACACCGCCGCGCCGAACAGGTCGGGACGTTGGGTGATGGCGGCGCCCACCAGCAGCCCGCCGTTCGAGGTGCCTTCGATGCCGATCCGCCCGGCCGCCGTGTAACGATTGGCGATCAGCCATTCCGCCGCGGCGATGAAGTCTTCGAAGACGTTCTGCTTGTGCTCGAACATCCCGGCATGATGCCACTTCTCACCGAACTCGCCGCCGCCCCGCAAACTGGGCTGCGCGAAGACGCCGCCCATCTCGGTCCAAAGCGCCGCGATACTGCTGAAGGTGGGGGTCAGGCTGACCGAAAAGCCGCCGTACCCGGTGAGCAGCACGGGACGCCGGCCGTCCAGCTTGAGACCCTTGCGATAGACCAGGAACATCGGCACCCGGGTCTTGTCCCTGGAGTCGTACCAGACCTGCTTGACTTCGTAGTCTTCCGCATGGATCGGCACCGGCGGACGGAACCAGACTTGTTCGCGCTCGCGGGAAGGCGTGTAGCGATAAATCGTCGCGGGATCCGCAAACGAGGTGTAGTAGAAGAAGGCTTCGTCGCCTGCCCAGCGGCCGGAGGGCCCGAACACGCTGCCGATGCCCGGCAGTTTCAAATCGCCCAGATACTTGCCCTCCGGGTCGTACTCCTTCACGTGCGAATTGACGTCCTCCAGGTATTTCACGAACAGGCGGCCCGCCACGCCGGCGGCCCCGTCGATCGGCCACCGGGCCTCCGGTACGATCTCTTTCCAACGGTCGCGCGCCGGATCCTCCAGGTCCACTCCCAGCACGCGCCAGTTGGGCGCCTTCCAGTTGGTCCAGAGATACAGCCGGTCGCCGCGGATGAAGGGACGGAACTCGGCGTCCAGGTCGTTCACGATGGGGACCAGCGGGCCGCCCTTCTCCACGTTCTCCACCCAGACTTCCACCTTCTTCGGCGGCACGCCGATGTTCACATCCACCAACAGATATTTGCCGTCTTCGGAGAGGTCCGCATCGATGATCGTATCCGGACCGTGCCCTTCCCCGAAGATCATGCGGTCGTCGGAAGCCGGCTGCCCCATCGCGTGATAGAAGACGCGGCTGCCGGCCGCCGTAGTGTACCGCGAGTAGAAGAACCCGCTGTGATCGTCCTTGATGGCCAGGCCGAAATAACGGGCGCGCGGCAGACGGTCGGCCAGCAACTGGTGGGTCTCCAGGTTGAGAATCCGGAATTCCTCTTCGTCCTCGCCGCCGTGGCGGATGCCGTAAATCAGCAGCTTGCCGTCGCGTGTGACGCCGCCCAGCGAAACCGTGGTGGACTCATCCTGGCTGATATCCGAAGGATTGACCACCACTTCGTCCTTCCCGTCCACGCCGCTGCGCATGCAGATGGACGCGCGGTTTTCGTTCGCCAGGCGGCGGCTGAAGAAGTAATGGTCTCCGCGTACGATGGGTAGTCCGTAGGAGTCGATGCGGCTGAGTTCGGTAAGCCGCTGCTTCACTTTCCCGCGCACCGGAATGCGGCTCAGAAACGACTCGGTGTACTTGATCTGGGCATCCAGCCAGGCGCGGGTTTCCGGGCTGTTCTGATCTTCCAGCCAGCGGTAGTTGTCGGTGATGGAGACGCCGTGCAGGTTGTCCGTCACCGGATGCACGGCCGTGGGGGGCGGGGCCTGCGCCGCGGCAGCCGCCGCCAGCGCCATCAGGACTGCCAGACGGTGAGTCATAATTCTCAGCATAGTTCAATCGGCGGGCGCCCACCTTCGTCCGGCGGACGCGTCTTCCAGCGCCGGTGAATCCACAACCACTGGTCGGGACACGCCCGAATCACCTCTTCCAGCTTGCGGTGCAGAGCCTGCGTGTCGCGCTGCACATCGCCGGTGATTTCGATCGCCGGATAAAAATGCAGCACGTATCTGCCTTCTTCCGCGTGCCACAGCGCGAAACCGGGAATTACGGCGGCGCCGCTGTGGGCCGCCAGTTTGGCGAAGCCGCTTCCGGCGCAGGCGGGAACGCCGAAGAAGTCTACGAACACGCCTTCTTCGAGCGACGCGTTTTGATCCACCAGGATGCCCACCGCCTGGTTGGCGCTCAGCGCCTTCAGGATGCCGCGGGCGTATTCCTTCTTGCCGATCAGACGATTGCCGGAGAGGGTCCGGTAACGCTCCACCACCGCGTCGATCCGGGGATTGTCCAGCGGCCGCACCACCACGTGCAAAGGCGCGGCCATCAGGGCATGGGCGAATGCGCTCAGCTCCCAATTGCCCAGGTGCGCGGTGGCGAACAGGACCCCCCGGCCGCGTTGCCGGGCTTCCGCAAAATATTCGAGGCCTTCATACCGGATCCACCGGTCCACATTCGCCTGGTTGATCCGCGGAAAGCGGGAAAACGTCACCAGCAGGCGGGCGATGGAATGGAACACACCGCGCACGATCCGCCGCCGCTCCGCGGGCGTCAGGCCGGGCAGCGCCATTTGCAGATTCGCCGCCGCCACCCGGCGCAGGCGCGGCAGGGCCAGGTCCAGCAGACGCGTGTAGCCGCGGGCCAACCGATGGGCGATAGGCAGCGGCGCCAGCGCCAGCGATTCCAGAACCGCCAGCGCCGCCCAGTATTCGAGGGTATCGCGCACCGCCGAGCGCCGTCCCATGAAACGTCATTGTAGCGGGAGCGCACACGGGGATCCCACAACCGGACAACGCCGGCGAGCTACCGGCGTCCCGTAGCAATCGATGCACTTACCGGATCTGGCCCTCGAATTGCCGATTCTGGCGGTCATGGAAGCTCTCTGGCGCGATCTGCGCATGGCCGTGCGGGCGCTCACCCGGCGGCCGGGAGTGACCGCGCTGGCGATCTTGTCACTCGGCCTGGCGATCGGTTTTTCGACCGTTGGCTTCAGCCTGCTGGATGCCGGTTATCTGCGCGCCATGCCGGTGCGCGAACCGGCGCGGCTCTACTGGATTCTCGCCCGCGACCGTGAGGACCGCACCGACGACCTGACCTGGGTCGAGTACCAGGCCCTGGCCCGCCGCGGCCGCTCCTGGGAGGGCGTGCTGGCGGAATGCCGCATGGGTCCCAAGGTCCGGCTCCCCGATCGCGACGACTTCCCCATCACTGCGGGCGTCTCCGAGAACTACTTCGACCTGTTGGGTGTGAAAGCCGCGGCCGGCGACGTGTTCCACACCGGCGGCGGCGGCGACGGCCTGGTCGTCATCACGGATCATTACTGGCGCGCGGCGCTCGGCGGCGATTTGCATATCGTCGGCCGCATGCTGACCGTGGGTTCCGCTTCGCTGCGCATCGTCGGCGTACTGCCCCCTGCGTTTTCCGGCACGCAGCGCGGCCTGCTGGTGGATCTGTTCGTGCCGCCGCAGACCTTCTTCGGCGCGTTGGGTTTTAAGGATCATCTGAGTCCCAAACTGGCCGACTTCGAGGTGACCGCGCGTCTGCGTCCGGGCGTCACGCCGGAACAGGCTAAACACGACGAGGAGGCCATCCTGCGCCAACTGCTGGCCGAAGGTTCGGAACCCGAGCCCGGACGCACCGCCAGCGTCTCGCCCTGGGACGAGTTCAAACTGAGCACCGCGGCGCTCCTGCTGGCGCCGTTGTTTCTGGTGCTGCTGGTGGCCGCCGCCAATCTTTCGAACCTGCGCCTGGTGGATAACGAATCGCGGCGGCGCGAAACCGGCATCCGGCTGGCGCTGGGCGCCGGACGGGGACACCTCCTGCGCCAGCACGCGGTCGAGTCGCTGCTGCTCTGCGGCTCCGGAACCCTGCTGGGTGTGATGCTGGCCGGCTGGCTCATCACCTTGGTCCCGGCTGTGATCTATGCCGGCGAAAGCTATCTGGATCTGCATGTGGCCCTGGACGCGCGGACCTTGACGTTCAGCGCCGCCGCCCTGGCGCTGGTAGCGTTATTGGGCACCTTGATCCCGCTCAGCGACGCCTGGAGGCACCGCCTGCTGCCGGTGATGCAGACCTCGTTGGGCGGCAAACCGTCGCGCTGGCTGGCGGCGCTGGTCATCGCGCAGATGGCCTTCGTCACGGCGGTCACCTGCGCCTCCGGATTGCTCTGGCGCAGCCTCCAGAACATCTCCGCGATCCGCCCGGCTATGGACCCCGATCGCAAGATGCTGCTGGTGCGCGGATATTGGAACGCGGATCCGCCATACACCCCGCGCGCCGATACGTTGGTCTCCCAACTGTCGGGACTTCCCGGCGTGAAGCGCACCGCCTACGCCCGCCGCGTGCTGCTGAGCGGTTCCGGCGGCGGCGCCGCGGTGGATCTCCAGATGCCCGGCCAACCCAAGGTGGCGTTCTTCTACGATCAGGTCAGCCCCGCCTATTTCGCCACCACCGGCGCGCGCATCGTGATGGGGCATGGCTTCCGCTCGTCCGACGGCCGGGATACCACGCCGGTCGTCATGGTGAACGAAGCTTTCGTGCGGCGCTACTCCGCCGGCCGGAATCCTCTGGGCACCTGGGTCCACGTGGACGGGCGCGACCGGCAGATCGTCGGCGTGGTCGAGGACGGTCCCACCAACCACCTCCAGGAGCACATCCGGCCTTATTTCTATTTTCCGTTCGCCCAAAAGCCGACCGGCGAAGTCACCATCTTCGTGGAATACGCCGGCAATGCCGAGGCGCTGGCGGCCGCGCTGCGCCGGCAGGCGCGGCAGCTGGACCCCGCATTTATCCTGACCGGCATGAACACTCTGAGCCAGCACATGTACGCTGCCCGCAAAGACGAGACCGTCCTGGCCGGCGCCTCCGGCGGGCTGGCGCTCCTGGGCCTGCTGCTGGCTGCCGCCGGCCTGTTCGGCGTCACCTCGTTCGCGGTCAATCGCCGCATGCCGGAATTTGGCCTGCGCGTCGCGCTGGGCGCCACCGGGATGGATCTGCACCGGCAGGTGCTCCGGCGCGTGGCCCTACAGGCCGCGGCCGGGATTCCCCTCGGATGGGCGATGGCTTTTGCCGCGCGGCACGTATTGGCGAGCCGGTTGTATGGCGTGAAAGCCACCGATCCGTGGATCGCCGCGGCCGCCAGCGGACTGGTGGCGCTGGTCGCCGTGTTCGCGGCGCTGCGCCCGGCTTTTCTCGCCGCGCGGGTGGATCCCCTGGTCGCCTTACGGCATGAATAAGCCCATCGTCGCGCCAGGCCCACCAGTCGTTTTCACGGGCGTCTCCGCACCGTCTTGACGATTTCCCCGATCAGTTCGGAAGGGGGACCTTGTCCCTTGAACTCGACCCATAGGTTGTCGATGAGCAGCAGGCGGTCGGACCCGGAACCCAGGGCCACGTACCCTCCGTTCCGACAGTATACTCGCCACTCCTGTTCGTCTCCGGCGAGGATGGTGATACCGTCGCTGTGGTTGACCTCCGCTACTTCGCAGGTTGCCGCCAGGTGGTCACAATCGCAGGAGCTCCCGTATCTCCAGGTTCCCGCGCACCGCATGAAGTCGCCCGCTTGAGAGCCTTGGTTCGCGAGTGACCCTTGGCTGACTCTGATGTTAAAGTCCGCGTAGGCCATGTCCGAAGGGTCGGGGCAGGTCAGTTGGAGCGAATCGGCTTGCGCCTCCAGGCGCCACGAGCCAGGGTAGGAGAACGTCACCGGCCACCGTGGATCGTGGAACCGGCGCACAGTTCCCCCAAGTTGACCGCAATTCGGCTGCGATATGCTCTTCAATCGTACCGCTCCACCTTCGATCGCGGTCTTGCCCTGGGGCTTCCAGGAGCCTGTGAAGCCGCCGGGAATCATCCGTCCGTCCAGTTGGCCGGCGGGAGCGCCTTCGCTTCGGGCGTTCAGCTCTACGATCCCGCCTTCCTTCCACCGGCCGCCGAGAATGAGTGGAAGCCACTGCTCCGTATCGTAAAGAACGCCGACGACGGCTGCGCCACCCCGTTCCAGATACATGCGGACCCGCTTTTGATCGATGGAACCTTCCAGCCAGTGTCGGCTGCCGGGGGCTGCTTCGAGAGGCGGCTCGCTCGGGCAAACGCCGGATTGATATTCTTTGGCGTCGGGCGTCTGCGCCGCTGCGATCGCCATGGCGAGCACCAATACACAAGGCCGCAAGCCTGAATAGTACCGCACAACCGGGCCGCCAGCGCCGTCCACCTGCTTTCGGCTTCCCGTAATTCCCACTGTGTTAGACTGAATCACGGGTTGGATGATGCAAGTGGGCGGAACGGGGACGGGCCCCGATTTCAAGGCCTATCTGGAGCAACTTCTGGCAGCTCCGGCCTTCGCCAATTCCCGCCGCCGCGCACAGCTTTTGCGTTACCTGGTGGAACGCAAGCTGGCCGCCGGGGAAGCCCACATTACCGAATACGCCATCGGCGTCGACGTATTCCAGAAGCCTGAATCTTTCGATCCGCGCATCGAGGCCACCGTGCGCGTGGAAATGAGCCGCTTGCGCCGGTCGTTGGCCGAGTATTACGCCAATGGCGGCAGCGCCGACCCCTGGCGCATCCAGTTTCCCAATCGCGGTTATGTCCCCGAAATCAGCGCCGGCGCCGGCACTGCCGCCGCCCCGGTTCCCGCCGCCCGGCAACAGACAGCTACCTGGATGTTCGCCCTCACGGCCTTGGTCGCGGGGCTGGCCCTGCTGATTGCCTGGTCCCCGTGGCGCCAGCCGCTGATCCGCTCCGTGGTCGTCCTGCCTTTTAAGAACCTCACCGGCAATCCGCAAACCGATTATCTTTCCGACGGCATCACCGAACAGCTGACCGACGCGCTTGCCCAGGTGCCTACCCTGCGCGTGGTGGCCCGCACCTCCGCGTTTCAGTTCAAGAACCGCGACATCGACATCCGCCAGATCGGCCGCCAGGTGAACGCCGATGCCGTCATCGAAGGCAGCCTGCGCGATTGGAACGGCCAGTTCCGCCTCACCGTGCAGGTGAACCGGTCGGCTGACGGCTACCACATCGTCTCGCGCACGTTCGATGGCGGCATGGCCCAGTTGGCGCGTATGGAAAGCGACATGGTTCTGCCGGTGTTGGGCGCTATCCGTCCCGGCGCCGCCGTCGCCCGCCACGAGCCCGCCGATCCGGTCGCCTACGATCTGTTCCTGAAGGCGCGGGCCCAGCGCGGTGAGGGCACGCTGGCCAGTTTTGACCAGGCGATCATCTATCTCAACCAGGCTATCGCCCGCGACCCCAAGTACGCCGATGCCTTTGCCGCGCTCGCCGGCGTCTACGCCAGCGGCGCCGCGAATTTCGCCCATGAACCGCTGGAGTACGCCGCCAAGGCCAAGGCCGCGGCTGCCCGGGCCTTGGAATTGGATCCTTACAATGCGCCGGCGCATGCCGCCCTCGGCTTCGTGGACGGCGTCACCCTCATGGATTGGAAACGCTCGGAGGCCGAGCTCCGGGATTCCATCCGGCTGATGCCGGGAAGCGCCGCGTTTCACAACTGGCTCGGGGTGACCCTCATATACCAGGGCCGTATTGCGGAGGCCCTCCCCGAACTGCGCCGCGCCGAGAGCCTAGATCCGTTGACCGGCGCCGGAGTGGCCGTGGGACTGGCGTTGGAGATGGGCCGCCGCTACGACGAGGCGCTGCAGCAACTGATGCGCGTCCTGGCGTTGCATCCGCAGCTCTACGCCGTACACCCCTTCATCGGCTCGGTCTGGGAGGAGAAAGGCGAATACGCCAAGGCAATGGCCGAATACCGGCTGTTGTTGCCCACCGAGCCGGACGAGGTCCGCGCGCGCATCGCGCACCTGCTGGCCGTGAGCGGACAACCGGATGCCGCGCGCAGGATGCTCGCCTCGCTGGAGCATCCCGGCCCCGGCCAGCTCCCGCCCAATGCCTTCGATGTGGCGCTGGTCCACGCCGCCCTCGGCGAGAAGGACGCCGCATTCGCCTGGCTGGAACGGGGCTATCGGCAGAAGAGCATCTCGGCGATTAAGGTACACCCCATGCTGGATCCCCTGCGCGGGGATCCGCGTTACCAGGCGCTACTGGCGAAGTGCGGCCTTCAGTGAAGCCGTGGAGGTCAGGCGTGATGGGGCAGCCCGTGGTCCCCATGCCGGTGATGATGGTGCAGGAACGGTTCCGCCACGCCCCACACCAGCAGGAACAAGACCACGAAGCCGTAGATCAAGTCGCGCGCAGGCCCGTCCCAGCCTTGTATGGGCGGCGAGAATCCCACGGCCAAAGCCGCCAGCACGCTGAGCACATGCCAGTACCAGCGCGCGTGAAAGAGGTAGACACACCAGAGGGCGAGAGCGGCGGAGAAACCGTAAACCACGTACACCAGAAGAGTAAACATGGTCCACTCCTGCCTGTATTCTAGCGCCTATTTCGGATGACGGCATCCGGCATTCGCGCCATTGACGCCTGCAGAAACCCGGCCGCGCGATCGAGCGATTGCCGGCCTTCCGGCACGAACCGATGGAACAGTTGCCAGACGTGCGGCACCACCGGCCAGACGGTCAAATCCACCGCTACTCCGGCGGCGCGCGCCCGCGCGGCGAATTCCGTGGCATCGTCGCGCAGCGTCTCGTCGGCGCCCACGTGAATCAGCAGGGGCGGCAATCCGCGCAGATCGGCGTACAGCGGCGAGGCCAGCGGATCGCGCGGATCGCCGCCGCCATCGCCCATGTAGAACTCGGTCGCGCGGCTCAGCTTCGCGCCGTAGAACATGGCGCAGCGCCGGTCATTCGTCTGCCGCGATCGGCCGATGCCCACCAGGTCGGTGAGCGGCGAAAACAACACCGCCGCGGCCGGCAGCGCGTCGCCCTCCCCGCGCAACTTGAGCAGGGCCGCCAGCGCCAGTCCGCCGCCGGCCGAATCCCCGCCGATGGCCATTGGCGCCGGTCCGGCCTCCGCCGCCACCGCGCGCCAGACCGATACGGCATCCAGCACTGCGGCCGGAAACGGGTTCTCCGGCGCCAGGCGATAATCCGGCGCGTACACCCGCAGTCCGCGTTGCGCAAAACCGGTGGTATAAGGCCGGTGCGTACGGGCCGAGCACGCGAAATAGCCGCCGCCATGGAGATACACCAGCACACCGGCAGTGGCGCCGCCCGCCGGTTCCACCCATTCGCCGGGGACGCCGCCCAGTTCCGCGGGCGTGATGCGCACGTCTTTAGGGCGCTTGAAGATACTGCCATTCATCACCGCGCGGGCCTGCTGGGCCGTCTCGGCGCGCGCCAGGCGGCGTTTGAACGTGTGCCGCAACACGAAGCTCATGGTGTGTGCCTGCCAGCTTGCCATGGTTGCCGATTGTACCGCAGACGCCTGTTTCGTTACCTGCCGGCTGCCGGAATCACACCATGGCGGCGATCACCGCGTCGGTGAACTCCGCCGTGCCCGCCGTCCCGCCCACGTCCCGCGTCAGATGCTTCCGCTCGGCATATACGCGCTCCAGCGCCTGTTGCAGCCGTGCGGCGGCCGCCCGCTCCCGCACGTGCGCCAGCATCAGCACCGCCGACTGCATCAGCGCCGTGGGATTGGCCAGGCCTTTGCCCGCGATGTCCGGCGCCGTACCGTGTACCGCCTCGAAGATGGCGTGCCGGTCCCCGATATTGGCTCCCGGCACGATCCCCAGGCCGCCCACCAGCCCCGCCGCCAGGTCCGACACGATGTCGCCGTACAGGTTGGGCAGTACCAGCACATCGAACGTCTCCGGACGCATCACCAGTTGCATGCAGGCGTTGTCCACGATCAGCTCCTGATACTCGATCTCCGTGAATTCGGCGGCCACCATGCGGCAGCATTTCAGAAACAGGCCGTCGCTCATCTTCATGATGTTGGCCTTGTGGATGGCAGTCACCTTGTGCCGCTTCTCCCGCCGCGCATATTCGAAGGCGGCCCGCGCGATCTTCAGCGACGCCGTCTTGGTGATGATCTTCAGACTCTCCACCACGTCGGGCACCACCTCGTGCTCCAGCCCCGAATACAGGTCCTCGGTGTTTTCGCGGAAGATCGCCAGGTCCAGCGGCAGGTCGCTGTAACGGGTCTTGAGCCCGGGCAGCATGCGCACCGGACGGAAGTTCACGTACAGGCCCAGCTTCTTGCGCAAGGCGACGTTGATGCTGGGATGCCCGCCGCCGATGGGCGTCGCCGTCGGACCTTTCAGACCCACCCGGGTCACTTCGAGCGACGCGAACACGTCGTTGGGGAGCAGTTGGCCCAGGTCTTCGAGGGCCTTCGCGCCGGCTTCCACGCGCTCCCATTCCACTTCCACCCCGGTCGCCGCGACCGCCCGGACAGTGGCCTCGGCCACTTCGGGCCCAATGCCGTCCCCTGGTATCAGGGTGATTTGGCGCGCCATTCTCGCTATTATATCGACGGGGCCCGTATGATTCCCAATTGGCCATCGGAGCGCCGCCGCTTGATGGCGCAGTTGCGCAAAAACGGCATCCGCGACCAGCGCGTGCTGGACGCCATGGGCCGCATCCCCCGCGAAGAATTCGTGCCCGCCGAAGTCCGCGTGTGCAGCTACCAGGATGACGCCCTGCCGATCGGACACGGCCAGACTATCTCGCAGCCTTACATGATCGCCTTGATGGCCGAGCTGCTGGAGCTGACCGGCGCCGAAACCGTGCTCGAGATCGGCGGCGGCTGCGGTTATCACGCCGCCGTGCTGGGAGCCCTGGCCGCGCGCGTCATCTCGATCGAGCTGATCCCCGGGCTGGCCCGCCAGGCGGAGTCGAGTCTCCAGCGCACCGGATTGGGCGGCAACATCACGGTGATCTGCGGCGACGGTTCCGCGGGCTGGCCCGCCGCCGCGCCCTATGACGGCATCTCCGTGGCGGCCGGCGCCCCGGAGGTCCCCGCGGCGCTGCTCGATCAGCTCGCCGACCCCGGGCGGCTGGTCATTCCCGTCGGCGGTCCCCTCGACCAGGAGCTGCGCGCCATCTCGAAATCCGGCGGCGTCCTGCGCGAAAGGGTGGCTACCTTCTGCCGCTTCGTACCCCTCCGCGGCCACCGCGGTTGGCAGTAGTTTCCCGCCTCGGGCGAATCCCCGGGGACCGCCCAGTTTCGGTTCATAAGGTGCGATAAACTGTGTCTTCGTTATGATCAAACTTGCGTTTGCTATTGCGTTGGCCGCGTCCGGGCTTCTCGCTCAAACGCCGGCCCCTTCTCTGATGTACATTTATCCGCTGGTGTTCGATGCCAATGGCCAGCCGGTTACCGACCTCACTAGCGCCGACTTCAAGATCGTGGATCAGGGCAAACCCGGTAATATCGTCTTCTTCCACGCTCCGCGCGCACAAAAGACCGCCGCCGCGGGCAAGCTCGAGTATTCCAACCGCCCCGGTGGCAAGACCCCTCACGCCGTTGCCATCCTCTTCGACCTGATGAACGAGAGCCAGCCTGATCGCCTGGACATGTGGCACGCGCTGGACAAGTCCCTCCCCAAGATGGAGTCCGGCGATTCCGTGTATTTCTATATCCTCACGCTCGAAGGCGAGCTGTTCCCGATCCATCCCATCGGACCGCCCGCCGCCGATGACCACAACTGGCCTCAGGACGTGGCCGGCCCGCTCGACAAGGCCATGAAGACCTATAGCCATGCGCGCCCCGCGCACCTGGGCCAGGAAGACCAGGTCAAGAAGACCTTTCACGATCTCGAAGTCCTGGCCAACCAACTCTCCGCGCTGCCCGGCCGCAAGGATATCGTCTGGATCACCGGCGGCGTGCAAAACGTCTACAACACCAAGCTGCCCTGCAATGGCGACTGGGTAGACTGCGCGCTCTACGTGCCGCACCTGGCGGTCACCCTGGCCCACGCCGACGTGGCCGTGAATCCGCTTTCCAACAGCCGCGACCTGGTATCCGGCGTCACCCGCTACGATGGCCAGTTCTCCTCCGGCGGCGACATGAAGGCCAAGGCCAACGCCAACGATGTGTTCGGCGACCAACAGGCCGGTCCGAACGCCGCCGCGGGTCCTGATCCCACCCGCGATCTGGAACAGATGGGGCGGCTGACCGGCGGGCATGCCTTCTTCCGGCAAGAGGTGCCGGCAGTGGTCCAACAGTTGGCCGCCGACGCCGGCAATATGTATGAAATTGCCTACCAGCCCGCGTCCGACAATTGGGACAACAAGTTCCACGTGATCCATATCAATTGCGAACGCAAGGGCGTCAAGCTGCAGAGCAAGGAGCGGTATTTCGCCCTGCCGGATACCCGAAGCGCCGCCGAGAAGCAGCGGGCCGCGGTGATGGCGGCCTTTCAGAGCCCGTACAACGTGGCGGAAATCGGAATGAACGTAAAGGTATCCCCGGCGCAGGGCGGCATCCACTTCGATCTGCGTATCGACCCGAGCGATGTGATGCTGCACGAAGACGGCGGCAAGTTCACCGGTGGCCTGGTCTTCTTTGTCTCCGATCGCGGCGCCTCCGGCCCGCTCGGCGATCCCACCGTATCGCCGCTCGGCCTGGATCTCACCAAGGCGCAGTACGACACCGTCATGAAGGAAGGCATGCCCATTTCCCAGGATCATGCCGTCGGCGCCGCCGTGACGAGCGTACGCCTGATGGTTTTGGATCAGAATAGCGAGGCCGTCGGTTCGGTCACCTTCCCGGTGAAGTAGCCGACGTCCTCAGAGCCGGCGCCCCAGGCGCAGCGAATTCGCTGTCACGGACAGGCTCGACAGCACCATCGCGCCGGCGGCGAAGATCGGATTCAGTACGCCGGCCACCGCCAGCGCGATGCCCGCGGTGTTGTAAGCGAAGGCCCAGAAGAGATTCTGGCGGATGGCGCGGATGGTGTGGCGCGCCAGGTCGATCGCCGGCAGGACCGCGTCCAGCCCGGAGCCCATCAGGATAATAGGCGCTGCCTGCATGGCGATGTCCGCGCCCGTGCCCAGCGCGATCCCCGCATCGGCCTGCGCCAGGCTGGGGGCATCGTTGACCCCGTCGCCGATCATGGCCACCACCGAGCCCTGCCGCTGCAGATCCCGTATGGTCTCGATCTTCTGTTCCGGCAGCGCGCCCGCGATAAAAGCGTCCGCGCCGATGCGGGCGGCCACCCAGGCGGTAGTCGCCGCCGCATCCCCGGAAAGCAGCAGGGTGCGGATGCCGCGCCGTTTCAGGCTGGCGATCAATTCGGGCGCGCCGTCCTTGATGCGATCCCCGAAGGCCAGCGCGCCCAGCGCCCGGCCCTCGCTGCCGTAAAATGCCACCGTGTGGCCCTGTCGCTCCCAGTCACGGACCTTGGCTTCAAGATCCGGCGGGACGCTGCCCGCCAGGCGGCGATTGCCCACGAAGACGTCTCGTCCCCCCACCCGCCCGCGAATCCCGGCGCCCTGGACGACCTCGACCTCGCGCGGCGCCTCCGCCGCCCCTCCCTGCCGGCCGGCCCACTCCACCAGCGCGCGGCCCAGCGGATGTTCCGAGCGCGTCTCCAGCGCCGCCGCGGCCGGCAGGACGGCGCGGTCGCCGCTCACTTCCAGCAGCCGAAAGTCGCCCTCCGTTACCGTGCCGGTCTTGTCGAACACCATGACGCCCACTTTGGGCAGGACCTCCAGCGCGCGGCTGCTGCTCACCAGAATACCCTTGCGCGACGCCGCGCCGATGGCGGTGGTGATGGCCAGCGGCGTGGCCATTCCCAGCGCGCACGGGCACGCGATCACCAGCACGGTGATGGCCCGCAGCAGCGCGGTGGCCGGGCTGCTGCCGGCCCAGGTCCATCCCGCGAACGTCAGCGCGGCGGCGGCCATGACGGCGGGCACGAAGATACGCGCCGCGCGGTCCACCGCCTGCTCCAGCGGCGAATGGTTCGCCAGCGCCGTTTCCACCAGGCGGATGACGTGCGCCAGAGTGCTGTCGGCGCCGATGCGGGTGGCGCGCACCTGCAGTACGCTGTCCGCGTTCAGGCTGCCGCACACCACCGGATCGCCGGCGGCTTTTCGCCGCGGGACGGATTCGCCGGTGAGCACGGATTCATCCACGTGCGATACCCCTTCCTCCACTGTGCCGTCGGCCGGGATGCGCTCCCCCGCCTTGACCACGAAGATCGCTCCCGCCTCCAGCGCATCGATGGAGACGAAACGCTCGCTTCCATCGGCCAGCAGCCGGACTTTATTGGGCATCATGCGGTAGAGCGTGGTGATAGCACGCGCCGTTTTGTCTTTGGCGCCGCGCTCGGCCAGCTTCCCTGTCAGCACCAGCGCGATCAGCGCGCACGTGGTATCGAAGTAGAAATGCTTGCCGTGCGCGAAGGCCTGCGCCGCGGAATAGCCGTACGCCGCGAGTATGCCGATCGCCAGCAGGCTCTCCATGCGCACGGCGCGGTTGCGCAGGCCGATCCAGGCGGCGCGCAGCACCGGCTGTGCGGCATAGAAAACCGAGCCGCTGGCCAGCGCCAGCAGCACGAACGGCAGCCGGCGCGCGGCGCTGTCCGAGATGCGCTCGAAATAGCCTGCGTACAGCACCAGGCTCAGCGACATCACGTTGAGCCAGAGAAAGGCGGCCACGCCGATGCGCAGCAGCAGGTCGCGGGTCTCGGCGCCTTCGTGCTCGTCGCGCCCGCTATATTCCGCCGCGCCGTAGCCCAGTCCGGCGATGGCCGCCGGAATGCGCTCGCGCGGCAAGTATACCGGGCAGTATCGCACCTTCACCAGATCGGAGGCGAAGAAGACGTCCGCCGAAACCACTCCGCGCTGCTTGCGCAGCGCGCGTTCGATCAGCCAGGCGCAGGATGTGCACCACATCCCCGACAATTGAAAAATGGCCTCGCGGGTTTCGGCGTTTTCCGGAATGCCCGCGGCTTCCGGCTCCGGAGCGCGATTCGAAATCAGGCCCAGGCGCAAGCTCTGCCGATAGACTTCGGTCTGCCGGAAATCCTGCCCGGCGGCGATCACGCCGCTTTCGCGCAGGATGGCATACACGTTCACGCATCCGGCGCAGCAGAAGGAGTGCTCATCGGCGCCGAAACGGGTCGTGAGAGGATGACGGCCGCAGTCCAGCCCGCATAGTTCGCACTGGAGCTGAACGGCGGCAGTCATGCGGCGATTCGCTGGACCGCCCCGCTGCTCGCCGTGGGCCGGCCGTGTTCGTCCAGCATCACCGGGTTGGCCTGCTTCGTTACCACGTAGACGAAGATCAGGATGCCGATGAACAGGGCGCTGACAAACGCCAGAAAGAAAATCAGGAACGGCCTGCGCTTGGTCATTGGGGATTCCTTTGCGGGGGGCTTAAAAACGTCATCGGGAAAGCATCCGCCGGACCACCGCCGACCGGGGCTCCGACGATGTTGAAGTGGTCCACTTCCTCCGTGCCGGAAGCCAGCGGACGAGAGATTTCAAACGTTCCCTGCTCGGTCGCGCCGGCGTCCACGGGTACCGGATTCGGCGCGATGCTGAGGGTGGCTGCCGGCAATTGTTCGAGCGAGAACACCACCGCCGACCGCCCGTGGCCGCGATTGGCGATCTGATACCGGAACCGGTTATACACCCGGCCGCCATCCACGCGATACAGAGTCGCGCGCTCCGGGCTGATCTGGATCAGAACCGCGCGCCGCATGCTCAGCGCCACGAACAGGCCGCAGCCGTAGCACAGCAGCAGCACCAGCACGATGACCCGCTTGGCGTCGCGTATGCCCACCCGGCGATACCACGGCTCCTCGCCGCCGATCTCTCCGCCGTGCTCGCCCCAGGTGTAGTGAATCAGGCCCTTCTTGCCCAGCCGGCCCAGCACGTCCACGCAGGCATCGATGCACTCGCCGCAATGCACGCATTCGATCTGAAACGGCGACTTGCGGATATCGATGCCCATGTGGCAGATGCGTACGCACTTCTTGCACTCGATGCACTGGCCGCCTTCGTCGCGGTAGTGCACCAGCAGCGTGTTGTTGTCGCCCAGGATGCCTTGCAGGTATCCGTACGGGCACACGGTGGTGCAGAAGCGCTGGCGCACCAGGGTGAAATCCAGAAACGTGATGAGTGTGACGGCGGCGCCCGAGATCCCGCCGGCGGTGTGCAGATCGAGCGCCAGCAGGCGGTGGAACAGGTCCCCGGGCGGGACGAAATAAGAGATGAAAGCGAACGCCAGAAAGATAGAAGCCGGCGCCAGCGCGGCCAGGAACAACAGGTGCGCCGCCCAGGCGCGGCGCGTGGCGGGCCAATCGAAAAAGCGCTTGTTGATCCAGCGGCGCAGGCGGTTCTGCAGCGTGAGCGACGCCTCGCTGAAGATCATCTGCGGGCACATGTAGCCGCAGTACACGCGCCCGTAGAACACCGACGATCCGATGACCAGGAACATCAGAAACATCAGCGCGAAAAAGATGATGGCGAATTCGTTGATCCACAGCTCGTAGCCCGCGAAATAGAATCGCTGGCGCGGGATATCGAAGCGCATCAGGTTGCAGAAGGGCAGCGCCAGGAAACCCAGGAAACAACCGAAGTGGATCAGCTTGCGCGCCTTGTGATAGGTGACCCGGGGCGGCGGCAGCGCGGGAGCGCGTTTTTTGACGGCTTCAGAAGTGCCCATGGTGATGCATCGCGCCGCCGGGAGCGATGCCCCTCCAGACCAGCAGCGCGCCGGCCAGCATGATGCTCACGCCCGCCAGCGCGTTCGACCATCTTCCCAGGCGCCAGCCGAAAGCCGTAGATGCCAGGCCGGTGGCCGCCAGCGCGGCACTGGTGCCCAGTCCGAACGCCAGCATGGTGAGCGCTCCCCCGGACGCCGTGCCCGCATCCACGGCCTTCAACAGCGCCGCGTAAATCAGGCCGCAGGGCAGAAATCCGAATGCCAGCCCCAGCCGGAACTTGCTCGACGGGTTGACCGACAGCATGAAGCGTTTGCCGAAGCGTGCCAAGCGCGCGGCGATTCCCGGCCGATCGATGCGCACCAGGCTCGCCGGCCGCGCCAATCCCAACAGGTAGATCCCCGCCGCGATCATCGCCGCGCCGGCCAGGATGCGCCCGCCGTGCGCAATGCCCGCCAGCCGTCCTGCCAGCCCGATGGCGCCGCCCGCCGCCCCGGCCAGCGCCCCCAGGACGCTGTACGTCGTGATCCGGCCCAGGTTGTACCACACGTGCGCGCGCCACATGCGTGGCGTGCCAGCCATCGGCAGGCTGTAGGAAAGCACGATGGGCCCGCACATCTGCACGCAGTGGATGCTGCCCACCAGGCCGAACCCGAGCATCAGCCAGAATTGCAGCAGGGTCATTGCGGCACCGCGGCGCACTCGGTGTAATGGGCGAACTCTTTCATCGTAATGGCGTGCGTGGGACAGCGCGACGCGCACAGCGAACAACGGATGCAGGTGGTCTCGTCTTTGAGCATGACCGCGCCCAGTTGATCCAGTTCCTCCGCGCTGAGACCCTGGAACTGCTCTTCGCTCATGCCGAACTCCGCCGCCGCGGGCGCCATCCAGTGGTCCGTGTGCAGAAGCTGGCTGAGTCCCATCAGGCGGATCAGGTTCTCCGGACACACATCCACGCAGCCGTTGCAGGCCACGCAGATGGAAGTGTCGAACACCGTGTTGACGTTGCAGCGCAGGCAGCGGGACGCCTGGCGGCGCGCCTCCGCCTCGGGAAAGCGCTCTTCGATGATCTCGAGCGAAGCCGCCCGCCGGTCGCTCTCCAGCGCCGGCGGATTCTGGCGCGGGATCACGTTCCAGCCGTCCGCCATGGTGTACGCCGCCGGCAGCCATTTGCGGCGCACCACCACCTCGGTGCGCGTGCCGCGCAGATAATCGTGCATGGAACGCGCCGCCACCTGCGCCGAGGCGATGGCGTCGATGAACAGCCGCGGGCCGTGCGCGATGTCGCCGCAGGCAAACACGTCCGGAGCGCTGGTGCGGTACGTAGCGCGGTCCACTTTCACCAGGCCGCGCTCGGTCTGGATGCCGTCCTCCGGGTGCAGGAACGACAGGTCCGAGGTCTGGCCTATGGCGAAAATGATGTTGTCGGCGGGGATGTCTTCGATGAACGATTCGTCGAACGACGGGTTGAACCGGCCCGTGGCATCGAACACCGCGGTGCATTTCACCGTGCGCAACGCCAGTTGGCCCTCTTTGGCCACGATGGCTTTGGGGCCCCGCCGGTTGTGCAGGCGGATGCCTTCTTCGGCGCCTTCCATGATCTCCATTTCGTCGGCGGGCATCTCCTCGCGGCTTTCCAGGCACACCACGTGGACCTCTTTGTCGCCGCTCATGCGCAGCGCCGACCGGGCCACGTCGTACGCCACCTGCTCCCCGCGTTCCATCTCGGCCACCGCTTCCCGCCGGTTCGCCGATTCGCCCGGACGCAGCGCCGAGCGGGCCACGTCATAGGCCACGTTGCCGCCGCCGATGACCACGATACGCCGTCCCAGCGTCAGCGCCTTGCCGGTGTTGAAGGCGCGCAGAAAATCCATGCCGTCCAGCACGCTCGGATTGTCCACGCCGGGCAGCGGAAGCTTACGCCCTTTGGGCAGCCCGATGCCCAGGAAGATGGCTTTATAGCCGTCGCGGCGCAGGCTGGCGATCGAAAAATCGCGCCCCAGCCGCATGTCGCATTTCAATTCCACGCCCAGCGACAGGATGGCGTTGATCTCGTGGCGCACCAGCTCGCGCGGCAGCCGGAACACCGGCACGCCGGCCGTCAGCATGCCCCCCGGTTCGTCCTCCGCCTCGAAGATCGTGACTTTGTAGCCGGTCTGCGCCAGGTCGTGGGCCACCGTCAGGCCCGAGACGCCCGCTCCCACCACCGCGATCCGCTCGTAATCGCCCGGATTCGGCGGCAGCATGGCGCGATTGCAGGCCTCCCGGTGCAGCGCATAGTCGGCCGTTTCCGGACCGAACGCCTCCGTCACAAAGCGCTTCAGCGCCCGGATAGTAACCGGTGCATCCAGCGAGCCGCGCCGGCAGTTGGCCTCGCAAGGCGCGCCGCACACCCGTCCGCAGATCGAGGCGAACGGGTTGGTGGCGCGCGCAATCCGGTACGCGGTTTCGTAGCGGCCTTCGGCGATGGCGGTGACGTAGCCGCACGCATCCGTATGCACCGGGCAGGCGTGGCGGCACTTGACCATCTGCATCCAATACTCGGATGCATCCGGAACTTGGACCTGGAAAAAACCGTCGCTCATGAGCGGTCGATCCTACTTTATCTTGCGGAACGAGAAGGCCACCACGATCAAGCCGTAGATGATGACCATGGCCGCGATGATATACATCAGCGTCCCGGACGCTTCCGTGGCGGCGTTGAGCGCCCGTACCAGCGGGCCGCGGTCCGGGTGATTCACCTCGCCGTACATGTACAGGAAGAAGTAAGCGGCCGCGCCGCCCGCGATCACGATAAACGCCAGCTTCAGGAAGGGGGGCACGTCCGTGCCGCTGCGCTCCGTGATCCATCCGCCGGCGTATTCATGAATTCCATCTTTATCCGTCTTTGCAGGTGTCATCGCTTTACTCCAAATCGTCCGCATCGTCCTTCAACATGCGGTACTTGGCCTCTTCGCTGTCCCGTCCCCAGTAGCCGTCTTTGATGGAGCGCACGCAAAAGAAGATCGCGCCGGCCAGCATCAGGAAGAACAGGAAGTAGGAGAAGAAAATGCTCGGGTAGACATAATCGTGCACGGCGTCACCTCTCGTAATCGTTGTTGGGCCGCCAGTTCTTGGCCCGCCCCAGGGTTTGCAGATAAGCCACCAGCGATTGAAACTCTTTCTCGTCGGCCACGATCCACGGGAACGGCGGCATCACCGAGCCGGGCACCAGGTCGCGCGGATTGCGGAAATGCGTGCGGTGCCACTGCGTGTCGTATTTGCCGCCCACCCGCGACAGGTCCGGCCCGGTGCGCTTGGTGCCGAACATGTGCGGGCTGTCGTAGACGAATTCGTCCGGCGTGGAGATCGGTGAATCCACGCCCTTCCAGCCGCTGCGCTTGGTATCGGCCAGCAGCGTGCGCGTCTGCTGCGTGTGGCAATACCAGCAGCCCTCGCGAATGTAGATGGCCCGCCCGTGCAGCTCCTGCTCGGTGTACGGCCGGAGCTTCCCGGTGGGACCTTTGCTCGGGTCGTGATTCTCGAAGGGCCGCGCCCAGCTCTTATCGACCAGCGGGGGCACCACCGTGGTCAGCGTGCCGCCGATGAAGAACAGAACCAGGGCGGCGGCGATTGCGAATCCTGCGCTGTTGTCGGCTTTGCTTAACATAGGTCACCTCCCCTACTGGACCAATGCCGGCCGGTCCTTGGCGCCGATGGCGGTCGCCAGGATGTTATATGCAAACGACACAATGCCGGCGAAGATCAGCACCCCGGAGAAGAAGCGTACCGTCCAGATGGGTTTCAGAGCTTTCACCGTGTCGATGAACGGAATCGCCGGGTTGTTCCATTGCCAGCCCTGCCAGAAACCGCCCAGCCAGAGCGTGACGAAGAAGCCCAGTCCGCCGATCATCATGAACCAGAAATTCCAGTTGGCCAGCGCGTCGGAATGCAGCGTGGTGCGGAACACCCGCGGTACGATGTAGTAACTTCCGGCGATGGCGAAGAACGAGAAGCAGCCCAGCAGCGCCATGTGCGCGTGCCCCGGGATCCAGTCGGTCTTCGAGACGATGGCGTTCACCGAGCGCAGGCTGTGCATGGGACCCTGGAAGCAGGTCAACAGGTAGAACACCACGCCGGACATGAGAAACTTCAGCGGTACGTTCTCCCGCAACTGCTGCCACTGCCCTTTCATGGTGGCGAAGAAGTTATAGACCACCGCCCACACCGGGATGAGCAGCATCACCGAGAACGTGATGGCGATGGTCTGCAGCCACTGCGAGATGGGACCGTGCAGCATGTGGTGCGCCCCGGTCCAGACATACACGAACGCCAGCGACCAGAACCCCACCATCGACAGCTTGTGGCTATAAAGCGGCGAATTGGAAGACTTGGGGATGAAATAATAAGCCACGCTCAACCCGATCGGCGTGAAGATCAGCCCCACCGCGTTGTGCACGTACATCCAGTTCAGGTTTGCCTGGTTGGTGCCGGTGGTGAAGAATACGGCGAAGTTACCCGTGAGATAGACGAAGGTGGTCCACAGGATACAGCCCATCACGTACCAGAGCGAGACGTACATTTGCTGGTATTTGCGCGTGCCGATGGTGGCGAAGATGTTGATGGCGAACATCACCCATGCGATCACCACCATCACGCTGACGAACGTGGGCAACTCGGCATACTCCCAGCCTTTGTTGTAGCCGCCGATCAGCGAGACTACCGCGCTGAGGATGATGATGTTCCACAGAATGGCCGTGGCCTTGCCCAGCTTCTCGCTCCACAGCGGAACGCCGCACAGCCGCGGCACCAGGTAGTAAGTGAGTCCCATGTCACACGCCAGCAACCACCCGAAAAGCATGCCGTTCACATGCAGAGGACGGAGGCGGCCGTAAGTCAGATACGAGACCGTGCCCAGCAGCTCCGGCCACACGAACTTGGCCGCAATGGTCAGGGCGATGATTCCCACGATGAAGAAGTAACTGATGGAACTGACGAGAAACCACTTCGCCGTCGTGTCCGTGTAGACTACGCCGGTCCTGAGAGGAGTAGCGGCGACAGCTTGTGATGGGTTAGTTTCTGGCATAGTGACTCCTGTTGAATTCCAACCCCAGTCCCGCGCGGGCTACCGCCCGCCCTCCGCCGAGACTGCGGATGAAGTTGACGATGTTGCCGACGTCGTTTTGCGACAGGCCGTAATCGATCCACGAGGGCATGGCGGTGCCCTGCACGCCATACAGGATGGAGTCGAACAGGCGCCGGTCGGCGACGCTGTTCACGAAGAACGAATTGCGCAGGTTGCGCGGCCGCGGCGAAATGTCCAGCGAGTTCGGACCTTTGCCGTCCGCCTTGCGCCCGTGGCAGCCGGCGCAGCGCAGCACGAAAATCTGTTCGCCGGCTTGAATCGATTCCGGCGTGGACGCCACCGGATTCGTTTCCGGCACGTTGTGTTTCACCGGCGGCTTGGACGGCTCCTTCACGAAGGCGGTGAAGACGTAATCGAGCACCGCCGCCGGCTGCTCTTCCTTCAGGGCATGGCCCCAGGCCGGCATCGACGTGCCCGGCACGCCTTCCCGAATCGACTTCAGGAATCGCTCGCGCGGCTTGGAGGTCATGAAACCGGCCTTGGTCAGGTCGCGCGGCGCCGGATCCAGATACCAGGCGACTTTGCCGTTCCCGTCGCCCTTCTCGCCGTGGCAGCGCGCGCACAACTGCTGGAAGGTCTCCGCCGGGGAGAGCGCCGGCGGCGGCGTCCGCAGGCTGGCCAGGTACCCGCTCAAGGCTTCGAAATCCGTATCCGGAAAACGGAACGCCGGCATGATCGAGTCCGGTATGCGCGACCGCGGATTACGGAAATGTGCCACCAGCCAGTCCTGATCTTTGATCAGCCCTTCATAGCTCAGGTCCGGGGCGATCCCGCCGTCTACCGCGCCCAGCTTATGACATGCGGTGCAGGCGCGGTCTTCGATCAACTGCTTGCCGCGCGCGGCCAGCGTCTCGCCCTTCACCTCCGGTTTGCCCGGCGGCGTGACCGTCAGCTTCGTCTCCGTCACCCGCATGCGGTACTGATCGAGCGAGGTCTCCGCGAAGTTGATGCCGCGGCGGCTCTTCAGGAAAATCACCAGCGACCGGATATCGCCGTCGTTCAGGTTGAACTTCGGCATGAACGACGTCGCCGAAATCACCCGCGGATCCAGGATGTGCTGCCACAGGTAGTCCACCCGGTATTTCTTGCCGGCTTCGGAGAGATCCGGACCCAGCGTGCCCTCCGACATCCCCTCGATCCGATGGCAGCCGTAGCAGTTCATGGCGTAAAACAGCTTGCGTCCGCGATTCACGTGCGGCGTGCCGGAGAAATTCTCCTCCGTGTGGCACTGCGCGCAGTTGGCTTCCATGTATTCCTTGCCCAGCAGCTTGGGCGCGAAGCTCTTGCGCCAGGTGGATTGCACCACGAACCCCAGCATGGGCTCCGGCCAGAACGGATCTTCGCCGTGACTGTAGTGCGTGTCGAGACCGCGGCCCTGCCCGTCGTGACAGACGGTGCAGCCGAAGTCGGCGAACTTGTGCCGCCTTTCCCAGCGGCCGTTGCGCTCGACGTCGCCCAGCGCCGCCGAGAAGGGATGCGTGCGCAGCGGCTCGGCGTACTTTTCAAACCGCGGATCGTCCGCCGCGATATGGCAGGTGCCGCAGCGGTCCACCCGCGTGTCGCCGAACTGGGTGACGATGTACTGCTCGATGCGCGGCCGGCGCTCCTCCAACTCGGCCCGTTCCCGGGCATTCTTCGTCAGCGTGCGCGCCTGGTCGAAATAGGCTGTCTGATACCGCTCCCAGCGGTGAAAGAACTGATCGTAGAACACGATGCCGTGCACGATCAGAGCCACGAAACTTGCAATCGCGAGTGACAGTCGCATAGCCGGTTACCAGGGGGATACCATCGCCCAGTTCGGCCCGCGGAAGAACGTGCCGATAATGATGAACATGATGTTGAGCAGCACCAGGGTGAGAAAGATGGTGTTGGCCAGCAGCCGCTCCCGGGCGAACCATCTGCCGATCCCGGCTTTGCCGCGGTCGATGTACGGCGCCAGCAGCAGCAGCACCACGAAAATCGTGGGCACCCCGATGCCGCCCCAGAATGCCGAGTAACTGACCATCTCCTGCAGGCCCAGGAAGTACCACGGCGCCTTCGCCGGATTCGGCGGATGCATCACATTCACCGGCTCCTCCAGCGGCGCGTTGAACAGCAGCGACAGAACCAGGATCACCGCCACCGTGAGCACGAAGACGAACAGCTCGGCGATCAGCAGGTTCGGCCAACTGAAGACCGAGTCGTCCGGAACGTTGCCCACTTTGGTAAACGGTCCGCGCACGAAGCCTTGTAATCCGTAAGTGCGCCGGCCGGTCTCTTTGGCGGGGGCCGTCGCGGCAGTGACTCGTACCGTCACCGCCTGCGCGGACGCAGACGCCTCCGGCCGCGACAGTCCCCCATCTTTGCGGATGCGCCAGAAGTGCAGGGCGATCAGCAGCGTCAGCAGCAGCGGCAGCACCGCCACATGCAAAACGTAGAAGCGTAGCAGCGCCTCCTGCCCTACCGTGGCATCGCCCAGTAGCAGGAACTGGATCTGTTTGCCCACCAGCGGCGCGTAGCCTGCGATCGACGTCCCCACCGTGATCGCCCAGAAGGCCAGTTGGTCCCAAGGCAGCAGGTACCCGGTGAAACTGAGGAACAGAGTCACCAGCAGCAGCCCCACACCCAAAACCCAGTTGAATTCCCGCGGCTTCTTATACGCGCCGGTCAGAAACACCCGGCACAGGTGCAGAAACACGACCGCCACCATGCCGTGCGCCGACCAGCGGTGCATATTCCGCAGAAAGATGCCGAAAGCCACCGAACCGCGCAGGTCCAGCATGCGGTCGTAGGCCTGCGTGGTCGAAGGCACGTAATAGAACATCAGCAGCACGCCCGTGACCACCAGGATCAGGAACAGGAAGAAGGAGATCAGTCCCAGGCCCAGCGTGTAGATGGGCCGTAGCGTGTTGCGGTGTACCTTGACCGGATGAATGTGCAGGAAGAAGTTGCTGAAACTGGTGGAGGCCCGCTCCAGATCGTTGGATGGCAGCGGATTGCGAAATATGGAGCTCCAGACATTCGCGGGTAGTTCCCGCACGGCGGTCCAGACTCCACCTTCTTTAGGTGTCGTCGTGCTCATACGTCCAGATAGGTCCCGGAAACGACTTCGGCCGATTTGTCCACTTCCAGCTCGCCGTTCGGCGCCAGGCTGATTTTGAACCACGGCAGCGCCTTGGGGGCCGGGCCGGCCGTCACGTTGCCGTCCTGGTCGTAGCGCGAGCCGTGACACGGGCAACTGAACCCGGTTTCGGCCACCGCCACGATGCAGCCCAGGTGCGTACACGTTGTCGAAATGGCCGCCAGCTTGTTGCCGTCGCGCACGATGCACACCCGGCGGGCGTCCATCGAAATCCGCGTGCCGGGCGGAAAGTCCTCCGGCCGCCCGATCCCGAACCGCGCCGGTTGGCCATACGTCGCGCGCGGTTTGATGAAGACGAAGTTCGAAAATGCGCTCAGCACCGCCGAGCCGAACAAGCCGAAACCCGTGAACCAGCCCAACATGCGGCGCCGGTTCATGGTCTCCTCAGGCTTTCCGGGAGCTACTGCCATGCGAGTTCTCCTTGGGTGAATCCACCAGGTCTTCCAGGTCCGACCAGAACACCTGGTACTTGGTGTCTTCCAGGTCTCGGAAATAATCCTTCTTGACTGCGAAAATGAAAACCGCCACGGCGCCCAGGCCCATGAACAGGCTGGCGGCGATGGCGATCCACGTCAATTCCACGGATACACCACCTTGTCCTGGCGGCGTCCGCCCGACTCGCGCGCCAGCTTGGCGATCGAGGCGCTGCCCAGCACCTGCGTCAGCGCCGCCTGGGCTTCCGCCCAAACCAGGTGCGCCGGGCACCATCCCTGCCGCCCGCACCCCCCCACACTGAGGCACACGTTAAGCTGGATGGGGCCTTCGATCGCCTCCACCACGCGCAAAACCGAGATCTGTTCGGGAGGCGCCGCCAAAGAAAATCCGCCGCTGATGCCGCGATGCGCCAGGATCAGGCGGGCGTGTCCCAGCGATTGCAGCACCTTGGCCAGGAAATGCGCCGGGACGTCCGCCGCCTCCGCCAGGGTGTCCCGGTTCACCCGCGTCCCCGGCGGCAGGGTCGCCAGATGGATCATCACACGTACGGCGTAATCGGCGGCGCGAGTCAACTGCATGGAGCCTGGTTGTACCCCTTAAAAAGATAAAATAGACTCTTTTTATCCTGTTTGTCAACAGGAAAATTGAGGATCTTTTTGACGAGATCGCACGGCGGCCGCCGGCCTACGGGCCCGATTCGATCCATCGGCATTCGAGGTGCAGCAAGCCTCTTCAATGCCGCGGTGGGTAATGATGCAAACTGTGCCTTATCGCGATACAACCGCGGGCAGGACGAAATCCGCCAGCAGCGCGAAGTGCTCGGGGTATTCCGGCTGGCGCCAGTCCGACGTGCACAGCACCACCAGGTCCGCCTTGGGTATGACCATCAGGTATTGGCCGCCATACCCGCGGGCGTAAAACGCGTCGTACTGCGCCACCTTCGCGATCCACCACATATACCCGTACCGGGCAGTCTCGCCGTAGAAGTCGCCGGAATTGTGCACGCGCACGGAATCGGCCACAAACCCCGCCGGCACGATCTCCCGCCCTTGCCAGGTCCCCTTCCGCAGGTACAACTCGCCCAGTTTCAGAATGTCCCGCGCCCGGCACAGGCCGCTCATGCCCCCCGACTGCAGTCCCACGTTGTCCGCGTACCAGGTGAACCGCTCCACGCCCAGCGGACCAAACAACTCCTTCCGGGCGAACTCCAGCACCGGCATTCCCGTGGCTTTCCATAAGACCGACCCCAGCAGGTGCGCCCCCGGATCGCTGTATTTGAATCCCGCGCCCGGATCGAAAATCAGCCGGCCGCGCAGCGTGTCCGGAACCGGGTGGGCCATGATCTTGTCGAAGCTCCCGCGCGTGGCGTCGATGCCGGACGACATGGTAAGCAGGTGCCGGATCGTAATCCGCTTCACCCGCTCATCCGTAACGATGCCTTGGAACGCCGGCAGATAATCGAGCACCTTGTCGTCCAGCGATCGAATGTCCTTCTTTCGCAGCGCGATGCCCACCAGCGCCGACGAGATGCTCTTGGTCATGGACTGTATGTTCTGTAGCGTGTCCCGGCTAACGTCGCCGTAGTACTTTTCGAAGACCAGCCGCCCATGCCTGGCGATCAACACGCTGCGCACATGCGGCAGCCGCGCCTGGATGTGCGCGTCCATGCGCGCCAGTGGCGCGGCATCCAGTCCTTCCGCCGCCGGTGCCGACTCCGCCCAGTCCTGGGCCGGGCAGCCCGGCGGGACAACCAGTCCCGCGAGCAGAATCGCGATGCACCATCCTCGCACCATGCCCCGATTCCAGCACGTGTCCGCCAACCGCGCAACCCCCCCGCTCCCCCGCGCTAGACTGGGGTTCATGAAAGTAATCGCGGATTTGTGCGTGGTCCCGATCGGCATCGGGACCTCCGTCTCCAGGGAAGTCGCCGCCTGCGAGCGCGTGCTGGCTGACGCCGGTCTCCAGACCCGTCTGCACGCTTACGGCACTAATATCGAAGGCGAATGGGACGACGTCTTCGCCGCCGTCAAGCGCTGCCATGAGGTGCTGCACGCCATGGGTGTGCCGCGCATTACGTCTACCCTCCGCTTCGGCACCCGCATTGACCGGGAGCAGCACATGGACGATAAAATACGCAGTGTGGAGGAGAAGCTGCGTTGAATCCCGCCACAGCACCACTTTCTCCTGGATAACGAGAAAGACCTCTGATAATATGGAATCGTCCTCGAAAGGCAGGTAAAGCCATGGAACTCGTCCCCACCCAAGACGAGGTGCTCGCCTTACTGCGAGAAACCGGAGCTTTGCAGCAGGGGCACTTCGAATGCCTCAACGGCCTGCACACCGATATCAACCTGGAAACCGCGCTGGCCATGCGCTACCATCGCCACGCCAAGACCCTCAGCGTGGGCCTGAGCCGCAAACTTCGCGCCAATGCCGAATTGCGCGCGCTCATTCCGGAGATCTCCATCGTCTCGGCTACTCCCGCCGGACTGCCGGTCGCCTATGGGCTTTGTGAAGCGCTGCACGCCGGCCAGGTCTACTGGGCCGAAAAGGAAGGCAAAAATGTCCCCATGCACTTCCGCCAGTTCCTGGAGCCGGTGACGGGTGAAAAGGTCATCCTAGTGGATGATCTCCTTCGCTCCGGAATGCTGCTCACCGAAGCGCGCCAGTTGCTCGAAGCCCGCGGCGCCCAGGTCGTCGCCCTGGCCGTGCTGGTCTATCAGCCGACGCCGCAGACCCGCAGCTTCGGATCTTTGCCGCTTTATTGCCTGGCCAAGCTGGAGGCCAGCTACTACGCCGACGCCGGCGCTTGTGAGTTTTGCCGCCGCAATGTACCGCTTCACCAGGTGGGCATTCCGCGGCATGCGCAAAAACGCGAGGAGCTTGTTACCGCAAGCCCTCTCTAAATAAGGAGAAAGCATGAGTACAGCCGTATTAACGAAAGAGGCCCTCAATCCCTTTGAGATTGCCCAGGCGCAGTTCGATGCCGCGGCCGATCACCTCAA
This sequence comes from Bryobacteraceae bacterium, assembly GCA_035499555.1. Classification (GTDB taxonomy): domain Bacteria; phylum Acidobacteriota; class Terriglobia; order Bryobacterales; family Bryobacteraceae; genus Bog-159. Next base: position 79,706 of record DATJYO010000025.1, read on the forward strand.
ACTGGACGAAGGCCTGCGATCGGTTCTCAGAGTACCCAAACGTCAACTGATCGTCTCCATCCCCGTGCGCATGGACGACGGGCGTATTCAGACCTTCGAAGGTTATCGTGTGCAGTACAACCTGTCCCGCGGCCCCGCCAAGGGCGGCATCCGCTACCACCCCGGCGTCACCCTCGACGAGGTCAAGGCCCTGGCCGCCTGGATGACCTGGAAGTGCGCCACCGTCAACATCCCGTACGGCGGCGGCAAGGGCGGCGTGTGCGTCGATCCCAAGCAGCTCTCGCTCGGCGAACTGGAGCGCATGACCCGCCGGTATGCCACCGAGATCTCGCCCATCATCGGGCCGGACCGCGATATCCCCGCGCCGGACGTCTATACCAACTCCCAGACCATGGCGTGGTTCATGGACACCATCAGCATGTTCCATGGCCACACCGAGCTGGGCGTGGTCACCGGCAAGCCGCTCGCCTTGGGCGGCTCCAAGGGACGCAATGAGGCCACCGCGCGCGGCTGCCAGTTCACCACCCGCGCCGCCTGCGAAGTCAAGGGCATCGACCTCAAGAAGGCCACCGTCGTGGTGCAGGGATACGGCAACGCCGGCAGCATCGCCTCCAAGTTACTGCATGAGGATGGCGCCCGCGTGCTGGCCGTCAGCGACTCCAAGGGCGGCATCTACAATCCCGCCGGCCTCGACCCCGTGGCCGTCATGAAGTACAAAGACGAGACCGGCACCGTGGTCGGCTTCCCCGGATGCGACTACATCTCCAATAAGGACCTGTTGGAGTTGAAGTGCGACATCCTGGTGCCCGCCGCCCTCGAGAACACCATCACGCTCGACAACGTGGACCGCATCAACGCCAAGATCGTGGCCGAAGCCGCCAATGGCCCGACCACTCCCGCGGCCGACAAAGAGCTGTTCGCGCGCGGCGTGCTGGTGATCCCCGACATCCTCTGCAATGCCGGCGGCGTGACCGTCTCCTACTTCGAGTGGGTGCAGGACCTCTACGGCTTCTTCTGGACCGAAGTCGAGGTGAACCAGTACCTCGAGCGGACCATGAATTCGGCCTTCAAGGAAGTGCACGGAACCGCCGAAAGCTACCGCGTCGATATGCGGACCGGCGCCTACATCCTGGCCGTATCCCGCGTAGCCGAAGCCACCCGTGTGCGCGGCATTTTCCCATAAGGCGCATGCAGCCCTGGGGCAGGCCATCGTTCTCCGTGGCCTGCCCCGTCCTCGTTTGATGCGCCGTCCTGACCCTTTCCTTTCAAAAAGGCCCATAATAGGTCTGCTGAGATTTCAGCATCCACGGAGAGCAATCATGGCCCGCGCAAGGTCGCCAAGCACCTGGTCAACAGTCTGAAGAAAGCTCTGCGTTAGCGGCTATAATGTCGATGACCAGACGCTCTCAATGAGAACTATCGCATCCGTTTGTCTTTTTCTGCTTTTCTGTTGCCGGCTCGCCCCGGCCGACCCTTGCGGTACCCTGGCCGGCCTGAACGGCTTCATCACCGCGCGGGTCGTCAATCCGAACCTGAATCCCAACGAAGAAAAGCTCTATAACCTGGCCGCCACTGCCGGCGGCTCCAACATCTTCATCGTTACCCCCAGCGAAGGATCGGTCTACAACTTCCAGCTTTCCACGGCCTGTGCCGCCGAGCTGTTTCAACTGCAGACGGCACACGCCGCATTCCAGCTGCCGGCATCCGTGCCTGCGGCTGGCCTGGCACAACCCGTCGCCGGATCCAGCGCCACCGCGGTGGCCGACTTCAATGGCGACGGTAACGCCGATCTCGCGCTGGTGAATCCCGGCGGCAACAGCGTGATCGTCTACCTGGGCGACAGCACCGGAGGCGTGGCGGCGGGGACCGTGTACCCGGTCGGCAATGCGCCGGATTCGGTAGCCTTGGCGGACGTTGACGGCGACGGCCGCCTGGATCTGATCGTGGCCAACCACGGCGGCAACACCGTCTCCGTCCTGCTCGGCAACGGCGACGGGACCTTCCGCGCCGCCCGAAACTTTGCCGCCGGAACCGGTCCCGCGGCCATCGCCATCGGCGATTTCAATCGGGATGGCTTGCCGGACCTGGCCATCGGCACCCAGGCTTATACCGGCAAAATCGTCGGCGCTGTCGAAGTTCTTCTGAACGCCGGCGGCGGCACCTTCGGACCGCCGGTCGAGTACGCCAGCGGCTCTGCCCCCCAATCGCTGGTGGCGGCCGATTTCAACGGCGACGGCATTCTGGATCTGGCGGTGGGCGACACCGTTGCCTCCCAGGTTCGGCTTTTGCCCGGCAATATGAACGGTACTTTTCAGGCGGGAGGCACGGTGGACGTCGGCGGGTATCCCGATTATATAGTGGCCGCCGATTTCAACCACGACGGCAAACTGGACCTGGCCGTCCTGCACGGCAACGCCGAAACCATCTCCGTCGTCGCGGGCAATGGCGACGGCGCCTTCGCCGCTCCTTCATCGTACGACGCCGTGTACGCCTCGGCCGGCTTCTTCCCCATCGGCCTCTTGGATGGCGTGGGCAATTCGTTTCCGGTGGGCGACTTCAACGGCGACGGCAATCTGGACATCCTGGTCTACGACGGCCTGTCCAACCAGATCCGAATCCTGTTTGGCCAAGGCGATGGAACCTTCAGCGGAGTGCCCGCCATTCCCTTTGGCGCGGCTCCCCACGCCACCTTCCTGGCGGTCGCCGATTTCTCCGGCTCCGGAAAACTCGACGCCATCACCAACGATCAACTGACCGACGCCATCTACTATCTTGCCGGGCAGGGCGATGGCGGCTTCGCGCCGCCCGTCGATCTGTTGCTTGGACACACCGGGCCCACCAACGGCGTCACCGCGGCGGCCGTGGGCGATTTCAATCGCGACGGCAAACCCGACCTGGCCGTCACCGGACTCTATCGCGACTCCGTCCTGCTGCTCCTGAACGCGGGCAGCCCGCAGTTCGCCGCGCCCCTGGCCTTCTCCTCGGGCGGACCCAACCCCACCGGAATTGCCGCTGCCGACTTCGATGGCGACGGGAACCTCGACCTGGCCCTCGCCAACAGCGGCGTCTACAGCGACTCCGTCGGCAACCTGGTCCTTTTCAAAGGAGACGGCCATGGCAACTTCACCCAGACTGCCACCTTCAATTCCCTGGGTCCCGCGCCGGCTGTCGTCGTCGCCGCGGATCTGAATGGCGACGGCCGGCCCGACCTGGTGGTGAGCGACGCCGGCTCCAGCGATCCGATTACCGATAGCGGCCTATACGTGCTCCTCAACAAAGGCAATGGATCGTTCGGCGCCCCCACCGAGTATCTGCAAGGCACCCTGCCCGGCTCGCTGGCCATCGGCGACCTGAACGGCGACGGCAAGCCTGACTTGATCGTCAGCAATGCGAACGGCATCGGCGTCATGTTCGGTAACGGCGATGGCACACTCCAGTCGCCGCTTTACACGACGACCGCCTTCGGCGCGGCCTCCATCGTGGTCAGCGATCTCAACGGCGACGGCATCCCGGACCTGGTCCTGGGCACCTGCTGCGCCTTCACCGAAGTGACCTACCTCGCGGGCAACGGCGATGGCACCTTCCAGCCGCCGTTCTATATGAGCGCGGGCGATTCGCCCTCCTCGGTGGCGGTCGCCGACCTGAACGGCGACGGCTCCCCGGACTTGCTGGTGGCCGCGGGCTACGGCGGTTATCCTGGCTCCTTGATCCCTATCCTGAGCACCGCCGCGCCCCAGACGTTCGTCACCAGACTGGCGGCCGCCGGGCAGATCGAGCCGTTCGCCGCGGAGTCCATCGTGTCGGCGTACGGCTCCGGCCTGGCTGCCGCCACCGACACCGCATCGACCATCCCGCTCCCCCTCTCTTTGCACGGCACCTCCGTGACCGTGCTCGACTCCGCCGGCGTATCGCACGGCGCGCCGCTGTTCTACGTCTCGTCCACGCAGGTGAATTTCGAGATACCCGCGGGCACGGCTTTGGGACCGGCTAGGGTGACGATTGCCAATCAGAACGCCGGCAGCCAGACGGCCGGTATCCAGATCGGCGCCGTCTCCCCGGGCCTATTCATGCTCGATTCCGCCGGCCTGGTGGCCGCCTGGGTGCTGCCTGTCATCTCGGGAGCCCAGCAGGGCCTGCAGCCGGTGTATCAGGTGAATTCGTCCGGCGGCGTTGACCCGCTGCCCATCGATCTGTCTGCGCCGGACGCCCAGTATTACCTCGAGATCTATGGCACGGGATTGCGCCACGCCCGGAAGGTCAGCGCGACGGTCGGCGGCGTGAGCGTGCCCGTCCTCTATTACGGCGCGGCCCCCGTCTACGCCGGCCTCGACCAGGTGAACATCGGTCCGCTTCCCGCTTCGCTCGCGGGACAGGGCAGCGTGACCATATCGGTCACCGCTGACAGCCAGGCGGCCAACCCCGCCAGCGTGTCCATACAGTAGGGCGGTTGCTTCAGCGAGCCCTGAACCAGGGCAATCAACTAACCGCCCCAGCCCCGGCGCGCGGGGCGCGGCGGACCACCTCCACCGCCACCCTGCGCACATCCTCCTGGCTCAACCCCAGATGCATGGGCAGCGAAATCACCCGCGCGCTGGCATCCGCCGCCCGCGGACACGTGCCTGCGGCATACCCGTACATCCGGTAGTTGGTGTTGTCCGCATAATGCACACCCGGATAAATCCCCCGCTCATTCAACCCGCGCATCACTTCATCCCGATCCGCCACCAGGATCTGGTACAGGTGCCGCGAGTTCAGCACTTCCTCGCGTTGCGGGGTGCGCGTCACGGCCCCGCTACCCGCCAGCGCTTTGTCGTACCAGCCGGCAAGCTGCCGCCGGTACGCATTATCCTGATCCAGGTGACGCAGCGCCACTATCCCCATCGCCGCCATAATCGCATTGCCGTGGTATTTGAATCCTAAGTGCTCCACATCGTACTTCCATTTATAAGGACCGCTTCCCGCCGTACGCGTGAAAGTGTCCTTGTTGATCCCCATCCACGACCACTTGCGCGCCTCCCGGTCGAGTTCGCCGTCCTGAAAGCAGACCATCCCGGAGTCCGCCGTTGGCAGATTCTTGACCGCGTGAAATGAGAATACGGCGGCATCCGCCCCGTGCCCCGCGTGAACGCCGCGGATGCGCGTGCCCGCCATGTGGCTGGCATCCAGGATCAGCCTCAGATCGCGCCGGGCGCACAACTCCCGCATTTCCTCGTACCGTCCCGCGTGCCCGCCGATACCCACGAAACAGACAGCCCTCGTCCGGGGCGAAATGCGAGCCGCTACCGACTCGGGATCCAGACACAGGTATTCGTCGATATCCGCAAATACCGGCTTAAGTCCCGCATGCGCGATCGTATGATTGGTCGAGACAAAGGTGAACGGCGTGGTTATAACCTCGTCCCCCTCCGCCCATCCGAACCGCTCCCGCAATACCGCGAATGCCAGGTGCAGGCCGGCCGTCGCCGAATTCAGAAAGTGCGCATTCTCCAGCCCGGTGTACGCGCGCCATGCGCTTTCGAACTGAGCCGTCTTTTCGCCCGGCCCGGTCCAGCCCGTCTCCAGGGCCGGACGTATTTCCTCCAGGATCTCTTCGGTCCGGTACTTCGGCACAAACAAATGTATCGGCTTCATCTTTCGTTCAGTTCGGCTTCCATCAAAACAAACTCGCGCGAACCGGCCCGCCCGATTCCTTTGGCCCTGAACCCCAGGCGTTCATACAAGCGTAGCGCGCCTGAATTTGAGCTTAGGACCTCGCAATGCATTCGCTCCACCCCGCGCGAGCGGCCGAAGCTCATCGCCAGCCTTAACGCCCGCCGCCCGTGCCCCGCACCGCGATGTTCCCGGCCGATGATAAAGCGTCCGAACTCGCACATCCGCCGGTCGCCGCTGAAGCCATAAAGACAGATCGTCCCGACCGGTTCGCCCGCCGCCTCCACCATCCACCACCAGTCCTGTTGTTCTCCGGATAGATATCGCTCGACGAAGCGGCAGTGAGTTTCATAGTCCAACGGCCGGTCGTCCCGGAACATGGGCCGGTTCTCCGGGTCGTTTCGCCAGCGATACAAAAGCTGGATGTCAGCAGCCGTAATTTCGCGCAACGTGATGACGGCATCGGTGAGTATTTCCCCGCCCCGCATGTCCGTCTCTTCGCGATTCACCGTGATAGCCCCAGCCACGCCGCGTGGCGCAGCGTCGATGCACACAGCGTAATACGCGTAGCCACGGATAAGCAAGGAAATAGGCGCTTCAGACGGGAGCAGGGGCTCTGTGAAATCCGGATGATCGGCGCCTCATCCGGCTCGGCCAACTACACCCGCAACTGCCTGTTGTTGCCGGCGGCGTCGCGCATTGTCGGATTTCACCCGCGGTGAATCCAGCCTACGCGCCTAAGCTAAAATGCCCTTCACCACGTTCCCGGCGATGCCCGTCAGGCGCGCATCCAAACCCTGATACTTCACCGTCAGCCGCTTGTGATCGATCCCCAGCAACCATAGCATGGTGGCGTGGAAGTCCGGCACGGCGACGGCATGGTCTACCGCCGCGTACCCTAACTCGTCCGTCGCGCCGTAGCTGATGCCGCCTTTAATCCCGCCGCCGGCCAGCACGTAGCTGAAGCCTTTGATGTGGTGATCGCGGCCGTCGCCCTGCGACATCGGCGTACGGCCGAATTCCCCGCCCCACACCACCAGCGTGTCGTCCAGCATGCCGCGCTGTTTCAGGTCCGTAATCAGGGCCGCCGTGGGCCGGTCGGTCTCCTGCGCCTTGATCACTACGTTGGCTTTCACGCCCGAGTGATGGTCCCAGTCGCGATGGTAAAGCTGAATGAATCGCACGCCGCGCTCGGCCAGGCGGCGCGCCAGCAGGCAGTTCGACGCGAACGATCCGTCGCCCGGCCGGGCGCCGTACATCTCCAGCACGCTGGCCGGCTCCTTGCTCATATCCACCAGGTCGGGCACGCTCGACTGCATGCGGAACGCCATCTCGTATTGCGCGATGCGCGTCAGAATCTCCGGATCCCGGGTGGTCTTATACTGCACCCGGTCCAGCGCGTCGATCGCATCGAACGACTCGCTCTGCGCCGCCGCGCTGACTCCCGGCGGATTCTTGATGTGCAGCACGGGATCGCCGAACGAGTTCAGCTTCACGCCCTGAAACCGGCTGGGCAGGAAACCGCTGGACCATTGCCGCGCCGCGATCGGCTGCATCTGCCCGCCCTTGCCCGAAGACATCAACACCACGAAGCCCGGCAGGTTGTCGGTTTCCGCGCCCAGTCCGTACAGGATCCACGATCCCATGCTGGGCCGGCCGGTAATGATCGAGCCGGTATTCATCAGCGTGTGCGCGGGGTCGTGGTTGATCTGCTCGGTCCACATGGAGCGCACGATGCAAAGATCGTCGGCCACGCCGCCGATGTGCGGGAACAGCGCGCAGATCTGCTGGCCGGACTTGCCGAACTTCTGGAACGGATGCTGCGGGCCGAAGCAGGTGAGCCGCTGCCCTTGCAGTTGCGCGATCTGTTGACCCGCGGTGAACGAATCCGGCATGGGCTTGCCGCTCATCTCCGCCAGCTTCGGCTTGTAGTCGAAGGTCTCCAGGTGCGACGGGCCGCCCGCCTGGTACAGGAAGATCACGCGCTTGGCTTTGGCCGGATGGTGCAGCGGATTCACCACGCCGGTGGACGCCAACAGGCTGCGGTCGAAAAGTGCGTTCAGCGCCAGCAGGCCGACCCCGGCCAGCCCGTTGCGGAGAAAAGCGCGCCGGCAGACTTCGCAGGGCTCGCTGGGTGGTTCAGTTCCGGGTGATGGTTTCATGTAGATTCAATATCGCCCTGGCGATCAGGGCCATGGCTGCATCTTCGGGTTGCGATGGCGAACGTGGGGCGTCGCCCACGCTCATGAGTGCGGCCGCCGATTCCGGCGCGGCGCGAAAACGCGCCAGGTTCTTCTGATAAAGCTCTTTCAGAATCTGCCGCTCTTCCTTGGCCGGCGGGCGGCTGAGCGCGCGCGCGAAGGCCCAGTCCAGTTGACGGTCGAAGGTGGCGCCGCCTTGCCGTACGATGTTCGCCGCGAACACCCGCGCGCTTTCCACGAAGATCGGATCGTTCATCAGGTCCAGCGCCTGCAGCGGCGTGTTGGAGCTGACCCGGTTCACGGTGCACTCCTCTCGCGTCGGCGCGTCGAACGTCAGCAGCGTCGGATGCAGAAAGGTGCGCTGCCACTCGGTATACAGCGCGCGGCGGTAGAGATCCGCGCCGCGGCTCGCGGAGTATTCCCGCTTCGGAAAATTCATGGCCGCTTCGTAGCCCGCCGGCTCGTACGGGCGCACGCTGGGACCGCCGAACCGCTCCACCAGCAGGCCCGAAACCGACAGCGCGATATCGTGCACCGTCTCGGCGTCCACGCGATAGCGGCTCTGCCGCGCCAGCAGCCGATTGTCGGGATCCCGCTCGTCAGCCTCCGCGCTCCCCAGCGATGCCTGGCGATAGGTATGGCTGGTCACGATCGTGCGCACCAGGTGCCGCACGTCCCAATCGTGCGTGCCGGCCGCCTGCCACTCCGGATGCATGAACTCGGCCGCCAGCCAATCCAGCAGCTCCGGATTCACCGGCCACTCGCCCTGCGAACCCAGGTCTTCGATCACTTTGGAAAGCCCCGTGCCGAAGAACTGCCGCCACATGCGATTGACAAACGCGCGCGCCGTCAGCGGATTCTCCGGCGACACCAGCCAGTTGGCCAGGTCCAGCCGGGTGGCGCGGCGGCCGCCGGTTTCGAGCTTGCCCAGAAAGGCCGGGATGGCCGGCTCTACGATCTCGTGGGTCTCGTCCATCCAGTTGGCGCGCGGCAGCACGCGGGTGATGCGCGGGTGCGTCGCTTCGGTCTCGAGCACGCGCGGAATGGACGCGTACAGCATGTCCCGCTCGGCGCGCAGTTGCGCCAGGCGCGCGTAGGTCTCTCCGAACTCCGGCCGCGAGAACTCGAAGTAGTCCAGCACCGCGTCCTTCTCCGCCGCGCTGCGTTCGTCTTCCTGTTTGGCCAGAATTCTCTTGAGGTCCGGCGGCAGCCCGCGTCCCGCCGCGACGGTGAGCGTCAGCCCCGGGTTGTCCGGCTTGTTGGCTTGTTCCTTATCTTCCGATTCGCCGTCTTCGGGCCAGGAGTACGCCGCCGCGGAGAGCGCCAGCCGGAAACGCCCGATGGTCGCCCGCCGCAAATCGGAATCCTGGTGCAGCCGGACGGTAAGCACCGAGTCCGCCTGGGTCTCGAGCGGCGTGGCGAAGCGCAACGCCAGAAACGGATTGTACTCTTCCACGATGGTCACGCCCCATCCGCTCCGCGGATCGCCGTCGATGGCCGCCATGGGCGGATTCTCGGGGCGTTCGCCGATTCCCGCGGAGGTCGCCAGCATAAACGGCAGCTTGCGCGCCTCGCCTCCCGCATCCGCGATCTCGGCATCCACTTCCGTGAGCACGAAACGGTCGCCGCCGCGCGCGAATCGCGTGCCGGGCAGGCTCTCGTCCTGAAACACGTCGATCCCCAGAGCCGTCCATTTGCCCGCGCCGGGCTTGAGCGTGATGGTGTAGGTCTCGTTGTCCGGGTTCTTTCCCGACGCCACCACCAGGCCCTCGCCGCGCTTGTGCTCCGAGCTCAGCGAGCCTTTCAGATAGAAGTTGCTGTCCACCGCTTCGTCGTTGTAGATGGTGAGCGTGGCGCCGTTCTCTGCGGCCGCCTTCACCGGGCGCTGATAGGTCCAGGCGAGTTTGCCGGCTTCGAAATCGGCCAGCGTCCGCTCTTCCCAGGCCCAGCGTTCCTTCTTGAGTTGTTCTGCTTTAAAGTCGAGGCCTCGGCGTGTTGCCGTGATCTCTTCGTCGAGCGCGGCCAGGCGCTGCGCCTGTTCCGCCGTCGGCAGCGACAGCTTCTCGCCCCACGCGCCGCGCCCGCGATCCGGAATCAGCCCGGTCTCCCGGATGTCCGCGAAGAAGGCTTTCATGGCGTAGAAATCCTTGTTCGTGAACGGATCGAACTTGTGATCGTGACATTCGGCGCAACCCATCGTGGACCCCATCCACACCGTGCTGAGCGTGCGCACGCGATCCGCGCCGTACTTGGCCAGGTACTCCTTGGGCTGCAACCCGCCCTCGGCGGAAGCCCGGTTCAGGCGGTTGTAAGCCGATGCCACCCTCTGGTCCAGAGTGGCATGGGGCATCAAATCGCCGGCCAGCTGCTCTCGCGTGAACCGGTCGAACGGCATGTTGTCCCGAAAGGCGCGCAGCACGTAGTCGCGATACGGCCACACCGGCCAGATGTTGTCGCCGTGGAAACCCGCGCTGTCGGCGAACCGCACCGCGTCCAGCCAGTGCATGGCGCGCATTTCGGCGTAGCGTGGCGAAGACAGCAGGCGGTCCACCAGCTTCTCGTAAGCGTCCGGCGCGGAGTCCGCGAGGAACGTGGCAGCCTCTTCGGGCGTGGGCGGAATGCCGGTCAGGTCCAGGGTGACCCGCCGCAGCAGCGTGCGGCGATCGGCTTCGGGGGAAGGCGCCAGGTGTTCCCGCGCCAGGCGCGCCTGTATGAAATTGTCGATGGGATTGCGAATGGGCGCCTGCGCGCCGGCCGCCTCCGGCACCGGCGGACGCTTCACCGGCTGATACGCCCAGTGGCCTTCGTAAAACGCGCCTTCCGCCACCCAGCGGCGGATGGTCTGCTTCTGCGCTTCCGTCAGGACCTTTTCGGCATACTTGGGCGGCATGCGCCGGTTGGGATCGGTGGCAAAGATGCGTTGGATGATGGCGCTCTTGTCCGGATCGCCGGGCACGATGGGAACGGCGCCCGAAGGATTGGGTTTGAGCGCGTCCGCGCGCCGGTCCAGGCGCATGCCGGCCATGCGCGCCCGCTTGTCGGGACCATGGCAGCGAAAGCAGGTGTCGGACATGATGGGCCGGATGTCGCGGTTGAACTTGACGGGTTCGGCGCCGGCGGCCAGAGCCAGACACAGCATCGGCAGGACAGTTCGCTCCGGGTGCAGCATGTGGATATGTTACAACGCCGCGGCGCGGGCTGGAAGCGGCGGGCGCTCACTGCCCATCATTCCGCCTTCGATCCACAGCAGTGATAAATGTCTTCCATCATACTTATTTGAAACGTCTTCGCCGCCCATACCGTCGTATGGGGTGAGCCTGGAACATGCCGATGCGGGATAATAACGGCTAGGACCAGAAATCGCAAGTTCACTGTTGTTTAAATTTCGAGGAGACCTTCTAACGTGAAACGAATTTGCCGCTACCTTCCCCTGCTGTCTCTGCTGTGGCTGTGTGTCCCGTTCGCCCGCGCGCAGAGCTCCGTCGATTTTATGGTGGGTTTTGGAACCGCGCATGACAGCGCCAATAAAAACGGACTCGACGATGCCTCTCTCGGGCAGTGCTCGCCGGTCGGCAGTACCAGCCTGACCACCGGCGGAGATTGCGTAGGCACCCCGAGTCTGGGCGGCTTCTTTATGGGCATCGGGGGTGATCTCATCCTCTGGAAAAACTTCGGCGTGGGAGCCGAAGTCAGCTTTCAGCCCGCCAAGAGCACTTACGTCGACCTTCCCACTTATGGCCCGCTGCAGTATCGCCAGACATTCTACGATTTCAACGGCGTCTACGAACCGGTGCATACCAAGCGCGTCTCGTTTCAGTTGCAGGGGGGCGTCGGCGGCGCCAAGACCGGCCTCTCCATCAACGCCAGCAGTTGCGTGGGCAGCGCCTGCGTGAATCAGACCCAGCCGGTGGTGAGCTCGAATCACTTCCAGGTGCACGCCGGCGCCGGTATCTCGCTCTTTCTGACCGAGCATATCTTCATCCGCCCGCAGTTCGACATCCACTACGTGCCGAACCTGACGAATCAGCCTGGCTTTGGAGGCAATATGGTGACTGCCGGGATGGTGTGGCTGGGTTATAACTTCGGCTCGCGCTAACGCGGACCGGCCATCCGCTACGAAGCGGCGCGGTACTTATCGCGGCAGGCTGCCGAACAGAAATGCACGGTCTCTCCGTTGACCCTGGAAGTCACGGCCACTTCGGTGGAGACATAGGTTCCGCAGACCGGATCCTTCTTTAGCTCGCCGCCGCGAGACACTCGGGGCGCCTGGCGCTTGTCACTCGGAGCGACTTGGGAATTCCAGGTGGCGAAGAAGGATCTGAGGACTATCCGCACCGCCCAGAAAAGCAGCAGCAGCGGAAGCAGACGCAGTAAAAGAAAACGCATGATCACGAGGGGCGCCGTTTAGAGGCGCCCCTCATTCATTATCGCATCGCCGGGACTATTTCTTCTTGGTCTTCTTCTTCTCGGCGGCCGGATTCTGATACGACGTATCCACGGAGCCGGAGAGACTGGCCAACATCCCTTTGGCGGACTCCGCGAAAGGCCCATCCGGCTTGAGTTGGAGATACTTCTCGAAAGCCTCGCGGGTGCCCTCCACCGGGACGTACTTGCCGTCGGCCCCCATCTTCGCCTTGCCAATCAGCACGATGCCGTACTGATACTGCGCGTCCGCATAGTTGGGATCGGCCTCGATGGCCTTCTTGAAGGCGTCCCCGGCGGCGTCGGCCTGCCCGCTGTTCACCAGCAGCGCGCCCAGGTTGTAGTAGTACTTCCCGGCGCTGGGCGGATCCAGTTGGGCGGCCTTGGCCAGTTCGGCCTGGGCCTCGTCGAACTTCTTCAACTTGGCCAGCGCCAGTCCGTAGTTGTTGTGAACCCCGGCATCGTCGGGCTTCAAGGCCAGCGCCTTCTGATAGGCTTCCAGGCCCTTGTTCAGGGCCGCATCGCGCTCGGCGCCGTTCTTGGTGTCTGCCAGCGCGATCTCCGCGGACGCCAGGTTGGCCCAGATCACTTCCTGTTGCGGAGCCATCTCACCGGCCGCGTTGAACTTCTCGACGGCCACTTCGAACTGCTTGTTCGCCATGGCCTCCTTGCCGGCGTTGAAAGCCTCGTTCAACGCCCGGTTCTTGGCCTTCAGCTCGGCGTTCTCTTTGTTCGCCTTTTCAAAGGCGGCCTTCTCCTCGGCCGACATGCCGTGGGCCTGTTCCTTGCTGAGCGTACCGTTGGCCGCTGCCTGGCTCAGAGCCTGCTGCTTCTTCGCCTGCGCCTGCATGTCGAAGTTGTTCACCACCGGATCGCCAAGCTGCGATCGCACGCCATTGATGAAATCGACGTCCTTTCCATCCACTTCCAGCGTGATCTTGTAGGTGCCCAGCGGCAGGCCGCCGTAGAAATAATGACCTTTCTTGTTGGTCTTGACCTGGTAATGGCCTTTAATGTCGAGCCGGTCGATCTTGACTAAAGCATCCTTCAGCCCCTTGCCATCCAGACCCTTGACATCGCCTTCAAGCGCCGTAGTCTGCGCGAAACCCGAGAGGGCACATAACAGGATTCCCAGTGCGGGCAGAGCCACATTGCGGAACTTCATGAAACCTCCAAACTTTGAGAATTGCTGGTATTAAATTCCAGTTTACTACACGGCTCCGCACGGATCAGCCTCGCGTGCCGCCCGCCACGCCGCGCTGCCGGCGGGTCAAAATCTGACGCACCGCGTAAATGCGGCGTCCCTGGCTCTCGAAATACGTGCGGATCATCACTTCGCCGATCAGCCCCGTGCTGAACATCATCAGGCCGCCCAGCAGCAGCAGGCCGCCGGCGATCATCAGCGGACCGTGCTCCACCATGATCAGTTCGTGGCCCAGCAGCTTGTGGATCGTCAGCCAGGACATGATCAGGCCGCCCAGCCCCGTCCCGATCAGGCCCAGCGAGCCGAAGAAGTGCATCGGCCGGGTGAAGTACTTCAACAGAAACTTGATGGTCAGGATGTCGAACAGCACCCGGAAAGTGCGCCCGATGCCGTAGTGCGAATCGCCGGCCGAGCGCGGCGTGTTCTGAATCGGAACCTCCGCCACCCGCGCGCCGTAAAAACTGGCCAGCGCCGGAATGAAGCGGTGCAGCTCGCCGTACAGGTTGATGTCTTTGAGCACCTCCGCGCGGTAGGCCTTGAAGGTCGTGCCGAAATCCCGCAGTTCCACCCCGGAGGCCTTGGCCATGATCCAATTGGCGATCCGCGAGGGGATGCGGCGCGTCAGGGCGTTGTCCACCCGCTCCTTGCGCCAGCCGCTGGCGATGTCGTAGCCTTCGTCGATCTTGGCCAGCAGCGCCGGGATGTCCTCCGGCGCATGTTGCAGGTCGCCGTCCATGGCGATCACCACGTCGCCTTTGGCTTCGTGAAACCCCGCCGAAAGAGCCGCGGTCTGCCCGAAGTTGCGGCGCAGCCGGACTACCTTCAAATGCCCGTCGGTCTCCACCAGGTTGGCCAGCAGCTCGAAACTGCGGTCGGTCGAAGCGTCATCCACGAACAGAATCTCGTAGGGCTGTTGCCGAGGCTCCAATACCGCGGTGAGCCGGTCGTACAACGGCAGGATGGAACGCTCCTCGTTGTGTACGGGGATGACAATCGATAACATTGCGGACATCCACAGTGTATCAGGACACACCAGTCGCGAAAAGACAATTCCGGGGGCCACCTGCGTCCGCCCTGCCGGCCCGCGCTGTGATCCGAAACCCTATTTCGTCGCCGCCATGTTTTTGCCGAAATGGAACGACGGGCCGACCGAGAAACGCACCGTGTTCCGCCCCGGCAGCAGGTCGCTGAACAAGTGATCGTGCACCAGATCCACGTGGATCTTCACGCCGACATGACGGGTCACGTTGAGATCCACGCCGCCGCCCACGCCGTAGAAAGCCACCCAGTCTTCCTTGGTGCCCGTAGGTGCCATCTGGGAAATCAGCATCGTGGTGATGACTTGTTGGCTGGGCGTGGTTGTGTTCGGGTGCGGCAGGGCGGTCTCGTGCATCGCGCCCAGATCCGGATGGATAAACAGCGTCGCGAACCTCAGACGGCGGTAATTCAACTGCGGACCCATGGCGTACGACTGGGTTCGGGAATGTAGGGGCACGGCGATGGGCACATTCGAGAGGCCGTAAGCTGCCAGTTGGGACGCGATAGCTTGCTGGACCGAGGATTTCAGCATGGTCGGCACCAGCACGGTGTCGCCCGCGGTGGCGCTGAAATCGAATCCCATCGAATACCACTTGGCCGGGTTCGTGCCAACTTGCGTATGGAACCCGCTCTCACCGAGGTTGAGCAGCGGACTTCTCAAGTACGTGTACGCTGAATATACGTCGAATTGACCGATATAATCCTGCTGGCCCAAAGCCAGTGACGCCAGCAGCAGCGCGGACAGGGCGCCGATTGCGAGTCTGCGATAAAGAGACATTGTCATCTCCGTGCACGCGATGTTCAGGATCATTATGTCTGAAATTACCGGTTAAAGATAGGGGGGGGATCCACTTCGGGTCTCGATTCCGGTTACATTGTCTTCCGTGGTGAAACAGTCGCAGCCGGCCGCTGCCCTCGCGGTCATCCTGCTTTTCTGCCGGACGCTCGGGGCGCAGCCCCAGGCGCCGGTGAACCCGCAGGCTTCGCCCGAAGCCCGCGCCCTGCTCGCCTTCCTCAACTCGATTTCCGGCCACTACACCCTGACCGGCCAGCACAATTATCCCAATACCATCGCCAACTGGACCGATCGCGCCTACGATTTTACGGGCAAATATCCCGCCGTCTTCGGCCAGGATTTCGGCTTCCAGGGCGGCGCCGACAAAGACTCCGTACTGGCGCGCCCGGCGCTGGTTGAGGAGGCCATGCGGCAGTATGCCAACGGCGCCATCGTCACCTTCACCTGGCATGCCGTACGTCCCACCGACGACGAGCCGGTCACCTTCCGCGACAGCGTGCAAGGCAAGCTCTCGGACTTCGAGTGGCGCGAGCTGCTGACCCCCGGCACCGCCCTCTATAAAAGGTGGTGCGCCCAGGTGGATGTGATTGCCGGCTACCTGAAGCAACTGCGCGACGCGCGCGTGCCGGTCCTCTGGCGCCCCTACCATGAGGTCAACGGTAATTGGTTCTGGTGGGGCGGACGCAAAGGCCGCGACGGATCGGCGGCCTTGTACCGCCAGCTCTTCGACCGTTTCGTCAATTACCACCAGCTCGACAACCTGGTCTGGGTGTGGAATGCCAATTCGCCGGGATCCGGCGGCAATGGTCCCGGGCCGTACGCCGACTATTTTCCCGGGCTGGAATATGCCGACGTGCTGACCGTGGACATCTACGGCGAATTCCAGCAGAGTCATTACGACGGCCTGCTGGCGCTGGCGGGCGGTAAACCCATCGCCCTGGGCGAAGTCGGAGGCCTGCCGGCGCCGGGCCGGTTGAAGGCCCAGCCCAAATATACGTGGTTCATGACCTGGAGTGAGTTCGTGGAAATGGCCAATCCCCTGGAAGCCGTGCGCGCGCTCTATCACGCCGACAACACGCTGAGCCGCGACGACCCGCGCATGTCCGCCGCCATGGCCGCGATCCGCGCGGCGTCCGCCCCGCCCGCGCCGCGGCTGGTGTCGCCCGGCCCAACCGCGCCGGCGAGAGAACTGCTGGTTCGCTTGTATCAGGCTGCCGGACAGGGAATCCTGAGCGGCCAGGAGAACCTCCCGCAGCCGGTTTTTGCGGCCACGGGCAAGTATCCGGCGATTTTCGGCGCGGAGCTCAGTGGTCCGTCAACGGTGGACGAGGCCATGCGCCAGCAGGCGGCGCATGCCATCGTCTCCTTGAGCTGGCATCCGCCGCGGCCGAGCGATGACCGCACCGCCACGGACAAACTCACCGCCTTCGAATGGAAGGAATTGCTCACGCCGGGCACGCATCTCTACGAGCGTTGGTGCACCCAGGTGGATGCGGCGGCCGCATACCTGAAACAACTGGAGGACGCCGGCGTCGCGGTGATGTGGCGTCCGTATCCGGAAGCCAACGGCAAGTTCTTCTGGTGGGCGGGCCGCCCGCGGGAATCGGGGGCGCTTTACCGCCAGTTGTTCCAAAGGCTGGTGAACGAGCACAAATTGCGCAATCTGGTGTGGGTTTGGGAAGCCGACTTCGGCGATTACGCCGACTGTTTCCCAGGCCTGGACTACGTGGATGCCCTGGCCTTGCACTCCGGCAACGCGCCATTCTCCTGGCGGCAGGACAGGGAGCTATCCCGATTCGGAGTGGGTAAAGTCGTGGGCCTTGAACTTGAGGGCTCGGTGCCGAACGCCGCGCTGCTGGACCAGCCCGTCCGGTGGGCATGGATCATGTTGACCGGCGGCGAGAAGGCGGACGATCTGCGCGCTTTGTACGGGCATGCGCGCGTATTAACGCGGCCGTAGCTCAGTTGTTGGGCTGCTGGGGCTGGGGCTGTTGGGGCTGCGGCGATGCCTGCCCGAACCCGGACTGGCCGAAACTGGACTGGCCGAAACTCGACTGTCCGCCGAATCCGCTGGTAGACCCGAAAGCCGAAGCGCCCCCGCCGGTCTGCTGTGGATTCATCCCCGGCATGGTTCCCATCTGCTGCGCCGGAGTTCCCGGCGTACCCCCGCCGTGCTGCACGCCCGCCAGGCCGCGATCCTTGCTCTGGTCGTAAATGAACTCCCACTCGTTGAACTTTTTCCGTTCGTTGTAGATCATGATCGCCCGCCCCTGATCCTCGCTGGCCACGCCGGCGATGCCGCCGCCCATCTGCTGGCCGCTCATTCCGGGCAGTCCGTTCATCCCACCCGGACGCGCATTGCCCAGCCCCAGGTTGCTCATGTTGAGGCCGGTTACGCCGGGACCCTGTGCCGCGCCTCCGAACGCTGCCCCACCCCCGAAACCACCCGACCCCGGCGCGGCAGGCTGCGGCTGGTTCGGAAATCCCGGCTGGCCCGGGAAACCCGGTTGCCCCGGAAAGCCGGGCCGCCCGGGATATCCAGCCTGAACCGGATAGCCGGGTTGGCCCGGGTAACCCGGCTGCGGATAACCCGGCTGTCCCGGATAACCGGGCTGGCCGGGCATACCCGGCTGCCCCGGATAGCCGGGCTGGCCCGGCGTGGGACCGGTCGCTACCGGCGTTGAACCTAACGTGGGCGCCGCATACACACCGCTGCCGGATGATGGATCGGTGCCCTGTCCCGCGGCCCCAGGCTGCTGGAAGCCGCCCGGCTGATTCGCCATCGCCGGATTGTATTGTCCGGGCGGGATGCCGGGCTGGAACGGAAACCGTCCCCCCGGACCCGCAAAGCCCGTCTGGTTGCGCATCGGGCCATTGGGGTTGCCATTGGCGCCCGGCTGTTGCCCGTTCTGATCCTGCTCGCCGTTGTCGTTGCTGTTGTCGTTCTCCGCGGTGTTGTCCGTGTCGCCGTTATTGTCGGTGCTGGTATCGGTGTCGCTGTCGGCGTCCTGGTCCGGCTGCTGCGTCTGCCCGCCTCCCGGCTGCGCCACTTCCTGCGTCACTACCGGCCGGTCATCGCTGGCCCGCCGCCGCAGGGCCGGATTCATCTGCTGCTGGTTGGGATCGTTCCCCGCCCCCATGATCGGCCCTTCGCCGATAAAGCTGTTGGTGTTCTGCTGCTGATCCCCGCACGGCTGGCCGGATTGCCCGGACTGCGGCCCCTGGCTCAGTTGACCCGACTGGCCGAAAGCGCCGGATTGCCCGAACGCGCTGGCCTGGCCGAACTGGTTTCCCTGCGGGCCCGGCTGGCCGAACGGACTCGATTGGCCCGTCTGGTTCCCCTGCGCCGATTGGCCCGGCGGACCCGACTGGCACGGCTGGCTCTTCTGAATAATGGAGTCCGTCAACACGCCGCCGTTGATGTGGATCAGCCGCCACTTGTCTTTCCCCGTCATGGGGTCGACGTAGCGCTTGCGCAGGAAACGGATGTTGTTGGTGTCTTCCAGTTCCTCGATGGTGGCCGGGTAACGCCCCATCTTGCGCACGAAGAGCTGAATCGCCCGTTTGTATTGCTCCCCGCGCTCGATGAGCAGTTGTTCCTTGTCGCGCTGCTTCTCGAAGGCGATCCGCGGCATTTCGTTGTACAGCGCAATGGCGATCAGCGCCGCCAGCAGAAACACCAGCAGCATGGCGTAGCCGGATTCCGGGTTTGTCCGGCGCGGGGTCATCCGGCGGCAGCCTCCGCCTGCAACGGCAGCGTCTGCTCGTGCTTGAACTGCACGTCCTCCATTACGACCGAGTTTACACCGATCCGCACCACCCGGTAGCGCCCCTTCTTCACCGTTTCACCTTCGGCCCCCACCAGGATATCGTCGCCGTCCAGGAAGAAAGCACGCTTGTTCTTGCCGCCGTGCACGCTGGAGTATCCGTAATACTTGAGCGTGATCGGCGGTGGTGGCGGCGGGGCGGCCGGCTTGGGAGGCTCCGGCGGCAGCTGCGGACCCGCCGGACGCGCGAGTTGCGCCACCCTCACCGTGGGCTCCTTCGGCAGCGGAGGCGGCGGGGCGGCCGAGACCTGAAACAGGTTGCGCGCCCCGCCCTGCATCTGGACCGCCTGCACCTTGGCCAGCAGATCCAGCCGCAGCGTCGGATCGTATGTCGTGGGGTCCACCCGGTCCTCGGGCCGCTTGGATTTGAGCGACGGCCGGAACTCCTCGCTCGGGCGGGCGTTCGCCAGGCGCCGCCGGGCCGGCTGCGCCGTAGGATACGCGATCGGGCTGGTCGCCGGGATGGCGTGGCCGGCGGGACGGCTGGGCGTGCCCGCGGACGGTCCCGACAGGACGTTCGTGTAAAGCGAATAGGAGCCGGCAATCGCCAGGATGCCCACCAGGAACAACTGCCGCTTGCGTTCCGGAGTCAGCTTCATATCGGACTCCCGGGTTCGTCGCGCGTGAAGGTGTCCAGCTTGACGCTGACGCTGAGCAGATCCCCGGCGTTGGTCTGCTGCGGCGCCGCCATGAGGCTCTCGATGATCAGGAAGCGGGGCGAGCGGTCCAGCAGGTTGACGAATTTCGTCAGGCTGGCGTAACTGCCCTGATACGCGGCCGTGATGGTCATCTGCGACAGCGTGTCGCTGCCCTCCACCGGCTCCAGGTTGTTGGACATGGGACCCTGCTGGACGCCCGACTCCTTGGCGATCCGGTCCAGTTCGGTGAAGATCGTCGAAAACGTGCTGCGGCGGTCGGTGGTGTATTCGGCCAGAAACCCGTCGCCCTCCTGGCGCGCGCGCTCGGCTTTGACGGCCAGCGCTTTGGTCTGCGCCAGGCGCGCCCGCATGCCACCGAGTTGCCGCTCCAGACTGGCCCGTTCGCGGGCCAGGTCCTCGGCCGAGCCGCCCCAGGGCTTGAACACCATGGCCGCCGCCACCAGGTTCGCCACCACCAGAATGCCCAACCCGATCCGCACCAGCATCCGCGGGTCCTTCAGGCTCAGGTTGGCGCCGCCCTCGATCAGGCGCGCCGACACGCTAAAGTTTCTGGTCATAATTCACGCTCACGCGGCAGCGGTACAGTTTGTCGGTCTGGGTGGGCGGCAGCACGCTGTGCGAATAGACCTCGCCGAAATTGGGCGAGCTCTCCAGGTTCTTCAACAGGTCGATGATCGGTCCCGGAGCTTCCGTGCCCACCGTCATGTCCAGCGACACCTGGTTCGGCCCCACCACCCAGGGACGAATGGTCATGATCCGCACGTTATAAGGAACCACCTTCTCCAAATCGGCGAAGATCCGGGTCCAACTGATTCCCTTGCGATAGAGCAGCGCATTCAGAAACAGGCTGCGCTCCAGCACCTCGGCGTTTTCGGGTTTTCGCAATGTGGCGTCGAGCGCGGTCTGCTGCGCCGATACGGCGCGCATCTGGGCTTCCAGGCGCGCGATCTGTTGCCGGGTGTCGGCTACCTGCCCGCTCTCCATGTTATTGAGCGAGATCAGGAAGAGGAGCACGGCCCCCAGCGCCACAGCGACGGCTCCGGCAGCCAGCAGCAGGGCCCGGTCGCGGCGGAACGGTTGGCTGGCGAGATTGACGGCGATTCTCATGTTCGATGTACGCGGTTAGTTGTCACGGCCCAGGGACCTCAGATAGCCCAGCAGCCCGGCGTTGGTTTCGTTCGGCGGACCGAGCGGCGACCGCACCGGCTGCACCTCCACCGCCAGCTCCTTCTGGAACTGCTGGCGCGCGGTTTCCAGGCGCTCGCCGAAGCCGCACAGCAGCAGCCGCTCGGCCTTGGCGCCCAGGTTGTCTTCGATGTACACGAACGTCGGGTATAAGTCGGCGGCGATCTCGCTGATGTCCGTCCCCGCGATTTCCAGGCAGCGCACCAGCTTCAGCCGCCCGTGGTTCAGCACCATCACGGTCAGCGTATGGCCGGCTACCTTGGCCACCACCGTGATTCCCGGATCGTCGATCAGGTTCAGCGCCGCCAGCGAGGACGTCGTCACCAGCCCCGGATTCATGCCCGCGGCGCGAAACGGCGCTTCGTACCGCGACACCACTTCGAGCGGCGCCACCACCACCACCACGTCGCATTTCTTGCCTTCCGCCGGCAGCACGCAGTAGCTCATGGCCGCCGCCTCCACGTCGAACGGGATGCTCTTGCGCAGCCGGAAACGCACCAGCGAAAGCTGTTCCTTGGGGTCGGACGGGAAACTGTCGAAATCCAGCACCGCGATGCGCGTGCTGTAATCCGGCAGGATCAGGGCGGCGTCCCGGCGTTTGCGGTTGTTGGCGGCCGGCGCGAGGTCGCGCACCGCGAAAGACAACTCGTCGGGCATGACCACGTTGTCTTTCAGCGGCGAAATCGAAAGCACCCCCGGCTTCAGCGGGCGAAAGTCCAGCTCGGTTTTGCCGGTCATGCGCGCCGCCGCGATACCCGCCTCCGACAGCTCGAACGCCAGCGCCGGCGGCGGCTCCTGCAATAGCCCGGAAATGAAAGGGGGAAGCCGCATCCGCATCACTCGATGAACGTCACCTTGTTGATTTCCTTCAGCGTGGTCACGCCGCGCCGCACTTTCTCCACGGCCGATTCGCGCAGGAAGGTCATGCCTTCGTCGCGCGCCAGCCGCTTGATCTCCGACGTCGGCCGCTTGTCCAGAATCATCTCCCGGATCTTGTCGCTCAGGTCCAGCAGCTCGTGGATGGCGGTGCGGCCGCGATAGCCCGTACCGCCGCACTCGAAGCACCCGGCGCCTTCCACCAGCTCGATGTGCTCCCACTGGTCCGGATCCAGTCCCGATTCGACCAGGGCCAGGCGGCGCGCCTCCACGCTCTCGAACTGCAGCGGCCGCCGGCAATATTCGCAGATCACGCGCACCAGCCGCTGCGCCAGGATGCAGTTCAGCGCGGACACGAAGTTGTAAGCCTCCACCCCCATGTTCAGGAAGCGGCCCAGCACGTCCAGCACGTTGTTGGCGTGGACCGTGGTGAAGACCAGGTGGCCGGTGAGCGCCGAGTTGATGGCGATCTGCGCCGTCTCCTGGTCGCGGATCTCGCCCACCATGATCTTGTCCGGATCGTGGCGCAGGATGGAGCGCAGCCCGCGCGCAAACGTCAGGCCCTTCTTTTCGTTTACCGGAATCTGGGTGATGCCTTTGATCTGGTACTCGACGGGATCTTCGATGGTGATGATCTTGTCTTCGTCGTTCTTGATCTCGCTGAGCGCGGCATAGAGCGTGGTGGTCTTGCCGGAGCCCGTGGGACCGGTCACCAGCACCATGCCGTACGGCTCCGAGATGTACCGGCGAAACTTCACCAGGTCGCTTTCGGCGAAGCCCACCACTTCCAGGGAGAGCTTGGCGAACTTCTCGCTCATGGACTCTTTGTCCAGCACGCGCAGCACGGCGTCCTCGCCGTAAATCGTAGGCATGATCGAAACGCGGAAGTCGATCAGCCGGCCCTTGTAGCGCACCCGGAAACGGCCGTCCTGCGGCACCCGCCGCTCCGCGATATCCAGCTCGCTCATCACCTTGATGCGCGACAGAATCGTCGAATGCCAGTCCTTGGCGATGGGCGGCATGGCGTAGTGCAGCACGCCGTCGATGCGGTACTTGATGGCCACTTCCTGGTCGCGCGATTCGATGTGGATATCCGAAGCGCGCCGCTCCAGCGCGTTGAAGATGGTGGTGTCCACCAGCTTGATCACCGGCGCGATATCGCTGTCTACCGCCGTCAGCTTGTCGATCGACAGCGTCTCGTCGGCGTTCTCCTCGTCCACCACCACGTCCAGCGTGAAACCCTCGGTGACTTCCTCGAGCACGCGCTGCGACTGTTCGGTCTTCTTCAGCAGCTCGGAGATCTGCGAGAGCGTGGCGACTTTCACCCGCAGCTTCTTGTTGAGCAGTAGCGCCAGTTCGTCGATCAGGTTGAGATTGCGCGGATCGGCGAGGGCGATGTCCAGCGTGCCGTTCTGCGCCCGCAGCGGCACGAAGTTGTAGCGGAACATCAGGTCCACCGGGATCGACCGGAACAGGTCGTGGTCGATGGACCCTTCCCGCAGATCGACGTACTCGCAGCGATAGCGCGCCGCCACCGCCTGGGCCTGCGCCGCCTCGGCGGCGTTGTCGGTCAATCTGGGTCGATCGGTCGCCATTTGAATCTCCTGGCCGTGACTTACCGGATCGTGTCCGCCAGCGAAAAGATCGGCAGATACAACGCGATCAGCACAAAAGCCACAAACGAACCCATGAAAATCATGATGGCCGGCTCGATCAGCGACAGAGCCGCCGCCATGCGGGTATTGACGTCCTCCTCGTAGAATTCGGCCACGCTGTTCAGCATGGTCGGCAGCGCCCCGGTAGACTCTCCTACTTCAATCATATCGATGGAAAGCGGCGGAAAGATCCCGGTGGTCTTGAGCGAGGCCGACAGCGCCTGTCCCTCGCGCACCATCTTGCTGGCCTTGTCCAAAGCCCGTTCGAGCAGCGGCGTGCCCAGCGAATCCGACGCCGTCTCCAGACCCTGCACCAGTGGAATGCCGCCCGTCAGCAGGGTGCTCAGCACCCGCGAAAACTGCGCCACCTGGTACTTCACCCAGATATCGCCCAGCAGCGGCACGCGCAGCTTGACGCTGTCGATGCGCCAGCGCGCGGATTCCTTCCGCGACCAGAACCGGAAGAAAATGATCAGCCCCACCAGGCCGCCGAAAAACATCAGGATGTAGTTGCGCGCCGTCGTGCCGATCGCAATCAGAATCAGCGTCACGCTCGGCAGCTGCGCCTGCATGCTGGTGTACAAGGCCGCGAAATTCGGCACCACGTAGGTGACCAGAAAGACCATCAGGCAGATCGTCAGGAAGATCAGCACCGACGGGTACATCAGCGAAACCAGGACCTTCTTCTTCACCGCCAGCGACAGCTTCTGATAGCCGATGAACCGGTCCAGCACCTCCGCCAGGCTGCCGCTCTTTTCCCCGGCCATCACCGTGGTCACGTAAATCTTCGGAAAAATGCCCTGCGAGCGGAACGCGTCCGACAGCAGCGTCCCGTTGCGGACCTCGTCCCGCACCGCTTTGACGTAAGGCCCCAGCTTGGGATCCGTCAGCCGGTCAGCCAGCAGGTCGAGCGCCTTCAGAATGGGCAGCCCGGCGCGGATCAGGGTCACGAACTGCTGGTTGAAGATCAGAAACTTCTCGATGTTGAGCTTCTTGCTCTTGGGCAGCAGGCCGCCCGATATATCCGCCGCCAGGCCGCCTTTGGTTTTGATCGAGTAGATCAGGAATCCCTGCTGCGTGTAGCGCTCGCGCAGCTCTTTCTCCGACGCCGCATGGGCTGTCTGCTGGTGGATCTCGCCGCGCGTGTCGGCGTACTTGAGGACGAATTCGGCCATTATTGGGAGCTCTCCACCAGTTCGGCCCCCGGCGGTATCCGGAACTGGAACAGCTTCGCCTCCAGCGGCGGATTCAGTTTCTCCTGTGCGAAGTCGAATTCCAGCACGGACCGGTCGTACCCGACCACTTTGACGTGCCGGATCTCGGCATTCGAACCCACCACGAACTCCACGCTGGTATAGGGCAGCGTGTCCGTCTTGGGCTCCGCCGTCACCGCTGTCGCATCTCCCGACGTGGTCGAATTGATGTTCTGGAACTCCTTATCGAAGTGTAACTTACCAAGTAGAAATGCAAGTGGAGCTCGCATATCCTCGCTCTCCTTGATCTTCATCTTTTCCACTTGGTGGTTGTCCGGGGTGTAAAGCCAGAGATATTTGCCGTCCGACACGAACAGTTTGCCCGCCGGCGACGTGTAATCCCACCGCATACGTCCCGGCTTGCGCAGCCGCAACGTGCCGCTCTCCGTACGCCGGGGCTGCCCGGGCCCCGTATATGCTTCATGAAATAGGACTTCGAGCGTCTGGGCGTGATTGTAGCGGGCCTCCACGGACTTCAAAAGGCCGCCCAGGTCGGAGGTCGCGCCCAACAGCGACACCGGCAGCAGGCACAGCAGTAGCCGAACAAGGCTCACAAAGGTGTTGACGTATGCGGAGGTTGGAACGTGGAATGCTGCCGCAAAGATTCTCGGCGAGCCGCTTCCCGCTTACCCCGCCAGCTTGTACCCCATTCCGTGCACCGTCAGGATCAGCCGCGGCTGCCGCGGATTGTCCTCCAACTTCTGCCGCAGCCACGCCACGTGGACGTCCACCGTCCGGCTGGAGGTCACCGCGCCGTACCCCCATACCTCGCTCAGCAGCGTCTCCCGCGACACCGTCGTCCCCCGGTTCTCCACCAGGTAGCGCAGCAGTTGAAACTCCTTGGCTGCCAGGGCTACCGGTTTGCCGTTGCGCAGCACCTCGGTCCGCCGCAGATCCACCCGGATGGGCCCGAATTGAAAGACCTCGCCGGCCTTCCCGTAAGCCGGCGCGCGCCGCAACAGCGCCTCCACCCGCGCCAGCAGTTCCAGCATCTCGAACGGCTTGGTCATGTAATCGTCCGCGCCGATCTTCAGACCCACCACTTTGTCCACCGTCTGCCCGCGCGCCGTCAGCATCAATACCGGCGTCGATATGCCCCGCTGCCGCAGGTCCCGGCACACGTCCATGCCGTTCTTGCGCGGCAGCATGATATCCAGGATGATCAGGTCGAATTCGCCTTCCGAGGCCATCTGCAGGCCAGTCTCGCCATCCAGGGCCGATTCCACCTGATGCCCTTCGCTGCGCAGGCGGTCGCCCAACGTGGTCACCAGCCCGCGCTCGTCTTCGATCAGCAGAATCCTGCGCTCCATCTTCTACGCCGTATGCGGCAGCGGCTCCGCCGCCGGACGCTTGTCCGTCGGCGCCCCGGCCTCCGCGGCGGCCAGTTCCAGGGTAAACGTGCTGCCTCGCCCCGGTTCGCTCGCCACCTCCAGGCGGCCGCCCATGCCCTCCGCGATGTCCCGCGCCAGGCTCAGCCCCAATCCCGTCCCATGGGTCTGCCCGGCCTGCGCCGACTTGCCGCGGTAGAACGGTTCGAAGATGTGCGGCAGGTCCGCCGGATCGATCCCCGGCCCGCCGTCCTCTACGCTGATGCGGACCCGCGGCCCGTCCCCGGCCGCCGCGCGAATCCGCACCCAGCGGCTCTCCCCGCTGTATTTGAATGCGTTCAGCACCAGGTTTTCCAGGCACCGTTTGAGCGCGGCGGCATCGGCCTGTACCGGCGGCAGGTCAGCCGCCATCTCCCGCTCGATCGCGAAGCCCGCGGCTTCCGGCAGCGCCGCCACTGCCGCCAGCACCGCCCCCACCGCGCCCGACACCGGCACCGCCGTCAGTTCGTACCGCGCCGGCCGCGACTGCCCCGCCGCGAAATGCAGAATCTGCTCGATCATGGCCGCCAGCCGCCGCCCTTC
Source organism: Bryobacteraceae bacterium (assembly GCA_035499555.1). Lineage (GTDB taxonomy): Bacteria > Acidobacteriota > Terriglobia > Bryobacterales > Bryobacteraceae > Bog-159. The sequence goes on from DATJYO010000025.1 coordinate 106,381, forward strand.
GTTGCGGATCAGCGTGCCGTACTCCTTCACTTGCTCCCGCGTGCCGACGAACCCTTCCGCCAGGTTGTCCGCCGCCGAGCAGATCACCGTCACCGGCGTGCGCAGCTCGTGCGAGACGCCGGCCACGAATTCGATCTGTAGCCGCGCCAGCCGGTGCGCCCGCTGCGCCGACAAAACAATCAGCGCCATGCTGGCCGCCAGCAGCAGCAGCACCCCGAAGCTCACCAGCAGGTTCCGCCGGCGCTCGGCGGCCACCACCGATTCGAGCGACCCGCCCCGGTGCCGCGCCAGCAGTTGCCATGCCTGGTCGCCGGGTGAAGGCAGGATCACCGCTACCCGCGGACGAGCGCCGAATATCCGCCGGCCTTGGCCTCGCCGCCCGGACCTTGCCCGCGCCGGAGCCAGCCCTTCCATCACCCGCGTCGTCTCCGCCGGTGTGGCCGGCATCAGCGCCACCCGCGCGTCCGGCGGCTCCAGCGACGCCGCCGTGAGCGCCGCATCCGACCGGTAAACCATCTCGCCCTGCCGCCCGCTCACCACCGCCACGTTGTAAACGAATCCGCCCGGCCCGCTGAAATAACGCTGTGCCAGTTCGCCCAGCATCCGCTCCAGCGCCGGCCGGTTCAACTCCAGAATAACGAACCCCAGCAGCGGGCGCGGCCCGTTCCGCATGCCCCCGTAGCGCGGCCGCGGCGCGGAAAAGTCGAATACCGGACGCATCAGCGCCGGAATGCGCTCCTCCAGCGTCCAGGCGAACGCGCGCAGCATCGGCCCGGGCGCGGCGGCCGGCGCGCCCGGCGCTTCGGGAGGAACGGGCTGTTGCCGCGATTCGTCCTCCACCCGTTCCCGCAGCATCGCCAGCGGTACCGGCCAGTCCGCCGCCGTGAAGCGGCTCTCCGCCGGAACCAGCCGCAACAGCTTTCCTTCCCGCCACAAATAGACGTTGGCCAGCAGATCCGGACGCGTGGCCGTGCGCGACCACTCCTCATAACGGTCCGCGTAGTTCTCCACCCAGGCGCCCGCGTCCGCCGCCGGATCGCCGTGGAAAGCCGTCGAAACCTGCGCCAGTTCCCGGTAGAACTCCTGCCGGAACTGCGTGACCGACGTGTTCAGGCTGGTTTCGATGCGCGTGCGCTCCCCCCGGCTGATCTCCAGGCTCCAGCGGTATTGCAGCACCGCCAGCCACACCAGCACCGCTGCCAGCAGTCCGGCCAGGCCCAACTGCCAGATAGCCCGTCGCGCCGCGGACGTCATATAGCCGCAGTGTACCAATGTGTTAATCCAAACCACCAGCCGCCGCCCGGCTGCCTAAAATCCAGCATCCGAACTCCGCCTTGCCGTCGTATACTCAAAAGAACCCGCCAACATTACCAGTGCCTTTTTGCGAAGGCGGGTTCGCGAATCTTTGAGGGTTTTGGGAATAACCAGTCAAGGAAGGGGAATATACAAACCATGAAAGTTTCGAAAAGTTCTTTAGTACTCACCGCGGCGTTCACCGGCCTGCTGGGTGGCACGATGACACGCCTAAACGCAAGCACCGTCTCTTCTGCCAACGGCAGCCAGCGGCTTTCCTCCAGCACCAGCCTGGCGGGGCAGTCATCCGGCACCATGTTCGCCGCCAAGAAGGACAAGCACGGCTGTAAAGGCCAGAACTCCTGCAAGGGTAAGGGCGGCTGCAAGACCGGGGACAACGGCTGCAAAGGCAAGAACTCCTGCAAGGGTAAGGGCGGCTGCGCCACCGACGGTTCCAAGAAGACCAGTTAGTCTCCCGCGCGGCCCGGCTGCTGCAAGATCCGCCGGGCCGCGTCTCTTTCAGCACGCGTCAATGCCAGCCAATCGATTTAACGGATTCACGGACTACGGTATCGGTGTCGGTCTGCGCATTCCGCACTATGAACACATCCTCGAAAAGAAACCCGTGGTCGGTTGGTTCGAGATCATTTCCGAAAACTACATGGTCGATGGCGGCCGCCCGCTGGCCATCCTCGACCAGATCCTCGAACAATACCGCGTGGTCCAGCACGGCGTCTCCATGTATTTCGGCTCCGCCGAGCGCCTCAACCGCGATCACCTGCGCCGCCTGAAGGCGCTGGTCCGGCGGACCCAAACGCCCTGGCTCACCGATCACCTCTGCTGGGGCAGCGTGGACGGCCGCTACTCCCACGACCTGCTGCCCATGCCCTACACCTTCGAGGCCGCTAAGCTGACCGCCCGCAAGGTACGCGCCGCGCGCGATTTTCTGGAAGTCCCCATCGCCGTCGAAAACGTCAGCAGCTACGCCGAGTTCCACGAATCCGAAATGACCGAATGGGAGTTCCTCAACGAAGTGGTGGAGCGCGCCGATTGCGGCATCCTGCTCGACGTGAACAATATTTATGTTTCGTCCCGCAATCATGATTTCAATCCGTACGACTATCTCAATGCCGTGACGCCCGGGCGCGTGGCCCAGATCCACATCGCCGGCCACTCCAAGTTCACCAGGTACATCCTCGACACTCACGATCATCCGGTCATCGATCCGGTGTGGAAGCTCTACGAGCACGCCATCCGCCGCGTGGGCCCCACCGCCACCCTGCTCGAATGGGACGACCGTATCCCGTCCTTCGGCGAAGTCCATGCCGAGGCGCGCAAGGCCGAAAAGTACCTCGCCGCGCCGGCCTTGGTGACGCCGTGAGCCTGCTTGAGCTCCAGCGCCGCATGGCCGCCGATCTCATGCGCCGCATGGCCCCCGGCGACCGTCTCGCTCCCGAAACCACCGCCGCCTACATCAAGCCCAACAATCGCCTCACTTCCCGCGAGCGCCTCGAAATCTACACCAAGAGTTACTGGTATCGCCTGCTCGATTCGCTCTACGAAGACTTTCCCGGCCTGCGCGCCGTGCTGGGCCAGCGCGCCTTCGCCCGCCTCGCCGAAGCCTACCTGGCCGATAAGCCCTCCGCATCCTGGACCCTGCGCAATCTCGGCGGCCGCCTGGAAGACTGGCTGCGCGCGCACCCCGATTTTGCCGGCCAACGCCTCCTGCTGGCGCTCGATATGATCCGCCTGGAATGGGCCCACATCGAGGCCTTCGACGGCGGTGTCTCGCCCGTGCTCGGCCCGGAAGACCTGCTCGAACTGGGCCCCCATCTGCGCATGGGCCTGCAGCCGTACATCCGCCTGGTCGAGCTGAGCTATCCGGTAGACGACCTGCGCATCAAGGTCAACAGTGCATCCTGCGAACACGGCGCCGCCAGCAACGCCGTGCTCAAGCGCAAGACCGGCGGGCTGGTGCGCCGCATCGCGCGCCTGGATCGCGAGCACATCTTTCTGGCCGTGCATCGCCTGGACTTCACCGTCTACTACCGCCGCCTGGAACCCGAGGAATACGCCGTGCTGGCCGCCCTGCGCGCCGGACGTCCCGTCGGCCGGGCCGTCGCCGCCGTCTCCCAAGCCAGCCTGGCACGGGTCGAAACCTGGTTCGCCGCCTGGGCCGAGATGGGATGGCTGTGCAAAGGCTGATCGCCGCCCTCAACACGCTACAGTCGCCCTTCCTGCTGCTGATTCGCCTGTATTGGGGATTTCAGATGATGCAGACCGGCTGGGGCAAACTCCACAGCCTCGCCCGCGTGACGGCGTACTTCTCCAGCCTGGGCGTCCCGCTGCCCGCCCTGAATGCGCCCTTCATCTCGGTTCTCGAATTTGTGGGCGGCATCCTGCTCATGGCCGGCCTCGGCTCCCGTGCCATCGCCTTCCTGCTCACCTGCGACATGCTGGTGGCCTTCGTCGTCGGCGACCGCGATGCCCTGTTCTCCGTCTTCTCCGATCCCGACAAGTTCTACGCCGCGGCCCCCTACCCGTTCCTGTTCGCCTGCCTGATCGTCCTCATCTTCGGCCCCGGCAAGCTGGCCCTGGATCAATTATTGGGTGACCGCTTTTTCAAAAAATAGAAAATACTGATACGGCAGAATGTCCAGCCGTTTCGTAAGTTCGAATCCGGCCGTCCGCAACTCCGCCACCATGTCCCCCTCCGCGATCTTCATCGCCGGCGGCGGACCGACGGGCAGTTCTTTCTTGTAAAAGTCCACCACCACAATCCGGCCGCCCGGCTTCAGCACCTTCGCCAGCTTCGCATAGTACGCCGGGCGCTTCTCAATGTGATGCAGCACGTCGCAGAAGAAGATCAGGTCCACCGAGTGATCCGGCAGGTGCGGATCGTCCGGCGCCGCCAGCACCGTTTCCAGGTTTGCCGGCGCCTGCTGGCGCGCCACCGCCAGCAGCTTGGCGTCGATATCGACCGCATAAACCTTGGCGGCATGGTGCGCGAAGCGCCGCGCGAAGTACCCGGTGCCCGCGCCGATGTCCGCCACCACGTCCGTCGGCTTGAGATCCAGCGCCATCACCACCTCGTGTGGCTTCTGCCACGCGTCCCGCGAAGGATCCTCCAACACCTTCGCATATTCGTCCGCGGACGGCGGGTGGTGCTGATGCGGCACTTGCCCGAAACCCGCCGCCGCGAAAACCAGAATCCACAGATATGTCCTCATAACTCGTAATCCCTTAACCTTTGATTAATCTACTGCACCACGCGCTACATCACGCATCGTTATACCATAACATCACCATATTACCTATAATGAACAGACTATCCGTGTTCTCCAAATCAGTATTTCAAATGGATCCTCGGTGGCAGGCTGGAAGGCAAATCATCATTTAACTCGAGAGCTGTCGAAATCTTGTTTACATAGGATCGGTACAATAGTGAAATTAGCTTTTGGTTAGTAGTGCAATCTCCAGCTTACCCGGATATAATGCGGTTGGTTTGTGTGGCCGAATCACGGAGTTCTTTTGACCGGCATTCAAGGGCATTCCAGCCATATTTAATGGCGCTAACGTGATGTCGTCGTCGCACAGGTCGCCGGTAGGGCTGTGTCCAACTGAACCATACCTGAGCGGGTTGTTATCCCTGCAGATATTCTCGCTAGGAGCAAAATAACGTGAATACCTCCGCGGCAACGGCGATGCGTTTGCTGGCGTTGATAAGCGTAGCGGCATTCGGACAAGGACCGCCGGTCACAATGACAGACGCGACAGTCGTCCAAATGGTACAATCCAAAACCTCGCCAGATCTTATAATTTTCGAGATTTCCAGATGCACGCCACACTTCGCGCTGGACCCCGCCAACGTGGAGTACATGCTGAAAAACGGCGTAACGGAAGACATCATAAGAGCAATGGTGGCGAAGCAGAGCGGCCAACCGATCCCCAGCGTCGATCAGGCTCCAGTGCCACCCACTACGCAGCCACCGCAGCCAGCGGTGGGATCGACCGACAACAAGCCTCGGGTCTTCATGTCTTCAGCCAGCAAAGGCAACACCTGGAACGCCCACCGCGACCAGTCGATGGAACTGAGCAAAGACTTCGAACGGGATTGTCCTCAAGTGAAGATAACGCTGAACCAGCAAAACGCGGATTACAACATCGCCCTGAACCATATCGAGGTCGGCGCTTTCTACAGGGACAACCAGTTCCAGATCGCCGACCGGAATGGCGATCTCCTAGCACACACCAAAGAAGGTGGCAGCATCAGAAAAGGTGCAAAAAGGGCATGCGTGCTCATTCTCGACGACTGGGCTAGGCACGGGCATTAGAAAAAAAAATTCAGCAATTCAAGAAAGGTAAGAACGAAATGAATAATTTCCGAGCAGTATCGTTGTGTCTTCTTGTGCTGGGCCTGAGGATGTCTGGCCAGCAGCAAGCGCCCGTGCAGGAGTATCTAACGGACGCGAAAGTCATCCAAATGGTGCAGTCCCATCTGTCGCCGGATCTAATTATACTGGCAATCTCGAAATGCAGTCCCCATTTCGCACTGGACCCGGCCAGCACTCAATACATGCTGCAACAGGGTGTCACCGAAGAGATCTTCAAGGCAATGGGGGCGAGGCAAAATGGTAACCCGATCCCAGGTTACACGCAGACGGCCGCGACGACCACGCCCGTCGACCCACCCGCTTCACATGTAGCGATACCTATTAATTCGAAGGATCGATACGAATCGAAGTTAGGAACCGTAAATCTGAGCATCGGTGGTGGCGTCTTTATCGACAAGGATATGGTTCCGGCTGCGCACCCGGCAGTTATGACAAACACCAGCATAGCGCTTCACAAGTACCTAGCCGGTTATGGTGAATTCGGCTACACGCATCTCGCCAGCGGATCCGGTAATGTATATGGCTATGACGTTTCGGCGAATGCCTACCTACTGGATTACGGTGCCGGTGCAAAGTTCACGATCCCGACCGGCACGAGAGTGGTTCCGTACGGCACATTCGGTTTCGGTAGGAGCCATTTAGGGGTCAGTGCAAGCGCGATTGGCATGGACGTCGGCGCCGGCGAAGCGGCATGGAACGTCAACTTTGGCGGTGGCGTGAACGTGTTCGCCACGAAGAACGTCGGATTCAATTTCGACTTTCGTGCGTACAGACCGAGTAAAGAAGGATACTCAACATGGTACGAACGAGCGGCCTTCGGTGTCTTCTTCCAGTTCAACGGCGCGGGCCTATAAACGCCGTTTGGGAGCAGCTTGACTTGAACCAGCCCTCTCGACGCGGTGATCAAATCGGCCGGGATAGACGAGAACTTGGGACGCCGCAGCACGGCTTCATACTCGGCTAAGATGTCTGGCGATACACACCATCGCAACTGGCCGTCGGCCACCGCGAAGAGCACGGCGGCAGCGGGTCCGTGCGCGTTCAAAAGCGCAGACACCAGTACGTTGGTGTCAATTACAACCCTGATCATCGGCTGCGCTGGTCAGCAGGTTTTTTGGCCCGCGCCGGGATGTTTTTGCGAGCTGCCCTGATTTCAGCATTGATCTCGCGCCCACTCACCTTGTCCAGGCCCACCGCCTTTGCCGATTGCTGAATGGCCCGCAGCACGTCGCCCAGTTCCGCCAGGTTAAGCGGATGTTGCCGCCGCTTTTCCTCCTGCTCCAGCCGCCGCAACCCCTCGCGAAACAATTCACTCATGGTCCGGCTCTGTTTTTTGGCCAGCCGTACCGCCATCCTGTGCTGCTCCGGCGGCAATGAGATGGTCACGAATTTGCTGGTGCGCATACGAAAAAGGGTTAATGCCTGGCAAGACTTAGCAAGAACACTTCAACTCGATCAGACGCGAGTGGTTGTGTCAAAACTCCCCCCGCATCGCCGCCAGCGGATCGATCCGCGCCGCCCGCCGCGCCGGCACCCACGCCGCTACCGCCGCCACCGCCGCCAGACAACCGACCGCCCCCATCAGCGTCAGTACATCCATCGGGCTCACCCCGTACAACAGCGACCGCATCGCCCGCCCCGCCATCCAAGTCAAACCCAGCCCCACCCCCGCACCGATCCCCACCAGCCGCCCCACGCCCGCCAGCAGTCCCCCCACGATCCGCCCCGGCTGCGCCCCCAGCGTCATCCGCACCCCGATCTCCCGCGTCCGCGCCGTCACCATCAGCGCCACCAGCCCGTACAGCCCCACCGCCGCCAGCAGCATCGCCGCCGCCGCGAACACCGTCACCACCCGGCTCTTCCATCGCGGCTCCTCCAGCGATCCCTCCAGCACCTCGTTCACCCTCTTCACCCCGAACACCGCCCGCGACGGATCCACCCGCCGCACGATTCCCCGGATCGCCTGCTCCAGCGCCGCCGGACTCCCCGCCGTCCGCGCCACGTACTCCGGATCCGGCCAGCCGCCCGGCGCCAGGCACACGTAGAAGAACGGTCCCGGCGCCACGTTCGCCGCGTCTTCCCGCACATCCCCCGCAATGCCCACGATCTCCGCGGCCCGCGCATCCGGCGCGTAGCCTTGGTCCAACATCCGCAGATGCTGCCCCACCAGGTTGCGCCCGCCCCCGAACATCTCCGCGAATCGCCGGTTCACCAGCACCTTGCCGGCCTTCCACAAGGCCAGTTGCCGCAGCTCCGGACAATCCGCCCCGGCCAGAATCGGCGCCCCCATCGCCGCCAGATAACCGCGCGAGATGCTGCGCTCCCCCGCCGTGATCCTCCCCCCATCGCCCGCCGCCGCCGTCTCCACCAACTGCACCTGGTAGCGTAGCGTGGCGCCGCTGGCCGGCAGGAAGTTGGCGAACCCCGCCGCCTGCACGCCCGGCGACGCGCGCAGTTGGTCGAGCAGCGCCTCCTGCAACTGCCCCACCCGCGCCCGGTCTTCGTCCCACGCCGCGCCCATGTGGAACGTCATCGTATGGCTGGCGTCGAATCCCAGGTCCACGTGCGCCAGGTTGTAGTAGCTGCGCAGCATCAGCCCCGCACTGGCCAGCAGCAGTACGGTCAGCGCCACCTGCCCCGCCACCAGCCCGCGCTGCCATTGGTGCGTGTGGCCCGATCCGCCGCGTCCCGCCTGAGCCAAAATCGCCGCCAGGTTCGCCCGCGTGGCCGCCAGCGCCGGCAGCAGCCCGCAGAGCATCGCCGCCCCCGTTCCCGCCAGCGCCGCAAACGCCAGCGCCGTCCAGCCCATCTGCAGCCGCCCCGCCGTTGGCAGCGTCGCGAACATCCGCCCCAGCGCCTGCAACAGCCACGCCGCCACCCCGCAGCCCACCGCCGCGCCGATCCCGGCCAGCAGCGCGATCTCCCGCATCACCGCCGCCAGGATCTGCCCCCGCCGCGCCCCGATCGAGCTGCGAATCGCCATCTCCCGCTCCCGCTGCTGCAATTGCGTCAGCATCAGCCCCGCGATGTTGGCCACCGCGATCAGCAGCAGCAGCAGCACCGCGCCAAACACAAACAGCAGCGTCCGGCGGTATTGCCCCACCCGCGCCTCCTTCAGATCGCGCACCTCCGCCGACCAGCCCTTGTCCGTCGCCGGGAACTGCTCGCCCAGCCGCTGCTGCACCCGCGCCAGGTCCGCCTGCGCCTGCGCCACCGTGACGCCCGGCTTCATCCGCCCCACACCCGCATAAAACCGCGCGTCCCGCAGCCGCATCAGAAATGCGTTCACCTGTGCCGGCAGCCAGGCATCCACTTCCGCGCTCGTGAATTCCGCCGGCATCACCCCCACGATCGTGAAACCCTTGCCGCCGATGATCAGCCGCTTGCCCACTGCGTCCGCCGCCCGATGATAGCGCCGCGACCACAACCCGTAGCTGATCATCGCCGCGTTCGGCCCGCCGTCCCGCTCCTCCTCCGGCGTGAAAATCCGGCCCAGCACCGGCCTGGTCCCGAACACCCGAAAATAGCCGGGCGATACCCGCCTTCCCGCCAGCCGCTCCGGTTCGCTCCCGCTCAGATCCGTGAAGTTCTCCGTGTAGCTGGCCGCGATCCCCTCGAAAGTCCGGTTCATCCGGTTCCAGTCTTCCAGCCGCGCCGGCGCGAGCAGGCTCACCCGCTCGCTCTGCGACGGATTGGCCTCCATCACCGTCACCAGCCGCCCCGCATCCGGATATGGCTGCGGCCGCAGCAAAACCGCGTCCACCACAGAAAAGACCGCGGTATTGGCCCCGATCCCCAGGCCCAGGATCGCCACCACCGCCGTGGCAAACCCCTTGCGCCGCGTGAGCGCGCGGAAAGCCAGCGTCCACTGTTTCATATGCGTGAGACGCGCCATCCGCCCCCAGGTTAGCCGCGCCCGGTCCGGCGACTCGCGTTACAATCAGGACATCTGAGTCCGATTATGACTTCCATGGACACCATCCGGGGCTTCCTCGGCCTGAAGCGCTTCGCCTTCGTCGGCTTGTCCCGCGATGCTACCGACTTCTCCCGCTCCCTCTTCCGCGAGTTCCAGGCCAAAGGCTACGATCCCGTGCCGGTGAATCCGGACGCGCCCGCCCTGGAAGGCCAGCGCTGCTTCGCGCGCCTCGCGGATGTGGAGCCGCCCGTCGAAGGCGCCCTCTTCATGACCCCCGCCGCCGTCACCGAAACCCTGGTGCACGATTGCCCCTCCGCCGGCATCAAGCGCGTCTGGATGTTTCGCGGCGCCGGCCAGGGTTCCGCCACCCCGGAAACCATCCGCTTCTGCGAGGCGCAAGGCATCTCCGTCGTGCCCGGCGAGTGCCCCTTTATGTTCCTCCCCGGCGAGCCTTGGGTCCATCGCCTCCACGGCGCGTTCCGCAAGCTCACCGGCCGCTTTCCGCACTGAGGCTTGCATCCGGCCCCTGCCGGCATACGCGTCATCGAACCAGGCTGGCCGACATTCCTGCTGAGCCGATCCGTGCCCGTCAAAATGATAGTTCTGTCCTTCATCCTCGGATCTGGCCTGTCTGGCCGGCCGATGAGCGTTTGCGAGGTCTTCGCGAACCTAACTGCGCATGATGGGAAAAGGGTCGGGTGCATGGTGTTTGGCACCACGGTCATACCGGGCGAGCATCTGGGCTGCTCCGTCCTGTGAGAAGGCCAGCATTCGTGGCCGTTGGGAGTTCATCGACACGATTTGCGTTTACGAAGTGAGGTCAATTGCCCGTTCGGGTTATCCCCGTGACTCCCATCAACTCGCCAGGGAACATCCTGGCTCCAACATTGTTGCGACACTATCAGGACTGAAGGCTCCCAGCCATTTTGAGTTTTGGACGGATCCCTGGGATGTTTATCGTCCCCGAGCCTTTAGACGGGGCTCTTCCGCACGTTTTAACAGACTCGGTGATTGCGTACTTACGAGCAATACCGCCGCCCGCAGAAACAGATGCCGGGCGCGAGAGGCGCAAGCATCCGGAGCCACCTCTTGTCCACTAAAAAAGGGACCCCGCCACTTGGTCCGGGGCGGAGGCTTGACCTTCCGCTTTAGGCCGCGCTTCCTTAGGTTCGCTTCTACCCGTTTTTGATGCCCCGCTTCCCGGGCAGGATCTCGGAGTGGGGTCCGGATAACACTCTGTCTCACCAGACACTCGAACGCCTCGTATTCGGATCGCGGCATCCCAAATGTCTGCTAGCTTCACTTCACCGAAAACGACTCCCTCAGCAAGGCTTGATCACATCCCGTGAAATAGGCGGATAATTCGCGGGCTTCAATGCGCCTTGTAACAGGTCGGCGATCCCGTCGCGAGAAGCGGTCCATCGGCTTTCGCGCCTTGAATTCGAAGTCACTGAAATAGTTCTGCTTAAACGTTGTGTCCCAGTATCTGCGGACTTCCCACGCGATAATATCAGCCGCTTGGAGGGCCGGCGTGCAATGTGCTGGACACGGACAAGGCATTGCCGATACCGTGTCCGGAATATGCTTGTAATCAGCGTGGGCCGTTAGCCAATTATCAGCGCGCGCGATGGCCTTCGAGCAACCTTTGAATTTGTCGAAAATGCACTGCGCGCACCCGAGGTCTTCGGCGATTATCTTGATGAATGCTGCCGCCACTTCGAAGGAAGTAGCCCGCAGATTATGGAGATCGTTGAACCTATCCAGGTCATCTACAGACACGGCGACCCCAATGATTTCAGACTCGTCAGAAAAACTCGTGGGTGGATTCGGGCTCGGGCAGCTTGCCAAGTGAATGATAGAGGGCGAGTTCGAGGGCACGGAAGGTGCGGAAGCCGTAGGAGTTCCTCATGGTGACTTTGGCTTTGTTGTTGAGGCCCTCCACGACGCCGCTGGAAATAAGCTTCTGAGCGCGGAAATAGTTGAGGATCAGTTCGCGGTGCTGACGAAGCGAGTCGCACGGCGACCTCGATGCTCTTCTTGTCGGGACCGAAGTGGGCGTGCTGGTTGACAAAACCTCGGAAACGATGGCAGCGGTTTAAGATCGTGATCAGTTCCATGGCGCGTAGGCGAGCGGCGGCGAAACCTCTACCATAAACCGCTCCCGAGGCCCAGTTCGCGTTTCCGCCGCGATAAGCTGTGCCCCTTCGCCACGCGCGTTCTACACTACTGACATGAGCCCCATGCACCGTATCGCGATTCTCGCCCTGCTCGCCGCCAGCCACGCGGCTGGTTGCGTCTGCGGGGCATTCCTGACGCCGAAACTGGAATGGCAACGCTCGTCCCTCGTTTTCGTGGGACAAGTCGTAACGGCATCGCCGGAGTTCGTTGCCAACAAACGGTTCCAACCACAGCACGCCACCGTTCGTGTTGAAGAGGCGTTCAAAGGCGTCCAGAAAGGTCAGTTGATCCAAATCGACCAAACTGGGAACGACTGTGAGTTGAAATATTCTCGAGGGTGGCGCCGTCTGCTGTACTTGAACGTGCAACAGGGTGGGGCATGGATGTCACCCGGCTGCGATCGCTCAAATGACCCGGAAAAAGCTGCGGACGACCTGCGATTCCTTCGGGCTCTGCCAGCATCGGCCGAACGTACTCGCATCTCTGGCGAGGTGAAATCGTTGGGCGAGTCAGGCCGTCCATTGTTAGGCACGACCGTGAAACTCAGACAGGGCAGCGACCCGGCCACCACCGCTATCACCGACGCCAAAGGCGTGTTCGAAGTGTATGACCTTCCTCGAGGGACGTACCAAGTTTCAATAGAAATCCCAAAGGGCTTCAAGGCGGCTTTCGGCTTCGTGTCGGGGCCCCGAAAGTTCTCGGACGAATTCCCGCTCACTGTGACTCTCGGCGATGCTCACGCCATTGCAGTCTTCTACCTCAAGCCCGCCGACGCGAAGTAGGTCAGCATTCATGCCTGACCTATGAACGTCGGCTTGCACGCCTGAGACACAAGTCCGCTGGTCGGAGGTCTTAGGCATAACTACTGACTGACGGCGTAAAGTTTACCGGGGAGTTCAAACTGGTTCGAAAGGCAACTGGCTACGAAAAAAACCGACGTCCCACCGGCAGCGGGTTCGCCGGCTACCCAAGCCGACCCTCCCGGCACCACTCGACCGTATCAGTGACCCACAGATTCCTCTGACGAGGCTGATTTCAAAGGCTCGGTCACAAATCAGATCCACGAACTTTGTTAGGATTTCTGCTCTAGCACCTTCATCTCCCTTTAGTCTTTCGAATGGGGTGTTGTGAGCAGATACCGTAAACTCACTCATGTGAAAATAACGCAGCTGGAAATGATCTAGGGTGCGGTTCCAAGAATTCTCAAGTCCGTCAAAAGACGTCTTGTCCCCCAGGATGCCACCTATTACCTGCCACCTCGTGGACGAACATTCGCGCGTCTGGCTGTTATCACAATATGCAAATGCTGCCATCAACTCATCTCCTGTACCAGAACAATAAGCCGAAAAGACACCAAAGGACAGCCGGCCAGATTCTTCCGTGCCGCCCTCCTCGGCCGATGAGTCAACTATATTTTCGCCCTATATTCTTGCCCTAACCAGCCCACTGCCCTATCTTCTCGGCTCATACCGCATCGCCACGACCCCCGAGCTGAACTCCAGCCGGCTCACCAGCCTCAAGTCCACCGGCCGCGACAGCCCCGCCAACAACGTCGGCCCGTGCCCCGCCAGCCTGGGTTGCACCATGAACTCGTACTCATCGATCAGTCCCAGCTCCGCCAGCGCCAGCGGGAGCTTCACGCCGGCCACGAACAGCCCTTTACCCGGCTCCTGCTTGAGCTGCTGAACGGCCTTGCCCAGGTCGCCGCGCACCAGCTCCGCGTTCCAATCAACCCGCTCCAGGGTGCTCGACACGACGTACTTCTTTGCCGCGTTGATCGTCCGGGCGAACGGTTCCATCCATTCAGGCCTCGTGCCCGCCGGCCCCGGCCCCCGCCACGCCGCCTCCATCATTTCGTAAATCACCCGGCCACAGAGGAGCGCATCGGCCTGGGCCAGGTTCTCGGCTGCGTGCCGATGCAAGTCTTCGTCCGGGATGATAGCCCGATGATCGCAGCACCCGTCCAATGTGACGTTGATGGAATACCGAAGGGGTCGCATGATGCAATAGTACCGCCGTGCCCGGTGACTACCCCTGCGGTTCCTCCCCGGCGAGTCCTGGCTCCGTCGCCTCCACGGCGCGTTCCGTGAAATCAACAGCCGCTATCCGTACTGACGCTTGCATCCGGCCTGCCGGGGTATGCGCCATCTGTAGCCAGGTCGAGGCCGTTATCCAGGGTAATGAAGGCGTTGCTTTGTTGCTGAATATGAACCCCGTTCACCTTTTAATCCTCGTGGCAACAATGGCCCTCGCAGTTTTCGCTCAAGGACCGCCAGACGCCGACATTCAGGCTGCGATGGAGCGTGGCACGAAGACTCCTGTGAAAAAGTTGTGGGATGAAATTAGGAAAAAGCAGCAATACCGGATGAATCGTGCCGGGTTTGGCGATCCTCATCGCCATCGGCGATCACTTCTTATGGAGCGTAACGGTAGCCTGAAGGCCCTTGCCGCGCTGGTAGAGCCCTACCACGCCGGGCGAGGATTCTGCGACGTAGTATCGGCCGAGCACGTCCAGCGCAGCCGTTTCGCTGATGATGCCCTCTCCTGTGGCGAGTTCCACAGCGACGGCTCGCTGAACTGCCTCGCCCGGCTCTAGGAAGGGACGAATAATGACGAAACCTGGGTCCGCTGCCCGATACAATACTCCCGCAGGCAATCTCAGTTCGGAGAGCACCCTTCCGGATGGAACCGCAACGAGCTTATCGGACACGAGGCCGCCTTTAGCGAAAAAGGTCCCATGGCTTGCGAGGATCAGTCGGTCCGGCGAGATGAAGGCGAAGTGAACATTGTTGGGAACGCCCTGCCTGATCTCTCGCAAGCCACCGTTCAGGGCTAGATACTTCATGTTGCGCAGATCCCAGCAGATGGAGCGCCCATAGGCGTGGGGAAACGCCACGAGGAACTGGGCGTCGGTTGAAAAACCTATGTCCGCAGATCCGACGTTATTGTTAATCAGCGTCGTGCCGCCTGGGACACGGCTGGGTGAGGGAGGGAACATGACCAATGGCTGCGCAAATCTCTTCTTAACAAGGAGTGTGCCACCCGTCGTCGTGTCAACAAGTTGGAGTGTGCCCGCGAAGTCTACACACGCCAGGACGCCACCCCCTGGGGATAGCCTCTCCGTGCCACACGCAAGGGTTGGTATTATTAACGATCTGACGCGAACTCGGCTCAAGACGCTCCACCGCTCCACACAGGTTTCCGACTTCGCGACGGTCACCTTTTCCTCACTGGCGTGGGTGACCGATCTCGCCACCACAACGTCCAATGAGTCGGCCGCAAACCGGGCATCAGTGGCGTCATCGGCCGGGATGCGAAACAAAACCGCTAACGGCTGGACGCTGAGTACACTGATTTCGGCGTCGTCCTGTGCCAGTACGTACTGACCGTTCGGGCTGAACTGTAGCTCTTGGGTCGCTTTGCTAGTGTCAACGGCGCAGGCAGTCGAGACATGCAACAACCCGGCCGCCATGACGAGCACGGTGCGATGTCTGGCAGTCATCATTCCCTGTGCCACGGGTGGCCTGGGTCGGATGCCGGAATTGGAACCTCGGGCACGACCCGTTTGAGATTGTTGTGGGCCGCAGGCGCGGGGTTGCTGCTTGGGGGCGTCCATCCTGCGATCGGCACGCAGGTGAAGTCGCCGGGACCGTACGGGGTCTGGGTCGTGCCTCTACTGCCGGCGGACCACCGGATGGAGCCGAGGCCGTCCACGGCGACGGCGTTACCCTCGGCGCTGATCAGCTTGCCGGCAAAGTACACGTTGATATTCGTCAGGGTAAGACTGATGTTGCCGCCGCTTAAAGCCAGGCCATAAGCAGCCAGCCTGTTGCCATCCAGGCCGTAGATGTAGAGCGTCTCGGTGGTTCCGCCACTGGTGGTCTGCCGATAGTACGTCCTTTGATTCGACGGATCGTAGGCGTAGGCGCCGGTGCCGCCCGAGGTGGTGACGTTGGCCAGCCGGTTGGCCACATCGTAGCCCATGGTGGTGCCTGGAGACGCACCCACCTGGGTGACGTTGCCGTTGCCGTCATAACTAACGCCGGGAATCGAGGTGACCTGGTTGGCCAGGTTCACGCTGAGCGTCAGGGCCGGCACGCTGGGGGCGTTGCCGGAGGTCTGCGTCAGATTGCCGAAGCCGTCGTAGGTGTAGTTCTCCGACCAGCTTGCACTGGTCGTGTAGGCCCTGATCAGCCGCTTGAGCGAGTCGTACTGATAGGTGATGGTCTCGCCATTGACGGAGTCAACCCTCTGGTACATCTGGCCATTGTTCGTGTCGGCCTTGTATGCGCGGGGCTTTGCCATGGGTCATCTCCTGTAAAGCGCGACACTGGACTGAAGTCCTTTACCGCGCTCATAGAGTCCGACCACGCCGGGGCTCGGTTCGGCAACATAGAAACCGCCGAAAACGTCCAGGGCCGGTGTGTCGCTGATTATCACGTTACCCGTGTCTATCTCCGCTGCCGCTGCGCGCCCGGCGTTTGGATCGTCGGTGAATGCGTTACGCCCAAACGGACGCACCAGAACGTAGTTAGGGTCGGCCGCCCTGTGCACCGGCCCGAGGGGAATTCGTGGCCGGGATAGCGTCTTTCCGGAAGGAAAAGAGATCAGCTTTGCGAGGACAGCTCCGTGCCTGATGGGCCACCAGGTACACGCGATGAGCAGTCGGTCGCTGCTCGTAAACGAGCAAAGAAGGGGACGAGGTCTCTTCTGCAGCTGCTTGAGGGCACCTGTCAATTTGACTACCGCCTGGTTCTTCAGGTCCCAGACGATTGTACGGCCCTTGGCATTGAAGGGGACCGCTATCAGAAAGCGTCCATCGGGCGAGAATCGGAATTCCGCCGCGCCCAGATCCCCGGCAAGCCTATCACACGGTTGGTCGGGTCCGATGCCAGGAGTAATGGTACACTGGACGACGAACCTGATGAACTGTGTCTTCTCGAATATTGTCTGACTTCTGTCCGTGTCCACGATTCGTAGGGTGCCTTCAAAGTCATTGCAGACAAACGTGCGCCCATCCGGAGATAGAGCCGCCGTACCGCAGCCCGACGCCGGGATATCCACGTAAGCTATGCGCTTCTTCTCAGCGATGCTCCAGCGTTCTATGTGAGCGGCTGACTTAACGTAAGTTATCCGCTGGGGGCTGACACGCGTAAATGTGCTTATGAAGGTGATATCAAGCGAGTCCGGTGTGAATTGGGCATCTGTGGCGTCAACGGCGTGGATCCCGAACAGGACGGCAAACGGCGACAGTGTCAGCACGGTTATTTCCGTATCATCCTGCGCCAGCACGTAATGGCCGTCCGGACTGAATCGCAGTTGGTGCAGCTTGCCGGCCTGTGAGTCGCCCGCTACGGCGTGCATGGTTAGCCACGTGGCCAGTACGACTGAAAATGGAGTGTCTCGAGCGATCATTTCACCCCATGTGCCACAGCGGGACCAGGGGTCCCGGCTTGCGAGTTGGCGTGGGCAGAGCCACGTATGGGGGTGGCCCGGCGGGTGGCGGTATTTCGGGCGCGCTCGTTTGGAGATTGTTATGGGGCGGCACGCCGGGCGCACTGCTGCCCGGAGTGTATCCTGGGATTGGCACGCAGGTAAAATCCCCGAGGCCGTACGGTGTTTGAGTCAGAGGCTGCGGCTCATATCCAGTTTGACATGCAGGCGGTTTGACCGGACCGGGATTCGGCGCGAAAATAGGGGTAAGGGGTGAGCTAAGGATGGGTGGACTCTGGACGCTGGGAGGTTCCAGGTAGATAGTGCGGATCGACCCTTCCACCACTATCGTACCTCCAGAAA
>DATJYO010000026.1:0-14062 GCA_035499555.1 Bryobacteraceae bacterium
GACCGCGTGGCTTTCCTGGTTTCACCCAACATCGGCGAAGAGCCACGCCCGTTGGAGAAGGTGGCATCGGGCGGCGAAATCTCGCGTCTGGCACTGGCCCTCAAGACGTCCGTGGGGCAGGCGCTTTCGCCTGCCAACCGCTCCATGATTCGCACCCTAGTCTTCGACGAAGTCGACACCGGCGTTGGCGGCGGAGCAGCCGAGGGCATCGGCCGGCGCCTGAAGAAGCTGGCCGCGGCGAGCCAGGTGCTGTGTGTCACGCACCTGCCGCAGGTGGCGTCGTTCGCCGATCATCATTACCGCGTCGAAAAGCAGGAATCGAAGGGCCGCACAGTAGCGGTGATAGAGGAACTCGATTCGGCTGCGCGGACTCGCGAAGTGGGGCGAATGCTCTCGGGTCAGAAGCTGACACCCGAAGCGCTGAAGCACGCGGAGCAGTTGATTAAGAGCGCAAGCGTGTAGACCCCGCGACCGTCAGGGAGCGGGCGGCCTGCGCTATGATGGTGCCATCATGATGTCGCGCACCCAGATTACGCTGGATCCCGAAACGCAACGCCGGGCCCGCCAGCGTGCCAGCGACATGGGCCTGTCGCTCGCTGAGTATATCCGGCGGCTGGTTTCGCGGGACCTGGAAGGGCCCCGAGAAGCGTCGAATCCCGCGGTGTTGTTCGATCTGGGCTCCTCTGGCGGATCCGATATCGCCGGAAACAAAGATGCCATGCTTGCCGAAGCGTTCACCTCAGCCGCGCGCCCGCGCCGGCGGCGGTCCGCTTGAGCCTGTTTGTCGACACGTCGATTTGGTATGCCGCGGCGGACAGATCCGATGTCAGTAATGCACGAGCGAAGGCCATTCTCTCAGCCGGCGAACCGCTGATTACCTCAGATCACGTTCTGATCGAGACCTGGACGTTGATCCGGCACCGCCTCGGCCGGCGTGCGGCCGAGCGATTTTGGGAGGGCTTGCGCCTGGGAGCGGCCACGGTGGAAACGGTACGTCCAGCGGATCTGGATTCTGCGTGGGACATCGGACGCACTTTTCGCGATCAAGACTTTTCCATCGTCGACCGCACCAGTTTCGCGGTGATGCGCCGCCTCGGCATTGAGCGCGCGGCCTCACTGGACGATCACTTCGCCGTATTTCGGTTCGGACCGAACCGGCGACTGGCGTTCACGGTGCTCCGCTGACTCCCCTACCAGTCTACGGTTGCAACCTGCGAATTCCATCCCCGCGGTACATTTCTCGGAGCGGGACCCGGAATCACCATCTGCGGAGTATCGTACTACGCGCCAAGTAACTCGTTCACCTTCCGCATCACCGCAAACGCATCGGCCACATACACCACGTCCGCCTTCCCCCGTGCCCATCCGCAGTTGGCGTCGAGGTTGATGGCGCGGCGCTCGGTGATGAAGCGCCAGCCGACGGCGTGGGGCTCTTCGCCGTGGCAGCAGGTCGAAAGGCCTTTGGGATGGCGCGGGGTGGAGCCGGTCTGGCCGACCTGGTTCAGGTGCGTCATGAAGCCAAGTACGGCCTGCCCTTCGCCGCTGAGATCCACCAGCGACTTGCTGCCGCCGAGCGAGGCCTTCGATGCGTTCAGAAAGCCGAGGATGAGCTGTTCGGCGTCGGCGGCGTGCACACCGCCGTCCGACTGCTTCTTGGTCCAACCGGCGCCGGCGACGAAGAGGAGCTTGGCGTCGGGACGGATGGTTTCCTGGCCGGCTTGCGGGGAATGCACGCCTTGAATGGTAGTGCGCGTATCCACCTTCGCTTCCACCAAAGTGGGGCAGGCGCTTTCGCCTGCCGACCCGTCCCAAGCCGGCGCGCAGCCGCCTTCCAGCAGGACAATCCACGGCCGCTGCGAACGAGTGAGCACCGCCTCCATGCGCTGCCGGTAGAACCAGCGGGTCACGGTAGGAACGCTGTTTTCCATGGCCAGTCGCGTGGCGTGCGTATCGACTCGTCCGCCGAGGCGATGGGCGACGCCCGGAAGCACGCGCGCCCACCGCGACGTAGCCGGCGCGACTACAATCGCGGCTCCAGCAGCACGGCAGAGAGCCTCCGCCGCGGCGGCATCGGTAGCGTAGCGCGGCTCGGCGAATTCAGCGCCCGTGACGGCGAGGATGCGCGCGCCCGATCCGGCGATCTGATTCGCGCCGCACTGCACGTCGCGGCCGACGAGTCCGACGGTCAATTCACCGCCGAGTCCAATCGCGGCGCCGAGTGCTTCCAGCGCGGGCTTGGCGAGGCGGCCGTCTTCTTCGGTGTGCGCAAGCAGCAGAATCGGTTCCACGGTTATTCCTCTCCAATCCAGGCGACGATTTCGCGGGCGACTTCTTCGGCAGGCATGTCCTTCACAATGCGCGTCTCGCGCTGCTGCTTGGGCAAGCTCACCGAACCGAAGCATAGGCCGGTGCTGGGCAGCGCGGCGGGCTTAGCCTTTTGCAACGCCGGCAGAATCGCGCGCATATTGGCCATGCCGAGCTGCGGGTTGTTGCGCGGCTCGCCTAGATAGCCCGTCGCCCAACCCAGCACCGCGGGCGGCGCAGCGCAGATGGAAACCAGATGCTTGCCGCCCTCGATGCGCTCCAGCACCTCGAAGCTCCCATCGTCGCGGACGGTGATGCGGTCCACACCCTGGAACTGCTCCATAATGCCGAGGCGCTCGCCCACCATCTGCAGCGTCGCGCCGGCGCCGCGGCTCGCGGATTCCCAGCCGCCGAAGACCAGCAAACGCGACGTGTCCAGGCCCGCGATGCCTTCGATCGCTCCGGCCAGCGCAGCCGCGGTCTCGAACGCATCCGTGAAGCCGGAGGCCGGCCCATCGAGCGCGACCAGCTCAAACGCAGCCTTCTGTGCCACCGTCATCATCACCTGCTGTAGCTTGGCTTTCGGCCCCAGGCTGACCAGCCAGACCTTGGAGCCCACAACGGTGCGCGCCAGGTTGGCGGCTTCGTACAGCGCGTGGCCGGCCCATGGGTCGAGCACGGCGGGCAGCATGGATTCATTTTTGAGCGCGGGTCCGGCGACGGGCTCCAGCGTTTGCAGCGGGTCGGGCACGATGCTCCCGCAGACTACGATTTGAAGGGGTTGTGGCATTTAGTTCTCGGTGGAATGCAAGCCGCCGGAGCCGGCGGTGAATGCGATGTTGCCTCCGGTAGGGTCGTCTTCGAGCGGCGCGGTGCAGTTCCAGAGGCACGCGCCGCAGTGCACGCACTTTTCCCGGTCGAAAACGGGGACCCCGCCGTCGCCGGGCGCGATGGCCTGTCCGGAGCACATCTCGATGCAGGTCTTCGCGGCGCAGCGCTCGCAGAAATCGGGGAAGACGAAGCGGACGTGGTCGGCGAAACCGGCGGGAGCCTGTACCTTGCCGCCCATCAGCAGCGCATCCTGGTGGGAAACCAGCAACTGGCCGTCCATAGGAATTTCGGGCCAGCCGCAGCGGTCCATCAGGGCGTCGTGGCAGGAGACGCCGCGCGCCCGGCAATCGGCCACGATGCGACTGACCTCGGCCTCGGAAATCCGGCCGGCGTAATACTCTTCGAGACTCGGCATCAGGCGCGGTTCGCCGCCAACTCCCAGGCGGCCCTTGGTAAAACCGGCCAGCGCCATCCCGATCAGTCCCGGCACCAGACCGTGATGAAAACCGTCGCGCGCCTTTTCCGCAACGCGGCCTTCCTCTTCTATCCAGGCCCGGCGGCGCCGCGCGACGTAGGTGCGCTCCAGGTTCTCCTTGGTGAACGGCTGCCCCGCTCGGGCGAGCTCGACCACGGCTTCGGCGAGGAGCGAGCCTGTGGTCCAGGCCTCGTCGACGCCCGAGCCTGTCAGTACGTTGGTGCTGCCCGAGCCTTCGCCGATGCGCGCGAAACCGTTGCCGGCGAGGATGGGTTCGCCGCGCTTGCCGGATTCCTGCAGTGATTTCGCGCCCCAGGAGCGCAGCTTGCCACCCTGCAGATACCGCCACAGGTACGGGTGCAGCATGTAGTGCTGCAGGTAGCGGTATGCCGTACGCATCGGGCTGCGGAACCACGAGGGCACGAAAATCCCGACCGTAGCCAGGTTGTCCGGAAGCACGTACAGGAAGCCGAATATTTCGGGCTCGGGATAGCCGAATGTATGGATGACGGTGCCGGCTTCGAGCACGGAATCCGGGGGCAGTTCGACGACCATCTTCATGCCGAGCGCCCATTCGCGCGCATGGTGGCCCTTCGGCAGACCGAGCTCACGATCCAACTGCCGGCCCACGGCGCCGACCGGCCCATCTCCTACTACGGTGAGCGCGGCGCGGACGTCCATGCCGGGCATGAAGCCGGCGTCGGGATGGCCTTCGCGATCGACACCCTGATCGGCAAGGCGGATGCCGCGGACGGCGGGAGTGTCCAGTGTCTCTTCCACAAGCGCCTGCGCGACAGGCGTTCCGGGCCAAATCTGCACCGCGCCCGTCGCCATCAGCTCGCTGCCGGCGTTCTGGAGAAACTGGCCGAGCGAGAGGATCGCGCCGCCGTCCTTGCGGAGGAAGGGCGGCAGGTACGGAAGTTCGAACGCGTCGTCCTTCGCCAGCCGAAGACCGCGCACCAGGTGGTCCGCCATCTTCATCGCAGGCGTGCGGCGGCTGGCCCCAACAGGATCGAGCAGATAAGCCACCCGCTCATGCCGCACCGAGGTCGACATCGGGATTTTCGCCGGGTCGATCCACTGCAGCGGGATGCCGCGGGCCCGCGTGACGACGCCGGAAACACCGAACCCGATGTCGTCGGCGCGCTCGTAGCAGACCACCTGCAGCGGCATGCCCGGCACGGTGGGACTTTCGATGGCCGGCGTGCCATCCGCATTGAGAAGCTGGGGCGCGAGGGTCGCTAAAAAACCCGCCGTTGCCGGACCGAACCCCACACAAACAATATCGACGTCGAGAAATTGACGTTCCTCTGTCATGTTTTTCTCCGCGTCTCTGCGTCTCTGCGGTGAAAAAACGGTTTCACTCCTCGGTTCATGCCGGGTAATCCAGCGCTTCCGGAATCATGACCTTCGTCAGCGCTTCCGCCGCCCGGTCATGCGCCAGCTGCGAGCCGGTCAGGCAGCCGTCGAGCCGCACCCGCAGACGGGCGAACTGATCGAGCCCGGCAAACCGCACGCACGGGCCGGCCTTCTGCGGGTGCGACCCGTCGGCCTCGATGACGTCCGTATAGCCGCGGGCGAGCGACGCGATGCCGGGAATCAGGCTCTCCAGCACTTCGAGCTCGTCGGACTGGTAGCAGGTGGCGCAGCCTTCCGTGTCCCACGCCGGATGCCGGTTATAGCCGAACGCGAGCGTGGAGCAGATGCGGCCCACTTCCCCCGCGGCGCGCGCGGTCTGCACATGGCAGAGGTCGGTCAGAAACTGGATCGCGCCGGGAAGAGCTTCGGCGAGCGCCGGATTGGCAGGTCCGTTCTTTTCCAGCTCCAGCAGGTCGAGGATCTGGCTGCGCGAGGCCAGCAACCAGCAGAGGGCGTCGGCCAGTTGGAAGGTCACACCCTGGCGAGCACCCTGGTAGAGCTTGTCGCCGTTGGCGTCGGCGGATTTCTGCAGATGCTGGAGCGTCCAGAGCCACATCTGCATGGCCGTCGCCAGGGCGCAGGCCCCGGTGCCCGGACGATCGTTGGCGATGACCCGCATGTCGCGGATCCAGTCGCGGAACTGCGCCAGGAACAGCTCGTCCACCATGGTGACGCTGAGCTGGCGGCGCTGCACAGCCTCGGGACCTTCGTATGTCGCTTCGAGCTGCGCATCCATCCACTTATGGCCAAGGAAGCCGGGGCAGTCCTCGGTGATGCCGTAGCCGCCCATCAGGCTGACGGCCTCGCGCATCATCTGCGCGCCGTGGCCCGTGTTCCACAACTTGCAGGCGGGGCAAAGCACGTTGGCGACAGAATCGAGGATGGCATACTGCACCATGATGTCGTCCGCCAACTCCGGCCGTTCGCCGTGCAGGAAGGCGATCGCGTCTTTGTTCACCTGGCGGCGCGTCTTCAGTACGGCCGAGCCGGTGATGCCGCGTTGGGCGAGTACTTCGTCCTTCTTGCGCTCCAGCGGATCGAGCTGATCGAACAGGCGGGCAGCGGCGAACCCGAGCGAGGCGCTGGCCTCGCCGGCAGCCCAAATTTCCACCAGCCGATGGACCGAATCCTCTTTGAGCTGCAGGCCGAGATCGTAACGGGGCTGGCCGGGAGTGGCCGCCGCGCTACCGCGGAACCGGTTGCGGTGATAGCGGATGACGGGCTCGACGGCCGAAAGCAGCTTGGCCGAAGTCATGATCGCGACCGTGACTCGGGTGCGGCGGAAGACGGCCTCGATGATCTCGCCGTGGCTGTAACGCGGAACAATTTGACCGTCTTTGACCGAATACCCGCCGACAATGCGGCTGGCTGGTACCTTCAGATTGAAAATCGGGTCGCGGGTCGACGAAAGTTGGTGGACGAGCTTGCGGGCGGGCGTGCCGCGATCGAATGTTCCTGGATCCGTTTCCTCCAGAATGACCATGCAGGAGCCCTTGATTCGAGGATCGTCGGAATCGACGGCCGCCGTCACGAAGTCTGCGAAGCCCGCGTTCGTAATAAAGCGGCCGCGCTTTTCCACGTGCAGAATCGGCTCCTCGCCGTCTTTCCATTCGGAGATCCGAACCTTGCCGCCGAGCATGCCTGTTTCAACTCCGACATATGGGATCGGTTCGGTCAGAGCAAAGGCGCCGCGCCAGGGCTTGCGATCTTCGCCAGGCGTAGTAGGCGCACATTTACTCATGTAGTAGTCCCGCTGCGCGTCGGTGCCGCGCTCGTGGATCGGCGAGAGCGCCAAACATCCGGCCAAACTTCCGGTGGCCGCGCCGGCATCAACCCAAGCCAACTCAAAGGCTGTCAACGCAAGCGCAAGATTCTTCGGACCCTCGATGAAACCGCCCTGCGAGGGCTCCATGAATACGCCGGTGATGCCGGATTCGTCGAAGGCCTGAAGCAGGCTATTCTTTTCGGCCGTCCATTCGTGGCTGTTGCGGGCGCCCGCCGCCACCAGCCGGGCCACCGGACCGCGCGCCACGGCGCGAACGGATTGCACCAGCATTTGCAGATCGAATCGGTCCGCAAAGCGCCAGAGGATCTGGCGGATCTCGTCGCCCGGTAAGGCGCGCAGAAATTCGGTCTTCGCTTCCGCAGGCGCAGTAATCATGCGGTTGCCGTCCTTTCCGAAACTCTGCACAATAAGCAATCGATTTGCCAGCCCGAATGTGCTGAAAAATCAATCGATCGTTGATTTTTTAAACAGGTATTTGGGTCTTAAATGTGCGGTATAGAGCGCAGGGGCAGCGTTACTGTTCGCAGCGCAGCGCCACCATGGGTTGAATCCGCGTCGCCCGCCGCGCCGGAACATACGACGCCAGGAGCGCAACCGCGCCAAGGAACGCAGCGGTGCCGGTGAACGCGATCGGGTCGGTCGGCGCGACGCCCACCAGCAGGCCCGCCACCATTCGGGTGACTGCGAGGGCGGTGACGATCCCCAGGGTCAGGCCTGCAGCGGTCAGAGCGAGGCCATGCCCCAGCACGTCGGCCAGAACGTTGCGCGGGAGCGCGCCGAGCGCCATGCGGATTCCGATCTCCCGGGTTCGCTGGGCCACCGCGTAGGCCATGACGCTGTACAATCCGACGGCCGCCAGCAGGAGAGACAGGAGGCCCAGCGCGCCGGCCATGGCGGCGGCGGTTTTCTGCGGCAGCAGCGTCACTTCCGTCCATTCGCGAAGGGGCATGACGTCGTAGCTGGCGACCCGGCCGTCGGCGAGCGCGATGCCGCGGCGCAATTGCGACGCGACCTGGGAGATAGGCGCTTCAGAGCGGATCATGAAGTATACATCCCAGGGGTCGAAGCCGGAGAGAACGGGTTCATAGAAATGGGGCCTGGGGCCTTCGGCGATGTTGAAATACTTGCTGTTTTTGGCCATGCCGACCACTGTGCACCAGGTGTTCTGAATGCGGATCCGCCGCCCGACCGGGTTCGCCCCGCGCCAGTACTTGGCCGCGAACGCCTGGTTCACAATCAGGACAGGCGGGGCCTTGCCTTCGTCCCGCGCGGTAAAGTCGCGGCCCTCCAGCAGTGGAATGTGCAGCGTTTTGAAGTAATCGGGCGCCACCACATTGGTATTGACGCTCATTTGCTCGCCCTTCGCGGGCATATATCCCTCCACCACCTCCATATCGCGCCATGGGCCGGCGGTGGTGCCGAGCGGCGCCGCGTTCGAATAGGTGGCGTCGGTGACCCCCGGGGCCGTGCGCAGAAAGTCGCGGAGACGGCGACAGAAAGCCTGGTCCTCCAGCGCGCTCATGCCACTCCCCGACAGGTGGATGCGCGCCAGCGTGACGTCCTTGCGTTCGAATCCGGCATCCATCGCCATTGCGCTCCTGAAACTGCGGAGGAAGAGACCGGCCCCGGCCAGCGTGAGGGTGGCCAGAGCGACCTCGGCCACCACCAGCAGGTCGCGCAGCCGATGCGAATGACCCGGCTGGCCCCCGCCGCCTGCCGTTTTGAGGCTGTCATTCACGCTGGTGCGCAGACTGAGCAGGGCCGGGGCCAGGCCGGAGAGCAGCGCCGAGGCGGCGCAGATCAAGATCGTAAAGACCAGGGAGCGCCGGCTCAACTCATAGGTATCAGCGAGCGGTGCGTTGACATGCGGCACCAGGGCCATCATCGAGCCGCCAATCCAACTGGCCAGGAGAATGCCAACGCCGCCTGCCGCCGACGCCAGGAGGAGCGACTCGGTCAGAAGCTGCCGGGCGAGCCGCCTGCCGCCGGCACCCATGGCCAACCGGATGCCGAGCTCCCGGCGGCGGGCCAAGGTTCGGGCCAGCAGCAGGTTGGCGACATTGGCGCACACGATGAGGAGCAGAATGATCGCGATCGCCATCAGAATCCGCAGCGGCTGCAGAAGGAGTTCGGGGCCGGCGGACGGGAGTTCCCACAACGGTACCACCGCCGCGCTGATCCCGACATTGGTCTTGGGATACATCTTTTCCAGGGTGCGCGCGAAGGCGGCCGCTTCGGCCCGCGCTCCGGCAATATCGAAACCGGGCGAGAGCCTGGCCAGCCCCATGAAGGTGTGGGTACCGCGCGACGTGAGCTGGCTGGCATCGTACATGTGCAACTCGACCGCCATGGTGAGGGGGACAAAGAGGTCCAAGGCCAGCCCCGGCATGGTCCCGCGGAACCCTCTGGGCGCCACCCCTACGATCGTCAACGGGCGCTGGTTCACTCGGAGGGTCTTGCCGCAGATCTGTGGATCCTCCTGGAACTGACGGCGCCACATGGCTTCGCTGATGACCACCACCGGATAGGCTCCGGGCTTGTCGCCATCCTCCTCGGGAGTAAAGAAGCGTCCCAGGGCCGGTTTCATTCCGAGCACGGCGAAGTAGTTCCCGGAGACCAGCTCGCTCCAGACCGGTTGCGCGCTACCGGGTTCTCCCACGGCCAGAACCTGCATATCGTGGAGCGCCAGTCCTGCCAGCGACTTCAAATTCTTCCGGTAGTCGCGATAGTCGAGATACGAGACATGGAACCCTCCGTTGGGTGCGTCGGCGCGGATCATGCGGAAGACTGCCAGCCGCCCGGGATCGGCCGCCCCCGGGAAAGGCCTCAGAAGGATGCTGTCCACCCAACTGAAAACAGTGGTGTTGGCGGCAATCCCCAGCGCCAGCGTGAGCACCGCGAGCACGGTAAAACCCGGTTTGCCGAGGAACAATCGCAAACCGAAGCGGAGATCCTGAACAATATCGCGCATTTCGGCGTATCAGATCTGCAAGTATGGTTCCACGAATTCGCGGCGTGGTCCCACGGCCTGCGGGCAAATGGTGTTCGCTTCCGGGATTTTGCCTCTGCACGCGGACACCCGCGTAACTTTCGCGAGGACGAGGAGTATTAAGGAGACGTATGGGGCTCACTGAAACTGGCTGGCTGGGCGGCGTCGGACGCGACCTTCGCTACGGCCTGCGCGTGCTGCGCAAATCTCCGGTATTCGCGACGGTCGCGGTTGTTTCGCTGGCCCTCGGCATCGGAGCCAACACCGCCATCTTCACGCTGGTAGACGCCGTCCTGCTGCGGACGCTCCCGGTGCGGAACCCGAAACAACTGGTCATCCTGCGCTGGGGCGGGGCCAAACGGCTGCAGCTTTCCAGCTCCTATTCGAGCGGCGGCGGCGACGGCCACGGCGGCTTCACGCTGAATACCTTCTCCTGGCGCGTCCTGACCCAGATGCGGGCGCACAGCCGGAGCCTCGATTCCGTGTTCGGCTTTGCCCCGCTGCCCGGCGCCAACGTGGTGGCCAACGGCCAGCCGCTCAACACCGGCGGCATGCTGGTCACCGGCAACTACTTCGCCGGCCTGGGCGCGGACACCCTGCTCGGCCGCCCTATCACCGCGGACAACGAGACCGCGAACGGCCTGCCGGCCGCCGTGATCAGTTATCCCTTTTGGGAAAGAGTCTTCGCGCTCGACCCCGGGGTGATCGGCAGGACCATCTCGATCAATGGACAGCCCTGCACCGTGATCGGGGTGACGCCGAAATCGTTCTTCGGCGTCTCCGACGGCGGGCTGATCGCCACCAGGCAGATCGACATCACCCTGCCGATTCTTGCCAAGCTACAGATTCGGGACAACTTCCAG
Organism: Bryobacteraceae bacterium; assembly: GCA_035499555.1. Taxonomy (GTDB): domain Bacteria; phylum Acidobacteriota; class Terriglobia; order Bryobacterales; family Bryobacteraceae; genus Bog-159. The sequence continues at coordinate 10,668 of DATJYO010000026.1, forward strand.
GCGGGCGCGGCATACTTTGAAGAGGACCTCTTCTGGATCCAGGCGATGGGAAGGATGAAATCGGGACGCCCCGAGACGGCCGCCGCGGAGCTGACCGGAATCCTCTCGCCGAACCTGCCCCTGCCCGTCCCGCCGGAGACCCAGCCGCGCATGATCGTCGAGCCGGGCAGCCGGGGCCTCGAGTTCACACGCGACCGGTATCGTACGCCCCTGCTGATCCTCCTGACGGTGGTCGGGTTGACCCTGCTGATGGCGTGCGCCAACCTCGCCGGCCTGCTACTGGCCCGGGCGGCGGCGCGCCGCAAGGAGATCCATCTCCGTCTGGCGTTGGGCGCGAAGCGCTCGCGCGTGGTGGCGCAACTGATGGCGGAAGGTGCCCTGCTCGCCGGCACCGGAGCCCTGGGAGGAATGGCCTTTGCCTGGTGGGGCGTGCGCGCCCTGCTGGCGACGGTCTCCGCGGGCAACCAGGCCATCCGCCAGAATATCGCGCCGGACCCGCGGGCTCTGGCGTTCACCGCGGCGGTGACGGTGGCGGCCACGCTCCTGTTCGCGCTGGTCCCGGCGTTGCAGACCACCCGGCTCGACCTGGCCAGCGGCCTGAAGGAAGGCGCCGGAGCGGGGAGGCGGAGGTCGTTCGGCGCGCGGACCCTGTTGGCCGTCCAGGTGGCGGCGGCGCTGCTGCTGGTGGCCGGCGCTACCTTGTTCACCCGAACGCTGGCCAACCTGCACTCGGTAACGCTCGGGTTCGACGCCTCGCGCCTAGTGGTGTTCGACATCGCCCCCGGCCGCAGCGGGTACGACGACGCACGCGGCCAACAGGTCTACACCAAGGCGCTGGAGCGGCTCCGGCAGGTACCCGGGGTTTTGGGGGTGACGATGTCGGGAAACCGCCTGATGTCGGGTTGGATGGACAACGGGACGTTTCGCGTGGAGGGCGCGGCGGAGAAGGCGTCGTCGCGGTTCAACTTCGTCGGCCCGGATTTCTGCCGTACCATGCAGATCCCGATTATCCTCGGTCGCGATATCGAGCCCGGCGATATGACGAGCACCCGCCGGGTGGCGGTGATCAATGAAGCGGCGGCGCGTCAGTATTTCGGTGGCGGATCGCCGATCGGCAAGCGCTTCCGCTGGGAGCGCGGCGACCGGTCGGAGGCCGAGGTGATTGGCGTGGCGAAAGACGCGCGGTATCACGAGGTTCGCGACGACCCGCGCCCCACCATCTACGCCCCGTATACGCAGCGGCCCTACGGCTGGCCGCGCCAGATGAGCGTTGCCGTCCGTACGGCCGGCGATCCGGGTCGGGCGCTTGCCGGGGTGCGGCGCGCGGTGGGTGAGGTGGACCGGATGCTCCCGCTAATCGACCTGAAGACCATGGACACCCAGATCGACGACATGCTGGCGCAGGAGCGGCTGTTCGCCTGGCTAGTCAGCCTGTTCGGCGCCGTCACACTGGTGCTGGCATGCGTGGGGCTATACGGGATGGCAGCAGCTTCGGTGGCGAGCCGTACACGCGAGATCGGCGTCCGCATGGCGCTGGGTGCCGGACGCGGTGCGGTGCTGCGGATGGTCGTCAGAGGAGTTGTGGTCACGGCTGCCGTGGGGCTGGCGGCCGGGCTGCCTGCGACCTGGGCTCTGACACGCGTGGTGGAATCACAGCTCTACGGAGTCAAGGCGCACGACCCGGCCAGCCTGGTGCTGGCGGTTGCGGCTGTGGCGGCCGTTTGCCTTTGCGCAGTTCTGGTGCCGGCCCGGCGCGCGACGCGGGTGGATCCGGTGACGGCGCTGCGGTATGAGTAGACCCGATCTCATTGCCACCCCACACCCGACGCCGAGCCGCGACCGTAAGAGAGCGGTGGCAAAGGCCGCTGGCGAAGCTCTAGTCCCCGCTCCCTTACGGTCGCGGCTCTGCCTGCGGCGTTTGGCTGATCCGGCTACCAGGGGACCGAATACACCCGGCGGCACTTCGTACAGCGATATCGGCTGTGGATCGGCCAGCTGGCCCGATCGTGCATCATGGCACACCATACCCTGGCCAACCGGTAGAACGGTTTCTGAACGGCACGCATAGCTAACCTCGAACTCCCTTGTCCGGATAGATGCCGCTACTTACCTGCTGGTTTCGGCATCAAAATAGCGATATGGACATAAATCGTTTCACCGAGAAGCTCCAGGAGGCGATCAGGTCCGCACAGAGTAAAGCGGTCCGCTACGGCCACCAGCAAATCGACGTGGAGCACCTGCTTGCCGCGCTGCTCGAACAGGAAGGTGGACTGGCTGCCTCCATCCTGCAGAAAGCGGGAGTCAACCCGGAATCGCTCCTGCACCGGCTGGAGGCGGACCTGGACCGGATGCCGAAGGTCTCGAGTCCGTCCGGCGCGCCGGACCAGGTGTACGTCACCGGACGGCTCAACCGCCTGCTCACCACAGCAGAGGACGAGGCCAAGAAACTCAAAGACGATTACATCTCGGTGGAACACGTGCTCCTCGCCGCGCTGGACGACGGCGGAGCAGCCGGCCGCATGCTGAAAGAGTTCGGGCTGACCCGCGAACGGCTGATGCAGGCGCTGCGCGAAGTCCGCGGAAATCAGCGCGTCACCTCACAGAATCCCGAGGCGACCTACGAGGCCCTGGAGCGCTACGGGCGGGACCTCACCAAACTGGCGGAGCAGGGAAAGCTCGACCCGGTGATCGGACGCGACGAGGAGATCCGGCGCGTAATCCAGGTGCTCTCGCGCCGCACCAAGAACAATCCCGTGCTGATCGGCGAGCCGGGCGTCGGCAAGACCGCGATCGTGGAGGGTCTGGCGCTGCGCATCATCCGCGGCGACGTCCCGGAAGGCCTGAAAAACAAACGGATTGTGTCGTTGGACATGGGCGCGCTGATCGCCGGCGCCAAGTACCGGGGCGAGTTCGAGGAGCGGCTCAAGGCGGTGTTGAAGGAAGTGCAGGAGTCGGCGGGCGAAATCATCCTGTTTATCGACGAGCTGCACACGGTGGTCGGAGCGGGGAAGACCGAAGGCTCGATGGACGCCGGCAACCTGCTGAAGCCGATGCTGGCCCGCGGCGAGCTGCACTGCATCGGCGCCACGACGCTCGACGAGTACCGCAAGCACATCGAAAAGGACGCCGCTCTGGAGCGGCGCTTCCAGCCGGTGCTGGTGGATCAGCCGTCGGTGGAAGATACCATTTCGATCCTCCGCGGGCTAAAGGAGCGTTACGAAATCCACCACGGCGTGCGAATCAAGGACGCGGCTCTGGTGGCGGCGGCGGTGCTTTCCAACCGTTACATCACGGACCGGTTCCTGCCGGACAAGGCCATCGACCTGGTGGATGAGGCGGCCGCGCGGCTGCGCACCGAAATCGATTCCATGCCGGCGGAAATGGACGAAGCGCGG
>DATJYO010000027.1:0-6737 GCA_035499555.1 Bryobacteraceae bacterium
CCGCACCGGCGAAGAGGATCTGCCCCGGCTGGATTTCGTCAATGTGCGGGAACCCGCGGCGCACTTGCAGACAGAACTGGCGGAGCGCTTCGAGCGCGTTGCCGCGGACTACGACGTGATCCTGATCTCGGACCAGGCGGAGACCGAAACCGGCGGCGTGATCACCGCGGCCTTCCGTGAGGCGATCATCCGAGCGGCGAAGGCCCTGCCCGGGACCATCATCTGGGTGGATTCGCGCATGCGGGCGGAGCATTTCCGCGGCGTCATCGTGAAGCCGAACGAGCGGGAAGCGGAAGAAGCCTGCCGCCGCGCCCTGGGACGGGTAGACTTCCCCGCCCTGCGGGCGCACGTGGAAGCACCGCTGCTGATTGTGACGCACGGAGGCGAGGGCGCTGAAGTCATCGACGCCGCTTCCACCCGGCGCGTCGCGGGCCGGGCGATCGAGCGCCCCGTCGACATCTGCGGCGCCGGCGACAGCTTTTCGGCGGGTGCGGCGATGGCGCTGCGCGTCACCGGAGATCCAATCCGGGCGGTGGAATTCGGCAATGTGGTGGCGTCGATCACGATCATGAAGAAGGGCACGGGGACGGCATCGCCGGAGGAGGTTCTGGCGCGATGTTAAAATCGGCTATCTTCACGCCATGCCGGCCCGCCCCTCCCGATCGCGCCCTGCCGCGGCTCCAGTCAAAGCCCCGACGATAGCGAAGCCGCCCGTCCCGGCGCCGTCCTGGCTGCGCTGGGTGGTGCTGGCGCTGGCTGCCGCCCTGCTGTTCTGCACGCTGGCCGGCGAAGTGGGAGATACGGACACCTGGTGGCACCTGAAGACCGGACAGTATATGGTGCAGCGGCACAAGCTGCCGGTTCCCGATCCGTTCGCCTACACCACATCGATGGCGAAGGATGCGTACCCGGGCGAATCGACCACACGGTATTTCAACCTGACCCACGAGTGGCTGGCGCAAATCTTCCTCTGGGGCTTGTACTCGCTGGGCGGATTTCCGGCCATGGTGGTGGTGCGCGCGATCTGGCTGGCGGCATTCTGCGGCCTGGCAGGCTTCCTGGTCTGGCAGCGCACCGGCGGCTTCTATCGGGCCATTGGCGCCGCGCTGGCAATCCTTTTGGTGGCGCAGAACTTCACGTCGGATCGGCCACAGTACCTCACGTACGTGTTTCTGGGACTGACGCTCGTGATTCTCGAATCGCGGCGGCGGCTCTGGCTGCTGCCGCCCCTGCTGCTGGTCTGGGCGAACTGCCATGCCGGTTTCTTCCTGGGCTGGGTCATCATGGGAGCCTACTGCGGGGAGGCTCTGGTGCAGCGGTTGCGCGGCAAACCGCACGCCGATGAGAAGCAGCTTTGGGGACTCTGCCTCGGCGCGATCCTGATTTCCGGCCTGAATCCGAACGGCTTCCACGTGCTCGAGGTGATGCGCTACTACCGCGCGAGCCCGATGCAGAGCAACATCTGGGAGTGGCAGCGTCCGAAGTATTGGGAACTTGCGCCGTTCACGGTCCTGCTTTACGGAGCGCTGGCAGTGCTGGCCCTGAACTGGCGCAGAACGCGTCCTGTGGACTGGCTGCTCCTCGTGGCGTTCGGCGCGTCGGGCCTTCTGGCGTACCGGAATATCGTCCTGACGGCGTTTGTGGGGGCCTTTCTGATCGCTTCCTATCTGCCGGCTTCGCGCGTCAACACTAAGGCCCGCGATTGGGTGGCAATCGCGCTGCTCGCAGGCGCCGCGTCGATCGCCGGCACGGGGATCCCGTGGTACGGCGTTGCAACGCTCCTGGCGATCGCGCTCCTCTTCTGCTGGGGACAATGGCCGGTGCTGGCGGAAGGCGGAATGGCCGTCTTCCTGGCGCTTGCGGCGAGCCTGACGGTGGCTCACGGAGCGATCAAACTGCGCGGCGCGGAATGGAAGGTGCCCGCGAAAGCCGCGGACTTCCTGCTGCAGCACCACATCCGGGGACACATCTTCAATTCCTATGGACAGGGAGGCTATCTGCTTTGGCGCCTGTGGCCGGAGCAGCAGGTCTTCCTGGATGGCCGCGCGCTGAGCGAAGGGGTGTACCAGGATTCGCAGCGCATCATCATGAACGCCTCCAGCGCCGATGGAAAGAGCAGCGAAGAACTGCTGAGCCAGTATGGCGTGGACGTGATCGTGCTGGATGGCCTTGAGCCTCTTTCCGGAGTCGTGTACTACCTGCCGGCAGCCCTGGCGGACCCGGTGCAGAAAGAGTGGAAGCTGGTCTACCAGGACATCCACGACGTGATCTACATGCGGCATCCGCCGCCGGACGTTCCGGTTCTGAACTCCATCGACGCCTTGACCACATTGGAAGCCCAGTGCTCGTTCTACGTGCAGCACCAGGCGCCGGCGTGTTCACGCGGGCTTTTCGATATCTTCACCAAGATCGGCGACCGTGAGCGGGCGCGCAAGTGGCTCCTGGTGGCTCGCCAGACCCGGGGCATGGTGACGTACGAAACGCGATAAGGCCCGTCAGGCGAGCATCTCCTTTTTGACCTTTTCCAGGAACGCTGTGGGATCGCCGGGCGCAAGCGATTCGACAGGCAGGAAGCCCCGATAGCCGGCCTTCTCGATCAGCCCGCGCAGGCGCGGCAGATCGATGGGCGTTTCCTTCGTACCGTACCAGACCGTCTCTTTGATCTGCCACGTGCAGGCGTATGGAATGAGGCGCGCGATTTCCTCGTAAGGGTCGCCTTGCCTCAGGCTGCCGACGTCGAGGATCACGGAGAACCAGTCGGAATTCACGGCCTTGACGACTCGAATGGTTTCATCCGCGGTTTTGAGGAAATCGTTGTGGTGCTGCAGGCCAATGATGACGCCGCGCTCCCGGCCATAATCGGCGCACTCCCGGAACGCCGGGACCATCCATTCCAGCACCTGGTCGAAGCTGTGGCCTTCGGGCATTTTGGGACCGGTGAAGACGCGAATCACCGAGGCGCCAAGTTTGCGGGCGACATCGGTCCAGTCCTTCACCATCTGGATGTGCTGTTTGCGCAGGGCGGTGTCAGCGGAAGCGAAGTCGTTGCGAACGCCGGTACCGGTGATGGTGACGCCGTTGAGCCAGGCCTGGCGTTTGAGGGCGTAGAGGTATTCGTCGGTAGTGACGGCGGGGTAGCCCGGGAAGTAGTAGCCGGTAAGATCGACGCCGTCGATGTTATGGGCCGCGCAGTAGTCGATGACTTCAGCCAGCTTCATCGTTCCGGCGGTGAGTGGGCGGTTGAAGGAGTAGGCGTTGAGGCCAATTTTGAGGTGCGTGCCGGGGCGGCGATGAACCTGGGCGGATGCGGCGAAGGGTAGGCCGGCTGCGGCGAAGAGCGTGCGGCGAGTCATTGGTAGAAGTTTAGCGCGGCGCTCAAAACCAGGCGACTCCCCGCCCCCTCCTACAGGCCCCCACACGCTACCAATAGTAGCGTTGGCAATACCGCTTCAGAACGGATGATAGGGCGGCCACTGTAGCGGCGGATGGCCTTGCAGCGTTTCGTACGCCACCATCTCCTCGAGCTTTCTCTTTTCCGTCTGCTTGGGCCACCCATCCGGGATGCCGATCGGCGTGATGCAGATCCGCTGGTAACGCTCCGGAATCGCCAGCACCTCTTTCGTCACCGCGTCTGGAATGCCATCCGTCAGATACGCCGTGCCGTAGCCGAATGCGCGCGCCGCCGCCATCAGGTAGCCGGCGGCGATCGGCCCGTCGTGCCGCAGCGCGTACTCGGCACACGGCGCCTCACGGTCCACCAGCACCACTACGTAAACCGGCGCGGTGAAGTAGCCTTCGAAAAACCGAACCTGGGTGGCGCGGCGTGCCGCGAAATCCTGTTTCTTGTCTTCAGGCTGCTTGGCCGCCGCGTCATCGAGCGCCGCGGTAATCCTGTCGAGCGTTTTCTTCCGCATCTTCTGGATTTTGGACTGGTCGCGAATCACCAGGAATTTCCAGGCTTGCTGGTTCATGCACGTCGGACCTCGCCGGGCGGCATCCAGGATCGCGGTCAGATGTTCAGCCGGAATCGGATCGGGTTTGTATCGGCGCACCGTCTGCCGCTTCGCGAACTGCGCGCTGAACGCCAGGGGATCGATGCCGGACTGGGCGCCGGGAGCTGCTCCGCCCGCGCCGGCAGCCAGGGCTCCGGTCACACCGGCGTAGCCGATCAATCTTCTGCGAGTAGTCTTCAATTCAGGCCTCCCGAATCAGCCATCTTCAGGCAAATTCAGACCTGATTATCTCAAAATTCGGGAGACGTGATCCGTTGTCCCAGGAACCGGTGCATCACCTCGGGAGTTCGATGGCCGGCATGCTCGAACGCGACGACCTCGGGACCGCCTGATTTTCATCGTGTTCATCCTGACGCCCGCTAAGACGCTGCGGCGCCCTTCCCCAGCCAATCCTGCCATTCCTTCTCCGCCTTCAATCCCTCCGTCGCCTTCGGTCCGAAGAAATAGAAGCTGCCGACAAAGAACGTGTGATCCCCCATGCCACACGTGCTGAGCACGGCGGCGCCGGGCGCCGGTTCGTCGAGCCGGACGATCGCCTGGTTCGGATGGGACTCTGGTCCGACGTTTTCCACGATGCCGGCCAGTGGCGCGGTCCCCGCCATCGACTGGACCTTCGCTCCGGCTGCCAGCGGCGGCAAGCCGAGCCTGTCCATCAACGCGCGCCATCCTTCGGTCTCCGTGCCCGCCACCGGAGCCATCACCTGAAAGTGCGCCCCGGGCTGGCCGCGGTACTGCGCCAGATACATGCGCAGAACCACAAAGAACGAGGGCCAGCCGCTCTCCACCGCTCCCAACTGGTTGTCCCACTCGTCGGTTTCGGCAAACAGGCTGTGCACCACGCGCACCGTGCACGTGCCGCCGGCGCGCGCCTCCACCGTCCACTCGGTTGCCATCTCCGGTGCGTCCGGTCCCAGCCCGTGGCTCGCCGCGGCGAAGCGGCGCGGCGCGTCCCACTCGGTGATTTCGGAGACGGAATCCATGCCGGGGCCGAAGTTCAGGACGGTCTTGCCGCCTACACGCGGCTCTACCTGCGCCGGCACGAACCACTTCGAAATGCCGGGCCCGGTCGCGATCGCGTCCCAAACCTCCTCGGGAGTGCCGGGAACTTCGACCTCCACCGAGATCGAGCGGCGTCCATTTGCTTCCTTCTTCACGCTCATAGTTGCTCCTTCGCATTCGCACTTGCCGGCATCGGATAGGCCACGGCAACCAATCGGTGCGGCCGGCCGCCCGGTGCCTTTTCGTCGTGATACTTTGCGGCCAGATGCGTGATTGCGTGGGTCAGTTCTTGTGTAAACGCGGCGCGGTCGGCCGCGGTTCGGAAGCGAATCACGGTGTCCACCGAGAGCGTCGGGAGTCGTTTTTCGGTTTCGGCCGATCGCGTCATAAGCGCCTTCACCTCGCGCACGATCCGCGCCGCCAGCGCGATCACATAACTGGCCGACAGCCGGTCGGGGTTGCGGTCCGGATCGGCCGCGACCGGCCCCATCGCGCCCGGAGAAACCAGGTAAGATGCGGCGCTCGCTACCATCTTGCGTTCGGTGAGTCCGCCCCACTGGCGCTTCTCGGCCACGCGCACCAGATCGTACGATTCGAGCGCGCGCAGATGATAGTTGACCTTCTGCCGCGCAATCCCGAGCCTGTTCGCGAGTGTCGCGGCCGAGGCCGGTTCCGCCAGTTCCGCAAGCAGCCGGCTTCGGACCGGATCCAGTGCGACGGCCGCCGCCCCGGGATCGTCAATGACTTCTACCGCCAACATCGATACGGCTATTGAATCATTGACAACTTTTCTTGTCAAGGACATTTCTGCGACCACGCCGTAAGTGGCGCATGCCCCTGGCGGGCCGCATCGACACTCGTGTCGATGCTCGGCGCTCCCGGCGTCCCAGCTCTATGGGTGATATGGTGGGCGGCGTTACCGATCTTTCGGCATCTCCGAATAGTGGACGTGTACCAGAACCCAGCCTCGTCCCCTCTTTCGGTAGATCTGCGTTTCCCGGCCATCGCTCTGCACAAGCGCGCCATCTTTCTTCTGCGTGGCCGTAAAGTGCCAATAGAATTCGGACCACGCGGAGTCGCCATACACGTGCACGTTGATGTCGCGCGGCGTCAGCTTGCGTTCGGAAAACAGACCGCCCATGATGTCCGTGTAGAATGCCTTGACCTGCTCCCAGCCGCGCGCGTGTCCAAGCGGGTGGATGAAGGAGACCTCTGGCGAGTTGTCCCAGACTTGCGCGGCCAATTTCACATCGGCCGCGTCCACCGCCCCGGCATAGTTTGCGATCAGTTGCCTGATCTGGGCAGCCTCCGTTGCCGGCTGTCCCTGAGGCCGGCAAGGCAGCAGGACCAGCAGGCCCACCACGAGTCTCAGGTTCACGGAATGAAGATAGCACACGCATTTTCGCGCGGCCGCCAGGAAATGTTACGTGCGGCCGAGCCCTTTGGGGCGCTCGAACGTCTGAGATCACGATGACGACTCGCCGCCTGTTTCTGGCTGCCTGTCTAGGCTCCTGCTCGCGAGCACAATCCGGGGTCCGTCTACGGGCCAGGCCGGTAGAAAGCCCGCTGGGCGAGACCAGGGTAGGGGTGATTCCGCTTGAGTTTCGAAAGGCCCGGGACGTCCTGCTTTACGTGCCGAAGTCGGCGCCCGATCCGGCTCCTCTGGTGCTCTACCTCCATGGGGCAACTGGGAACGAGCAGCAGGGCGTTCGCCGGCTGGGCGAC
>DATJYO010000028.1:0-24922 GCA_035499555.1 Bryobacteraceae bacterium
ATCGCAACCGCTTGAAGCTGAGGAGGTTTCTGGCGCGCCCGGAGGGACTCGAACCCCCGGCCTACTGGTTCGAAGCCAGCCGCTCTATCCAACTGAGCTACGGGCGCGCGCTCTTCCCAATTCTATCGCGAACAAACCACCAACAAATGCCGCCCGTCAGGACTGGCGACCTCCTGCAAAATCCGCAGCCCAGCATGCTCGGTCAGCAGCGCGCGCAGCGCTTCCGGCGTGAACCGGTAGCGGAAGTTCAGATTGATCCGTTCGCCGCGCTCCACCAGGACTTCCCGCTCCGGCAGCGCAATACGCAAATCGCGATCCGGGCGGAAATGCGCGGCCGTCACGTGCATCCCGGCCAGGCTCTGATCCTGTCTGTGCTCGAAACGTACTTCGCCTTCGTCGGCTGAGACTCCCAGGGCCGCCAGCGGCGCGAACGCGAAGTGCCGCAGTGACGCGTCGGGCGGCAGGCTGCCGTTCGATTGATACATCTCGGCATCCAGCACCCAGCGGTCTTCGCCGTGCAGGCAGGCGGCTACCTGCTTCACGATGTCGAGCGGATCAAACCCACCGATCGTGTTGCCGGCCAGCAGCAGCAGCTTCGGTGACTCCGCCGCATCCGAAGCAAAGACCAGGTGCATGGGACTGGCAATATCCGCCTTGATGCCAGCGGTCTCGGTGTCCAGATCTTCGGCGGCGGCGCAAGCGGTCTCCAGCAGCGCCTGGCTGGCATCCACCGGATAGTACTTCACGTCCCGGTGTGCGCTCCGCAGCGGGTCGAGGAGCAAGCGGTCTGTCGCGCCATCGCCGGCGCCCAGGCTGATCACCGGAACCACTCCAGGGAACGACTCGAGCAACGCCCCGGGTCTTTCCGCAAGCTGCTTCCAGGCGCGGCGCAGATCGCCGAAAGCGGCCGCGGCGCGCGCCAGCCAGGCCCGCACCGCGGGAGGGCTCCAGTAGAAGAACTTCTCGGGCAGGTCCCGCGCCTCCACGGCCTCGGCGAGTTCCTGTACGATCTCCGCCTCGGTCAGCACCACTTCAATCTTCATGGGCCAGTCCCACTATAAACCCATAATCTGAAAGCCGGAATCGACGTAAATCGTGTTGCCGGTGACGCCCCGGCCCAGGTCACTGGCCAGGAACACGGCGGTATCCGCCACCTCGGCGGGATCCGTATTTCTCCGCAGCGGAGCGCGCTGGCACACATAGTCGAGCATCGTTGTGAAATCCTTGATGCCGCGCGCGGAGGCGGTTTTCACCGGCCCGGCGGAAATGGCATTCACACGGATGCGTTGCGGCCCCAGGTCGCTGGCTAAATAGCGGACCGAGGCTTCCAGCGACGCCTTCGCCGCGCCCATCACGTTGTAGTTGGGCACCACGCGCGTCGAGCCCAGGTATGTCAGCGTCATCAACGCGCCGCCCTGGGTCATCGCCGGAGCCGTGGCGCGGGCCACCGCCACCAGGGAATAGGCGCTCACCTCCTGTGCCAGCAGGTACCCGCCGCGGCTGGTCTCCACGAACGGACGCGACAGGTCTTCCCGATTGGCAAACGCCATGCTGTGGACCACCGCGTCCAGCGGGCGCCCCAGCGTCTGTAACGACTCGGCCAGCCCGGCGAGGTCCTCATCCTTGGTGACGTCGCACGGCCACAGTCCCGCCATCGGCATACCCTGCGAAAGCTCTTCCACGGCCAACTTCTGCCGGTCGCCCAGATAGGTCAAAGCCAGCGTGGCCCCTTCCCGCCAGAAGGCCTGGGCGATGGCGTAGGCCAAGCTCCATTTGTTGGCAATTCCGAGGATCAGGGCAAGCTTGCCCTCCATTAGATTTGGCATGTTTTGTCCGAGTGCAATCTTCTATCGTAACCGCATAGGCCGGCCGCCTTCATCTTTGCTGCGTTGAGCGGCGTCCATAAAAGCGTAGATTTCGAGCGTCTCGCGATTGGGAACGGGCGGTTCGCCGGTCTCGAAAAACTTCATGATCTCGGCCACCAAAGGGACATAACTTCCCGACGGCCGCGAGGGGCTGGTGATAATCTGCTTGGGACGAAAGACAACCGCCCCGTAGTCGCTGTAGGGCCGCAGGGCCCGCACGGTGCCCAGCCGGCCATCCTTCCAACGGCCCACGATCACGTCCGCATCCGGCGCCGCGATGCGGGTTACTTCCTCGCATCCCGTCCCCATCAGCGTGTAGAGCAGTTCGATGGGATGAATGGCGTACCAGGCAAGTTCTAGGTGGTGATGCGGCTCGACCGGCCCTGGCCCCCAGGTGGCAACGCCGGTGGCGTCGGCGAATTTCATGCTGCGGGCGATCTCGCCATAGCGCAAGCTGGAGGAGCTGAACCATGGCACCCCGGCGGCCGCAGCCAGGCGCGCGATCTCGCGCACATCCTCCAGCGTGGATGCCAGCGGCTTGTCGATGAACAGCGGCTTGTGCGCCGCAATCGCCTGCCGCGCCTGCTCCAGGTGCACGCGTCCGTCCACGCTTTCGAGCAGCACCGCATCCACATTGCGGCACATCTCGGCGATGCTGCCGTAGAACTGCACCTTCCACTTCGTGCGCAATTCGTCGGCGAACTCGTCCACGCGCTTGGCGCTGGATTCAATGTCGGGACTGCCACCTTTGAATGCCGCGACCACCCGGCCACCCGGCACGTGATCGGGCGACGATTCGTCGTTCAGGATTTGCGTAAAAGCCGTGGCATGCGATGTATCGGTACCGATGATGCCCAGCCGCAGCGTGGCAGCCGCTGCCGGAAGCGCGCACGCGCAGGCGCACAAAGAAAAGACGGCAAAGAGCTTCACTCCCGGCATTGTACACTGTGGTGGGAGGCTCGCGCCTGCGCGGGCTTCCATGCCGCATGGATCTGAGTACTCCTCTCACCTACATTAAGGGCGTCGGACCGGGCCGCGCGGCCATGCTTGAAGCCAAGGGCCTGAGCACCGTGGAGGACCTGCTGGCCTACGTGCCGTTCCGCTACGAAGACCGCGGCAACGTGAAAGGCGTCAACGAGCTGGCGCCGGGCGAGATGGCCACGGTGATCGCCGAGGTCCGTTCGGCCAGTCTCTCGGGCTTCAAGCGCCGCAATCTCGGACTGTTCGAAGCCTCCTTCACCGATCGCTCGCGCGGCATCCTGATCGGCAAATGGTTTCATGGCGGATACCTGGCCAACGTGATCGCGCCGGGACAAAAGGTGGCCCTGTTCGGCAAGGTGGAATACGACAGCTATGCCGGCCAGTTGCAGATGCTCCATCCGGAGTACGAAATCCTGGTGGATGACGACGACGCAGCCGAGGCCGCGCTGCACGTCGGACGGGTGGTGCCCATCTATGAAGCGGCCGCCAAGATCACCACGCGCATGTTGCGCACCATGGTGCACCGCGTGCTCCAGGAATTGCCCCCGCTGGAGGACCGCCTTCCGGTCGAGATTCGCCAGCGCTTGAAATTGCCGGATCGCTGGACCGCCGTTCGGGAGACCCATTTTCCCCCGCATGACGCGGATATGCGCCTGCTGAACGCCTTCCGGTCCCAAGCGCAGTTCCGGCTGATCTTTGAGGAGTTCTTCTGGCTGGAATGCGGCGTGGCGCTGAAGCGCAGCAAAGCGCGCACGGTCCCCGGGATTTCGTTCGAGCTGACCGACCGGGTCCGCGAAAAGGTCAAAGCCATGCTGCCGTTCAAACCCACCGGCGCGCAGAAGCGCGTGCTCGGTGAGATCGCGCAGGACATGAAGGCGCCGCGCCCCATGAACCGCCTGCTGCAGGGCGACGTGGGCAGCGGCAAGACCATCGTGGCCGCCGAAGCCGCCGTGATCGCCATCGAGAACGGCTACCAGGTGGCAGTGCTGGCGCCCACCGAAATCCTCGCGGCCCAGCACTACTTCTACTTCAAACAACTGCTGGGCCGCCTGGACTACGTGGTGCTGCCGCTGACCGGATCGTTCACCAGCCGGGAGAAATCGCAGGTCAAGAAGATGATTGCGACCAACATGGCGCACGTGGCGATCGGCACGCATGCCCTGCTCGAAAAGGACGTGGAGTTCGCCAGGCTGGGCCTGGCGATCGTCGACGAGCAGCACCGCTTCGGCGTTATGCAGCGCTTCGAGCTGCTGCAAAAGGGCATTCATCCGGACGTGCTGGTGATGACCGCCACGCCGATCCCGCGCACGCTGGCGCTGACGCTCTACGGCGATCTGGACGTCTCCGTGATCGACGAATTGCCGCCCGGCCGGCGCCCGATCGTCACCCGGCACGTCACGGCCGATCACGCCGAGCAGGTCTACAGCTTTCTGAAAAAGCAGATCGACGAGGGCCGCCAGGCGTACGTCGTCTACCCGGTCATCGACGAGTCCGAGACCAGCGCCATGAAGGCCGCCACGAAAATGCACGAACATCTGTCGCAGGAGGTGTTCCCGGGTGTCGCGGTGGGCCTGATGCACGGGCGCCTGCCGGCGGACGAGAAGGAGTCCGCCATGTCGCGCTTCAAACAGGGCGAGATCCAGATCCTGGTTTCGACCACCGTGATCGAAGTTGGGGTGGATGTACCCAACGCCACCGTGATGGTGATCGAGCAGGCCGAGCGCTTCGGCCTGGCCCAACTCCACCAGTTGCGCGGACGCGTCGGGCGCGGCGCCGCGCAGAGTTACTGCGTCCTGATTACAGAGCGTATGAGCGACGCCGCCAGGGAACGCATCCGCACGCTGGTGGATTCCAACGACGGATTCCTGATTGCGGAGATGGATTTGAAACTGCGCGGACCGGGCGAATTTTTCGGTACCAAGCAGTCCGGGCTGCCCACCCTGCGCGTCGCCAATATCCTGCGCGATCAGGAAATCCTGGAGGCCGCGCGCCGCGAGGCCCTGGATTTCGTGAGCCATCCGCCGTCTGAGGAAGAACTGCGCCGGGCCGTGGCATACATCCGCGATCATTGGCAGCGCCGCTACGGCCTGGTGACGGTGGGCTGATGCGGGTAATCGGCGGCGAATTCCGCTCCCGGCGATTGAAGACTTTGCCCGGCCGGGACACGCGACCCACGCCGGACCGGCTCCGCGAGACACTCTTCGATATCCTCGCGTCGCGCATTTCGGGCGCCGTATTCCTCGACGCTTACGCGGGAACGGGGGCGGTCGGCATAGAGGCGTTGAGTCGCGGCGCGGCGCGGTGTGTCTTCCTGGAACAGAGCCGGGCTGCAGTAGAAGTGATTCGCGAGAATTTGCACACGCTGGGTATAGAGGCGCGTGCCACGGTGGTGGCGGGGAAAGTGGCGGCGGCCCTGGGAAGATACCCGGCTGATATTGTTTTTCTGGATCCGCCCTACGAAAAGGAGACTGAATATGGCGCTGCGCTGGAAAAGGCGCAGACGCCGTTGGTCATTGTGCAGCACTCATTCCACTTCGACCCCGGCGACACGCTTAGAGGTTTCGGGCGTACGCGTCAGGTGAGGCAGGGGGATAACGTTCTGAGCTTCTACAGTGGCGCTAACCTCTGAAATACAGGTAGCCGCCCAAGATACAAAGCAGCACGACCACCGAGCCGGCCACTTCCCGCCAGCCCCATCCCAAACGCGTGCGTTTGCGGTCCTCATCCGTGGCGGTGGCAAAGGTCAGGCTCTGGATCTTCTGTTCGTCCGGGGCGCTGGTGGCATAACTGACGCCGACCATCACGACGATGGATACAATCGTGATCAGCACGCTGAAGTACTGGAAATAGATGTTGTTCACGATCCACAGAAACGATCCGGGTTGGTAGCCTTTGAAACCGCCCACACCGAGCGTCACCGGCGTGTCCACTATCATGCGGAAGATGCCGAGGGTGAAGCCGACAATCATGGCCCACAGCGCCCCCCGTCCATTCATTCGCTTAAAAAACACTCCCAGGAAGAAGACCACGAAGATCGGCGGCGCCAGGTAGCCCTGCACCGACTGCAGATAGTTATAAAGGCCGGATGCGCCTTTGATCACCGGTATCCAGGCCAGCGCGATGACCACCATCACCGAAGTGGCGATGCGGCCGGTGCGCACGATCTGGTGCTGCGTGGCGCGCGGTTTCCACTTGGAATAAAGGTCGACGGTGAACAGGGTGGAACAGGCGTTGAACACGCCCGCCAACGATCCCATCAGCGCGGAAAGCAGTCCCGCCACCACGATTCCGCGCACGCCGGGCGGCAGCAGATATTGCACCATCATGGGGAAAGCGCCATTGGACGCCGCGGGAATCGCCTGCCCGTCCGGTCCGAGCATCGAAGCCAACTCCGGCACCTTGCCGCTCTTCGCCAGCGCATAGCAGATGATCCCCGGAATGAGGAACAGGTACACGGGAAACAGTTTGAGAAACGCGGCGAAGATGCTGCCGCGGCGCGCGATCATCTCATTGGGCGCGCCCAGCGCGCGCTGCACGATGTATTGATCGGTGCACCAGTACCACAGTCCGATGATGGGAGCGCAGAACAACATCCCCAGCCACGGGAAGTAGCCATTGAAGTACCAGGCCTCCTTCAACACGTGGCCCGCCGCATCGGTTTGCAGCACCGGCGACCAGGTGCCTTGCACGCCATGGGGAATCAGCGGCTTCCAGAGATTGAAGAAATCGGATCCGGCCCAGTGGCGCAACTCGCCCCAGCCGCCCAGGCGGACCAGTCCGAAGCCGGTCAGCAGGGCGGAGCCGACAATGAGCACCGTCACCTGAACGGCGTCGTTGTATGCCACCGCGCGCATGCCGCCCAGCGTGGTGTAAAGGCCGGTCAGCACGATGACGAGCACCGAGCCGATCCAAAAGCTGTCGATGGTCGTGCCGCCGACCGTGATGCTCATCTCCGGAAACAAAGTGCCGAACACCACCCCGCCGGCGAAGATGCCGACCGCGATCTTCGAGATCACGAAAGTAATCAGCGAGACGATCGAAAGCACATAGCGCGAATGTTCATTAAAGCGCCGCTCCAGGAATTCCGGCATGGTAAAAACCATGGAGCGCATATAGAAAGGCACAAACACCCAGGCCAACACCAGCAGACACCAGGCGTGTAATTCGTAATGCGCCATGGCCACGCCGCTGGTAGCGCCCGAGCCGGCCAGGCCCACGATATGTTCCGAGCCGATATTGGAGGCAAAGATGGATGCGCCGATGATCCACCAACCCAGGTTACGCCCGGCCAGAAAGTAATCCGTGGCCGAGTCCTTGCCGCGCCGCACCACCCACCAGGCCACACACAGCAAGATCGCGAAGTAGAGCGCGATCATGAGCCAATCGAGCGAGGTAATCCGCGACTGAGGGGCCGCGGCCAGCAGCAATGCGGGGGTGACCATTGTCTTACAATCTCCTTTTAACCGGGAAGCAGAAGGCTGATTATAGCCCACGGAACTATATGGAGACGGCTTCCGTATTGCCACAGAGGAGATCGCTTGCAGCTCATCATCGACAGAGCCGGGAAACGCTATCGTGGCCAGGTCTGGGCATTACGCGAATTCAGCCTGGATCTGGGTCCGGGCGTGCTGGGACTGTTGGGTCCCAACGGTGCGGGCAAGACCACGCTGATGAACATCATCGCCACCATCACTCGCGCCACCGAGGGCCGCATCCTCTGGAACGACGCGGACCTGGCGCGCCAGCCGGACCGCGTCCGCGCGGTGTTGGGCTACCTGCCGCAGGACTTCGGCGTGTATCCCAACCTGAACGCGGTCGAATTCCTGCAATACCTGGCTGCCGTCAAGGGATTGGATAGCGGCAGCGCCCGCCGGCGCATCGAAGAACTGCTGGTACTGGTCAACCTGGCCGACGTTCGCAAACGGCCTCTGGGCGGCTATTCGGGCGGGATGCGGCAGCGCATCGGCATCGCCCAGGCGCTATTGAACGACCCGCAACTGCTCATCGTGGACGAGCCCACCGCCGGCCTCGACCCCGAGGAGCGCGTGCGCTTCCGCAATCTGCTGTCGGATCTTTCCGGCGACCGCATCGTGATTCTCTCTACCCACATCGTTTCCGACGTGGAAGCCACCGCCACCCGGATCGCGATCATCTCCGGGGGACGCCTGGCGGCGCACACCACGCCGGAGGATCTGCTGTCGCAGGCGGAGGGCAAGGTGTGGGAGTGGGTGATCCCCAGCGACGCATTACACGAAGCCAAACAGAAGTTCCTGATCAGCGGAACCGTGCGTCGGGGCGACGGGGTCCACGTGCGCTTGCTGGCGGAACATCCCCCGGCCGGCGCGGCGCCCGCGACGCCTACGCTCGAAGACGCCTATCTGCTGTGCCTTTCCCGTCACCGCGCGCAGCAGGCCGAGGTCCGATGATGGTCCGCGTGCTCTATCACGTGGCGCGCGCGGATTTTCTGGAGCGCGTGCGGCGGTACAGCTTCCTGCTGACGATGGTGTTCGCCGCCGGTCTGGCTTACGCCGCGTACACTGGTGCCATCACCTTACAACTGGACGAGTACCGCGGCGTCTACAATTCGGCCTGGACGGGCTGCATGATGACCCTGGTGAGCACGACCTTCATCACGCTGGCCGGATTCTACATCGTCAAGAACACCGTCCAGCGCGACCAGCAGACACGCGTCGGCCTGGTGCTCGCCACCACGCCCATCAGCCGTACTCTTTATGTTTTGGGCAAGGCAGCCAGTAACTTCGCCGTGCTGGCCCTGATGGTGGCGGTGCTGGGTGTGGGGGCCGTGGCGCTGCAGTTCATGCGCGCGGAACGGGGCATCCATCTCGGCCAACTGGTGGCGCCATTTCTATGGATCGCCCTGCCGGCCGTCGCCGTCACCGCCGCCACGGCCGTGCTCTTCGAAACCCTCCCTGTGCTTCGCAGCGGGGCCGGCAATATCATTTATTTTTTCGCCTGGTCTGTTTATGTGGGAGCCTGCGGCGTGAGCGGCATCGACGATTTCACCGGCCTGGGTTTTCTTTCGAAACGCATGACCGGAGCTTTGAAATTGCTCGATCCCAAGTATAACGGCGGATTTGCGCTGCAAGCCGGACCCACCGTGCGCGCCACCCGGACATTCTTATGGAACGGCGTCGATTGGACCGCAGCCGTGATCGTGGGCCGCCTGAAGTGGGTGGCCATCGCGATTGGAATGGCATGGCTCTCCGCGTTGTTCTTCCACCGGTTCGACCCGGCGCGGGAGAGCCGAAGGCGATCCAAAGAGGCGCCGGCAGCGGACGAAAGCCGGACTGCCACAGCCGCGCCCTTGACGGCTCCCTTGACGCCACTGCCGCGGGTCGAACCGCGCCGCCGCTTTCCCCGTCTGTTGGCGGCGGAACTACGCCTGATGCTCAAGGGGCAGGCCTGGTGGTGGTACCTGGTGGCGGCGGGCATGTTTGCGGCCAGCCTGGCGGTGCCGGATTTGCAGGGCCGCCAGGCCATCGCCGGCTTCGCCTGGATCTGGCCCGTGCTGATCTGGTCGAAGATGGGCGCACGCGAAGCCAGGTACGATACCGAGCGGCTGATCTTCTCCTGCGCGCACGCGTCCGAACATCAACTGTCGGCCGTGTGGTTAGCCGGCGTGGCGGTGGCGATCGCCACTGGGGGCGGCTTTGGCATCCGCCTGGCCATCGGCGGCGATTGGCACGGATTGGCCGGCTGGCTCGCGGGGGCGTTGTTCATTCCCGGTCTCGCGCTGGCCCTGGGCGCCTGGAGCGGATCGAGCAAGCCGTTCGAAGCCCTGTACGCCTTGTGGTGGTACACCGGGCCCATGAATCACGCACCCGGTCTGGATTTCATCGCCATCCCCGCCTACGGCATTGCCGGCGTGGCGTTAGTGTATGCGGCCTACATCGGCCGCCGCCGCAAGTTGGCTTTCGCCTGACCCACTGGCGGCGGCTGGCCCGGATACGACTGCCGATTACACCACGTAGCGCTCGGCGTCGAGCAGCCGGTGCGCGATGCGGCGGCGCAGTGCGATGGCATCCACCGGTTCGTATTTGGTGAACCGGCGCAGCACCACCAGGTTGGTGCGCAGGGTATCCCCTTCGGCGCAGGCGGCCAAAACGATGCGCGCGGTCACGTCGATGTGGGCCATCGCGTCGCGTACCAATACCGCGGTCATGTCGGCTGCGTTGGTGCCTTTCCCGGACTCGGCCAGCTTGCGGGCGCGTAGCAGCGCCGACTCCATGGCGAAAATATCCATGATGACGTCGGTGATGTTCGCCAGAATCTCCTGCTGCTTTTCCAGCTCGAACATGTACTTCTGGTAAGCGACGCCCATCAGCATGAGGGCGATCTTCTTGGCGTTGATCAGGATCTTGGTTTCGTCGGCGAACGGCCCGGTGAACTCCTCGGCCGCGCCTTGCGGCCCGCCCAGAATCTCCTGCAGCACACCCGTGGCCGCCTGTACCAACGCCAACTGTCCGCGCGCGGCGCGTTTCAGCAGCATGCCGGTGGTGAGCAGCCGATTGATCTCGTTGGTGCCTTCGAAGATGCGGTTAATGCGGGAGTCGCGATAGGCGCGCTCTACCGGATAATCCATGTGGTAGCCGTAGCCGCCGTGGATCTGCACGCCCTCATCCACCACGTAGTCCAGCACTTCGGATGCGTAGACCTTGATGATGGAGCACTCCGCGGCGTACTCCTCGACGGCTTTCAGCATGGTGGCGGCGGCGTTGGGCTGCGACCAGGAGAAGCCTTCCAGTTGGGATTCGATCAGTCCCACCACCCGGTAGGTCATCGACTCGGCCGCATAGATGCGGATCGCCATTTCCGCCAGCTTGTGCTGGATCACGCCGAACTCGCAGATCGATTGGCCAAAGGCCTTGCGTTCCTTTCCGTACTTCAGGGAGACGGCCAGCACGTTTTTGGACCCGCCGACAGTCCCGGGACCCAGCTTCAGGCGGCCGACGTTCAGGATATTGAAAGCGATGATATGCCCGCGGCCGATCTCGCCGAGCACGTTTTCCACGGGCACGGGAACGTTGTCGAAGTATACGGCCGTGGTGGAACTGCCCTTGATCCCCATCTTCTTCTCTTCGCCGCCGCTCGACACACCCGGGAAGCTGCGTTCCACCAGAAAAGCGGTAAACTTCTCGCCGCCGACTTTGGCGAAGACCGTGAACAGATCGGCTGCGCCGCCGTTGGTGATCCACATCTTCTGGCCGTTCAGGATGTAGTGCTTGCCATCGGGGGAGAGGTCGGCGCGGGTACGGGCGGCCAGCGCGTCGGAACCGGCGTGCGGCTCGGTGAGGCAGTAAGCCCCCAACATCTCCATGCGGGCCAGCTTGGGCAGGTAGTGCTTCTTCTGCGCCTCGGTTCCGAAGTAAAGAATCGGAAGCGAGCCGATGCCGACGTGCGCGCCGTACCAGCCCGCGAACGAGCCGTCACCGGCCATATGCTCGACGGCCACCATGGCGGATGCCAGATCCAGTTCCATGCCGCCGTACTGCTCCGGAATGGTGATGCCGGTAAGACCCAGTTCGGCGGCCTTACGCAGGCAGGCCAGCGCGACACCGGGCTCGTGATGCTGGATCGCCTCCACGTTCGGCCCTACCTCCTTGGCCCAGAATTCATCCACCGTGCGGGCGATGGCCAGGTGTTCGGAAGTGAGATCCTCCGGGGTGAAGATTTCGTTTGGCTGCCGCTCTTCGATCAGGAAGGCGCCGCCTTTGGTTTTGGGTAATGAGATCGATGTTGTTACCGTTGCCATTTGGTCCTCGTGTACTCTTATTTTCCGCTCTTCCACACAGCTTCCTGGAACTGCCGGGGTAGCCTATCCCGCCAGTTCGAAGATACCGGCGGCTCCCTGGCCGCCGCCCACGCACATGGTGACCATGCCGTACTTCAGGTTGCGGCGCTGCATCTCGCGCAGAATGGTGGCCGTCAGCTTGGCGCCGGTGCAGCCCAGCGGATGCCCCAGAGCGATCGCGCCGCCGTTGACGTTCACTTTCTCCGGGTCCAGGCCGGCTTCCTTCATCACCGCCAGCGCCTGCGCGCCGAACGCCTCGTTCAGTTCGATCACGCCGATATCGCCCAGTGTCAGTCCGGCGATCTTGAGTGCTTTGGGAATGGCCACCACCGGCCCGATGCCCATGATCTCCGGAGGCACGCCGCCGGCGGCGAAGCTGACGAAGCGCGCCATAGGCTTGAGACCCAGTTCGCGCGCTTTGCGATCCGACATCACGATCGCGGCGGCCGCGCCGTCGCTGGTTTGGGATGAGTTGCCGGCGGTAACCGCGCCGTTGGCATGGAAGACCGGTTTCAGCTTCGCCAGCGCCTCCAGGGTGGTGTCGGCGCGCGGTCCTTCATCCTTCGAAAAGACCTGTTTGGCGATCTTGGGCTTACGTCCGTTCGGCGTCACCCACTCGATCTCGAAGGGCACAATCTCGTCGTCGAACTTGCCTTCGGCCTGTGCCCGCAGCGCGTTCTGGTGGCTGCGATATGAAAACGCGTCCGCCTCTTCGCGGGAGACGTTGTATTTGCGCTGCACGTTCTCCGCGGTGAGGCCCATGTTGAGGTAGATCTCGGGCCGGTGGTCCACGAACCAGGGGCTGGGCGCGACCTTGTGTCCGCCGCGCGGCATCAGGCTCATGGTCTCCGCGCCGCCGGCAATGATAATATCGGCACCCCCGCACCGGATGCGATCCGCCGCCATGGCGATGGCCTGCAAACCCGAACTGCAGAACCGATTGATGGTCACCCCGGTCACGCCATCCGGCAGGCCGGCGCGCAACGCCACGCAACGCGCCATGTTATTACCCGACTCGGCCTCCGGCATGGCGCACCCCAACACGATATCTTCGATTTCGTCTTTGGGAATCTGCGGGTGCTTTTCCAGAAGCCGCCGGATCACGGCGGCCGCCAGGTCATCCGGACGCGTTGTACGCAACGTGCCGCGCGGCGCCTTGCCCACGGCTGTACGAAGACAATCAATAATTACGGCTTCTTGCATAATCCCCTCAAAATCAGTTATCGGTGAATGGCAGACCCAACCACCGCCCACCTAGTTTCGCAATGGCTTTCCCGTCTTCAGCATGTGCTGCATACGCTCTTGAGTCTTGCGTTGGCCGCACAGGCTGAGAAAAGCTTCCCTCTCCAGATCCAGCAAGTATTGCTCGGTAACGGTCTGCCGCCCGGTTAGCGGTCCGCCGCTCAATACGTATGCCAGCTTTTCGCCGACCACGGTATCGTAATCGGAGATGTAATTCGCCTGCCGCGCCAGGTAGATGCCGGTCTTCAACAACGCCAGATCTTCGGCGCCGCCGACTTCCACATCCGTGCGCGGCACACCGGGGACGTAATCCGGCGCGATCGCCAGCGCCAGGGCTTTGGCGTCCGCGATGAGCCGTTCGGGATTCATGGAAATCCGATCCTGCGGGCGCAGCAGCCCCAAGCCGCGTGCTTCGACGGCGCTGGTCGCCACCTTGGCGTACGCGATCAGCTCGAAAGCCTGTTTCGCGTTGCCGAAGCGCAGCAGCATTTCTTTGGTGCCGCCCGCGCCGGGAATCACGCCCACGCCGACTTCGACCAGCCCGATGTAGGTCTCGGCCGACGCCTGCACGCGCGCGGAGTGGACGGCAATCTCGCAGCCGCCGCCCAGCGTCATACCGAAGGGCGCTGTCACCACCGGTTTCGGCGCGTACTTGATCGCCAGAGTGGCCTGCTGGAAGCGATTGATGGCGGATTCCAGTTCCTCCCATTCCTCTTCCTGCGCGGCCAGAAGCACCAGCATCAGGTTCGCGCCCACGCTGAAGTTCTCGCCTTGGTTGGCGATGACCATGGCCTGGAAATTTTTGCTGGTCTCCTCGATGCCGGCGCGGATCAGCGAAATCTGATCGTCGCCGAGCGAATTCATCTTGCTGTGGAACTCCAGGCAGAGCACGCCGTCGCCCAGATCGATCAGCGACGCGCCACCATTTTTCTTCACCACGCCATGCGCGTGTTTCACGTCCTTCAGCACGACTACGCCGGGCCGGTCTTCGAGCCATTTATAGCTATTGGCGGCCATGTCGAAGTATTCATGGTGCGGACGGCGGTCGTGATCCGGCGCCTGGTAGAACGACTTGGCGCCCGTGCAGAGCATCTTTTCCACGTTCTCCGGAATCCGGCGCTGCTCTTTGCGCATGCGCGCCACGGTCTCTTCCAGGCCCAGCGCGTCCCACAATTCGAAGGGCCCGAGGGTGTTGGCATAGCCCCAGCGCATAGCGCGGTCGATCTCCACCACGCGATCGGAGATCTCCGGGACCATGGCGGCCGAATACAGAACCAGGTCGCTGAACAGACGCCACAGGAACGTGCCGGCGCGATCGGGCAGTCCCATCAGCGCGCGCAGGCGCTGGGGCAGATCCTCGATGTTGCGCACACCTTCGACCGAAGCGAAGCGGGCCTTCTTGGACGGCTGGTATTCGAGGGTCTTCAAATCCAGCGCCAGGATCTCCTTCTTATCGCCCTTGCCGGTCTTCTTATAGAAGCCCTGGCCGCGCTTATCGCCCAGCCAGCCGCGCTCGATCATCTGGGCGAAAAACGGCGGCAATACGAAACGGTCGCGCCAAGGATCGTTCGGCACCAGGTCATAGAGGTTCTTCGTGACGTGCGCCCAGACATCCAGCCCCACAATGTCCAGCAGACGGTAACTGGCGCTCTTGGGCAAACCGATCAGCGGACCGGTGAGCGCATCCACTTCTTCGATCGTCAGCCCCATCTCCACCGTGAGGTGCTGTACGGTTCCACCGAGAAAACTGCCGATGCGATTGGCGATGAAGTTGGGTGTGTCTTTGCACGGCACGACACCCTTGCCTAAGTGGCGGTCGGAAAAATCCGCAATGCGATCCCAAACTTCCGCCAGCGTTTCCGGACCGGGTATCATCTCGAGCAGATGCAGGTACCGCGGCGGATTGAAGAAATGCGTTCCCAAAAAATGCTGGCGAAACTCGGCTGGGAATCCGGCCGCGATACTCTCCAGCGGAATGCCGCTGGTGTTGGTGGAGAAGATAGAGCCGGGCTTCCGGAACTTCAGAACTTTCTCGATGAGCGCGCGCTTGATTTCCAGGTTCTCGGTAACTGCCTCCACGATCCAATCGCAGTCGCGGACGTTCGCCAGGTCATCCTCGAAGTTGCCGGGGGTGACGAGTGACTTGGTTTCCGGAGTGAAAAAGGCGGCGGGCTTCTGCTTCAGCGCTGCATCCAATCCGCCCCATGCCGCGGCGTTGCGGTTAGGCTGATTGGGAAGCACGATATCCAGTAAGAGTGCCGGGATGCCGGCATTGGCAAAATGGGCCGCGATGCGCGATCCCATGGTGCCGGCGCCCAGCACGGCTACACGACGTAGTGGTGTCATCAGTTAGAGCGTACCGCGAAAATGTCGCGGATGGCGATGAAATGGTCCCAGACTATGGTGCTGTAATATTCGTCAGTCAGCGGAAAAATCCTTGAGTTGACCGAGGCTACTTGCGCGATGCAAACGGATGACGAACGGCCCTCACACCGGCTGTCCCTCAGACTCGTGAGATTCCTGTCTCAGATTGTCCCACACTCGGAGAGTTTACACCAGCCGACTCACGTCAGAACTTGGTTAGGCTGAAGGTATGCGGGCCCGCGAGGTGTTCATCCAGATCGAAACCGGGGACCGGCGGCTTCTGTCGCAGATCGGGGAGGCCATGGCAGAATCGGCGCGGCGCAGCGGCGAGTGGCTGGTCTGCCGCCCGGGTTGCACCGAGTGTTGCCTCGGACCTTTCCAGATCACCCAACTCGACGCACGGCGTCTGCGCGCCGGACTGGCCGCTCTCGACGCCGGCGACCCGCCGCGGGCAGAACGTGTCCGGACGCGCGCCGCCCAATACCGCGAATCCGACGATGCCCCCTGCCCCGCCCTCGATCCCCAGACCGGCTGGTGCGATCTTTACGGGGCGCGGCCCATTACCTGCCGCACCTTCGGGCCCGTTACCCGAACCGAAGACGACTCCCTGGCGGCGTGCGAGCTATGCTACACGGGCGCCACGGAGCAAGAGATGGCGGCGTGCGAAGTCGAGATCGATCCCGAAGGCATCGAAGGCGATCTGCTGACGGCGCTGGACGCCGCCGGCGAGAGCGGCATGACCACCGTCGCCCGCGCACTGCGGTCCGCGTCTCCAAAAGCGATATAATTCCCCCGTGAAAAGCTATGCTCGCGGCCCCGCCTTGCCGCTATTGGAAAAGACCATCGGCCAGGCGCTCGCCGATTCCACGGCGCGCAATCCCTCCGCCGACGCTTTGATTTCCCGCCACCAGGGAGTTCGCATCACGTATCGGACGTTGCAGGAGCAGGCGCAGCGCACGGCGCGCGGCCTGTGGGGGCTGGGCATACGGCCCGGCGATCGCGTGGGCGTGTGGGCCTGCAACTGCGTGGAATGGGTCTATCTGCAATTGGCGGCCGCACTCGCCGGCGCGGTGCTGGTCAACGTGAATCCCGCCTATCGCGCGCACGAGCTGCGTTTCGCCCTGCGCAAGTCCGGGATGAAGGCGATCTTCCTGCACGAGCGCGACGCGCGCGTATGCTACCTCGACATTATCAACGAAGCGCGCGGCGGCGCGGACCTGCCGCTTCGCCACGTGGTTCTGCTCGGCACATCCGCGTGGGATGACATGTTAGCCCGCGGCGCGGATATTCCGGCCCTGGAACTCGCCCCGGAAGACGTCGTCAATATACAGTACACCTCCGGCACCACCGGATCACCCAAAGGCGTGCTGCTGACCCATCGGAACCTGGTGAACAATGCCTACATCGTGGGCCGCGGCCTGGGGCTCGCGGCCGGCGATCGTCTCTGTTCGCCGGTGCCCCTGTATCATTGCTTCGGGTGCGTGATGAGCTCGCTGATGGCGGTGGTGCACGGCATCGCGCTGGTGATGCCCGCCGCCCAGTTCGATCCGCTGGCCACCCTGCAGGCCATCCACGCGGAGCATTGCACGGTGATCTACGGCGTGCCCACCATGTTCATCGCCGAGCTGGAGCATCCGGACTTTCGCAAGTACGACATGACCAGCCTGCGCACGGGCGTGATGGCCGGGGCTCCCTGCCCGGTGAACGTCATGAAGCGCGTCATTGCCGACATGCATTGCAACGGCATGACCGTGGCGTACGGCCAGACCGAGAGTTCGCCCGCCATCACCGGGTCGGCCGTGGACGACGACCTGGAGCATCGCGTTTCGACCATCGGCCGCGCTTTCCCCGAAACCGAGGTGAAGATCGTGGCGCCCTGGAACAACGAGATTCTGGAGACCGGCGAGCGCGGCGAGCTCTGCGCGCGCGGGTACATGGTGATGAAGGGCTACGACGGCGAGCCCGAGGCGACCGCGCGCACTATCGACGAGGACGGGTGGCTGCACACCGGCGATCTGGCCGTCATGCGCGAGGATGGTTACTTCCACATCGCCGGCCGTCTGAAGGAGATGATCATACGCGGCGGCGAGAACATCTATCCGCGGGAGATCGAAGAGTTCCTGCACCAGCATCCCAGGATCGCGGATGTGTACGTGGTGGGGCTGCCGGACGTGCGCCTGGGCGAAGCCGTACTGGCCTGGATCAAGCTGAAAGCCGGCGAATCCATGAGCGAAGAGGAAGTCCGCGACTACTGCCGCGGACAGATTGCGCACTTCAAGATACCGCAGTATATAAGGTTCGTGGATGCCTTTCCCATGACCGTGACCGGCAAAGTGCAGAAGTTCCGTATCCGCCAGCAGGAGATCGAGGCCCGCGGGCTGCAGGAAGCGGCGACGATCAAGACGGCGTGACCTAGGTCCAGGCTTTGGCCGCCGCGGTGGCCGTGCCTCTTTCCACCGGCGCGCCAACCAGGTTGCCCCACTCGGTCCATGAGCCGTCGTAATTCCTGACGTTGTCAAATCCCAGCAGGTACTTCAGAACGAACCAGCTATGGCTGGAGCGTTCGCCGATGCGGCAGTAGGCGATGATGGGATGGGAACCGGTGATGCCTTCGTTCGCGTACAAGGTCCGCAACTCGTCGGCGGTCTTGAAGGTACCGTCCTCGTTGCAGGCTTTGTTCCAGGGGATGTTGCGCGCCCCGGGAATGTGCCCGCCGCGCTGGCAGGTCTCCGGCAGTCCCGGCGGCGCCAGGATCTCTCCCGTGAACTCCTGCGGGCTGCGCACATCCACCAGTCCCGCCGCGTGCCCTGCCACGGCCTGCTGCACCTGGGGCAGGAAGGCGCGCAGCGAAGCATCCGGGTCTTTCGCGGTGTACCTGGCGGTGGCCCCGTGAGGCTTGCTGGCCGCCAGTTCCCGGCCCTCCAGCATCCACTTTTTGCGGCCGCCGTTCATCAGGCGGACATCCTGGTGGCCGTAGATCTTGGCCTGCCAGAACGCCCAGGCGGCAAACCAGTTGTTGTTGTCGCCGTAGATGACCAGGGTGGTCGAAGGCGTGATGCCGGACGCGGACATCAATTCCTCAAACTGCGCTTTGGACAAAATATCGCGGCGCACGGTGTCGCATAGCTGCGAATTCCAGGCCCAGGCGATGGCGCCGGGAACATGGCCCTCGTCATAGGCTTTGGTGTCGACGTCGACTTCCACGACGCGGACGTTAGGGTCGTTGGCGTGAGCTTCGGTCCAGTCGGTGCTCACGAGAGTTTCGGGGTGGGCGTAGGTTGGCATGTCGTCCTCCTACTTACGGAATCTCTAGTAATTATATCGAGGATTGGCAGATACCGGCTTCTTTTAAATTACAGATAAACAGGTCTTGACATCTTTCGCAATTGGCCGTATGCTATCCATAGCTCGCTAGGGTAGCGGGCTAGGATAGGTGGCTATGGCGCAGGGCACGGCTCAAAACTCACTGGATCTGCTGATCCTCAAAACTCTGGCGCGAGGTCCCAACCACGGCTTCGGCATTACGGTGCATATTCAGACGGCTTCGGAAGGTCTGCTGCGCATCGAAGAAGGATCGCTGTACCCCGCACTGCATCGCCTGGAGCGCGAACGGGTGGTCAGCGGCGAATGGAAGATCTCCGAAAACGGCCGGCGCGCGCGCTATTACAAGCTCACCCAGGCCGGAAAAAGGCGGCTGGAGGAGCACGAGGACCAATGGCGCTCGCTGAGCGCCGGCGTGACTCGCGTGTTGGAGTTCACATGAAAAGCTGGTTCAAAAGGCGCCCGGTCGAGGATCTCGACGGCGACCTCCGGGAGGAAATGCAATTCCACCTCGGAATGCGGGCGTCCGAATACGAACGACAGGGCATGAGCCGGCGCGATGCCGCCGCGGCCGCCCACAAGCAGTTCGGCACGACCGCGGTCATCCACGAGGATGCCCGACGCATGCATATTGGCGCGGCGGTTTCTCTGTTCGACACTGCCGCGCGGGAGATCCGCTTTGCCCTGCGCAGCCTCCGGCGCGCGCCCGTGTTCACCGGAGCCGCGGTGCTGGCCCTGACGCTGGGGATCGGCGCAGCCGCCTCGGTGTTCAGCGTGGTGGATCGTGTTTTGTTCCGCGACCTGCCTTACGCCGCCGGTGGCCGCCTGGTCGGCGTGGGGATCAAGGCGCCGCTCGCCGACCACCCGTTCCTTTTGGGTGGCGATTATTCCGAGTGGAAAGAAGAGCGGTCGGCATTCGAGGGGATCACCGCCACGAACGATCCATACGACTGCGATGTGACCGAGAGTCATCCCGTCCGCCTGACCTGTGTCGGTGTAGCCTGGACGTTTCTGCCGCTCCTGGGGGTCGAGCCGGTGATGGGCCGCAATTTTCGTCCGGACGAAGACTTGCCTAAAGCCCCCCGCGCGGTCATCCTCTCGCACGCTTTGTGGCGCGAACGCTATGGCGCGGATCCCCGCATCACCGCACGGCGCATACAACTCAACGGCGAAAGCCTGCCGGTTGCCGGCGTGTTGCCCGCGTCGTTTGAGTTTCCCACGCTGACGCCGGTCGATTTACTCGTCCCCCTGCAACTCGACGAGCCGCTCGAGCGCAAGCGCCAGTACGTTTCCGGCGTCAACGCCTTCGGACGGCTGAAGCCGGGCATCCCCGTGGCGCAGGCGCGGGCCGCGCTGGGACCGTACTTCAACCACTTTTTAACTACCATCACGCCATCGTTCCGCAGCGAGGTGAAGCTGGAGGTCCACTCGCTGAACGATCTCATGCGCGCCCGCGCGCGCACGGCCGCCTGGGCCTTGTTCGGCGCGGTGATCGCGGTCCTGCTGATTGCCTGGACCAACGTTGCCAATCTGTGGCTGGCCCGTTCCGCAAGCCGCGCTCACGAAACCGCCATCCGTTCCGCTCTGGGAGCCGGCCGGTCGCGGCTGATGCTGCATCATGCGGCCGAACTCGCGGTAGTGGCCGGCGCGGGCTGGCTGGGTGGTCTGGCATTGGCCGGCGCGTTGCTGGCCATCATTCGCAAAACCGCGCCCGCCAGTATTATAGGCATCCGGCATGCGGCGCTCGATCCGCGCCTGTTCCTCTTCAGCGGCGCGGCCCTGGCGCTCAGTGTGCTGGCATTCGCGCTGCTCCCGTCCGCCACGGCATCGCCCGACGGCGCCGGCGCGCGCATCGCCGGCGGGCGTGGCATGCGCCTGCGAAATGTACTGGTGACGGCGCAGGTTGCTTTTTCGGTGTTCCTGGTGGTCTCCGCCGGTCTGCTCATCCACACGGTGCGGGAATTGAGCATCATTCGTTTCGGCGTTCAGACCGGCGGCGCGGTCACCGCATCCGCCGTACTCGGGCAGCAGAAGTACCCCGCTGCGGCGGATCGTTATGTGTTCGTGAAGCGGCTGGAGAGCGATCTGCGCCGCATGCCGGGTGTCACCGCCGTGGCAGTGGCGGACGAACTCCCGCCGGTGACGGCGGGCATGGGCGTCATGTACGGCTCGATCTCGGTGGACGGACGCCCGCCGGCCCAGGGTCCGGGTGGCAACGTGAGCCTGCGGCACATCACGCCGGACTACTTCAGGGCTCTCGGCATTCGCCTTCTCCGCGGCCGGCCTTTCCGGCCGGACGAGATGGATTCGACGGCCGGAGCCGTCATCCTGAGCGAACGGCTGGCCCAACGCCTGTTGCCGAACCAGGACCCGACCGGTCATTCCATCCAGCCGCGCGGCTGGAGGAAGACCTACGCTATCGTCGGCGTGGCGGCGGACGTGAAGAACGCCGGCCTCACAACCGAGGATGACCCCGAGATGTACGTGCCGTACGACAGCGTGCAAGGCGTACCGCGGTTTGTATCGGCCGTGGTACGCAGCGCGGCAAAACCTTCCGTACTGACGCCGTGGTTGAAGCAGGAGATTGCCGCCATCGATCCCACGCTGCCGGTGGTCTGCGGGTCTTTCGGCGACCGCATCGCGCGCCTCAACGAACGCCCGCGCTTCAACGCTGCGTTGCTGTCTTTGTTCGCAGGCATCGGGGTCCTGCTGGCGGCCTTGGGAGTCTATGGCGTTTTGGCTTTTCTGGTGACCCAGCGCATGCGCGAAATCGGCGTGCGCATGGCCCTGGGTGCGACGCGCAGCCGCATCGTGGCTTGGGTCCTCTCGTACGTGATGGGCTGGACGGCGGTGGGTTTGATCCTCGGTTCCGCCGGGGCATTCATCGCGGCGCGGCAATACCAGTCGATGCTTTATCGCGTGACGCCGTCCGACCCGTGG
The DNA here is from genome assembly GCA_035499555.1 of Bryobacteraceae bacterium. Taxonomy (GTDB): domain Bacteria; phylum Acidobacteriota; class Terriglobia; order Bryobacterales; family Bryobacteraceae; genus Bog-159. Next base: position 21,526 of record DATJYO010000028.1, read on the forward strand.
ACGCTGGCCGCGGTCGTGATTCTGCTGGCCGGCGTGTCCTGTCTCGCCGCGTTGGTGCCGGCGCGCCGGGCCGCCACGTTAGATCCCGCCGCCACCCTGCGGCACGATTGAGACGGAATAACGCCTAAGCCAGGTCGAACTTCTCCTGGTGCAGCAGCGGATCGCTCTTCACCAGCACGGTCTGACCCAGGATCTCTTCGATCTCCTGCAGATAGCTGTTCTGGTTGGACTTGAGCAGCTTGGCGACCTCCGGATTCACGCGCAGGACCACGCTGCCATCCACCGCCCGCGCGATCTTCTGCGCCTCCTGCAGAATTTCGCCGATCACCGTTTGCACGCTCTTCACGTACCCGGAGCCCTCGCAGTAGGGGCAGGGCATACAGAGCGTGCGCTCCAGGCTCTGCTTCACGCGCTTGCGGGTAATCGCCACCAAACCGAAATCGTTGAACTGCAAAATCTTGTAGGGAGCGCGATCCGCCCGCATGGCCTCTTCGAGCACCTGCATCACCTTCTGGCGATTCTTGCGCTCGTCCATGTCGATGAAGTCCACCACGATGATGCCGCCCAGGTCGCGCAAGCGGATCTGCCGGACGATCTCCTTGATGGCGTCGGTGTTGGTTTTGACGATGGTGTCTTCCAGCCGGTTGGACTTGCCCACGTACTTGCCGGTGTTGACGTCAATCGCCACCAGCGCCTCGGTCTGGTTGATCACGATATGCCCGCCGGTCTTCAGCCACACCTTGGGCCGCAGCGCCTTTTCGAGTTCCGCCGTGATGCCGTACTCGTCGAAGATCGGCGTGCTGCGCGTGTACATCCGCACGCGGCCCACCAGCGCGGGCTGGAACCGCTGCACGAAGCCCAGCACGTTCTCGTAGACTTCCTCGTTATCCACCCAGATGCTCTTGAACGAAGAGGTAAGCTGGTCGCGCAGGATTCGTTCCACCACGCCCAGATCGTGGTGGATCAGCGCGGGAGCCGGCCGCTTCTCCGCCTTCTGGCGCAGATCCAGCCAGAGGTTATAGAGGAACAGCATGTCGGCGCGGAGTTCTTCCTCACTGTGGCCTTCGCCGGCCGTCCGCACGATGTAGCCGCCGGGGATGCCGACGCGGTTTGTCTGCAAAATCCGCTTCAAACGCAGGCGCTCTTCGTCGGAGGGAATCTTGCGCGAAACACCGATGTGATCGACCGTGGGCATGTACACCAGGAAACGGCCGGGCAGAGCGATGTGCGAGGTGATGCGCGCGCCCTTCTGGCCGAGAGGTTCCTTGGCGATCTGCACGATGATCTCCTGCCCCTCGCGCAGCAGATCGCTGATTGACGGTGTGCCTGACTTCTCGGCGCGGGCCGGCTCGGGACGGGTTACCTGCCGGCTTTCCTGACGCCCATCCTGCGGACGCGACTCGCGCTGCGGATATTCGCCACCCTCGGCGCGGCCTCTGCGGCGCATCCGGCGCGACACGCGATGCAAATAACGCGGGCCCTGTTCGCGGAGCGTCGCGGTGAGACTCGTCGGAATACGGGCCGGCTCCGGACCTAATTGCTCTTCCGGAATGGCAGCGCCTTCCTCGGCCTCGCCACCTTCGATTCCCGCCGCAGCTTCGCCATTTTCAGGAGGCGCGGCAGAGTCAATGTCTTCGGCAGCTTCGCTGGCTTCCATTGCTTCGGCCAATTCACCGGCCGGCTCGGAATCCGGCGCCTCGGGTACCGGCTCCATCTCGGGAACATCCGCCGGCTCTTCAACTGCAACCGGTTCTGAAACCACGGCCCGAATTTCGACCGGCTCGGGAACCGGTGGAGCCTCGAATACCTCGGGCGGCGGAGCCCCGACCGCAGCCGGCTCCGGCGGCGCGGCGATTTCGGCCGAGCCCTCCACGGCGCCGGCCCCGGGCTCTTCCGCCTCGGCCGATTCCGGGACATCCGTCTCGTTATCACGATATTTCGCCAGCGACTCGCCCGGAAGAACGACGATGTCTTCCTCGTTAACCGGCTCGGCCTCCACGGCCTCCTCGGGCGGGGGTGGAGCCTCGGTGTGCGTCTGCGGCGAGAAGTACTTCGACTCCGGCAAACCACGTCCGCGCGGACGGCGGCGCCGGTTACGGCGGCCCCGGCGGTCACGATCGCGCTCGTCGTTACGCCGCCCAAGAGGTTCGGGAGGGGCGGCCGAAACGGCTGCCGCGGGCGCCGGCGCAGCGTTGGTCACGGGCGCCTCTACTGGCGGTTCTGCGGCGGCGGGCGCGGCGGGAGGGGCCGGCGGCGGCGCCGGCGTCTTATCCATTTTGAAAACCTTCTCTTCGACGCTGGTTACGATCTTGTCGTATTCTTCGTTGTCCTCGAAGAAGTCCGAGACGTAGAGAAACGCATCGCGTTCCAGGCCGATATCCACGAACGCCGATTGCATCCCGGGCAACACGCGGGTTACGCGCCCCTTGTGGATACTCCCGGCCAGCGAATATTCGTTTTCGCGCTGATGATAAACTTCGACGACCTGGTCGTCTTCGAGCACCGCCACGCGCGTCTCATGCCGATTGGCGGAAACAATTAACTCTTTAGACATGCATTATCCTCCGTCAGGAACCGGCGGCGGACCGGAATAAGGAAGGTGGATACCCCGCGTGGGTCTCGTGCAGCGGCGCCCTGCGAACCCGGCATATGGCGCCGACGACGTTGTAAGAAGCTCACGCTGGCCGGGGCTCAAACCCAAAATCGCCCTCACGGCCGGGAACCCAACTCCTCATACCGGAGGGTGCGCATTCGCGCGTTTCCCCTCCGAGAGTCTCTAACCGGCTCCCAACAAATTTTTCTCTTCGTCCAGGCCGCCGGCACATCCGCCGGCCACCTAATTCACAAACCTTCTGAGCCGGACATTATTGACCAGCCCCAAAGCCAAAAAACTCGACCACACACTGGAACCACCGGCGCTCATAAACGGCAGCGGGATCCCCGTGACCGGCATCAACCCGACGACTACGCCGATGTTGATCAGGATGTGAGCGAGCAGCAACGAAGCCACTCCCATACAAATGTACATCCCGGCCCTTTCCGGCGCCGCCTGCGCATTCTGAACAATGCGCATGATCATTACGAAATACAAAGCTAAAACAACAACTACGCCAACGAAACCGTGCTCCTCGGCAAAAGCCGAGAAAATAAAATCTTTGGACGATACCGGAAGAAAGTGGAGCTGGGCCTGGGTCCCCTTGGTTACACCCTTGCCGAACATCCCTCCGTTCCCGATCGCCGTCTGCGACTGAATCACCTGGTATCCGGAGCCCTGCGGGTCCTGATCCGGATCGAGAAAACTGGTCAGCCGCGCCCGCTGATAGTCCTTCAGAAAATGCAATCCGATGGGCGCTATCAGCGCAACACCCAACACCGCAATCAGTATATACTTCCAGTG
>DATJYO010000029.1:0-41245 GCA_035499555.1 Bryobacteraceae bacterium
GGTGCCGACTACTTTGACCAGCTCCATCCGGACCAACTCAAGCGCCGACTGGTCAAACGTCTGCAAGGGCTCGGATACCAAGTCACCCTAGTCCCAAGCCCGCAGTCCCCTTAGGGGCAGAGATTTTCGAAGGAATGAGCCGCGGCCCGGGCTAGAGCTTTCCGGCGTGCAAGCCGCCTTCGTAATCGACGATGTAGGGGCAATAGCGGAACGCGTCGCAGTTCTCCGCGCGCAGACCGGCTAGGCGCTCGGCCGCCAGTTGCACCGGAATGATATCGACCGCCGGTTGCCAGGCCGCTGGAACCGAAGGCAGGTTCAGGACCAGATCCGCAGCATCGGATGGCAGGTTTTGCCCGATCAGCAGGACGCAGGCGCCCGCCGATCGCAGGTCGGCGGCCAGTTGCAGGTCGGGTTCGCGCAGCGTCTCCGCGTCGACCCAGAGCGCGACACATAAGCCGGGGCGGACCATTTCCTGCGGACCATGGCGAAAGCCGCCGGTGGTAAGCGCCGTGGCGGGCGCCTTGGCGGCTTCTTCCCAAAGCAGCCGGGCTTCCTGGGCGCTGGCAAGACTGCCGCCGCGGGCCAAAAAATAGGCCGGAGACGCGGGCGACAGCCAAGCGCTCCCAGCGATCTGCCGGCTCCACCCGTCGAGCATTTGACCCGCCTGGCGGAAACCCTGGCCCAGCGCTTCGCCGAGCGCCGCCAATTTGCCGCCCGCGCCGGCGTCGATTACATAGCCGCCGAGCACGAGCCCGGTGTACATGCTGACCGAGACCATGTGATCGAAGCGCGCTTCCAGGCGCAGCACGACATCCGCGCGCGTACCGAGGGGGCTATCGGGAGTGTTGGTAACGCCGATCACCGGACAGCCCTCGGCCTGGAAGCGGTCGAGCAGGCGCACGACCTCCACGCTGCGGCCGCTGCGCGAGAGCACCACGGCCACGGCGCCGGCAGGCCGCCCCCCAAAGTGCAAGAGTTCGGAGGCATCCCACGGCTGGCTGGCGATGCCCGTCCGCTCGAACGCCGCGCAGACCGCCAGGCTGGCGTTCCAACTGCTTCCGATGCCGACCACCAGCACGCGAGACGCGGCGGAGACCAGCCGCGCGGCAGCTTCGATCTCGGCCTTGGACTGGCTCAGCAGCCGGTTCAGGCAGGCTTCCATGGTGGCCGGTTCCAGCAGAATGTCTTCGCGCAGCTTGGTCATCGATCTATCTTCCTTTTTCGGTTTCCGCCTTCAAAGACCGGTTCGCACAATTGCCCGGCAAAGCCGCCGCTGCGGCCGAGGCTGGCCCTGCCGCAGCGCTGCCCCAGATGAACGCAGGCGGGCACGTCCCATCCGGACAGCCAGCCGCACAGGAACCCGGCATCGAAGTTGTCGCCGGCGCCCACCGTGTCCACCAGCGGACCGTCGAGAGTCAATGCCGGCGCCTGCCAGAAGCCGTCGCGCGATGCCGCCACCACACCCTCGCGCCCGCATTTTACGGCCACCAGCGGACCGGCGGAACTCAGCGCCCGCGCAGCTTGCGGCACATCGGCGCAGCCGGTGATGGCCAGAGCCTCACTCTCGTTGGGCAGGAACACGTCCAGGTGCGGCAGCAGATCCGCGATTCCGTCCCAGCGGTTTTCCGGATCCCAATTGGGATCGAGAGAGGTGGTGATGCCAGCGGCGCGGCAGCCTGCCAGCCAGTCCGGCCAGGCCGGACGCAGCCGGTCCAGCAGAAAGTAACCGGCCACATGCCAATGCCGGCAGGCGCCGGCGGGCGGCAGCGGCAGATGCTCGGGACCCACGGCGGCGATGCTACCGGTGTAGGTGAGGATGGCGCGGTCGTCGGCTTCGATCAAGGCGACTCCCAGTCCCGTGCGGACGGAGGGATCCACGCGGACGCGCCCGATGTCGATCCCCAGCTCACCGAGCCGCTTGAGGGCGAACTCGCCCAGGCAGTCGGCGCCCAGCGTGCCGATGACGCCTACGGCGGCGCCCAGTTTCGCCAATTGGCCGGCGAAGATGTTGGCGGAACCTCCCAGTTCCAATTGGTAGTCGCCGATCAACTGTTCGACCTGATGGAACTGCGGGCGAACGTTGCCGCTGAGCATCAGGTCGATACACATGTCCGAAGCGACGAGGACATCGGCAGGCGCGGAGGCGTTCACAGGCATGGTCAGTTGTGTGCCGCCAGGTGGCGGTAGCGATGCTCGGGCACCGGCGGCGAGGGTTGGAAGGCCTGCTGATGTACGACACGCGGGACGGCCGGCAGAGCGCCGAGGGCGCGGGTGAGGGCCAGTTCCAGCACGGCGGGCGAGGCACTGGCGCGCAGGTTGACGACCACTTCATGGTCGCGGGAGGGGGCTGCCAGCAGGTCGCCTTCGACGGAAGGCTCATCGCCATTGCGGCAAATGCCCGCGCGAATATAGCCAGCGGGGGATTGGTCGAAGATCTTCAAGTGGGCGATGGCGGCGCCGGCTTCGGTGAGTTCGGCATCCAGGCGATCGAGCAGAGGGCCGACGATGGAGGCGGGCGGAAGCGGGGCTTCGAGTTGGAGCTTTCCTTCCCAGTTGAGCCAGCCCAGGGCGGCTTCCGCGGCGGCGTATTGCGCGTAGTCGATATCCAGCAGCTTCTCGCCTACCGGCAGCCGGCCGCTCAGGATTTCGTCGAGCCACTCGGCTACACCCTGTCCGGTTGCGGCGCTGATGCGTCGTGCGCCGCGGAGGCCGGCCGGCGCCTCAGGGTCCGCGGCCGATAACAAATCGGACTTCGCCAGCAGCACCAGGTCGGCTTCCGCGATCTGCTTTTCGTAGAGGTAAGTCAGGAGCGGATCGGTCATCTCGGCGGCGCGCCGCGGATCCACCAGGACGGAGTACGGCGCGATGCGGAACTCGCCGGCGTGAAGCTCCTTCAGGGGCTGCAGGACGGTAGCCGAGAGATCCGTGCAACTACCCACCGGCTCGGCCAGGATGACGTCCGGCTGGAGCGGCAGCAGGGCGCGGGCAGCGGCGACGAAATCGGAGAAGCGGCAGCAGAAACAGGCGCCGGCGATTTCGCCGGCATCCACGCCGGCGGCGGCAGCCAGGCGGGTATCCACCAGGGCGCCGCCCTGATCGTTGGTGATCACGGCGGCCCGCCAGCCGCGATCGTGCAACATGCGGGCGGCGCGCAGGAGCAGGGTGGTTTTGCCCGCGCCCAGGAAACCGCCCACCAGGACTAAGAACGGGCGGTCAGGCAAGCAGCACCAGTTCTTCGCCGGCGCGGACGGTCAGTTCTTCGCTGAACGTGAACGCCGGCGAGATGAGTTTGACGTCGCGGCCGTTCAGGGTAGCGGATGGGGTCACCGCGGCGCCGGGCGCGAGGGTGATGCTACGCAAGGGCAGGCTGCCTTCGGTAACCGCCAGCGTCACGCGGCGGCGCCCGGAATCGGCGGCATGTGTAAACGTGCCCCAGGCGGGGGCGGCCGACCAGAAGCACACGAACTTGCCGGTCCCCATACTGATGCGCGGCATGATGACGGCGTTTTTTTCGGCGCCGTGATAGTGGAAGCCGCCCAGCGCCACGATCCCCGACCAGGCCGACATGGCGCGCGCATAGTGGTGGCCGCATTCGGCTTCATCCCACGGATTGCGGCGCTCGCCATCATAGCGCCGGCGGCTGTTCTCGAACGCCTCCACGCCCTCGCGCACCATGCCGGCGAAGATCAAAGTCGCAGCCGCCTGGTATTCGAGGCCGGTCCAGGCCTCGGCGAAATACGGAAACGGGACCTCCGGACGCTTGCCCGTGCCGTAGTCGCAAACCACCAGGGCGGCTTCATCGTTCAGCACATAGGTGCGCTGGACGCAGTCGTGATCGTACATCTGGCGCTTGTAATTGAACTGCCAGATGGATTTCAATGCTTCGCGGACATGGGCCGGGTCCACCAGGTGCCCCAACCCGGCGACGTCGGCCAGATACTGCCCCATCAACTGATCGAGCAGGCAGCCATCGCCCAGTTGCAACTCGGGTTTCTCGGGATGTTCGGCGCCCATGTCGCCGACGGTGGCCGGCGCGATCTGGTCCTTCGGGATGCCCCGGACCTTTTGGATGTAGTAATGGCCGTTGAAAAGGTTGGCGTCGATCCACTGGCTGCCGGAATCGAACAGCTTGCGGTAGTTATCGGCGGCAGTAGGGTCGCCCACCGCGCGGGCCATCTCCTCGGCGGCGCGCAGGGCTCCCAGATAGTAAATGCCGCACAGGGGATTGGGACCGTAGAACTCGACATCGTACGTGTTGTGCTGCACACCGTCGAGCACGCCGCGCCGCTGGGCGTCCCATCCGCCTGGAATCCAGGCGAAGGCCACGGCGCGCTGGATGTGGGGCCAGAGATCGCGCAGCCAGGCAGTGTCGCCGGAGAGCCGCCAGTCGAGATAGGCCTTGATGATCTGGCCCATCTGGCCGTCGGCGGCGGCGTAACCGAAGCGTTGCTTGCCATCGGGCAGCAACTGGCGGAAGCGCATGCCGCCCTGGTCGTCCTGCGAGTAGCCGAAGGCCGCTTTGCGCAAAGAACGGGCGAGGGTCGGGAAGAGGTGCTGGGTAGCGGTTTCGTAATTCCAGACGTGCGTGCAGTTGCCGAAGCAGCAACCGCTGTGATCGGCGCAGCCTTCGAAGCCGTGAAATTCTCCGTCCGCCGTACGGAAGCAGGTCTGGGTGACAAGCGTGGAGAGAGTAGACATGGCGGCGTCGCGGACCGCGGACGGCAGCGTGCTGTCGCGCATGGCGGCGGCGAAGCGGCGGGTGCGGGCTTCCAGATCGGGCAGCTTTTGGGCGGCATACTCGGCGGCCTTCCACGCATCCGCGAAGCGCGTGCAATAGTAATTGCCGATGACGGCCTTCTCTTCGCCCTTGGGCGCGTCCCAGCCGGACCAGGCGGGCGTACGATTTGGAAAATGCCAGGCGAGCAGAAAGGTGTAAGCAGCTTCGGTACCGGGAGCGATCTCCTGTTGCAGGCACAGCGATCCGATGGGCTTGCGCTCGGGAGCCTCGGGGCCGAGCTGACCGTCGCCGGTGAAATCGTCCCAAAAAAGTAGAGGGCTGGTCCACCACTTGGCCTTGACCCAGCCGCGCAGGTAAGTGAGCTTGCCTTCCGGCTTAACCAGCGACACAGCGAAGGAGCCGGCCTGGGGATCGCTGGCGGCCATGGCGGCGTTGGTCATCAGGAGACCCTTCAGGTCGCCGGATTCGCGGTATTCGATGGCGCGCTGATCGCCCTTCCGAAGATAGACGGGATCGTGGTAGCCGGCATCGATGGGATTCTCGATGGACCAGGCGATGGACACGGTGGCCTGTTCGTGTCCGGGGTTGTGCACGCGATAGCGCAAGATCGCGACGGGCAGGCCGGAATCGTCGGCTTCGAGCGGGATGAAGGGGCTGAAGGCGTCGAGCGTGATGCTGACCGGCAAGCGCGAATCGTGGAAAGCGATCTGGGCCAGGGGAAATTCGCCGGTGAAAGTGGCGCCTTCCAGCCGGCTGAGGCCGGGCGCGTTCCGGGAGCCGAGGCCGTCGGGGCCTTCGTAGGGCGGCATGATGCGGGATTCGAGCACGTGCGCGACGGGCTTGCGGCTGCCGGCGCGGGCCCATACGGAGGCGAAGGCGTATTCGGGCGAGCGGCCTTTATCCGGCCGATTAAAGATTTCCCAGTCGCGGAGCTGGCCGCGTCCGCCGAGGCTGATGCTGCCCGCCCCGACGCCGCCCAGCGGGTAGGCCAGCATGGCGAGCTGGCGGCCGGTGTAGACGCGCGGGTAGCGCATGGAGGATCGCGGCAGCGTGACCGGTGCGACGGGCCGCGGCGCGGCAGGAGTTTTTTGGGCGGCATTCTGCGCGGCGGCGCCTACAGGGACTCCGGCGAGGGCCACGGTCTTCAGAAATCCGCGGCGTCCGGTGGTGTTTTCAGCCATTTGGGGCGACTGTAACACAAGGCGTTTGCCGCTGGCGGGCGAAGCCTGTGCTATCGCGGATAGGCTTCGTTGGCGCGCACGATGCGGATCTGGTGATCGGTGAACTGGCGATGCGCGCCGGGCAGGTCGATTTTTGGCATGTGGCATTCCGTGCAGTTCTGCCTGGCCACCGGACAGGTCTTCTGCTTGCCGGTGTGACAGGCCAGGCAGCGCGCGTCGTAGTGGGCCGCGCCGCGCACGATTTCCTCGTGCGGATTGTGGCAGGCGATGCAACTGATGCGGCCGTCGTCGGCATCGTAACACTTGCTGTTGGTCAGGCGGTAGGGCTGGAAGCGGACGTTGGCAACGTTGTGCGGACCGTTGGCGGCGATGTCCTCCCAGGTGCGGTGGCAGCGGCCGCAGAAGTCGGAAGTTTCTTCCGAGGTCATGCCGGCCAGGTGGGGCATAGCCGCGCCTTTGGCGTCGCCGGCCAGCACCCGTTCCATGTGATGGTCAGCTCCGGGATGGCAGTTCACGCAAAGGACGCCGGCTTTCAGTTGCTCCAGATGCGCGGTGTTGCCCTCCACGGCGCCGGTGCTGTGGCAGCCGAAACAGGCGATCACGTCCTGGTGGGTCATTTCCCGGCCGGCCGCTTGCGTCAGGTCTTTGGGAATGACGCCGGCCGCGCCAAAGGTCAGGTCCAGTCCGCCGGTGGCTTTGAAGTAACTGACACGGCTCTCGTAATAGAGGCCGCCGCGCTCGAAGACGTAGGTCTGGCCGGCTTCTCCCAGGCCGAAGGCCCAGCCGATCGGGACGGTGATGGTCGAAGTACCATCGGTGACGGAATAAAGGCTGCGATTGCCCTCGCGGGTGATGGTGTATTGGAACCTATCGAACTGAAAGGTGAGGTGGGGGTGCTCGCGAAGGATGGTGCAGTTCTCAACCAGTTCCAGCGCGTGGCCCATCGACGTGGCGGGTTGGGTCGCGGCCTCCTTTCGGTGACAGGTGGCGCAAGTACCGCCGGGAGTCTTGGCGGCCCAGACTTGCAGACAGGCGACGGCCAATAATACCGGAGTGCGCAGCATTCCCTCTGAAGATCTCTTGGTTTTATGTTATTCCAAATTGGGATGGCGCATTGAGACCGCGGCGTCAGTTGGCTTCGATTTTCACGTCGGTTTGCGAGACCGCCTGGGTATCGCCCTGGTGGGCGGCCGCGCGGACCTCGTAGGTCCCCGGCGGAATGGCGGCGGCCGGGATCGTCATGACATACGGAATGCGCCCCTGCGCGTCGGCGTCCGGCAACGGCATGGGCACCTTGGTCAGGCTCTTGCCGTTTTGCAGGAACTCGATCTCGACGGTGGGCTTGGCGGCGATAGCCGGATCTTTGTAGACCACAAAAAAGAGCCGCAAATTGGAGTTCGGCGCGCGCGCCACGCTGTTGTTCAACGTAGGCGTGATCAGGCCGCCCTGGAATTGAAAGGGCTCGTTGGGATCGAGATGCTTGGCGTCCGGAGTATAGGACCGGACCGAAGCGAGCGAGGAGATGCCCACTCCCTTCGCGTTCGGTTCGATCGCGAACTTGCTGCGCTCGACGCCGACCTTGCCGCTCTCGCGATCGAGGACCACGGTTTCCAGGCTGTAGTCCCCGGGCGCCAGCGACAGCGGCAGTTTCTCCACGAAGTTGCCAAGCTTCAACTGTTCGGCGGTCACGTGGAAGGAGCGGTCGCGGGTCAACCGGGGCGCTACCACTTCGCCCTTTGCATCCTTCACCAGCGCACCCAGCGAAAAATGCACATCGAAGCCGTTCTGGGCCGCGTTGGGCTTGGCCTGCAGGCCGTGGAGCGGCACTTCCAGCAGGATGGAAAGATCCCGGTCCGCGGCTCCCGGTTTTTCCAGGAAGGCGGTGGAGCGGAATTCCACATCGTGTGCGGCCTGCGCCTCGGAGATGGCTTTGAGCAGGGGCACCTCGAAGGCCTGGAGTCCTTCCGCGCGGGCCTCGGGCGGCAGGGCAAAATAGCCGTTGCGGGCCAGCAGTACAACGTTTTTGCGCTCCGTCTCCACCTTCAGCCTGCGGAAAGCGCCGTCATAGTTCTCGATGTGGGGATTATAGGTCAGTTCGTAGTAGCTGGCGATCTCCTCGTTGACGTGGTGCAGGGGCGTACGCAGATCGTTGCTATCGCCGATCAGGAAACCGCCGGTGGCCTCCGCCAGGTCGCGTATGGGAAGCTGGACATTGGCGAATGCGGAGCTCTGCGCGTTATCGGAAGCCTTCATGTCTTCGGTGGTGACCACGCGCCGCTGGTCGTTGGCGGCAACGCCGCTGGTGGCATTGAGGCCGCTGCCGGCGCTGGCGGCGGCGCGCAACTGGTCGGCGGCGTCCGCATTCAGCGATCCGGTCATCACGCCGCGGACGTCCACCGAGTAGAAAGTGACGTTGGCGCGGTTGGCCATGCTGGTCAGGTTCTTGGTCAGCAGGTCCAGATCCGGCGAAGAAGCCAGCCCGGTCGTAAAGTAGAGCACGGACTTGCGTCCGGGCATGGTCTGCAGACCTTGCACCAGGGATTGCAGGGCCGTAAGCGATCCGCGCGCATCCATGTTGGCTATGGCCGCATCCATGTGCAGCATATTGAGCATCACCATGGCCAGTCTGGCCTGTACGGCGGCCGCGCCCGCCCCTGCGCCGGCCGGCATCGGCTGGCCCGCCGTCTGGGTCGCCTGCGTCACGGTCTGGGTCTGATCGCCGGTATTCACCGAGGCATTGTTCAGATAGCGTTTCAGGTCCGTCTTGATGCGGTCGGAATCGGCTAGCAGGTGCTCCGCCGAAAGGGCACCGGTGGCTTTGCCGATGGCTTTTTCGAGCGCATCCTTGTCGCTGGTAAACTGCTGTAGCACCATCAGTCGCGTGTTGATTACGACCACCGAATAAAAGACATTGGCGCCCTGCTCGCCGTGGATCAGGTCGAGTGCCGCGGTGCGCGCGATTTTGCGCTGGTCCACTTCGTCAATGGATTCGAAGGCCAGGGTCACCAGGCGCAACTGGCGGAGAGGGTCCAGCTTAGTGACGCTGCCGCCCTGAGAGATCGCCTCGGCGCCCTGCACCAGGCGAAAGCTGGTGAACTGCTGCCTGGCGCCGTTATCGAAGACGGCCAGATCCGCCGGCGTCAGATCGGTGACCGGCTTGCCCTTCTTGTCGTGGGCGACAAAATCCAGGACGACTTCATCGACCGTGGACTTGACAACGGGTGTTTGCGGCGTGGAGGCCGGCGCGGCGGACTGCTGTGCCAAAGCCGGTACGGCGGCCAAAGCCACGGCGAGCGAGCAGAGAAGAGTCCTCATCGTGATAAACCGGTCCCATTATAATTTACGGCGCGGGCGCCCGCTGCGTGAGGGTGTGGCATTCTTGGCGACGCGCAGTTTCCAGGCGGTACGCAGCGCGCCTTCGAGCACATCCGCGGTAGCCGCGGCCAGGCGAATGTGAGTCATTCCCATACGGCCCCATCCGCCGGCGATGGGCAGGAAAACCTGCGGCGCCTCGCCGACGAACATGGCCTGCTGCGCGGGCGTCAACATCAGGTTGCCGTAGCCCTGCTTCTGGGAGGCCAGTGTAGCGAAGATACGGCCGCCGACGCGAAAGTCGGGCGATCCCATGTGGGAGCCTTCTTCGGCGCCAGGCAGGCTCAGGGCGATCCGGCGGAAATCATCAGCATCCATAGTAGTGAGTATGACTGGTCCGGCAGTCCGGCGGCACAGCGGTCCACACGCGCGGTAACTCGCGCGCAGAGTAGACTGGTATCTGCATGTCCGACTCCCCGGCAATCGCCGTACACGGCTTGCGCAAAGTCTACGGCGATAAGGCCGCAGTGGACGGTCTCGATCTGACTGTCCCCCGCGGCTGTTTCTTCGGCTTCCTGGGACCCAACGGTGCAGGCAAGTCCACCACCATCCGCATGCTGACGGGACTGGTTCCACCCACCGGCGGCGCGATCGAACTGCTGGGCATGCGACTGCCGGAACAGGAACTCGCCATCAAGGGCCGCATCGGACTGGTGCCTGACGAATCCCTGTTGTTCGACCGGCTCACCGGCGGCGAGTTTCTGGAGTTCGTGGGCCGCATGTACGGGCTTCCCCGCGCGGTGGCCCTGGAACGGGCTGCGTCGCTGTTGGGCTTGTTCGAATTGCGCGAGAGCCGCAAGCTGATCGCGGAATACTCGAAAGGCATGCGCAAACGGGTGGCGATGGCGGCTTCGTTGATCCACCATCCGGACCTGTTCCTGATGGACGAGCCTTTCGAGGGCGTGGACGCGGTAGGCGCGCGGCTGATGAAGGACATCCTTCTCGACCAGGTGCGCCGCGGCGCCACCATCTTCCTGACTTCGCACGTGCTGGAAGTCGTCGAGCGGCTGTGCGACCGGGTGGCCATCATCGACAAGGGCCGCATCGTACACGAAGGCGATATGAACGATCTGCGCGCCGGAACGGAGTCCCTGGAGGACGTTTTCGTGCGGGTGGTGGGCGCGGAGCGTGAATTCCACGAGTTGGAGTGGCTGCGTTGATCCCTGCCATTCTGCGCGCGCAATGGCTGAGCATGCGCTTTTCGCGCCTGGGTAGCGGCCGGCGCGGCGCCGTGCTTGCAATCGTTTTTGCAGCGTTCTGGTACGGCATCTGGAGTCTGCTGGCGGTGGTGACGGAGTTCTTCGCCGCGAGCCTGCCGCGCTGGTACATCGAAACATGGCTGCCGGTCGGTCTGCTGGCCGTCTTTCTCTACTGGCAGTTGATGCCCATGGCCTCGGCCAGCATGGGCGCATCGCTCGACTTGCGCAAGATGCTGGTCTATCCGGTTCCGCGCGGGTCGTTGTTCCTGGTGGAGGTCCTGCTGCGCGTCACCACCTGTGGGGAACTGCTTCTGGTGCTGACGGGCCTGGGCGTGGGCCTGTTGCGCAATCCGGCCTTAGGCGGCTGGCCGGCCGTGTCGCGCGTCACCCTGGCCATCGTGATTTTCGCGGCGTTCAACCTGTTTCTGGCGGCGGGGCTGCGCAACCTGATCGAGCGCCTGCTCAACCGCCGCGGCATCCGTGAACTGCTGGCCCTGGTGATGATGCTGGTGGCGGTTTTGCCGCGTCTGCTGCTGGTTACGGGAGCGCCTTTCCACCGCTTCGAGCCGCTGCTGCCGGCGGCCCGGAACGCCATCTGGCCGTGGACCGACGCGGCGCGCTGGCTGCTCATGGGCTTTCCAGCGGGTGGATCCCTGGTGCTTTGGACTGCCGCGGCGTGGGTGTTCGGTCAGTGGCAATTCACCCGCAGCCTGAAGTTCGACATTGAGGCCGCCCAGGCAGACCTGACACCCGCCAAAGAACGGACTTGGACCGCTGGGCTTTACCGCCTGCCGTCGCTGGTGCTTCCCGATCCGCTGGCCGCCATGGTGGAAAAGGAACTGCGCTCGCTGGCCCGCACACCTCGGTTCCGGCTGGTGTTTGTCATGGGCTTCTCCTTCGGCCTGATCGTATGGCTGCCGATGACGCTCCGCCGCGGCCGCCATTCCGGTGTCTCGGACTATTTCCTGACGCTGGTCTCGATGTATGCCCTGACGCTGCTGGGCCAAGTGACTTATTGGAACGCGTTCGGCTTCGACCGGGCGGCCGCCCAGATCTATTTCCTGGCGCCAGTCTCCTTGCGGCGGGTGCTGGCCGGGAAGAACGTGGCCGCGGCTATTTTCATCTTCCTGGAGATCGCCGCCGTGTCCCTGGTCTGCGCGGTGCTGCCCCTGGGAATCCCGCCGGCCAAGATCGGCGAGGCGTTCCTGGTGACGGCCATTGCCACCCTGTATCTGGTGGGAATCGGCAATCTGGGTTCGGTGACCTATCCGCGAGCCATGAACGTGCACCGGGTGTCGGCGGGCGGCGCGCGCGGACGCGCCCAGGGGCTCGTGTTTATCTTCTACCCGGTGGCCCTGTTACCGATCTTTCTGGCCTACCTGGCCCGCTATGCGTTCCACAGCCAGGCGGCGTTCTACGCCGCGCTGACGGGCGCGGCCGCCCTGGGCATGGCGATCTACTACATGGCCACCGAATCGGCGGTCTCGGCGGCCCGCACGCAACGCGAAGCCATCATTGGGCAGCTATCCCGGGGCGAAGGTCCGATGGTCACGGAGTGAGCCGCGGGACAGGCGGTGACGCCTGTCGCCGGACAGGTTCCGCCCGCCATCGCGGGCCGGCTGAACGTTACACCTGGAGGGTAAATGCGGCGCCGGGGTTGAGGTGCGGCCGCGGCTTAAGGCATTCCCACATCCTCACTCAACCGCACCACCCGGAGCCTTCTGTTACAATACATACCAACAAGCGTAAGGAGAGGGAAATTGATATTTTCTATCCCTCCCATTCACGTTAGGCGCTAGCGGCAAGCGCAAAATGGACTTCGACCAACTACATACGTTTCTCGAAATCGTCAGGCTGAAGAGCTTTTCCAAAGCCGCGCAGACCTGCTACCGGACGCAGCCTGCCATCAGCGCGCAGGTCCGCCAGTTGGAGCAGGAACTGAATACCGCGTTGTTCGAGCGCTTCGGCAGCCGCATCTCGCTGACCACCGCCGGAAAGATCTTCGCCGATTACGCCGCCCAAATGCTGGATCTGCGGCGGCGGGCCCAGGATAATATCAACGAACTGGAGCGCAACCCCCGCGGCGAACTGGTGATCGCGGCCAACGAGGCCACCTGCATCTACGTGCTGCCGCGCGTCTTTTCCCAGTACAAGCACTTGTTTCCGGCGGTCCAGCTTCAGGTGGACCGCTCGTACGGGGCACGGGTGATGGAAGCCGTGCTCGAAAACATCGCCGATTTCGGACTGACGCAATTGCCCGTCGAAGAGAAGCGCCTGCAGGTCGTGGACATCCACAAGGACGAAATCCGCCTGATCGTCCCCACGCGTCATCCGCTGGCCGAGCGCAAAGGCGTGTATGCCACGGACATGGTCGAGTATCCTCTGCTGCTGCCGAAATCGGGAACCACGCGCGCCCGGCTGAACGCCTGGCTGGAATTGGTGGAAGACGATCTGCACGTGTCCATGGAGCTGGATTCGACCGAGATGATGAAGCGGTTCGTCATGGCGGGGCTGGGGATTTCGTTCCTGGCGGCATCGAATTGCCGCGAAGAGATGGCTGCTGGAAAACTGCGTGCGATCCCGCTGGCGCCCGAGCCGATGGTCCGCCGGTTGGGGCTGATCTACCGCAAGGACAAAGCGCTCTCCAAGGCCGCCCTCGGATTCATTCAGGTGGTGCTGGACAACCTGGGCGACCAGCAGACCGACCGCGACAAACGGCCGAAGGTGATGGTGGGATAATGCGATGATGCGGTGCGGCGCCTGTGGCAGAGAGTTCGATCCAAAAGGCGGCCGGACGTGTCCCTTTTGCGGCGCGCCGCGCCTGACCCGGGCCCGCTCGGGCGTGATGAAGAGCGCGACCATACTAATCTCGGCGGGAGAGACGGAGGCGGTTTACCGGTCGGTCAAACAGGTTCCCGAGTCACTGCGGCGCAAACTGCTGAAGTCCACCAACGGGTTGAACTCTGCGACGATTCTGATCGCTGACCGGCGCGGACGGGAGGAGATCGCGCGCGCCATTCAGAACCTGCCGTCCAGCCTCCAGCGCCGGTTTCTGAAGCCGTTCGTGGAGGAACCGCGGAACGCGCCGGCTTGGCTCGACCGGCCGGCGGTGAAGGCGGGCATCGCCTGGCTGCTGGGGGCGGGTAGCGTGTTGCTGATCTGGTTCGTGTTCACGCACAAGTGGTCGTAAGATGCAGGTCGTCCGTGCGTTTGTCGACGCCATCAACCGGCGTAGCCCTGACGAGATTGCCGGCCTGATGACCGAGGACCACGTCTTCATCGACTCGCTGGGAAGTCGCGTCACCGGCCGCGAAGCCATGAAGAAAGGATGGGAGGCTTACTTCCGCATCGTTCCGGATTACTCGATCACTGTTGAAGAAACCTTCACCAACGGCGCTGTATGCGCCATGCTCGGGACGGCGCAAGGGAGTTTTTCGGGGAAGGGGTGGCAGACGCCGGCAGCCTGGCGTGCCGTGGTGCGGGACTCGCTGATTTCGGAGTGGCGGGTCTATGCGGACAACGAGCCCATCCGCGAGCTCATGCGCAAGGCGGGTTGACCGACCAATTCCCGGAACGGCGGGCCTTGATGGCCGCGAAATCCAATCGCGCCAGGCTGTCGCGGTTCTCCGGCAGGGTGAGCTCCCACAGGGGGAAAAAGTCCGGCCCGATATCCAGGCCCTCCTGATACCCGCGCGGTCCAAACACGATCTCGTGGCAAGCTTCCAGCCCCAGCTTGCATAGATCTTCGGCCAACTGAACAGGGTCGTCGATTTGGATCACTCGCGGGCTCCTTCTACTTATCAGTAGATACCAGGTTCGGCCGGGAGCCAAACTCACTGGGACAAACCGGACGAGTGGTCCGAATCGGACTAGGCTTCCGCGCCGTGCAACGCCGCTTCGGCCCACTGCACCCAGAGCCGCCCGGCGTACAGCAGGGCACTGGCTTCCACCCCGATCCAGTCAAACAAAGACAGGGGCGAGTTGGTCCAGCGTGCCAAAAACTGCCGCGCCAGGGCCAGATCCATGCGCATATTGGGCGCCGCAATGTCGTGCAGAATACCATCCAGCATGAAGAGGACTTTTCGGAACATCATCAGGCCCGAAGGAAAGCGCACGCCTGCGAGGGCGATGCGATCGAGCAGGCGCATGGCGTCCACGCTGCCGGGCAGCCGCCGGATCGGCAATTCGCCGATGAAGCGATTCACGTGGTCGCGAATGAAACCGGTGCTGGCCGGGTCGAGGGGCCGGTCGAGCGCCAACGCCTCGATTTCGCCACAGAGGCCGACCGGATCACGCAAACCGAGCATGAGCGCCATCAGGGCCACGTGCCGGCGCTGGTCGCGCGTCAGCGACTCGGTAAGCGCCCAATCCAGCAGCACTAACTGCCCGGTGCGTGCGTCGTAGAGGAGATTGCCGGCATGGGGATCGGCGTGGAAGATACTGCGGCCGGCGCGGGCAAATAGCGGAACGCCCACCAGGGCTTCGATCAACTGCTCGGCGGCGCCGCGCCGCTGCCGGGGAGACGCATCCGCGAGCGCGTCAGTCACCTTGACGCCGTTCTCTTCGCTGAGCGCGGTAATCGTCGGAGTGGAAAGCGGGCGGAACAGCCGGGGCACGCGCACGCCGCGTAGCGAGCGGTATGCCTTGGCGGCTTCGGCCAGCGTGGCTTGCTCGCGCACAAAGTCGACTTCGTGCTCCAGCAGAGCGCGCACTTCCATAATCGTGTCCGGGAGCGCGCGGCCATATTCCGGATGCGTTTCGGCCAGGGAGTGCGCCAGTTGCTGGAGCAACTCCAGATCCTCGGTAAAGCAGGCGGACACATAAGGCTTCAAAACCTTGAACACGCCGCGTTCCCGCCGCTGCGTCTCCGGATTGCGCCAGCTAAAGCCCATGACGGCACTGACGCTGGCCTCGGCGATCAATTCCGGGTCGATCTCGACCGCATAGGCCGCCAGGCGCCGCCCGAGTTGCTTCTGAATCACGGCGCGAATCTGGGAGGGGGTCACGTCGGCGATGCCGTTTTCGAGCTCCGAAAGCGCGCGGCGCAGCGACGGATGGAAGTGCCGGTTGCGGGCCAGCACCTGCCCGATCTTCTGCAGCCCGGGGACCCTGGCGATCAGGCGAAGCAGGCGCTGCTCGGGGGTGGTCGAGTGCGGCAGTTCGGCCTGCTCCACCAGCTTGGGCGCCAGGCGCGCGGCGGAGAGATGCGTGATCATGAAGAGCATCGAGTCGCGCACCAGGGGCCGCCAGGCGGCGTAGATCTCCGGTACGACGGTCTCGGCGGGCAGGGTGGCGACCACCCACCGGCCGAGTTCTTGGCGCAGCATCGGGCCGGCCGGCGTCCGCAGCGCTGCCTTGGCCGCGGCGATCCGCGCCGGAGTGGAGGTGTGACTCGCGAGAAAGGAGGCCAGCAGAGAGAGGTTCATGTCTATTCAATCCATCCGCCGCCCAGCACCAGGCTGCCATCGTAAAACACGGCTGCCTGGCCGGGGGTCACGGCGCGTTGCGGCGCGTCAAAGTGAACTTCGACACGTCCGGGATCGGCCGTGGGATAGAGCGTCGCCGAGGCCGCCGCGTGCTTGTTGCGGATCTTCACCGCGGCACGCGCCGGCGCCGGCAGCCCGGCGACCGAGACCCAGTTGACCTCGCGCGCGATCAGGCCGGCGCGCAGAAGATCCTCATTGCGCCCCACGGTCACCTGTTGCGACTGTGGGTTGGTGGCGATTACGTAAAGCGGCTCGCCGGTGGCGACGCCCAGCCCCTTGCGCTGGCCGACCGTGAAGTGATGCACTCCGTCGTGCTCGCCCAGCGTACGGCCGTCGGTGGTCACGATCTGCCCCGCGGTGCGCGCTGCCGCCACGCCCTTGTCGCGCAGGTACGCGTCCATAAATGCGGCATAATCGCCGTTCGGCACGAAGCAGATTTCGAAGCTTTCGTCCTTGTCAGCTACAGTCAGATCCATCTCGCGCGCGAGCTGGCGCACGTCGGACTTGCGCATTTCCCCCAGCGGAAACAGGCTGCGCGCCAGTTGCGCCTGGGTCAATCCGAAGAGGAAATAAGTCTGGTCCTTGGTCTCATCCACGGCTTTGCGCAATTGATAGCGGCCGGAAGCGGCGTGCCAGGCGATGCGGGCGTAATGCCCGGTGGCGATGTGGCGGGCGCCCACGGAGTCGGCCATCTCCAGGAACTGATCGAACTTGATGAAGTTATTGCACAGCGTACACGGGATGGGCGTGCGCCCGGCCAGATACTCGCTCACGAACGGCGCGATCACGCGCTGCTCGAACTGGCGCTCGAAATTCACGACGTAGTACGGGATGCCGATCTGTTCGGCGACCCGCCGGGCATCGTAGACGTCGTCGAGCGAACAGCAGCGGCCGGTCGCGCCTGCGGAAGAAAGCTCGGGAAAGCGGCGCTGATTCCATAACTGCATGGTCAGGCCGACTACGCGCTCGCCGCGGCGAACGAGCATGGCCGCCACGGTGGAACTATCGACGCCGCCGCTCATAGCCACGGCAATGGGCGCGCCGTTCATACGGTCACCGGAGAGAGCTTGCGCAGGTGGGCGACCGACGCCACCAGCGCCTCGACCAGCGCATCCACCTGCTCGACGGTGTTGCTGCGGCCGAGCGAAAAGCGAATGCTGGCGCGAGCACGGTCCGCCGTCAATCCGATCGCGGTCAGCACGTGCGAAGGATGGACCGCCCCGCTCGAACAGGCCGCTCCGCTGGACACCGCGAAGCCGCGCAGGTCGAGCGCGATCACCAGCGCCTCGCCTTCCAGGCCATCGAAATGGATGTTCGTGGTGTTGGGAGTGCGCGCCGCGCGATGGCCATTCACGCCGGTGTGAGGAATCCGCTCGAGAATGGCGTTTTCCAGGCGGTCGCGCAGGCCCGCCAAACGCGCCGACTCTTCCGCCAGGTCCGCGCCGGCCCTCTCGGCCGCGCAGCCCAGAGCCGCCGCTCCCGGCACGTTCTCGGTCCCGGCGCGGCGCTCCCGCTCGTGATGCCCGCCATAGGTAATGGCACCTAGCCGGGTTCCCGGCCGCACATACAGCGCCCCGATTCCCTTGGGCGCATAAATCTTGTGACCGCTCAAGCTGTAGAGGTCCATACCCAGGGCGCTCACATCCACCGGAATCTTGCCCAGCGCCTGGACTCCATCGGTATGCATGTACGCGCCCGCTTCGCGCGCGATGGCGGCAATCTCGGCGATGGGCTGCACCGTCCCCAGTTCGTTATTGGCGTGCATCACAGAAATCAGGACAGTGTCCGGACGCAGTGCGCGGCGGATCTCTTCCGGATCGACGATGCCGTCCGCGCCCACCGGCACATAGGTTACGGCCGCGCCCTCGCGCTCCAGTTGCGCGCAGCTTCCCAGAACCGCGGGGTGCTCGAGCGCGGTGGTGATCACGTGGCGCGGCGCCCGTGCCGCGTTCCGCACCACACCCAGCAGCGCCAGGTTATCGGCCTCGGTGCCTCCACTGGTAAACACGATCTCGCGCGGCGGGCATCCCGCCAGAGAGGCTACCTGCCGCCGCGCCGCCTCCAGGCGCTGCTTGGCCGCCTGCCCGAAATGATGGATGCTGGACGCGTTACCATACACTTGACCCATACACGCTGCCGCGGCCTCCAGCGCGGGCGCCGACACCGGTGTGGTGGCGTTGTGATCGAAGTAGAAATGCTGCACTTCTTACTATTCTAACAATGCCGGTTCCACTGATTACGTTAACGACCGATTTCGGCCTGTCCGATCATTACGTGGGCACGATGAAAGGCGTGATCCTGTCGATCTGTCCGCGGGCGCGCATCGTGGATATCAGCCACGGTATCGGCGCCTATGAGATCGCCGAGGGAGCCTTCACGCTGGCGCAGGCCTACCGTTACTTTCCGCGCCGCACGGTGCATGTGGTGGTGGTCGATCCCGGCGTCGGTACCGCGCGCCGTCCCATTCTGGTGGAGGCGGCGAAGCAGTACTTCGTGGCGCCCGATAACGGCGTGCTCTCCATGATCTGCGCGCGAGAGAAACATAAAGCCCGGGCGATCACCAACGAACGTTACTTCTTGAAGCCGGTGAGCCAGACGTTCCACGGGCGGGACATCTTCGCGCCAGTGGGGGCGCACTTGGCCGCCGGCGTGGCGCCCGCGCGGTTCGGAAAACTGATCGCGGACCATTTGCGGCAGGATTTCGACAAGCCGGTACGCACCGGACGACGGGCCTGGACCGGCGCGGTGCTCAAGGTGGATCGCTTCGGCAATATGGTCACCAATTTTTCGGCGGCGGAGTTTCCGGATCTGGACCTGCGCGCCTTTGAAATGGCAGCCGGACCGAGGCGGATCAGCGCCACCGCGCGGCACTACGCGGCGTACGGACCCGGCGAGCCGTTTCTAATCGTGGGCAGCGCGGGCTACTACGAGATCTCGGTGAGCCAGGGTTCGGCGGCGAAACTGCTCGGATGCGCCGCCGGCGCACCCCTGGAGCTGACGCTTTTCTAGCGTTCCGGCTTTCCGGCAAGTTGATAAAGGCTCAGCCCCCCGGCGAGTCATGCTGGCCGGTGCCGGCTTCGTCTTCCACTTTGGTGCCGCGGTAGTCGATGCGCTGGGGCAGCGCGGCGCGCATGTTGACCTGGTCCTCGGTGGCTCCCCAGTGCGACGGGCCCGCGCCGGAGCGCGTACGGGCCGACGCCGCATGCGGCCTGGTGGCATCGTCCAGAAGGCTTTTGAGCACGTCGTCGAGGGGTGCAGCCGCGGGTTCCAGGTCCGGACGGTCCAGAATGCGGCAATACTCAGAAGGAGTAAACGCCTGCAACGTCACTCCATCGCCTTCCTGCCAGGCGGCCACGCGGCAGGGCAGGAAGCCGGCGAACCGGATATCGGCCTCCAAAAGTGCCGTATAACATTTCGCATGATACAGGGTGAAAACCAAGGCCTCGCGTTGCGGCTGGCCCAAGTGGCTGACGACCGTCAGGCTGGCACCGTGACGGTGCGCCGCCGATCTGACCGCGGACTCGATCTGGTCCCAGCCGACCGTAGAGCGCATCTGAAGCATAGGCGACCTCTGCGACTACGATACTAACATCACTCGGACGCGGCCAGCAGCCGGTTGTAGACCTCCCGGGCGTGATCGTACGCCGCGCGCGCGTCGCCCAGTTCCGCGACGCGAATCCGCGGGGCTTTCTGGGTCCAGCACTGATTCACCGCAGCCAGGCACCACTCGACGCTACGGCGCAAGGGGCGCATCGGCTGGCCGGCCACAGTGACGAAGATGGGATTAGTGTGCGCGGAAGGCAGGATGCGGGCCGCGATCCAGCCGCTACGGGCGATCGGCACATCGAAGGCCACCTCGCGCACCGGGCCGTCGGCCAGTACGTTGCGGCGCGCCACGGGTTCGCCGTCCACCACGATTTCCACGGGCACCTCGCGCGTATCGCCCACCCGCGCCCGCTCCACGTCCCAATACGGCTTCTCGTCGTATCGCTTGCCGCGGATGGAGGCATCCGGCAGCGGATCCAGCAGGGCGGAAACTTTCAGTTGCACGCGTACGGTCGCGGGAGCCGAAAGCGATACTTCACTGCCGCGGGTGCCGACCGCCGTGCCATTGACCGCAAAATCCATGAGGTGACTCTTGCCATCCGAGACATAACTGCGGCCCGCCTTCAGCGCCGCCAGCCAATTGGCGTAAGTCAGGCTATCGAGCCGGGTGTAGGAGCGTCCGATGCCCACCCGCTGATCGTAGATACAGGGGAAATCGGTCTCGCCCGCGATGCGCGTTCGAAAGCCGGCGTTGAGCGTCTGATACCAGATATTCAGCTCCCACACGTACGGCGTATCCACGGCCGAGATGAAATCGACCAGGCCCGGCTGGGTGACATCCACGATGTATTCGTTGGCGCCGATGCCGTCGAAGCCCGGCATCTCGTAGTTCGGCAAGTCGCTGCTGGTCACCTCCAGTCCCCATCCGGAGTGCGCAAAGCCGACCACGGCGCCCTGCGACTTGGCCCAGCGCAGGACGGGCAAGTCCCACGTAGGCCAGTCCTCGATGCGCTTGGCGCCCGGATAATCCTGCTCCTTGAGGCCCAGCAAGACCAGGTGGCCGGCATGGCTCGACGGAAAGCCGGAGACTTCCAGGTCGTAATGCATCAGTTCGTCCGACTTCGATAACGGATCGTCGTGGCCGGAGAAAAACTGCTTCTGGTAGTAGTAATCCGGTCCCCAAGTGAGGACCGCGCCGATGTTCAGACTCTCGCCGGCGATCTGGCGGATCATATCCCGCGGCAGTACGCCCTCGGTGGGATTCTGATAATGCGAGCAGCCGGCCGCGTGTACGTGATGATCGCCCGAATACCATCCATATTGGGCGGGATCGATCCAGCGATCCAACTGGAACGACAGTTCCGCGGGACCTTGGCTGCTGACGGCGAACTCCTTGGTATGGACGCGATACTCCGGACCGCCGGAATAGGTAATGGTGTAGTAGCCTTCGGGCAGGCTGACGGTTTCGCCGTCGGCGCGATAGATCTGCGGCTGGAAGAAGAAATCCGGGGCCAGCCGTTTCGAAGGGTTGGGGTACAGACGGCGGAGACGGTCGCGGATCACCAAGGATGCGGTTGCGGGACGGCCCTTCTCGTCGCGTACGTGGAGCTTGATGGTGTGCGCCGGGAGCGCCGTGAAGACCACCGGAATGTCATTGCGAAAGCCGATATCCTGGCTGCCTTGTCCGACGTTGAAACCGATCTCGGCGGAACGCTGTCCGCGGTCGCGGCTGTAGATTTCGAGAATGCGGTATTCCAGCCCGAAGCCGGAAAGCCGGCGCGCCATGGGCGGCTTGTCGTACATGGACATATCCGCCCAGCGATCGGCGACATCCCGCGGCGTCAGTTGCAATTTCGGCTGCGGATCGCCGGTGGATTGAATATAGACATCGCCGCTGTTGGGACTCACCAGGCGCAGCGGCGCGGTTACATTTGCGCGGTTGATCACCTTGACCAAAAACAGGCGCGTTCCGCCTTCGACCAACTCGGGCTTCGCCGGACCGGGATCGACCTTCACGCGGCTTTCGGCGTTGATATCCACGATCGCCAGGGCGTATCGGTCGAGGATCTTTTCGATGCCGCCCGCGGCCGCCGCTTCCGCCGGATCAGCGATGGCCCGGTTGATCGCGGCCTGATCCGCGGGCGGGAAGGGTTGGCCCAGGTAGTTCATGGCATCTTCCAGACGGCGAACCTGCTGCGCCAGGGGCTGCAGCGGCACGCTTTGGGCGGCTGCGCAGGATGCGCAGGCCAGAAGGATGAAGGCTTTGCCGACTCGCGGTGACATCGGCGGCCAATCAGAGCTTCGGCGCGTAGTAACCTTTGCGGCAGCGGACCACAAGGTCGTGGCGGCCCTTGACCCTCAATTGCACCGTGTGATACATGCCGTCCGTCTTTAGCGGTTCGGGCCGGTAGAAAACGTTGTACTGATGCCGCAGTTCATTGGCAATGTTTTCGAAGGATTGATCCAGGTCCTCCACTTTGAACGGAAAGAAGGCCTGCCCGCCGGTCTCCGACGTCAAGTACTTCAGGACTTTGTCGCCTTCGGTTTCGACGCGCATGATATTCGTCGAAATGGCGTAAATCACCACGTCGGCCTTTTGGGCCATCTCCAGCGCCTGGTCGCGCGAAACCTGGCTCTGGTTGTCATCGCCGTCGCTCACCAGTACGATCGCGCGGCGGAACTTATGCCGCGGCTGGTCCTTGGACAGCTTGTCGCGGCAGGCGAAATAAATCGCATCGTACATCGCCGTACCGCCGCCCGGACGCAAGCTGCGAATGGCGGACTCCAACTTGTCGGTATCGTCGATCAGGTCCGCGACCAGGTCGGTGGAAGTATCGAAGCTGACCACCATGGCCTTGTCATGGCCGCGGTGCACCACGCTGCGGATGAACGACACGGCGGCTTCCTGCTCGAATTTGAAGCGATCGCGGATACTGTTGCTGGTATCGATCAGGATACCCAGGCGCAACGGCAGATCGGTCTCGGCCGTGAATTCGGCAATGGTCTGCGGCTTCTTGTTTTCGAACACCTGGAAGTCGTCTTTGGTCAGGTCGGTGACGAAGCGGCCCTTCCTGTCGGTCACGGTGAACAGCATGTTGACGCGGGTGACGTCCAGGATGATGCGGGTTTCCGTGTCGGTGACCACGGAGTCGTCAGGCTTTTGCGCCACGGGTGGCGCCTGTTGGCCGTAGGCGGCGGCCGCGAAGGCCGCCACAAGCAGGGAAAGCAGGACTTTCATTTGAGATTAATTATAACTGTTCCATCCAGGTCTTCAGGTCCTCCGGCAGGGGGGACTCGATCTCCAGCGGCGCGCCGGTGGCCGGGTGACGGAATCGGATGCGTTGCGCGTGCAGGAAGAAGCGGGCCGGGCTGGCGGTTGCGGCTCCCCGCGGCGCACCATAAAGCCGGTCGCCGGCCACCGGATGGCCGATGCTGGCCAGGTGCACGCGGATCTGGTGCGTGCGGCCGGTGCCGATGCGCACCTCCAGCAGCGTGAAGCCGTCGAACCGGCGCAGGACGCGATATTCGCTCCAGGCGGCGCGGCCGTGCCCCAGGCGCGCCGTCATGCGGGCGCGATGGCGGGGGTCGCGGGCGATGGGCTTCTCGATGCGGCCTTGCTCCGCGCGAACGCTGCCGTGGACCAGCGCCAGGTAGATTTTCTCCACCCTACGCCCCGCGAACTGGGCAGCCAGGGCGCGGTGAGCGGCGTCACTTTTAGCCACCAGGATCACCCCGCTGGTAAAGCGGTCCAGGCGATGGACGATGCCAGGGCGCAGTTCCCCGCCTACGCCGGAGAGCGATTCGAATCGCCCCAGCAGCGCGTTGACCAGCGTTCCCGCGTGTATGCCGGCGCCGGCGTGGACCACCATGCCGGCGGGCTTGTCGATAGCCACGAAAGCTTCGTCCTCGTAGAGCACACGCAGCGGGATGGCTTCGGCGACGGCATGCAACGGCGGCGGAGCGCCGGGATCGAGGTCGATCTGGTCGCCTTCGCGCAACGCCTGGGAGGGGCGCTGCGGCCTGCCGTTCACCAGCACGCGCCCCTGCTTGATCCACTCCTGCAGCCGGGACCGGCTGAACTCCGGGAATTGGCCGTGCAGCGCCTGGTCCAGGCGCTTGCCGGCATGTTGTCGGGCGGCGGTAAACTGCACCGGAATCCAGTCTAGCTGATACGCGGGCAGCTTAAGGCGCGCGGCGGCGCATCGATGCAGTGAACGGTATCAGCCGCGGCACGGTGCGCCGGTAGGCCTCGAACTGCTCGCCGAATTGCGCGGCCAGCAATGCCTCCTCCACTCGCATACGGATTTCGGTCCCGATGAGAAATACGGCCGCACCGCCGAGGAACAGATACCAGGGAGCCACCACGACTCCGGTTCCCAACAGCAGGCACAGCATCGAAGTGTAGATCGGATGGCGCACCAGCCCGTAGGGCCCGGACCGCACCAGCTCATGCTGCGGGCCGAGCGCGGCGTCCACCCGAAGCTGCCGGCCGAGAGCCCGCGCCGCGGTCCATGAAATTACGCATGCGGTGGCGATGAGGACGGCGGCCAGCGCGTCCCGCCCGGCAAGTGTCGCGCGGGTCCAGAACGATCCCTGCCAGAGCAGCGTGTATCCGACGCACTCCAGGAGCACGCCCCAGCGGGCCCGGCGATCCAACCTGAGCGCGCTCCTACCGTGGAATCCGGCCAGCGGAAATGGCAGCGCCCAGAGAATCGTGCCGCCGATCACCAGGACGTATTCATAGGCTCGCACGACCGCCGAATCACTCCAGGCCCGCGGCGGCTTGCTCGATCAGGGCCGCCTCCTTCTCCAGGACTTTTCCCACGCGCGCGATCTGCTCGTCGGCCTCTTTCCATTGCTTCTGCTCGATGGCCTCACGTACTCCCGGCAGAGTTTTCACGCCGTAGCCCGTGTACATCCCGGGCGCATAGATCTGGTTCTCGAACCACGGCCGGCCGGGCAAGCCGTCCGGCAACGTTAATCCGCGTTCGACCTGAATCAGCTTCTCGTTGACCGGCTGGAGGCGGCCGGGCTGGTCCATGGCAACCTTGCGGAAGGCTTTATCGTAACGTTCCGCGCCGTGCGTCAGCGCGGCCAGGCCGTTTTCGAGCGGCGCGAAATTCAGAAAAGGCGGCTGTTGTTCCACCGGCGGCGGCACGCTCGTCTTGTGCGGATCCGCCGTGGCGCTGAAGACGCCTTCCTCGATTTCTTTGTTGCGCTCGCGGATTTCGTCGCTCTCGGTTTTCCAGAGCTTCTGCACTTCATCCACGTAGCGCTTGACGGTATCGGCGAAGTTCGTGAAATCGTAGGGCAGCAGATCGGCGTCGGCGAAGCGCATCATGGCGGTGCCGGCGGTCTGAGCCAGCGCCCGCCCGTAGATGAAGTCTCCATCGCCGAAATGCGTGTACCAGTAAAAATCGTCGTAGATCGAGTGGTAGATGCCGCCGCCATCCTCGCCGCCGAAGCCGAGATTCAGCGAGGCAATACCCAGGTGGTCGATGAAGGCGGTGTAGTCCGAACCGGAGCCCAGCGCGCCCAGGCGCAGATCGGGGCGCCGGCGCACTTCGTCGCGGTCGGGAGAGCGCGCGATATGCGCCAGCTCATCGCGCTTCCAGACCGTGATCTTCTTTTCGGGATCTTCGATATCGCGCGCCACGCCATTCATGAATTTCTCAAGCGAGTGAGAACCGGCCATGCCCAGAAAGCCGCGGCCGTTGCTGTCCGAATTGATGTACAGGGCCGCGTGCCGACGCAGTTCGGCATCATGCTCCTCGGCCCATTCGGTCGAGCCGAGCAGGCCTTCTTCCTCGCCGTCCCAGACGCAATAGATGATGGTGCGCTTCGGCTTCCAGCCCTGCTTCTGCAACTCCGCGAAGCCGCGGGCCTCTTCCATCAAGGCAACCGTCCCGGAGACCGGATCTTCGGCTCCGTTGACCCAGGCATCGTGATGGTTGCCGCGCAGGATCCACTCGTCCGGATACGCCGATCCGGGAATGCGGGCCACTACGTCGTAGATCTTCTGGGTATCCCAATTAAACGCGAGCTTCAGATGCACTTTGGCGGGGCCGGGGCCGACGTGATAAGTGATCGGCAGCGAGCCGCGCCAGGCCGCCGGAGCCACCGGTCCCGTCATCGCGGCCAGCAGTGGCTGCGCGTCGCCGTAGGAGATCGGCAGCACCGGAATCCGGGTCAACGTCTTGGCTTCCTTGATCGGCAGCCGCGTGGCGCGATCGTCCGCGCCGACGCCCGGCGTCAGCGGATCGCCGGGATAGATGGGCATGTCCATGACGCTGCCCCGCTGCACACCGTCCTTGTTGCGATAGGGACCTTCCGGAAAAACATCGCCTGCGGCATAACCGTCGTCGTGCGGGTCGGAGTAGATGATGCAGCCGATGGCCCCGTGCTCCGCCGCGACTTTGGGCTTGATGCCGCGCCAGGAGCCGCCATAGCGCGAGATCACGATCGCGCCTTTAACGGACACGCCCAAACGCGCGAGTTCTTCGTAATCGGCCGGCACGCCGTAGTTGACGTAGACCAGCGGCCCGGTGACGTCGCCATCAATCGAATAAGCGTTGTAGGTGGGCAACTGCTCGTCATGCTGGCCGGAGGTGGGATCGACCCCCACGGTGGGCTCCATCAGTTTGGCGGTGAAGTGCTCCGGCGCGACCAGCTCGAGCAGGCGGCTCTTGGGCGTCGGGAACAGCACGTCGAATGTCTCTATGTGCGCGTCCAGGCCCCATTCCTTGAACTTGCCCAGGATCCACTCGGCATTGTCCTTGTCGTACGGCGAACCGACGTGGTGCGGGCGCGCCGCCAGGCGCTGCATGAAGTCGTGCAGATTCTCCGTCTTGGGGATGGCGCGGAACGTGACCTCCCAGTCGTGTTCGGTCCGCGCGGATTCCGTGGAGTATCCGCGCATAACGGGGGCGTCGGCCGCCGGCGCCAGCGCGGCGGTCATCAGTACGGTCAGACAGGCGAGGTGCGTGCGCATAGTCATGAAGGAAAGCATATCAGCAGGCAGGCGGCATGCGACAATGCCGGGATGAGCACGGTGCGCAGTAAACGTATGGCGGGAGCGGTGGCGGTCCTGCTGCTGCCCTGCATCGTGCGGGGCGCGGCGCCGGCTGTATTCGCCGATCAATGCGCGGGATGCCACGGCCGGGACGCCCGCGGCAGCGGCAAAGGGCCGGGGCTGGCGGCGAATCCGCGCCTGGCGGGACGATCGCCGGAACAGTTGCGCGCCCTCATCCAGCGCGGTTTTCCGGAGAACGGCATGCCGGCCCAGAATCTGCCGGCGGCGGATCTGGACGCGGTCGCGCGGTATGTGCACGATCTCAACGCCGGCGCGGTTCCGGCTGCCGCGCCCGCCGCGCGCATCTCGTGGCACGCGCCGCAAATCGGAGACTGGCTGACGTACAACGGCAATCCGGATGGCAACCGTTACAGCGAACTCCGACAAATCGATACGGCCAACGTCGCGCGATTGAAGCTGGAGTGGCTGTTCCCCATGTCGCACGCGGGCCTGGAGACGACGCCGCTGGAGGCCGATGGCGTGATGTACGTGACCGGAGCCAACCAGGTGCTGGCGCTGGACGCGCTCACCGGCGCGGAATTGTGGCGCTACACGCGGCCGCGGACTGGCGGGCTGGTGGGAGACGCGGCGCTGGGCACCAATCGCGGCGTGGCCATCCTGGATGATAAGGTTTTCTACGTCACCGACAATGCGCACCTGATCGCGCTCGACCGCGCGTCCGGCGGGCTGGCCTGGGACGTCGCTATGCCGGAGGAGCCGCAGCATTACGGCGGCACACTGGCGCCGCTGGTGGTGAAGGACACCGTGATCGCGGGCGTCTCGGGCGCCGACGAAGGCATCCGTGGGTTTGTCGCCTGTTATCAGGCCGCAACCGGAAAACTGCTTTGGCGGCATTGGACGGTGCCGCGCCGCGGCGAGCCGGGGTCGGAGACGTGGCAAGGCAGGGAGCCGGTCATTGGCGGCGGATCGACGTGGCTGACCGGCTCTTACGATGCGGAGACGAATACACTGTTCTGGCCCACGGGAAATCCGTATCCGGATTCGGACGGCGAAGACCGGAGCGGCGACAACCTCTATACGGATTCAATCCTGGCACTGGATGCGGCAACCGGCGCGCTGCGGTGGCACTATCAGTTTACGCCGCACGATTTGCGCGACCGAGACGCCACCGAGCCACCCGTGTTGGTCAATACGACATACCAAGGGAAGCGGCGGCGGCTCTTGCTGCACGCGGACCGCAACGGATTCTTTTATGTGCTGGACCGAAGCGACGGCCGCGTCTTACTGGCGAAACCGTTCCTGCGGCGGATAGACTGGGCCACGGAGATCGGGACGGACGGACGTCCGCGGGTGAAGGATGCGGACGGATGCCCGGACGATGCCGCCAACTGGAGCTCGACCGCTTATAGCCCGGTGACTCGTTTTTATTACTTTCTGGTATTGGAGGAGTGCACCGGCGAGAAGATGGGCTATCCGGATCAGACCGGCCAGCGGTATCTGCGGGCGATCGACATAGACACCGGCAAGACTGTCTGGGAGATCGCCCAGCCAGGGCCGGCCAAGGCCAAGACCTGGTCAGGCGTGCTGGCGACCGCCGGCGGCCTGGTGCTTTACGGCAAGCCCAACGGCGGATTCGACGCCGCCGATGCGCGCACCGGCAAGACGTTGTGGCACTTCCCGACTAACGTCCGCATGAAAGGGTCGCCCATGACGTTCAGTTACCGCGGGAAGCAGTATATCGCGGTGGCCGCGGGGCCTAATATCCTGTGCTTCGGATTGTGACCGCGGCATCTTCCTAGGACGGCGCCTTGATCACAATCGTGGTGGCGGTGGCGGGATTCGCGTTATTCGCCTTGGTATTGCTGGTGAGTCCCTGGTACTGCACCAACACCGGAAAGACACCGACCGCGAAACCGGCATAGGGTTGCACCGGGTTTTTGGGGATCTCCGCGTTGATCTGCCACAGGCCGGCATAACAGGGAGCCAGTCCGGAGTAACTGACGGTAGCCTGGCTGCCGCCGATCAGGACCAGCGGCTGGGGCCCGGTGGGGACCTGCGCGCACTCGCCGGCGCCATCCGGCGGCGCACCGGAGATCAATCCCTGTCCGGTCAGGAACAACTGGATCGTGGAACCGGGAAGCGCGGGGTTGGCCGTGCTGTTCAAAGTGTCGTCGCAAGCACCGTTGACGATCGTGTTGCAATTCAGCGCCGAGATGGGTCCCGTGCCGCTTTGGTTCTGGGTGAAGAAGGCCGGGGAAGCCGCATTCATGGTCAACGTACCGCTACCCAAAACCTGCGAAGTCGAGGTATTGACGACTATTACCGACGCCGTTCCCGACTGCGGCGCCTCGAACGGAACAATAAAGTTGATCTGCGATTGAGCTACGGTAGTGATCGGCGAGAGGTGTCCATTGATCTGTACCTGTATGTTGCCCAGAGTTGTGTCAATCGGCGTGTCTTTGTTGTTCGTGCTGGTGGACGCGAACGTGTTGCCGTTGAACGGGAAGATGGAGGCGAAAGCACCGGGCGCCAGATAATACTGCGGGTCGTTCAGTCCGCCCACGTTACATCCCATGGCGCAGAAGAAATTTGCGCCGTTGGTCGCCGCCAGCGCCTGGTAACGGACCGCCACGCGGTTCGCGGTATCGGCGGCGTAGAGATTGCCGGCGCCATCCTGCACAACCGCGAGTGCAGGATACCCGCACACACCGCTGCCGGGACACGACAGAGACTGCCCGCCCTCCACTTCGACCGCCGGTTCGGTGAGGGTAGCCGTGCTGCTGTTGCCCAGCGGATTCGGCGTCGGAAAACGGCTCAGGCCATTGCTATCGGCGACCCAGATGTCGTTATGGTATCCGGCTATGGTCTGGGTATTCACCCAAACACCCTTCGGCAAGTACAGTCCGCCGCCGCCCTGCGTCCCAGTGTAAGTGTTGGTGGGTATCGTTGAGGACGAACCGCTGGGGACCACGAAGACCAGCACCTGGTTGTGATTCGTATCGGCTATATAGAGTTGGTTAATGGTATCGAGCGCTATATGGTGCGGCGACGAGAGAACCGTGGCAGCCGTAGCCGTGAAGCTCGACTGGCCGATCACTTTGGTGGCCGGTTCGCCATTCGTGGCGTCATTCAAGGGAAACAGCAGGACGCGATTGGCGGAGAGGTCGGAAACGAACAATCCGGAGTTAGGATCGAGCACCAGGCCGTAAGGCGACACCGTGACCGACTGGCTGGCTTGCGGGTTGGAGACCCCGGTAAAGGCCTCCTGTCCCAGCACCAGGTCGGCTTGCTGGCTGGAGTTGGCCGGGTCGAATGGCGCCGGGAACCTCAGCACGCGCCCATTGCGGGTATCGGCTACGAAGAGATCGCCGGTGCCCGGATCCACGGCCAGCCCGGTGGGATAACAGAGACTGGATTGGGTCGGCTGGGATCCGAGGGTGGTGGAGTTGTAGACGCCGCCGAAGTTGCAGACGGCGGTCTGCATGTTCGGCTGCCCGATGACGATATCCGCCCGTAAACCCGGTCCGATCTTCCGCGCGTCGGCGAAACCCAGCACGCGGTTATTGCCGGGATCGGAAACATACAGATGCGGTGTCGCCGAACTCGAATCGATCGCCAGGCCGGCGTCGCCTGATCCGCCAGTACCGAAATTGAACTCCTGCCCCTGAATGTAATTTATGCTGTTGTACGGAAAATCCTTCTGGCCGAGCACGATGGTAGCCGCCGCGGCCTGCCCGGCGGTGGGAAAGACCAGCACCCGATTGTTCCCGGAGTCCGCCACGAATAGGTCCGTTCCCGCGACAGCTATGGCGAAGGGGCTCCACATGCTGGTGGCGGAGGGCTGCTGATTGCCGTTGTTCCGGGAACTGGTGGTGAACGCGTCGAGAGCGGATCCCTGTCCGATTACGGCGGTCGCCACCGGCGGCGGGACGGCCATAGTGGAATCGGTGGTGGCCCAGTCGGCGCTGCTGAAGCTATCGAAGATGAGCACGCGGTTGTTGCCGGTATCCACTACCGCGGGGCCGTCATTGATTATGGCGATGCCGTTGGGGGCGCTGAGGGTGCTGGCGGTGGCCGTGGGAGAGGGCGGTGTCACGAAACCGGCGAGGCGGATGGCCGCGATGTTGCTGGTGGCAGTCGGGCTGGAGACGGAAGCCGGATACACCACCAGCCGATTGACGCCATCGGTGACGAACAGGTGCCCTTCCGCATCGAAGGCCAGCCCGGCAGGCGTCAGCAGAACGTTCCGGTCGGTTTGGCCCATCGGTCCGACGACGGCGGTGAAACTGGCCTGTCCGATGACGATGTCAGCGGCCGGATCGGTGGCGCCGGATGTCAGGGAAGACGAGGGGAATCGCAGCACGCGGCTGTTGCCGGCGTCGGCCACGAAGAGATTGCCATTGCTGTCCATGGCCATGCTGGCGATGAAGGGACCGGCGCCGGAGGGGCAGTACGGGTCGCCTGGCTGAAGCAAGGCGAGGCACAGGGTCTGGGCCGACGGACTGCCGCCCTGATTGCCGCGCCGGGAAGTGAATTTGTCGGGCTGCCCCAGCACGATGTCCGGAGTCTCGTGGGCGGTGTTGGCGAACGGGGCGGGATAGCGCAACACGCGGTTATTACCGGCATCGGCGACATACAGGTTGCCCTTGGGATCTACCAGCAGTCCGCTTGGATAGTACAGTCCGCCGTTGGAGTTGGGAAAGGTGGTGTTGCTGTCGGGCTGGCCGAGAACCAGGTCGGGGGCCTGCAGGTTCGTCAGAGTTGCGCTGGTCGCGTTTTTCCAGGCCAGGATCCGGTTGTTGAACGTGTCGGCCACGTAAAGGATCGGTGCGGAACCGGTGATGTCGACAGCCACGCCGGTGGGCTCGTACAATCCGCCCTTAGCGCCGAGGTTAGGGTTGATGTTGGTGACCAGGAGTTGTTCCGCGGGAGTGACGGGCGGATGTCCCAGCACGCGGGCCGGGTTCGGATCGAGAACGATCTGCGCACTGGCGGCGCCGGCGAAAATCACAAGGAGTAAGTAGTTGGTATATCGAAGACGCATGGTTTTGCACGAACCGCTTTCACTGAGAATAACAGATTGACCCCGGCGGAGGTTCGTGGCGGCACTCCGCGGTGCCGGTCCGGCAGCCGGTCACCTTGCTAAACTAGACCATTGAATCCGAACCAATTCCTCCCGCGGCTGCGTGTGTGCGCGGTCAGCTATTTGAATACCGTCCCGCTGGTTTGGGGGATGCTGCACGGCGAACAGAAGCAGTCTTTCGATCTGGTTTTCCGCGTGCCGGCGGAGTGTGCCGACATGGTGAACAGCGGCGCCGCCGACATCGGGATCATACCTTCTTTCGAACTGTTGGGGCGGGAGATGGGTATCGTACCGAATGTGGGGATTGCCTGCCGGGGCGCCGTGCGCAGCATCTTGTTGGTTTCCCGCAAGCCCGCGGACCAGATCCGGAGCGTGGCGGCGGATGCCAGTTCGCGGACATCGGTGGCTCTGATGCGCATGATACTGGCACGGCGATACGGCGTGGAGCCGGCGGTATTGACGCGGCCTCCGGATCTGGGGGCGATGCTGGCGGAGGCCGACGCAGCGCTGATCATCGGCGATCCGGCACTGCGCATCGATCCGGCGGCGGTGACGTTTGCCTGCTACGATCTAGGCGCCGAGTGGCTGGCATTGACGGGCTTGCCGATGGTTTTTGCGGTGTGGGCGGGACCTCGCCCTGTGGTAACGCCGGAAGTGGCGTCCGCGTTTCAAGCTTCGGGCGCCTTTGGGCTGCGTCATCTGGAGGAGATTATTGCGGCGGAATCGGCGGCCCGCGGCTTTCCCGTTGAGCTAGTGCGGGATTACCTTACGCGGCACATCGTGTTTTCGTTGGGCGAGGCGGAACGTGCGGGGATGGAATTATTCCTGCGGTATGCGCGGGAACTGGCGCGGCAGCCGGAGCGGCAGCCGGTTTGACACCGGCTTGCGCGGTCTGTTTAAATGGGAGTGCTGTCCGCATGGTCCTCAGTAGCTCAATGGTAGAGCATTCGGCTGTTAACCGAAGGGTTGTAGGTTCGAGTCCTACCTGAGGAGCCAATCTAAGTCCTTTCTTTTCAACGTATCCCTTAGACGACACGCCAGTTGCCGAAGTACGTCCAGACGCCGGCCCGAAAAAGTAATTACCCGTATTTACCCAAATTTCCTATTCCTTGGACGCAAGGGTACCCCCAGTTTCCCCCCAGTGATTCGATGGAAATCCTCTGTCGAACGTTTGGCCGACCCCGTGCCGGTTGGCTGTGCCTAAATCGGCCATGGCGGCAGCGATGTGATAAAAAAGAGCGCGGGGGAGACAAGACAAATGAGTTCTCAACCGACACTGGTTCAATCAAGCCCCACAACCCTTACATGGCTGCGTCGCCTCCGCGATGAGCTCTCTCAGTTCAAATACAGCGAAGCAAAATACTGGGCCGCGTTCAAGACCGAGCCCCATGGAGGGACCATCGCACGCCTTAACCCCTCACAGCAAAGGGTGCGCGTCTTCCTCGCTCTGGATCCGGGCGAACACTCTGACCTTAAACCAACGCCCTCAAGTTCCGAATGGGCAAAGCGATTTTCCGTCGGTATTTTGGATTGCAGATGAGCACGACTTGACGCATGCGAGAGAGTTGATCCTCAAGTCTCACGCCGCGATTGTGCAGTCGGGCCGGAAGAAAGTTGTGTCACGGTCGGAGTCTTGGGCACCGGAAGAGCTGTTTCCAGAAATCGAGTACATGGAGGGGAGCGCGCGAAGCGTGTTGGTGAATGCGTACGAGAGAAGCCGACGTGCACGCCAGGTGTGCATCCGCCACTACGGCATGAGTTGCGTGGTTTGCGGATTCAACTTCGAGGCAACCTATGGCGCAGCCGTTGCCGGATATATTCAGGTACACCACATCGTGCCGATGTCCCAAGTACGCCAAAAGTATCGCCTTGATCCCCTTAAAGATCTGCGGCCAGTCTGCCCGAACTGCCATGTCGTCATTCATCGCCGGGAGCCACCTTTTACCATCGAGGCCGTTCGGCAGATGCTTCAGAAATGCCGACAACACCTCGTTGGGGAGCGGACTCTTGACGAGCGACCGTCCGAAAGCTGGCCACGTTGATCTGTGGGTAACACGGTAACGGTAACGTAGCTGGCTTTTCAAGCGGTTTGAGCGTTGGAGCGTTACCGAAAACCCAGAACAGAGCGGCCAGAAAACGTTTGAGTGCGCTTGTACTAACGTTCCGCAGAGATTATCATAGCGTTAGAGGCAGGTTCGACAGGCCAGCGCAAAGCGCACCCTCCGAAAGGCACCTCGCCGGAGGAATTGCGTGCAGGCTACGTCAATACAAGCCTTCCAAATCGAAGTCTGGCACATCGACCGCTTCGTCCCCTACGCCCGCAATCCGCGCCGGAATGACGCCGCGGTGGATCGCATGTGCGCCAGCATCCGCGAGTTCGGCTTTAAGGTACCGGTGCTCGCGCGCAGCGACGGAACCGTAGTGGACGGGCATTTACGCTTAAAAGCCGCGCGCAAGTTGGGGTCATGGCCAGGCGGCGATATAACCGGAATCCCCGTGATCCTCTGCGACGAGTGGTCCGAGGCGCAGGTGAAGGCCTTCCGGCTGATGGTGAACCGATCGGTGACGTGGGCCGACTGGGATGAAGAACTGCTCTCGCTCGAACTGCAGGAACTGAGCGAGTTGGATTTCAAT
Organism: Bryobacteraceae bacterium; assembly: GCA_035499555.1. Lineage (GTDB taxonomy): Bacteria > Acidobacteriota > Terriglobia > Bryobacterales > Bryobacteraceae > Bog-159. Next base: position 34,273 of record DATJYO010000029.1, read on the forward strand.
CTGGACCTCACCGGCTTCAATCCAAACGAAATCGACGGGCTACTGGCGATTCCGGATGAAGAGCGCGCCAACGAGGCGCCACCACTCCCCACAGATCCGGTCTCTCGACTGGGCGATCTGTGGCTCTGCGGACCTCACCGAGTGCTGTGCGGGGATGCCACCAGTCCGGAAGCGGTGGCGCGGCTGTTGGGGGAATGCAGGCCGCTGCTGATGGTCACCGATCCGCCATACGGCATCGAACTGGATTCAGAATGGCGTGATCGTGCGGGCTTGAATACAGCGCCCGGCCAGAAGCGGACGAGGGCCATGAAGCGCGCGCCAAGAACAATCCGCAGTATCCGGCCGAGACGAGCTATATGAAGCACCGCACGGCGGGGCACACCGAAACCACGATCAGTGGCGACACGCGCGCCGACTGGTCCGCGGCATTCGAGTTGGTGCCGTCGCTCCAAGTGGCCTACGTCTGGCATGCCAGCGTCCACACCGTCGCGGTTTGCCAGGGCCTTGAGCGCATCGGTTTCCTCTATCCGCAGCAGATCATCTGGAACAAGGGCAGAACCGTTCTGACGCGCACGCACTACTGGTTCGCCCATGAGCCAGCTTGGTATGTGCGCAAAAAGAACGCGCCCTGGTTTGGAAAAGCCGGCGAAAATAGCAGCGTTTGGGACTCGCCCTCACCGAAGTTCATCATGGGCGGCAGCGATGAAGAAAAGTACGATCATCCTACGCAGAAGCCGGTTGAGTTGATGCGGCGGCCGATACTGAACCACCTCCGGCGTGGCGAGTTGGTGTTTGATCCCTTTCTGGGCTCAGGCACCACGCTCGCGGCTGCGGAACTGACCGACCGCGCTTGTCTGGGCATCGAGTTGGACCCCAAGTACATCGATGTCATCGTGCAGCGCTGGCAAACGTTGTCGGGCAAGACGGCTGTGCTCGACGGCGACGGACGCCCCTTTGAAGAAATCGCCGCCGAGCGAAAGCAGGCTGCCGCATGAATCGAACGCTGCCACACAGAGACTACCGCCATCGATGCGCAGATCCGCGCCGGCCATCCGGTTCTGCACGGTCTGTGCCTGGCGCTTTCGGACTGGTCAGCGGAACTGCGCCTCATTTTAGGTCATATCGGAAGAAGAAATACGCAGCCAATATCGGGTCGGCGATTGGCAGGGAAGTAGCCACCCTTGCGCCACGTTTGGCCCACGTGCGCGCGGAACGCGGGGACTGGCAGTATTGGCCAACCCCGGTGGCAGTTGAGCTAGGCGCGCTTAATCAAACGGACCAGCCACACCAACACCACGGCTCCGACAGTTGCAGTGATCAAACTCCCGATCAATCCGCCAGTCCGTATGCCAATGACGCCGAAAAGCCAGCCTCCTACGAAGCTGCCCACAACGCCAAGGATCAGATCTCCGATCAAACCGTGGCCGCCACCCATCAACTTCCCCGCGAGCCAGCCGGCTACCAGGCCGATGATGAGAAACCACAAAAGATGCATATCGCTCTTTCCTCCGTGCGAGCTGCGAAGCAAGATCCGATGCCGCACACTCGTTCGGCCAATCATGGCGCAGATAGATGCCGTGCGCAATGGGGGCCGGAAAACGGCCACCGCGATGCAAGAGCAACAAAAAAGCCCGCCGCGGCCGGAGCCGGGCGGGCATGGGGGCAGGCAGATGATGCTACTTAGGCAGGCGGTACGACCTCTCGCCGCCCTCCGGCTTGAAGCTCTCGACTGCGTACCCGGCCTTCTTCATCGCGCCGGCCATGAACCCACGTACGGTATGACGCTGCCACGACATGGTCTCCATGATCTCGGTGATGGTGGCGCCGTTCTTGCGCTGCAGCATGGCGACCACCTGCGCGGTCTTGCTGCCCTCACGCGGCACGCCAGCTTCCGCAGCCTTGGCGCTCTTCTTGCCCTTGGGCGCGTTCTTGGCGGCGCTGGTCTTCTTGCTGGCCTTCCCCTTCGCCGGCGCGCCCTTGGCGACCTGTGCGCCACCTTTGGCCTTCTTGGCGGGCTTGGTCTTCGCCGCCGGTTCCGGCCTGGCGGCATCGTCCAGCCCCTGGATGCGCGCCCAGATGCGGGCAACGGCAGCCTTAGGGTCCTTCAGCTTCTTGACCGGCTTCTCGCCAGCCAGGCTATTCAGGATCGCCAGCAGGCGCTCGGTCGGCCAGGATGCGGCCAGATCCGCCAGTTCCTGCTGGCTGGAAAAAGTGTGAAACGGTGTCTGCGCGCTGGTGCTGGCCTCTTCCGCGGTCGCAAACGCCACGATTTCGTTCTGTTCGTTGATGGTGAAGGTCGTCATAATCGTTCTCCTTGGTCCGCGCTCTGCGCGGTCATGACATGTGATTGCTCGAAAGTGCTTGAAAGGCAAGGCCTTCTTCAAATAAATCTGCCACGGCGAAGGTGTGTCGATGGGGCGTCCAGATGTACCCCAGATGCCCCCCAGATGTTCGGTATATGAAGGGGCACGGCGCCAAGTTCAACCGCAAGAAGGAGGCCGCCATCACCGGCCTGCTCACGACCCGGAACCACGAGGAAGCGGCCCGCGTGGCCGGCATCCACGTGAAGACCTTGAAGCGTTGGCTGCGGCTACCGGAGTTCCAAGCGGAGTTGTTGCAAGTACGGCGGGACGCCATGAGTCAGGCCAACGCGCGCATCCAGCACAATGCGGGCGCACTGGTCTCGCTGGGCCTCAAGCTGGCGGCGAGCGACGGGACGCCCGCCGCCGTGAGAGCGCATCTGGCTTTGGGCCTATTAGACCGGGGCAACCAATCGGTAGACCGAGACGACATCCTGGTGCGCCTGGAGGCCCTGGAGCGCGCTGCCGAGGAGGCAAAGAACAGACGGTGAGAGCATGATCGCGGTCCACAGGCGAGTTCGGCGGCTGGAAGATCGATTCCGGCCGACGCTCGAAGCGTTCCGGAAGCCGGCGCCAGCCACCGGGCCATCTGCGACGGAGGTGCTGGACCCAGCGAGCCGTCGCTGGCGACACACGCTCCTAATTGGAATGGCGATATGTGGCGTTATCAGGCCGGTTAATGGAAGGAAATGGGCAACCATGCACACCGCCACGTAGACAAGCATGGGGGCTTCGCGCGTTTTTTTGGCGCGAAACACCATGCGCCTGAGATGCAGCATTGAGGACCGACGCAGCCTATGTGGTTGATTGATCGGAAGGGGAAACGGCCCGTTTGTGTGGCCTGCCACAAGCTCGGGCCGTACACGGACGCGGCGCCTGGCGTGTACATCTGCGATCCGTGCGTGCAGGCGGTCGAACAGCACCTCCGGGATTTGATGGAGACGGTACCGGAACTTCGGGACCACCGGCTGAAACGGTGGCGCAAGAACTGCGACTGCGCCCGATGTCGACACCGCACGAATCGGGCAGTATAGAGGGAGTATATTACGTGTTCGCAAAATCCGAACAGAAAGTGTTCGCAAAAAGCGAACAGAGCCGGGTAGAGAAATACGCGCGGACGCCCGACTCCGTTCTGTTCGACACGGATTTGTCGATCACCGCCCGGTGCGTCTACGGGGTCCTGGCGCGGCACGCATTTCAGGGCACGACGGCTAGGATCGGGCAGCGCCGCATTGCGAATCTGTTAGGCGTGCATGTAGGAACTGTGAACCGGTCACTACACGAGTTGGAAGGGCACGAGCACATTTCCATTCGGGGCAGCGGCAAGGGCCGGCGGATCTACCATCTGCACTCATTAGTATTCGGCCAGAAACAGCGCGCCGGCATCGAAGAGGTGATCAGCAGCCCCGGCCGCACGCCGCGGCTGGCCAGTGTGGGGCGAGACTGACGATGACCGTTAAGAATCTCGCTCGGCGGTTGGAACGGCTGGAAATGGAACTCACGCCGGGTGAAGAGGGGGTTGTTGTGCTCCAAATTCAAGGCATCACACCGGACCGCCAGGTTGTGAGCAGCATCGAGTTGATGGTTCACATACCGCAGCGACCGCTGAAGCCGAGGTACCGGTGAAGGCATTGCCTCCAGGCTGGCGCGCCTGGAGCGGGAGAACCGGCGGCAGACAGCGCCGCAGCGTTTGCGGATTGAATACGGGTACCTGGCCACGCTGCCTGACGATTACAGCGGACCCAGGCACGTCGTCACGGTCCAGCAGCTACCGCCAGAATCGCCTAGTGAAGACTGGTTTGAGTGGGAGGAGCGCCCTGGCCCTGAGCCGGCATCGAACACTACCGGCGCCAACGACGAGTTCATCGTCCAGGTGTGCTACGTGGGGGGGAAAGCGAAGGTCTGAATCCGCGCGGTCGCGCCAACCGGACACGAGCGGCTTGGCGGCCGGCCGCTTTAGTTTTAGCGGAAGCGCGACCACAAATGCCTAACGATAATCATGGATATCAGGCCGCAACATCATACAGCGTGAATGCGCCAATGAGAAGCTTGTCGCAGGTTCTTAACGAAAGATACGGGTGAGGCGCGGGCGAGACGTACCCCCAGCGCTCGCAGGGGTGGCCTTTTCATCCGATACATCATAGAGTCCATTACTGCTAGGCCCCAGTACTGGCGTCCCAGGGGTTTGTAGTACAGCAATAATCAAAATAATTTCATCCGTCATTGACGCTTAGGTGTAAACTCCCAAGAAATGACAAGACACGAGTTAGGGTAACTCGGTTGGAGTAGTGAATTGCAGGAGGCCCCATGTCAGATCACGTTGCCGCCGCACCCTTATTGACCATTCTGGCTGTTGCGTTCAGTTTCGGAAGTCACCTCCAGGGCGGTGACAGCGCCGTTGGAGCCACACGTCCATTCATGCTGCCGCCTCTCTCAAGCGTGCAAACGGTCGCTACGAGATTGAGTACCCAGGGCTCACAGCCCGGGATAAGCAGCATGCCCGGGAAGTCAGTCGCAACTCTCGGGTACCTCTCGTTGCCGCTGTCCTTTGAAGCCAACCAGGGCCAAACTGACCCGCATGTGAGTTTTCTGTCACGTGGTAACGCCTACACGCTGTTCCTGACGTCCGAGGAGGCCGTATTACAGCTACGGGCTGCGGCCAAGCAACATGCTGGAGCGGTGCTGCGGATGCGACTCCTGGGCGCGAACAGACACGCTGGCGTTAGAGGCTTGGATGAACTTCCGGGCAAGACCAATTACTTCATCGGCAGAGATCCTGGAAAGTGGCATACGAATGTGCCTACCTATGACAAGGTCGAGTACAACAGCGTTTATCCTGGAGTGGATCTGGTCTACTACGGAAACCAAGGACAACTGGAGTACGACTTCGTAGTATCGCCGTCAGCGGATCCCAGTTCCATTGCAATTCAATTCGATGGAGCGTCGGTCGAAATTGACTTAGTTGGCGACCTGGTGCTGCACACCAACGGCGGCGACGTCCGTTTCCATCGTCCGGTGGCCTATCAAATCGTGCAGGACGAGATGCGGAATGGAGCCGGAAACAAGCGCTTCATCGACAGCCATTTCATCTTGCGCGGAACTGAAAAGGTAGGATTCGAACTCGCTCCGTACGACCATTCCCAGCCGCTCGTGATCGATCCGGTATTGGTTTATTCTACCTACCTCGGAGGCAGCTTCCCTGATACGCCTTTTGCTGTCGCCGTTGACTCGACCGGCGCAGCCTATGTAACCGGAATCACCTGCTCAGCGGATTTCCCTGTCACCGCGGGGGCCTACCAGACATCCCACAAGGGCCCGACCGGAGCCTGTCCCAGCTATCAGACCGGATACGAGGACGCCTTCGTCACCAAGTTCAACCCCGTGGGCGGCCTCGCCTTTTCCACGTATATTGGGGGGAGCAACTCAGATCGTGGCTACAACATTGCCCTGGATTCGTCACTCAATGTTTACATCGCCGGGCAGACTCAGTCGGGGGACTACCCCACTACAGCGGGAGCTTTCATACCCGGTTGTCCCGGCGGCGCCGGTGGCTGCAACACGGGAGTCGTGACCAAGTTGAACTCCACAGGCTCAGCGCTCGTCTATTCCACCTACCTTGGCGGAAACAACAATATGGGTTCTGTCGGCATCAAGGTGAACTCATCCGGCGAAGCCTATGTCACCGGCTCCACGGACGGGACCTTTCCCACAACCGCTGGCGCCTACCAAGTCAGCAACCCGAGGGCAGGAGCAGGCCTTGCCCCAGTGTTTGCCGTGTTGAACGCCGCCGGCAGCGCCTGCGTCTATTGCACGTTCCTCGGTGGCTCGAAGGGTTCCAGCTACAATCCGGGCAGCCAAGCGGTTGGAGTGGCGATCGACTCATCGGGTCTGGCATACATAACAGGCTATACCGACTCTTCTGACTTTCCAACCACTGCCGGCGCCTTCCAGACCAAATGCGGCACAGACGGCAACTGCAACGGGCTCTGGGATGCCTTCGTCGCAAAAATCGACCCTACACAATCGGGAAGCGCATCGCTGGTCTATGCGACATTCCTAGGCGGCAGTGGTACGGACATTGGCGCTAGCATCGCGGTAGACTCCGCTGGGAATGCCTATGTCACCGGCACAACCGGGGCCAACGTGAATCCCCCATTCGGAAGCCCGCTACCCTCGCCTGACTTCCCCACTACCGCCGGCAGTTTCCAACCCGCGTGTCCGGGCACTTGCACGTTCGACTCGGCTTGGGTGACCAAGCTCAATGCGTCTGGCTCTGCGTTGGTTTATTCCACATATTTGGGAGCAAGTACCGGAAACACCGACTCGCTAGGTCAAGGGAATATAGCCCTGGATTCGGCGTTCAACGCCTATATCACCGGATTCACGTCAGCAACGGACTTTCCTACCCAGAGCCCGATCCAGGCGTCGAATGCCGGAGTGTACGACGCATTCGTTACCAAATTCAACTCCACCGGAGGGCGTCCCGAGTCTAGTTGAAGGTAGGTAGGCGGCGGTTGGCGCCGATTCGATAGAATCCGGTTGCCAAACTGAAATCCCGAAAGGAGCCTACCGCCGTGAAGAAACCATACCACATCGTCACTCGAGCGGCACGC
>DATJYO010000030.1:0-28980 GCA_035499555.1 Bryobacteraceae bacterium
GGTGCCGACTACTTTGACCAGCTCCATCCGGACCAACTCAAGCGCCGACTGGTCAAACGTCTGCAAGGGCTCGGATACCAAGTCACCCTAGTCCCAAGCCCGCAGTCCCCTTAGGGGCAGAGATTTTCGAAGGAATGAGCCATGGCGCTCCGGGGCGCGCATCGATTCGGACCGGCGCCTCTCCGATATGCCCGCGTCCGGCGGCTGTCCCTGTCTTCCAAAGGGGCGCCCGCCCTCTTTGTCGCCCTGGCCGTGCTGGGTTGATTTCGCGTGGAAAGGCACGCCCGGCCGCCTGATCGAACGGCTGCCGGCGGGTAGTCTCTCCGGCCAAAAACGGACAGTGTCCGAAACTGGACACCACAGCGTGACAAAATTGCCACTAGTACGTCAGACTGTAGTGAAGGGATGAGTGGAAGCTACAGTAGAGCCGGAACTTATGGCCCAGGACGCACCTGGCGCGGTAGGTGCCAGGTTGAGCCCCAAACAAGATGAAGCCGGCCTGATCCGGGCGGTACAGCGCGGCGACCAAGACGCTTTTGAGCAGCTCGTCCGCGCTTATGACCAAAGTGTGCTCCGGCTCGCTATGAACCTGCTGCGTTCCCCGGAAGACGCACGTGACGTCTTTCAGGAAGCATTCCTGCGCGTGTTCCGCAGCATTGACTCGTTCCGGTTCGATTGCAGCTTTCACACCTGGCTTTACCGGATTGTGACGAACATTTGCCTGGATTACCTCCGGAAACGGAAAGTACGCAAGGAAGAGCCGGCGGTGGTGGATACCCCCGACGGCACCCTCGACCGCATGAACGATTTTGAAGAAGAAGCCGCGCACGCCAATCCCGAGCGCAACCTGTGGAACCGCCAGTTGGGCGGCCGCATCGAGGGCGCCTTGGCCGGGCTGACGCCGCGCGAGCGCATGGTTTTCGAGTTGAGGCATTACCAGGGTCTGCGCCTGCGCAATATCGGGGAGATCCTGGGCACCAGCGAAGAGGCTGCCAAGAACTGTCTGTTCCGCGCCACCCAAAAGATGCGCGCGGAGCTGGGAGATTTTCAATGAACTGCGAATCCGTGACCAAGCTTATTCCGCTGTATTTTTACGGCGAATTGCCGCCCGAGGAGGAGGACAGCCTCGAACAGCACCTGGATGCCTGCGCCGCTTGCGCGCGCGTGGCGGATTTGCAGCGGACCATCTCCGCCGCCCTCGACCGGCGCGAACTCGCGCCCTCGGCCGCCTTGCTCGCCGAATGCCGCCACGATCTGATGCGCGCGGTCTACCGCGGCGAAACGCCCGTGCTGAAACCGCTCGCGCCGAAATCGCACCGTTTCAGCGACGGGTTCGCCGCCTGGTTTCCGGCGCTGGGCGCCTGGCGCATGCCCATCGGCGCCACCGCCATGCTGACGCTCGGCTTCCTGGCCGCCCGGCTGACCGCTCCGGGCGCCGCCGGTCCTTTCAGTATGGCCTCGCTCGGATCCGAAAACGTGATCTCCGCCATTCGCTCCGTGCAGCCCGCCGCGGAGGGCGCGCCGGCCGGTGAGGTGAAGATCGTACTGGACGAAACCCACCGCCGCGTGATCTCCGGTCAAATGAACGATAGCCACATCCAGCAACTGATGCTGGCCGCGGCCCACGACGAGAATAACCCGGGCGTGCGTTGGGAATCCGTGAACCTGCTGAAGAGCCATTCCGACTCCATGGCCATCCGCGAGCTGCTGTTGAACCGGCTGATCGAAGATCCGAATCCGGGTGTGCGGCTGAAGGCCCTGGACGGTCTCAAGCAGTATGCCGCCGATCCCGGCGTCCGCCAGGTGCTGGCGCAGGTGCTGGTGCGCGATGACAATCCCGGCGTGCGCATCGGCGCGGTGGATGCGCTCACCGCCCACGCGGACGACGCCATGGTGGGCGTGCTGCAGAGTGTCGTGCAGAAGGAAAACAACGGCTATGTCCGGCGCCGCTGCGCCAAGGCGCTCCAGGATCTGAATGCTTCGGTAGGGACGTTTTAGCGGGTGAACATGGTTCGATTTCCCATCTTGGTTCCGGCCTTTCTGAGCGTCGCGCTGGCCGCCGACCCGTCCCTGACGCGCGAGGGCCCCTATTGGGTCGAAACCCGCGCCGGATCGGAGTCGCTGGCTGCCGGCGCGCGGCTGCGGATCCAAGGCCGCGGCCCGGTTAAGGTCGACGGAGAGCCGCGGCCGGAAATCTCTTATATTCTCAAGATCAAAGTGAAAGCCCGGGATGCGGCCGAAGCCCGGCGCCTGGCGCGCGTGTTCGGCGTACGCCTGGTGAAGCAGGGACCCGGCGCCGCTTACCTGGTAGTCACCCGCGGCAACGGCCTGGCCGATCTGGAGGTCAGGGCGCCCCGCACTGCCGCGGAAACCGTCATCACCACCAGCGAGGGAGCGGTGGCCTTGAACGGTCTGAACGGCGCGGTGCACGCGGAGACCGGCGGCGGCGCGGTGACCGCGGACCGCATTGGCGGTAACCTCACGGTGCGCACTGCCGGCGGCGATATCAACCTGGGCGAAATCGATGGCGCGGCCAACTGCACGACCGCCGGCGGCCGCATCACGGCGAACGTGGTGCGCGGCGAAGCCACCTTCGAAACCGGCGGCGGGGACATCAGCGCACAACTGGTCGATGGCTTGGTTCACGCCGTGACTATGGCGGGCAGTATCCGCATCGTGCGCGCCGGGTCGGCGGTGATTGCCAGCACGGGCGGCGGTCCCATCGACGTCGGCCAGGCCCACGGCGTGGTGACGGCGAAGAACTCCGGCGGGCCGGTAAAGGTCGGATCGGCGGAAGGCGTACGCTGCGAAAACGCGGCGGGCGCGGTGCACCTCGACAACGTCTCCGGCGCCGTGCGCGTCTCCACCGCGGTCGGCAGTATTATCGCCAGTCTGCTCGCCGGCAAGCCCATGGCGGACTCGTTCCTGTCCACCGGCAGCGGTGACATTACCGTATTCATCCCGTCTAACCTGGGGGTGACCATCCGCGCGCAAAACGAGTTGGCCGGCAGTATCCGCAGGATCGTATCCGAATTTCCCGGAATTACGGTGAAAGAACAGGGCGGCCAGGTGGTCGCCGAAGGACGGCTGAACGGGGGCGGTCCGATTCTGCGTATCTCCGGCACCGGTGGAACGATATTCATCAGAAGGCAAAGATAAGAGGTCATATGAAACGGGCTACCTACACGAGGTTGTGCTGCATGCTTCTCGGCGCGGCGGCTTCCTGCCTGCTGGCGCAGGATACGGCGCCGCGCGCGCGTACCGCCAACAATCGATCCATCGTGATCCGTAAGTCGGGCAGCAGCTACTTGGGCATCGGCGTGGCCGAGATCGACGACGAACGGGCCAAGGCGATCAACCTGAAAGAGGTGCGCGGCGTGGAGGTGAAGAGCGTGGATCGCGACAGCCCCGCCGCCAAGGCCGGCCTCAAGGAAGGCGACGTGGTGCTCGAATACAACGGGCAGCGCATCGAAGGCACCGAGCAGTTCGTCCGCCTGGTGCACGAAACTCCCGTGGACCGGCAGGTGAAACTGGTGGTCTGGCGCAATGGCGCCAGCCAGACTCTGACCGCCGTCATCGGCCACCGGATGGAGCACTTGTCTTGGGTGGCAAACGACGGCGACGAAAACTGGTCCTTCGAGATGCCCCCGGTGCCGCCCGTGCCCGAAGTCGCCCCGATGCCGGCGACGCCCCCCATGCCGCCCATGCCGGCCACCCCCTGGCCGGATACGATGCGCTTTTTTAGCAGCGCGCGCAGCGGCATGCTGGGCATCGACTGCGAGTCGCTGGGCGACCAGTTGGCGCAGTTCTTCGGCGTGAAAGAAGGCGTGCTGGTGCGCGAAGTCCACAAGGGATCGGCGGCCGAAAAAGCCGGCATGCGCGCCGGCGACGTCATCGTGAAAGTGGATGGCGAGACCGTCACCAGCGCCCGCGAAATCACCAGCATGCTGCGCGCGGCGCGCACAAAGAAGAGCTTCCCGGTGGTGGTGGTCCGGGACAGGAAAGAGATCACCCTCACCCTGACGCTGGACTCCATCCGCGGCATGCGGCCCGTGGTGTGGGGCAGCCGCGCCTGAAAGGCCCTGGCTGGATCGGCCTTACTGAACCGCCACCGTGATCCCGCTCTGGCTGGAATTCCCGCCGATCGAGATGAACACTTCGGCCGCGCCCGGCGCCACGCCCGGAGGTATGAACGCGTTCACTTGCAGCGCGCCCGCCACCAGGCCGGGAGCCGCTCCGATGTATTGAATGTTCGCCGGCAGCCCGCCGATGGTCACTCCAGGCGCCCCCAGCGGATAAGGCAACGGCAGGCTCAGGGGTTCGATCAGCCCGTCGATACCGGCCGGATTGGTTTGTCCCTGTCCGGTAGCGAAGATCTGGATCACCGATCCTACACTGACCGGATTGCTGGAACTGACCAGGTGATAGTTCACGTCCAGAATCGCGCCGTTACCCTGGCCGGATTCGTCCGCGCTGAATATACCCGGCGCGCTCGAAACCACCGGCAGAGTGATGGCATTGGAACGCGAACCGCCGAAAATCACCTGCACGTTGGCATTGGAGCTTCCCGCCAGCTCATAAGGCACGATGGTGTTGATCTGGGTGGCGCTGACGTACAGCAGGGGCGCCGCATACCCGTTGAAGGTCACCTTGACGTTGGCCAGGCTGCTCTCGATGTATCCCTTGCTGTCGATGGTGGCGGTCACGCCGGCGGCCGGGCCCATGGCGCTGCCGAATAGCACCGCGATCTCGCCCGGGGAGATGCCGCCGCCCAAATAGCTGGCTGCGTTCACTACTCGCGAGATCGTCACCAGGGGTGTGGTCACCGCGAGGCTGACATTGACGGTGAACGTTAGGGCGCCCGAGGAGTCCACCAGGTTGATGGTGCCGGCGTAGGTTCCCTGATTCAGGTTTGCCGGATTGACGGAGACGGTCAGCTGCGCCGGCGTGGTGCCCGAAGTTGGCGTCACCGACAGCCAGCCGCTGCTGGACGCCGTGGCGGTGAAGGTAACGGCCGCCCCCGCGGACGACACGGACAGCGTCTGGGAAGCCGGCGCCGGGTTGCCGGCGACGTAGGCAAAGGCCAGCGGAGTCGGGGTCGCCGTCAAGGTGGCGGGGGGCGAGACGGCCAGTGTAACCGCGACGGTCTGTGCCGTCGAACCGGTCGGCGTCACCGTGATGGTGCCGGCATACGTTCCCGCAGCCAGCGCGGCCGGGTTGACCGACACGGTCAAGGTGCCGTTTCCCGTGCCGGAAGTCGGAGTCACCGACAACCACGAAGCGCTCGGGGTAGTCGTGGCGCTGGCGGTATAGGCCACGCCGCCGGTCACCTGGATGGTCTGCGGCGAGGGTAGTGCGCCTTGCTGCGTGTAGGCGAACGCCATCGTCGTCGGGCTGATACTGAACGGAGTCGTATTGGGACCCACCGTAAATGTTACGGCGACGGTGGTGACCACGCCGCCGCTGGTCGTCAGGATGACCTGGCCGTCGTAGGTGCCCGCGGTCAATCCGGAAGGATCGGCTGTTACCGTGACGGGCACACTGCCGATGCCCGTAGTCGCGGAGCTTGGCGAAACCGACAGCCAACCGGATCCGGTAGTCGTGGTGGTGGTGGCTGTGAAAGCGAGCGCCGACGCCGCCGACACGCCGAACATCTGGCTCTGGGGCACGCCGCCGGAAGATCCGGTAAAAGCCAGAGACGTGACACTGGCCGTAACCGCCGGATTATTGGTGACCGACAACAGAACCGGCACAATCGCCGCGGGATCGCCCGGCGTGCTCGGCGTCAGCACCACCTGTCCCAGGTAGATGCCCGTGGGCAAAGACTGCGGGGTGATGGACACCGTCATCAACTGCGGTGTCGAAAGCGAGCCCGTGGGACTGACCTGCATCCACGACGGCACCGCGGACGCTACCGAGAAAGTGACAGCCGAGCCCGTGCTGCCCACATTCAGGGTCTGCGTGGCGGTGACGCCGGAGCCCGGCGCGCCGCCGCCGGCATAGGCGAAAATCATATCGCCCGGAGTGGTGGTGATCACCGTATCGTCGGAAACCACCAGCGTCGCCTGTATGGTTTGCACGTGGGTACTCAGGTTGATGGCGATGCTTCCCTTGTAAGTGCCCGCCGCCAGCCCGTTCGGATTGGCCGCCACAGTGATCTGGGCGGGCGCGGATCCGCTCTTCGCCGAAATCGAGAGCCACGATCCTTGCACCGTAGCGGTATAGGAAGCCGCGCCAAAACCCTGGATGCTTACCGTCTGCGTCGATGGCGCCGCGCCTCCGGTCTGCGCCAGGAACAATAACGACGTCGGATTGGCCACGCCGGATATGCCGCTGATGACCAGCGTAACGGAGACCGTTTGGGAGTTATTGTTCGTGTCGGTCGCGAGAATCGAGCCCGTATAGGTTCCCGGCGCCAGGCCCGCCGGATTGACCGTAACATTCAAGGTGGCCGGCAACGATCCGGTTACGGCGGTAGTGACGCCATTGACCAGCAGCCAGTTTCCGCTGCTGGTGGCTTGCACCGTAAAAGTGTCCTTGGGAGCCAGGCTGGACAGGTCCAGCACTTGCGGCGGCGGGATGGTGGAAGTCTGCGTATACGCGAACGACATGGACGTTGGCGTGACACTCAGGCTGTTGGTGCCGACCTGCAGGCTGATGGGAATCGCCAGGCTGCCCCCGGAAGGCGACGGCGTCACGGTGATCGTGCCGTTGTAAGTGCCGGCGGTGACGATGCTGGGATTCACGGTCACGCTAAGGGTTGCCGGCGTAAAATCGTTGTCGCTGGTGACGCTCAGCCAGCTTCCGCCGCTGCTGGTTGCGACCGTATAGGTAAAGCTGATGTTGGGAGCCCCGGAACCGGTGAGGACCACCAGTTGCAGGTCCGAAGTGGTGGGTGTGAAGGTCAGGGAAGCGGGCGAGGCCACGATCGACGAGGTGGCGCTGATGGTGAGCGAGACGGGGATGTTCAAGGGCGCGAAACCCGACGCCGAGACGGTCAGGGTCGCGGTGTAGACCGCCGGCCCCGCGGCCAGCAGCGTGTTCAGCGTATTCGGATTGATCCCCAATTGGAAGGTATCGCCGCTGATGGCGGGCATGGGAAATAGCGACGAAGGGGTATTCGTGGCGGGCGTGACCGTCACCGTAATCGCCGGTGAACTCGCGTCGCTGGCGGTGATGGTGACGAAGACCGGACTCGGCACCGCTGCCGGCGGTGTATAGCTAAACGTGATATTGTCGGGCGATGCCGAGAGAGTGGGAGACGCGGCAGATAAGGCCGCAGGCGCAAGTATAACTAGAATTAGACAGATTAGACGCAGCTTCAGAACCTGGAATCCGAAGACAGGCATAAATATACTCCTTTGCAACTAGGATCATAACTTAAAGCGCGCCCAGGTTACAGGGGTAGATGCGATCTTCTGGTCCGTTTATCGGTACCGGTCGGCGCCCGGTACGCCGGCTACCGTCGCGCGCCGGCCGCCGCGTTCGGCTTGGCCGCGGATTCCGGGGGTGCGGGCTTGGCTTCCGGCTCCGCCTTGAGCAGCCCGAGTTGGCGGCGCAGTTCGGAATCGATCGCGGCGCGAATGTCGGCGTTGTCTTTGAGAAACTGGCGCGCATTCTCGCGGCCCTGCCCGATGCGCTCGCCTTTATAACTGAACCACGACCCGCTCTTCTCGATCACGTTCTGCGCCACGCCTATGTCGATCAGGTCGCCTTCCTTGGAGATGCCCTCGCCGTAGATGATGTCGAACTCGGCTTCGCGGAACGGGGACGCCACCTTGTTCTTGACCACCTTCACCTTGGTGCGATTGCCGACCACGGAATCGCCGTCCTTGATGGCCGCGATGCGCCGTATGTCCACGCGGATGGTGGCGTAAAACTTCAAGGCGCGCCCGCCCGTGGTGGTCTCCGGATTGCCGAACATCACGCCGATCTTCTCGCGAATCTGGTTGATGAAGATCAGGCAGGTCTTCGACCGCGACACCACGCCGGTCAATTTGCGCAGCGCCTGGGACATCAGCCGGGCCTGCACGCCCATGTGGCTGTCCCCCATTTCACCGTCCAGCTCGGCCTTGGGCACCAGCGCCGCGACCGAGTCCACCACCAGCACGTCGATCGATCCCGAAGCGATCAGCGCCCCGGTAATCTCCAGCGCCTGTTCGCCATAGTCCGGCTGCGACACCAGCAGGTTGTCCACATCCACACCCAGCTTGCGCGCGTAAGCCGGATCCAGGGCGTGCTCCACGTCGATGAATGCCGCCATGCCGCCGCGCCGCTGCGCCTCAGCCACGACTTGCAGCGCGATGGTGGTCTTGCCGGAGGACTCCGGGCCGTAGATTTCGTTGATGCGTCCGCGCGGGAATCCGCCCACACCCAGGGCGGCGTCCAGCGAGATGGACCCCGTGGAAATGGCGGACACCGGAACAATGGCGTCCTTGGCTCCCAGCCGCAGAATCGAGCCTTTGCCGAACTGCTTTTCGATCTGGCCCAGCGTCAGTTCCAGCGCGCGGGCGCGTTCTTTTTCATCCATGAAGAAGTGATTATAGCAGTGCCCGCCCGCCGATTCACCACTGCTAGCGGGCGGCTTCGACGAGTTTGCGAATGGCCGGCTCGACGCTGAGCAGCAACTCGCCGTGGGCCCGCTGCGCCCGGTCGAGCAGGGGCTTCTGCTGTTCGAGCCAGCCGGCCGTGCGCGAACCCGTCTGCAGCCGATCGAGCGCCTGCAACCCCGCCGCGGCGATCGCGGAAAGGTCTTTGGAGATCTCCGCATTCTCCGCCAGCAGCGCCGAATGCGCCATCACCGGCGCCAGCCGCGCATCGTTGTCGCGCCACAACGTCAGCCACTCGCCGATCACCGGGTAATCTTCGGGCCTTAGATGATCCACCAGCGCGGAGAAACGCTGTGCGTCACGGCCGAACGGCTGCACCATGTCTACCAGGCGGTTCAACGGCGTGAAACTGGTGTAGGGCCGCGCGTCGCCGCGCGCGTAGTCCTTCACCTGCTCCACCACGCCGGCCAGCACCCGCACCGGATCCACGGGACCGCCCGCCGCCGCGCGCTCCAGCATGCGGTCGTAATTCGAGATGTGCCTGGCCCCGATCCACTCCAAGTCGCGGCTCACCACGGGCAGGCGGCGATACATGTCCGCCGCGTCGTTCACGTTCTCCGGCGACCAGAGGCGTTCCGCAATGGCCGCCAGGCGCGGCCAAAGCCGCAGATCCAGCACCTCCGGAGTGACGAACTCCGACCACATGCAGGCTTCCCCGCCCAGCACCAGCTTCTTCTGTTCGTCGCTCAGGCCGGCGGCTTCTCCTCCCAACGGATCGACCGCGTAATGGCGCGCCGCGGAATAGTACAGATCCAGATAATAGCCGTTCGAGAGAATCCCGCTCACACCCTGGCGCGCCGCGGCCGCCAGGGCCTTGGGACCCCGCCACGATTGCACCAGGATGTCGTGCGGCATGTCGGGCGTCAATATCTCGTCCCAGCCGATCATCTTCTTTCCGTGCTTGGCCACGAGCGTCTGCACCCGGCGCGTGAAGTACGCCTGCAGCTCCTCGTCGTCTTTGATCTGGTGAGCCTGCATGAACTGCCGGATGCGCGGATTGGCGTCCCATTGCTTGCCGTTCACCTCGTCGCCGCCGATGTGGAAGTACTCGTCGGGAAACAGCGCGGCCATCTCGCCGATGAAGGCATCCAGGAACTGGTAGGTCTCCTCCCGGGTCGGGTCCATGGCCGGATCGAAGACGCCCCACTGCCGCTCGATCTGATACGGTCCCGGCGCGGACGCCAGCTCCGGGTAGCCCACGAACCACGCCGTGGTGTGACCCGGCATGTCGAATTCCGGGATGACGCGAATGCCGCGATCGCGAGCGTAGGCGATCACTTCGCGCACCTGGTCCTGCGTGTAGTACTCGCCGTCGGATCCCAGCTCCTGCAGCTTGGGAAACAGCTTGCTCTCGATGCGGAATCCCTGGTTCTCGGACAGGTGCCAGTGAAAGACGTTCAGCTTCACGGCCGCCATGGCGTCCAGCGTGCGTTCGACATCCGGCAGCGGAATCCAGTGGCGCGCCACGTCCAGCATCAGGCCCCGCCAGGCGAACCGCGGATGATCCTCGATAGTTACCGCCGGAACGCTGAAGCCGTTGGCATCCAACTCCACCAATTGCAGGAAGGTCGCCATGCCGCGCAGCGCGCCCAGAGGATTGGGAGCGTCCAGCTTGGCGCCCATCGGCGTAACGATCAGCCGGTAGGACTCGTCTTCCCGGGCGGTTTGCACCGGCGCGCTGGCATGATCGCAGTAGACGATCAGCGCCGGCGAAGGCATCTGGCCCGCCACTCCGGGATTCATGGGAATCCCGGTCTTGCGCGAGACGTACTCGACCAGGCGCGCGGCGGCGGCATCCAGGCGCGGTTCGCGATACCCGCTCAACTGTATGAACGAAAAATTGCGGTCGATGCGCAGGCGGCCCTCGCCCATGCGGATCTGCGCGGGGACGGGCATCAGGTCATGCGCCAGTAAGGCCAACGGCGCCATCAGGAGAATCGGAGCTTTAGGCATCATTACCAGACTACCGCGAGTGCGGCAGGCAGCTCAGTGCCGCGGGACCGACGCGCGCCTCCGCTCCAGGAACTCGGCGAGCGCCGGCGTCACGTACTCTGGCGGGCGCACCACGAAGCGCGGCAATCGCTCCCAGGCTTCGCGGGCTACGCCCTTCCAATTCGCCGCGCGCGGCGCGCGCTCGATCTGGACGCAGGCGTCCGCGCGATCCAGAAAGCGCCGGCTGGAATCCTTGAAGTCCGCTTGCGCCGGGTCCAACACGACCAGGTACAGATCCGGGTCCAGAAACTCGACGATGCTGTTGGATTCCACGATCGTGTTCCGGCTGGCCGCGCATATCTCGCGTATGGCGGGCACCGCGCGGCCCAGTTGGCCCATGGGCGCACGCACCCAGTATGATTCGCGGGCGCCGGACGCCAGGAAACGGCCGCTGTCCGATCGGTTCGGGTGCTCTTCGCGGGTCACCAGGTAAGGACACTGCGGCTCCAGGGCACAGGTGCAGTCCCCGCCGCTGGCGCAGATGCCGTGCCCGAACTGGGTGATCTTCACGGCGGTCCAGTCCCATTCCGGCAGGACCCGGATCAAGCCCGCTACCACCGACGTTTTCCCGATGTTGCGGGAATGCCCGCCGACCACCACCAGCATCAGGACCTCGCCGCCGGGCGATTCCCGGCCCCGCCCTCCAGGTGCGCCAGGCGTCGCTTCAGTTCCGCCAGTTCGCGCCGCATGGCCGGCAGGCGCGACAGGTTGGCGAGCTGTTCCAGGTGTTCTTTCAGCGGACGCGCCGGCGTTCCCCAGACGGTCTGGCCGGCGCGTACGATCTTGGAAGTCAGGATGCCGCAGCCGGAGCCCAGCACGGCGCGCGATTCGATGCGGGCCTTGTCGCCGATGCCCACCTGGCCGCCGATCACCGCGTAGTCCTCCACCACCACGCCGCCCGAGAAGCCGGTCTGCGCCGCCACCACCACGTGGCGGCCGATGCGGCAGTTGTGTCCCACGTGTACCATGTTGTCGAGCTTGGTGCCTTCGCCGATCACGGTCACGCCCAGCGCCGCGCGGTCCACGCACGAGTTGGCGCCGATCTCCACGAAATCGCCGATCTCCACGCGGCCCACCTGCGGGAACTTGTGATAGCGGTCCTCTTCGAACACATAGCCGAAGCCGTCGGCGCCGATCACGCACCCGGCATGCAGAATCACGCCCCGCCCGATATCCACGTTGTCGTAGATAGTGACGTTCGGGTTCAGTACGCAGCCTTCGCCCAGCACCACGCGTTTGCCGATCGAGCAGCCCGCGCCGATGCTGCTGGCCAGGCCGATGCGCGTGCTGTCGCCGATGTAAGTGTGGGGGCCGATGTAGGCGAGCGCGCCAATCTCGACGTCCTTGCCGACCACCGCCGTGGCATGGATGCCCGGCTTGATCTCCGCCGTGGGGTAGAAGCGGTTCATGGCGCGCGCAAAGGCCGTACGTGGCTCCGCCGCGCGGATCACCGTGCGGCGGCTGGGGCTGGGATATTCGGGCGGCACGATGAGGCAGCCGGCGGCGGAGGAGTCGGCCATCTGCAATGCGCGGCGTCCGCCGATGAAGGACAGGTCGCTGCCGCCCGCCGTCTCGAGCGCCGCCACGCCGGTCAGTTCCTTTTCGCCGTCACCCTCGAAGGTGGCGCCAAGCCATTCCGCCAGTTCGCGTACGCGCATGTCTTATGATACAAGCTGATGGGAGAACATGATCGCTTCTAGCGCGCGCATCCATCCGGACGCGAAGATCGGCAGCGCTGTGAACATCGGCGAGTTTTGCGTCATCGAATCGGACGTGGAGATCGGCGCCGGATGCGTTCTGGAGCCGTACGTCTACGTGAAGCGCTGGACCACCCTGGGCGAGAACAACGTGATTTCGGCGGGGACCGTACTGGGAACCGATCCGCTGGATAAAGTGTTCACCGGCGAGCGCAGCTACCTGCGCATCGGCAACGGCAACCAGATCCGCGAGCATTACACCATCTCGCGCGGCACGCAGCCGGAATCGGTGACCGAGATCGGCGACGAGAACTACATCATGACCTCCGGCCACATCGCGCACAATTGCCGGATCGGCAATCGGACGGTGATTTGCAGTTGCGCGCTGATCGCGGGTTACGTGGAGGTGGAAGACCAGGCGTTCATTTCGGGCGGCGTGGTGGTGCACCAGTATTCGAAGATCGGCCGCCTGGCCATGATCGGCGGCAATACGCGCGTCAACAGCGACGTGCCGCCCTTCTTCCTTTATTCCGGCTTCAACGTGACACCCATGGGATTGAACCTGGTGGGCCTGAAGCGCGCCGGCTACAAGGCGTCGGACGTTTCGGCGCTGAAGAAGGCGTACCAGATTCTGTATCGTTCGGGGCTGAAGCTGGCGGACGCGCTGGCGCGGATCGAGAGCGAGATCGATACGCCGGAGGCACGGCACCTGGTGGCCTTCGCGCGGCGCTGCGAGCGAGGGATATGCCGGGAGTGAAGCCGGGTCTAAGGCGCCGGAACCAGTGACCTCAAGATCGGCTCGACCCACTCGTCCTTCTCGATGTTGTATACGATGAAGTCCGAATCGAACTGCCAGTACGTCCACGCCCAGCCGAGCGACTCGGCGGTGCGCGCCACGTGCGCGTTATAGCGGACGCGCGAATCCATCCCGGCCTTGTCGTAGGCGCCGAACTCGCCCAGCAGAATGGGGCGGCCGTTGGCCTCAGCCCACTCCTGCACGCCCGCGAAATCCGTCTCCACCTTGCGTTTCTCGGCGCCGGTGCCCCAGGCGATGCCTGAAAGGCGCGCGGTCTCCTGGTTCCACGGCGCGCCCTGGTGCGTGAACCGCATGGGCAGGTAATAGTGCACCGTCACGATGATGTGGCGGTCATCCGCCGGCAGTTCCAACGACCGGAGCGTGGCGATGCTGTTCCAGAACGCCGGGCCGATGACCACCGTGCGCGTGGGATTCGAGGCGCGAATAATGGCCAGGTTCTCCCGCAGCATCTCGTTCCAAAGCTGCGGCGTGATCTGGCGGTTGGGCTCGTTGAGTATCTCGTAGAGCACCGTCGGCGGCGCATTCTGGTAGCGTTCGGCGACCTGCTGCCAGAAGGCCTTCAGCCGCGTGCGGCAAGTTTCGGCGTTGGCGCCGCACAGGTTGAAATCGTGCTCGTCGAGAATCACCCACAGGCGGTTGGCAGTCGCGCGGTCGATCACCCAATCGAGCGTACTGAGCCACACCGGGTCAAGCTGATTCGCGGAGTCCATGTGCGAGAAGGCCTGCAGGTTCACGCGCACCGTCTGAAAGCCGGCCTGGTGGATGCGCTGGAAATGCCGCTCCTGGAAGCGGGCCTTGGTGAAATCCTCCCACAGCGGATCGTAGCCGATGATGTTCACGCCACGGCCCATCTGCTTCACCTGCCCGGCAGCATCCGCCGGGACGCCGGCGGGCGCGGAGGGTGACGCGAGTAGCTGGAACGCCAGGTAGTCGATATTGAAGTTGCCTTCCTTCAACACCGCCAGCGTCATGACGTGCAAGCCCGGATCGAGCTTCACCTCGAGCAGGCGGTCCGCCACGCGCCACTTGTGCCAGTGGCCGGTGGTCGGGAGCGCGATCGGCTGACTCGGCGGCGCGTCGTCGAACGCCAGGCTGATGGCGGCCGAATCGGTACGCGACGAAAGATGTGCCGACACCAGGTAGGATCCGGACTCGCGCACCTCGATGGTGTACTTCACCCACTCGCCGGGCGCCGTCCAGCCCAGGTACAACTCGCCGGGCTTTTCGGCCTCGCCATCGGCGGTCGTGTCGATGCCCGCCTTGGTGTACGAAAGGTCCACGCCTTCGTCGCGGCGGAAGCGATCCACCCACCGGTCGCCTTTGTTCAGCTTGCCGCTACCCTGGTTCTCCGCTTCTGTGTCGTGATAAGCCACGCCCTCGCCGCCGGTGTCGTAGAACTCCGCCTGCACCCGGCCGGGTATCGCCTGCGGATGCCCGAGAAACGGCTTGCCCCGGTAGCCGCCTGGAATCTGCGCCGTCAGGCCGCATACCGTCAACGCGGCGAGCGGCAGCAATCGTATGGTCATATTTAAGACACGATTGTCTCAGTAAGCCGTGAACGCCGCAAGCCGCGCAGCCCGGCCCCGTCGTGCTAAGGTAACGAAGTCGATCCGCTCTGCCATGACCTTCGAAAGACTCAGCGAGTTCCTTCAGCAGATCCCGTTCAATGCGCTGGTCGGCCTGCGCCTGGTACGCCTGCACAAGGACGGCGTCACCATCGAATGCAGCATGCGTCCCGAACTGCAAAACGGTGCGGGGGTGATGCACGGCGGCGTTACGGCCACGCTGGCCGATGTGGCCGTCGGCATGGCGCTGGCGCGGCACCTGGGACGGCCGCGCTCCTCGACTACGGTCGAGATGAAGATCAACTACCTGCGGCCGGTGCCGCACGGCAAGATCCGGGCCCGCGCGCACCTGGTGAAGGTGGGCACGAAACTCTGCTGCGGACGAGTGGAGATCGTGGACGCGGATAAGCGTCCGGTGGCGGCGGCGCTGATCACCTACATGATCCTGGACGCGTAACGAGGTCTCACCGCCAATAGCCTGTACGCGTCTTGGCGCGCAGCTCCGGCCGATCCTTCACGGCCACCTTGATGGTGTGAAAGATACCGGGCTCGCCGCCTTTGGGTTCGAAGCTGATGACGTACTGCCGGTGCACTTCCTCGCCGACCAGTTGAATCGCCTGCTCCAGCGCGCCCTTCTTCAGAAAGTTCAAGGTGCGTCCGCCGGTGGTCTTGGCGAACAGGGAGGCCAGGTCCGGCTTGTGCAGCCGGATCAATTCGGCGATCCCGTACAGATAGCCGCCCGGCCCCAGGTCGGGGGGCACGGGAGTATCATCGGGCTGCTGGCAGTAACTGCACTTGGCCGTCTTGATGCGTTCGTCCTCCGGCTTTTCGTCTTCCGCGGTTTTGGGTTTCACGGAGAAAGGCTGCAGGAAGGGCGAGTAAGTCAGCCAATAGATCGCGGTGTTGAGCCGCTGCGCCTGCGCCATGACGTCCGGCAGTTTGGCGCGGCTGCCGCGGTCGCGCTTCTCGGCGATCATGACCACGATGCGCCGCCGCCCCGGAGGACGGCGCTCCAGCATGCGCAGCGCCTCGCTCAGCGCGTCCAGCATGTGCGCGCCGCCGCCCTCCTTGCGCAGCATGCGCAGCGCATGGCTGACGGCATCCGGATCGGCGGTGAAGTCCTGGTGCAGCCTCACCTCGTCGCTGAATGAGATGACCGCGGTATCCCCCGCGTCGGCGGCGAGCAGTTGGGTAAGCAGGATGCCGCTGCCGCCCAGCTTGTCGATCACCGCGCCGGAGTTGGCGCTGGTCTGGACGGCCACCACCAGGTCGATGGGATACGTCATCCAATCCAGGTGTATGGGTTGCGGCACATTGTTGTCGTAGAGGATCAGATCCGCGGCGGTCAGCCCGTCGACGTATTGTCCGTCGGGATCGGTAACCGTGGTGGGGGCAAGCACCAGCGGAGCGGTGCTTTTGAACTGGCCCCCGGCCGTTCCGGCGAAGATTACCAGGATCGTCGCGATGCGCACGGGCGTCACCTATGCAGATCTTAGACCATTCGGCGGGAATCCATATATTCGAGTTAGTTATGCGAGATTCCGCACGATTTGTGAGTGCCCGCACGGGAGCCGGATGAGCGAAAATCTGATATCATAGAATCGCATTTGATTTGCCCGCAAAACCTGGCCGCGATGTGCGCCTTGTCTGCTTGCTTTCAAATACTGAGGAGATCACGTGAAGAAGATTTTCGTAGGCAACCTGGACTTCAAGGCGACGGAGGATTCCATCCGCCAGCTTTTTGAGCAGCACGGCGCTGTCGAGCGCGTGAGTCTGATGACGGACCGCGACACCGGCCGGTCGCGCGGCTTCGCTTTCGTGGAAATGACCGATCCCGCCGAGGCTGAGCGGGCCATCGCGGCACTGAACGGCTTCAATTTCGGCGGCCGCAACCTGAACGTAAACGAGGCCCGTCCGAAGACGGACGGCGGCGGTCACGGGGGTGGCGGCGGTTTCCGCGGCGGACGCGGCGGCGGGGGCGGCGGGCCCCGGCAGCGGCGAGAACCCCGCTGGTAGGCCTCTCCACCGCGGCAGCGCTGTCCTGCCACTACTTAACTCGGCTCACCCGAAAAGCGAAGGAGGAAGGTTATGGCTATGAGATCGCGCACTACTTTCAAAAAACGCCAGAAGGAACTTGCCCGTCAGGAGAAACAGCGCGACAAAGCGGCCCGGCGGCTCCAACGCAAGATCGAAAAACGCTCTCCCGGCGAGGGAGACGAATCGCCTGACGAGAACGAGGAAGGCATCGAGAACGAGGAAGCCCTCGAAGATTCTCCCGTCGAGAGCGAGTCGCAATTTTAGTGTGAACGCCGGCGGGCCGTCCGGAAGACTTGAGCCTTCCCTGCCCGCCTCGATTTACCGGCCCAGTGCCCTTTCGATGGCGCCTGTCACCTTTGCATCGTCCGGTCTCACCGGTGGCTCGAAGCGCTCCAGAATGGAGCCGTCCCGCCCGATCAGAAACTTAGTGAAGTTCCACTTGATGTCCCCGCCTTTGCTCTGGGTCAGATACGCATACAGAGGCGCCATATCCGCGCCCTTCACCGAGATCTTGGCGTACATGGGAAATGTCACGCCGTAGGTGCGCGTACAGAACGCCTTGATTTCCGGATTCGTTCCCGGTTCCTGGGAGAGGAAGTTATTGGCCGGAAATCCCGCAATCACCAGGCCCTGGTCTTTATACTTCTCGTAGACCGCCTCCAGTTGCTTGTATTGGGGCGTGAACCCGCACTTGCTGGCGACGTTCACCAGCAGCAGCACCTTTCCCTTATAGGCGGACAGCGGCGCGGGCTTGCCGTCGATGGAGTTCAACGTAAAATCGTAAACACTGGCGGCACCGAACAGCGTCGCCGCGCACACAAACAGCGAGATAACCAGCAGCATCCGTTGCATAGAGTCAAGTATAGCCTTCCACGGTGCGGTCCGGCACCGGTACCCGGCCGAATTGAAACGCAACCTTAACCCTGATTTGCGATCCTGAATGAAGGAGCCGCCATGACCGGACCGCTATCACCCGAAGAACTGCGCAAGATCAACGCTTATTGGCGCGCCGCCAACTACCTGTCGGTCGGCCAGATCTATCTCTACGACAATCCCCTGCTCAAGGTCCCTCTGCGAATCGAGCACATCAAACCGCGGCTGTTGGGCCATTGGGGAACCACGCCCGGCTTGAATTTCATCTACGTGCACTGCAATCGCCTGATCCGCAACCACGACCTGGATATGATCTATATCGCCGGGCCGGGCCACGGCGGCCCGGGGCTGGTGGCGCACACCTACCTGGAAGGCACCTACAGCGAGTATTATCCGAACATCTCGCGGGACGCCGAGGGCATGCGGCGCCTGTTCAAGCAATTCTCGTTTCCGGGCGGCATCCCCAGCCACGTGGCGCCGGAGACGCCGGGTTCCATTCATGAAGGCGGCGAGCTGGGTTACTCGCTGCTGCACGCTTATGGAGCGGCGTTCGACAACCCCGAACTGATCGTCTGCTGCGTGGTGGGGGACGGAGAGTCCGAGACCGGCTCGCTCGCCACCAGTTGGCACTCGAACAAATTCCTGAACCCGGAGCGCGACGGAGCGGTGCTGCCCATCTTGCATCTGAACGGCTACAAGATCGCCGGCCCCACGGTGCTGGCGCGCATTCCAGAGGCCGAGTTGAAGGAACTGTTCCACGGCTACGGTCATGAGCCGTTCTTCGTGGAGGGCGACGATCCCGACGCCATGCATCAGCTCATGGCAGCCACCATGGATGAAGTGCTGAGCCGCATCCGCGCCATCCAGCAGGACGCGCGCGCGAACGGCTTCCATGAGCGTCCGCGCTGGCCCATGATCGTGCTCCGTACGCCCAAGGGCTGGACCGGCCCGAAGGTGGTGGACGGCGTCCAGGTGGAGGGCACGTTCCGCGCGCACCAGGTGCCGCTCTCGGAGTTAGCCGCGAAACCCGCGCACGTGAAGTTGCTGGAAGAGTGGATGAAGAGCTACCGGCCGGAAGAGCTGTTCGACGCGGCCGGAGCGCTCATCCCCGAGCTGCAGGAGATCGCGCCGCGGGGCACGCGCCGCATGAGCGACAATCCCCACGCCAACGGCGGACTGCTGCTGCGCGACCTGAAGATGCCCAACTTCACCGATTATGCCGTGGCGGTTTCGAAGCCCGGCACGGTGGTGGCGGAAGCCACGCGGGTCATGGGCCAAATGCTGCGCGACGTGATGAAGCTCAACGCGGACGCCCGGAACTTCCGCGTGGTGGGACCGGACGAAACCGCATCCAACCGGCTGGGCGCGCTGTTCGAGGTCACCAATCGCGCATCGACCGCCGAGATCCTGCCGAACGACGATCACGTCAGTGCCGACGGCCGGGTCATGGAAGTGCTCAGCGAGAACATCTGCCAGGGCTGGCTGGAAGGTTACCTGCTCAGCGGACGGCACGGTTTCTTCTCCTGCTACGAGGCTTTCATCCACATCATCGATTCGATGTTCAACCAACACGCCAAGTGGCTGAAGACCACCCGCCACATTCCCTGGCGGCGGCCCATCGCGTCGCTCAATTACCTGCTCACCTCGCACGTCTGGCGGCAGGACCACAACGGCTTCAGCCACCAGGATCCCGGCTTCATCGATCACGTGGTGAACAAGAAGGCCGACGTGGTGCGGGTGTATCTGCCGCCGGACGCCAATACTCTGCTCTCGGTCACGGATCATTGCCTGCGCAGCCGCCACTATGTCAACGTGATTGTGGCCGGCAAGCAGCCCGCGCTGCAATGGCTGGATATGGAATCCGCCATCGAGCACTGCACGACCGGCATCGGCATCTGGGAATGGGCCAGCACGGACGACGGCGTGGAGCCGGACGTGGTGATGGCCTGCTGCGGCGACATCCCCACGCTGGAGACGCTGGCCGCGGTGGACTTTCTGCGCAGCCGCTTCCCGGACCTGAAGATCCGGGTGGTGAATGTCGTGGACCTGATGACCCTGGAGCCTTCCACCGAGCATCCGCACGGGTTGGCCGACCGCGAGTTCGATTCGCTGTTTACCGCGGACAAGCCGGTGGTCTTCGCATTCCACGGCTATCCGTGGCTGATCCACCGGTTGACTTACCGCCGCAACAATCACGCCAATTTCCACGTGCGCGGGTACAAGGAAGAGGGCACCACCACCACGCCGTTCGACATGACCGTGCTCAACGACCTGGACCGCTTCCACCTGGCCGGTGACGTGATCGACCGCGTGCCGCGCCTGCGTAACCTGGCCGCGCACACCAAGCAGGATCTGCGCAACAAGCTGATCGAGCACAAGCGGTACGTCATCCAGCACGGCGACGATCTGCCCGAGATCCGCGACTGGAAATGGCCCTACTGAGCGCATGAAGATCCTGGTGCTCAACGGCGGGTCGAGCAGCTTCAAGAGCAGCCTGTTCGATGTTACGGGAATAGACGGCGGCGCCGCGCCCCCGCCGCTCTGGGAGGCGCGCGTCGATTGGGAACATCATCCCGGCACCGCCGAGATTCGGGTCAAGGCGGCCGGCCGGACAACGAACCGCGCCGTTCCGGTGAAGGCTCCGCTCGACTCCCTGGATCCGCTGATGGAGATGCTACCCAGCCGGGAGCAGATCAGGGTGGCGGGGCATCGCGTGGTCCACGGCGGACGCAAGTTTCGAGACAGCGCCCGCATCACGCCGGAGGTGCGGGCGGGCATCGCGGAGATGGCCAGTTTCGCGCCGGAACACAATCGCCTGGAGTTGGAAGCCATCCAGTGCATGGAGCGCCTGCTGGGGCCGGACGCCGTGCAGGTCGCGGTATTCGACACGGCGTTCCACGCCAGCCTGCCGCCGCCCGCCTATGTATATCCGGGGCCGTACGAATGGGTGGGACAAGGCATCCGCCGCTACGGATTTCACGGCATCAGCCATCAATACACCTCGCGCCGCGCGGCCGCTATCTTAGGACGCGACCTGCGATCGCTGCGCATGATCACCTGCCATCTGGGCAATGGTTGTTCGCTGGCCGCCATACGCGACGGCGTCAGTATCGACACCACCATGGGCTTCACGCCGCTCGAAGGACTCATGATGGGCACCCGGTCCGGCACCATCGATCCCGGCATCGTCATTCACCTGGTGCGCCATATGGGCTTCCGGGCGGACGAGCTCGACCGGGTACTGAACAAGGAATCCGGGCTGCGCGGGATCTCCGGCCTGTCGGGCGACATGCGCGCGGTGATGGAGGCGATGGCTCGCGGCGACGTGCGCGCGCAACTGGCGTTCGACCTCTACGTGCACCGGCTGTGCCGGGAGACCGGCGCCATGCTGGCCAGCCTGGGCGGTCTGGATGTGCTGGTCTTCACCGCGGGTGTCGGCGAAAACAGCCCGGAAATGCGGGCCAAGGTCGCCGATGCGTTCGCGTTTCTGGGCATCCGGCTGGACGAGGCGAAGAACGCGCACTCGCCGGTGGACAGCGATATAGCCGCGCCGGACTCCGCCGTACGCGTGCTGGTGGTGCACACGGATGAGGAATGGGAGATTGCGCGGGAGTCGTATCGGGTAGTGAGTCAGCCGGCGAAATAGGCCGCTGGAATTGTCCCGCTTCATCCACACGTGGCAGTCCCTGGCGTCGGACTGGTCGAGCACCTGCGAAACATAGCGAAAGATGTTCCCGTACCGGTAGCACCTGCCACTGGCCGCACGAGGCCCAAAAAAGGGCGCAATCGCCGGTGGACCGCGCGATAGCCGGAACGCCCACACGATTCCCGTATTGTGATACTCTCGTCTGCACTATGAAACGTCTGCTTTTCGTGCTGCTGTCTCCCCTCCTGCTGGCTCAGGAAAAGGTCGACCTGTACACCATCAACCGCATCAAGGCCGAGGAATTTCAGGATTCCAAGGTGATGGAAAACGCCTTCTATCTGACCGACGTGTACGGACCGCGGCTGACCGGATCGCCGGGCCTGAAAGCTGCCGGCGAATGGGCCGTGAGGCAGATGACCGAATGGGGCCTGGCGAATCCGAACATGGAGAAGTGGGGTCCGTTCGGCCGCGGCTGGACGTGCGTACATTTCAGCGCGGAGCAGAAGGAGCCCCAGTTTGCACCGTTGATGGGATTCGCGCAGCCGTGGTCGCCCGGAACCAATGGGATGGTCTCCGGCGAGCCGATCCTGGCGGTACTCCGCACGGAAGCCGACCTGGAGAAGTTCAAAGGCAAGCTGAAGGGCAAGATCGTGCTGCTGCAGGACCCGCGGGTGTTGGGACCCGAGACCGAACCGGACCTGAAGCGCTACAGCGACGACGACCTCAACACCGAGGCGCAGGCGCCCGAGCCGGGCCCGCGGCCGATGTTCGGCATGTTCGGCAATCCGGGGGCGACTCCGCCGTATCCTTATCCGGGCCGGCCGGCGCGTCCCATGGGACCGAACGGGCAACCTTTCGACCGCGAAGCGCGGGCCAAGTTCCGGGACAAGGTGAACCAGTTTCTGGTAGACGAGGGCGTCCTGCTGACGCTGACGCCCAGCTACCGCCCCACCAGCGGGGTGATCTTCGGCGCCGCGGCCGGATCGCAGGATCCGAAGAAGCCGCTGCCGCCCCCCGCCGTCGCGCTGGAGCTGGAACAGTATAACCGCATCGCCCGGCTGATCGAAAAGAAGATTCCGGTGACGCTGGCGTTCGACATTCAAAACAAGTTCTTCGACGATACGCAAGACTCGTTCACGGTGGTCGGCGAGATTCCCGGCACGACCAAAAAGGACGAGCTGGTGATGCTGGGCGCGCACCTGGACTCCTGGACCGGGGGCACCGGCGCGACCGACAACGGCGCGGGCAGCGTGGTGGTGCTGGAAGCCATGCGCATCCTGAAGGCCCTGGACCTGAAGATGCCGCGCACCGTGCGCATGGCGCTGTGGACCGGCGAAGAAGAGGGGCTGCTGGGCTCGCGGGCCTATGTCAAGGAGCATTTCGCGGATCGCGAAACCATGGCGCTCAAGCCGGAGCACGCCAAGCTCTCCGGCTACTTCAACCTGGATAACGGCACGGGCAAGATCCGCGGCGTTTATCTGCAGGGCAACGACATGATGCGTCCGATCTTCCAGGCGTGGCTGGACCCGTTCAAGGATCTGGGCGCCAGCACGGTGACCATCCGCAACACCGGCGGCACGGATCACCAGTCATTCGACGCAGTGGGGCTGCCAGGCTTCCAGTTCATCCAGGACCCGATGGATTATTCCTCGGAGACGCATCATTCCACCGCGGACACCTACGATCACCTGGTGGCCGGCGACCTGATGGAAGCTTCGGCGATCATGGCGGCGATCGTATACGATGCCGCCACGCGGGACGAGATGCTGCCGCGCAAGCCGCTGCCCAAACCGGAGCCCCCACGGAGGCGGGAGGGAGCCCAAGGCGCGCCGGTCAGCTCGTCGGGTTCCGGCAAATAGGCATGGCGGATCCGGGGATTCTGTAGAAACTCCACCGCGGTACGTGCAATCCGTGCGATGATAAGTCTCCGCGGAGGCAACCATGCCGTTAATGAAACGTCTGAGTGCCGAGTTTCTGGGCACGTTCTGGTTGGTTTTCGGCGGCTGCGGCGCCGCTGTTCTGGACGCCGCATACCCGCAATTAGGCATCGGATTCCTGGGTGTGGCCCTGGCTTTTGGCCTGACGGTGATGACGGGCGTGTACGCCGTCGGGCATATCTCGGGCGGCCACTTCAACCCGGCGGTCACCGTCGGGCTGGCGGTGGCCAAACGGTTCCCCTGGAGCAACGTGATCGCCTACATGGCCGTGCAGGTGTTGGGCGCGATGGTGGCCGGCGGGGTGCTGTTCGCCATCGCCAGCGGCAAGCCGGGGTTCGTCACCGGCGGCTTCGCGTCCAACGGCTACGCGGAACATTCGCCGGGGCAGTATTCGATGGAGGCCTGCATCCTGGCCGAGATCGTGCTCACGTTCATGTTCCTGATCATTATTCTGGGAGCCACGGACAAGCGTGCGCCGGCGGGTTTTGCGGGGATCGCCATCGGTCTGGGATTGACGCTGATCCACCTGATCGGCATTCCGGTCACCAACTTGTCGGTGAACCCGGCGCGCAGCACCGGTCCGGCGGTAATCGCGGGAGGATGGGCATTGCAGCAGCTCTGGCTGTTCTGGGTGATGCCGATAATCGGCGGCGCCCTGGCGGGCGTAGTCTATCCCTGGATCGCGGCGGAAGAAACGCCGGCAGCTAAGGCCGTGCGCGCATAGATTCGTCCGGCCAGTCCGAGATAGGGGCAGGCGACCGGGTAGCACCGTCTGTCCGGCCATGCCTGGCGGCCCAGCGCACGTAGCGCCACAGGTCCGCCCGCCGCTGCCAGACAAACCGCCAGAAATCGGCGAACCGGACGGAGTCTGCGTGAAGCCCCCAATACGTCTCCATCCGCCAACACAGATAAGGGCTGCGCCAGGGAGTAAGCCGGTACCCGCGGGTGAGGTTCCAAAGCAGCCGCAGCATCAATTGCTGCCGTTGTTGCGGGCCGTGGTGTTGCCGCCGATACCGTCCGGCGTGGCGTAATAGCCGGAGCGCGTGCGCACCGTCGGCCGGCCCGGCCCGTTGGCGGTCACGCGGATTTGACGGAAGGATCCATCGAGCGCCAGGTTTTCGGGCGTGTAAGCCAGGATGTACTGGTTGCGGATGTCGCGGGCCACCTGGTGGGCAACGTGGTCGACTTCGCTCAGTTCTTTCGGAAAGTAGGCCTCACCGCCGGTAACGCTGGCCAGTTCCTGCAGGGCGCGCTTGCAGCGCCGGGCCTCTTTCTTCTCTTCGTCGTTCAACAGGCCGACCGTATAGACCAGCACGCCGCTATCCTGCGCCGCCTTCACCAGGCTCTCCAGGCTGATCAGGCTGCTGTTGTCGTTACCGTCGGTGACCACCACCAGCACTTTCTTGTCTTTCTTGGCCTTCTCCTTGAGGTGGTCGATGGACATGCGGATGGCGTCGCGCATGGCCGTGCCGCCGCGCGAGTCGATGCGGGCCAATCCTTCCTGCAGTTCCTTGGGGTCGTTGGTGAAATCCTTATCGAGAAAGGCCTCGTCGTTGAAGTTGACGATGAAGACCTCGTCCTGGGGATTGGAGTCCTTGACCAGCGCCAGGGCCGCGGCTTCCACTTTGGCGCGTTTTTCGCGCATGCTCCCGCTGTTGTCGATCACCAGTCCCATGGAAACCGGGACATCCTCGCGCTTGAAGACCTTGATGTGCTGCTGTACGCCGTTCTCGAAGACCGAGAAGGCCGTTTCGGGCAGATTCAATACCAGGTGGCCGTTCTTGTCCACCACCGTGGCGTGCAACACGACCAGGCGGGTGTCCACGCGGATGACGGGCGTACTCTGGCCCGGCGTATCGGCCGCCCCCAGGCCGCCGGCCAGAACCGCGCACAGGCAGGATGTCAGAATTTGCTTATTGCGTGGGAGCATAATAGCCCATTCTCCAGAAGGCGCGCAGCGGCGGCAAACCGCGCGGCTGCACCAGTTTCACCTGGACCCGCCGGTACTTGCCATTACGCTCCGTGTTCTTTGGAGAGTAGCCGATTATATATTGATTTCGCAACTCGATGCCAATCTTAGCCGCGATATCCGGCAGTTCGTTGAGATTCTCGACTGGGAAGTGGCGGCCGCCGGTCTGTTCCGCGATCTCGCTGAGCAGGCCGGGACCGGCCAGTTCCTCGGGCGTCCGGCCGCGGGAGGCAGCCGGCTCGAAGATGCCGATGGCGTAAATCTGGACGTCCGCCTCGCGCACCAGGTTCTTGATCTCCGTCTCGGTGTAGCGGCTGTTGTTGTCACCGCCGTCGGAGATGATCAGAATCGCCTTGCGCGCATTCTTGGCCTTCTTCATCTGATGCAACGACAGATAGATGGCATCCAGCAGCGCCGTCTTGCCCCGGGATTGGCTGAAGGTCAGGCGGTTTTGAATCTCCTCCAGATTGGTCGTGAACTTGATGGCCAGGTCCGCCCGGTCGTTGAACTCCACCAGGAAGAACTCGTCGTCGGGATTGGCGGTTTTGAAGAACTGCGCCACCGCATCGCGCGATTTCACCAGTTTGTTCCCCATGCTGCCGCTGCAATCGAACACGATGCCGACGGAGATGGGGGCGTCCTCACTGGAGAACTGCAACAACTGCTGTTCGACCTTATCCTCGAAGATGCGGAAGTTATCTTTCTCGAGTCCGGTCACGAAACGGTTCAGCGGGTCAGTCACGGTTACCGGTATCAACACCAGGGTGGAATCCACGCGGATGTTGGCTTTAGGCAGGATCTCCTTGGCTTCACCCGGCTTGGGCCGCGAGACGATGTTGACCTGGGTGTTGCCATTGGGCTGGTCCGCGGCCCAGGCAAGCGCGCCCAGCAGAACGGGAAGTAATGCAACCAGCCTCAGCCGCCGGCGAAATCGCGGGCCCGTCACCATCCCCAGCCTTTCTTCTTTCCTGAGTGTAGCACAGCACTTTTGTGTTAGAATCGTCCGTGCCCCGTAAAATCTTGGGCGTAATTCCTGCGCGGTACACCTCTTCTCGTTTCCCCGGCAAACCTCTGGCTCGAATCGGCTCCACGACCATGCTGGAGCATGTCTATCGCCGTGCCTCCCTGGCCCGATATCTTACCGATGTAGTGATTGCCACCGACGATGAGCGCATCGCGCAGGCGGCGCGCGACTGCGGCGCACCTGTACGCATGACGCGCGGCGATCATGCTTCGGGTACGGACCGGGTAGCGGAAGTTGCGTCCTCCCATACAGCCGAACTGGTGGTAAACATACAGGGCGATGAGCCATTGATCGACCCGGCGGCCATTGACGCGGCGATCCTTCCCCTGATCCACGATCCCGACATTCACATGGGAACGCTGAAGAAGCGAATCGAAGATCCGCGCGAAATCGGCGATCCCAACGTGGTCAAGGTGGTGACGGACCGCTTCGACAACGCCATCTATTTTTCGCGCTCCACCATACCGTATGTACGCGAGAACCGGCCGTCCCATACGCTCCCTCCAAACCATTTCAAACATATTGGTCTTTACGTTTACCGGCGGGATTTTCTGCTGTCTTATTCCGATCTGCCGGTAGGCCCGCTGGAACAGGCCGAGCGCCTGGAGCAGTTGCGCGCGCTGGAGAACGGCTACCCCATACGGGTGGTCGAAACCGAGTACGAGTCCCTGGGCGTGGATACGCCCGCGGATCTGGAACGTGTGTCGAGGCTCTTCGAGGCCTCCATCGAACTTGCGAAACCTTATGGCTAAATACGTATTTGTGACCGGCGGCGTGGTGTCGTCGCTGGGCAAAGGCATCGCCGCCGCGTCGATCGGGTGCCTTCTGGAAAGCCGCGGGCTCCGCGTTACCCTGCAGAAGTTCGACCCCTACCTGAACGTGGACCCCGGCACCATGAGTCCGTTCCAGCACGGCGAAGTCTTCGTCACCGACGACGGCGCCGAAACCGACCTCGACCTGGGCCATTACGAGCGCTTCACGCACGCCAAGCTCACCCAGGCGAACAATCTCACTTCCGGCCGCATCTACGAGCAGATCATCGCCCGCGAGCGGCGCGGCGATTACCTGGGCAAAACCGTGCAGGTGATCCCGCACGTCACCAACGAGATCAAAGCCGCCATGCGTAAAGTGGCCGGGGACGTGGACGTGGTCATCGCGGAGATCGGCGGTACGGTGGGCGATATCGAATCGCTGCCCTTCCTGGAGGCCATCCGGCAGATGCGCCACGAGCAGGGGCGCGACAATTGCGTCTTCGTGCACGTGACCCTGGTGCCCTGGATCGCGGCGGCGCAGGAGCTGAAGACCAAGCCCACGCAGCACAGCGTGAAGGAACTGCGCGCCATTGGTATCCAGCCGGACATCCTGCTGTGCCGGTGCGAGCGCTCCATCGCGGCGGACATGAAGGACAAGATCGCTTTGTTCTGCGACGTGGACGCCAAGGCGGTAGTGACCGCGCGCGACGTGCCGTCGGTCTACGAGGTGCCCCTGGTGTTCGCCGACGAAGGAGTGGACGAGATGGTGGTCCGCCTGTTGAAGCTGGAGGCTGGCGGGCGCGATTTGAGCCACTGGCGCGAGATGTTGGAACGTATGCACCATCCGGTGGACCAGGTATCCATCGGTCTGGTAGGCAAATACGTGGAGTACGAAGACTCCTATAAAAGTTTGAAAGAGGCGCTGCTCCACGGCGGGCTGGCGCACGGTCTGAAAGTCGGGATCAACTGGATCGAAGCCGAGGGTGTATGCGGCCCCGACTGGGAACGGCAGTTGGAAGGCTACGACGGCATCCTGGTGCCGGGCGGATTCGGCAAGCGCGGCATCGACGGCATGTTGAACGCGATCCGTTACGCGCGCGAGAGCCAGGTGCCGTATTTTGGCATCTGCCTCGGCATGCAGACGATGGTGATCGAATTCGCGCGCAACATGTGCGGCCTGGAGCAAGCCGATTCGACCGAGTTCAACCCCGGCACACCGCACCGTGTGATCTTCAAATTGCGCGAGCTGAAGGGCATCGACGATCTGGGCGGGACCATGCGGCTGGGCGCCTGGCCGTGCCATCTGGCGGAAGGCAGCGCGGCGCTGAAGGCGTACGGCGCGCGCGATATCAGCGAGCGGCATCGCCACCGTTACGAGTTCAACCGCGAATACGAGGAGCGTCTGACGGCCTGCGGGCTGCGCATCACGGGCGAGACGCCGGACCAGACCTACGTGGAGATTTGCGAGATTCCTGAACATCCGTGGATGCTGGGCTGCCAGTTCCATCCGGAGTTCAAGTCGAAGCCGCTGGAGCCGCATCCTTTATTCAAGGCATTCATTGGGGCGGCGTATTGTTATCGGCGGCAGCGGCTGGCGCCCCTGGCGCGGCAGGTGGAGGCGGAGTTTTCGCGGAGGGATTGAAGGCAAAATTGGGCGCCGGTTCATGTTAAGATCATAAGAGCCGCGTGACTGCGGGGACGTAGTTCAGTTGGTTAGAACGCCGGCCTGTCACGTCGGAGGTCGCGGGTTCGAGCCCCGTCGTCCCCGCCATTTCTTTCCAATCACTTCCACGCATTCCCTTTGAAAACCCAAGACTTTCGGCGATGAAATTTGGACCCGTATCGGACCCGTAAGAACGCCGACGTTGACGTTTTGGACCCGTGTTAGACCCGTGGGGTCCAGGCACCCGCCCTTCGCCCTCCCGATTGTAAATAAGGCAAGTGCGCTCCCGTGTCAAGGGTCCGCTGGCGCCGGGCAAAAAACGCCCGCCCTTGACACGGAATCGCACTTGCCTTCTGAACCTGTGATGAGGGCGAAGGGCTCCTCTGAAATGCGGGCTTT
>DATJYO010000031.1:0-5276 GCA_035499555.1 Bryobacteraceae bacterium
CCCGATGCCGACCTGCCCGCCGATCACCGCGTAGTCTTCCACCACCACCCCGCCCGAAAATCCGGTCTGCGCCGCCACCACCACATGCCGCCCGATGCGGCAGTTGTGCCCCACATGCACCATGTTATCCAGCTTGGTTCCTTCGCCGATCGAGGTTACCCCCAGCGCCGCGCGGTCCACGCATGAGTTCGCCCCGATCTCGACGAAATCGCCAATCTCCACCCGCCCCACCTGCGGAAACTTGTGCCACCGGTCGTGCTCCATCACGTATCCGAAGCCGTCCGCGCCGATCACCACACCCGAATGCAGGATCGTTCCGCGCCCGAGGTCCACGTTGTCGTACACGGTAACATGGGGATGCAGCACGCAGCCTTCGCCCATGGCGACGCGCTTGCCAACCGCGCATCCGGCCCCAATGCTCGACGCCAGCCCGATCTTGCACCCGTCGCCGATCACCGCGTGGGGCCCCACGTACACCATTGCCCCCATCTCGACGTCCTTGCCCACTACCGCCGTCTGATGAATCCCCGGCTTCAATTCCGCCGTCGGATAGAAGCGGCTGACCGCGCGGGCGAATGCGGTCCGGGGATTCGGCACTCGAACCACCGTCCGGTAGCTCGGGCTGGGCCACTCCGCGGGCACCAGCAAACACCCAGCCGCCGAGCTTTCGGCCTGTTCCGCCGCTTTCCGGCTGCCTACAAACGCCAGATCGGAGCCTCCAGCAGCCTCCAGTGTAGCGACGCCGGTCAAGTCCTTCTCGCCGTCGCCCTCAAACGTGGCTCCCAGCCATTCCGCCAGCTCTCGCACTCGCATAACGAGATGGTAACGCGCGGCGGTACATTATCACTGATGCGCAAACTCGCCCTCGCCCTTGCCGCCGCGCTCGTCTGCGCCGCGGCCGCCGATCTGGCGCTGGTCCAGCCGAAGGAGTTGGCCGATCACCTCTCGGCCAAGCCGGCCATCTTCCACGTCGGCTTCAATACTCTCTGGCGCAATGGGAAGCACATCCCAGGCGCCGTCTACGCCGGTCCCGGCAATACTCCCGAGGGTCTCGAAGTCCTCAAGGCCGCCGTCGCCAAGCTGCCGAAAGACCGCGAGATCGTCCTCTATTGCGGCTGCTGTCCCTGGGACCACTGCCCGAACATCCGCCCGGCGTTCGCGCTGCTTCACGACCTCGGCTATACCCATGTCAGGGCGCTCTACATCCCGGTAAACTTCAAAGCGAATTGGATCGACCCCGGTTATCCGATAGAATAGGTTCCCATGCGAAAGTCCCTACTCCTTGCGGCCGTCGCCATCTCCGTGCTGGTCGCGCAGGTTCCGCGGAACCGCGCCCCCTACCCCGGTGAGCAATGGGTCCGCCTGTTCAACGGCAAGGACCTCACCAACTGGGTGCCGGTCGGTCACGAGAAGTGGACGGTCGAGGACGGCACCGTCCACGGCCAAGGCGTCACCAAGGAGTACGGCTACCTCCGTACCGAGAAAAAGTACAAGGATTTCTGGCTCTCCCTGCGCTTCAAGTGCGAGGATGACGGGAACAGCGGCATCTACTTCCACACCGAGTTCAAGGGTGAGACTCCCGACATCGCCAAGGGCATGCAGTTCGAAATCGACCGGACCATCAACCACCACAACGGCGGCCTGTACGGCGATGACCGCGGTTGGATCGCCTGGCCCTCGCCGGAATACGAGCAGGTCCTCCGCCCCACCGACTGGAACGATGTCCTGGCCAAGGTGGAGGGCAACCACATGGTTTACATCCTGAACGGCGTCACCGTTCTCGACTTCACCGACCCCACGCCGAAGTCCTTCGACGGCTACATCGCTCTGCAGCTACACTCCGGCGGCGTGGGCAACATGCGGTTCAAGGACATCTACGTGCGCGACATGTCGGTGCGGTAGGCTGCCGGCGCTAGAGGTCGATGTCCCGCGTCGGCGGCGCCTGGTCCGGGTTTTCCTTCGCACGCTTGAACAGTTCGTCGAATTTCTTCTCCAGCACCTTGCCGTGCGATTTCTCGGCCTCGAACTGTTTGCGGAATATCTCCTCACGCCGCGCGCCGGCACCCTTCAGTTTCTCGACTTCCGCCGCCAGGTCCTCGATCGCCCGGGGCTTCTCCGGAACGGTATGGGCGATCACCGCCTGCGTCTCCGGGTCGATCTTCAGGATCGCTTCGCAACATGGACACGCGACCTCAAACATGCCTTTCGCCATACATCCATGGTAAACGATCACCCCAAACAGTAATAACGCCGGCGGGATACGCCACCAGCGTTACATCCACAGGCCCAGGAAGAAACGATTGTGAGGAAAGTCGATGGACAGCTAGAGGGATTTTATGCGAGGTGACTGCTTAGGCGGGAGAGAATACAGAAGATCAACCGTTTCTCCTTGGGCCTGTGAGTTCTTAGTCACGGCCTCTCTAAAGCAATCGCCTCGCCAAATTAGATCCCATTTAGAATCAGGGCCGCAGCGGCAGTTTTTTGCCACCGTGTATGCAAAATTGGCATGGGCTGCAAAACTCCGTGTTCCAAAAGGATACGTAGTGGCTCAAAACCACCACGGACCTTATTGCGCGCCCGCCGGAGGCAGCGTGCTCGGCGGCCGCGACACCTGTCCCTTGAATGCCTCGTCCATCGAGATGTTGTTGTTGGTCAGGATCTGGCCCGTCGAGCGGTCCATCTCGACCTTGGCGCGCGCGTACGCCGCTTTGGCGGTGACCTCGTTCGACTCCGCCAGTGTCAGGGCCTGCTGGTCCTGGATCACGTTATAGATCGTTGACGCTCCCAGCGCCAGCTTCTTCTGCTCCGCGTCCAGCGTCTGGGCCTGCAGCAGGCGGGCTTTGGTGGCCGCCTGGTACTGCGCCCGCGCCTGGGTCAGGCCGATGAGGGCATTCTGGACGTCGACGCGCACCTGGTTTTCCAGGCGCTGCAGGCCGAGCTGCTGCTGCCGCAGGGTCAGCTCATCGTTAATCACCTGCGCCCGCGCGGCGCGGTTGCGCAGCGGGATGTTCAGGTTGAAGCCTGCCGAGTAGTTCGGGAAGTTTCGCGAGAAAATCTGCTGCAGCACGTTGCCGTAGCCGCCAATGAAAAAGGCGCTTGCGTTCTGGTTGGGCACCAGGTCCCCCGCCAGGCCGTTGTTGGCCAGGCCGGCCGTCGCCTGCAGGACCGGCAGCAACGCGTTGCGGGAACCCCTAATGGTCAGTTCCTGGTTGGTGATCTGGATCCGGCTCTGGGCCAGCTCGGGCCGCGCGGAAAGCGCCATCGCAGTCATATCCTGGATCGGCGAAATCGGCTCCACGTCCGGAATGTTGATCTGGTCGGTGGCGATGATGCGGGCGTCCGCCACCAGCGGGCTCGCGACGCCGTTGCGGCTGAGCGCCGTCTTGAGGATGGTTTCCTGCTGCAGCACCTGGGTCTGCGCGATGACCAGCTGCTGCTGGCCGGCGGCGATCTGGGCTTCGGCGCGCGTCACTTCGATGGGCGCCAGCGTCCCCACTTCCACCTGACGCTTGTTGTCTTCGTACAGCCGGGTTGCGGAGTTGATGGCCTCCTGCGCCACCCGAACCTGGTCATTCAGGGCCACGAGCTGCCAGTACAGCTCCATCACCGACGCCACGGTGGTTTCCACCTGGAGCTTGAAGGTCAGATCCGAAACCTCGCGGTTGTTCTTGGCGATGCGGATCTGGCGCGAGTTGACGGCCGGCCCGAAGCCCTGCAGAAGGTTCTGCGTAATGCTGAGGGACAGCGACGAGCTGGTGGCCGGGTTAAAGATGTTGCGGATGCTATTGGTCTGGGTGGTGTTATTGTTCAACCCGAAACTGACCGTGGTGCCGGTCAGAAAGCCCTTTTGAATCGCCACCGAGTTGACGGTCTGCTGGTTGATCAGTGCCGTAGTGCCGGTGGTAACGGTGTTGGACTGCGGCGTCGTGGTGTGCGCCCATGTGCCGCTGCCCACGATGACCGGATCGAGGGCGGGAATCGACGGCCCCGAGGACTGCAGCACGCTTCCCGCCACCGCCGACGAGGTCCCGGCATTCGCCGTCGATACCGCGTTCTGGTTCGTGCCGGGCGTGGTGCCGGAGCTGCTCACCGCTACACCCGAAGGACCCGCGGTGACACTGGTGGAGACACCGCGCGCGAAGGCGCCGGCTTCCGCCTGCAGGATCGCCGCGTCGGCCAGTTCCGGCCCGTAGCGCTGGATCGCAATGTCCAGGTTATTCTCGAGAGTCAGCGCGATGGCGTCCTGCAGCGACAAATAGAGGTTGCCCCCACGGAGCAGGGATTCCAGGCGCGACGAGTTCCCGGTAGTGGGCTGCGCCACCTGGGCCGGGCGGTAATTTCGGGTCAGCTTGTCGATCCAGCCGTTTCCCGGCGCCTTCGTCGGCGGCAGAGCCGCGTTGTCCTGCCGCGGCTCACCGGGTTTATCCGCCGCGAAACCGCCCACGGGCGCCACCAGCAGCAGACTACACAACAACGCGATATAGGGTTTTGCTTCGAGCATGGTTGACCTTAAGACACGAACCGCCGGCAACTACGTATGGCAAACCGCCGGTTTTGTTTATCTTCAATGGTATAGTAGCGGTTTGTGACACCGCAAGCCGATGCTGTGATGGAGCTTTTCCGCTCCACCGGCGCATACCTCCAGGGCCACTTCCTTCTGACCAGCGGACTCCACAGCGGCGCATACCTGCAGTGCGCCCTCGTCCTGCAACATCCCGAGGCCGCCGAGAAACTGGGCCGGATGCTGGCCGAAGAACTGCGCAAGCTCGCCGGTCCAGACGTCCGGACCGTCGCCTCGCCGGCTTTGGGTGGATTAATCATCGGCCACGAAGTGGCGCGCGCCCTGGGAGCCAGGTTCCTGTTCACCGAGCGCGATCCCGCTACGAAGAAGATGGCGCTCCGCCGCGGGTTCACGGTTACTCCCGGCGAAAAGGTTGTAGTAGTGGAGGACGTGATCACCACCGGGGGCAGCACCCACGACGTGGTGGAAGTCTTTCAATCTCTTGGCGCCGAAGTGCTGGCGGCCGGGTCCGTCATTGACCGCAGCGGGGGCCAGGCCTCGGTCGGGGTACCTCGCGCCGCGCTCGCCACCTTGCAGGTCGCCAGCTACGAACCTGCCGCCTGTCCGCTCTGCCAGGCCGGCACTCCCGCCGTCAAACCGGGCTCCCGCCCGGCCTGAGCCGCATGCGGCGCATCCGGATTACCCTCGCCTACGACGGGTCCAGCTTCCACGGATGGCAGGTACAGCCCGGCCTACCGACCATTCAGGGCATTCT
>DATJYO010000032.1:0-4518 GCA_035499555.1 Bryobacteraceae bacterium
TTCGAATACGGAGGCCGGGTGATGTGCCCGAGGAACGCCTCCCAGGATTCCACCCGAATGATGCGGTACAGCCGCCGCCTGCGTTTCCGCGTTGCCATCAACTGAACTTGTACAGCGCCTGCTCGATCTTAAGGCCGCGCACGTCGATCCGGCCCAGGTCGGTGGTGCCGACCCCGTGCCCTTCGGCCAGCCTCAGAATGTTATCGCATTTCTCGAACGGCGGCGTGCCGCGTTCAGCGCGGGGATTGTAGCCCATCACCGCCGCGGCGACCGCGTCCGTGCACACAGGATTCAGGCCGGCGATCAGCACGCCCGGCTGGACGATCCGCACGCCGCGGATCCAGGGGCCTTCGCCCCCGGCGATGGTCTGGACGCCATCGATAATCGACAGATGAATGGGCCGCGCGGCTACCAGGTCGGCGACGATGTGGGGCACGCGATAGCCCGGGTCGTGATTCGCGCCGAAGTGCAACTCCTGCGGCGCCGATTTCGACGGCTGCCGCACGCCGTTGTGGCCCACGCGCAGCCGCCCTG
Organism: Bryobacteraceae bacterium; assembly: GCA_035499555.1. Taxonomy (GTDB): domain Bacteria; phylum Acidobacteriota; class Terriglobia; order Bryobacterales; family Bryobacteraceae; genus Bog-159. Next base: position 535 of record DATJYO010000032.1, read on the forward strand.
CGGTGGGGCTCTCGTTTGGTTCGTCTACGCCGGCATCATCGCCGTAAATCGAGGCCGGGATGGTGCCGAACACGTTCTTGCAGGAGAGCGTCAACCCGCAAGTGGCGTGGTTCTTCAGCTTGGCCATGCTCACGTAGACGTCCGTATCCTCATAGGCATGGTTCAGGTCGAACGCGGGATACATGTACGCATCGCGAGGCGCCGGGATGCGTGAATACTTCCTGCCCTTGCCGAGCGCGTTGGTATTTTCGAACTCCACCACGGACGCCGCGGATTGCAGGCTGCGCACATTCCAGCCGGAATCGAGCATGGTCTCTTCGAGCGGACCCGCGGTGGCCCAGGAGCTTTCCACGAAGCGGACCCGCTTTGCCCCGCCTTTTCCCATCAGGTACGCTGCCGAGCCCAGCAGCTTGGGGTGCGTGTAGTGCGTAATGGCCGGGGCTTTGCCCTGCACGCGCTGGCCGGGACTGCCGGTCATATTGACCTTTACAGTCACCGTCTTGCCGCGCACCAGCCGTTCAATGCCGCCAAGCTGATCGAACATCGCGCCGAGTTTCGCGGTGAGGTCCTCTTCATAGGAGTCGCACTTCGCGATGGTTACGGGAGCGGCCGGAGCCGCGGTTTGGGCGCCGCGCAGAAGCGGAGCCGCACCAATCATTGCAACCCATTCTCTCCGAGTGATTTTCATGAATCCCTCACTGCTCGAGCCTGATGGTGGCGCAGACCGCCACCTTATCTATATCTACCCCCCGGGTGTCTTCGTCGCGATAAATGCTCAGTGGTTTCGCCGCGCCGTCTGGCGTCAACAGAGTGGCGTGCGTGAAATCGCCCAGGAAATGCACCGTCACATCCTCCACCGGGTAATCCGAGTAGTTCACCAGATGGAGGATGACCGTCTTGCCGTCGGCCGCCGCCAGCACGTTCGACAGCATCGAGGAAACATTGAACAGCCGCACACCCAGATTGCGGCGGCCAATCATGGAATTTACGTCGCGCCAGATGTCGTTCAGGCGCGCCAACTCCGGCTTGTCGAGCGTGATCCGCCCGGCGGACGGCGATTCATCCTTCCAGCCTGCTGGGCCGGTGAGCAGTGTGTTGCCGGAGCGCGTGAAGTTGCGCAGGATCTCCTTCTGCTCGGGCGTCAGCGCGTCGGGATCGACGTTCACCGCCATGGTGGCGCCGCTCAGCGCCTCAGGACTCAGGCGTTCCCGCGGAATGGGCTTCACTGGCGTATGCTTGACCGCGATCATGTCGAGAATGCCGCCGGAGAGCAGCCCACCCTTTGCCGGATCCTGCACGACCGCCAGCTTGCCGTATTCCTGCATGCCGCGCCATTCGGGATGGCTTTCGAAATAGCGCAGCAGTTCGTTCATGCGGCGCCAGTTGGCGAGGGCGTCGGCCTCGCGGCGATGGAGCCGGGCGGCAAAATCGGGGTCGAAGGCCAGCACCCAGCGTGCGCCCGAAATGGCGGCGTCGGCGATCGCCTGCAGGTAGCGCGCTCCCGTAACGACGGTCCCGGTGGGCGGCTGGTTTCCGAGCCAGAGCGGAGTATTGCCCCAGGCCCGCACGGCGCGAATGAAACCGGTGTTGGTGTCGATCCACGTCGAGCCGGTCGGGCCGGCTTTGTGGCCGCCGTCCTGCTCCAGCGCGACGCCCGGCCAGACGCCCTGATCAGTGCCGAGGATGGGCACAGTAGACCCGAGCGGCATGCGGCTGCGTGCACCCAGCTCGATGACGGGCGCGGTTCCGGCGGCTTCCCGTACTGCGGCCGCAACGGTATCGGGGAAATCTCCATCCAGCACCAGGCCGGAGACGTGGTCCGCGAGCGCTTTGCGGGCTTCGGCCGGGGCGTCGCCGCCCGGTTGGAGTACCGCCAACGTCACAATGCCGTTACTGTTGGCCGCGGCGATCAATTCGGGCTGATACTGGCGCAGCAGGAGGCAGTTTATGGGGCTGCCGGTTAGAAGCTCGAGAGATTCCGGGTCGGACCAGGGCCAACGCGCCGGTACCCAGTCGGCCGGTCTCGGTGCGGAAGCATACGCCAAGGGCAGGAGCCATAAGGCGGCCGTCCAACGGGCCACGCGCATCCGCATAATCATATACTGTACGACGTAACTTCGGGTTGGGGAAAAGCGAATCTACCTATATGAGACTTGCTGTGCTGTTGCTGGCGTTCTCGCTGCGGGCGGCCGAGCCGGTTCCGGTGCTCGCCGAACTGTTCACCTCCGAGGGGTGCTCCAGTTGTCCGCCGGCGGACAGGCTGCTGCAGCGGCTCGACCGCATGCAGCCGGTGCCTGGGGCACGGATCATCGTGCTGAGCGAGCATGTCGACTACTGGAACCAGCTCGGCTGGCGCGACCCGTATTCTTCGCCGGTCTTCAGCCACCGGCAGGAACTGTACGCGCGGGTGCTGGGCAGCGCGGTTGCCACGCCGCAGATCGTGGTGGATGGACGGATCCCCGTCCTCGGCAACGACCCGGATGCGGTGCAGAAAGCGATTGCCCGGGCCGCCGGCCGAGGGAAGGCGCCAGTGCGCATCGGGGCGGCCAGGCGCGATGGCAGCGAAGTTGAAGTGCCGGTTTCGATTGCGCCGCTGGCGAAGGGGCACGCCGAGGTTTGGATCGCTATTGCCGATGAGGCCGACCAGTCGAGCGTCGGCCGGGGAGAGAATGCCGGCCGCACCTTGACGCACGTGGCCGTGGTGCGCGCGCTCAGCAAAGCCGGCCGCGTGGACAAATCCGAGGGCCTCGAGAAGACTCTGCGGATGCCCATAGGGGCGGCGCCGGGGCGCGTCGTGGTTTTCCTGGTGGATGGGAGCGGGGAGGTGCTGGGAGCCGGCGCGGCTCCGATTCCATGACGTTCCCGGCGATAATCAGGAGAGCGCAAACTCTCCCATGCAGCCGTCCGCGGACCTGGAACAGTTGATGGTGCGATACCAGCAAGGCGATGCTGCGGCAGTTACGGAACTGGTTCAGCGGCTGAGTCCGCAGTTGCACCGCTTCTTTCTGGCGCAGTTCGTCAGCCGCCGTTATGCCGACGACCTGCTGCAGGAGACCTGGCTGCGGATCCACCAGGTCCGGCACACCTATCGTCCGGGCGAACCAGTGCTGCCCTGGTTGTATGCGCTGGCGCGCAACGTGCGCGTAGATCACTTCCGCCGGACACGGCGCCGGGAAGATCGCGAGCGGCAGATGGAGGAACTGCCCGCGACTCCGGCCGTCCAACCCGCCGATCCACACGGGCCGGATGTTGAGGCAATGCTCCGGGACCTGCCGGAAAGTCAGCGCGAAGTGCTCGTAATGCTGAAGGTTTCGGGAATGTCGATCGAAGAAGTCGCGCGTGCCACGTCATCGAGCGTAGGTTCGGTGAAGCAGAAGGCGCACCGCGCGTACGAGAAGCTGCGGAGGCTGTATGAGGCCTGAAGAATTTCCCGAAATTCTGCCGGGCGCGGCGCCCGATGCGGCACTGACGGAGCGCATCGCGGCGTCGATGGCGCAGGATTTGAAGCCGGTGCGGCCTCTACCCCCGACGGGCACAACTGTCGTACGCCTGCTGGTGGTGTTTCTTGCGATAGTGTCGCTCGGCTCTGCAATACTTGGGTTTTCCGGGCTGCTGCATCTCAGCCCCGGCGCGATTGCCGTCATTTTCCCGGTTCTCGCAGGCTTGGCCCTTCTGGCTGCCACGGCGAGCGCAAACGCGACGACGCCGGGCAGCAGGCGGCGCTTTCATCCGGCCGTTCTGATGGCAGCGGGATGCGCGGTGATGGCCGCCGTTTTCATGCTGGTCTTTGACGATCACTCGCTGGGCAGCTTCGTGCCGGAAGGCCTTGTTTGCCTCCGCGCGGGTTTGTTATGGGCGGTTCCGACCGCTGTGTTCACCTGGCTGCTGCTGCGGCGCGGCTACGCGGTGGATCGCGCCGCCGCCGGAGTTGCATGCGGTATGTTCGCCGGCCTGGCAGGCCTCTCGGTGCTGGAATTCCACTGC
>DATJYO010000033.1:0-5262 GCA_035499555.1 Bryobacteraceae bacterium
TTCAGCCTGTTTGCCATCCCAGAGGAGTTGGCGGATCTGGCTCAAATATTGGTACGCGCCGTGATGCGCATAATCGTGCGGCTCGCCGGCCCACACGGTTTGCTCGTTGAACTGGATGCGCTCGTGCGAGATGCCGCCGAACTGGTCCTGGCCGGCGCCACCAACTTCGTCAACTATCGCGATGTCTCCGGCGATCCGTCACAGCACAACATACAATCGATGGTCTGGGCGCACTCGAAGCCGTATGACGACCTGCGGAAGGAGCACATCGGCGACTATCAGCGGCTGTTCCATCGCGTGACCCTCGACCTGGGGAGTTCGCCGGCCGCCGCGGCCAAGCCGACCGTCGAACGCATCGCCGCTTTCGCCAAGGATGGCGATCCGCAGTTAGTCGCCCTGCTCTTCCAATATGGCCGCTATCTGCTGATCTCGTCCAGCCGTCCGGGCGGCCAGCCGGCCAACTTACAAGGCCTCTGGAACGAGTCGAACCGGCCGCCGTGGGAGAGTAAGTACACCGATAACATCAATACCGAAATGAATTACTGGCCGGCGGAAGAGACCAACCTTTCCGAGTGCCAGTTGCCGCTCTTCGACGCCATGAAAGACCTGGCGCAATCGGGCGCCATCACGGCCAAAGAGATGTACAACGCCGGCGGCTGGGTGCTGCACCACAATTTCGATATCTGGCGCGGCACGGCTCCGATAGACGGGCCAAAGCAGGGCATCTGGCAAACCGGTGGCGCGTGGCTTTCCACGCACCTTTTCGAACACTATCTTTTCACCGGCGACCGGCAGTTCCTGCGCGACACGGCCTATCCGCTGATGAAAGGCGCCGCGCAATTCTTCGTCGACACGCTGGTCAAAGACCCCAAAACCGGCAAGCTGATCACCGGTCCCAGCAACTCTCCGGAACAGGGCGGGCTCGTCATGGGGCCGACCATGGATCGCGAGATCGTGCGCACGCTCTTCGGCGATGTCATTGCCGCAAGCAAGATTCTCGGCGTCGACGAAGCCTTCCGCGCCAAACTCACCGAGTTGCGCGAGCAAATCGCCCCGCTGCAGATCGGCAAGTACGGCCAGTTACAGGAATGGATGGAAGATGTCGACGATCCCAAGAATCAGCACCGCCACGTCTCCCATCTCTGGGCTGTCTATCCGGGCAGTGAAGTTACACCGTACGGCACACCCGACTTATTCAAGGCGGCCCGGCAGTCGCTGATTTTCCGCGGCGACGCCGCCACCGGCTGGTCGATGGGTTGGAAGATGAACCTCTGGGCGCGCTTCCTGGATGGCGACCACGCGTACCTGATCCTGCAGAACCTGATCTCGCCCGCCAATGACAGGGACGCCACACATCCCACCGCTCATGCCGGACTCTATCCCAACATGTTCGACGCCCATCCTCCGTTCCAGATCGATGGCAATTTCGGCGCCACCGCCGGCATCGCGGAGATGCTGCTGCAAAGCGACGATCCGCATGGCACGGAGCTGAGTCTGACGCCGGCCCAGACGGGCGAAACGGCATTTCTGTTCCTGTTGCCGGCGCTTCCTTCGGCATTTCCGAACGGCAGCGTCCACGGTTTGCGCGCCCGCGGCGGCGTCACGGTCGATATCACCTGGCGCGACGGCAAGCTGGTACAGGCCACCCTGACCAGCGACAAAACTAAGCGGGCGACGGTCCGCTACGCCGGCCGCGAAGTCCAGATGGAATTGCCGGCGGGCAAGCCGGTGGCGTTTGGCGGGAATCTGCCTAAGTAATTCGTAACTGAGGATCGCGCGGTGCGCGATGCCCGGTCCTCTGTTTGCGGCGCACCCACTCGGCCAAACCGCCGACCAAGAACAGGAGGATCACTACCCACGAGGGAATATGGGTCCTAAGCAGCCACGGCGCCGCGAGGCTCGCAAGGATCAGTAGCCCCGCGCAGCCAACCAGGGAGATCGCCACAGCCGTGCAGGCCGACACGATCCATTTCCCGCCTGCGATGCGGAAGTTGGCCATGAAGTCATTGTAGCCCGGCTGACGCGGCGCACGCACTCGTGCGTGCAGCGCCGGCACTCCTGCCGCCGTTCCGGGGCCCGCAACGCGTTTGATCTGTCTTGGCAATCCCTTTCGCAGGCGGCCAGGCCGACGAGAGCGTCGGCGCTGCACGCTGGAAGCGTGCGCCACGCGTGCCATTTCGTCCGCTGGCCCTAAAGAACCACTACACGATTGGCGCGGTTGCTGCGTCATCATCAAGGAACGGAGTGTGCCATGAGACGCCTTGCTCTGTTGCTTCTGCCCGCCGCGCTGGCCATTGGGCAGACACGCTACGCCCGCCTGGGCGAATTTGAAGGCACGGTCGAAGTCCAACTCCAGGCCGCCGATCCGTGGATGCCGGCCGAACGCAATCTCCCGCTCACTCAGCTTTCCTGGATTCGAACCGGCCCCGGATCGCGTGTCGAAATTGAACTGGATGACGGCGGCGCCTACCGTATCGGCCCCGAATCGCAAGGCGAACTCTCCGACTACACCCGCCTCTCGACCGGCCAGCGCGTCACCCTGCTCTCGCTCGATCATGGCCTGGCCTATTTCACCGGAAAGCCCGCCGCCAACGACGTCCTCTCGATGGCCGTCCCAGGCGCGCAGGCCGTCGTCACGAAAGCCGTACGCCTGCGTCTGGAAGCCCAGACCGACTGGAGCCAGGTGTCGATCCTGGAAGGCTCCGCGCGATTTTCGTCGCCGGCCGCCGAAATCGAGCTCGCGCAAGGGCTTTACGCGCGAGTCGAGCCTGCTTCGCGGGATCACTTTTTCCTCGAGCGCAAAATCCCCGTGCTCGATCTGGACGCCTGGAGCGCCGCGCGTGACCGCATGCGCGCCTCCACCACGTCGCAGCAGCACGTGGCGCCACACTTCGGTCTCACCGACCTGGATGCCGCGGGTACGTGGATGGATACCGACCAGTTCGGGTCGGTGTGGAAACCCAAGGTCGCGGCCGATTGGATTCCGTTTCAGAAAGGCCGCTGGCGATGGTTGGACACGCTCGGCTATACCTGGGTCAGCGACGAGCCCTGGGGCTGGCTGCCTTACCATTACGGGCGTTGGGCGGTGAGCAAGGAATTGGGATGGGTCTGGGCGCCGTCGGTAAGCCCGACGTTCAAACCCGGCGATGTCTACTGGCTGCGCGGCGCAAAACTGGCCGGATGGGGGCCGCTGGCGCCGGGCGAGCAGTGGCTGCACTCCGGAACGCCGCAGCTCTTCGCCAACGCCTACACCACATTCGCGGCCATCGAGCCGGATGCTCGCGTCATCGATCCGGCGGGTTTCAAGACACCGCCGGATGATCCGCTGCGAGTGGCGGAGTTCGCGGTGGCGCCGCCATCGCCGGTATTCCCGCCGTCGCGGCTGGAGGCGCTGCGTCCCACGCTGAAAGCCGGCAGCACACGCGTCAGGCCGGTGATCTCCGGCGTGACCTATGGCTCCGATCCGGAACCGCAGGAGCCGCCGCGAGAGGAGCCGCCACGGGAGCCGCCGCCGAACCCGGCGGAAACGACCGGACAGCCGACCGTGGTCATCGTCAACCCCGCCGCCGCGCCTCCGGCGGAAACGCAGCCCGACCCGGGTGTGTGGGTCTATCCGGTTCCGGTGCTGGCCGGGATCTTCACCTACACGCCGCCGCAGGAGCAAGCCGCGCCCGGGACGCAATCCGCGGGTAATCCAGCGACATCGGCGCCGCCGGCGGCATCGGCCGCAACCGGCGGACGCGGAACCGGAACCCGGCCACCCGCGTCGAAACCGGGACCGACTGCGCCCCCGATTCCCGTCCGCCGGCCGGCCGGCAATCGTTCGCGTGAGCTCGAACTGTACAACCGCGTCATGCAGAATGGCAACAACCCTGCCGCGCTGTTGCAGTCGCTGGACGCCTGGGCGGCGGAATTTCCGGCGACGCCTTATGCGGACGAGCGGAACGCCCTCTATGTGCAGGCGTACGCCTCGGTGAGGCCGGCGCAGTCCGCCAAAGCCATCGAACTGGGTTCGCAGCTCATGTCACATAATCTGCAGGCGCTGTTTCCCGATCCGCAGCGCGGCCCCGTGCTGATTCTCAGCGTTCTGTATTCCGTCTCACTGAGCGCCTGGAATCTGCCGCATCGCACTCCGCAGCAAACCGCGGCCTCGCTGCAGGCGGCGCAGGAGTTGCTGCGCTACACTCCCGCGTTCTTCAATTCCGCGCGGAAACCCGGGAACCTCACCACGGAAGCGTGGGCGCAGGCTCGCAATGCGGTGGAGACCACCGCCCGGCAGACGGTCGCGCTGCTCGGCCGATAACCCGTGGCGCACGCTTCCAGCGTGCAGCGCCGGTACTCCTGCCGGCGTTCCGGTGAGCGGGAAAAGTCCTGATCCGTTTTGGAAGCACGCCACCGCGAACGGCAGGATGCATGCGCCACAATTTCAGATTCCGATTTGCAAATCGCGTGAGACGGAGTATCATTTGAGTTACTCCCCCGATGAATCTGAAGGCATCGTGACATCCTCGACATCTGCAGTCATTCTGGAAACTGATTTTCAAGGCATCGAACGGCACGGCCGCGGCAAGGTTCGCGACGTCTTCCGTGTGGACGGGCAGCTCCTCATCGTGGCTTCCGACCGCATCTCGGCGTTCGATTACATACTACCCACCGGCATTCCTCGCAAGGGCGCCGTGCTCACGCAACTCTCAATTTTCTGGTTCGACTTTCTTCGCGATCTCACTCCCACGCATTTCCTGACCGCCAATGTGGACGAATATCCGGCCGCGCTCCAACCGTTCCGCGACCAGCTCGAGGGCCGCTCGATGCTGGTGAAGCGCGCCGAAATGGTCGAGATCGAATGCGTGGCCCGCGGGTACATCTCCGGGTCCGGCTGGAAAGAATACCGCCAGCAGGGCACGGTCTGCGGCATCCAATTGCCCGCCGGATTGAAGGAGAGCGACAAGCTGCCGGAGCCAATCTTCACTCCCGCGACCAAGGCGCAATCGGGCCACGACGAGAATATCTCCTTCGATCGCATGGCTTCGATCGTGGGCCACGATCTGGCTGCGCGCCTGCGTGATCTGACCTTGTCGATTTACAGCAAGGCCGCGCGCTACGCCGAAACCAAGGGCATCATCATCGCCGACACCAAATTTGAATTCGGTTTCGTGAACGGTGAACTGGTGCTGGGCGATGAAGTGCTGACGCCGGATTCATCCCGCTTCTGGCCGGCCGAGACCTATCGGCCGGGCGGCGCGCAGCAATCGTACGACAAGC
>DATJYO010000034.1:0-3803 GCA_035499555.1 Bryobacteraceae bacterium
CGTTTGCCGTTCCGGGGACCCTCTCCGTCTCGCACACCGGAACCATGGCAGCGATGATCCAAGCCTCCGGCATCGAATTCGGCGGAATTGGAGCGGTGTTCGCCTTCGGCAACTCAGCGACCTATCAATAATCAGGATTCCAGGAACAGCGCGGGAATTCGAGCGCATCCCGGTAAGCTGGGCCGTCGCGGGTTGTCATCCCTGCGCCTACCTGATTCGCCGGCACCGCACCAGCGGGATATCAGACTCTGATTATCGCTATTATGTAGGGGAAAAATGAGGTGCGGCTCGTATGACAAGCAAACGCCCTTCCCCGTTTCGAATCCGTGCGCTCGCGGCAACGATGGTCCTCGCAACATGCGGATGGACTCCCGGCAGCGCCGCCCCGCGAGACAATCGCCCCACGGCGAAGTTCCTGCACGCACCTCTGAGTTTCGAGCCAAACCAGGGGCAGGCGGCGGCACCCGTACAGTTTCTTTCGCGCGGCTCCGGTTATGCAGTCTTTCTGGCGCCGGGTAAGGTTGTGCTGAACCTCGAGCGGCAACGACGGGACGGCGGACATGCGCACGGGGCCGCGCCGGGCGACAGCCTGCGCATGAGCCTGGTTGGCGCAAACGAGAAAGCGAGTGCAACAGGCCTGGCCTGCCAAAGCGGAGTGGTGAACTATTTCTTGGGCAACGATCCCAAGCAATGGCGGGTGAACATCCCGACCTACGGCAGGGTGGATTACGCCCAGGTCTACCCGGGAATCGACCTGGTCTTCTATGGGAATCAGCTGCGGCTGGAGTACGACTTCGTGGTGGCGCCGGGCGGCGACCCGAGCCGCATCGCCTGGCGAATCGAGGGTGCGAGCGCGAGCATGGACGCGCAGGGAGACCTGGTGCTGAAAGCCGCCAATGGTCCGGCGGTCTTCGAAAAGCCGGTCGTGTACCAGATGGACGGCGAGAGACGGAAGCGGGTGGAGGGTTCCTTCGCGGTTCGCGGCAACCGGGTGCGATTCGAGATCGGCGGCTACGACCATTCCAAGGAGCTGATCATCGATCCTGTGCTCAGCTACGTCACCTACCTGGCGGGCACCGGCAGCGATCAGATCAGCCAGACCACCGGCCCCGGCATTCTCCAAAACGGGACGGCGCAGGGGCTCGCGATCGACGCTCAGGGCAGCGCGTACGTGACCGGCCGCACGGCTTCGACGGACTTCCCGGCCAAGAACGGTTATCAGAATCAGAAGGCGCCGTCCAAAGGGACAGCCCCTTCCGCGTTTGTCACCAAATTCAGCCCGGACGGCGGTTCGCTGGTCTACTCGACCTACCTGGGCGGGACCAACTGGGACTACGCTTATGCGATCGCGGTAGATTCCGTCGGCAGCGCCTATGTCACCGGTTATACGCAATCCGCCGATTTTCCGATCACCGCGGGAGCCTACCAGACCGTCTGCTCACCGCAGCCGAACAACAAATCGTCGTCCGCGAATGCCGCGGGAAACGGCTGCCAGGGAACGAATAATTCAGCGTTTGTGACCAAGCTGAGTCCTGCGGGAAACAGCGTGGTCTACTCGACGTACCTGGGCGGCTACGGAGGGGGTTACGGAACCGCGATTGCCGTCGATTCAACCGGCCGCGCTTACGTTGCCGGCAACGAGAATGCACCCTGCAACACCTCCTATGTTTTTCAATCGTGCTTCCCCACGACCAGCGGCGCGACAATCCAGACCATCAACGCCAACAACGTCACGGACTTTTCCTTCGTCGCGGTGTTCGACCCCACCGGCGCGAACCTGCTCTACTCCACTCTGTTTGGCGACCTGAACGGAGTGAAGACCACCACTTCAGCCGGCGGAACCATGGCTACCGGAGTCACAGTCGATTCGAGCGGCTACTTCTACCTGATCGGTAATACGAAAGCCGGCAAGCTGCCGGTAAGCTCCGGCGCATATCAGTCCAGCCCTGTGCCTCTCGACGGGACGGGCACCTATGCGACGGCCTACCGCGGATTCATCGCGAAGTTCAACCCTGTCACGTTAAACACCGGGGCTTACCTGGCCGCATGCACCTATCTGGGCGGGAAGACCGGCAACACCAGCGACTATCTCAGCGGCATTGCCATCGACAGCACCGGCTTTGTCTACGTGGTTGGGTACACCAACTCGGCCGACTTTCCGGTGACGAGCGGCGCTTACAATACCGCTTGTGCTCCGGGCGGCGGCACCTGCGCGGCGGGTCATGTGACCAAGCTGAATCCGACCCTGAGCGCACTCAGTTGGTCTACATACGCGGGCGGCTCCAGGCAGGACGGAGGAGACAACCTGTACGATACCGGCCCGATCCAGCTGGATGGCAAAGGGAACATCTACATCACGGGGATCGCCAATCCGCATTTCCCCATGTTCAACTCCGTGGGGCCGGCGATGTGCTGTAGCGGCGGGCTAGTGGTGGTTGAGCTCGATCCCGCGGGCGCGAACCTGCTTTTTTCCACGAGCATCTCCGGCGGGCTGGACAGCATGCAGACCGGCGGACTGGCAGTGGATTCCGCCGGTGACATCTTCGTGGCCGGCAGCAATATCGGCGCGAACCTGGTTACGACACCCGGCGCGTTCCAGAGCACCGATCCCAGTCCGGTTCCAACCTGCTGCTATCACGGCTTCGTGGCGAAGATTACGGCCACAGCCGAGCCGCTTTTGCAATCCGGCAGCCTGGCGAATGGCGCGACGTATCTCGCCGGCGGGCTGGTGCCGGGGTCCTGGGCGCAGGTGAAAGGCAGCAACCTCACCACCGTCACGCGCATCTGGAATACATCCGATTTCACCGGGCTCGGCGCCAATCTGCCCACCAACCTGAGCGGCGTGCAAGTGCTGGTCAACAACCAGCCTGCGGCGGTGTATTACATCAGCCCGACGCAGGTCAGCTTCCAGGTGCCGCAAGGCGTCACGGGTACGGCCACTGTTCAGGTCATTTCCAATGGCCAGACGAGCAACGCGGTGAGTGCCGCCGCGGCGGCCAACTCGCCGGGCATCTTCCCGATAGCCCTCGGCGGCACGAACTATGCGGCCGCGGTTTTTCTGGACGGCAAGATCGCGGCCGACCCCTCGAACGGACCGGCGTTCCGCAACGCCGTTCCCGGCGAGACGGTGGAGCTCTTTGCCACGGGCCTGGCTCCATCGCCCGCGGGGACATTGGTCTCGACGACTTTCGTGAGCGGCGTGACGGTGACGATCGGCAGTGTCACCGTGGCGGCGGACGCCGCGGCGCTCGTGTCGGCGGGAGAATTTCAAATCAACTTCAGGGTGCCGGCCAGCCTGGCGCCCGGCGTTTATCCTGTCTCGATTTCGATCAACGGAGTGTCGTCGCCGGCCACGATCAATACGGCGCCGCCCGGCGCGTTGGTGATGCCGGTCGGGCACTGAGCTCGAATCTGTTGCCGGACCGCCTGATATACTCAGCGGGTGCTTGTGACGCGCTCGATCCTGTTTCTGCTCGCGATCGCCGCCGGCGCGCAGAACTGGCCCTCCTTTCGCGGACCCCGGGCCTCGGGCGTGGCCGATGGCAACAAGCTGCCCATCGCCTGGGACGTCACAAAGGGAACCAACATTGCGTGGAAGACACCCATCCCGGGGCTGGCGCATTCCAGCCCGATCGTCTGGGGGGACCGCGTCTTCGTGACCACGGCGATCAGCAGCCGCGGAGGCGACAGTTTCAAGCGCGGGCTCTACGGCGAAGGCGATGCTTCCGAGGATCGCAGCGTGCAGCAGTGGAAGCTGCTCTGTCTCAACCGGAAGACCGGCGCCCTGCTCTGGGAGCGCGTGG
>DATJYO010000035.1:0-64850 GCA_035499555.1 Bryobacteraceae bacterium
ACTATCCGCCGTGCCCTGGTGATCGCCGCGAATATGGCCGGGACAACGCGGGCGAGTGCGGCGACCGCTTCGCCGATGATGATGAACTCCGCGATCGCATCGCAGGATTCGAGGATATCGCTCAAATAGGCCCGCTCATCACGCGGCATAGAGCAGTTGCTTCGTACTTTGGATATTCCGTGCGAGGTACGGGTTCTTCACTGCTCCAGTCATCACGAGATCAATCTCTTGGCCCAACAGGTCCCGGAGATCGTCGCGGAGTCCGAAGTAGGCATCGACGCGTGCGTATGGGGACATGGGTGCGAACTCGATGAGCAGGTCCAGGTCGCTCTCACCCGGCCTGAAGTCGTCGCGCAGCGCGGAGCCGAACGCCTCCAAACGGTCACACCGGGACGGGAAACTCCGCACCTGTTAAGACATGCCCGCCGGTTTCCGGCGCACGGGGCACCTGAATCTAGCGCACCTGCCGATTCCGTCACATCCGCGTATGCCTGGCTTCATTGAGTTTGCCATGGTTCCTGCTCGCCCAACATCGGCGCGGGTCCGCCCAGCACGCCGGGCGTCGTGCTCAGCCTGGGCGCCACCACCGATTCGCCGCGGCCGAGCCCGAAGTGTTGCGCCATTTCCGCAACGTTGCGCACCGGTGTGACGCAAGCGTCCAGCGGCTGCAGGTGAGCGAACCATGCTTCCGCCGGACGGGTGCGGAACACGCGCGCCAGCTCCGCGATCATCTCGGCCTGGCGCGGGCCTTCGGCGAACTGATCCGCCACGAACCGCTCGCAGCCGAGCGCCTTGCATAGCGCCTCCCAGAACTTGGACTCCAGCGCGCCCACGGCTAGCCAGCGCGCATCCGCCGCTTCGTACACGTGGTAGCAGGCGTAGCGGCCGCTCAAAACCGTGTCGCCTCGCGCAGGAACTTCGCCGGTCGCCGCGTGCAGACCGAGGGCCACTGGCAGCATCCAGGCGACGGCATCCACCATGGAGACATCTACGAACTGACCATCTCCGGTCTTGTCCCGCGCGGCCAGTGCCAGAAGGACGCCGGAGACCGCCTGCATGGCGCCCGCCATGTCCGCGATCTGCACGCCCGGAATCACCGGGGCCCCGCCGCGCACACCCACCAGGTCGAGGGCACCGCCCAGCGCCAGGTAATTGATATCATGCCCGGCGAGGTTCGCCCATGGCCCGTCCTGTCCGTAGCCGGTGATGGCGACGTAGATCAGGCGCCGGTTGCGAGTCTGCAACGTCTCATAGCCCAGGCCGAGCCGCCGCATGGTGCCGGGCCGGAAGCTCTCCACCAGGATGTCGGCGGTGGCGGCCCGCTTGAGAAACTCATCCCGCCCGGTCTCGCTTTTCAGATCCAGCACCACGCTTTTCTTGCCGCGATTGACCATGCTGAACACGGCGCCCTGGCCGTTCAGAAACGGCGGGATGGCGCGTGCATAGTCGCCCCGCCCCGGCTCTTCGATTTTGACGACCTCCGCACCGAAGGTGGCCAGTTGCATGGTAGCCGCCGCGCCCGGCAGCAGGCGCGTCAGATCGAGCACCATCAGCCCGTCCAGCGGTCTCATGGGCGGCGCTTCACCAGCAGCTTGTCCGTGTAGACGATCACCGGCTCATTATTCTGGTTCAGGACCTGCGTTTCGAAAGTCACGATCCCGCGCGCCGCATCCTTCTCCTTCATCTCGATCACCCGCTTGCTGACCCGCACCGTGTCTCCAATGAACACCGGGCCGGTGAAGCGCAGCTTGTCGATGCCATAGAACGCCAGCACGGTATCGTTGATCAGGTTCATCTGGTTCATCAGACCGGTGGAGATGCTGAAGACCAACGCGCCGTGCGCGATGCGGCGGCCGAAGGGGGACTGGCGCGCGAACTCCTCGTTGGTGTGCAACTCCACGAAATCGCCCGAAAGACCGGCGAAATTCACGATATCGGCTTCCGTCACCGTCCGCCCACGCGACTCGTACGCGCTGCCAGTGGCGAAGTCCTCGTAATAGTGACTCATGCATGCTCCTTCATGCTACTGGAGAGAGATGATACCAAAGCGCAACGAAACTGCAACCTGGAGACGGGAGTGTCCGTAAAGAACTAAATGAGACGGCTATTTTGGCTGTTGTTGAGCGCGCTTCCGGCGCTGGCGCAACCTTTTTCAGCAGGCATCAAGGCCGGCATACCGCTGACGGACATGCTGAACGCCAATAGTGTTTTTGGATACAATGCGCCGCCCCAGCGTTACATCATCGGCGGAGAGGCGGAAGTGCGCCTTCCCTTCAGTCTCGGCGTGGAGTTCGACGCCCTCTACCGGCATGTTGAGTACTCCTATGTCGCGGAATCCCCGGCGCTCAACGCCAGCGGCGGCAATTGGGAATTTCCCCTGGTGCTGAAGTATCGTTTCCATTTCCCGGTGGCGCGGCCGTATGTGGAAGCCGGCGTGGCTTGGGATACCATCACGGGGTTAAAAGAAGCCGTCAACCACAACACTACCACGGGAGTTGTGATCGGGGCCGGCGTGGACATTCACGCCATCGTGCTGCACATCTCACCCGAGGTTCGATTCACGCGTTGGAATACGCAACAGGTTAGCACCGTGCAGTCCACGATCGATGTATTGCACACGAACCTGAACCAGGCGGAATTCCTGGTGGGTTTCACATTTTGACGGCAGCGGGAGCTCCCTGACCGGGAGCTATTCCTCTTTCACTACCTGCACGGTAACTTCCGCGGTCACATCCTTGTGCAGCCGCACCGGCACCTTGAACTCGCCCAATTGCTTGATGGGCTCCTCCAGGTGCACCTTCCGCCGGTCTATGGTGTAGTTCTGCTGAGCCAGCGCGTCGACCACGTCCTTGGCGGTCACGGATCCGAAAAGCTGATCGTTCTCGCCGGCCTTCTGGGCGATGGTCACCGTCACGCCGCCGATCAGCTTGGCCAGGTCCTCGGCTTCGCTCTTTTGTTTGGCCTCGCGGCGCAGATGCGCCTGCCGCTCCTGCTCCACGATTTTGCGGTTGGCGTCCGTGGCGGCCACCGCCAGGCGTTTGGGCAGCAGAAAATTCCGGGCGTAACCGTCGGCCACTTTCACTACCTGGCCGCGGTTGCCCAGCCGTTCAACATCTTCACGCAGTATGACTTCCATATTTTTGCTCCTGGCGGCGCGGAAAAGCGCGCCCCTTTGCTTCCTCTTGCTCCGCAAAACGGGGCACCCCGCGCCGCCCTGGATCCTTGGAAGATTCTACTCCAAGTAGCGGCGCGGAAAAGCGCGCCCCTTTGCTTCTTCTTGCTCCGCAAAACGGGGCACCCCGCGCCCCTTTGCTTCGTTAAAACTGCGCCGCGAACGGCAGCAGGGCAATGTTGCGCGCCTTCTTTATGGCGTCGGTCAGCCGCCGCTGGTGCGGGGCGCAGACGCCGGAGATGCGGCGCGGGACGATCTTGCCGCGCTCCGCCACGAAGGCGTGCAGCAGCTTCACGTCCTTATAATTGATGTCGTCGATCTTCTCAACGCAGAACCGGCACACCTTCTTGCGCCGGAAGTATTGCTTCTTCTGGGTGGCGACGGCCTTGTCGCCGCCCGTCGGCCGCTGGCCGGCGCTGCCGGGTTTTCCTTTGAATTCCGCCATGGCTTCTCTTTACGCCTCCTTCGGCAGGCCCGGCATGGCCGGAGCGCTGGGACCTTCGCCCATCATCTGCTGCGCGACCGACGGTTGCGGCGCGGCCGGCGCGGCGGTAGCCTTGCGGTGCGCCCGCTTGTCGCGCTCCTTCTTGCGCTTCTCCAGGCGCTTCAGCGTCTCGTCGATGCGCACCGTCAGAAACTTGATCACCAGGTCCGAGACGCGCAGGCGGCGTTCGAACTCCTTCACGGTCTCCGGCCCGGCGCTGAACTGGAACAGGACATAAGCGCCTTCGCGGTACCGGTCCACTTTGTAGGCCAGCTTGCGCTTGCCCCACTTTTCGACTTTGTCTACGGTGCCCCCGGCGTTCGAGACGGTCGTCTTCATCTGTTCGATGAAGGCGTCCACCTCTTCGTCCGGAGCGTCCGGCTTGGCTATGAACAGCTCTTCGTAGATTCTCATGCTTCCTCGTCTGGACCTTGGGGGCGACGATTGAACTTCGTCATGGCCTTTGCGACCCCTTCGGTAATTATCGAAACAACCGCGGCGGCCCCATCGGCCACCAGTTGCTCCAATTCCTTCGCCCGCGAGCGCTTCACCGGCGCCAGCAGGTATTCCTTGCCGCTCGCCAATTGATGGCCGGGATGTACCCCCAGCCGCACTCGCACAAACTCGTCCGTTCCCAGGCTGCCGATCACGGATTCGACCCCGTTATGGCCGGCGGAGGAGCCGCGCGGTTTGATCCGCAGACTGGCCCACGGCAGGGCCAACTCGTCGTAGACCAGAATCAGGTCCGCCGCCGTGAGCGAATGCTTCTGCATCAGCGGCTTTAACGACGTGCCGCTGAGATTCATAAATGTCTGGGGCTTGGCCAGCATGATCTCGCTGCCGGCGATCTGCCCCACTCCGATCAGCGCCCGGGAATCCCGCCGGTTGACCCGGATGCCGCACGTCTCGGCGAGTCGGTTCACCACCATGAAACCGAGATTGTGCGGGGTGGCGGCATACTCCTCGCCCGGATTGCCCAGACCGGCCACCAGGAACATGCCGCGCTACTTCTTCTTGGGCTTGGCCTCTTCGGCGCCGGCTTCTTCCTTCTTGCCCTTCTTGATGACCTCGGGTTCGGCGGAGGCGGCCGGGGCGGCGGCTTCGGCTGCGGGCGCGGCCTCGGCGGCCGGCTTTTCTTCGGCGCGCAGCGCGACCACGTGAGCTACGACCGTCTCGGGCGAGCTCATCAGTTTCATCGATCCGCTCAAAGCCAGATCGCTGAAGCGCCGGCTCTGCCCGATTAGCAGTTCGGTTACGTCCACCGTGAAATGTTCGGGGATCTCGTCCGGCAGGCATTCGATCTCGGCCTGACGGCTGATCACTTCCAGCAGTCCGCCCTGCGTTTTCACACCCTTGGGCTCGCCCGACGTGCCGATCGGAATCGAGACCCGGATGCGCTTGTTCAAATCGATGCGCTTCAGGTCCGCATGCAGCAGCGTGCCGCGGATGGGATCGTTCTGGTGATCCACCACCATCACCGGCGTATTTTCGCGGCCCTCGATGTCCAGGTTGAAAATAGTGTTGTAGCCGGTGGCCGAATGCACGATCTGGATGATCGCCTTCGGGCTTACGCTCACCGGGATGGGATCTTTGTATGCTCCGTAGACCACCGCCGGGATCAGGCCCCGGCGGCGCGTGCGGCGCGCTTCGTTCTTGCCGCGCGAATCACGAGGTTGCGCGGCAACCGTTATATCTTTTCTCACTGCCTGTCTCCTTCAAAGGGACGCAAGTCCGATCGTGGCGAACCACTAACGTGGGTTGCGTGGCCCTGATCTCTACACGAACAAAATGCTCACCGAGGTCTCTTCGTGGATGGACTGAATCGCCCGCGCCAGCAGCGGCGCCACGGAAAGAGCCTTGATCTTCGACGACCGCCGGGCCTCATCGGTCAGCGGAATGGAATTCGAAAATACGACTTCCTTGAGCGGCGAGGCTTCAATGCGCTCCACCGCCGGACCTGATAACACGGCATGCGTGGCGCAGGCGCTCACGCTGTTGGCGCCCTGTCGCAGCAGCGCCTCGGCCCCCTTCACCAGGGTGCCCGCGGTGTCGATCAGATCATCTACCATCAGACAATTCCGGCCTTCCACATCGCCCACCACATTCATCACTTCCGCCACGTTGGGCTTCTCGCGGCGCTTGTCGATAATGGCCAAAGGCGCGTTCATCCGCTTGGCGAACGCCCGCGCGCGCTCCACACCGCCCGGATCCGGCGAGACCACGGCCAGGTCCGGAATCTCCTGCGGCATAAAATAATCGATCATGACCGGCGCGGAAAACAGGTGATCCACCGGCACGTCGAAAAATCCCTGAATCTGGGCGGCGTGCAGATCCATCGCCATGATGCGGTTGGCGCCCGCGCGCTCCAGCAGCGAGGCGATCAGCTTCGCCGAGATCGGCACACGCGGTTTGTCCTTGCGGTCCTGCCGCGCATACCCATAATAGGGTAACACTGCGGTGATACGGTCCGCTGAGGCGCGTTTGGCGGCATCGATCATCAGGAACAGTTCCATCAGGTTGTGATCCACGGGCCGGCAGGTGGGCTGGATCAGGAAGACGTCGGCGCCGCGCACGTTCTCCTGGAACTGCAGGTAGACTTCTCCATCCGAGAAAGTCTCGAGCATGAGATCGCCCAGCTCGATGCCCAGCGACCCGCAGATCTCTTGTGCCAGGCACGGATTCGCGGTCCCGGAGAAGACTTTCAATCGGTCGGGCGTTAACGCCCGGTGCGGCTTAGCGGCGGCCATAACCTGTCATCCAGATAAGGCTGGAGCGACCGCCCCCAGAGACGGCGGTAACGCATCCGGCTGACGAATGAAATCGCAAAGACACGTTCATTGCGGAGTGACTTTCGAGCGCGATTTATCTGATCCTGAGTACGAAACAAACCGAAGAGCGCCGAACCGCTGCCCGTCATCATCGCCGGCCGGGCGCCCAGTTTCACGAGCCGTTGTTTCAGCGCAGCCAGTTGCGGGAATTGCGCGAAGACAACGGTTTCAAAATCGTTAACGCCGGCTTCAGCCGCAACTCCACTCCATACCTGCGACTGGAAACTAACTATCTTATTTTGTTGCGATTCGGTTGTCAATCGGGGGGTCAGCGCGCGGTAGGCGGCGGCCGTGGAGACATGGATGTCCGGCGCCAGCAGCAAGCCCCGCCGTGCCGGCATATCGGGCAGCGGGTACAATTCCGTGCCGCGTCCCAGGGCAACGGCCGCGCCGCCCAGCAGGAAGAACGGCACGTCGCTGCCTAAATCGGCTGCCATAAGCTGCAGACGGTCTGGCTCCAGTCGGTGTCCGGCGAGGGCCGGCAGCGCCAGCAGGACGGCGGCGGCGTCCGAAGATCCGCCCCCGAGGCCCGCGCCCATGGGAATTCTCTTTTGCAGCCTGAAGTTGACCCGCGCGGAGAGGCGCAGGGCATCCAGGATGCGCTCCGCGGCCCGCACGATGAGGTTGTCCGGGATCTCCGGGACACTCCGGACTTGAATGGCGGTGCGGCGGGCGCGGGTGAATTCCACGTCGATCCTATCTGCCAGGGAGATGGTCTGGAAGACGGTGCGGATCTCGTGATAGTTGTCCGGACGGGCGTGGAGTACCCGCAGATCCAGGTTGATTTTGGCGAGCGCGGGCAGGCGCGCCCGGCGGGTCTCAGTCATTTGTCATATTGCAACAAAGAGAACACATCGTAGCCGGGCAGCTTGCTGCGTCCGTTGAGAAACGTCAGCTCGATGGCAAATCCCAGGCCGACCACCTTGCCGCCGGCCTGCTCGGCCAGACGCGCGACGGCTGACGCGGTACCGCCAGTGGCCAGCAGATCGTCCACGATCAGGACGCGGGCGCCCGCCACGAATGCGTCCTTGTGCATTTCCAGGCTGTCGGTGCCGTACTCCAGGGCATAGCTGACCTTGAGCGTCTCCCAGGGAAGCTTCCGGGGCTTGCGCACCGGCACGAACCCCGCGCCCAGCGCATAAGCCAGCGCCGGAGCAAAGATGAAACCGCGCGCCTCGATGCCCAGCACCACGTCCACACGGGCATCCCGGTAATGGTTGCAGAGGGCGTCGATCACACCGTGCAGTCCGACCTTGTCTTTCAGCAGGGTCGTGATGTCGTAGAAGAGGATGCCCGGCTTGGGAAAGTCCGGCACCTCGCGGATCAGCGACTTTAGATTATCCATCAGACCTCAATTTGAAAACCGGAATAATGCTGCAAGGCGGCTTCCTGCTCTTCGACACCGCGTACATCGGAGAGCCAGGGACCCTTGCGCAAAGCCGCCGCCAGGTCCGAGATCTTTTCAAGCGGACCCGCGGCATACACTTCCACGCGCCCGTCGTCCAGGTTGCGGACGTAGCCGGTCAGCCCCAGCGCGGCAGCGGCGCGTTGCGTGTAGTCGCGGAAACCGACGCCTTGGACGCGTCCCCGCACCAGGTACATTTTGGCGCAAAGCGCCGGGCGAGCCATGGAAAAAGAAGGATAACACGAGGGCCGGATACCACCCGAGCCCGCGCACGGGTCCAACCCAGGATGCCGTTTGGTGACTGCTGGTGGCGCTAGTGGTGCGAACCGACGCCGATGCCGCCGACATGACCGCCGATGCTACCCGCACTGGGTGCTGCCGGAGGGGGAGCGGAGATCCTGCCGACCGAACCGGCGGGTGACGACGAGGTAGGCATGCCGCCGCCACGAGATATGCCGCCGCCATGATACGGTCCGTGCCCGGACGCTACCGTGCCAATGCCACCTGCGGCACTGCGGCCGGTGTGGGTCGGCGCCGGTACACTGTGGTAGCCGCCCGAATTATAAGCTCCCGAGTAGCCTGCTGGATATCCCCCGTAGTAGCCGCCGTAGTAGGAATAGGGAAAGTAGTAGTAGCCCGGCATGTATGCCATGTAGACGTTGAAGGGGCTCCAGAAGGGGAAGCCGTAGGCGCTGAACCAATCGCCACTCATACCGGGGACGAACGAGTACATCCCCAGATAGGGATTCCAATACCAGCCGCCCATGAAGCCGCTGACGCCAAATGCGCCCATTGTTCCAAAGGTTCCATAAGCGCTGCCGCCGTCATAAAGCGACGTACGCAGCGAATTGGCGGCCCCCACACTGGCCATGGAGACATATTCGCCGCGGCGCTCGCTCCAGCGGTTCAGCGCGTCGGTGACGGTGCGGTCGAACTTGCGCTCGGCCAGCGTATCCAGGGCTACCAGGTGACCCTCTTTCGCCTCCAACGTATGGTCGTCCAGGGTCACATCCGCTTCTCCGTCGTAAACACGCAGCTCGGCGGGACTGGCATCGAACCGGTACAATCCCTTCTTCACCGGGTGGACCGTGGCGTTCTGGTAGACGACCGTAACGGAGTTGTCTTTGCCGATATCGTCGGCTTCGATGATAGCGGAACCGGAGAGAAACTCCAGGCGCGTATCGATCAGGCGGTTGGTGATCATCCGGAACGAGCTATGCTCCGCCAGCCGCAAGAAGACGCCGGGAGTCAGTAGTACCTCGGCGCGTCCCTCTTCGGTGCGAAGCGTCTGGTTCTCCTTCACTTCCGAAAAAGTGCCGAATTTGCTGTCAACGAGCTGGTCGCCCACGTAAACCTGGCCTTCCACATAGTGGATCAGCCCGGAGCGAGCCGAAATCACCGCCGGCTGTGCCCAAGCGGCGATGCCACCTGCCAGGGCCATACCGCAAAGCGCGAGTCTCCCGACCGGTACCATAAAAACTCCTTAATCCAGGATCTGCCGCCATTGGGACGTTTGTCAATGCTTGGGCGTTACTATAAACGCACGATGTGAGGCGCGTTCACACCTTTTAACGCGTTGCGCGTATCCACGATCAGCGGGGCGGCGGACACTACTTTCCGATAGTCGAAGACCGAGTGATCCGTGATGATGGCGGCGCAGTCGGACTCCGCCGCCAGGGACTCCGGCTGGGCCTGTAGACTCTCGCCATCCAGTTGAAGAGAGGACACATAGGGGTCGCTGTAGGATACCCGCGCCCCGCGCCGCTTGAGCAGCAGCATCACATCCAGGGCCGGTGATTCCCGGAGGTCGTCGATATCCTTCTTATACGCCACACCCAGAATGTGGATATGCGACCCCTTCACCGGCTTGCCGGCGTCGTTGAGGGCGTTCTGGATTTTGTCGACGACAAAGTGCGGCATCTGGCCGTTGATGTAGCCCGCAAGTTCGATGAACCGCGCTTCGATACCAGCCTGCTTGGTCTTCCATGACAGGTAGAAAGGATCGATCGGAATGCAGTGGCCGCCCAAGCCGGGACCCGGATAAAACGGCATGAATCCGAACGGCTTGGTGGCCGCCGCCTCGATCACTTCCCAGACGTTGATGCCCATGCGATCGCACATCAAGGCCATCTCGTTGACCAGGCCTATGTTGATCATGCGGAAGGTGTTCTCCAGCAGTTTGACCATTTCGGCCACCTGCGTCGAGCTCACCGGCACGACATGCTCCAGGGCTTGAGAGTAAAATAGCCGTCCCATCTCGGTGCAGGCCGGGGTGGTGCCGCCCACCACCTTGGGAATATTCACGGTTTGAAACCTGGGGTTGCCCGGATCGACCCGTTCCGGCGAGAAACACAGAAAGAAATCCTGTCCTGCCCGCAAGCCGGACTTTTCAAACATCGGCAGAAGCAGCTCGTCGGTGGTGCCGGGATAAGTCGTCGATTCCAGGATAATCAACATCCCGGCATGCAGATTGTTGAGTATCTCCTGGCAGGACGAGACGATGTAGCTCATGTCGGGATCTTTGGTCTTGCGCAGCGGCGTGGGCACGCAGATGTTCACCGTGTCCAGATCGCGGACGGCCGCGAAATCGGTAGTGGCGCGCAGTTTCCCCTGCTTGACGATATCGGATAAGACGCTGCTGGGAACATCACCCACGTAGGAGTCGCCGGCGTTGACGCGCTCGGTCTTGGCGGCATTCAAGTCGATGCCCGTCACCCGAAAGCCGGCCTTGGCGAACTCGACGGCCAGAGGCAGACCTACATAGCCCAGCCCGACGATACCCACTTGCGCCTGGCGCGATCTGATCTTTTCTTTGAGGAGGTTGGCGGTAACCTCCGCCGTGGCGGGTGTCATGTTTCTATCATACAGTCGAACCCTGCAACCGGATCTACTATGTTGGGGCAGCCGCCTGCGCTAACATGAATCAATAGAAAGGGCGCCCCATGCGTCTACGCCTCTTCGCTGCTTTGGTTATCGTGGCCGGATCGCTATTCGCGGCCGATTCGAGTCTGATCAACCTGGTGATGCCCGACGCGCAGTTCATCGCCGGCGGTAACGTCGAGCAAGTGATGCGCTCGCCTTTCGGACAATTCCTGCTATCCAATAGCCCGATGCATTCCGATCCCGTTCTGCAGAAGCTGGCGGAGACCACCGGCTTCGAATTCGATCGCGACCTGCACCAAATTCTGGTGGCAGGCCGGCCCGGCACGGACACGTGGCTGATGTTGGCGCGCGGCACCTTCGATGTAGCTCGTATCGTGGAGGCAGCCGTGGCGGACGGCGCCGCCGCCGGTACTTATGCCGGCAGCCAGATCCTGGATTGGAGCGGAAGCCGGCATCCGTCGGTGGCGTTCACAAATGACGGTGTGGCGGTTATCGGGAAGCCGGATTCCGTGCGCGCGGCGCTCGATCACGGCTCCGCCCCAACGGCGATCAATTCCTCGCTGGCGGCCGAGGTCAACAGCCTGAGCGCCGATCAGGACGCCTGGTTCGTTTCGATCACGCCGCCCGCTGCATTCGAAGGAAAGGCAGCCGGTCCTTTGGCGCTGTTGAACAGCGTGGTGTCGGCGAGCGGCGGTATGAGATTCGGACCGGAGTTGCTGGTGAGTCTTAAAGCCGTCTGCCGGACCGCCGCGGATGCCGGGACTTTGGCCGAGGGTCTGAAGTCGATCGGGATGCTGGCCGGCAGCCAGGGAGCGCCGCCGGGATTCGCCGGGGTTCTCCGAAGCCTGCAGGCGTCCGTAGCGGGTGAGACGGTAATGGTCTCAGTCAGCATTCCGGAAGAGCAATTGGAGCAGATGGTGAAGTCCGGCCCGTCCGGCACCGTAGGCTACGACATACACATGGATCGCCGGAAAGCACCGAGTTCGCGATGAAGCTTCCTGTCGGACCGGCGGCCGCTTACCTGTTGGTTGCGAGCGTCCTGGCCGCGCCGGCGCAGGAGTCACCGCGCGTCAAGCTGACCGTGATCGCCGAAGATTCGGCCGGCAAGCCGGTCACCGATTTGGACGCCGCCGATTTTACGGTTCGGGATAACGGTCTACGACAGAAGATCGTCTCGCTCCGCCGGAACCAGTCTCATGGCCCCCGTCCGCTGGTCATCCTATTCGATCTGTTGAACTCCAGCTTCGACTCGCGCGGCGCGGTTCTGAACATGATGAAGACGGCGCTGCGGCGGTTGCCGTCGGGCGATCCCTTGTACCTGTACTTGTTGGTGGAGGACGGCAGCCTTTATGCGGTACATGGCCTGGCCGGCGACCAGGCCGCCGGCGCCGGAAGTGGCGGGTGGCCGCGCGATGCGGAGTCTGCGCTGGACGATGCCATGCGCAAGGTCAATCAAGTGAAGCCGCAGGATTTCAGAGCCGCCAGCCCGATCGCTCTGCCGTCGCGGTTCGATGCCACCTGCAAAGCCCTGGAGGACATGCGCACGCGCATGGAGGAGATGCCGGGTTCCAAAGCCCTGTTATGGGTCACCTACGGCTTCCCCAGCCAGATCCGCATGGCGGGCCAAGGCTGGTGGGACGGCGGTCCGCTGCTGCGCCAGGTGGGCTCCCGCTTCCTGGAATCCAGGATCTCGATCTACACGGCGGATCCGGGCACGAACCCGGAGCGCGGGATGCTGAATCGGGATGCGTTGGACACTCTGGCCGGAGCTACCGGCGGCCGCACTTTCTCCACCATCGACATAAACCAGGCACGCGACCGGATCGAGGCCGACGCGCGCGGCAGTTATACGATCGAGTATGAGCCGTCCCAGGGCTGGGACGGCAAGTACCACAAGCTGCGGGTTACGGTCGCGCGCAAAGGTGTCCGGCTGCAAACGGAACGCGGTTATTTCGGGGCGGTGTTGTAAAGCGTCACATGCCGCGGCGCATCGAATCGCATTTGTTGAGCGGCCCTGCCGGTAACCTGGAGGCCCTGCTGGAAGCTCCCGAGGAGAGCGAGCTGCGCGGACTGGCCCTGATCTGCCATCCTCATCCGCTCTTCGGCGGGACCATGCACAACAAGGTGGTCTATCGCACGGCGCGGGCGCTGCGGAGTCTGGGCTACGTGGTGTTGCGCTTCAATTTTCGGGGCGTGGGCAAGAGCGAAGGGAAACACGACGGCGGGATCGGGGAGATCGACGACGCGCGCGCGGCGCTCGCCTGGCTGCGAAACCGTTATCCCGGCCTGCCCTACACCGCGGCCGGGTTTTCCTTCGGCTCGCAAGTAGCGCTGGGAGTGGCCTGCGCCGCCGGGGATGCCGAATGTGCGATCGCGCTGGGTTATCCGGCCTTGCGCGCTTCAACCGGGTGGACGCACTGCGTGGTTCCCAAGATTTTTATTCAGAGCACGCACGACGAGCACGGTCCGGCGGCCGTCATGGAAGCCTTCTTTGCACAGGCCGCCGAACCCAAGCGCCTGATCTGGGTCGAGGCGCAGGATCATTTCTTCGCCGGGGGGTTGGACGCGCTGGAGGCGCGAATCAAGAGCCTGTGGGAACCCGGCTCACTGCACCATTGAAACGGAAGAGCCGAGACTGGTCTGCGCGCTGCCGCCGGTGATGCTGAAATTGCCAGCGGCAACGAACGATTTGCAGATGAGCGATACCTGGGAGCCGCTCCCGCCGGCAACGCTCAGACTCGCGTCGGGCGTGTAGATCAAGCCGTTGACGGTGTTGGTGGCGCCGGCCAGGCTGACCGGGTTGGAATCGGCGCGATCTTCGAAGATGGCTACGCCGGCCCATGTGCCGTCACTGGGCGGGGAGAGCGTTACGGTCGGGCCCGCCATGCTGATGCCGCCGCCTTTTATGTATAGGGTGACGCCATTGGCCACCACGGTCGTGCCCGAGACGCTGATTCCGGCCTTGAGTATATACAAACCGGAGTTGAACGTCAGGCTTCCGCCGGCCACCGAGATCACGTGACAATAGACTCCCGGATTGATGGTGTGCGAACCGCCGGCAAAGGAGATTCCGCCGCCATCGGTGCACGCACCGACGGTGGGCGGCTGCATGGATGCGAACGGATCGGCCATGACCGGCTGTCCGGTCAGAGCGGCGGGAGTAAAGGTCGTTCCCGAGCTGGTGACGCCGCCGACCACGCGGGTCCTGCCGGTGCCGGTGCTGATGCTGCCGCCGGCCATCGTAATCGCGGAGGTGGAGCTGCTGGAATCCACGTAGACGTCGCAATTATGGGTAGTGATGGCGGTTCCGGCAGCCGTGATACCGGGGCTGGATCCGTTCTGCAAAGTCAGCAGACACGGGCTGGCGGTGACGAAAACGGCAGCCGTAGCGACGGCGCCCGGAGAGAATCCGCCGCGCCCGTACACCATGCCGAAAAGCGCCGGCAAGCGCTCGGAGATCCGGACCGTCGCCCAATAAGAGGCCGTCACGCCCGGAACCGTGGGCACGGGATTCGTGGTGTTAGCCTGCACGCTCACGCGGTCCACGCCGGCTGTCGTAAAGCCGTTCGCGGAGGCCAGCATGCAGGCGCTGTCGAAACTGGACGAGGGACTGCCCGGCGCCGTCGCCGGACAATTGGACGATGCGCCGCACCACACCCCGCTCTGACCGCAGATAGGACCGGATGGCGTAGAGGTGAGCGCCGACCGTACCGCCGCCACGGCGGCGGCATCGGCGGCGGCTTGCGCCGCCTGCTGGCGATAGTAGGCCCATCCCAGATCCACGGCCAGCCCTAACATACCGAAGATGACGGTCACCGACAGCGCCATCAGAAGGGCCGCTTGACCGGACCGGAAGCAAGCGAAGGTGCGCATGGCGATTGCCTGCTGAGCTCCTCGCGTTGCTTATCGGCAGAAAAGCGGAATCCGTGCGCGCACGTCTGCTGCCACAGAGTTTAGGCGAGTATCGCGGAGGCTACCTTAGCTGATGATGGATGCCGGCCGGAATCCGCCGCCGATCAGGCTCTTCCGGTTGCTCCGGTCTTTAGCTTCTTCGCTCGGGTTCGAAGTCCCCATCTTCACGCGGTAAAAGGCTAGCAGTTCGGCTTCATCGAAGTCGATGGCCTTGGCGTATTGGCGAATGTAGCTGGTGTTGTAGATGCCGCCGGGAAGTTTGCTAAAATCTCCCCCCTCGATAGCTTTCAGACTGCGGATATTGATCTTGGTCGATTCAGCGATCTGCTCCAGCGAAATGCCGCGATTCCGCCGGATGGTGGCCAGGCCCAATACACTCTCGTCTTCGTTCTGCATTGGCGGTTCTCCCTATGAGTGCTACGCACCCAGTTTTATGAAAAATATGAAAGACTATTAAGGAGAACAACATATCATAATTTACGCAGGATTGTTACACTTTGCCCATGAGCATCTCCCGCAGGCGTTTCACCGCCACCCTGGCCGGTGTAACGGGATTTTTGCCGGCGTCCCTGCGGGCCCTGCCGCCCCGCCCTAAACTCTTTGTTTTCCTGTTCGCCGAGCAATTCCGCCAAATCTACCTGGATCGCATTAAACCCCTGCTGGTGCCCGCCGGCTTTCGCGAATTGATATCTAAAGGTATCTACTATCCCAATTGCCGCCTGGCGGCCAGCAGCTTCACTTCCACCGGACTCGCCAGCCTGGCCACCGGCGCCTATCCCCAACTGCACGGCATCGTGGCCGACCAGTGGTACGACCGGCGCTCGCGCGCCGTGGCCAAGGCTCGCGCCGAACTGCTGGAAGCCACCACCTTGGCCGATGAACTGTCCCATGCCGGCAACAGCCGCATCTACTGCCTCGGCCTGAACGAGGCCGCCACCTCGCTGCTGGCTGGCCGCTCGAAAGCGCAGGTTTTTTGGATGGACCCGCAGGGGGCCTTCACGACGCGCGGCACCGCGCCGGACTGGCTCGTGAGCTTCAATCGATCCTGGCCCGCGAGCGATCATCACAACGAGAAGTGGAACGCCATCGGCGCGCAGACCAATACACCCGCACTACCCGCACTACGCATTCTGACCTTCGATCCCAAGCGTCCCGAAGAGTTCATGGCCCTGTACCTCTCCTCGCCTTTTGGCCAGTCTGTCCAGTTCGAGCTGCTGATTCAATTGATCGTCAATGAGAAGCTGGGGCAGGGCGACACCCTCGACTTCGTTTTTGCCTCGCTGGGATCGATGGCGCTGCTCGGATACGAAACCGGATCGGATTCCGACCTCATGGTCCAGATGGCGACGCACCTGGACCGGCAGATCGAGCGCACCTTCAAGGTCTTGAATCAGACGCCCGGCCGGAACCGGTACAACCTGATCTTCGCGGGCGCGCATGGCGCGCTGGCGGATCCGGGCGCGTTGCTGCATTCGCAGCAGCCCATTGCCAGCGAGAACGTGGCGCGGGCTATCGAGCAGGGCTTCGTCGACTGGCTCGACAAAGGTGTGGCGAAGAGCGTCTACGTGGACAAGTATATTTATCCGTTCCTGTATCTGAAACTCGAGCAGTTGCGGGAACGGAACATGGCGCCCCGCGCCGCGCGCCGGCTGGCCGGCGAGGTTGCCCTACGCGTCCCCGGCGTCGCGGGTTACTACACCGTGGACGGCGACTGCTCGCACAGCGGCGAGTGGCGCCGCATGTTCCAAAACAGTTTCAACGAACGGCGTTCCGGAGACGTGATGCTGTCCTATGCCCCCGGCGCGGTGGAGGACTTCAACTCCGGCCGCGGCGTCTCCTACGGCTCGCTCTACAATTACGATACGCAGGTGCCGCTGTTCCTTTACGGGCCGCAGTTCGGCAAGCGGCAGATCGAGCGCGAGATCGAAAGCGTGGACCTGGCGCCCACGATCGCGCGCGCGGCGGGGACCGGCATGCCCTCGTCGGCCACCGGCAATGTGCTGGCCGAGGCCTTCGCCGACGCATTCGAAGACGAGCGTGAGAAATGAGTCCCGGCGATGCGCGCCTGAGCATGTCGCTGTGCGGGATCGCGCTTCGTAATCCCATCCTGGCCGCCTCCGGCACGTTCGGCTACGGCGTGGAATTCGAGCGCCTGGTGGACCTCCACGAACTCGGCGGAATCGTGGTGAAAGGCCTGTCGCGCGAGCCCATGGCGGGCAACCCGCCGCCGCGCCTTTGGGAAACGCAGGGGGGCATGCTTAATTCCGTCGGCCTGCAGAACATCGGTGTCCAGGCATTTGTGCGCGAGAAACTGCCCGGTCTGGCCCGGCTGCAGACGGCGATAATCGCCAACGTTTTCGGAAACGCCACCGAGGACTACGTAGAGGTGGTGCGGGTGCTCGAATCCGCCGCGGGACTGGCAGCGTACGAGTTGAATGTCTCCTGCCCCAACACCCGGCATGGCGGCATCTACTTTTCGAGCGATCCGGCGCTGCTGGCCGAAGTAGTGGCCGCCGTCAAGCGGGTGGCGCGGCGTCCGGTGATCGTGAAACTGTCGCCCAACGTCGCCGCCATCGAACCGTTGGCGCGGGCCGCGGAAGCGAGCGGCGCGGACGCCATTTCCCTGGTGAACACCTTTGTGGCGCTGGCCGTGGATGCCCGCGCGCGGCGGCCGCGATTGGGCGCCGGCTGGGGCGGGCTTTCCGGACCCGCGATCAAGCCCATCGCGCTGCGTCTGGTCTATCAGGCCGCCAGAGCCGTGAAGATTCCGGTCATCGGATTGGGCGGCATCGCCAGCGGCGAAGATGCCGCCGAGTTTCTGGTGGCCGGCGCCAGCGCGGTCGAGGTCGGCACGGCGACATTCTGGGATCCGCGCGCGCCGCTGCGCGTGGCGCAGGAGCTGGCCCGTTTTCTGCGCGACCAAGGCATCCGCAACGTGCGGGAGATCGTCGGGACCTTGCAGGGGCTCTGAGCGCCTTGGCGCGATATACTAAAGCCCAATGCGCAAACGCTTCCTGATCCTTTCCGGTTTCATTTGCCTGGCCGGCCTGGCGCTGTTCGTGTCGCGCGGCGATGCTACCCCGGAAACAATTGCCAAGGTGGCGCCCGGCGTCTGGTTTCGCGAAGGCGACCTCAAGAACCTGGGCCACTGCAACAACATCATCATCGAGATGAAGGATTATCTGGTCGTGGTGGACGCGAACTTCCCGAGCGGTGCGCGGGCCGCCATGGCGGATGCCAGGCGCGTCTCGTCGAAGCCCGTGAAGTACGTTTTCGACACCCACCATCACGGCGATCATTCCTACGGCAACGCCCTGTGGACGGACGCCGGCGCCACCACGCTGGCGTACGTGGGGGTGGCGCAGGAGATGAAACGCTACGAACCCGCCCGCTGGCAGCAGAGCGCCAAAGACCGGCCGGACGTGGCTGCGATGCATGCCGCCAGCGTCGAGCCGCCCAAACAGACCTTCAACCAGAAGATGTTCGTTCTGGACGACGGCTCGCGCAGAGTGGAATTCCACTTCTTCGGCTGGGCGCACACCCGTGGCGACGGATTCGTCTATTTGCCCAAGGAGCAGATCCTGTGCAGCGGCGATGCCATCGTGAACGGTCCGTACAACTACACGGGCGACGGCAACATCGGCAACTGGCCGAACGTGGTCCGCGCCGCGCAGAGATTGAAGGTGAAGACGGTGCTGCCGGGCCACGGCGTGCCCGGCGGCCCGGAGGTGATGGCCGGCCAGGCGGAGTTCATGATTGAGCTGCGGAAGGCTGTGAAGGCGGCGGTGGATCAAGGAAAGAAGCCCGCGGACCTGGCCAAGCTGCAACTGCCCGCCAGCGTCCGGAACTGGGTTGGCGATGGCCTGGCCGGCCAGGCCAAGGACGCCTACGAGGAGATCACCCAGGGCAAACCCCACGGCGAGATCCTGGGCGGCAAGTAGGCGGGTCGAGGTCAGTCGATGCGCAGCGCGGCCATGGGATCGATTCGCGCGGCCCGCCGCGCCGGCAGGTAGCTGGCCAGGAGCCCTACCGCACACAGCAACCCGGAAACCGCGGCCAGCACGGTGGGATCGAGCGGCCGCACGCCGTAGAGCAGTCCGGAGAGCAGGCGTGTCAGTCCCGCGGAGCCCGCCAGTCCGGCCGCCAGTCCCGCCAGCACCCAAACCATGTTGCTCGAAACCACCAGGCGCAACACATCCACCGTTTGGGCGCCCAAAGCCATGCGCAGCCCGATCTCGTGGGTCCGCTGCGTCACGGAATGTCCCACGACACCCACAATGCCGACCGCGGCCAACGCCAGGGCCACCGCCGAAAACACGCTCAGCAGCAGCATGGGGAAGCGCCGCGAGCCGGTGGAGTTGTGCACTACCTCCTCCATGGTTTGGAAGCCCGCCACCGGCCAGTCCGGCAAGGCGCTCGCCAGCGCCTTCCGTACTGGCGTGGCGAACGCCGCGGGCGTGTGGACGGTGCGCACGACCACGCTCATGACCGGCCATCCCGCTTGCATGTACGGCCGGACAAACTGGGGCGCGACCGGCGCGTCCAGGCCGCGCTGGCGGACGTCTCCGGCCACGCCGACGATGGTAAGACGGGTTCCACCCATCTGGATGGCTTGGCCGACCGGGTTCTGGCCGGGCCAATAGTTGCGGGCCATGGTCTCATTGATCACGATCACGCTGGGTGCACTGACAGTATCCCGAGGGGTAAATTCGCGCCCCTTCAGAATAGGAATGCCCATGGTCCGGAAGTAGTTGGGGCAGGCCACCGAATAGTTCGCACCGGGCACTTGTCCGAGCGGCGCCGGCGGCCGGCCTTCGATCTGAAAACTACGGCCGGCGTTTCCTTGAAAGGGCAGATGCCCGACCGCGCCTACCGAGAGAACCCCGGGAATGGCGCCCACGCGCTCATCGAGATCCTGGCAGAAACGCGGCAGGCCCGGAGGACCGACATAGATCTCTTCCTGCGGCACCGACATTCCCAGCGTCAGCACGTTCTTGGGATTCAGCCCGGAATCCACGCCCAACAGGCGCGTCATGCTTTTGATCATCAGCCCGGCGCCGGAAAGCACCACCACCGCCAAGGCCACTTCGGCAGCCACCAACACATGGCGCAGACGATTGCCGCCGCTGGCGGCGCCGCTGCGCCCGCCTTCCTTGAGGGGCGCATGCATGCCGGTACGCAATGCGCTCAACGCGGGCGCCACGCCAAACAGCACACCCGTCAATGCGGAAACCAGCAGAGCGAAGGCCAGCACGCGGCCGTCGATGGGAATCGCATCGACGATACGCAACGGCAAGCCCAGCGAATCGAGCCTGAATGCGTAAAACAGTGTCCGGTTGCCCCAGGCAGCCAGGAGGGTGCCCGCGGCGCCGCCGGCGGCCGCCAGTAAAAGGCTTTCTGTCAGCAGTTGCCGCGCAATGCGAAAGCCGGCGGCCCCCAGGGCGCGCCGTATGGCGAACTCCCTTTGCCGCGCCGCGCCGCGCGCCAGCAGCAGGTTGGCGACGTTAACGCAGGCAATCAGCAGAATGAACGCCACCGCGGCCAGCAGGATCAGCATGGTGCGGCGGAGGCCCTCCATCCCGTAGTCCGACAGCGGCGACACGGTCGCACCCATTCCCGCATCATCGGTGGGATACTGCCGCTGAACATGGGCGCCCACTGCCTCCATCTCCGAACTGGCTTGCGCCACGCTCACGCCGGGCTTAAGGCGCGCGATGGCAATGAAGCTGTTATTCCCGCGGCCGAAGTCAGTCTTGGTGTAGCCGACAGGCACCCATAGCTGGCGCGGCGGTCCGCTCCAGAACTGCCAGGCGAACTCCCGCGGCATGACTCCGATCACAGTGAAATCCGCGCCATCGATGCGAATGGTCTTGCCCAGCAGCGAGGGATCGCCGCCGTAGCGCCTCTTCCACAGCCCGTAGCTCAGCACGACTACGTGATCCCTGCCCAGGGTCTCTTCCTCCGGCAGAAACGTGCGGCCCACAAGCGGCTGCACACCCAGCACGGGGAAAAAACCCGCGGATACGCGCAGCCCGGAAACTTGTTCGGCCTCCTGGCGCGTACCGGTAGCGGCCAGGTTATAGCCCCTGCCGGCGGAATCAAAGATAGCCATGTTCTCAAAGGAGTGGCTTTGCCGCCGGAAATCCCAAAAATTAGGCGCGGAAACGATGTTCCAGTTATCGGGGCCCTTGCCGAAGGTTTCCCATACCAGCACCAGGCGGTCGGCGCCGGGAAAGGACACGGGCTTCAGAAGCGTGTGGTCCATGACGCTGAAAACCGTGGTATTGGCTCCAATGCCCAGTGCCAGCGTCAACATCGCGACCAGCGTGAATCCGGGATTTCGCGCCAGGGTCCGCAAACCGTAGCGCACGTCCTGAAGCAGATCTCCCATCGGTTACCTCAATTCAAGGTCTCTCTATGTTCTACTCCGGTGGATCCAAAAAGTTACCCAATTTGACTCGCGCCCGCACCCTCCGCTATCCTGAGACTTGTTCTGATAGAGGTGCGGCGGCCATCAGTAACCGGACCTGCACTCCGAGGGCGCTCGGGAGTCCGGCGAAAGGGGCCGATTGTAGTTCCGCCGAAACCGGCGCGGAAGGCTCCTTGAGCCGCGGCGGTTGGGGGGTCGGGCTAATACCTGCCCACTGTCACCCGAACTTTGCGCGGGTGGAGCGCTATCGGAAGCGAACAGCCGCCGGATCTTTCCGCGTCTTTCCTTCTGTATCCGTCTCCCGCCCGCAGGTCAACATATGCAGCTTTTTGAGTTAACACGGGCGCTGATCGACACCGAATCCATAACCGGCAACGAGGAGCGGATCGGGCTTCAGTTGCTGGAAACCGTCTCCGCGCTGGCCGCACGGCACGGCGGGCGGGCGGAACTGCAACAGGCGGAGCCGCGTCGCGCCAACGTGTTCGCCTGCTGGGGCGACCGGCCGCTGGTGACGCTGTCCACACACATGGACACGGTGCCGCCGTTCTTCCCGTCCCGGGAAGACGAGAGCTTCATCTACGGCCGCGGGGCGTGCGATACCAAAGGCATCATCGCGGCCATGCTGAAAGCCGCGGAAGCGTTGCTCGAGTCCGGGCGGCGCGGCTTCGGATTGCTGTTCGTGGTGGGCGAGGAGCGCAACAGCGCCGGCGCCTATCATGCCGCCGCCCATCCCCAAGGCGCGCGCTACATCATCAACGGAGAACCAACCGAAAATCAACTGGCGCTGGGATCGAAAGGCGCGCTGCGTTACGAGATCGCCGCCCGCGGGCGGATGGCGCATTCGGCCTATCCGGAGCTGGGCGACTCCGCGATCGACAAGCTGCTGGACGCGCTGGCCGCGATCCGGGCCATTCCCCTGCCCGTGGACGAGCTGCTCGGCGCCAGTACGCTGAACATCGGAACCATCGGCGGCGGGCGCGCGCCCAACGTAATCGCCGACGAGGCCAAGGCGGAAATCATGATCCGGCTGGTGGGCGACTCGACGGCCACCAAGGCGGCCGTCGAAGCCGCGGTCGCCGGCAAAGCGGAGCCGCGCGAGATGCTGGAAATACCGGCCTTGCGGCTGGGGTCGCTGCCCGGTATGCCCACTACCGTGGTCGCCTACACCACGGACATTCCCGCTTACGGCACCGCCTGGGGTACTCCGTACCTGATCGGGCCCGGCTCCATCCACGTCGCGCACACGCTCGACGAGCGGATCCCCAAACGGCAACTGGAAGACGCCGTCGGCATCTACCAGAACATGGTCATCCAGCTGCTCTCTCGTCCATCGAATTAACTATATGCAAACCAGAATCGAAGTCGGCATCCTCGGCGCCACCGGCATGGTGGGCCAACACTTTGTGAAGTTTCTGCAGGGGCATCCCTGGTTCCACCTTACCTGGCTGGGAGCCAGCGACCGTTCGGCCGGCAAGAAGTATCATGCGGCCACGGCGTGGCATCTTGGCGGCGCGGCGCCGGAATCCGTCGCCGACCTCGCGGTGGAAGAGTCGAAGCCGGGCAATGCCCCGCGCCTTCTGTTCTCCGCCATGGACGCTTCCGTCGCGACCGAGATCGAGCGCGCCTTCGCGGAGGCCGGCCACGTGGTGGTATCCAATTCGAAGAACCACCGCATGGAGCCGGACGTGCCGCTGCTGGTGCCCGAAGTGAATCCCGATCATCTGAAGCTGGTGCCGGGCCAGCAGCGCCGGCGCGGCTGGAAAGGCCAGATCGTCACCAATCCGAACTGCTCGACGGTGGTCCTCACCATGGCGCTCGGTCCGCTGAAGCCATTTGGCATCACCCGTGTCATCACTACCACGTTGCAGGCCATCTCCGGCGCCGGCTATCCCGGCGTACCCTCGATGGACATCAACGCCAACGTGATCCCCTACATCGGCGGCGAAGAAGAAAAGATGCAGCAGGAGACCCAGAAGATCCTGGGCGATTTCCGCGGCGATCATATCGAACCGCTCGCCGCCAAAGTGAGCGCGCATTGCAATCGCGTGCCGGTGGTGGATGGACACACGGTTACGGTGTCGGTCGAGTTTTCGGCCAAGCCCAAGGAAGCCGAGCTGTTGCACGCCTTCGAGAAGTTCTCGAGCGTGCCGCAGCAGCGCAAGCTGCCCAGCGCGCCGCCCCATCCGGTCATCTACATGCATGAAAAAGACCGGCCGCAGCCCCGCCGCGACGCCGAACGCGAGCGCGGCATGGCCGCATTCGTGGGCCGTCTGCGCGCCTGCCCGGTACTCGACTACAAGTTTGTTGCGCTGGGCCACAACACGGTGCGCGGCGCGGCGGGCGCGGCCGTGCTCAATGCCGAGCTGATGCACTCCGAAGGGATGCTCGACTGATGATCGTGATGAAGTTCGGCGGCACGTCGGTGGAGTCGGCCGCCGCCATCGAGCGGGTGGCCGGCATCGTCAAGGCGCGCGGCGACCGCCGTCCGGTGGTAGTGGTGTCCGCCATGGGCAAGACCACCAACAAGCTGCTGGCCATCGCCAATGCGGCCATCGCCGGCACGCGCGAAGAGTACATCCGCCAGATCCACGACCTGCGGGATTTCCATTCGCGCGAAGCGCGCCAGGTGGTGCCGCTCGCCGACCGCACCGAGCTCGACCGGGTCCTCGACGAGCATTTTCAGGAGCTCACCGAGCTGGTCAAAGGACTGGCCGTGCTGGGCGAGCTGACGCCGCGATCCATCGATGCCATCTCGAGCTACGGCGAGCGCCTCTCCAGCTACATCGTGACGCTGGCCTTCCGCCACTTCGGCATGCCGGCCGCGCACGTGGATTCGCGGCAGGTGATCGTCACCGACCGCCGTCATACGCAGGCCGCGCCGCTCTATCCGGAAACCTACGCGCGGCTCAGCGCCGCCATCCCGCCGCTGGCGCGGGCGCAGGTGGTCGTCATGGGCGGTTTCATCGCCGCCACCCAGGATGGCGTCACCACCACGCTCGGCCGCGGGGGATCCGACTTCACGGCGGCCATCGTCGGCGCGGGGATCGGGGCGGAAGAGATCCAGATCTGGACCGATGTGGATGGCATGCTGAGCGCCGATCCCACGATCCTGCCGGGCGGGCACCGCGTCAAGACCATCTCGTTTGCCGAAGCGGCGGAGCTGGCGTACTTCGGCGCCAAGGTGCTGCATCCGGCCACGGTGGTGCCCGCGGTCGAGAAGAACATCCCGGTTCTGATCCTCAATTCGCGGCGCCCGGAAGTCTCGGGTACGCGCATCGTATCCGAATCCGTACCCTGCGGCAACGTGGTCAAGTCCATCGCCTGCAAGCGCAAGATCACGGTCGTGAATGTGCACTCCAACCGCATGCTGATGGCGCACGGTTTTCTGCGCCGTATCTTCGAAGTGTTCGACCGCCACGAGACCGCCGTCGATATGGTTTCCACATCCGAGGTCAGCGTCTCGCTGACCATAGACAACACGCGCGCGCTCGAGACCATTTGCGGAGAGCTGAGCGATTTCTCCGAAGTCGCGATTGAAGCCGGCCAGGCCATCGTCTGCCTGGTGGGTGATAACATACGCTACACGCCGGGTGTGGCCGCGCGCGTCTTTGGCGCGCTCGACGGCATCAACATACGCATGATTTCGCAAGGAGCTTCGCTGCTGAATCTCAGCCTGGTGGTGGCGGAGGACGATCTGCGCCGCGCCGTGGAGGCCCTGCACGGCGAGTTCTTTGCCGAGCTCGACGCGGAGGTCTTCGATGCCGCATGAACCCAACGTGGCGCACCGGATGGCCATCGTCGGCTACGGCAAGATGGGCCGCCTCATCGAACAGTTCGCGCCCGAGTACGGTTTTACCGTGGCGCTGAAGCTCGACGAATTCAACAACGCCGCGTTTGAAGGCGTGACTCCCGCGAACTTCCAGGGCATCGACGTGGCGGTGGATTTTTCCATTCCGGCGGCGGTGGCCGAAAACGCGGAGCGCATGGCGGCGCTGGGCGTGAATCTCGTGATCGGCACCACCGGCTGGCGGGGTGAAGCGGACCGCGTGAAAGCCGCCGTGGCGCGTCACAATATCGGCGTGGTCTGGAGCCCCAACTACTCGATCGGCGTCAACGTCTTCTTTCGCCTGGCCGCCGAGGCCGCCCGCCTGATGGCTGGTGAGCCATCGTACGGAGCCTGGGCCTGGGAGATCCACCACGCCACGAAGAAGGACGCGCCTTCCGGTACACTGTTGAAGTTGGTGGAAGAGATGAAGTCTGCCGGCTACACGCGCCCGATTGACGCCGCCGCCAGCCGCGCCGGCGCGCACCCCGGCACGCATGAAATCGGTTTCGATTCCGCCGCCGACACCATCACCCTGCGGCACACCACGCGCAGCCGGGAAGGCTTCGCCCGCGGCGCGCTGAAGGCCGCGCAGTGGATCGTGGGCAAACAAGGTTTCCACGAATTCAGCGAGGTACTGTTCGCATGAGCATCCAGCATCCGTTCACTGGTTGCGGTACGGCCCTGGTAACGCCGTTCCGCGCCGATCTGTCGCTTGACGAGCCCACTCTGCGCCGCCTGGTGCGGCGCCAGATCGATGCCGGCATCAACTTCCTGGTCCCCTGCGGGACCACCGGCGAAAGTCCCACACTGGCGCGCGCCGAGCACCTGCGCGTCATCCAAATCACGCTCGAAGAAGCCCAAGGACGCGTGCCCGTGATCGGCGGCGCGGGCGGGTACAACACGCACGAGGTGATCGAGCTGGCACGCGAGCTGGAACGTCTGGGAGTCGATGGCATCCTCTCCGTCACCCCGTACTACAACAAGCCCACGCAGGAAGGGTTGTACCAGCATTACAAAGCCATCGCCGAATCCATCCGGCTGCCCATCATTGTGTACAGCGTGCAGGGGCGCACCGGCGTGAACGTCGAACCGGCCACCCTGGCGCGGCTGGCCGGCATCCCCAACATCGTGGGCGTGAAGGAAGCTTCCGGCAACATTACGCAGATGGCCAACGTGATCCATCAGGTGCCGGCGGACTTCGCCGTGCTTTCGGGTGACGACGCCATCACCTTGCCCTTGATCGCCCTCGGCGGACGCGGACTGATCTCCGTCGTATCCAACCAGATCCCCGCCGAGATGACGAATCTCGTGCATCTGTGCCTGTCCGGCGATTTCGTTGCGGCGCGCGCCGTGCAGCGCCAGTATCTGCCGCTGATGGAAATCAACTTCATCGAGTCCAATCCGATTCCGGTGAAGGCCGCGATGGCCCTGATGGGCCTGTTGGAGCCGGTATATCGCCTGCCCATGGTGCCGCCCAAGCCGGAGAACCTGGCGCGCATCGAGAAGGTGCTGGAGTCCGCCGGCCTGCTGCGGAGTGTGCCCGTTGCAGGCTGAGATCGAGCAGTTGTTCGACGAAAAGCCTGCCCTGTACACCGAAGCGCATTTCCGCCTGTTCTACGAATTCAAGGACGCGCTGAACCACGGCCGCATTCGGGCCGCGCAGCCGGACGAGTCGGCGCCCAGCGGCTGGCGCGTCAACGGCTGGGTCAAGAAGGGCATCCTGCTGGGATTCCGCATGGGCGGCGTGGTGGATATGTCGATCGACGCCGCGCGCCAGCCGTTCTTCGATAAGTCCACGTTCCCCGTGAAGAAATTCACACCCGCGAGCGGTGTGCGCATCGTACCCGGCGGATCCAGCATCCGCGACGGCGTCTACGTCGGCAAGGGCGTTACATGCATGCCGCCCATGTACATCAACGTGGGGGCGTACGTGGACGACGGCACCATGGTGGATTCCCACGCGCTGGTGGGAAGCTGTGCGCAGGTAGGCAGGAACTGCCACATTTCGGCGGCATCCCAGATCGGCGGCGTGCTGGAACCCGTGGGAGCGCTGCCGGTGATCATCGAGGACGAGGTGCTGGTCGGCGGCAACTGCGGTGTGTACGAAGGCGCCGTTGTAAAGAAACGCGCGGTGCTGGGCACCGGCACCATCCTGAACCGCTCCACCCCGGTATACGACGTGGTGCGCGGCGTAGTCCACAAAGCTGTCGGCGATGGGCCGCTGGTCATCCCCGAGGAAGCCGTGCTGGTGGCCGGCGCCCGCGCCATCACGTCCGGTCCGGGCAAAGACTGGGGGGTGTCCGTGTATACGCCGGTTATAGTAAAATACCGCGACAGCAAAACTGACACGAAAATCCAACTCGAAGACTTACTCAGATAAAACATGTCCTTCTCACTCGAATCCAAAGCCGCGCTGGTGACCGGCGCGGGACGCGGCATCGGCCGCGCCATCGCGCGGAGACTTGCGGCCGCCGGCGCCGCCGTAATGGTCAACGATCTGGATCCCGCTCCCGCCGCGGAAACCGCGGATGACATCGCCAAATCCGGCGGACGAGCCGCCTCCCTGGCGGGCGACGTGACTGCGCCCGACTTCCCGCAGAAGCTCGTGGATGCCACGCTGGCCGCCTTCGGCGGTCTCCACATCATCGTCAACAACGCCGGCTACACCTGGGACAACGTGATCCAGAAGACCTCCGACGAGCAGTACATGGCCATGCTGAACATCCACCTGGTGGCTCCCTTCCGCATCCTGCGCGCCGCTTCCGCGCACATCCGCGACACCGCCAAGCGCGAGCTTGCCGAAGGCCGGCCCGTCATGCGCAAGGTGGTGAACATCACCTCCATCGCGGGCACGGACGGCAACGCGGGACAGGCCGGCTACTCCTCCGGCAAGGCGGGCATCATCGGCCTGACCAAAACCATGGCCAAGGAGTGGGGCCGCTACAACGTGAACGTGAACGCGGTGGGCTTCGGCCTGATCGAGACCCGCCTCACGCAGCCGCTGACCCAGGCAGGCGCCACCATCGACGTGCAGGGCCGCCAGATCGCCGTCGGCGTGCAGCCCAAGATGCTGGAAGCCATGAAGTCCGTGTGCCCGCTGGGCCGCGCGGGTACGCCCGAAGAAGCCGCCGGCGCCGTGCTCTTCTTCTGCTCGCCGCTTTCCGATTACGTGACCGCCGAAGTGCTGATCTGCGGCGGCGGAATGCACTTCTGATGAGCCGCCTGTTGGTCGCCGACGATGACGAGCAGCAGCTTGGCATCCGCAAGCTGCTCCTGGAAGCCGCCGGTCACGAAGTGACTGTGGCGATCGATGCGCCCGGGACCCTGCGCCTGCTCGAAGAACTGCGTCCCGACGTGCTGGTGATGGATCTGTGCCTGCCGAAGCTCAAAGACGGCCTGAGCCTGATCCGCTCGGTGGACGCACAGCACCTGGCGGCCAAGATCATCGTGCTCTCCGGCTGGACCGAGGAACTCTGCGACCGGCC
Organism: Bryobacteraceae bacterium; assembly: GCA_035499555.1. Classification (GTDB taxonomy): domain Bacteria; phylum Acidobacteriota; class Terriglobia; order Bryobacterales; family Bryobacteraceae; genus Bog-159. The sequence goes on from DATJYO010000035.1 coordinate 28,426, forward strand.
CGAAGAGAAACTGGTGGCCTGCGTGTTGGGGAAGCCCATCCGCAACGAGCACCTGCTGGAGGCTATCAGCGCGGCAGTTTCCGCGCCCGCTCGTAATCCTCGATGAGTTGCCTGGTGATCTTGTCCGCCACGTCCGAACTCGCGCCGTGGAACTTGCCGCCCTGGCTCTCCTGCATCGTGGACCAGATGACGTCGCCATCCTTGTTCACCAGCCGGACCGCGGCATTGGCTTCGTGCCGCCGTTCCACGGAGTGGTTGGATTCGCTTTCTCCGGCGCCGAGGCCGATCCCGTGGCCCGTATGTTCGTAGCTGCGCGTGCCGCCACGCAAAGCGCTATCCTCGTCCGTCTGGCTGGTGTTCAGGCTGCTGTGCAGGTTGAGGCTGTCGCTCGACGAATGCACGTCGTTATAGACCAGGTCCTCCCCCGACCCGCGCAGGATGGCGTCCGCCTTCTCCTGGTTCTCCGTCAGGACGAACAGCCCGGAATTCTCCAGGCTGGCGATGATCATGTCGCGCATCTGGGCGGCGGTCTCGCCGCCGGAAAAGCGGTCCACGAACACGCGCTTCAGGGTCAACAACTGGCGCAGGGTCTGGGTTTCCACGGCAGGCGCCGGGACCTTGGCGGCCGGCGCCGCCGGCGCCGCCTGCAGGGCCACGAAAAGCATCACCGGCAGCAAGGTTATCCCCTCCCGCTGCGCGCGGCGTCGTCGGTGTACTCGATGCGGCGCCCGGTCTTGGCCTCCAGTTTCGGCCAGCACCGCGCGCACATCGTTTTTGTTCACTTGCAGAACCAGCGCCTGCTGCCGCCCGTGGGCATCGGTGTAACCCACCGTCACGAAATGCTTGCGCGACTTACTCAGCAGGAACAGGGGCGAAATCAGAACCGCTTCGGCATAGCGCCGGCCCACGTGCTGGCCATACTCCAGCGTATTCACCTTGTCGTAGGGCACGTGCAGAGTCAGCCAATGCGTGACGAACAGCATCTCCCGGTCGCCGGTCATGTCGAGGCGCACGTCGCACCGGCTGGGGAACTCGGGGACCGTCGTCCCCGTGAGATAGGCGCGCGCGCCCGGCGGCGCGGCGCCCCAAAGCATAGGCACACTGCCGGCCATCAGCACGAGCACGGCCCATGCCTGCTTAGGCACCTGGATCATTGCCCAATATAGTGTCCGGTCCTCCCGGCTTATCTCATTTCCTGGATTTCTCGTGCTCGCCGCCGAGCAGCTTGTCGATCCATACCTCCAGACCGTCGCCCTCGAAGATGCTCTTGGTGTCGAACTCGTAGCTGAAGTCGTTCTTGATCATGCCCTGTGCGTCGATCAGAAACAGGTGCGGCACGCTGACCCGCGGGTTTTGCGGCGTAGCCTTCAGGTACGACACCGACACCTGCCCGCAATCGAACAGCACCGGCGTCGCGATCTTGTGATCCTCCACGAAGCGTGCCACGCTGGTTTGATTATCCGGCGGATTCACGATCGACAGAATGACTATCTTGTCGCCATACTTGGCGTGCATCCGGTCCAGAACATCCGCCAGGCCCTGGCAGTGCGGGCAGGTGGTTTGTATGATGTCGATCACCACCACTTTGCCGCGATAATCCTGTAGGTCGTGCTGGTGCAAGTGAAGATCCGGCAGCGAAAAACCCGGCGCGCGCCGGCCGGAGAGTTCCCCCGTGGCGCTCAGCAATGCCGCCGAGACCAGAAAGCCGAAAAGGAGTCGCATTTCGATAAAAATAACATGGATGCGGCCGGGCCTTGCTTTTGCGCGGCTTCGTGGGGTAGGCTGATGTCTGGTATTGCCTCTGACTGTCCGCTAAAACTCGATTCGCTGCGAGCTGTCAAAGCTGACGTTTGACGTTCGCCCGCGGCGAGTCCTCTCCTGTTTCGACGCTTTTCCAAATCAATCGAGGAGAATTGGCATGCAGGATGTCATGGACCTGGCGGCCCTTGGCGCGACAGACGCAGTTTACGAAGATTTTCAGACCTATCAGGCGCGCGGCCTGTTGCTGGGACGCGTATCGGTGGTGTATGGCGACCGTTACCGCCTTTTCAGCGCGCAGGGAGAGATGCAGGCCGAAGCCATCGGCGCGCTGCTCTATCGCACCGAACGCGCCGGTTGGCCCGCCGTGGGCGACTGGGTCGCGTTTCAGCAGTCCGGACCGCGGGAAGGCATGATCCACGCCGTCCTCCCGCGGCGCACGGTCTTTTCGCGGCGGGCGCCCGGGAGCGCCGAACAGGAACAGGTGATCGCCGCCAACGTCGATCTGGCGCTGATCGTGTGCGGCCTGGACGGCGATTTCAACCTGCGCCGCATCGAGCGCTACCTGGCGCTGGTGGATGCCAGCGGAGCCCGGGCCGCCGTCCTGCTCAACAAATCGGATGTGTGCGCAGACCTGGAGGCCCGCATGCGCGCCGTAGGCGGCATCGCGGCGGGCGCCCCGGTGCTGGCCATCACGGCGCGGTCGGCTGAAGGTATCGAACCGGTGTTGCGGCTGCTGCGGCCCGGACTCACCATCGCCCTGCTGGGATCTTCCGGCGTGGGCAAATCCACGCTGGTGAATCAACTGCTCGGCGAGGACCGGCAGCGCGTGCGGGAGGTGCGTGAAGGCGACCACCGCGGCCGCCACACCACGACGCACCGCGAACTGCTGCCGTTGCCGCAGGGCGGCGTGCTGATCGATTCGCCGGGCATGCGCGAGATCCAGCTTTGGGCCGGCGCCGGCAGCCTGGATGCCGCGTTCGCCGAGATCTCGGAGCTGGCGGCGCGGTGCCGTTTCCGCGATTGCAGCCACACGGTGGAAACAGGCTGCGCCGTCCGCGCCGCCCTCGATGCCGGAGAACTGGATGCGGCGCGCTGGCAGAGCTACGCGAAACTGCGCGCAGAAGTCGCCTGGCACGCGCGGCAGACCGATGTGCAGGCCGCGCAGGCGCAGAAGAAGAAGTGGAAGGCCATTCACAAAGCCATCCGCGTACACTACAAGCACGGCCAGCGGACCGAATGACGCACGCGTCAGTCCCGCCCGTTAGCGGACCCCAGCTCCTTCTGCAATTCGCGAATGAACGCCGGCAGCGCCTGGCGATCGGCGCGCTGCCATTTCACTACCACGAAGTATCGCCCCTTGTCGAAAAAGACGGAGTCCGCCGCCTCCCGCCAGTGCTGCGTCATTTCGAATGCCGTGCCCGGCGCCCTGGCTTCGTACAGATCCACCGTGAGATTGCCTGCGCCGTCGTAGTTGGCTTCCCAGGCGTGCTCGATTCCGCTGTGTGCCGGCGGAATGCTCCGCAGTGATTGCCGTTGCCACTTTTCAGCCACGCGGGCCGGCAAGAGACTGGCAGGATCGCGTGGCGCCGGCCGGCCGCAGGCCGTCAGGCAGCCGGCCGCCACGATCCAATATCGAAGAGTCATCCGTCTCAAATTCTGCCACAAACCAAGCCGCCGCCATGGGCCGGGCACCGCCTGTTACCATCGCTCTAGATGGCGAAATTTAAACCCGTGCGTCCCAAGTCGAAGAACGCCCCTCCGCCGAAGGGTGGTCTTCCTTGCGTGATTCTGCTGATCTCGGGCATCGCTCTCGTGCTCTTCTTTCTGTACTTTGTCATGAAAAATGCGAACGGATAAACGGCTGCCGGATCAGATGCGTCCGGTCGAGATTGTCACCGGCTACCTGCAGACCGCGGAGGGCTCCGCGGTCATCTCGGTGGGCAACACGCGCGTGCTCTGCGCGGCCACGGTGGAGGATTCGGTGCCCCAGTTTCTGCGCGGCGCCGGCAAGGGCTGGGTCACCGCGGAGTACTCCATGCTGCCCCGCGCTACCCTGAAACGCACCCCGCGCGAGGTGGTCAAGGGCAGACCTTCGGGACGCACGCACGAGATCCAGCGACTCATCGGACGCTCGCTGCGGGCCGTCGTGGATATGTCCCTGCTGGGCGAGCGCACCGTGACGCTCGATTGCGACGTCTTGCAGGCCGATGGCGGCACCCGCACCGCATCCGTCACCGGCGCCTTTGTGGCCATGACCCTGGCGCTGCAGCAGTGTGTGAAGTTCGGCATGGTGAAGCGCATGCCGGTGACCGACTACGTGGCCGCCACCAGCGTCGGCCTCATCGGCGGCGAGCCCATGCTCGACCTGTGCTACGAAGAAGACTCCCGCGCCGAGGTGGATATGAACGTGGTCATGACCGGCGCCGGCCGTTTCGTCGAAGTGCAGGCCACCGCCGAGCGTCACGCCTTCGACGATGCGCAAATGGCGCGCATGCTGGAACTGGCCCGCCAGGGCGTCGCCGGACTGATCGAGATCCAGAAGCGCGCGGTGCGCCTGGCGTGATCGTGTACTGCGCCACCGGCAACCCGGGCAAGCTGCGCGAGTTCCGCCTGGCTGGGGAGGCCGCCGGTATCCGGGTGGAGACGCTGCCCGGACTGGCGGAGATTCCGCCGTGCGCGGAAACCGGCGACACATTCGAAGCCAACGCCGCTCTGAAGGCCGCATACTATGGCGCGCATACCGCCGGACTGCTGTTTGCCGATGACTCCGGCCTGGAAGTGGACGCGCTCGGCGGCGCCCCCGGCGTCTATTCGGCGCGGTTCGCCGGACCCCACGCCACGGACGAAGACAACAACCGTCTGCTGCTCGAACGCATGCGCGGCGTCCGCGACCGCACGGCACGATTCGTTTGCGTCATCGCGCTGGCGGAAGGCGGCATAGTGCGCGCCAGATTCCGCCATGCCGTGGAAGGCCGCATCCTGGAGGAGGCGCGCGGTCCGAACGGCTTCGGCTACGATCCGCTGTTTTACTATGAGCCGTTTGGCTGTTCGTTCGGCGAGGTGGCGCCGGCGCGCAAGCTGACGGTCAGCCATCGCGGCGGCGCGCTCCGCCACCTGTTCCACAATCTGGCCTCTGGTACAATCAAGACAAAGCTCCCGTGAATCCTCCCCTTGCCGACGGTTTCGGCCGCATTCACACGAATCTGCGGATCAGTGTCACGGATCGCTGCAACATCCGCTGCTTCTACTGCATGCCGGAAGCAGGCGTGCATTTTATCCCGCGCCAGGAGATCCTCTCGTTCGAGGAGATCGAACGCTTCGTGCGGGTGGCCGTGGGATTGGGAGTCGACAAACTGCGCGTGACCGGCGGCGAACCACTGGTGCGCCGGGACCTGCCGGTTCTGATCGCCCGCCTGGCAGCTATCCCCGGCATCCGTGATCTGGCCCTCACCACCAACGGTGTGGCCTTGGCGGAGATGGCGCAGCCGCTGTTCGACGCCGGCTTGCGGCGGCTGAATGTGCATCTGGATACACTCGACCGGGAACGCTTCCGCCAGATCACCCGCCGCGACGATCTGGACCGCGTGCTGGAGGGCATCGCCGTGGCCCGCCGTCTGGGCTTTGGTCCCATCAAGCTGAACGCGGTGGCGGTGAAGAACCTGCTGGAGCCGGATATCGTGCCCTTGGCCCGCTTCGCGCGCGAGAACGGTTGCGAGGTGCGTTTCATCGAGTTCATGCCGCTCGACGCGCAGGACTTGTGGGACCGCGGCCGGGTGCTGCTGGCCGGCGATATCATCGAGGTGCTGTCGCGCGAGATCGCGCCGCTGGTGCCGATCCCGGACGCCGATCCGCGCGCGCCGGCTCTCGAATACCGGTTCGCGGACGGCATCGGGCGCGTGGGCTTCATCGCCTCGGTCAGCCGTCCGTTTTGCCTGAACTGCAATCGCCTGCGGCTCACCGCCGACGGCAAGCTGCGCTACTGCCTGTTCGCCATCGAAGAAGACGACGTCAAGGGGCTGCTGCGCGGCGGCGCTTCCGACGACGAGATCGCGCGGCTCATCCGCCGCAACGTGGCCGGCAAATGGGCGGGCCACGAGATCAACACCGCCCGCTTCGTGCCTCCGCCGCGGCCCATGTACGCCATCGGCGGATAAATCCCGGTCCCATCGCCAAACGAAATCCCGCCATGCGCGTATAATATTATTGAAGCCAATATAAGGGAGCCACATATATGCCGCCGATCCCAGGCCTCGAATGGAAGAAGGGCAGCGCCGAACTGCTGGTCCTCTCCCTGCTCGAGGACCAGCCCCGCCACGGCTACGACATCTCCAAATTGATCCAGGTCCGCTCCGGAGGCGCGCTGCGTTTCCACGTGACCTCGCTCTATCCCTTGCTTTACCGCCTGGAAGAAGAAGGCGTGGTCGCCGGACGCTGGGTGGAAAACGCCGGCCAGCGCCGTCGCCGCTATTACAGCCTTACGCCCGCGGGCCGCAAGATTCTCCGCTCGCAGCGCAAGAGCTGGCAAGAATTCGTGGCGGCCATCAGCCGCGTCGCGGGTATTGAACATGCCTGACTGGAAGAGCGTGGTTCGCGCCCGCGTCGCATCCCTGCGCCTGGCGCCGGCCGCGGAAGCCGATCTGATCGACGAACTGGCGCAACACCTGGAAGACCGCTACCGCGAATTGGCGGCGGGTGGAGCCGCGGAAGCCGATGCCTGTCGCGAGGTCCTCGTCGAACTGGAGGACTTCGGCCCGCTGCGTGCGGCCGTGGAAAGGAATCGACGTATGCGTGCAAGCGACAACGTAGTGCCGGCGAATCCGGCCTCGCGCAATTTGCTGGCGGATCTTTGGACGGACTTGCGGTTCAACTCCCGCAGCATGCGCCGGAATCCGCTGTTCGTCCTGTTCGTGGTGCTGACGCTGGGCCTCGGCATAGGCGCCAACACCACCGTGTTCACGCTCATCAATACCCTGATTCTGAATCCGCTCCCCGTCGCCCAGCCCTCGCGCCTGGCGGCACTGGCCACGGCCGAGTCGTCGCAGACGTCATCGGCCGCGGCGCCGCTGCCCATCTCGTATCTCAACCTGAAGGACTATCAGTCCGGCAACCGCGTCTTTAGCACCATGGCCGGGTACACTTCGCCGCGCGTCGTGACGCTGCAGACCGGCGGTGGATCGGAGCGCATGTTCGCGGAGCTGGTGACCGGAAATTACTTCGCCACGCTGGGGGTCCGTCCCGCCGCCGGCCGCTTCTTCCTGCCCGGCGAGGACGCCGCGGGCGGCGCCCACGCCATAGCGGTTTTGAATTACGCCACTTGGCGGGGACGCTTCGGCGGCGCTCCGGACATCGTCGGCCGGGTGCTGCGCATCAACAGCCTCGATTTTACGGTGGTGGGCGTCGCGCCCCAATATTTCATCGGCCTGAACGCCATCTTCGGCCCGGACCTGTGGATCCCGTCCGCCATGGCCGAGCGCTTGCTGCCCACCGAAATGGCGGGCGCCCTGTCGGATCGCGCCAAAGCCTTCTTCCTGGGCGCCGGCCGATTGCAGCCCGGCGTCAGCCGCAGCCAGGCGCAGGCCGACCTTACGGCCCTGGCCGCGGCTCTGGCCCATCAGTATCCGGAAGCCAATGAGGGCCGCACCATCACGGTGCGGCCTATCGGCGACGTGCTCTTCGGCAGCTCCGGCAGCGGCCCCTCACCGTTCGTGTTCGGCGGCGTCATACTCCTGGCCGTGGTCGGTATCGTTTTGCTGATCGCCTGTTCCAACGTGGCCAACCTGCTGCTGGCCCGCGCCGCGGCGCGCGGCCATGAGATCGGCGTGCGCCTGGCCATGGGCGCCAGCCGTGGGCGGCTGGTCCGCCAGTTACTCACCGAGAGCATGCTGCTGGCCTGTCTGGGCGGACTGGCGGGCCTGTTCATCGGCGGCGCGGGCGTGCATGTGCTGTGGGACTCCCTGCCGCTGTCGGCGAACTTCAGCGTGCCCCGGTTGGATCCCGCCGTGTTGTCCTTCACCGCCGCGGTGGCGCTCCTCACGGGCATCGTCTTCGGCGCCATGCCCGCCCTGCGCGCCTCGCGTGCCGATGCGAACGCCCTCCAGGAAGAAGGCCGCACCGTCGGCCGCAGCCGGGGGCGCATCACCTTGGCCCACGCGCTGCTGGTCGGCCAGGTGGCCTTCTCGTTCCTGCTCCTGATGACCGCCGCCTTGTTCCTGCGCAGCATCGGACGCGCCTACGCCGTCGATCCGGGCTTCCAGACCGACCACCTCGCCGTGATCATGACCAACCCCGGACAAGGCGGCTACAACCGCGCCCGCACCAAGGCGTTCTACAAGGAAGTGCGGGCGCGGGTCTCCGCGCTGCCCGGCATCGCGTCCGTATCGTTCGCCTCCAATCTGCCGCTGTGGGGACGCCTGGTGAACGGCCTGCAGGTGGAAGGCCGCACGCCTCGTTCGAAGGCCGACGTGATCACATCGGTCCTCAATACCGTGGATCTCGGTTACTTCGAGACCGCCGGGATTCGCATCGACCGCGGGCGCGGTTTTACCGCGGCCGACGGCTCGGACTCCACGCCCGTCGCGATCGTCAACGAGAAGCTGGCGCACGACTACTGGCCCAATCAGGACGCGCTGGGCAAACGCCTTCAGCTTCCCGGCGAGAAGACCATGCGCCAGGTGGTGGGCATCGCCCGGAACGCGAATTATTCCAATTTCGGCGAAGCGCCGCAGTCCTGCGTCTACGTCCCGCTCGAACAGAACTACCTGGATGCCATGACGCTCTACATCCGCACCAGGGGCAATCCGGAGGCCTTCCTGGTTCCGGTGCAGCGCGAAATACGGGCCGCCGCGCCTGATATCTTACTGGATACCCCCCGCACGGGACGCGAGATCGTGCGGGACGGCCTGTTTCAAGCCCGGATGGGAGTGACCATGCTGAGTATCTTCGGCCTGCTGGCTCTCGGCCTGGCCAGCGTGGGCCTGTACGGCATCATGGCTTATACGGTGAACCGGCGCACGCGCGAGATCGGCGTCCGCATGGCGCTGGGCGCGGCGCGATCGAGCGTGCTGCGGCTGGTGCTGAAACAAGGCATGTCGCTGGTGCTGGCCGGAGTCCTCATCGGTTTCGCCGCGGCACTGGCCGTGGGCCGCCTGCTGAGCAGAGTGCTCTACGGCGTCGGCGCCGGCGACCCGCTGAGTGTGGCCGGCGCCGCCGCGGTATTGGCGGCGGTGGCGCTCGTGGCCTGCTATCTGCCCGCCCGCCGGGCCAGCCGCCTCGATCCATTGGCTGCCCTGCGGCACGACTAAGTACCATTTAGAACATTAAATACCTTGCTCTCCCGATTCGGAGGAGTTAATCTGAAACTGCCGCGTCCGAGGAGCATACGTGCACAAATTAGCTATTTTCACCCTGCTGGCGTACGCCGCTGTTGCCCGCGCCGCAACTTACACAACTTACATCGGCGACACATACTCCTACCAGGTGTCGGCCATCGCCGCGGATGCCAGCGGAAACACTTACCTTACAGGCAGCCGCATAGTTATTCCCGCTTCAACGTCCAATACCGAAGAGGCCATAACAGACGTGTTCGTGAGTAAGCTCGATCCTTCCGGCAATCTGACGCCGATCGCTACGTTCAGCGGTAAAGGTACGGACCAGTCGAATAGTATCGCGGTCGATCCCGCGGGGAACATCTATATCGCCGGAACCACCACGTCTCCGGATTTCCCGCTGCACAATCCTCTTCAGCCTACCGGAGCCCAGTTACTTCAAACCACCGGCTTTCTGATGAAATTGGCGCCGGACGGTTCGATGATTTACGCCACCTTTCTCGGTGGCACGCAAGGTTACAGTTCGATGAATGCCGTCGCGGCTGACGCCCAAGGTAATGCGTATGTTACGGGGTACACTTACGCGGCGGATTACCAGCACACGCCGGGTCTGCCGGCGGATTCTGCTTCCACCAGCCCGGTCGAGATCGTTAGCGCCGCCTTTTTCGCCAAGATCGATGCGGCCGGCACCCGGATCGTCTATGCCGGCGCGATCGCCGGTTCACCCGGCTGCGGCGCCACTTGCCAGGGTGGACAGGTAGGTACCGCGGGCAACGCCATAGCTGTCGATTCCGCTGGCATTGCTTACATCGGGGGAACAACAACCGGCGGTCTTACCGGCACTACCGGCGCCCTGCGCGCCCAAGGCACCGGCGCCTTCGTGTTCGCGGTCAATAGCGCAGGCACGGGATTAGTGTATCTGGCGCCATTAGGCTCGGTCCCGGAAGATGCCATCGCCTCGATAGCAGTCGACGGTGCGGGTAACGTTTACTTGGCCGGCCAGACTGCGGACGCCGCGTTTCCGGTCACCCCCGGAGCGTTTCAAGCCGCTCTCGGAGGAAACTCGGACGCGTTCGTCGCGAAGCTCAACCCGGACGGCAGCGCCATGGTTTGGGCCAGCTATTTGGGGAACGGTTCCCAGGCGGTGACGCGGGCCATGGCCGTGGACGCCGCGGGCGACGTGTGGGTCTCCGGATGGACTCAGGCCTCCGGTTTTCCGGCCACCGTCGCGCTATACGCCGGCGGCAGTCAATTCCTGGCGGAGATGGACTCTACCGGATCGTCGCTGCTATACTCGGCACTTTTCCCGGCAGACACGGTTTCGGCGGCGCTGGCGTTAGACCCGGGCGGCACGCTGCACGCCGCCGGCGACACGGGACTGGTGTCGGCGTTCCCGGCCGACTCTGCGCCGGGTGAAACGACTGCCCCGTGGATCGCCGGGCTGGCCAATTCCGCCGCCGGCGCTTTAGCCGGCCGGATCGCGCCCGGCGAATTGATCTCTATTTACGGGCAGCACATCGGCCCGATGGCGCCCGTAACCGCCGCCTTCGACGCCGCGGGATTCATGCCCACCACGCTGGCCGATGTGCAAGTAACGATCGACGGCACCCCCGCGCCCTTGCTGTACGTCTCCGACACGCAGATCAATGCGGTAGCGCCGATCGAGTTGACTGCCCGGTTTTCCGCTACGCTGCAGGTCGCCATCGGGTCCGCGACCCTGCCGGACTTCCGCGCCATGGTGGATGTCGCCGCGCCAGGCGTGTTTCCCGTGGTCATCAACCAGGATGGCACCTTGAATTCGGGATCCAACCCGGCGCCGGCCGGTTCGTACGTATCGATCTGGGCCACGGGTACGGGATACTTCCCCGGCCCGGACGGCCAGAGGGCTACCGCCGCGAACCAGTTCTGCACCCCGGATCTGGCGCTGTGCGGTGTGTCCGAATTGCTCCAGAACCCATACGCCGGAAGCCCGCTTCCGGTGGCCTACAGCGGCGCGGGTCCGGGAACCGTGAACGGCGTGGTGCAAATCAATTTCCAGCCGTCCTTTCCGGTGCCCCCGTTCGGCTACTACGTGGCCGTGAACGGGATCAACAGCCCGCCGTTTCAGGTTTCGACCGCGCCCTAAACCGCCGGCCGGAAGTCGCGCAGCACGGCGCACCAGCCCGGATATCCGCGCGCGGCCGAATACGCGTCTTCCTCCAGGGTGAACGCGACATCTACGCGCGCGCCCGGCGCCAGCTCCGCCGCGCGCTCCGCGAAGTTCCAGGCCTTCAGCACCAGCGGGCGCCCGTTGTGCCGCAGCATGACCCGCAGATGCTTTTCCTTCACCACCGCGGGCGGACCGGCCACCTCCGCGCCCAGCGCGGCGAACAGGGGCGCCGGATTGCCGCAGCCGAACGGAGCCAGGCTGAAGACTTCGTTGACGCTGCGCTCGTTGATCTCCCGGAATTCCAGCACGGCGTCGATTTCCACCTGCGGCGCCAGGTCTTCCAGCGTCAGGCGCGCCGCGGCATACTCGTTGAATCGCGCGCGGAACAGGTCGATCCTGTCGCTGGCCAGCGTCAGCCCCGCGGCCTGGCGATGCCCCCCGAAACGCTCGAACAGCTCGGGCATGGATTCGAGCGCTTCCAGCAGGTGGAACGGCGGTATGCTCCGGCCCGAGCCTTGCGCCAGTCCGTCTTCGGGATTCCGGCTCAACACAAAGACCGGCCGGTGATAGCGCTCCACCAACCGGCCGGCCACGATCCCCAACACACCGCGATGCCAATTGTCCGCCGCGAAGACCAGCGCCCGCTGATGGTCGCCGATGGGTGTCAACGCGCACTCCTCCACGATCTGCTGCGTGACCTCGGCTTCGGCCTGCTGGCGTTCGCCGTTGAGCGCGTGCAGTTGTTGCGCCAAGGCGCGCGCCCGTTCCGGGTCCTCGGTGGTGAACATTTCGATGACCGCGTTGGCCGTGTCCATACGCCCGGCCGCATTGATGCGCGGGGCGATGCGAAAGGCCACGTCGGTGGCCGACGGCAGGCGCCCGTTGGTGAATCCGGAGACGTCCAGCAGGGCGCGCAGCCCGGCGTTCCGCACCTGGTTCAGGCCGCGCAGACCGTGCTTCACGATGATGCGGTTCTCTCCCATCAACGGCACCACGTCGGCCACCGTGCCGATCGCCACCAGCTTCAGGAACGATTCGAGGACCCGTCCCAGCTTCTCCGGCGGCCAGTCGAGCGAACCCAGCAGCGCCGAGACCAGTTTGAAAGCCACGCCCACACCGCACAGGTTCTTGTCGGGATAGCCGCAGCCCGGCCGGTTGGGATTCAGCACGGCCAGCGCCGCCGGCAGTTCCGCCTCGGGCAGATGGTGATCGGTGATGATCACGTCGATCGACAGCTCATTGGCCCGGCGCACGACTTCCGCCGCGCGAATACCCGTATCCACGCTGACGATCAGTTTGACGCCCTCCGCGGCCGCCTTCTCCACCACGTCGGACCGCATGCCGTAGCCGTCCCGCAGGCGGTGCGGCACGAAGAACTCCGCCGTTCCGCCGGCCAGTTCGATGGCCTTCTTCAGGATTACGACCGAGGTGGTGCCGTCCACGTCGTAATCGCCGTAGATCAGAATGCGCTGGCCGTGGAGGATGGCGTGGCGCAGGCGCGCCATCGCCTCGGCCATGCCGCGCAGAGCGCCGGGCGGGTGCAGGTCCGCCAACGACGGTCGTAGGAACCGCCGCGCGGCGTCCGGCTCGCGCAGATCGCGGGCCAGCAGGATGCGTGCCGCCGGCAGTCCGATGCCCAAGGCGGCAGCCAGGGCTTGCTCCTCTTGCGGCTTGGAATCCGGGATCAGCCAGCGCGCCGCGATAGGCATGCCAACCGTCAGTTATTGGAGAAATAGCCGAACGAGCCGTCGTCTTCCTGTTCGGTGTCGCCCGGCATGTGAACGGCGATCTCGTCGCCGATGCTCAGAAATTCGTCGTACCAGTCGGGACGGATTTCGTAGACGTACATGCGCGCGTGATGGTCGAAGGCCAGTTCCAGCGAGCACGTGACCCCCAGGTGCACGCGCAGGGCGCGCAGGCGCCTTTCCAGCTCGTGGCGTTCTTCGCGCGTCAGTTCACACTCGTCCAGCTCGTCGATGGCTTCGTCGATCTCCGAGGCTTCGAACTCCCGTGCCGCAAATAGAACCATCTTGCATCCGGTTTTCCGTGCGGTGTCCAGGAACATCTGGTAATCCGGGTAGCGCTCGGCATCCCAAAGCACCAGGGGCAGGCCTTCCAACCCGCCCGGAGCGCTGCGGAAGACGGCAAATTCCGAATGCTCGAGGTACGCCAGGATTTCCTGTTTCAAGGTGTCCAGATTCAGGTCCATAAGTCCTCCGCTCAGGCCAACACCAGAATATCACCCGACGCTGCCAGATCGCGTGCCGCGGGAGTCACGATGGTCTTGGGTCCGATGTAAATTCTGCGGGACTGCTGGATGGCGGTGCGCACGTCCGCTTCGCACACAAAATCCACCACTTGCGGCTGGGGCGCTTCGGCCGGTGCGGGTTGTTCGCAGGCACAGGCGCAGGCGGGCCTGGGCGGAGCCTCGCCTTGGGCCGGTTGCGGCGGCGCGGGTGCCGGCACGGCGGCCGCCCGGCGCGCCAGGAACCGGTCCACGATGTCCGCCGCCAAAGGCCTGGCCGTCCCGGCGGCCGCGGCGGTCTGGAGCGGTGTCTCGAATGCCTCCGCCGCCGTGCGTACGGCATACGCCAGGCGCTTGACGTTGTACAGATGCTGCGGGCCGACGTTGTCGCTGGTGATGTTGCCGGCCGCGGCGCCGCAGCCCAGCGTCATGGATGGAAACACGTTGGTGGTGATGCCCGTGGATCCCTGCGGCGCGGGCGTATTCACCAGCACGCGGTTGGCCGGCATGCGCTCCGCATATTGGCGGATGCGCGCATCGTCCCGGGAGTAAATGGCACACGTGTGTCCCAGCCCGCCGAACCGCAGCAGGCTTTCGCAAACGTCCATGCCCGCGGCGAAGTCTTTCACCCAGTACAGCGCCAACACCGGCGAGAGCTTTTCCATGGACAGCGGATGCTGTTTGCCGACGCCCTCCAGTTCCACCACCAGGATGGAAGTGTCGGGCGGAACTTGAAACCCGGCCATGCCGGCGATCTTGCCGGGCGCCTGTCCCACGCACGCCGGATTGATGGTCCAGTTGGGCGTCACCAGCAGACGGCCCAGCGCCTGCTTCTGATCCGCCGTGCAGAAGTGCGCCTTGCCGGTCTTCAGCTCCGCCAGGACCTGGGGCTTGAGCGTCTCTTCGCACACGATCGCCTGCTCGCTGGAGCACACCGTGCCGAAGTCGAACGATTTGCCCTCGATGACCTTGGCGATAGCATCCCGCACGTCGGCGGTGCGCTCGATGAGGACCGGCACGTTGCCCGGCCCCACGCCGAATGCCGGCTTGCCGCTCGAATAGGCGGCGCGCACGATGCCGTGCCCGCCGGTGGAGAGAATCACGCCGGTGCGCTCGTGCCGCATCAGGGCGTTGGTGCCGTCGATGCTGGCGTAACCCAGACACTGGATAATGTCTTCCGGCGCGCCCGCTTCGACCGCCGCGCGATACAGCAGGTCGGCGGTAGCACAGGTGCAGCGCACCGCGCGCGGGTGCGGGCTGAGCACGATGGCGTTGCCGGCCTTGAGCGAGATCAGGATCTTGTAAATCGCGGTGGACGTGGGATTGGTGGTCGGCAGGATCGCCGCGACTACCCCGACGGGCACGGCGTACTCCACCACGCGCTCCTCGGGAATCTCGCGCAGCAGACCGACGGTGCGCATGCCGCGCATCCTGCGCGGCAGCAAATCCGCGTTCAGCAGGTTCTTGGCGATCTTGTCCTTGACGTTGCCGTAGCCGGTCTCTTCCACGGCCATGGCCGCCAGCCGCTCCGCGTTGGCGCGGCCCGCCGCGGCCATCCGTTCCACGATGGCATCCACCTGCTCCTGGCCGTACACACGATACTTCTTCCAGGCGGCGAAGGCCTTTTCTACCTTGGTTCGGACCTCTTGAATGGAGACGAGGTCTTTGTCTTCCAGCATCAGCCGAGCGACTTCTTGACCGGTCCGGCGCCGGGCAGCACCTTCTCGGTCTCTTCATGCGGGCGGGGGATCACGTGCACAGCCACCAGTTCCCCCACGCGGCGGGCCGCCGCGGCGCCCGCGTCTGTGGCTGCCTTGACGGCGCCCACGTCGCCCCGGACGCTGACTACCACGTAGCCGGCGCCGATGAATTCCTTGCCGGTGAGCACCACGTTGGCCGTCTTCACCATGGCATCGGCCGCTTCAATAGCGCCCGTTAGTCCCTTTGTTTCAATCAGGCCAAGGGCCTCCATTTTGCCTCCCAGTGCGGAATGAATCTCTACCCTATCACAGAAACGGCCGCCCCGGTACGCGTGGCGATGCCGCCGATCCCGGTTCTGGAACGTAATACCTAAGTTTATATTTCAGTCTCTCAGGCCTGTTGATAGTATTTAGTTTCAGTGCCAGGCATGCTCGATCTCACCCGGAACCACTGCTCCGACGAAGACCTGGAGCAATACTCGCTAGGCCGGCTGGTCCGGTCCCGCGACAGATTCGAAGAACATCTGATCCTCTGCCCTGAGTGCCGGGCCCGCCTGGAGCGTATCGAGCCGTACAATTTCGTGCACGACACCGCGGACGGACCGTTCTACTCGCGCATCACCCGCCTGCGCTCCGGAACCTTCCATGCCCGGCACTGGAGCCTGACGCTGAAAGGCGGCAAGGAATACCGGTCGCGGCAGGGCGCCCGGGCATACCTGCAGCGGTCCTTCTCGGAGATGTTCCCCGAACACGTCTGCTCCCCGGGTTGCGGCAGCACCAAGCTGCGCGGCGACCCCAATTAGTTTCCGACCGGTAATTGTACGGGCGCGCTGGATGTGCCGTTTACGGTGATGATGAGCGGATAGTCGCCGCTCGCGAGCGGCGGCACCTGGATATTGGCCTGGGCCAGCCCGGCGTAGTACGGGGCCAGCCCCAAAAATTGGACCGGCGCGTCCACACCCCCAATGGTCGCCGAGAAGGAAAGGGCTGCGCGCGCCAACGGATCCGCCGGTGCGCCAAAACCATCCAGCGGAGTATTGGTCACGCTGCCGATCCCCGTCAGGTAGGCCACGATCACCGAACCGCTTTTTGCCGGGTGGGCCGCCGTCAGCAGGTTCCCCTGCGCATCCGTGGCGGCAGCCACGTTGCCCTCTAATTGAAAGATCCCGGGCGCCGCGGCGCCGATCGTTAACGGATATTCCAGGCTCATGCCCAGCGGCGAGCGGACCATCAGAATCGCGTTGCCGGCCTGCGCTTCAAACGGGACCTGAAAGTTGATCTGTCCGGAATCCGTGTACAGCATCGGGCCGTAAAAGCCGTTGATGGAAACGCTGACCGCGCCCAGATCGTCCGGCAGCGGCAGCGTATGCGGTTGGGAAGGTTGGGCGGCGAACCCGGAACCGAATATCGTAGCCAGGCTGCCGGGCGCGATATTGCCCGCAAAGCTCGCGGCATTGGTCACCGCGCCGATCGACGGCGCAGTCACACAGCAGGACGAGATCAGAACAGGTGAGTCGGTTACGGTCAGCGTGTTTCCCGCCACCGGCGCCGCATGGCCGAAGATATCGCGGACCGTGCGCGCCTGGATCGCGGCCGGAATCGGGAACTGTACAGCCGCGGCCGGATTCCAGACGATCATGCCCTGATCGCCGGTGGCCAGTGTAATCGAGATCTGCCACGTGCCGGCCGCATCGATGGCCGCGCCGGTCAGCGACGCCCCCGCCAGCCAGTCGAACAGGTAACGATATGCCTGCCCGGCCTCGGTGAGAGCCCGTGGATCGTTCTCTTCGGTGCCCACGCAGAAGGAGGTAGCGCGGCCCCAAGTGTACCAGTCATAACGTCCGGAGCCGTATGCCAGGTCCGTCAGATATTTGCGTGTCAAATAAGCGGCTGCCTGAGCGGGCGGCGTGGTGGTGTCGCCGGACGCGCCCTCGGTGTCCCACAAAGGCGTCGCGCCCATGCCGTACTTATTCATCACCAGGCGCACGTTGGCAATTTGCGAGCCGGTGGCTTCCGGCGGCGTGGTGTAGAAATGGTGGCCGATGACGTCGACGTACCGGCCCGCGCCCGCGGCGAGGAATGTGTCCAGGTAGCCGGCTGAGTAAGCCGCGGGCGAGATCACGGTGTTCTCGGGGTCCACGCTTTTCAGAATCTGGTATGCCTCTTGGGTGAGCTGCGCCAGTTGCGCGACCGTTCCCGAGAAGTACGTCGTGTCGTTCGGCTCGTTCCAGATCTCGTAGTAGCGGATGCGGCTCCGGTAGCGTTGCGCAACCGCGGTGATGTAGTCGCGCCAGTCCTGAATGTCGGTGGGCGGCGCCGGCGCACCCGCACCCACATAGTTCACGTCGTCCGGATTGGAGGACGCCCAAGCCGGCGTCTGGCCCAGGGTGAGGATGATATCCGGGACGCCGTTCTGCTCGGCCGCCGCGACCCAGGTATCGAGCGGCGCGAAGTTCCACACCCCGCGCAGCGGCTCGAGCGCGGTCCAGGAGGTGCCGGAATCCCACAGGCGCAGAGTGCCGAAGCGCGCCGCCGGCCATGGCACGCCCCCCGACACGGGTTGCCCGTTGGCGTCCGTGAACGCGGCATCATCCACGAAGAATGTTCCGGGCGTGGCGCCCTGGATCATCAGCAGGATCGCGCCGGTATCATTCACCAGCCCGGTCGCGGAGAACCGCTGCCAGTCTCCCGTGAGCGGCGCGGCGCTGAGCGCGTAGTAGGTGTAAGGAGCGTTCTGGTCTTGCAGGATTACATTGACCGTCAAGCCCGGATCGCCGCGCAGCCAGACGCTGAACGTGTAGACGGCTCCGGGGATTACCGTGACCGGCTGCACCAGTTGCACGGCGCCGCTCCGCACCGCCTGCACGCTGACCATTTGGGCGGCCGCGCCGCCGTGCGGATTGGCGGTGTCTTCCGCGTAGGCGACGGTCACGTCGGCCCACGAAGAATTGTCGTTCCAGCCATAGGCGACGTCGCCGGAAATCGGATTGTTTTGCCCGGCGGAAATGAAGGGCGGTTCGAAGCCGGCATTGGCTGGCATGCTTTCCAGGAAATTTCCGACGTGGATGCCGAAAAACGACGCCTGAATGGGACCCAGGTTGGGTGTGGGCGGCGGCGCGCCGCTCACGTACGAAACGCTGGCATCGTCGATCCAGACCGTGCCGGGTGCATCGAGGGCGATCATGAGCAGCGCATTGGTGTTGACCACGATGTAGCCCTGGATGGTGATCTGCTGCCAATCCGCGGTGAGGGCAGTGAAGGTATCGGTGTACGATTCGTAAGGCGGCGCCGCGTCCTGTATCCGCAGAACGGCGCGCGTGCCGGACGCCCCGCGCATCCACACCGAAGCCGTATACAGCGATCCGCCGGTTATGGGGATACCCTGCTGGAACTGCGCCTCGCCGTTCGGCACCGAGAGGACTTCCATCTTCTGGCACGCGGCGCCGCTATGCGGGTTGTTGAATTCCTGGGCATACTGCACGGTCGAGTTGGACCACGTGGAGTTGTCCGACCAGCCGCTGGCAATCTGGCCGCTTATGAAGCCGTTGTTGCCCGAGACCGCGAAATACGGATTCTCGAAACCCGGATTGGCCAGCGGCACATTCGCCGGCATGGCGGCGCGCAAGGCCGCCGCCGCGAATAGCAGGAGAGGAACCGGCCTGGAACCCATCGCCACCATTGTCGCGCGGTTCTCCGATTGTGCGTTTTCATTATAAGGATAAGCAGGCCTTCATCACTGATATAATAGGTCCCGAATTGGGGTTGTAGAAATGGATGGCATGCTGGGCCTGGTGATGACGGGTGGGGGCGCTCGTGGAGCCTACCAGGCCGGGGTATTGCAGCGCATCGGCAAACTGAAGAACGTTCGCGCGCGCGGCAACCCTTTTCCCATCATCGGCGGGGCCTCCGCGGGAGCCATCAATGGATGCGCCCTGGCGGCGGGCAGCGACGACTTTTCCGCGGTCACCGACACCATTGCGCAACTGTGGTCCGAGCTCAAGCCGTCGGACGTGTTCCGCTGCGACCTCCGCACCCAGGCCCAGAATTCGTTGACCTGGATCATCGATCTGTCCTTTGGCGGCATCCTGGGCGGCGGCAATGCGCACTCCCTGCTGGACGCCGCGCCTTTGCGGCACTACCTGGCGTCCCATGTCGATTGCAGCCGGATCGATGCCAATATCAAGCGCGGGCATCTCTACGCCCTGGCGGTTTCGGCCACCAACTACAACTCCGGCAAGAGCTACCTTTTCATTCAGGGCAAAAAGGGACATCCCATGTGGAACCGGAGCCGGCGCGTGACCCTGGCCACCAAAATCACCATCGATCACGTCTGCGCCTCCGCGGCCATTCCGCTGGTGTTCCGGCCGGTCAAACTGCAGACCGCGCAGGGCACCGCTTTCTTCGGCGACGGCTGTGTGCGCCTCCAGCAGCCGCTCAGTCCGGTGGTCCGCCTGGGCGCCGGGAGGATCTTGGCCATCGGCGTCCGCTGCGAGAAACTGGAACATCAGGAGGAAGCCGCGGATCCCCGGGACCCGTCGCTGGCCCAGATCATGGGAGTGCTCTTCAACGTCATGTTCCTGGACCACCTGGCCACCGACATCGAGCATTTGGAGAGACTGAACCAGTTGCTCCGGAACGGCCGTATCAGCCAGTCCGGCACCGACGGCTGCGAGCGTATGCGGCCGCTCCAGACGCTGTTGATCACGCCGTCCGTGGACCTGTCCGACCTGGCGGAGGAGCACCAGAAGGACATGCCGTACCTGATCCAGTATTTCGTGAACAGCCTGGGCCGGGACGCGGCTTCCTGTGCCGATCTGATGAGCTACCTGTTGTTCACTTCCAAGTTCACGCGGGACCTGATCGAGATCGGCTACACGGATGCTGACGACCGCGCCGATGAAATCGAGGATTTCCTGAACCAGGACGTCACGGATTGACCGTCAGCGTGTTCGTCGCCGAATAACCCTGGTAAGTCGCCGTAATGGTGACGGTAGTGCTCGTGGTGACGGTTCCCGTTACGAAACTGAATCGCGATGACACGTTGCTGCCCGCTGGGACGGCTACGCTGGCGGGCACCGGCGCGGCATTCGAATCCGTGCTGGAGAGCGAAACTGTGATACCGCCGCTCGGCGCTGTGCCGTTCATGACCACCGTACCGGTGATGGTTTTTCCGCCCTTGGCGCTGGTCTGGGACAGGTTGAGAGTGTACGGCACGAGCGGGTAGACCGTAATGGTGACGGAGGCGCTGCCGCCATTGTAAGTGGCAGTGATGATTACGGGCGTTCCCACCGAAACGTTGCTCGTACTGATCTTGAATTGGGCCGACGTGATGGCGCCGGCGCCCACTCGCACATAAGACGGCGGCAGCGCGACCGCCGGATTGCTGCTGGTGAGCGTCACATTCGCCCCGGAGGATGGAGCGGGCGCCAGCAGAGTCACCGTGGCGGCGACGTTCGTGCCGCCGGCCGGCGAGAGCGAGTTGGGATCGATGGAAGCCACCGTGTTCGGATTGACCGTGAGAACGGCCGTGGCATTCGATCCGGCCGCCGTGGCGGTGATCGTTACCGCGGTGGCGTTGGCCACCAGTGCGGTCGTAATCGTAAAGGGCGCGGACACGCTGCTTCCCTCGGCAACCGTTACGGATGGCGGAACCCCGGCTACCAGCGGTTTGGAACTGGAAAGGGCCACGGTCAATCCGCCCGCCGGCGCCACACCCAGCAGATTCACGACGTTGGCCGTGGTGGAAAGGCCGCCGGCCACGGCCGATGGCGACAGGGCCACCGCGCCCGGCACCGCGGGCAATACGTTCAGCGTAGCGGTGGCAATTGCTCCCGTAACTCCGGTCAGGGTAGCAGTGATGGTGACCGCGGTGGACGATGAAACGCCGTTGGTCGCGATGTTGAAAGACGGCGAGGCCGTGGCGCCGCCCGGCACCGTGACCGAGGACGGCACCGAAGCCACAGCCGGGTTCGAAGAAGTCAGATTGATGGCGAGGCCGCCCGCCGGCGCCGCGGCAGCCAGGCTGATGGTGTTGGGAGTCAGGGTAACTCCGCCGTACGGGGAGCTTCCCGCCAGGCTGAAGGAGGCGCCCAAGGGATTGACCGTGAGCACGGCATTACCGGTCGACCCGCTGGCAGTCGCGGAGATCGTCACCGGCGTACTGCTGGTCACCAGCGCAGTCGTCACGGTGAAAGGCGCGGACACGGTAGCGCCGGCCGCTACGGTGACCGAAGCCGGTACGGAAGCCACCGCCGGATTGGAACTGGAGAGCGCGACCATCGTGCCGCCCGCCGGCGCCGCACTGCTCAAGGTGACCGTATTCGAAGCCACGGATACGCCGCCCAACGTGGCGCTTTGGGACAGGCCCACGGTAACCCCGCCGGCGATGCCGATACCGCTCAACGCGAGGGTCTGCGGCGACTCGGCGGCGTTGTCGGTAAGAGTCAGCGTGCCGGTGAGCGTCCCCGCCGCAGCCGGGCTGAAGGTTACGGTGACGGTGCAACTGCCGCCCGATGGAACCGGCGCCGTGCAGGTGTTGGTCTGGGAGAAATTGCCGGTGACACCGATCGAGCCCATGTTCAACAGGGCGCTGCCGCTATTGGTGATGGTCAGGGCCTGGGTGCCGGTACTGCCCACGGCGACGTTGCCGAAACTCAACGATGTATTGGACAGCGCCGCGAACGGCGATTGCAGCATGATCGCGATATTGTTGGTGGCCGGCATCGTCACCACCACATCGAGGCTGCCGTCGTTGTTGAAATCTCCCATGACCATGGCGCCGGCGCCGGGAGCCGAACCGTATTGCAGCAGTTGGCCGAAGGTGACGGCGCTGTTCACCGACAGAGTCACCAGGCTGTCATCCGCATTGCTGGCCACGACCAGTTCCAGGGTGCCGTCACCGTTGACATCGCCCGCGGCGACGGCTACGGGGGCGGGCGAGAGCCGCGCGGCCTGCGACGGTCCCACCGTGAACGTGCCATCTCCATTGCCGAGATACACGTTCAGGGACTGGGCCAGGTTATTCACGGCGACCAGGTCCAGCTTGCCATCGCCGTTGAAATCCGCGGTGACCAGCGACACCGAGTCGGCGGTACTGTAAGCCACGCCGGCCAGATAGGTCCCGTCGCCGTGGTTCAGCAGAACCGTAACGGAGCCGCCGGGGGTGATGTCATTGGCCACTGCCAGGTCCGGCTTGCCATCGCCATTGAAGTCCCCGGCTACCAGCGCGCTGGGATTCTGGCCGGCGGGATAGTCCACATTTGCCGCGAACGAGCCGTCGCCCTTGCCTGCCAGGATGGACACCGTGTTGTCGGCCGCATTGGCCACGGCCAGATCCACGTTGCCGTCCCCGTCCACATCGGCGATGAGGAGGGCCACGGGCCGGTTGCCGGTAGGATAAACCGTCTGCGGCGCGAACAGGCCGCCGCCGGTGCCCAGCAGGACGGATACGGTATTATCCGCGCGGTCGGCCACCACCAGGTCCGGAATTCCATCGTGGTTCAAATCGCCGATGGCTACGGCTTGCGGCTGCGTGCCGGCGGGGTAGTCCACGCTGGGAGCAAAAGTCCCGTCGCCATTGCCCATCCACACCGAAACCGTGTTGGCCGCCAGGTTGGTGACCGCCAGGTCCAGTTTGCCGTCGCCATTCAGATCGGCGGCGGCCAGGGCCGAAGGATTCGCGCCGGCCGGAAACACGGTGGTATCCAAGACCGGCACAGGATTCGGATAGGAAACGGGCAGCCACCCGATATTCGATTGGCCGCCGCCCGGGCCGGGATTCACCACACTCAAGGAGCCGGTAACCGGCCCGGATACGTCCGCGGGGGTCAAGGAGACAGACAATTGGGAGCCGCCGACGTAAGTGGTCGTGCGGGGACTCCCGTTCCAGTAAACGGTGGATCCCGGCACGAATCCGGTGCCGCTCACCGTCACCGAGGTCCCGGAGGTTCCGGGCAGGATCGAGCTCGGCGCGAGAGGCAGATTGATCAAGGGCACCGGGTTGGCCGTGCCGACACCCAAGATCGAAACCACGTGGGGGCTGTCCGGCGCGCTGTCGACCACGGTCACGGTTCCGCTCCGCGAACCGGTAACCGATGGCGCGAACGCGACCTTGATCACGCAACTCGCGCCGGGCCGCAGGGTGGCGCCGCAGGTATTCGTCTGTGTTACGTCGCCGCCCGCCGTGATACTCGCCACGTTGAGATTCGACGTACCGATGCTTTTCAATGTGACCGATTGCGACGCACTGACCGTGCCCACGGGTTGCGGGGAATATACCAGGCTGGAAATGGACAGGGCGGACTCCACACTGGGGGTGGCCGTGCAGGAACCCGCCAGCGAGACGCTCATGGCACCGCCACCGGCATTCGTGTTGACGCTGACGGAACCGGTACACGATCCGGACAGGGGAGCGGCCACCATGGCATTAATGCTGCAACTGGCCGCCGGACCGAGACTGGTCGGACAGTTGTTCGTCTGGGCCGCGGCGCCGCTGACGTTGAAGCCTGTAATCGCCAACGCGGACGTACCGATATTGCTCAAGGTCACCGATTGCGGCACGCTCACGGTCCCGAAATTCTGCGGCGGAAAAGTTAAGGCGGTGCTGGAGAGCATCCCCGCCGGCGGCGAAGACAATCCCGTGCCGCCCAAGGTAACTGTATGCGGGCTGTTGATGGCGTTGGTGGTGACGGTGACGGCGCCGGACTGGGATCCCGCCGATGTGGGATTGAAAGTCACCGAAATCGTACAACTGGCTCCCGGCGCCACGCCGGACCCGCAGTTGTTGGTCTGCTTGAAAGGTAAGTTGGCGTGAATCGAACTGATCGTCAGCGCGCCGCCCGAGCTGTTGGTGAAGGTGACGTTTTGCTTGGCACTGGAGGTGCCGGTCAACAGACTGCCGAATTGCAGGCTGTGCAGGGAGAGCACACCCACCGGCCCGCCGTTGGTGATGAAATAGGCGCCGCTCTGCTTGGCGTTCATGACCACGACCGGGTTGCCGCTGCTATCCATTACCAGCGCGGCATCGCCCCCCGGGGTGTCATAGGGATCCAGGTCGTTGCCAGCCAGGGGCACGGCCCAAACCAGTTGCTGGGCGGCGACATCCAGCATCGCGAGGTATCCCCCGGCTTGCGGATGCCCGGCTTCGGGCAGCATCAGATAAGGCTGCGAAGGCGTGCCATATTCGGTAAAGATGCCGGCCTGCCAGTAGGTGGTCGGCGGCGCGCCCATGGCCGTCAGCATGTCGCTGACGTTGACGCTTTCGATGATTTTGCCGGTCACGAAATCACGGTGGTAGATGTTCGGGTCGAACCGGACGACGTGCCAAAAGCCGCCTTCCGGCCGCGGATCGATGGCGAAGTTGCAGGTGATCGGCTGGCTGCTCGCCCCCAGCGAAACTTTGAAAAGGAACGACCCGCTGGTTCCGTTATCCTGCACGCCGAAGACGGTGGTGCCCACGTGATCGGTGGGTACCACCCCCGCGCCGTCGAAGTAAACGCGATCGCCCACGCAGAGGGGGGAGGCGCCCGAAGGCCCGTGGATGGACAGGCTCCATGCCGGCGAAATCGGGTTGGTCAAATTCGTCGGGTCGATATCCAGGGCCCAAAGAGCCCCGTAGGCATTATTGGTCGTCAGCGCGGTGAGCAGGTACACGCGATTCGGATAGCTGCCGTTGTTGACGCAGGCCGTATTGACAGTGGCATAGTAGGCACCGCTGCTGCCGCTCTGGTAGAGGTATTTGCTACCCACCAAAGCGCCGGTGTTGCCGTCGTAGACGGCCAGCGGCGCGGCCGCCGTGAAACTGGCGGCTACGGCGGCGCCCGTTCCGTCGCCCTGAATAATGACGTCCGGCACCACCACGCAGTCGGGCCCCTGGGTGGTAGCGGTGACGCTCGTGACAGCCCCCCCGGAGATGGCCGCCGTAGCTACGGCGCCGGGGCAGAAGCCTCCGGCCAGAACCACGCTGGCGGTGGAATAACCGTGTCCGCCGTTGTTCACCGTAAAATTGAGCGTACAGTTACCTTGCCAGCATTGATAGAGTTGCTGCGGGGCTGTCCCGGTGAAGATTCCGCCGTTGGGCGTGGGCACCAACCCCACCGGCACGCCTCCGGGACTCGGGGTGGACCAGGCCACGCTGCCGTCGGAATTGAACAGATAGAGGTGCTGATCGTCGCCCGCCAACACGCTGCCGTCCGCCTGCATGATCGGCATTCCGGCAAAATTATGGTTGTCCAGCAGATTGCGGGATCCCCAAACCATGTCGCCGTCGCCGTTGTAGACAACCAGCGCATTCCAGGACTGGCGGTAGGCGCAAGCGACATAAGTTCCGTTGGAAACACACCCGTCCCCGGTCGAGACCCCGCTGTTCGTCGTGTCACTGTTCCGGACGTACACGCTCTGGCCGATGCCGGGGGGCGTCATCGGCACGTAATCGGTCATCTGGGCGTTGCAGTGAGCCATGGAACAGGAGTTCGGCGCCGGAGTAACCTGCGCCCCCATTGGTGCGGTAACGCACAGCAGGCTAAGGCTCAAAAAGTATAGGAAAACCCTGAAAAACCGGGAGTGAAAGACTGTCGAACCCAATTTCAAACGGTCAATATACATTTGGGTAATTCACCAAGGCTAGCCTAGGATTGTGGTGAAATCAATACCAGGCGTTTCATTTTTCTGCAGAATTGCGGTCGGTACTTTGGTAGCCCGCCCCCCGGGCTACTGGTCTATGCAACTGCATGTTACGCTCGGCTCATGCACGGCCCGGACGCGACCAGCTTGGCCGTTCTAGCAGAAAAGCCATCCGTCGCCCGGGATATCGCCAGGGTTCTGGGCGCAATCAAGCAAGGTCCGGGCTATCTTCATGGCAACGGCTATGTGGTGACCTGGGCCATCGGGCACCTGGTCGCCCTGGCGCAGCCCCACGAGATCCACCCGGAATGGAAAGCCTGGCGCCGTGACCGCCTGCCCATGCTGCCCCGGGAGTGGCCGCTGGTGGTCTACGAAAAGACCAGAGATCAGTTCGAAGTCGTACGGAAAATTCTCACCTCGCCCAAGGTAGCCGAGATCGTGTGCGCCACGGATGCCGGACGCGAGGGCGAGCTAATCTTCCGTTATATTTACGAGGCGTCCGGGTGCCGCAAGCCGTTCCGCCGGCTGTGGATCTCGTCGCTCACTCCGGAGGCCATCCGGCGCGGTTTCGGGGAGTTGAAGGAGGGCGCGGCATACGATCCGCTGGCCGACGCGGCGCGCGGCCGCAGCCGGGCCGACTGGCTGGTCGGCATGAACCTGTCGCGGGCCTATACCCTGGCGTTCCGCGACGAGCTTTCCGTGGGGCGGGTGCAGACTCCCACACTCGCCATGGTGGTGGAGCGGGAACTGGCCATTCGGGCGTTCGTGCCCGAGGACTACCTGGAGGTACAGGCAACATTCAGTCCGGGCGGCGACGCCAAATATCGGGGCACCTGGTTCCGCGAGCCGGTAAAGGACTCCGTGCAAATGGCGATGCGGCTTCCGGCGGATGGGGAAGAGGCCGGCCGTATCGTGGCGCGGGCGCGCACCGGCGCGGCCCGCATGGAGTCGATCAAACAGGAAACGCAGCGCATGGCGCCGCCCCTGCTCTATGACCTGACCGAACTCCAGCGGCACGCCAATCGCCTGTTTGGCTTCAGCGCGCAGAAGACCCTGGAGGTCGCCCAGGCGCTTTACGAGAGCCGCAAGCTGATCAGCTATCCGCGGACCGACAGCCGCCATCTTTCGCAGGACGTCGCGCAAACCCTCCCCCGGGTGGTGAGTACCATTGCGGCTCCGTATCAGGACCTTCTGGCGCCTGGTACCGGGGAGCGTCCGCTGGGGCGACGGTTCGTGGATGACGCCAAGGTCAGCGACCACCACGCCATCATCCCGACTCCGGTACATGCCGGAGAACTGACGGGAGACGAGCGCAAGATCTACGACCTGATCTGCCGGCGCCTGTTGAGTGCCTGGCACGAAGATCACATCTGGGCGGTCACCACGGCGATCACGGCGATCGCCAGTCCCGGTGTGACGGACAAGTATCACACCAGCGGTACGGCGGTGGTGCAGCCAGGCTGGAAGGTGCTGGATGTAGCTCCGGAAAGGCGCAGGGAGCGGGCGGAGGAGGAGCCGTCGCTGCCGCCGGGTCTGGCCGAAGGCGAGGCGCAGACGGTGCTGGCGGTGGAGGCGCAAAAGAAAAAGACAAGGCCGCCCAAGCGATTCACCGAGGCGACGCTGCTGACGGCCATGGAAACCGCCGGCCGGACGCTGGACGAAAAGGAATTATCGGACGCCATGAAGGAGACCGGCCTGGGAACGCCGGCGACGCGGGCGGCCATCATCGAGGTTCTGCTCAAACGCGGCTACCTGGTGCGCGACGGGAAGAGCCTGCAGGCGACCGATAAGGGCATCCACCTGATCGCGGTCGTACACCCGGAAGTGAAGAGTCCGGCGATGACGGGCCAGTGGGAGGCTTACCTCAAGCGGATTCAGAAGGGCACGGCCAGGCTGGGGCCCTTCATCGAGGGGATCGAGAAGTACGTGGCCGAAGTGGTGGGAAAGGTGAATGCGATACCCGTCGCGGCAGCGGCCGCGGAACCAGCGCCGAAACCGCCCGCGGTTCACTACCAGCCGCCGACGGCGGGGGAAGCCGGCCTCGCGGATCTGCTGCACAGCGCTTTCGGCTACGAGAGCTTTCGTCCGAACCAGGAGGCAGTTTGCCAGGCCGTCGTCGCAGGGCGGGATGTCCTGCTGGTGATGCCGACCGGCTCGGGGAAGTCGCTGTGCTACCAGCTTCCGGGCGTGGCGCGCGGTGGCACGACGTTGGTGGTCAGCCCCCTGATCGCGCTCATGGAAGACCAGGTGGCCAAGCTCAAGGGGATGCACCTGGCGGTGGATCGCATCCACTCCGGGCGCGACCGGGGAGCCTCGCGGCAGGCGTCCCTGGATTACCTGGAGGGGCGGCTGCAATTCCTCTTCGTGGCTCCCGAGCGCCTGCGGGTGCCCGGGTTCCCGGCGATGCTGGCCAAGCGCAAGCCGTCGCTGGTGGCCATTGACGAAGCGCATTGCATTTCGCAGTGGGGCCACGACTTCCGCCCCGACTACCGGATGCTGGGACAATATCTGCCGGATTTGCGCCCGGCGCCGGTGATCGCCATGACGGCCACCGCGACTTCGCTGGTGCAGAACGACATCATCGAGCAGCTCGGGCTGATCGATGCGGCGCGCTTCATTCACGGCTTCCGGCGTCCGAACATTGCCGTGGAGGTGGTGGAAGTGCCGCCAAGCGAGCGTTCCGACCTGGCCCGGGAACTGTTGCAGGACGCCGCCCGGCGTCCGGCGATCGTCTACGTGCCGACGCGCCGGGAGGCGGACCGGTTCGCCGCCGAGTTGAAGGAGGATTTTCCGGCCGCCGCTTATCACGCGGGGCTGGACGCCCAGCGGCGCAAGCAGGCGCAGACCGCGTTCCTGGCGGGGGAGTTGCAGGTCACGGTGGCCACCATCGCGTTCGGCATGGGGATCGACAAGCCGGACATACGCACGGTGATCCACACGGCGCTGCCGGGATCGCTGGAGGCTTATTACCAGGAGGTGGGGCGGGCGGGCCGTGACGGAGCGCCCTCGCGCGCGGTTCTGATGCACGCATACGCGGACCGTTTCACGCACGACTATTTCTTCGACCGGGACTACCCGGAGGTCACGGTTCTGGAGAGCATCTTCGCGCGGCTGTCGGACCAGGCGCTGCCCAAAGAAGCGGTGCAGCGGATGGTGCGCCTCGATCCGGACCAGTTCGATAAGGCGCTCGAGAAGCTCTGGATTCACGGCGGCGCGCTGGTGGACGCGGAGGAGAACCTGCGGCGCGGCGGCGACGGCTGGCGCGAGCTGTACCTGGCGCAAGCCGAGCACAAGCTGGCGCAGATCGAGCTGATGATCCGCTACACGCAAGCGAGCGGCTGCCGCATGCTGGGCCTGGTGCGTCACTTCGGCGACCTGGCCGACGCCCAACAGCGCTGTGGCATCTGCGACTTCTGCGCGCCGGACGAGTGCATCGCGCAGAGTTTTCGCGAGGCGACCGGGGACGAGCGCCAGGCGGCCGGCCGGATTCTAACGGCGCTCAAAACGTCGGGGCGGAAGGCCACCGGGAAGCTGCATGGCGAAGTCTTTGCCGATTACTCGTTGGACCGGGACTCGTACGAGCAGGTGCTGGGCGGGATGGCGCGGGCGGGCTGGGTGGAGATGAGCGACGCATCCTTCCAGCAGGACGGGCGGCGGGTGGACTACCGGGTGGCGGCGTTGAGCGCAGCCGGGCGGGAGATCGATCCCACGGCGGTGCCGCGG
This sequence comes from Bryobacteraceae bacterium, assembly GCA_035499555.1. Taxonomy (GTDB): domain Bacteria; phylum Acidobacteriota; class Terriglobia; order Bryobacterales; family Bryobacteraceae; genus Bog-159. The sequence goes on from DATJYO010000035.1 coordinate 57,949, forward strand.
TTCGAAATGAAGCTGGAGATCGAGGCCACGCCGAAGCGGCGCAGGAAGACGCGCGCCAAGAAGAGGCGGGCGCGGGAGAAGGCCGCGCCGGCCAAACCGAGTCCGGCGCCGGTGCCCAACGCGGCGACGGAGAAAGCGCTGCGCGACTGGCGGCTGGCAGAGGCACGCCGCCGGGAAGTGCCCGCGTTTCGGATCTTCTCGGATCGGACGCTGCAAGCGATCGCGGCGCAGAAGCCGGCCACCATCCGGGAGCTGCTGGAGATTCCAGGCGTGGGTCCGCGCCTGGCGGAGCAATACGGGGCCCAGATTTTTGGGATACTGGCAAGACATGCACGCGGATAAGACCTCTATTTCACCCATGCTGTCGGTGCGGCGCGGAGCGCAGGCGGTCGAGTTTTACCAGGCGGCATTCGGCGCGGCGGTGCGGTTCCGCCTGGACGGCGAAGACGGCGGCGTAGTGGCGCAGTTAGCCGTGAACGGGGCGGAGTTCTGGATCGCCGACGAATCGCCCGAGCACCTGAATTACAGCCCGGAAACGGTGGGCGGCGCCACGACCCGCATGTTGATGGTAGTGGCCGATCCGGACGCCATGTTCGCGCGAGCGGTGGCGGCGGGCGCCAAAGAGGTGGCGCCGGTGGTGGATCAGCATGGCTGGCGGGTAGGGCGGGTGCTTGACCCGTACGGCCATCACTGGGAGATCGGCAAACCGCTGGCGCAAAGCGCCTGAGCCGCGGCGCGGGCGGTGAACACCGCGAGATCGCGGAACATCTCTTCGGCGCCGGCCTCGCGACCGGGTACGGGCAGCGCCAGGTGCGCGTCCACGCGGCGGCGCATCTCGTCGATTTCACCCGCGCCGGCGGCGCCGCGGAGCTCTTCGAACAGCAGGCGATGGGCGCCCTTGCGTTCCATCACTTCCATGCCGTCGAGGATCTGGCGATGGCAGGTGCCCTCCCAAATGGTCAGCACCATGGCCTCGCGGAACCAGCGCTCGACGGGGTACTCGCCCAGGACGCCGAGCGCGCCGTGGACTTCCATGGCCCAACGGGCGATCTGCGGCGCCACGTCGGAGGTCCAGTATTTGGCCAGGTGGGCCACCAGGCGGAACAGGTGATAGCGGCCGGAGTATGGCGGTTTCTGACGCCAGACTTCGTCGAGCCGGCGGATGCTTTCCCAGCCGAGTGCGAAGGCGTCCTGGAGGGTGGCGACGTGTTGGCCGAACTGCTTCGCCATGAGCGGATGATCGAAGACGGGCTTGCCGAAAGCCACGCGGCAGCGGGCGAAATCAGCCGCTTCGGCGAGGGCGCGCTGCGCGATGGCCGCACTGCCCAGCGAGTTGGTGGCGCGCGACAGGTTCAACACTTCCAGGATCAGGTACGCGCCGTGTTCCGGTGTGCCCACGAGCCAGGCTTCGCTGTCGCGTAATTCAACTTCCCCGGTAGGCACGGAGCGGGTGGCCACTTTATCTTTGAGGCGGCGAACGGTGTAGTTCAGCGTGCCGTCCTCACGCCGCTTGGGCAGAAGGAACAGGGCCAGGCCGCGGACGTTGTGCGGCGCGCCATCGGGCCGCGCGGCGACCACGGCAAGGTCCGCGCCCACATTGCTGGCGAAGTATTTGTCACCGGTCAGGAGCCAGCGGTCGCCGGCGGGGCGGGCGGCGGTATCCACGTTGGAGCCGAGATCGGAACCGCCCTTGATTTCGGTCATCCAGGTGGCCCCCTGCCAGACAGCATCGTCGCGGCGCAGCAGGTGCGGCAGGAAGCGCGCTTTGAGGGACTCGCCGCCATGCTGATCGAGGGCCACGGCGGTGGCCAGCGAGATGACGTACGGGCAGGTCAGCCCCGGATCGTAGAAGCAGGTGATGTAGTCGAGCAGGGCGCAGGTTTCGAGCGACTGGTCTTCGAAGGCGCGCCAGACCACGCCGGCTTTATAGCCCTGACGGAGGGCGCGCCAGTATTCGGGAGCGAACAGAACTTCGTCCACGCGCCGGCCGCCACGGTCGAACATGCGCAGCCAGGGCGTTCCGGCACGGTCGGTGGCGTCGGAGATGGCTTTGCCTTCGGTCTCCCACCAGGACTCGTATTCGCGGAGTGCACGCTCGTGCGGCAACGCGCCGAGCATTTGCTGGAGGAACCGGACCGGCGAACGGAGGACATCGACTTCCATAGCTGACGCTATCTTAGCAAGCCGGGCGGAAGCCGCCGCTATCCGGGTGAGCCCCGATGCGATAAACTGTCTCGAATCGCATTATGACAGGCATCCAGAGCACCATACCCAACTTCCCGCTGACCATCCGCGGCCTTTTCGAACACGGCGAGCGCCTATTCGCATCCAGCGAGATATCGACCTGGACGGGGGATGGCGTGCGGCGGGCGAGTTACCGGGAGGTAGGCCAGCGGGTGCGGCGGCTGGCCGCGGCGCTGGCGAAACTCGGTATCCGCGCGGGCGACCGGGTGGGGACGTTCGCATGGAACAACCAGGAACACCTGGAGGCCTACTTCGGGGTGCCGGCGATGGGCGCGGTGCTGCACTGCATCAACATACGGCTGTTTCCGGAGCAACTGATCTACATCATCAACCATGCGGCGGACCGCATCGTCATCGTGGACAGTTCGCTGACGCCGCTGCTGGGGAAGATCGCGCCGCACCTGAAGACCGTGGAACGCTACATCGTGATCGGCGAGGGCGGCACGCTGCCGGGGGAAACCCTGCGCTACGAGGAAGCGATCGCCGGGTCCGAGCCGGTGGCGTCCTGGCCCGAGATGCCGGAGAACACGGCATCGTCCATGTGCTACACCAGCGGGACCACCGGCAATCCCAAAGGCGTGGTCTACAGCCACCGCTCGACGTACCTGCACGCCTTGGCGTCGCTGATGGCGAGCTCGGTGGGGTTGACGGACAGCGACAAGGTCCTGCCGGTGGTTCCCATGTTTCACGCGAACGCCTGGGGCCTGCCGTATTCGGGCTGGCTGTGCGGCGCGGACATTCTGATGCCGGACCGCTTCCTGCAAGCCGAGAGCATCTGCCGGATGATCGTGGCGGAACGGCCGACGCTTTCGGGCGCGGTGCCCACGATCTGGAACGATGTACTGCGCTACGTGGACGCACACGGGGTGGACGTCTCGTCGCTGCGCTGCGTACTGTGCGGGGGCGCGGCGGTGCCGCGGAGCATGCAGGAAGGCTTCCTGCGGCGCCATGGGGTCAGGGTAGTGCAGGGCTGGGGGATGACGGAGACGAGTCCGCTGGGGGCGGTGGCGGTGCCGCCGCGCGGCACGCGCAAAGGGGAAGAGCTCGAATGGATGAACAAGAGCGGGCGGATCGTGGCCGGGATAGAGATGCGGCTGATGGACGGAGACCGGGAGTTACCGTGGGATGGCGCGGCGGTGGGCGAGATCGAGGTACGGGGGCCGTGGGTGACGGGATCGTATTACCTGGAGGACGCGCCCGAGAAGTTCCATGGCGGGTGGCTGCGCACGGGCGATGTGGGGGTGGTGGACGCGAAGGGCTACCTGCAGATCACGGACCGGTCGAAGGACGTGATCAAGTCGGGCGGGGAGTGGATCTCTTCGATGGAGATGGAGAACCACCTGATCGCGCATCCGGACGTGTTGGAGGCGGTGGTGATCGGGGTGCCGGACGAGCGCTGGGACGAGCGCCCGCTGGCCTGCGTGGTCATGAAGCCGGGTGCGACGGCGACGGTGGCGGAACTGCGGGAGTTCCTGGCGGGGCGGGTGGCGCGCTGGTGGCTGCCGGAGCGCTGGGCGCTGATCGCGGAGATTCCGAAGACCAGCGTGGGGAAGCTGGACAAGAAGGTCCTGCGGGCGCGGTATGCCCGCGGGGAGATACACGAGGTAAAGGTGGCTAAGGCCGGGGCATAGGCGAAAAAATACGAACGAAGCCAATAGATGGCTTGTTTTCAATTGTTCTGAAAATCGCTTTGGCTCTTCAATTGCCACTCGCCGCAGGTGGCTCGGATCCAAGACCGGCCGCAACTCTACCCATGACTATACTCGAACTGACGGTGTTGGTGGGGGCGATCTCGGTGGTGGGCGGGTTCCTGGGATCCCTGACCGGGCTGGGCGGCGGCGTGGTGATTACGCCGGCGATGGTGCTGCTTCTCGGAATCGACCTGCACTACGCGATGGGCGCCACGCTGATTTCGGTGATCGCCACCTCGTCGGGCGCGGCGGCGGCGTACGTGCGGGAAGGTATTTCGAACATCCGGATGGGCATGTTCCTGGAGATTGCCACCACGACTGGAGCGGTGTGCGGCGCGTATGCCGCGGGGAAGGTCGCCCCGTCGGTGCTGGCGGTAGTGTTCGGGGTGGTGCTGCTGCAAGCGGCTTGGGCTTCGACGCGTGCGCATCCAGCGACGCGGGTGGGTGAGCCGGACGACCGGTTGGCGCTGCGCCTGAACCTGAACGGCAGTTTTCCCACGCCCGAAGGCACACGCCACTACAAAGTGAGTCATGTGAAGACGGGCTTCGGAGTGATGTTTGTGGCCGGGGGCCTGTCGGGCCTGCTGGGGATCGGCTCGGGCGCGGTGAAGGTAATCGCGATGGACCGGGCCATGCGGGTGCCGTTCAAGGTCTCCACCACGACGAGCAATTTCATGATCGGGGTCACGGCGGCGGCCAGCGCGGGCGTGTATCTGCAGCGCGGCTACATCGATCCGGGGCTGACGATGCCGGTGGTGCTGGGGGTGCTGGCCGGATCACTGGCGGGCGCGCGGCTGCTGCCGACGGCTCCGACGAAGACTTTGCGCTGGGTCTTCGCGGTGGTGGTGGCGGTACTGGCGGCCGAGATGATCTACAACGGCGTGACGGGGCGGGTGTGATGGCGGGGGAAAGCAGGCGGGCGCCGCTCACGGATCAGCGGGTGGACGAGATCATCGGCAACTTGTTGCGCTGTGGTGTCATCCTGTCGGCACTGGTGGTGGCGGCGGGCGGGATCTGGTATCTGATCCAGTTCGGCGGGAGCCGGCCCAGCTACCAGGTGTTCCGGGGCGAACCGGAGTACCTGCGCCACATTCAGGGGATCGTAGGCGGGGCGGTGGGCTTCCACTGCCGGCGGCTGATGCAACTCGGGCTGATCCTGCTGATCGCGACGCCGGTAGCGCGGGTGGCGTTTTCGGTGGCGGCTTTTGCGCTGCAGAAGGACCGGCAGTACGTGGTGATTACGCTGATCGTGCTGGGGGTGCTGCTGCTGAGTCTGACGGGGCGGCTGAGCGGGTGAGTGGGGCGGGGGCACAAGGGCTTTTATCGTTCCTGATCGGCGCATGCGATGGGCGAAATGGTGGTGGCGGAGGCATGTGCTGGCTTCTATCCCCATATATCCGAGTACCGCGTTAACGTTTTACAGACAGAGCGACTCCGGCCAGCGCCGACAGTCAATTTCTCGTTCCAAAACCAAGCCAGTGTTTTTGGGTCTGGCCACCTAGAAGAGCCGCTCGACCGAGATCAACCGTTGGGAGCGGAATTGTGGGGAGGTCATCTCTCAACATCCTGAATTTGACGAAGTGGCATTTAACGTGCGAGAATGATTTTGTCAACCGAGGCACGGAATGCTTACATATTCGGCGCAACCTGAAACAGTTGAAGAGGTCCAGACCGCGATCCAGAAGTGGCTTGGGGGCAAGGACAAGAACGGCAACCGCTGGTTCTCGTTCTCCAGAATCCCGCACAAGACCACGTTGAGAGTGTGGATCGCTCACTCTGCTCCCGATGTGATAGTCGAGATGAACGAGAGATGCCTGCTCTTTCAATGCAAGAACCAGAAGCTCAACCTAAACCTAGAGAAGTTCCTGGTTCGAACGGCACTCGTGGACAAGCGGTTCTGCCTTGATATTGATCGGGATCCCGCCCCAGAGCATCATTTCCTTCTCGCGACGCTGCGGCAGTTTTCTCATACGAAGTATCCAGCATTCTACACCCGTATTCTTCGAGCGGTTCGAAGCCTTGAGGACGATCTGCCGAACACGCTGATCGATGAGGCAACGGCTGCGCCCACCGATCACATGGTCGTGCTGGAGGCGTTGAGTTCCGCTCCTTGGGCTGCCGAGCTTGCGGAAGATGATCCGCTCGTCGCGGCAAAGCTCCGAGGTCTGTATCGCCGTCAAGAGATGCTTAGGGCCGCTGGAGGCGCTTTGACGTCGGAACAGGTTGCGGATTTTCTCAGCCTTTCCCGCCAAGCAGTTGACAAACGGCGATCCTCGAACCAACTCCTTGCGTTGACGCAAGGCAGGCGCGGATATAGTTACCCGGGCTTTCAGTTCGAGGATGGCAAGACGCTTTCTGGTATTGAGGATGCTTTGAGGGCCCTAAGTGCACTTGATCCTTGGATGCAGCTGAATTTTTTCACTAGCCCGACGGAAAGACTAGGCGGGAAGACCCCCATAGAGGCCTTACGCGAAGGAAAGGTCGCCGACGTCATTAGCGCGGCGAGCACGTACGGTGAGCAGGGCGCACTGTGATTGATCCCCCGGGCGAGCACCCACCTCCTCACCCGGAGCTGCATTTACAACAACCACTTATCTGCACGCTGGATGCAGGCGAGGTGCTCTATCGCCATCATCAGAGGGTCCACAACCCCGTGTTCTTCGGCGCGACCGGCAGCTATCGCTTCGATGATCCGGATTGCGGTAAGCCCGGCTGCTTTGGAGTTCTTTACGCGGGAGCCGACCCGGAGTGCTGTCTGCTCGAGTCCTGCGGCGCGACGACCGGAGTTCCCGCAGTTTCGGGTGCCTATCTGGATGCCCGCTCGATGAGGGCGTCCCGAGTCTAGTTGAAGGTAGGTAGGCGGCGGTTGGCGCCGATTCGATAGAATCCGGTTGCCAGACTGAAATCCCGAAAGGAGCCTACCGCCGTGAAGAAACCATACCACATCGTCACTCGAGCGGCACGCGA
>DATJYO010000036.1:0-259589 GCA_035499555.1 Bryobacteraceae bacterium
TCAATCAGCTCATAATTCAGCGCATTCGCCTTGCCGCGCGCCAGGTTCAGGATCAGCAGGCCATCGCAGGTTTCCGCACGAATATGTTCCATTCCCGGCTACTGTAGCACGGCCGGCCGGACCCTGCCCGGGAATCGCTGGGCCAGACTGGAGAAGCACCCAATCTCAATCGCATCGTTTCAGATGCCTCCGCCGGTCAATCGGGCCTGTCCGCGGCTATACTATGGATTCCATTCGATGCGCTACCAGGATGCCGGGGTCAACATCGACGAGGCCGACCGGGCCGTTTCCGCGATACGCAAGCTGGCGCGGAGTACTTTTACGCGCGGCGTGATGACCGACATCGGATCGTTCGGCGCCTGCTACTCGCTGGCCGGATGGAGAAACCCGGTGCTGATCAGCTCGGCGGACGGCGTGGGCACCAAAATCAAGATCGCGTTTGCCACCGGCCGCCACGACACCATCGGCGAGGACCTGGTGAATCACTGCGTAAACGACATCGCCGTGCAGGGCGCGCGGCCGTTGTTCTTCCTGGATTACTTTGCTACCGGTAAGCTGGAGGCCGGGGTGGCGGCGCAGGTCGTGGCGGGACTGGCACGCGGGTGCCGGCGCAATGGCTGTGCCCTGATCGGCGGCGAGACGGCCGAGATGCCCGGCTTGTACTCGCCCGGCGAATACGATCTGGCCGGGTTCATCGTAGGCGCGGCCGAACGGCGCGCGTTGCTGACCGGCGCACGCATCCGCGCCGGCGACATTCTGCTGGGGCTGCCCTCGTCCGGACTCCATACCAACGGCTACTCGCTGGCGCGCAAGCTTCTGTTCGATGTGGCGGGCTATAAGCCCGAAAGCGTCGTCCCCGAGCTGGGCGGCAGCGTCGCCGATGTGCTTCTCCAGGTGCATCGGAGTTATCTCAAACCGATTCGTGCATTGGCCGGCGCCGGGCTGTTGCGCGGCGCCGCGCATATCACCGGCGGTGGCATTACCGATAATACGCCGCGCATGCTGCCGCCGGGGCTCGCCGCGCAGATCGACACCCGGGCCTGGGAGATCCCGCCGGTTTTCGAACTGCTCCGCCGTCTGGGCAATCTTCCGGATGACGATTACCGGCGCACTTTCAACCTGGGTGTGGGCATGCTGGTGGCCGTGCCGCGGACCGGCATACGGCGGGCCGAGGCGGTGCTGCGCGGGCTGCGGGAGCCTTTTTTCACCGCCGGCAGCGTGGTGGCCCGCCGGCGGGGCGGCGCGAGGGTGATCTATCCATGAAGCGGCTGGGCATTCTGTTATCCGGACGCGGCTCGAACTTCGAGGCCATTGCGCGCAACGTCGCTGCCGGAGCCATCGAGGCCGAGATCGCCATCGTCATTTCCAACCGGCCGGAAGCGCCCGGGTTGGATCTGGCCCGGGCACGCGGTTTGACGGCGGTGTGCATCCCGTCGAAAGGCCTGGATCGCACCGTCTACGACGGCATGCTGGTGGAAGAACTCCGGAAGCACTCCGTGGATCTGGTCTGCCTGGCAGGCTATATGCGGCTGTTGAGCGCCGGCTTCGTGCGGGAATTCACCGGGCGGGTGTTGAATATTCATCCATCCCTGCTGCCGGCATTTCCGGGCCTGGACGCCCAACACCAGGCGCTGGAACACGGAGTAAAGGTGAGCGGCTGCACCGTCCATTTCGTGGACGAGTACCTGGATGCCGGTCCCATCATCGTACAGGCGGCGGTCCCGGTGCTGGACGACGATACCGTCGAGACCCTCTCCGCGCGCATCTTAAAAGAGGAGCACAGAATTTACAGTGAAGCCATCCAGATGGTGCTGAGCGGCAAACTACGGATGGAGGGTCGCCGGGTCGTGCATCGCCTGTGAGGGCGGCGGCATCAGGGCCAGCTTGCGCGCCCGCCGGCCGACGAATTCCGAGAATCGGACAGGGGGCAATTCGCCGCGTTCCACCTGGCGTCCGACTACGCGCTCGTACCGGCGCAGGGCCTCGTTCCGGCGCGATCGCGTCAGGCGGCAGTCTTGCAGGTCGATGAGAAAAGTCACCTCCCAGGGTTGGAAACAGGTGCGGCGCACCTCTCCTTGCAAGACTTCTTTCACCAGGCGGTGGAAGCGGTTGGCCATTAGTTCGAAATCCGGCGCATCTTCGATCACGCTTACTAAATCGGCGGAAAGAAAATGAAGCTTTACTCATCCTGAACTGACATTCTTTTACACTCGCGAACTAACCGGCTTGCCGTCCCGTACATCTATCTAGGTGACGGAGGTGGATGCGATGACACCACAGATTGAAGTTCCCAGAGTTACCGAACCAGCCGGAGACGCGGACGTCATGCGTGAGCAACTCGACTATCTGATCGAGCACGCCACCGGCGCGGGGCAGTGTGGCTGTGCCGAGTGCCAGCGCTTCCGCCGGGTCCGCGCCATTCTGCTGGAGATCTTCGAGAAGCCGCCCCGAGCGGCCAAAGTCCAGGAGATCGTGCCCCAGTTGGCCCGCGCCGCCTAGATCGGGCGCCTTCCCGCGGCCTGCCGCTACACAGCCATTGTGATACCGTCGAGGTCATGCAAGATCCGAATGGCATTTCGCGCAGGGGCCTACTGGGCGCCGGAGCCGCGGCGCTCTCCCTCTTCCAGCCGCGGGGAGTTCGCGCGGCCGGCGACCGGCTGAAAGCCGGACTGGTGGGCTGCGGCGGGCGCGGTACGCAGGCGGCCGTGGATATGCTCACCGGCAACGAGAACGTCGAGCTGATCGCCATGGCCGACGTTTTTGAGGACCACCTGGAACAGTCGTTGGCGCGCCTTCGCGACGCGAAGTTCGTCAGCCGCTACGCCGGCATTACGGTCGAGCGCAACGGCCAGCCCAAGGAGATGACCGCGGAGGACCTGGTGGCGTCTATTCAGCCGCGCGTCCGCGTGGAACCGGACCATCACTTCACCGGCTTCGATGCCTATCAGAAGTTGCTGGCGTCGGATGTCGATATCGTGATGCTCTGTACGCCGCCCGGTTTCCGGCCGATGCATTTCGAGGCCGCCATCAATGCGGGCAAGCACGTTTTCACGGAAAAGCCCATCGCCACCGATCCGGTGGGCGCCCGCCGCTTCATCGCCGCCGGCAAACTGGCGGCCGAACGCAAGTTGACGGTAGTTTCCGGCGCCCAGCGTCACGCCCATCGCGAGTATGTGGAGACCGTGCGCAAGATCCGCGACGGCGCCATCGGCGAAATCACCGCGCTCTATTCGTATTATCTGAGCGGCCCGGTGTTTCATGCCGATCACCGCGATCCGAAATGGAGCGACATGGAGTGGCAGCTCCGCAACTGGTACTCCTTCATCTGGATCTGCGGCGACCAGATCGTGGAGCAGCACTTCCACAACATCGACTTCATGAACTGGGTGATGGGCGGCCATCCGGAGAAGGTGGTGGCGTCGGGTGGCGCGGCGTGGCGGCCGCGCGAAGAGCTCTACGGCAACATCTACGACCACATGAGTTCCGACTTCACATATGCGAACGGCGTACACCTGAGCAGTCACTGCCGCCAGTATCCCAAGGGCGTGTACAACAATGTGAGCGACCAGATCGTGGGCACCCGGAGCCGCAGCAACGGCATGGATCTGGGCGCCAAGGGCATCAATCCGTACGTGCAGGAGCACATCAACCTGGTCCGCAGCATTCGTGGCGAGGGTCCGTATTTGAACTTTTCGCTGCCCATCGCGGAAAGCACTTTGACCGCGATCATGGCACGCGAATCGGCTTATTCGGGCGAGGAGATCAGTTGGGAGCAGATCATGAACTCGCAGTTGGACCTGATGCCGAAGAGCTTTGGGTACGACGTGAAAATGGAGCCGGCGCCGCTGCCCGTGCCGGGCGCATACAAGTTCGTCTAGACTTCCAATCCCACGGAGCGCATCAGCTCGAGGGCGTTGCTCTTCGTCACTACGCCCGTGTGCAGCCGGTAGTCGAAGCTCATGCGCCCGTCGGCGAACTGATCCTCGAAGTGAACGTTGGCGGCGTGCCGCGCGAGTGACTCCGCGACCTGTGCCAGGGCCAGGTCGTGGGTGGTGACCAGCCCCATGGCGCCGCGCGCGACCAGGCCGCGCACGATGGCTTCCGCGCCGATGCGGCGGTCGTGTGAGTTGGTGCCGTGCAACAGCTCATCCAGCAGAAACAGCACCGGCAGCCCGCCGGAGGTCAGCTCCATGATTTGGTGCAGACGCGTGATCTCCGCATAGAAACGCGACGTGCCGCCGGCCAGGGAATCGAGTATGCGTATGGACGCGCCCAGAGCCAGCGGAGAGATGCGCAGATGCCGCGCACGAACCGTGGCACCCGCCTGGGCCAGCACCGCGTTGACTCCGACGGTACGCAGCAGGGTGCTCTTGCCGGACATATTGGAACCGCTGACGATCAACACGCGCAGGTCGCCGCCCAGGCGGACGCTGTTGCGCACCGCCTGCTTCTCGTCGAGCAGCGGATGGGCGAGCGATTCGCCGTCGAAGCAGGCGTCAACGTTCGACATCTCGGGGAAAACGTCGGCCGGGTGTTCGTAGGCGTGGGCCGCCAGCGAGCACAAGGCTTCCATCTCGCCGGCGGAAGCCAGCCAGCGCCGCAGCGCAGGTCCGGAGACCCGCCGCCAGGCTTCGATGGCGAAGGCCAGTTGCTCGGTCCACAGCATCAGCGGTCCCACGGCGCGCATAAACGGGTTTTCCCGGGAATCGAGCATCTCGATCAGCCGGTTGAGATGGCGGATGCGCGCGGAGGGCGGCAGGCCGTCCACGTCCAGAGCGGCGCGCAGGCCGACCAGCCGCGGCGCGGCGAATTGTTCCCGCTCCAGGCGCTCCAGCACCTGCGACAACAGCGCCAGATCGTGCGCCGGCTGTTCGACGGCTTCCACCACGCGATGGACCTCCCGCCGGTAGCGCGCGATGAAAATCGCCAGCAGGGCCAGCATGGCGAAGAACGGATCGCGCCATCCGCGTAAGGCCCAGAGCGCGCCGCTGGCTGCCAGCAGGCAGGGGATCAGAAAGGCGGCCAGCCGCGCCGCGCGCGATTCGAGCCACGGCGGCTGTTCGCCCCAAGCGGCCAGCGCCTCGGGGTGCACGCCCGTGCGCACATCTTCGCCCAGCACGGCCAGGTCTTCACGCAGGTCCAGCATCGGCCGCAGTTCGGCGATGGCCTGGTGCCGCGCGTGCAGGACTTCCGGCGGGGACGGCGAAAGCAGCCAGCCGGCCAGCGTTTCTTCACCCATCCGCGTACGCGCGCTGCACAAAAGCTCGAAAAGCGATCCGCGCCCGAATAGATCCAGATCCTCGGCGTAAGGATGCGATGCGTCCAGGAATCGCGCGCCGGTTTCGCTGTGTCCGGCCCATTGCCCGTCCAGCCGCGCCAGCGCCTTCTGGTAATGTGCCGCCGACCGCCGCGCAGTTTTGAGCGCGCGCAGAAGCCGCTCATGCATCACCACCAGGCAGGCGAATGCCGCCGCGGGCAGCGCCAGCCACAGCGGACTGGCGAGGCCGCGTCCCCAGGCGATCCAGGCCAGCACGCCGGCGGCGACAAACACCAGCAGCCGCGCATTGCCGATCATCCGGTGCCGCGCCTCGTGCCGCGCTATGGCCGCGCGGCGTGCGGCCAGACGGGATTCATACGCCTTCCTCGGATCGTCGTTCATGCGCTTGAACCATGATATATTTGTGGCGATGCCGAGCGGTTACATCCCGATCTTCATCTTCCTGGCGATTGCCATCGCCTTCCCGGTGGTGACGATCGTTATCGCCAAGCTGGTACGGCCTTCGGCGCCTTTCAAGACCAAGCTGGAGGCCTATGAATGCGGCATCAAGGCGGCCTCGGACTCGCGCGGCCGCTATACCGTGCGCTTTTACATCATCGCCATCCTGTTCGTGATTTTCGACGTGGAGACGATCTTCCTGTTTCCGTGGGCCGTCCGCTATAGGACGCTCGGCTGGTTTGGCGTGGCCGAAGTGGTTGTGTTCCTCGCCATCCTGATCGTTGGTTACATCTGGGCGTACAAAAAGGGCGCGCTGGAGTGGGTTTAGTTCCGTAGAGCGCGCCGGTAGACCCGCCAGACGCGCGTCCGCCCGGTGCCAGGGCGGTTATTCAGCGATCAGCACCGTGCCGCGGACGGGCTTGTCCGGCGGCAAAGTGTCCTGCAGATACTGTGCAAACCGGTTCCGCTCGGCGCGGGTGCGAACAATGAACTCGACCGCAAAGCCGGCGGGCTCCAGGCGGACCACGGTGCCGTGGATCTCGCACGGAGGCGGGCCGCCGCCGCCATGCCGGACCGGCGGCGCGCCGGCAGGCTCCGGCTGCACGGTCAACCGCAGAATGGTGCCGACAGGCCATTCATCGGGAGCTTCGATGAAAGCGCCGGCGATGCTCACGTTCGCGATCCGGCGCGGCGCGGGCGGGCCGCCGGTCCAGTAGTGCGCCACCAGCGGGCTGCCTGGACGGCGTTGCTGTTTTCGCTTGTCGCGCCTTTCCCCCTTTAAACGGCGGATTGGTAGATCCCATCGCATATGTGTATCACCCGGCTGCGCCTTCGCTTCTTCCCGCGGCGCGAGTGTCCAGGCCCCTCCAATAATCTTCCATCTCCTCGGGCGCGCAAATCAGCAACTCGTCGCCGACCTGGGTACCCGAAATATAAATCGTCCGCGCAGGCAGCTCCAATACGCTCCTGGCGTGGACTCGAATCCGAGCAATCCGGAACGGACGGAAGTGCTCGATCAAATGGATCACCCGGTTGTGAGCATCCAGATAAACCACGTCGATCGGAAACAGAATTCCCATCGTGTGGACGCCCTGCGATGGCGTGACCCACAGCCCATCGTCGCGGCGCCGCTTCATCCTGCCCAACAGGCCCCGCAAACGGGAGAAACGAGTATCGGCCAGGGACACATTGAGGCTGAGGAAACATTGCCGCGTTGTATTGAAGACGTACACGGTCTCTCCGCTCATTGGTTCCCCTCCGGCTGGTCGGCCCACGAAATGGCACCCGTGACTGCCGCCTCCTAGTTCACGCGGTTGCGGCGCCGCTGAATCAGCACGAACAGCACAATCACGAACAGAACACCCGCTACCACGCGAATCAAAGTTACGTTATCCATAGTCGTTTCCTTTCGAGTTACAACCTTTCTGATTTAGTGAAAAAACCTTTGGAACCCTTCAATCAAGGTGATGACGGAAGGGCCCAGTATTACTACGAACACAGTCGGAAAAATAAATAACACCAGCGGGAAGATCAGCTTGATGGTGGTTTTGGCCGCCAACTCCTCGATCTGCTGCCAACGCTGGACGCGCAGGGTATCGGAATATCCGCGCAGAGTCTTCGAAATACTGGTTCCTAACTGATCCGCCTGCACGAGGGTGGCCACCATGGCGCGCACGCTATCCACGTTGGTGCGTTCGGCGAGATTGCGCCAGGCGGCGGTGCGGGGGCGGCCGGCGCGCTGTTCGAGGACAGTCAAACCCAGCTCGTCGCTGACATCGGGTTGGCTGAGCGACATCTCATCGGCCACGCGCACGATCGCCTGATCCAGGCCCAGGCCCGCCTCGGCACAGATCACCATCAAGTCCAGGGCCTCCGGCAGCCCCACCCGTATATTGGTCTGGCGCGTGGAGATAAGGTGACCCAGCCAAAAATCCGGCGCCAGGAAACCCAGCCCGGCGGCCAGGGCATACGCGAAGAATCCGAAGTAGTCATAAAGGCCGCTGACACTTACGGCCAGAACCAGCAGCAGGGGTGTCAGCACCTTGGTGCCATAGAAGATGTTCACATAAGCGTCTTTGCGATAACCGGCGCGGATCAGCCGCTTCTGGACGACGGAGGCTTCCAGAGGGCTGCGCGGGAGCACTTTCTGGAACGGCTGAATGATGCTCTCCACGGTGGAGGTGGAACGCAAACGCATCAGCCGGTCCACCAGGCCGTCACCTTCGGCGGCAGGCGAAACCACGCTGGCCATGCGCCGCGCGGTGATGTCCCGATAGAACAGCAGCAGCAGGCCGCTGGCGGCGAGAACGAAAACGGCTGCGAATGCGATCAGTGCCAGTGTCATCGTTGGGCCTCAAATCCGAATGTTGATGATCCTGCGGATGATCAGCGTTCCGACCACCTGCATCAACGCCGCGCCATAGAGCATTTTCAAGCCCAGAGGACGCCGCCAGAGAAGGCTGAAGTGCTCCGGGTTGATGAAGTACAGCAGGAACCCGAGCACGACGGGAAGGATCGCCAGAATCCAGCCGGACATGCGGCCTTGCGCCGTGTGCACCCGCACCTGGCGCCGCAGCTTGAAGCGCTCCCGGATGACATAAGCAGCCTTCTCCAGCACCTCCGCCAGGTTGCCGCCGGTCTCTTTCTGGATCAGGACCACCGTAGCGATGATGCGCACGGGCTGAATGGGGACACGATTCACCAGGTTCACCATGGCGACGCGGGTTTCAATCCCGAACATCTGTTCGTCAAAACACTTGCGGAACTCCCGTGAAATCGGGTCCGCTATCTCCCGGCCGACCATCCCGATCGAAGATGTCAGGCTGTGGCCCGCCCGCAACGCTCCCACCATCAGGTTCAGCGCGTCGGGCAGGAGTTGCTCGAAAGCGGAAAAGCGACTGGCGCGCCTCCACAGGACGTACACAAAAGGTACGGCAGCGGCCAGCGCGCCGATTCCTACCGCCAGCAGTGTGGCGCCGGTGCGCCAGTTCACCGCCATGGCCGTGGCCATCCAGCAGAGTGTCGAGAGCAGCAGCAGCGCGCCCACCGTCAGTTTGACATTCGCCTGGTAGAGCAGCAGTTGCAGCCGCGGAAATATATTGACCCGGACCAGTTGGCGATTCAGCCAGGGGATCTGGCTGAGGCGCTCCTGCTTGCGCAAGTCCAGACCGTCCTCGGCGCTGCCGGAGCCCACGATCACCAACGACCGCAGCCGGCTGATGGTTTGCTGCGCCTGCTTGCTGCGCTCCGCGCCGATCACCGACAACAGCAGCACGGCCACCAGAAACACCGCTGCGAACACGACAATCACGATGTTCAGCATGTTCCGAATCCTCCGTTCAACGGACCTCCATCGCGCGCTCAAACAGGCCTGGCGGCAAGGAAATGCCGGATACGCGTAGCCGCTCGAGGAACCTGGGGTGAATGCGCGAGGGTTGAAATGCGCCGATCACCTTGCCGTCCGGCCCGATGCCCTTGCGCGAAAACGTGAAAATGTCCTGCATGCTGATGGTTTCTTCATCCATGCCGGTGATCTCGGAAATGTTCACTACTTTCCGGGTCCCGTCGCTGAGCCGCGAGATCTGCACGACCAGCGTGATGGCGGATGCCATCTGGTGCCGCACGGCCCTTTCCGGCAGATTCAAGTTGGCCATGGCCACCATGGATTCGAGCCGCGACAGGGCGTCCCGGCAGGAGTTGGCGTGAATGGTGGTCATGGAGCCCTCGTGGCCGGTGTTCATGGCCTGTAGCATGTCGAAGGCTTCGTCGCCGCGGACCTCGCCGATGATGATGCGGTCCGGCCGCATACGCAAACTGTTGATGAGGAGCTGGCGCTGCCGCACTGCGCCGGCGCCCTCCACGTTGGGAGGCCGCGTCTCCAGCCGCACGGTGTTTTCCTGCTGCAGTTGCAGCTCGGCGGCGTCCTCGATCGTCACCAGACGTTCGGAGGCCGGGATGAACTTCGAAAGCATGTTCAGGAAGGTGGTCTTGCCGGCGCCGGTGCCTCCCGAAATCAGGATGCTGGTGCGGGCGCGGACCGCCGCGGAAAGCACTTCCAGCATCTCCGGCGACAGGGTCTTCAAATCGATCATTTGCTGCGCGGTCAGGGGAGCCGCGCCAAAACGGCGAATGGAAAGCGCCGGGCCGTCCAGGGCCAGCGGCGGGATGATGGCGTTCACCCGGGAGCCGTCCGGCAGGCGTGCATCCACCATCGGCGAGGATTCGTCAACCCGGCGGCCGACTTGGGAGACGATGCGGTCGATGACCTGCAACAGGTGGGCATCGTCGCGGAACTTCACGTCGACCCGCTCCAGGATGCCGGCCCGTTCGATGTATACCAGGTTCTGGCGGTTTACCAGGATGTCCGAAATCGTGGGGTCCTTGAGCAGCGGCTCCAACGGCCCCAGGCCGAAGATCTCGTCCAGAAGATCCGATTGGATGCGCTCTTTTTCCGCGGCGTTCAAAGGTACCTTCTCGGAGGCGACGATTTCCTGCACCAGCAGCGCCACCGCCTGGCGGGCCCTGGTATCGTTCACCGCGGAGAGCCTTTCCAGGTCCATCTTGGAAATGACCGTATGGTGTACTTCGGTCTTCAGTTGGTCAAAATCTGTCGCGTTCATAGTCTCCGCATCTCCCGCCTAACCGAACAAACCCAATCTCCGCTTCTTGCTGTTGTCCGGACTCTTCCCGCAAGCCGTCTGCGCCATGCGGCGCAGGGCGGACGAGAGTTCGGACTTCTCCAGCACCAGCGGCGCACCCGTGTTGTGGGAACTCCGCGCCGCCGCGTAATCGTTCGGCATCCTCCACTTCACCTGCGCCGTGAGCGCGCGCTCGATCTGCTCCCGGTCGATGCCGCCCCGGCTGTCGAAGCGATTCAAGACCACTTCCACGTTCCGTCCGGCCGGCTCGGACTTCTGTATATGGCTCAAGACCCTCTGCGCATTGCGCAGGGAGGGGATATCCACCTGGGTCACCAGGTAAACGACGTCCGCCAATTGCAGGAGCGACTCCGAATCCGGACCCAAACCGGAAGATCCGCCGTCCACCACCACGAACGCGTACCGCCCGCGCAGGACGCGCAGCAGCTTCCGCAGATTGCCATTCTCCACCGTGTTGAGCGGCTGGTACTCGTCCGGTCCGGCCAGCACGGACAGGCCGGAATCGTGATCCACCATCAGCGTGGACAGCAGGTCCATGTCCATCCGGTTGGCGTTGCGAAGAGCGTCCAATACCGTGTAACGCGGCTTGATCCCCAGCAGGATCGAAACATCTCCCAAATGCAGATTGAGATCCACCAGGGCAATATCTTTTCCGGATTCCTGCCGCAACGCCAGCGCAAAGTTACTGGCTAAGGTGGTCACGCCGGCGCCGCCCTTGGCGGAGGCGAACACCAACACCTTGCCGGCAGCCTTGCGGATCTGGGACGATTCCAACCGCGCCGCCGTCCGCGCCAGCGATTCCTGCAGCGCCTTGCCGGAAAGCGGGTGCATCAGGAACTCGCGCGCCCCGGCCCGCATGCTGCGCATCAGGAGTTCCGGATCACTGCCCTCCGCATAAACCATCACGGTGAGTGACGGGTCGCTGCGGGAGAGGTTCTCCACCAGGTTCAAGGCGGTTTCCGTATCCGGCACCAGGTCGATCACCGCAATCTGGCAGTCCGCCGCTGTCGCTTTGAGCAGAGGATCTAAAGCCGGGTAGCCGCCGAATTCCCGGGTCATCATGACGCCCTGACTGCCCAGCGCCGTGATCAGCGTCCGGCGCCGATCGCCGTCGAGACTGACGATTACGGCTGACAGGCTTTGCATGAAGACTCCTCCCGCGCAAACTTATCCATGATTCGCCAAGAATGCCAGGACTGTGCCGATAGCGATCGCCGGTGCGTATGGAACGCTCAATCCCGCGGGATTATCCAGAGACGCAACCCGCCGCGGAGCTCCCCGGAAACCGCTGCGCAGCAGATTCCCGGTACTGTCCAGCGACCGGCCCAACGATCCGTGAAGTAAGGCATAGCCCACAGCCATGATTCCGCCGGCGATAGCCGTCATCACCAGCGCAAAAAAAACGGGTCCCGGCCCGATCCAGGCGCCGATTCCCGCGCAAAGTTTCAGGTCTCCCATCCCCATCCCGCGCAACCAACACATCGGTCCGGTGATCAGTGCGGCCACGGCAATGCCACCCAAACTGGCTGCCAGGCCGTGCCAACCGTGGCGCCAAACGCTGACCGCCGGTCCGGCGAGCAGAAACGGGACCACCAGCCAGTTCGGGATCCGCCGCGTAGCCAGGTCCCACAGCGTGGCGATTGCCAGGACTACAAAAATCGACCACCAACTCAAATTCATCGTTATTCCTGGAGATGTCCTGAAGACAGAAGACTGAAAACGGTGACTTCAGAATTTTCCGGTGGAAGGGGCGCAATGGCGAACCACTTACGCCCCTTTCCGGGATCTAACTAGGTGGCGTACTTGGTCAGCGTGCTGCCCACGACCGAGAACGCGTTGTTGATTGCGCCGGCGAGGTTCCCCATGCCGGCAACTGCCGCCAGAGCTACGACGGCGGCCACCAGCGCGTACTCGATGAGGTCCTGACCATGGTCTTGTTTGAAGATTTGCAGCTTCGCAAAGAGCTTCAGCAGAGTGTCTTTCATTCACTATTCTCCTTACTGCTTGGTTTTCGATGAGCCCGAAGGCGCCATGGAGGAGGCAATTTGAAGCCCAATCACTTGGAGGAGGTAACAGCTAATCAGGCCGCGCTTTTTGACCGGTGCTTAGCTCTCACCCCGGGCGACGTGTGAACGGCTGTATACATGCCCCCCGGATCTCGTCATGGTTCGTATACAGCCGGTATGCGGATCGGACCGGGGCGCGGGACTCGCAACCCTCCCGTCAGCGGCCCTGGTCAACATGCCGCTGGGGAACAGATACCTGAGATTGTCGATGCTGCCGGTGAACATCACCGGGTTGGTGCCATGGGAAATCAGTGCGCCCGCGGGGAAGCGCCCCTGCTGCTTATCCCGATAGGCACCATACTGCCCGCCGTCCGGCAAAGGGAAGATGACGAAATCGTGGAAACGCTCCACAGGCAGGACTGCCAACAGCTCGCTCCGGCGTTTTTCGACGGCGAAGATTCGCTTGCCTTCGGGTTGCGAGACAGGCGGATACTCCACCGCGAGAAATTCCGGCAGATAATAGGCCGCGTGCCGGTAACCCAGGAAGTGCGAATCAAAGCCGACGATCAACGTATCGCTGGGTTTGAATCTTTGCCGGACGGCCGCGATCCGGCCCGAAAGATCCGCCTCGAACTGTCTGACGGAGCGCAACGAGGAGTACCATGGCCCGAACAGGAAAGCGCACACGTGGAGGGCCGCGGCACCGGCCAGGCAGGCTGCTTTCAGGGAATGGCGGAGGCGTGCCCGACCCCACCAGTCCGCCGCGCCCGCGCCCAGCCAGGCGAACAAGGGCGGGCTCAACAGCAACAGGTATCCGCTGTTCACGAACAGGAAAAACACGAAACTGAAGAACAGCAGGCCCGGACCGATCCAGGTCCAGGTAAAGATAATTCTCTGGCGCCGCCTTGGATCGGCGGCCGGAAGCTTGCGGAAGACAAAGGCGGAGCCGCATCCGAAGCACAGCACGGCCACTCCAATAATCGTCAGCATGCGTGCCAGAGACAGTATCGGTGAGGTAATTCCGATGGCGTCCTTGGCCGGCACCCCGCGCCAGAGAAGGTTCAATGCCGCGAAATAAGTGCGCAGGCCACCCGCGGCGTGGAGCATCGGTATCCCCCATGCCAGCAAGGTCACGCCCAAGACCGCCAACGCCAGGAGCCGGGTGCGGGTCCCGGCCTTGAGTAGCGAGAACAGCCACAGCAGGCCCAGGAACAGCAGCGAGGACGGCCGGAATCCCGCGGAGACGCCCAGTGTCACCGCGGCCGCGATCAACCAGTTAGGGTTGCCTGTGTAGCCGCGCCAGCAGAGGTAACCGACGGAGGCCGAGAAGAAAGCTTCGACGATGTAGGTAAGCGCCACGATGCCGTGAAACCAGCAGAGGGGCGAGAACACAAACAGGCCTCCCGCGAACAGTGCGGCGCGCCGTCCGAACCAGTTGCGGGTCAACAGATAGATGACCGTCACGGCGGCGCAACTGGCGAGAATGCTTAACGCCACCAGGGCGTCATTGGCGTCGTGGAACAGTGCCTGGAGGACGCGCCCGCTACAGACATATAGAAAATAACCGGGCGGATGCGGCTGATGGAGCTTCGGCGAGAAGAAATCCAAAGCCAATGCGAAATTGACCGAATCGATATCGTACAGGTAGCGGCTGCGGCAAATGACACGGGTGACCGCCACGATAACGGCCAGGCCGGCGCAGTCGATGAGGTAATTCCGGCGTTCGGTCAAGAAGAGTCCCCTTCCATTGCATGCCGTTTGCCAACCTGCGGTTCGGTATTGAAAGTGCACCGCCAGCCAGTTACGCGATGCCCGCCGTACATACTGGCCCGTCGTTGATCCTGATCGAGACGGGTGTCACCCTCCTCATCGTGGCTCTGGCTTTCGCCTGTCCCCGGTTGAACTGGGGTGCCATCGCGCGCGCGGAGCGCTTCCTGGGGCGGATGGCGCGCCGGCGCGGCCTGGCCGTGGGGACCGTGATCGCGACGGTGTTGCTCGGCAGGCTGATGCTGCTGCCTCTGTTTCCAATCCCGCAGCCGTTCGTCCACGACGAGTTCAGCTATCTGCTGGCCGGCGATACCTTCGCCTCCGGACGCCTGACCAATCCGACCCATCCTTTCTGGGTGAATTTCGAAAGTTTTCATATCGATCACCAGCCGACTTACATGTCGATGTATTTTCCCGGTAAGGGCCTGGTGCTGGCCGCCGGCGAGAAGTTCCTGGGCATCCCCTGGCTCGGCGTGTGGCTCAGTGCCGGCCTGATGTGTGGCGCGATTTGCTGGATGTTACAGCAGTGGCTGCCTCCGGGGTGGGCCTTGCTGGGCGGGATGCTGGCCGCGGTCCGGCTCGGCATCTTCAGTTACTGGATGAACAGCTATTGGGGGGGCGCCCTGGTAGCGTTGGGCGGGGCTCTGGTCTTGGGCGCCCTGCCTTATATCACACGGCGTGGCGGTGGATGGCGCGGTGCGGGCATTATGGGTCTGGGCGCCGCGATCCTGGCGAATACGCGTCCCTACGAGGGTTTCCTGCTGTGCGCGCCGGTAGGCGTGGCGCTGCTGGTCTGGCTGTTCCGGCGTCCACGCGCCACCAGGGTCGCCGCCGCCGCCCCGGTGATCGGGACCCTGCTGCTCCTTCTGTCCATAACCGCAGCCGCCATGGCGTATTACAACTGGCGGGTATTCGGTAATCCGCTGACGCTGCCGTACGAGCTGAATCGCCGGACCTATGCCGTGGCGCAGCATTTCTTCTGGCAGCCAACGCGGCGCGAGCCGCCCTACCACCACCAGGTCATGCGGGACTTCTATGCATCCGTGGAACTGCCGGATGCCCTGGCGGCCCATAGCTTCGCCGGACTCATCAAGGGCAGGCTGGAAAACGCCGGAGTCGCCGCCTGGTTCTTCTTCGGCGCCATCCTCTGCATACCGCTGCCGGCGTTCTGGCGGGCCGTAGCCAGCCGCCGCATGCGGTTCCTGTCATTATGCGGCGCGGTGTCCGTCGTGGGAGTGTCGCTGAATGTCTGGTTCTTTCCCCATTACCTGGCCGCGGCGACCTGCCTGATTTATGCGATCCTCGTGCAAGCCCTGCGGTATCTCCGGCAATGGCGGCCGGGTGGCGCACCGGCGGGCTGGTTCCTGGTGCGTGCCATGGTGATCGGCTGCCTGATGCTGGCCGGGCTGCGCGCATTGGCGGACCCGCTGCATATCGCGGTCGATCGCTTCCCGGCGATGTGGTACGGCACGCCCCGTCTGGGTCTGGCGCGCGCCCGGGTGGTTGCGCGTTTGAACGCTGAGCCCGGCCGGCAACTGGCCATCGTGCGGTACGCACCCAATCACCCGGTGGTCGACGAATGGGTGTACAACGCGGCGGATATCGACGGCTCCCGGATCGTGTGGGCCCGCGAAATGGTCCCGGCTGAAACAGCCCGGCTGATTCGATACTTCGCGGGCCGGACGGTCTGGCTGGTAGAGCCGGACGCGAGCCCGCCGCGGGTGACACCGTATCCCCAAGGCGACGCCGGTGGACTGATGTCTACAAACGTTCACAGTGTCAACCCGGACGTGTCCTCATCTGTGTCCATCCGTGGCGCGAGATGAACCTCAATCCGGCCTGCCGCGCTGGTCCCCGAATTGCACTGGCCAGCGAGATTGAACGTCCTCGCGCCAGATATCGAATCCCCGTCTGCCGGCGTGCCGCGGAGGCAGGAGCCTGCGCCGCGATACTCCCTGCTGCGGTGGCTGTTCTCGTTCCCCGCGTTCCTGGCCACCGCTCTGATGGGGTTGACCGTCATCACCGTACGGGAGCGCTTGAACGATCCGGACCTGTGGTGGCATCTCAAACTGGGCGAAATCATCTGGCGCACGCGATCCATCCCGCGCGCCGATTTCCTCTCTTACACCACCCACGGCCATGCCTGGATCGCTCACGAATGGCTGGCGCAATTGAGTATCTATGGCGCCTGGAGGCTGGCCGGCGACACCGGCCTCATGCTCTGGCTCTGCGTTGTGGCGAGCCTGTTGTTCGTCACGCTTTATGTCTTCTGCTCCCTCTATTCCGGGAATGCGAAAGTGTCGCTGTTGGGCGGACTCATCGGCTGGGCCTTCGCCACCGTGGGGCTGGCCGTCCGCCCGCTGTTGCTCGGGCACTTTTTCTTGGTGCTGGAACTTCTCCTGGTCCACCTGGCGCGTACCCGCGACCGCCGCTGGTTCTGGGGTCTGCCCTGGCTGTTCGCCCTCTGGGCGAACTGTCATGGGTCCTATATGCTGGGCCTGCTGGTGCTCGGTCTCATAGCGGGATGCAGCTTCTTCGATTTCTCCTACGGTTCGGTGGAGTGCCAACGCTGGTCCGCCGCGTTACGCCGCCGCTTCGTGGCGGCCGCCGTCCTTTCGGCGGGCGCGCTTTTCCTGAATCCGTTCGGTATCCGGCTGGTGTTGTACCCATTCGACCTGCTGCTACACCAGACGAACAACATCGCGTTTGTGAGCGAGTGGCAGCCGCTCAACCCGCACGATAGTCGCGCCTGGGCTTTATACGCAGTGGTAGGCATCGTTTTTCTGGCGGCGCTGTCCCGGCGCTGGCGGTTCCGCTTGGAAGAACTGGCGCTGCTGGCGCTGGGTCTGGGAATGGCCGTTTTGCACGAGCGGATGTTGTTCGCCTTTGGCATCCTGGCCGCGCCGCTGATTTGCCGCCTGTGCGCCAATGCCTGGGAACGGTACGATCCGGCCCGCGACTTACGCTTCATGAACGCGCTTCTGATGGCCGGCATCTGCGTGGGTGTGGCGGTGGCGTTTCCAAGCCGCGCGAATCTGCAGGCGCAAGTGGCCCAGAGCAACCCGGTGCAGGCTGTGGATTACATCCGGGGCCGCGGCCTTTCCGGACCCATGCTCAACGACTACGACTTCGGCGGTTACCTGATCTGGGCTTTGCCCGACCATAAGGTGTTTATAGATGGGCGCGCCGACGTCTACGACTGGACCGGAGTTTTTGGCGAAATGGCGCGCTGGGCCCTGCTGCAGGAAGACCCCACGCGTCTGCTGGCGAAATACGGAATCAACTTCTGCCTGCTGCACAAGACGTCGCCGATGGCGCAGGTGTTGCCATTTCTTCCGGGCTGGAAGAGAATCTATTCCGACCGGGTGGCGGTCGTTTTTGCACGGGACAAGGCCGGCGCACCGGATCACCGCTGATGGCTTCCAAGCATCCTGCCGCGAATGCCCGGAGCACCGTCTGGATCGGGCTGCTGGGCTTCCTTTTCCTGGCGGCCATCATATGTCTTCAAACGGGTGATCGCGTTTTCCGGGGATGGAACGATTTTGCGCAGATCTATGCCGGTGCGCGCCTGTCCGGCACCCCGCAACTCTATTCGCGGGAGGCCAACTATCAACTGATCGGTGAACAGATCGGCACCACTCTCGGCGGCGTCATTTGCACGCGCCTTCCGTATTACTTCATCCTGCTGAAGCCGCTGGGTTGGATGTCCTACCGGTGGGCTTACCTGGCATTCCTGTTCCTCAATTTCGCGGCCCTGGCGGGATTCGTCTTCCTGGCCCGGCGTTGGCTTCCCGAAGCCGTGCTGTTCATCGGGTGGAGCATCCCCGTGGTGATGGCGCTGGCGACCGGGCAGGACAGCCTGCTTCTGCTTTTTTGCGCCGCGTGTGCGGTGTACCTGTACCAGAAGGAGCATCCATTCGCGGCGGGCCTGCTGCTATCGCTGGGATCGATCAAGCCACAGCTCTTCATCTTCGTTCCGTTATTCCTGATGATCCGGCGTGACTGGAAGGTCCTGCGCGGAGGATTGGCCGGAGGCCTGTTGCAGATGGCCATCAGCTTCGCGGCGCAAGGCGCCACCTGGCCCCGCGAGTTCGCAGCCGTCCTCGCCAGTCCCGAGATCAATCCCGGACTGGGCTACATGCCCAATTTGCGCGGGGCTGCTTTTGCGCTGGCCGGCGGCGACATCGCGCCTGTCTGGTTGGTGCTGTATGCGGTGGCGGCGATCGGCTGCGGTTTGATCCTGTTCCGGAAGCCGTCATTCGAGACCGGGATTTCCTGGGCACTGGTCTGCGGTCTGCTGGTGAGCCACCATGCCTATATCCAGGACCTGGCTTTACTCCTGTTGCCGTTCGTTTTGATCGCGTCGCAATCGAAATCCTACCCGATACGCGCCCTCCTCACTCTGGCCGTCACGCCCTTGCCATGCCTGCTGGTCTTGACCAAGCCGCCTTACAACGCAGTACTGCCGGCCATGCTGCTGGCAGCCGTAGCCATCCAGGCGGTCTCTTCTGGCGACCCAAATGCTGAACCGAGTAGCCACGCACTCAACAAATATGCCTACTAAGAGCAAGCCGCGCCCTATCACCGCAAAGCAGTCGCTGGCCATCGCCATCGTTTGTGCCGTGATGTGGATCATACAGGGCAGCACTCTGATGTCGCATGCGCGCCGCAACGATTTTCTGAACTTGTATACCGGCGCCTCAATGGCATTGCACGGCAACTGGAACACGATTTACACGGAGGCCGGCCAACTGGCGCGCGAACAGGAGTTCATGCCTTCGCGGAAAGTCGTATGGCCCTTTGTCCGGCCGCCCGCGTATGCCGTCATCATGGCGCCCCTGGCGCTGCTTCCGTTCGGCACCGCATTCTGGGTTTGGATCTTCGGCCAGTCGACGGCTCTGGCCGCTTGCTGGATCTGGGCCTGGCGCCGGTTCGGTCCCGAGTCGGTGATCTGGGGAGTGTTCATGATCTTCGGCCCCCTGGGGATCGCGCATGGCCAGGACTGTGCCTTGTACCTGGCGGTGCTGACCGGCGCTTTCGCTCTGGCGGAGAAGAAGAGGTTCTTTGCCAGCGGCCTGGCGCTGGGATTGGGAATGGTGAAGTTCCATCTATTCCTGTTGTGGCCGTTGGTCCTGCTTTTTCAAAAGCGCTGGCGCATGTTCGCCGGCCTGTCGACTTGTGTCGCGGCCCAGCTGACTCTGTCGTTTTGGCTGATCGGTTGGAGCGGACTGCGGCATTACGCCGATTTCATTTTGCACCTGACCGCGTTCTACTCTCCGGACAGTTACATCAACATCGAAGCGATTCTGCTGAACCTGGGACTCTCGTCCACATTGTTGTTGACGGTCCTGAGAATCTTGTTGGCAGGGCTGATCCTGTGGGCTGCGCGCCGCCCCCAACCGCTCTGGACCGTATTCGCCTTAGCCACCGCCGGGTCGCTGGCGATCGGCCCGCATGTCTACGCCTACGATGGCACCATGATGCTGCTGCCGGCTTGGTGCGTGATCTATTTGTCGGCTTGGCCCGTCTCGCGGCTGGCGGCCGCCACCATTTGTACTCCGTTGACGGCGGCCGCTACACTCATAGGGCCGCCGGTGGCCTGCTTCACGGCGGCAGTGATTCTGTTGCTCGCCACCGCGCTGTGCCTGGAAAGCCGGCGTGCGCCGGTTCCCGCCGAGGACCGGGTGGCGACAAGCGATCCCGCCCAGCCTGCCACGGCCGCTACGCCATGTTGATTTCGACCACCGGCGAACGGAAGGTGGCCGGCGGCGCCCGGCCTTGGCTAGCCCGGCGGCTGTTCTTTCCTTCGCTGACCGACCTGTTCTTTTCGCTGGTTTTGACCATCGCGTTTCTGACGGGCGGGGACGGCTGGCAAGCTTTATTGCAGGACGGAGATACGGGCTATCACATCCGCACCGGCGCCTATATCCTGGCGTCTCGCCAGATCCCGGCGCATGACTTGTTTTCGTTCTCGCGTCCCGGAGCCCCCTGGTACGCCTGGGAATGGCTCTCCGACGTGATCTTCGCGGGACTGCATTCGCTGGCGGGCCTCAAAGGTGTG
The DNA here is from genome assembly GCA_035499555.1 of Bryobacteraceae bacterium. Lineage (GTDB taxonomy): Bacteria > Acidobacteriota > Terriglobia > Bryobacterales > Bryobacteraceae > Bog-159. The sequence continues at coordinate 20,209 of DATJYO010000036.1, forward strand.
GTGCTGTTCACCGCCATTCTGCTGACGGCTGTCTTCACCCTGGTCCTGCGGGATGCTCTCAAGCGCGGCGCCAACAGCCTGCTGGCGCTGGCGCTGATGTTTACGGCCATCAATGCCAGCTACGTGCATCTCTTCGCCCGGCCTCACATCTTCACGTTCCTCTTTGTGGCCGGGGCCATGATTCTGATCCGCGATGACCGCACGCGGCATGGCGCGCGCATCTGGCTGCTGGCGCCTTTTACGGCGATCTGGGCGAACCTGCATGGCGGATTCGTCCTGCTCTTTCCGCTGCTGGGCCTGCTGGCGATCGGCTCCGCGGCGGAAGCCTGGCTGGACCGGGCCGGGCGCGCGCGGCGCATCTCCGACAGCCTGCGCTACGTCGGAGTGGCGTTGGCCTGCGGCTTAGCGTCGCTCCTCAACCCTTACGGTATCCAACTCCACCTGCACATCTTCCAGAGCCTGGGCGCGCGCTGGCTGATCGATCTGGTGAGCGAGTTCAATTCCCCCACCTTCCATTCCGGCCCCAGCGCCTTCATGCTGCTGCTGTTCCTGGCGTTGGCCGCGGTGACGCCTTTACTGCGAAAAGGAAAGGTGACCGAACCGTTGTGGTTGCTGTTCCTGGCCTATTGCGCCCTGGTATCCGTCCGGCACATCCCGATCTTCGCCCTGGTCGCGACGCCGATCGTGGCGGTGGAGGCCACCGCCTGGTGGAACGATTGGATCGGCAGACTGTCCCGGCGCTCGACGCCGCGCATACTCGACGACATCGCGGGCCAGATGCGGACCGGCTTCGCCGGGGTCACCCTTTGGACACCCGCGTTTCTGGCGGCCATCGCGTTCGCTGGTGGGATGCAATGGCCCACGGATATTTCAGCGGATCATTGCCCTGCCGCGCTGATCCGCCGGCATGCCGATCCAATCGCAGCCGCGCGGATTCTGACCGTCGATCAATGGGCCGACTATCTCATCTACCATTACTATCCCCGCCAGCGTGTGTTCTTCGACGGACGCAGCGATTTTTACGGCGAGCAGATGGCGCTCGATTATCTGAAAATGACCGAAGGGCGGGCATCCTGGAAAGAGACCCTCGACAAGTACCGTTTCGATATGGTCCTGTGCCCGGTCAATTGGCCCTTGGCGTCGCTGTTGCGCTACCAGCCGGACTGGCGCGCCACGGACGACGACGGCAAGGCGGTGCTGTTCGAGAAAATCCGTCTTAACGCCGCGATACCAGCCGTACCCGCCGCGATTCCATCAGCGGCCTCTCGGACATGGCCTCGTCCATGATCGCCGACTGCTCTTCCTGGTGGCGGCGGCCCGAGCCCGTGGCGGGACTGGCGCTTTCCGCGCGGCCGACGTAACGCAGTTCCCGCCCGGTCGGCGTCAGCAGCGGCTGTAACTGCTCTTCGATGTAGCGGCGCGCGCCCATATTGCGCGGCTCCTCCTGCGCCCAGACTACCTCGGCGGTGAGCGGAAAGCGCAGCAGCGCGTCGTTGACGTCGCTCTCGGCGAACGGGTACAACTGTTCCATGCGCACCAGGGCTACGTGATGGGCCTGGCGGGCTTCGCGCGCGGCCGCCAGATCGTAGTAGATCTTGCCGGAAGAGAAGATCACGCGGGTGACCTGGCCGGCGTCGGCCGGCGCCGGATCGGGCAGCACTTCCCGGAAACCGCCGCTGGTCAGGTCGGCCACGGTGGATACGGCCTTGGGATGCCGCAACATGCTTTTGGGAGTGAAGATCACCAGCGGTTTGCGCATGCCGCGGCGATCGCGGCCGGCGTACATCTGGCGCCGCAGCAGGTGGAAATATTGAGCGGGCGTGGTGCAATTGGCGATCTGCATGTTGTTGTCGGCGCATAGCACCAGAAAACGCTCGATGCGCGCGCTGGAGTGCTCCGGCCCCTGCCCTTCGAAGCCGTGCGGGAGCAGCAGCACCAGTCCGCTGGGCTGGCCCCACTTGTACTCGGCGCTCGAAATGAACTGGTCGATCATGATCTGCGCGCCGTTGGCGAAGTCGCCGAACTGCGCTTCCCACAGGACCAGCGTCAACGGATCCGCCACGCTGTAGCCGAACTCGAAGCCCAGCACGGCATATTCACTGAGCGAGCTGTCGTACACGTCGAAGCGCGCCTGGTCCGGCGAGACGTGTTGCAGCGGCGTATATTTTTGGGCGGTCTCGGAATCCCAGAAAACCAGGTGGCGCTGGCTGAAGGTGCCCCGCCCGGAATCCTGCCCGCTCAGCCGCACCGGCGTGCCTTCCAGCGCCAGCGTGCCGAATGCCAGCGACTCGGCGAAGGCCCAGTCGATGGGGCCGCCCTTTTCGATCGCTTCGTGCCGGCGTTCGATGAAATGGCGCAGCTTGGGATGCACGTGGAAATCCTCGGGGAAGTGCGTCAGGGCGCGGATGACCCGGTCGATCGTCGCCTTATTCACGGCCGTCCGCGGGCAAAAGCTGGCGATCTCTTCGCTGGGCACCGCGGCCAATTCCTGGGGCGCGAAGTGCTCGCTCGATTTGGCGGCTGCGTCGTAAGCCGCGGCCAGGTTCTGCGCGAAACTCTTGCGCATGGCGCTCACCTCTTCCGCCGTGATGACGCCCTCGCGCGCCAGGCGCTCGCCGTACAGCGTGCCCACCGACGAATGCTCTTTGATTTTGCGGTAGAGGATCGGCTGCGTGTAGCTGGGATCGTCGCCTTCGTTGTGCCCCCAGCGCCGGTAGCAGAACATGTCGATGACCACGTCTTTTTTGAACTGCTGCCGGTAATCGAAGGCGATCTGCGCCACGCGGATGGCGGCCTCGGGATCGTCGCCGTTCACGTGAAAGATGGGCGCTTGCACACCGCGCGCCACATCCGTCGAATACGGCGTGGAGCGGGCTTCGTCCGGCAGCGTGGTGAAGCCGATCTGGTTGTTGATGATCAGGTGTACCGTCCCGCCGGTGCAGTAGCCGTCGAGTTGCGAGAGGTTGAGCGTCTCCGCCACTACGCCCTGCCCGGCGAAGGCGGCGTCGCCGTGGATCAGCAGGGGGATAACGCGCTCGCGCTGCTGGTCGCCGAGCCGGTCCTGCTTGGGACGGACCACGCCTTCGACTACCGGATCGACGGCCTCCAGGTGGCTCGGATTGGGCGCCACGGATACCAGTAACTCACGCCCGCTGGTGGAGCGGTAAACGCCGCGCGCGCCCAGGTGATACTTCACGTCGCCCGACCCCTGGGTGCTGGCGGGATCGATCTCGCCTTCGAACTGTGCGAAGGTCTCGGCCACCGGCTTGCCCACCACCGTGGTGAGCACGGTGAGCCGCCCGCGATGCGCCATGCCGATCACCACCTCGTGTACGTTGCGGCCCGCCGCGCACTCCAGCAGTTCGTCCAGAATGGGGATCGCGGTTTCGGCGCCCTCCAGGGCGAAGCGTTTCTGGCCCACAAAGCGAGCGTGCAGAAAGTGCTCGAACTCCTCGGCTTCGAGCAGACGGCGCAAGATACGCAGGCGCGTGGCCGGATCGAGCGGCCAGTTATTCGACTGCGGTTCCATGCGGTGCTGGAGCCAGCGCTTCTGCTCCGGATGCTGGATGTTCATGTACTCGCAGCCGATCTTGCCGCAGTAGGTCTGGCGCAGAGTCTCGAGAATTGCGCGCAGGGTGGCCACCGGCTTGGGACCGCCGTCGCCGATGGCTTCGCTCAGGCTGCCGGTCAGGAATTCGCGATCGAGATCCCAGATCGTGAGCCCGTAAGTGACCGGATCCAGCTCGGCGTGATAGCTGGGCTCTCCGCCCAGGGGATCGAGATCGGCGATCAGGTGGCCGCGCACGCGGTAGGCATTGATCAGTTGCAGGACGCCGGCTTCCTTGGCGATTTCCGCCGTGCGTCCCGACGCGCCCGGCAGCAGCACGTTGCGGTCGGCTTCCCAACGCACCGGCTGGTGCGGCATTTTCAGGTGCGCGAAGATCTCTTCGTAGAATCCGTCCTTGCCGTCCAGCAGCGACTGGACCCTGCCCAGAAACATGCCGGATTCGGCGCCTTGTATGATGCGGTGATCGTACGTGCAGGAAAGCGACATCACCTTGCTGATGCCCAGCATGGATCGCGTTTCGGGCGCGGCGCCCTGGTATTCGGCCGGGTAATCGATGGCGCCGGCGGCGATGATGGCGCCCTGCCCGGCCATCAGGCGGGGACTGGAGCTCATGGTGCCCACCGTGCCGGGATTGGTCAGCGAAATGGTGGTGCCCTGGAAATCGGACGGCGCTAATTTGCCCTTGCGCGCGCGATTTACCAGATCGTCAAAAGTGTAGACATATTTTGCGAAATCCATCGCCCCGGCGTTCTTGATGTTGGGTACCAGCAGATTCCGCCCGCCGTCCTTAGTCGGAACGTCCACCGCGATGCCCAGGTTGATCTCCGGGTGCGCCATACGGGCGGGCTGGCCGCCGGTTTCGCCGTAGGCGTCGTTCAAGCCGGGAAACTCTTCGAGCGCCTTCAGAATGGCCCAACCGATCAAATGCGTGTAGGAGACCTTGCTCTTGCCGACCAGGGTCCGGTGCTGGTTGATGATACGCCGGTTTTCGTCCATCACCTTGACCGGGATGATGCGCTGCGAGGTGGCCAGCGGAACGGTCACGCTGGCGTTCATATTCTCGGCGATCTTGGCGGCGATGCCGCGCAGGGGCTGCAGCCCGGCGGGCGGGAGTTGGGATGCGGGGACGGAGGCGGCGGGACGCGCCGGCGCGGAGACCTCCGAATGGCCGTCGAAGCCGTTCTCGAATACCTCTTTCCAGCTCTTGTCAACGGTGCTGCGGTCGTTCAGATATTGTTGATACAGCTCGTCTTCGAGCCAACTGTTGATACCCAGTTCCGGATCGGTTTTGAGGGGCATAATACGGGGAGGCTTTCCTATTCATCATACCCGTCCCAAACCCTGTGCTGCATCCGACGGCTGGCGGCATAATGGGTCAGGAGGTTGCGCATGCGCCGGTTTGTCCTGGTGCTGATCTCGCTGGCATGCCCGTCAATGGCGCAAAAGGTCATCTTCTCGTCTGGACCTTGCTACGAGATGTGCTCACGGACCGTAGATAAAGGATATACCATCGACCTCACCCGACCCGGGCATGTGGAGGTTCTTGACCGGGATGGGCTGCGGCTTTTCCAGACGCTGGTAATGAGTCCCACCGGCCGCCCGGTTAGCGGCATCAGCGGAGGCGCGATCGACACCGACGGCACCGTTGCGGTGGGTGCCGTCTGGGACGTCGAGCGCGGCTACGCGGGCGGCGTCATGCTTTACGACCGTTCCGGCAGACAGATGCGAACGATCAGAACGGGCCGATTCATGCCACAGCAGGTAACCTTCGATCCGAACCATTACCTCTGGGTTTATGGCTGGCAGCGGGATGCGGATGACTGGGTGCTGGAGGATCGCCAGGATTACCCTCTGCTGCGCAGGTTCTCCAAGGATGGAACCGAAGAGGGGAAGCTGCTGACTCGCCGCCGGTTTCCCGGGTGGAGCGGCGGAGTCAATCTGTTGCGGGCCGCCAAAGATCGCATCGGATTGCTGGTTGCACCCGGCAGCGGTGAAGGCGAATCGCAATGGATCGAAGTCGATTTTGACGGCAAAATAATCGGTAACTGGCCGGTCGGCAAGACCTGGTTCGGCGACGTGGCCTACACGGAGTCGGGACGGCTGTACACCAGGGAGTGGGACGCGAAGACCAGCCGGCATCGCCTGGAGGTCTTCGATCGCGAGTCAGGCAAATGGCTGCCGTTGATGGAACTCGATGACAATCCCGAGCACGAGATCAACTACGGCAACCTGGTTGGAACCGACGGCGATCGAATCGTGTTTTCGGCAGCGCACGACAAGCTGATCTGGATGCAGGTGAAGTAGGATAGGTCATTCGATGGCATCCGCGGCTATGGCTGCCGGTTCGCCGGCATGTGTATCCGCGATCGCACCCGCCGGCAGCCCGCGGAACAGCATTGCCGCCAGCGCCGCCAGGCCCGCCGCGCATGCCAGCATGGTGGAGTATCCGAACTGGGCGATCGACTTGCCGCCCACGAACGAGGCCACCAGTTGCGCGGCAAACGACACCAGCATCATCAGGGCGGACGCGCCGGTGCGCTCCTGCTCGCGTACCCGGTCCATGAGCAGCGTGTTGATCCCGGGATCGGTCATCCATTGGCAAGAGGTGTAGGTCATGAACACGGCGGCCGCGGCCCATCCCACAGGTCCCGCCGCCAGGCCGCCCATGGCCAGAGCCGTGGCCATCAGCATGGCGGCAGTTCCGCTGACGGTCCCCATTCGCCGCAGGATCAGCGGCGCCAGCATCAACGCGACCACCTGCGCCATTTGCGATCCCGACATGATCAGTCCGATGCGCTCCACGGGTGTGTGCAGATGCGCGAAGAAGGTGGTGAAGAAGGGATTGAACGCGCCCGTCGCCAGATTCCAGACCGCCCACACGATCAGGAATCGCACCACGAAGCGATTGCGCGGGTATAACTTGGCGCCTTCGGCCGGAGCCGGTGCGATGCGCAGCTTCGCCGCCGGCCAGAGGGCCAGCCCGACCAGGGCGCAGCCGGCAAGCATGGCGGGCCGTTTACCTCCAGTCCATGCTGGCAAATGTCCGCCGAGCCAATTGCCGGCGATCCCCAGCGCAATGGAACTGGCTGTCGAAAAGCTGAAGCCCGCGGAGCGCGCTTTATCGGACGTCAGCCGCGCGATGGCCGGCGCGAGCGAAACGGCATAGAGCGAAAAGGCCACGCCGCTCAAAAAGGCCAGGATCAACAAAGGCGCGGCGCCGGTGGTCAACGCGCGCGCTGCCGATATCGCGCCTACGGCGGCGAACGATGCCATCAGGATCCGGCCCAATCCCCACCGCCGCGCCAGCGCCGCCGCGGGCAGGATGGCGGCCACCATGCCGGCGGTGGATGCGCTGGCAACCTGCCCCACGAAGTCTTCCCGGAACCCGAGATCCAGCAGGTAGAGATTGTAGAGCAGGGTGTAGATGAACATCCCCAGCACGAAGAACGAGCTGGCGGAAAGGAACAGCCAATAGCCGCCGCTGAGGCCGCTGGAGCGCAGGCGCCAGCCCGCGCCGCGGGTCAGCAGGACGCGCGTTGCGCGGGTGTGGAAGACGGCGCGGCGCGCCAGAAATTTCACCGTCCGCGCATATTTGAGCAGCCGGCGCGAGAACGTGAGTTGCGCGCGCGGGATGCACACCGCGTCGACGGGTCCCGGCAAACGCGTCGGAAACGCCCGCCGCCGGATGACGGCTGCCTTGTCGCGCGCCGAATCAAGCAGCGTCAGGTGCAGCCACAGATCGTCTTTGTTGGGATGCGATTCCGCCTCGAGCGGCGAGAATGCGAAAGCCTGGAACCAATCCTGGACCGGGGCCGGCAGCGCCTCCGCGTCCGCCACCGGGCCCGTCGCGCAGCCAAACCATGCGCGCGCCAACCGGAACACGACCGCTTCCAGGCGCCGCATCTCCGGCGCATGCAGCGCGCGCCACCGGTTCCAGAACGGCGTGTCGCCCGCATGGCGGTGCAGAAACCAGGCGATCTCGTAGACGTGGCAAGCACGCGCGCTGCCCCGCAGCAGGTGCCGTAAGAGGTGCAGCGCGGCGTATGCCAGCGCGTCCGGTGTATCCAGCGCCTGCCCGCGGCGGCGCTCCCAGAATTGCTCTGTGCCGGGCGCCCGCAGCCTCTCCGTCCGGTCATCCCAGAACTGGTTGTGGACCTCGATCTCCAGCGGGATCTCGGGATCGAAGAAACTGCCTCCACGCCATTCCCATCCAGTCTTGCGGACCAGCGTAGGCAAGTGGTCGATGGGATGTTCGCCGGGCTTTTCGATGGGTTCGTAGCCCTGCGCGATCATCAGATCCCAGGCCCGGCGGGCGTCGCCGCCCGGGCAAAACAGATCCAGGTCGAACTGCGCGCGCAGGCGGGGGTCCGCGACGAAATGCGGGAAATGCGTGGTGCCTTTCAGGAAAGTGAATTCGATGCCGGCCGCGTCGAGCCATGCGCCGACTTGCGCCTGCAGGTTGCGGACCCGCGCCAGCCGCTCGGTATTCTCCGCCAGATTGGCCGCGATCCGTTCGCGTACCGGGCCGGGCAGAGCATCGCCGGCCGCCGTCCCGAACCAAAGCGTTAACACCTGCCGGTCGCAGAAGTCCAACACTGCCCGCCAGTCGAGGCCGGGATCGAAGGGGGCTCGGTCGCGGGAGAATTGCAGCCGCTCCAAGACGGCGGTCACCGGGCGTGGAAGCCGCTCAGAAATCATACCGGACAGCGAACTGCATCCGGCGGGGCGTGCCCACGCCCAGAATGCCGCCGAAGAACGGCGGCCCGAAGTCGACATACCCTCCGGGAACGCCCCAGTTCGGATGATTGAAAATATTGAAGGCTTCCGCGCGAAATTCCAGCGCGCCATGCTCCGCGATGGCGAAGCGGCGATGCAGCGCCATATCGAAAATGTTGTTGCCGGGACCGTTCACGATGTTGCGCCCGGCGTTGCCGAAGGTGTAAGGCGCGGGCGTCGTGAAGGCCGCGGTATTGAAGAATTCGCCGGTAGTGCGCTGGCTGCGGGGTAGCGTCAGGCTCACGCCGGGAACGATATCGGGCCGGTTCGGCAGCCCGGTATTTGCCGGATCGAACGCATAGTAGAAGACGTCCAGCGGAACGCCATCCTGCAACGTGACGGTTCCGGTCAACTGCCAGTTGCGCAGCGCGGGGCCGAACGAGTGCAGCGCCGGCAGATCCACCACGTAGCCGCCGCTGATCCGCCGCCCCACGTTGAACGACGACAATGCACGCTCCAGCCGCAGATTATTTTCGTCCTCCGCGCCCACGCTGTCGTAAAATCCCGGTATCCCGGTGTCGGCATCGTCGATGGATTTCGACCACACGAAGCTGGCCAATAGTGATACCCGCCCCGTCAGGCGTTTCTCGGCTTTCACCTGCAGCGCGTTGTAAGAAGAGTTCGCGATGTGCTGCCGCTGGATGATCTCACCCAGGCTGGGCCAGGTGCGCAGCGACTGCAGGTCGCCCGGCCGCGGCGCCAGGTCCGCGCCGGTCTCGGTCTGGAGCGGCGTGTTGAACTGCCGGAAGCGGCCCAGGTGCGTGCCTTTGCTGCCTACGTAAGCTACTTCGCCCAGGACATGGCCGGCGAATTCGTGCTGGAACCCGGCGTTCCATTGCTGCATGTACGGCGTGCCGGCCCCCGGATCGATGCCGAAGTAAGTCGGAAAGCCGGTCGATGAGGTCTGCGGAAAACCGTCGCGCGTGGTCAGAATGGGCATCTGGCCGCCATTCGTCAGATTGTTCTCGGCCAGGATGCCGTTGAGCAGCAGATCGTAAGTTTCCACGGCGATCTCCGGGCTGTAATAGATGCCGTAGCCCGCGCGAAAAACGGTTTCGCCCTTGGAAAAAGGAAGCCGCGGCAGTCGCCACGCCAATCCCACCCGCGGCGCGAAATTCCGCGGGTCCGGCCGCACGGCCCGGCTGACCCGTTCCAACTGCGGCGGCGGAGGGTTGGAGCCGGACGCGTAGACCAGGTTCATCAGATTGCCGCGCGTCTCGCTGAACGGCGTCACGTATTCGTACCGCAGGCCGAAGTTCAACGTCAGCCGCGGACTCACCCGCCAATCGTCCTGCAGGTAGCCGGCGAAACTGTTCTGCCGCATATAGGCCTGCGTGTTGCCCACGTCGCGGCTGGTGTCTTGCGGGAAGCCGAGAAGAAAATCGGCCATGGCATCGCCGGTGGCGCCCGGCGAGCCGTCGATGCTGCTGAATGCGCCCGTGTAGGTGTAAGATCCGCGGGCCGTCTCGTTGCGCTGATAGTTCAGTTGAAAATGGATCCAATCGAAGCCGGTCTTGATGGTGTGCGTTCCGCGTACCCACGAGACGCTGTCGGAGGCATCCCACAGATTGTCGCGCTGAACCTGCGGGAGCGTCGGATCGTCCGTCACCAGGGAGTAGTCGGTCAACTGAAAATAGGGCAGACCGTAGTTCGCCGGATCGCTGGTCAGGCCCTCCACGCCGAGCTGCTGAATGACGTTGCTTTGGAACGCGCTCTGCGGCGTATCATACAGGCTCAGGCGGGTGAAGGAGAGGCGCGCTTCGTTGAGCCAGGATTTGCCCGCATAGATGTAACTGACCGCCCCTTGCTGCGCGCGGACGTTCTCTTCGGTGGGCCGCAGCGGAAACGAGCCGGCGATGATGTTCCGCTCGCCATTGTAGGTGTACCGCGCGGTGAACTGGCTTCGATTGCGGAACTGATGATCGACGCGGCTCGAAAATGCGTCCGCGCGATTGGTGTTGGGCGTCTCGTCCACGAAGTCGTTGCCGTTGGCGCCGTTGAGATTCGGCAGCGGCTCATACTGCGTCAGGAAGCTGGCCGCGATGGGATCGATGCGCGTCTGCGGAAGCACGTTGTTCGCAAACGGCGCGCGGGCGCCGGACGCATCCACGGTGAGCGGATCGTAGATGACGTTCTGGTTCGTGAAGTCGCCGGCGCGCAGGGTCGCCGGGGGCACCAGGCTCTGGATGGGATTGCCGATCTTCGATCGCAGTCCTTCGTACGTAACGAAGAAATACGTCTGGGGAAAGGCAGGCGCCCGCCCAGCGATCCGCCGAACTGATTTTGCCGCACGATCGGCGCCGCCATGGTGGGATCGTCAAAATAGCTGCGCGCGTCCGTGGCTTCGTTCTGCAGGTACTCGAAGGCGCTGCCATGGAAGTCGTGACTGCCCGAACGGGTCACCACGTCGATCGAAGCGCCGCCGGCCTGCGGAAACTCCGCGGGCGCCAGCGAAGTCTGTATGCGGAATTCCTGCACCGAATCCATGGGCGGGTACACCGCGATGGCGTAAGTATTGCGATCGGTGTCATACGCGCCGTCCAGCAGAAACGCATTCATCGTGGAGCGGCTGCCATTGATCGGCGGATTGAAAGCCACCGAGCCGCGCGATCCCTGCTGCACATCGTTGATGATGTCGTGTGTGAATCCGCCGAGCTGGCGCGGAATGGCGCCCGGCCCCAGCGTGACCAGGGCCGCGATATTCCGCGTATCGAGGGGCAACTCCTCGGTGGTTTGCGAGTCCAGCCGGTAGCCCACCGAGGCTTCGTCGGTTTGGGCCGCGGATACGGCGGACGTGGCCGTGACGCTTTCCCGCGCCGTGCCCACGTACAATGTCAGGTCCAGGCGAGCCTTCTGATTCACCTCCAGCGAGACGTGCGCCGAGGACGTGGTCCGGAAGCCGGGCTTCTGCGCGGTGACGGTATAGGTGCCCGGCGGCAGTTCTTCGACCACGTAGCTTCCTTCCGCGCCGCTGGCAGCCGTGCGCGTGAATCCGGTGTTTTCCTCGCGTACCGTGATGGAGACGTCGGGCGCGGCTGCTCCGGATTCGTCTACTACGGTGCCGGAGAGCGTCGACGAAGCCACCTGGGCAAACGAGATGTTTGCCAGCACCGCCAGCCGGATCGCCAGGCCGATAGCCTGCCCGGTGAATCGTCTCAGCATGCCGGCTCTCCGCCGCGCACGAGCTCTTCCAGCCGGTCCACCGCATCCGCATAATGCGCGTAACGCAATTCGAACGCCGGCAACTGCGCGATTTCCGCGACCGTTCTCTGGCGCCTCTCTTCCAACTCCGGATCGAACACCGGCATATCCGCGCGTATGCGCTCCACGGTTTCGGATGCGGGGACCGGCCGTAAGCTGGCGCGCGAACTTCCGTCCCTGCGGATGAAGACGATGCGATCCAGATGACAGTCCGGCGCGGTGTGGATGGGCAGATCGGCTGTGGGCACCTGGATGGTTGGCTTGTGGCCCAACTGGTAGCCGGTGGTGCGCCCGCGTAACTCGGGGAATAACTCCGGCGCCTCCGCGCGGAATCGAAAATGGTGCGGCGTGCCGGCTACTACGCGTCCCGCGTCCCACACCACCGTGCTGGCGTCATCCGCCACGAAGGTCCAGCCGCGCCGCGCGCAGGCGTAGGAGAGCGTGCTTTTGCCCGCTCCGGATTCTCCGTAGAGCAGCACCCCCGAGCCTTGCCAGGCGACGCACGCCGCATGCAGCGCGGTATAGAAATTGAGTTCCTGTAAAGTGAGTACGATGGCATCCAGGAAGTGCCAGTTGAAGAACACATGATCGGCTACCGTGGTCTCCGTCACGAAGCAGAAACCGAACCGCCGCCGCCAGTCGCAGACCGAGAAATTCTCCCGATCGCACATCCACAGCAGAAGATGACGCTGGCCGCGCAACACCGGATCCGGCGGCAGGCCGGCGCCGCCGCCGCTGACGATGGCGTGGACGCTGATGGGGGGCCGGTCGAAGCGCGCCTGATACACGCCCCAGTTCTCGCGCGCGGCGGCGAGCACCTCGGGTGAGTTGCTTGCCACATCGGCAGGAAAGCCCATCGGATAGAACCGCGCGGAGTGCGCGAGCGGCGCCATGAATAACATGGGATCGTTGATGCATGTTTCGACAGTGCTTGACATCTCTGCACCAAGTAATAGCACAGGCTCTTGAGTAAGAAGAGTAAAAACATACGTGGGCGCGAGACATGTGCTAAGTGAGCATGTATCCTGAATGGGGATGCGGACCGCAATCGTTCATTACTGGCTGGTCAACTGGCGGGGCGGGGAGAAGGTTCTGGAGTCGCTGTGCCGCCTTCTGCCCGATGCGGATATATTCACACTCTTTTACGAACCGCGAGCGGTGAGCGCCGAGATACGCCGCCACAAAGTCACCGCCTCATTTCTCAATCCGCTGCGCGGGCAATACCGGCGCCTATTACCGCTGATGCCGCTGGCGCTGGAGCAGTTCGATCTGCGCGGCTACGATCTGGTAGTGAGCAGCGAATCCGGGCCCGCCAAGGGCGTACTCACCTCCTCTGCCGCACGGCACATCTGTTACTGCCACACGCCGATGCGTTACATCTGGGACCTGTACCCGTCGTACCGCAGAGACTGGATGCCCGCCTGGCAGCGCCTCCTGCTCGCGCCCGTGGCCCATTATCTGCGGCTTTGGGACCACGCTTCGGCGGCGCGCGTGGATGAATTCATCGCCAACAGCGAAAACGTGCGCCAGCGCATCCAAAGGGCCTGGCGCCGCGACGCCCGCGTGGTGTATCCCCCTGTGGCCGTGGAGAAGTTCTACTGGCGCGAGCCGGACGACTATTACCTGGTCGTCTCCGAACTGGTGCCGTACAAGCGCGTGGACCTGGCTGTACGCGCGTTTTCCCGGTTGGGACGGCGCCTGCGCATTGCCGGCGACGGGCCCGAATTCAGGTGCCTCCAACGTATGGCGGCGCCTAACGTGGAGTTCTGCGGCCGCGTCCCCGACGAGGAGGTGCGGCATCTCATGGCCCGCGCGCGCGCGCTCGTTCTGCCAGGCGAGGAAGATTTCGGCATGACCGCCGTGGAGGCTCTCGCCAGCGGCAAGCCGGTGATCGCGCTGGGCCGCGGCGGCGCGCTCGAAACGGTTCCCACCCACAGCCTGCTGGGTGGCGTCTTTTTTGACCAGCCGGAAGAGGACCAGCTTGCCGACGCCGTCCGCCGCTTCGAGCGCATCGAAGCGCAGGTCCCCCCGCTGGAATTGCAGGCCTGGGCCGAGCAATTCTCCGAGACGCGCTTCCTGGCCGAGATGCGCGAAATCCTGTTCGCGCGCAGCGATGTTCACCCGCGCGCCCGGCAGGCCACGTCCGTTTCATAGGCGTCTCAGCCGGTTCCCGGGTGTGGTACAGTCGTTCGATTGCCATCGGCCCAGACTGACCAGACCCCACTGCGCACCTCGCTGTTGCCGATCCTCGGGCTGGTCTTCGGCGTGGCGGTATCCATCGGGGGCACGTTGGGCGTCGGCATCCTGCGGCAGCCCGGTCCGGTAGCTTCTTACCTCCGCGAGCCCTGGCTCATTATGCTGATGTGGCTCATCGGGGCGGCTTACTCGGCGCTAGGCGCTGTCAGTGTTTCCGAATTGGCCACCATGATTCCGCGCGCCGGCGGCTTCTACGTCTACGCCCGCGAGGCCATGGGAGACACAGCCGGTTTTGCGGTGGCATGGTCGGATTTTCTGACCAACGCCGGCGGCGTGGCCTTCGGGGCGATGGCTGCCGTCGAATTTGGCGGACGCCTGTTTCCGGGTATCCAGCGGTTCGGTCCCTTCCTGGCAGTCGTGTTGATCCTGGCCTTCGCCGTCACGCAATGGTTCGGCATTCGCATCGGCGCGGGCGTGCAGCAAGTCGCCTCGGCCGTAGCCGCCATCGCCTTGCTGGGCCTGGTGGTGGCCTGCTTCACGGTGCATTCCCCCGCCCACCCGGCGCCGGCCCCGCCGGCGCCCGCGGGCAGCTTTATCGCGGCCCTGGTACTGGCGATTCAATCCATCGTGGTGACTTTCGACGGTTGGTATGAGCCGATCTACTTCTCGGAAGAGGTGCGCCACCCGGCATCCCAGATCCCACGTTCCATGTTCGGCGGGCTGGCCCTGGTAACCGGCCTTTATCTGCTGCTCAACGCCGTCTTCGTGCGCGCCCTGGGACCCGCAGGGCTGGCTGCCTCGAACTTCGCCGCCGCCGACGCTGCCATGCTGGCCGCCGGACGCGCCGGCAGCGCCATCGTTTCCGCCATTGCCATTGTCGTCATGCTGACGCTGTTGAACACCTCCCTGCTGAGTTCCACCCGTATTCTGTTCGCCGTCAGCCGCGACGGCCTTTTCTGGCGGCCCGCGGCCCGGGTGGCCGCCAACGGTACGCCGCGGACTGCTTTGCTTCTGGCCACCCTGGGAGTCGTCGCGTTGGTGCTCAGCGGCAGCCTGGACCGCCTGATTGCCATGGCCGGCTTCTTCGATGTCGCCAATTATTCGTGGGCCTATATTTCGCTGATGGTGCTGCGCCGCACCCGTCCCGCGGCCGCGCGGCCTTTCCGCGTGCGCGCCTATCCGCTGCCGACGCTTGTCAGCCTTTTGGCCAGCCTCGCGTTCCTGGCCGGCGCGGCGGCCAGCGATCACCGCAACAGCTTTTGGGCCTTGGTGCTATTATTGGCCAGCATTCCGACTCGCCGGCTGTTGCGGCTCTTTGCCAACTGATGCCGCTCACCGCCATCACCCGCGCCGTCAGCCCCTCGCTCAATGCGTGCCAGCTGGCCTTTGCCCGGCGCCAGCCGATCGACGTGGCCCATGCCATCGCGCAGCATAAACGTTACGAAGCCTGCCTGGCGTCGCTGGGCGTCCAGGTGGTTTCACTGCCCGCCTTGCCGGACGCGCCGGACGCCGTGTTCGTGGAAGACCCCGCCATCGTGCTGGACGAGATTGCGGTCATGACCCGCATGGGCGCCGAGTCCCGGCGCGCGGAATCCACGACCCTCGCCGAGGCCGTCGGCCGTTTTCGGCCGCTGCGCTGGATCGTGGAGCCCGGAACGCTGGAGGGCGGCGACGTGGTGCGCATCGGCGCAACTCTGTATGTCGGCCAGTCCGTGCGTAGCAATGCCGCCGGCATCGCCCAGTTGACGCGCGAACTGGAGCCATTTGGTTACACTGTGCGCGGTGTGCGGATCGAGGGCTGCCTGCATCTCAAATCGGCCTGCACCTGCCTGGGCCGTGAAACCCTGCTCGCGAACCGGTCCTGGGTGGATCTGGCGGCGTTCGAAAGCTGCCGGGTGATCGATGTGCCGCGCGGCGAGCCCGGCGCCGCGGACGTGCTGGCCATCGGCGAGACTGTCGTCATCCCGGCATCCTTTCCCGAAACCGCTCGCTTGATCGCCGCCGCCGGCTGGCGTGCGCTGCCGCTGGACGTCTCGGAGCTGCAGAAGGCCGAGGCCGGCGTCACTTGCATGAGCCTCATCTTCACCGTGTAATTCTGTTATGGTCGTCAAAATGAAACGCACACCAGCCGTCTGTCTTTTTCTGGCGTGGGTTGCCGTCGCCGGCGCGCAGCCCCGGCAACCGAGCGCGGCGTCCCGCGAGGAAACCGAGAAGGAACTCGAATCGGTGGCCCTCATCGAGCGGAAGGTCATGGTGCCCATGCGCGACGGCAAGCGCATGGCCGCCGATATCTACCGTCCCAAAGACACTACCCGGAAGTATCCGGCGGTCTTCGTGCGCACGCCTTATAACTTCAACTATTGGGACGTAAAAGACGGCATGCCGGCCGACATGAAGGCGCCGCTCGATGCTGTCAAGCGCGGCTACGCATTCGTGGTCATGAACGAGCGCGGCCACTTCTTCTCCGAAGGCCGGTACGATATTCTGGGCGCGCCGCTCACCGACGGCGACGATGCCTTCAAATGGATGGCCGCGCAGCCCTGGTCGAACGGGAAGGTCGGGACCATCGGCTGCTCGTCGACCGCGGAGTGGCAGTTGGGCGTGGCGGCGCTTGGCAATCCGGCGTTTGCGGCCATGATCCCGGAGGGCTTTGGCGCCGGTGTGGGCCGCGTGGGCCCCTACTACGAGCAGGGCAACTGGTATCGCGGCGGCGCGGTCCAGATGCTGTTCATCGCCTGGCTCTACGGCGAGCAGAATACCATCCGGCCCATGTTCCCGGAGGGCACGTCGCAGGAGGACCTGGTGCGTCTGTCGAAAGAGTTCGACCTGGCTCAGCAGTTGCCGCCCGTGGACTGGTCCAAGGCGCTGCAGCATCTGCCCGAGATGGACATCATCAAGGCGGTGGACGGCCCGCACGGGATCTTCGCCGACCGCGAGGAGGTTTCGACCGGCGGCGCCATGATCAAACGTGCGCCCAACGATCCGGCCTGGTATCGCGGCGGGCTCTGGCACGACGACAAAACCATCAATGTGCCGGGCCTATGGTTCATGTCGTGGTACGACGTGTCGGTGGGGCCGAACCTGGCGGCTTACAACTTCGTGCGCCGCACCGCCCGGCCCGACATCGGCAAAGAGCAGTACGCCGTGATCGCGCCCACGCTCCACTGCTCTTATAAGCGGGCGACCGAGCACACCGTGGTGGGCGAGCGCGACATGGGAGACGCCCGGCTCGACTACGATGCGCTCACCTGGGGCTGGTTCGATCATTTCCTCAAAGGCGACGACAACCACATCCTCGAGAAGACGCCCCGCGTCCGGTATTTCACCATGGGCCTGAATAAGTGGCAGACGTCCGACACCTGGCCGCCGGAAGGGGCGCGGCCCATGACGCTGTATCTGGCCAGCGCCGGCAAAGCCAACAGCCTTTACGGCGACGGCGAACTGTCCGCCGCCGCGCCGGCCGCGGATACGCCGGACACGTTCGTCTACGATCCCATGAACCCGGTGCCATCCTACGGCGGCAATGTCTGCTGCACGGGCAACGCGGTAGCCGGCGGCGCCTTCGACCAGCGCAAGATGGAGGCGCGCGCCGATATTCTGGTCTACAGCACCGCGCCGCTGAAAGATGGCTTGGAGGTGAGTGGGCCGATCGACGCCACGCTTTACGTGTCGTCCGACGCCAAGGACACCGATTTCACCGTCAAGGTAATCGACGTCTATCCCGACGGCACGGCCTACAATCTGGATGAGACGATTCAACGCGTGCGCTATCGCGAGGGCTATGACAAGCCTCCCGTGTGGATGGAGCTGGGCAAGGTATACAAGGTCGCGCTGCAGCCCATGACTACCAGCAACTACTTCCCGGCCGGCCATCGCATACGGATCGAAGTTTCCAGCAGCAACTTCCCCCGCTTCGACCGCAATTTCAATACGGGCGGAAACACCTACGACGAGGTGAAGGGTATCGTGGCGCACAACTCGGTGCACCATTCGACAACCCATCCGTCACAGATCACGTTGACCGTCGTGAAGCACGCCGGCGGGTCCTCCGGCGATTGAGGAGCCGGCGCCGCCCCGCGCCGGCTGTGCTATGATCGCACCAGATCGAGCCTGGAGGGCACCCCGATGCAAACGCTCATCAAAAATTGGTGGTTGCTGGCGTTGTGCGGCATTTTCGAAGCGGTCTATGCCGCCGTGAATCTTTTCATGGAGGGCGCGGACGGATCGTGGGCGGTCCGCACATTCGCGGTGCGCAGCACGGTCCTGCGCATCGGCACGCTGGCCCTGGCAGCGGGCGCCTGCGCGATCCTGGCCGGCCTGCGCAGCTCCAAACGGAAGTCGTGGCTGCTGGTCCTGAACGGTCTCGCCTTCGGCGCGCTGGGACTGCTTCTCCGCTTCTGGACCGGCCCTCTTGCCTTTCGCACCATCGCCTTCCTGATCGTGGTGATGGCGGCGAGCGCCGGCATCCTGGAGTTGACCGTCGCCCGGAAGTTGCGCCGGCACGCGGCTGCGGAATGGTTCCTGGGGCTGGCCGGCGTCGTCTCGGTTGGCTTTGGCTTGGTGTTTCTGGCCTTCGTGCTCGGTGTCGGGCCGAAGGACGCCGTGACGACTTTCCTTTGGATGGGGTCTTATTTCGGTTTCAGCGCCCTCTGTCTGCTGATCGCGGCCGCGCGTCTGAACGGCCTGCGGGCCGACGTCCATCGCCTGGCCGTGGGCGGCATCCTGCCGGCCGCCTGAGCAAAGCCCGCCGGACAAAAAAACGGCGGACCACCGGGAAACGATGGCCCGCCGAGTTGTTACGGGTTGCGGCCGGATCGATCAGCTCTTGCGTTTGGGATGCTCGACCGTCAGATTATTCTGTACCGGACCGAAGCTCAAGCCGGCGGCCGCGGCCCGCAGGCCGGCCACGTTCTTCTCCATCTCGGTCGAGACCGCGCCCTCCAGGGTCACGTGGCCGTTGTCGACGATAATGTGGATCGGCGGCAGCGCCTGGATCCCATAGCGCGAAAGCACAGGATCGCGGTAGATGGCGCGCGCCACTTGTAGACGCAGCCGGTTGTCCATGGGTGACACGGGAAGAACCCTGAGTTCGTTGCTCAGGCTGGTGACTCCCGGAATACGCTGCGCAATCCGGCCGAGGTCGGCCTTCTTATACGGCTCACTCACTTCGCCGATCAGTTCCACGCGGCCCTCGTCCACGAAGAAGCTGATGTTATCGAAAATGCTATACCGCGGATACATGCGGATTTCGTGAGTCAGTTTTTGGGCGATAACGGCGTCCGGCGCGCTCACGTTGTCGCTGGTGGCGGCGAAGCCGATGGTCACTCCCAAAGCGGCCGCCGCAATCATGAACTTGTTGAGGATGTTCAGCCTCATTTCTTTGCCCTCCACTTAGATCTACGTAGCGGGCCAGGGTCAGGTGTAACACGGTTTTGTAAAAAGTTAGTAAATGTTAACGTGGCGCGGCCGGAGGCTAAATGGTCTTATCTTTGGCGTAGCAGACCGGGTTCAACTGACACTCGGCGCAACGCGGTTTGCGCGCCTGGCACAGCGCCCGGCCATGGTGGATGATCTGGTGCGAGAACAGGATCCAGCGATCTGGCGGGATGACCTTCATCAGGTCCTGCTCGATCTTGGCGGGATCGGTCTGTCTGGTGAGGTCCAGGCGGCGGGAAACCCGCTGGACATGCGTGTCCACCACCACCCCGGCCGCGATGCCGTACGCCGTCCCCAACACGACATTGGCGGTCTTGCGCGCCGCGCCGGGCAGGCTCAGCATCTCCGGCATGGTGCGGGGAACCTGCCCGCCAAAGTCGCGCATCAGCTTCTGCGCCGCGCCCACGATGGACTTCGCCTTGTTATTGAAGAACCCGGTGCTGCGGATATCCTGCGCCAGCACCTCCGGACGCACCGCCGCAAAATCGCGCGGGGTGGGGTACCTGGCGAACAGGCCGGGCGTGACTTCGTTGACCCGCTTGTCCGTGCATTGCGCGGATAAGATGGTGGCCACCAGCAGTTGCCACGGGTCGCGATGCACCAGCGCGCAGGTGGCATTGGGATACATTTCGTCGAGGCCGCGCAGGATCTGTTCCACGCGCGCGCGGCGCGCGGCGGCGGTCTGCGGACGCTTCACTTTAGTTCGCGTCAGTGTCTTGCCCGATGGTGCGGTGCTCCTTTTAGTCTTCATGCCAGCCAAGCCGTAGATCCATAGTGTACCCCTGGATCGCCGCAGGGAAGAATATGACCCCGGTCCATCACTCCGTGTGCAGAGCTGCGCTGGGAGCGATGGCGGCGGCGCGCCGGGCTGGAAGCCAAACCGAGAAAATCGTGATCGCTGCCAGCAGGAGGGCCACGCCCCCGAGCGCCAGCGGGTCCAATGGTGAAATCCGATATAGCAGGCTTCGGATCAGCCGGACACTCATCAACGACAACACAAAGCCGGCGGCTAATCCGGGGATCGCTAGGGCCGCCCCTTCGCGCAGCATCATGAGCCGCAAGTCGGCAGGCGCCGCGCCCAGCGCCGCCCGGATGCCAAGTTCCCGCCCGCGCGTGCTCACCGAATACGCCAGCAGACCGTAGACACCCACCGCGGTGAGCAGAACGGCCAAGGCAGCGAACGTAGCCAGCAAGTCGATCGCAAAGCGCCTCCGCGCCAGGGATTCGGCGACGTATTGCGTGACCGGCTCGGCTTTCACTACGGCGGCCTCCGGATCGGCGCGATGGACCGCCTCGCGGATGGGCAAGGCAAGGCGCTCCGGATCGCCGCCGGTTCGCACCAGCAGCGTCGCATAGGGCGAGGATCCGATCAGATACAAGGTGGGCGGCGGAGGGTAGTCGAGATTCAGGTCGCGCACGTCAGCGACCACACCAGCGATGGTAATCAGGTCCTGATGCGGGTCCATCACGCCCATGATCAGACGGTGCATGGTGGGATCGGCGTGCGGGAAGAACTGTCTTGCCAGGGTTTCATTGATCAGGTATCGCGGCTGATCTTGATCCGCCTGGGTGAGCCAGCGTCCCCGGCGGAGCGGGATCCCGAGTACGCGGAAGTACTCTGGCGTCACCCAGCGAAGTTGCGCGACCGGATAGTTGCCCGGTGCGAAGGCACGGCCTGCGATGCCGAAGCGGGTAGCGAAACGGGAACGTTCGGTGGTTCCCAGGCTCATGGGCGCACAATTGGTGGCGGCCACATCCTCCACGCCGGGCAAGGCGCGGACGGCCGGCATCAATTGCTGGTTCAGAAACTGCGCCGCTTTTTGCCCGTCATAGCGGCTGCTGGGCAGGGGCACTTCGACCGCCAGTACACCCTGCGCACGGAATCCTGGATCTTCGCTCATCAACGCGGCGAAGCTGCGCACCAGCAGCGCACCGCCCGCTAAAACGGCGAACGCCATGGCGATCTCCGCGGCGATCAGGATCGATCCGAGCGGCGAACGGGGCCTGGTGACCGTCCGTGACGGCGGCTGCGCGGCTTGCGCCCGCAGAACCTGGCCGCAGGCCGGCAAGGCGAACAGGAGCGCGCAGAGCAGTGAAACGGCCGTCACAAAGAACGGCGCCGGTCCTTGTAACCCTTCGATGCGGGGAATCCGGCCTTGGGCCAGGTGCACCAGGCTCGCGGTGGCAATTCTCGCCAGAAGAGCGCCGCAGGCGCCTCCCGCGAGCGCCAGCAGTAAGCTCTCCGTGAACACTAAGCGCACCAGGCGCGCGCGGTTGGCGCCGAGGGAAACGCGGACGGCAATCTCCTGCCTGCGGTCAAGCATGCGGGCCAGCAGCATGTGCGCCAGGTTCGCGCATGCCATCAATAGCACCAGGCCGACGGTGGCCCAGACCAGCAGGAGGGCGGAGCGTACGCCGCCGGTGATCTCACGCGCGAGGGGGATGGCATAGGCGCGCACCGTGCCATTGGTTTCGGGATGCTCCGCTGCCAGGCGCGCGGCCAGCGCGCGTATCTCGCGGTCCGCATCCTCCGGGCTCGAACCGGAGCGCAGCCGGGCGATCACTTCCAGTGGATGGTACTTTCGCGTTGTGCGCAATTCCGGTTCCACCCAGGAGAACGGCAGCCAGACGTCGGCCCAGGCGGGAAACACCTGGCGCGTGGGGACCACGCCGATGACAGTGAATAGTTCGGTTTCGAGGCGCGCGGTACGGCCAATAATGTGGGGATCGGCGGCGAACCTGGTACGCCACAGCTTTTCGCTGATCAATGCCACGGAGCGCTTCTCGCGGTCGTCGGCGGCCGTGAAAGCGTGTCCCAGCAGTGGTTGGATACCCATGGTCGAGAATAGGTCCGCCGTGACGTTGGTGGCCTGCACCACTTGCGGTTCGCCTTGTCCGACGAGCGTGATATGGTTCATGGCCTGGAAGGTGTAAGCCGCCATTTGGGTGAAGCTATGCGCCTGGGTGCGCCAGTCTTCAAAGTCGGGCACGGTTAGCTGCAACTGCGGCAAAGCGCGGGTCGCTTGCCAAAGTTGTACGAGTTGGTGTGGCTCGCGGAACGGCAAGGGCCGCAGAAGGACGGCGTACACAACCTGGTAAACGGCGGTATTGGCGCCGATGCCGAGGGCGATGGTGAGAATCGCGGTGACCGTGAATGTGGGACGGCGTCGTAATGAGCGGACCGCCTGGCGGAGACCGGACAGCATCATGATTAACTATAAATCACGAACCATAAGCCCCTCGAGCGGGGCAGGCATTGAAATCTGGGAATCCGCGTTCGGGCGAATAACTTTTGTCCCCAGGTTCGAGTGACAAACTGGGGCAGCCCGCAAACCGCAGATCTGAAGCGCCCGTTTTTATTGGCTCCCCAGGTAGGACTCGATTTGCAACCCCTTCGTCAAGCCGCCTTCAGGTTAGAAGTGTTTGTACCGCTTGCGGTAAACCCACACGAACACGGCAAACCACAGAACGACCAGAAGTACCGAGACCGTGGGAGACGAGAAGAACTGTAAAGCGATCTTGGTAAGCACCGCGGCGATCACCAGGAATATCGCCCACGTCAGAATCTCCGTCACGATCATGTGGCGTGCTGCTTTCCAGATCATGAAGGTGTGTCTCCTCTCCAAGCATAGTCGGTATCTGGATGCCGGGGCATCGCATGCTTCGACGGACCCCTTCGATTACCGGCAACGGTCGCTCACGACCGCTCCGCACGGCGGGGCTACGGTGAAGTGACCCTGACCTGCGTATTGATAAACTGCCAGTCGGGCAGCTCGTACACTTTGAGCTTGGTGGTCACCGCAGCGACGGCTTCCTTGGACTCGTACGGTCCGAGCGACGGCAGCTTGAAGCTGAACGTGCCGTCCGCCTCTTCGGTTTTGCCGGCGCGCGCCCAGATCTGCACCGTGGCCGCCAGATCGGTGATATCGGCGCCGGAGTGATTGATCACCAGGAAGCGCGCCAGGGTGGCATCCTTAGGCGACTCCTGAAAGCGTATGCCGGACACCTCGATGTACTTCTGGATCGCGCTTTCCTTGGCTCCTGCCGGCAACACCGGCGGCGCATCCGGCGTGGGGGCCGTGACCGAGGCCTGCGTACGGCTGCCGAAGTAATGCACCAGCCAATAGATACCGCCGCCCACGGCGGCGAAGGCCAGCGCGAACAGGACCGCCAGCAGCCAGGTCGGCACGGCGGCCTGCGGGGCACGCGGTGGCGGAACCTGTATCGAGTTGGGCACCGGCGGCGCGGCAGCCACGGCCGTTGCCGGGGGGCTCGCCGGAGCCGAATCCGCGCCGGGCGCCGCGGCGCCGGCCTTCGCCTTGGCGGCGCAATCCGGACATTCAGCGTACGAGGGAGGCACTTCGCGCCCGCAAGTCGGGCAGATCCAGGTGAACATTCACTTCCTCTTCCCTCATGCTACCGCTGAATCGGCCACCGTATGGCGATGTTATATTCACCCCTTGATGCCCATCCTGACCCGGCTGGAGGACTATTTCGAATTCCAGCGCCTTGGCACGAATTGGAAAACCGAAATCGTGGCCGGTTTCACGACCTTCATGACGATGGCTTACATCGTTTTCGTGAACCCGCAGATCCTGCACGAGGCCGGCATGCCGCTGGCGGCGGTGACTGCGGCCACCTGCCTGTCAGCTGCATTCGGCAGCTTCATGATGGGGATCGTGGCGCGCTACCCGATCGCCCTGGCGCCCGGCATGGGTCTCAACGCCTATTTCACTTACACGGTGGTGAAAGGCATGGGTATCCCGTGGCAGGCCGCCTTGGGAGCCGTGTTCATCTCCGGACTGGCCTTCTTCGTTCTGACGGCTTTGGGCGTCCGGCAGTTGATCCTGGCCGCGATTCCATACGAACTGTACGCGGCGGTTGCCGCCGGGGTGGGCCTCTTCATTGCATTCATCGGATTCCGCAATGCCGGCCTGATCGTGCCGCACCCCGCCACCATCGTCACACTGGGCAACCTGCACGATCCGCACACCCTGCTGGCCGTATTCGGTTTGCTGGCGATCTCGGCATTCATCGCCCGCCGCGTGCCGGCGGCCATGCTGGCGGGCATTATGCTGACTACCGCCGTGGGTATCGCGGCCGGGCTGGTGACCTGGAGCCCGCGCCACTACAGCCTGCTGGACCTTTCCGCCACCGCTTTCAAGCTGGATGTGCGCGCTACGCTGCGCCTGGGATTCTTCGAGGTGATCTTCGTCTTCCTCTTTATCGACGTCTTCGATAACATCGGCACCCTGGTGGCGGTCGGCAAACGCGCCGGCCTGTTCAACCACGCCCATACCATCCCGCGGGTGAATCGCATTCTGTACGCAGACGCCTCGGCCACCATCGTGGGCTCGCTGACTGGCACTTCCACCGTGGTGAGTTATATCGAGAGCGCTGCCGGAGTGGCCGCCGGCGGGCGCAGTGGACTTACCGCCATCGTCACCGGCGCTTTGTTCGTGCTGGCGCTATTCGTCGCGCCGGCGGTGGGCGCCATCCCCGCGGCCGCTACCGCTCCTGCGCTGATCGTGGTGGGGAGCCTGATGATGACGGCCATCGGCGAAGTCGATTGGAAGGACCCCGAAGCCGCCATCCCCGGCTTCCTCACCATGCTGGCCATACCGCTGACGTTCAGCATCGCCAACGGGCTGGCCTTCGGCTTCATCGCCTACGTGGTGCTCAAGGTGGCGCGCGGCAAATTCCGGGAGGTGAATTGGCTGGTCTACATCCTGGCCCTGCTGTTCATCGCGCGCTTCATCTACGTAAGCGGGACCTGAATCCGGCTGCCTCAACAGTCTTGTTCTGTCAGTCCTTCCGCGCTCCCTCCGCTAACCGGCTTACGCGCATCGCGGGCCCGCGCCAGCCGCTCGCGCAGTTGCGGATCCTGCTCGTACAGGGCCAGCGCCGCGCACGCATCCGCCGAATCCTGCTCTGTCCCGTTACGCGCCAGGTCCAGCAGATAGTCGATAGCGCTCTCGCGGCGCAGCAACGCCAGGGCCACCAACAAAGCCCGGCCCAACGAACGGCTGTGGTGTCCCTGATAGGCCTTCCGCAAGACTTCAAAAGCGTTTTCCAGGCGCGACTCTCCCAGGGCCAGTGCCGCGGCTTCAGCGACTGACTCCTCCGGCCGCTCCAAAAACTGCCCCACGAAGCCGATCGACTTTTCCGGCTCGGCGCGCAGCAGAGCGGCGCAGCATTCTCCCACCACCTCCGGCGCATCCCCGCTCAGCGCCTTCAACCGCAACAACAGCGTGTCGCCGGGCAGTCCCGAAGAGCCGATGGCGCGCACGGCGCCGATGCGCGCATCGCGCTCCGGATCGACCAGCAGCGGCACGATCTCTTCCAACGCCCCGCGGTAATCGGTCTGTGCCAGTCCCATCGCGCTCAGCGCCCGCACTTCGGCGGCCGTGTCCACCGCTTCACCCCAACTCGCTTCCATCTGCACATAGCCGATACCGGCACGATAGACGGCGGGATAGGCGTGCTCCATCTTGTTCAGCGCCTTGAGGATTTCTATTTTGGCCGCACAACGTTTGTCGGCGGCCGCACCGTTGACCAGAAACCGATCGAAAGCGGATACCAGTTGGGCTGTCAATTCCGCGGCTTCCCACTCACCCGCTATGCGTGCGGCCTTCGCGACCACCAGGTTCATCTTGCTGCCGAGACACCTGCCGATCTCGGCGCGTCCTTCCGGTGTGGACGGTTGCGCCCGCAGGTCCGCCAGGCGATCGAGTTGCGCTTCGAGCGAAGATGTCTTGCGCGCCACCCCATGATTCTATCCGTGTTCGCCTTCCAACATAAATGCCATGAGAATTCTGCTAATCTCAAGTGTTAAACCCCTTTTGAGAGCCTCTTATGCCTAAACTATCCGTTCGCGATCTCGATCTAAAAGGAAAGCGTGTCTTTATTCGTGTGGACTTTAACGTTCCCCTGGCGCCCGGCGGACAGGAAATCACCAGCGACAAGCGCATTCAGGCGTCGCTGCCGACCATCAAATACTGCCTGGAACAAGGCGCGGGTCTCATCCTGGCGTCGCACCTGGGACGGCCCAAGGGTAAGCCCAATCCCGAAATGAGCCTGAAACCGGTTGCCAGGCGCCTGGCGGAGCTGCTCGGCAAGACCGTGAAGATGGCCCCGGACTGTATCGGCGCCGAAGTCGAAGCCATGAAGCCGGCGCCGGGTGAGATTCTGCTGCTCGAGAATCTGCGATTCCATCCCGAAGAAGAGAAGAACGACCCCGGGTTTTCGAAGAAACTGGCGGCGCTGTGCGATGTCTACGTGAACGACGCATTCGGTTCGGCCCATCGCGCGCACGCTTCCACCGTGGGCATGATCGCGTACGTGCCGCAAGCCGCGGCGGGCCTGCTGATGGAGCAGGAGCTGAAGTATCTGACCATGGCGACGCAGCATCCGCCGCGTCCCTGCGTGGCGATCCTCGGCGGGGCGAAAGTTTCCGACAAGATCGAGGTGATCGCCAACCTGGGCAAGGTCGTCGATAAACTCCTGATCGGCGGCGCCATGGCGTATACGTTCCTGAAGTCGCAAGGCGAACCGGTCGGCAAATCGCTGGTCGAAGACGACAAGCTCGACCTGGCGCGCAACCTGCTGGTGCAGCTCAAAGACAAGCTGATCCTGCCCGTGGATCACGTGGTGGTCTCGGAAATCAAGGAGAATGCCGAAAGCCAGATTGTGGACCGGATCCCGGATGGCAAGATCGGCGTGGACATCGGCCCGCTGACCATCGATCATTATTCGCATGTCATCCGCACCGCCAAGACCGTCATCTGGAACGGCCCCATGGGTGTCTTTGAAAAGAAGCCATTCGACCGCGGCACGGTGGCTCTGGCGAAAGCCGTGGCGGTCTCCGGCGCTACGTCCGTGGTGGGCGGCGGCGATTCGGAAAAAGCCATCAAGTCCGCGGGCGTGGCCGGCCAGATCTCGCATATCTCCACCGGCGGCGGCGCTTCGCTCGAGTTTCTGGCGGGGATTCAACTGCCCGGCGTGGCCGCGCTAACCGAAAAAGCCTAGCCGCTTACCGCAGCACGCGGTGCAGCCACGCATCCGCAATCGGCCGCGCCTTGGAAGGGAAGCGGTGCCCGCCGTCGAGCATGTGGAACTCCACATCGGCGGCGCGCAGGCGCAGCCTCTCCGCGTATCGCTCGGTGACCTCCGGCTTGTAGAACTCGTCCTCTCGCCGCGCGATATGCAGCAGCGCGGCCGAGACGGTGGCGTACGGGCCTTCTTCCCAGTTCTTCGGAATGCCGCCACAGATCCCCACCACCCCGCGGACCTCGTTGGGATGCGTGGCCGCAAACCGGTAGTTCATCCCTACCGGCTGGGAAAAGCCCACCAGAATCCTCCGCGCGGCGGGAATGCCGTATTCCCGTCCGGCTTCGTTCAAGACATGTAACAGCATGTCGTGATGCAGGCGGACCGAGGAGTCCGGATGCTTGTGGGTGGCCCAGCCGTAGCCCACCTCGTTCGAGCCCAGACCCAGGTAGAACTGGTTGGGACCCTGGATTGAGACCACCACCTGCCGCGGTCCCACCATGGCCGCTGTCAGACGCAGCATGGCTTCCGGATTGGCGCTGAATCCGTGAAGCGCCGCCACCAGGGCGGTCTGTCCGTCAATGGTGGGCGGCGCATGCAACAGATAACGGCAGTCGAGGCGCGCCGTGAAACTGCAATGGCGGATATCTTCTATGGTCATGATCGATTTAAAAGGTCCGGCAGGCGGCTGTAACCAAATCTTCAACTTGATTTTCGCAGATTTGAGGTTATCATAGCTAAAAGCTTGAACAGTTCGTGAGTGGTCGAAACGTGCCATGTCGCGCATGGGGTGAGACACTCTACGAACCTTAACGGGGCAAATTCGGAAAACTGCCGGGTATTTGGGCGCGTGGAGTCGGCGTCGATTGCCGGTTCCGGCGATGGGGCGGTGGTGTGTCCAGACGAAAAGGATAGACATGAGTTTGCCAACGCATTGCTTCAGACGGACTTTGTGCTTCTTTACGTATGTAGGTTTGGTCCTGCTCGCACCTCTGTACGCTCAGGATGTGGTGGGCGCGATTACCGGCACGGTAAAAGATTCTACGGGCGCCGCCATGCCCGACACCACAGTCAAGGTGCAGAACGTGGGCACCAATCTGGCAATCGTGGCGCACACCGGGGCGAATGGTTCGTTCGTGGTGCCGAATCTCCCGGCCGGCGGTTATACCGTTACCTTTACCAAGGAGGGATTCCAAACCGAGACTCACACACAGGTCCTGGTGAACGCCAACCGGACCACTACGGTCGACGGCAATCTGCAGGTCGGCACGGTGGCGACGACGGTGGAAGTCACGTCTACGCCGCTGATGAACCAGGTAGACACGACCAACGGCTATGTGGTCGACCAGTTGACCATTCAGGAGACGCCTCTGGGAACCGGCAGTTTCACGCAGTTGGCGATTCTGACGCCCGGCGTCCATGCCGACATGCTCGGCGGCGCCGGCAGCAATAGCGGACTCGGCAACCAGGCCATTTTCGCCAACGGCAACCGGGACACCAGCAACAGCTTCTCCCTGAACGGCGTCGATACCAACAATCTGTTCAACGGCAATTCCACCAGCCAGGTCGGTGAGAACCGCTTCGTCCTGAATATCGGCGAAAACTTCGGCGCCGGCGGCGCCATCCAGACGAGCACCTCGGTATATGGCGCCATCGGCCAGGCGCTGCCCACGCCCCCGCCGGAAGCCATCCAGGAAGTCGCCGTGAACGCGGCCATGTACGATGCCACGCAGGGAGCGCACAGCGGCGCGCACATCAGCGTAGTCACCAAATCGGGCACCAATGAGTTACATGGCATGGTGTACGACGAGTTTCAGAACAGCGCCATGAATGCCGCGCCGTTCTTCTACAATGCCTCACCCGCCATCCTGGTGAAGGATCCGTTCCTGAACCGCAATCAATTCGGCGCCAACCTGGGGGGGCCGATCAAGAAAAATAAAATGTTCTACTTCCTGGCCTATCAGGGCGTGCGGCTGGCGGATGCCTCGGATGCCACCAAGGAAGTCAGTGTGCCCATCGGACTGACTGACGACCGCAGCGCACAGGGCATTGCGAACGCGGTCAAAACCAGTTACGGCAACAGCATCGCCACCTCGCAGATCAGCCCGGTGGCGCTCAACCTGCTGCAAGCCAAATTGCCGAACGGGCAGTATCTCTTTCCGAGCGCGCAGATCACCGACTCGGCCACCGCGCTGCGCCTCGGCTACGATGCGGTCGTGCAAGGCGCCAACGCCAAATCCAGCGTGGATCAGGCCATCGGTAACATCGATTACAGCCTGAGTGACATGGACCGGCTCTCGGTGAAATATTACTATCAAAGAGACCCCACCACCAATCCGTTCGGCGCAGTCGGCGGCCTCCTGGGATTTGCGCAGCAATTGCAGGCCGGCAGCCAGGTGGGCACCCTCACCAATACGACGGTCCTGACTCCGAACGTCACCTGGCAGCAGCACGTCGGATTCACGCGCCTGCTAGCCTACGCCCAGACCGGCCAGGATTTCTCGCCGTCGAGCCTGGGCATGAACCTGCTAGGCGCCAGCGATTTCCCGCAGATCCAGATTACCAACGTGCTGGGCAGCGATGGCCTGGAGTTCGGCCCCAGTGTGAGCTTCGGCAATGCGGGCATGTACCAGAACCAGACCGAATTGGGATCTTCTCTCAACTGGGTCAAAGGCCGCCACACGATCTCCATCGGCGCCAACTGGGACCTCGCCCAGCTTAACATCGTCAATAACAACACGAGCACCGACACGCTGGGCTTCAAAGGATTCCTGAACTTCGTGGAGGGCAATGTCCGCACCGGCAGTTATTCGGCGGCCTTCTCCGGCAGTGCCAGCCGCTATTATCGCTCGGATACGGCGGGCGCTTACATCAATGACAACATCAAAGTCTTGAGCAACCTGACCTTGACCGCCGGACTGCGTTGGGACTTCGACGGTCCACTCTCCGAGAAGTACGGCAAGCTCACGGCTTTCGATCCCAGCTTATATTCCTATGATGCCTCCTCGGACACCATTACTAACTCCGGATTGGAAGTCGCCGGCAACAACAAACTGCTGGGAACCGCGGGCGCGAGTGACACTCTGCTCAACCAGCATCAATGGGGATTCGCGCCGCGCGTTGGGCTGGCGTGGACGCCCAAGAGTAAGTTGACCGTTCGCACCGGTTTTGGGATGTATTACGATCGCGGCGAACTGTTCAGCGAGTTCTCGCCCAGCGCCGGATTTGGTTTCAACGGGCCGTTGGGCGTGACCTTGGCCCAACCCTTTGTCACGGCGATTTTCGCCACCAAAGGCGCCACGCTGGCGACTCCCTTCGGCACCAGCGCATTCCCGCCGCCGCCCTCCACCCCCGAGGCCTTCACCGCGCTGCTGCCGAACCTGTCGCAGACTCTGAGCGGCCACTATCCCACCGGTAACCTGTTCGGCCCGTTTCTGATCGGCGGTTATGACATCAACAATAAGTTGCCTTACACCTTGAACTGGACGTTCGACATCCAGTACCAGGCATCCAATAACTGGCTGTTCAGCGTCGGATATGTCGGCAACCACGGCGTGCATGAAGTGCTGCCGATTCCGTTCAACCAGCCTTTGATCGCTACGGCGCAGAATCCGGTCAACGGTCAGACCTACTCTTATGGCGGGATCACTCCCGAAGATCTGTATCTGAATCTGGAGCCGTACGATCCGGCGCCCGAGTATGCCGGGAACGCGCCTGCGCGCGTGCCTTACATGGGCTATGACATGAACTCGGTTTCCTACAGGGCCGTGGGCATCTCCAATTACAATGCGCTGCAATTACAGGCCCGCAAGCGTCTGTCGAACGGATTGCAGTTCACCGCGTCCTATACCTGGTCGCACGCACTCGACGAGCAAAGCGGCCTGGGTTTGTTCTTCACGGGTAACAATCCGCTCGATCCGCGGTCCAACTATGCATCTTCGGACTTTGACCAGACCCACGTGTTTCTGATCAACTTCAGCTATACCCTGCCGAGCCTGACTTCCAATCACTCGCTGGGATACTTCGTCAACGGCTGGACCCTGGGCGGGCAGGTCGTGGCGCAGAGCGGACAACCATATAGTATTTATGATTTCTCCGGTTCGGTCGCCAGCCTGTACTACGGATCGAGTGACTACATCACAAACCCCATCGTTTCCCTGGTGCCGGGTGTCAGTTCCAAACAGGCCCAGCTCCAGGGTACCCTGGGCGCCAATGCCGGACAGCCGGTCCTCAACGCAGCCGACTTCGGCCCGCAGTTCGTGGCGCCCGGAACGTACGGCGTCCCGCCGTGCGACTCCTCGGGCTGCGACCAGTACGAATCGCTGTACGGCAATTCCGGCCGCAATCTGTTCCGCGCGCCGTTCCAATCGCGCTTCGATTTCAGCCTGGGCAAGGAGTTCGCGCTCACCGAGCGCTATCGCTTGCGGTTCAACTTCGACGCATTCAACATCTTCAATCACCCGGATTTCGACGCGCCGAATAACGACGTGGTGTTCTTCCCGTACTACACCGGGCCGCCGTCGATTCCGCCGCAGGGCAGCCTCGGCTACATTCAGCACACCGTGGGCAGCCCGCGCTTCCTGCAATTATCGCTGCACCTGACGTTCTGATTCCCGGCCACGCTATACTCAGGCGATGACCGGGTGGAATCCGACGCAGTACCTGAAGTTTGCCGAAGAACGCGGCCGGCCCTGCCGGGATCTGGCCGCCCGCATCGCGGTGGCGGATGTCCGGCGGGTGATCGACCTGGGATGCGGTCCGGGCAACAGCACCGCGGTTCTGGCGGAGCGGTGGCCCGCAGCCGCGATCACCGGCCTGGACAGCTCAGCCGCGATGATCGAGCGCGCGCGGCAGGTGCACCCGGAACACTGCTGGATTGCGGCGGATATCGCCGCGTGGGCCGCCGGCGACAGCGGTCTGTTCGACCTGGTCTTCTCCAACGCCGCGCTGCAGTGGGTCGGCGATCACGCCCGCGTCTATCCGCAGTTGATGGCGCGCGTAGCACCGGGCGGCGCGCTGGCCGTCCAGATCCCGGGCAATATTGACGCGCTCCCGCATCGTCTGATGCGCGATGTGGCTGCGTCGCCCGCCTGGAGCCGCTGGTTCCCGCCCGGCAAGCCGCGCGAATGGCATCACCACGAACCGGAGTTCTACTACGACGTGCTGGCCTCCACCGGCGCGCGCGTGGACCTGTGGACCACCGAGTACATGCACATCCTGCCGGACGCCGAAGGCATCGTGGAGTGGTACCGCGGCACCGGCATGCGTCCATTTCTGGAGCTTCTCGACACGGATGCGGACCGCGCGCGCTTTGCCGCGGATTACCTCGAGCGCCTGCGCCCGCACTACCAGCCACGCGCCGCCGGCGGCGTATTGTTTCCGTTCCTCCGGATCTTCGTAATCGCCTATCGCTGACTACCGCAATGTGTTCACCGCGGGGGCGTGTTGCGCCTCGTAGGCCGCGATGGCGCCTTCGTTCTGCAGGATGTAACCCAGCTCGTCGACGCCTTCGAGCAGACAGTGCTTGGCGAACGGATCGATCGGGAATTCGATGCGGCGGCCATCCGGCAGTGTCAAAGACTGGCTGGCCAGGTCCAGGGTGACTTCGGCGTCCGGTTCTCCTTCGGCCAGGACGAATAACGCCGCGTGCGCATCGGCCGGCACCACCACGGGCAGTAGCGCGTTCTTCAGCGAGTTCTGCTTGAATATGTCGGCAAACGAGGTGCTGATCACCGCGCGGAATCCGAACTGCGTCAGCGCCCACGGGGCGTGCTCGCGCGAGCTGCCGCAGCCGAAATTATCGCCGGCCAACAGGATCTGCGCTCCCCGCGCGCGCGCCTGGTTGAGAATGAAATCGGGTTTAGGATTGCCCTGCGCATCGTAGCGCCAGTCGTTGAACAGTTGCTTGTCCAGCCCCTGCTTCGAAATAGTCTTGAGGAACCGGGCGGGGATGATCTGGTCCGTGTCGATGTTGTTGATGGGGAGCGGCACCAGGCGGCTGCGGAAGTTCATAACAGTGTCCTCACATCGGTAACCACGCCGGTCAGCGCGGCGGCCGCGGCCGTCAGCGGGCTGGCCAGGAAGGTGCGTCCGCCCTTGCCCTGGCGGCCTTCGAAGTTGCGGTTGCTGGTAGAAACGCAGTATTCGCCGGGCTGCAGTTGATCGCCGTTCATGGCGATGCACATGGAACAGCCGGGTTCGCGATAGTCGCAGCCGGCGGCGCGGAAAATCTCGGGCAGCCCTTCGGCCGCGGCCTGCGCCTTCACCTGCTGCGACCCGGGCACCACCATCACGCGCACCTGCGGATTGACTTTGCGGCCCTTCAACAGTTCCGCCGCCGACCGCAGGTCCGAGATGCGCGAATTGGTGCAGCTTCCGATGAACACCACGTTGACGGGATGACCCAGCAGCGGTTTGCCGCCTTCCAGGTCCATATAGCGCAGCGCCTTGGCGATAGAGTCGCGCTGCAGCGGGTCGGCCACCTGCGACGGTTCCGGCAGGGGCGCCGTGATCGGCATGCCCATTCCCGGATTCGTGCCGTAGGTGATCATGGGCTCCAGCCCGCCGGCGTCGATCGAAACCGAGCAGTCGTGGGAGGCGCCTTCGTCGGTCGGCAGGCGGCGCCATCGCGCCACGGCCGCCTCCCAGTCCGCGCCCTGCGGTACGAACGGCCGCCCAGCCATATACTCGAACGTCACGTCATCGGGCGCGATCATGCCGGCCCGCGCGCCGCCCTCGATCGACATATTGCACACGGTCATGCGCTGTTCCATGGTGAGCGCGCGTATGGCGGAGCCGCGGTATTCGAAGATCGACGCCGTGCCGCCGCCAACGCCGATGCGCGAGATCAGCGCCAGGATGATGTCCTTGGCGGTGACTCCCCGGCGCAGCACGCCGTCCACCTCCACCGCGAACGTCTTCGACTTTCGCTGTAAGAGGCACTGCGTTGCCAGCACATGCTCCACTTCGCTGGTGCCGATGCCGAACGCCAGCGCCCCGAACGCGCCGTGTGTAGCGGTGTGGCTGTCGCCGCAAACCACGGTCATGCCGGGTTGGGTGAGGCCCAGCTCCGGACCGATGACGTGCACGATGCCCTGCCGCGCGGTGCTCCGCCCATAGCAGCGTATGCCGAAGTCCCGGCAATTGGTCTCGAGCTGTGCGACCTGCCGGGCGGCGATTTCGTCCACGATGGGCAGCGATAAGTCCGTAGTCGGCGTGCTGTGGTCCGTGGTAGCGACGGTCAGGTCCGGCCGGCGCACCTTCAGGCCGCGCTGGCGCAGGCCCTGGAAAGCCTGCGGCGAGGTGACTTCATGCACCAGGTGCAGATCGATATACAGCAGGGTCGGCGCGCCCGGCTGCGCGTGCACCACGTGCGCATCCCAGAGCTTTTCAATGATCGTACGCGGGGGCATTTCTCTATTATCGCCGGACTGCTCCCGTAATTGGGCAGGCCGCCGGCTACGCGGGCAGGTAACTCTTCAAAACCGGGAACAATGTCTGCACGAACGATACGCCCAGCCGGGTGGCGGCATCCTGGTCCCGCGCGATCACCGGGATGGTGACCCGCACCAGCGCGGTGTCGCTGCGGTGGTAGCGGATGGAATCCATCACCAGCCAGAACTTGGCGGCGAACTCGCTGGCGATCACCCGCCGCTGGCTCTGATACCAATAGAGCACCACGCTCTTTTCGTCGCCGTGCGAGACCACGTAGCGATTGATCCGGATCGGCTGCCGTTCGCCAATCACCGTGACATCCAGATCGCCGGTAGCTTCCGGCTCCCATCCCGACCCCGGCAGGCAGTTCTTCGGCGAGTGCGGCGATTGTCCCGTGCGCTGGGTCTTGAAGTAGGCGACGAACAGGTCCACACCCGCGCGCGATACCGGACTCTTGTACAGGCGATTGAGCAGATCGTCGGCCTTGAGTTGGTCGCGAATCTCCTGCTCGACCGGATAGTTTTCGACTTCCTCCCAGTTCTGCAGGTGCGCCGGGAAGCGGTCCAGGGGCGGGCCGTCCGGGATCTTCTCGCCGCGGGAAGCCGCGTAGAACAGAGCCGCCTGGACGATCAGCACCAGCGTCAGAACCGCCACATACTTGTTACGCAGCCAACTCATCGTTCGTCACCTGGCGCCGAAACGGCGGACCCCCCAATTCACGATCTGGTGCAGCACCACCAGGATGGTCAGCGCGACCATGAAAATCACCCATCCGGAGGCCGTGTGAAAAAAGCCTTCGGCGTATTCGGGCTTGTACTCCGTCAGGATGCCGGTCAACGTGACTCGGCTGGCGTTCGCCACGATGGCGATGGGAATGGTGGCGGCGAAGAGCAGCACCCGCATCCAGCGCTTGTTCTCGAAGAAGTATCCGTAGACCAGCGAGAGGAACGTCAGCGACAGCAGGGAGCGGATGCCGCTGCAAGCTTCCACTACCGACAGCTTCTGTTCGGCGAGTTCCAGCACATTGCCTTCGCGCAGAACCGGGATCTGCATCAGGCTGAGCGCGTCGGTGGAAACGCGGCTGGCCAGCAGTTGCAACGGGAACGTGATGCTGTTGTACACCACCGTGGGAATCGGGATCATGAAAAACAGCAGGAACAGCGGGAACGCCAGCGCCCGCAGCCAGGCCGTCCCGCACAACAGCAGGATGATGCCGATAATCGAAATGACGAAGGCGGTGCGCGCCAGGAACAGTTCCGCGCCCAGCGTGGCGATGTACAACTGCAGCCCCGCGTACAATACAACGGCCAGGCCGCGCCAGTCGAACGTCATCGGCAGCGCCCGCAACCGGTCCCGCTTCTGCCAGGCGATGAAGCCGGCCACGATAGGCACAAAAAAGCCGTGGCCCATGTCCGGGTCGGTGTTCCATTGCAACACCAGCCGCCACAGCACGGGCGCGTAGCAGGCCAGGAGCAGTGCCGCGAACCAGACCCAGACGGGCAAGGGCAGACTGCCGGTACGCGAGTCCATCTGAAGGGGCGGCGGGTGCGTGCCCTGCATCTTCCGTTATGATACACGTTAGGTAACGCGAAGAGTGATGCTTGTGCCGTTCCGTACCGTGGCGGCCATTGGGTAGGCCAGGCATCTTGAAAAAGGGACCTGCTGACTGCTAGAAATACGAAAATGCTGATACCGTTACGGGTGCTTATCATCTCGGACCGGGAAAGCGACGCGGCACAGTTCATCGAAGAGCTGCGGCAAAGCGATTACGTCCCGTCTTATGAGCGCGTGGCCACGGCAAAAGGCTTCCGCCAGGCGTTATCGCAGAAATGGGAGCTGATCCTCGCCTCTTACGAGAACGCGCGCATGGGGCTCCTGCCGGCCCTGGAGGCCCTGCACGAGAGCGCCGAGGACATTCCGTTCATCGCCATCTCCGGACCGGTGAGCGAGGAGTCCGTCCTGGCGGTGCTGAAGGCCGGCGCGGCGGCGTATATCTCGCGCGAACAGTTATCGCGCCTGGGAGTCATGGTGGGGCGCGAGATGAGCCAGGCGGAAGGGCGGCGCGAGCGAAACCGGCTGGAGCAGCAGTTCCGGCAGGCCCAGAAGATGGAAGCCGTCGGCCGGCTGGCCGGCGGGGTGGCGCACGACTTCAACAATCTGCTGACCATCATCACCGGCTACGCCGATCTGCTGCTGGCTGGCCGCGATCTGCAGCCGCAGCAGCGCACACCGCTCGAGGAGATCCGGCGCGCGGCCGAGCGCGGTGGCGCGCTGACCCACCAACTGCTGGCCTTCAGCCGCCGCCAGCCGTTCGCGCCGCGCATGGTGCAACTGAACACGCTGATCGTCAACATGGAGAAGATGCTCTCCCGGCTGATCGGCGAGGATATCGAGTTGATCACCGTGCCCGCCGCCGAGCCGGCCCTGGTGCGAACCGATCCCGGACAGATCGAGCAGGTCATCATGAACGTGGTGGTGAATGGACGCGATGCCATGCCGGGCGGCGGCAAGCTGGTCATCGAAACGGCCAACGCGGAGGTGGACGCGAGCTATTCCGGATCGAACGTGGACCTGCGGCCCGGCTCCTACATCACCCTGGCTATCAGCGACACCGGCATGGGGATGGATTCGGAGACCACCACGCACCTGTTCGAGCCGTTCTTCACTACCAAAGCACCTGGCAAAGGTACCGGCCTGGGGCTGGCCACGGCGTACGGCATCGTGAAGCAGAGCGGCGGCGCCATCTCGATCTACAGCGAGCCGGGCCGCGGTACCACCGTGAAGATCTATCTGCCTTCGGCCGAGGCCAAAGCATCGGCGGCCCCCTCCGAGCCACAGCCGTCCGAGTCTTTGGGCGGTACGGAGACCATCCTCGTGTTGGAGGACGAGGCCCGCGTGCGCAAGCTGATCTGCGAGGTGCTGAGCGGCCGCGGATATCACGTGCTGGAGGCCGTGCGCGGCGACGAAGCCATACGCATCGCCGCGGAGCACCAGGGCCGCATACACATCGTGGTGGCGGATGTGGTCATGCCGGAAATGAGCGGACCCCAGGCGCTGGAGCAGATCCGCGCGCTGCACCCGAACGTGAAGGTGCTGTTCATGTCGGGTTACACCGACGAAGCCATCGTACACCACGGCATCCTCGAATCCGGTGCGCCCTTCCTGCAGAAACCGTTCTTGCCGGACGCGCTGGCGCGTAAGGTGCGGGAAGTGCTGAACTCACAGGCGCAGGCGGGGTAGGGCGCAAAAACGGTTTCAGGCGTCCCGCAGCAGGTACAGCAGCGCGCCCATCAATACCGCCAGCAGGGAATCGGTGACTTCCGGCGTCCGGCCCGGCAGATAGATCTGCACCAGCTCCAGCAGGAACAGAATTCCGGCGGCTGTGGCCGTAGTCAACCACAGACGGAATCCGGCGGCGCGCCATAACCAGATCGCCGCGCCGTACCAGAAGCTCTTGCGGAACAGAACTACAAAGCCGAACTGCCAGTCCGCGCGGAAGTAGCCGCGGAAGGGTACCCAGTTGAAGGCCCCCGCCGCCTGAAAATGGAAGGGCGCGAGTTCCTCTAGAATTATGGCTCCGGCCAATAGCGCCGGCGCCGCGCGGCGGACGGCGTGCCGCGGCGCGCCCAGCCAAACCACGTAGGCGGCGGCCGCGCCTACGATGTCCGGCCAGCCCAGCGTGCGGCTGGCGATCAGCAAGCGGGCGGGCACCAGCATCAGCAACAGGGTCAGCCAGCCGGTTCTGGCCTTGAAGACGCTTTCGAGCAGGCAGGCCACCGCCAGCCATTCGGCGAAGACGATCAGCGTGTCCGCGGGCGAAATGGACGCGTGCTCCAGCGCCGTGATGCGGCGAAACAGGGTCGTGCGTCCCCAGGATGGAAACAGGGGGAAGACCTGGTAGCCGAGCCAGCAGCACAACAGCAGCAGGCCGCCGGTCGGGCGCAGCAGCGAAGACCCGTGATGCCGCCACCAGAATCGGTCGAAGGCCCGCCGGTACAGCGCGCCCGCCACCGTGCCCACCGCCGCGCCAGCCACGTTCGACGCTACGTCGGAGAGGCTGCACAGCCGGGAATCGTCGTACAACTGCAGAAGCTCGATGGAGGACGAAAGCAGCAGGGCCAGGGCCAGCGGGAAACCCACCCGCGCCAGGACCGGCGCCCGGCGGGTTACTGCCAGGTAGGCGAAGATGCCCAGCGGCGCATACAGCGCGGTGTTCACCGCCACGTCCCACACCACGTAACGGTCCAGCGTCCGGGGCCAGGAATGCAGCAGGATCCATAGCGGGCCGGGGAAGTAATGGCGCACGTGGAATTGCCAGGGGTAAAGCGAACCGTACAGGATCAGGGCGATCACGATCGCCAATACCCGGCGGTGCGGCGCGGTCGCGTCGCCGGCCGCCGGTGGGCTCATGCCAGCCCCGATTCCCGCAGGAATTTCGCGGACTCCTCCGGCGGCGTGGGGTTGATATAGAATCCGGTGCCCCACTCGAACCCCGCCACCTTGGTCAGTTTGGGGATCACTTCGACGTGCCAGTGATAATGCGCCAGGTGGTTTTCCTGCAGCGGCGCGCTGTGAAAGATGAAGTTGAAAGGCGGATGCTCCAGTACCTTATCGATTTTGCGCAGGGTGGTGCGCAGGGCCGAGGCCAGACTCTGCAGCGTGCCCTCCTGGGTGTTCTCAAAGTGAGACTCATGCCGTTTGGGCACGATCCAGGTCTCAAACGGAAAACGTGGCGCCCAGGGCTGGAGCACCAGCAGTTTGTCCGTCTCGCCAACCACGCGCACACCCGCGGAGGTCTCCTGGCGCAGAATGTCGCAATAGACGCAACGCTCCTTGAAATCGAAGTAGAGTTTGGCGCCGTCTATCTCCTCTTTGACCCGCTTGGGGATCACCGGCAGCGCAATCAGTTGGCAGTGCGGATGTTCCAGCGTGGCGCCGGTCGCCTCCCCGTGATTCTTGAACAGAATGATGTAGCGAAAGCGGATATCTTTGCGGAGATCGTTCACCCGATCGCGGAACGCGCGCAGCACCTCTCCGATCTGATGATCGGTCATCTGGGCCATGGTCATCGTGTGGTCCGGGCTTTCGATGATGACTTCGTGCGCGCCGATGCCGTTCATCTTGTCGTACATGCCTTCGCCCTGGCGGTTCAATTCGCCCTCGATGCCCAGCGCCGGGAACTTGTTGGGCACTACCCGCACGCTCCAGCCCGGCTGGTTGGGCCCCCCGCCCGGGCGGTAGGCCAAGACCTCGGGCGGGGTCTTCTGCTCGTTCCCGTAACAGAAAGGGCAGGGCCGCGGTACGGCGGGTGGAACCGGTTCGCGGATGAAATCGGAAGGGCGGCGTGCGCGATCGGTGGAGATGATTACCCAGCGGCCCGTGATCGGGTCCTTACGTAATTCCGGCAATGTTCAAAGGCCTCCGCAATAGGAAACACCAGACGCGGAGACCGTATTATAGCGTTCGGCTGAGGGGAAAGGCATTGCGGACCCATTCGATTCCGGGCGGATCGGCGAGCAGCACGCTGACGATGTCGAAGCGCGCATATTCCCGGGGGGCGCCGCAGCGCCGCAGATACTCGTTTGCCGCGCGCCGCAGATCCCGTTCCTTCTCCCTGCCGACGGCCAGGCCCGGACTCCCGCGATCGGCGGAGGCGCGGGTTTTGACCTCCACAAAAACGATCGTGCCGCCGTCCCAGCCGACCAGATCGATCTCGCCGCGGCTGCCCCGCGGACGGAAATTGCGCGCCACGATCGCCAGCCCGTGGCGGCGCAGAAAACGATGCGCCAGATCTTCACCGCGGCGGCCGTGGGCCTGTTCGGTGCTGGCATGGCGCATCCGGTAGCGTTGGCGCGCGGCGTCCGCCAGGCGATAAAGGGAAATGGGAAAGTTCGCCATCCGGGTAGGAAGTGCCCTCAGGCAGATACTTCTCTCGTACTGCGGTTCTCACTGTTGCGGGATTACGTGCACCAGGAAACCGTTGCCGCCCGATCCGTAAGTCACGCCTGCGGGTGCGGTGCCGCCCGCTTGCAGGATGAACGGGGCCACGAACCCGTAGGAGGTGGACGTGTCCGCCACCACGAAGTTGATCTGGCTGACACCCGCCACTTCGAACGGCGCCGGACCCGCATAGGTCACTTCGCAAGGTACGCTGATCGTTCCGATGAAGAATGTATCGTACAGGTAATAGACGAAATCCGCCAGCGTATTCGACGGCAACGGTAATCCCACGAAGGCGCCATCGGGCTGCGGCGGGTTGATCGGTCCGAGCCCGGTGGCAAAGACGGAGACGATGGATCCCACCGGCGCGGGATTGGATGGGGAGTTAAAGCTGCCATCCTGGTTCAGGGCGGCGGCATAGGTACCGTCCAGCGTGAAGACGCCGGGATGTTGATCGACCACCGGCCGCGTCACGCAGTTCGTGGCTGTCCCCTGGTAGCTGACGCAAACCCGCACCGTGTCTCCGGCCTGCAGCGCCCAGGGCGCGATGGCGTTAATCTGGGCGTCCTGCACGTAGAGCAACGGTCCGGGAATGTCGTTGAAGGTCACCTGGACGCCCGCCAGCTGGTTTGCATAACCGGCGCGGAGGTCCTGCGGCTGCGCGCCGAGGGCCGGCCCGAGGCCCTGTCCGAACAGGCTCACGATTTCGCCGCCGGAGATGCCAGCACTGTCGTAGCTGGCCGCATTGGTGATGCAGGCGAGCTGGACGACCGGCGCGGCGGCATTCGGAGAGAGGCTTGTCAGAGACAGAATCCCGCCCGACGATCCCGCAATCACTTTTGTCGGGACGAACGAGGCATCCGGCGGAGCAACCACGAAAACGGTCGAGTCCGGTTCCAATACCATGGCAAACGGCGCGAAGGGTCCCGGTAACGAGGCCCCCGGTACGTAGGTCGATTGCACAATTTCTCCGCGGCTGTCCAGCACGGTCAAGGCGGCGGAGGCTTGCGTCTCGCAGCCAGACAGGCTGTTCAAGGGCGGATAATTCCCGTTGGCGTTCACCGCCAGGTACGTATTGCCCGCGGCATCCACCGCCAGCCCGGAAGGCGATGATGCCGGCACCGCTGTGGAGAATGCTACGGCCGTGCCCTGCGCGTTGAAACGCGCGACCAGCGAACCGGTGGCCGTCAGGCTGTTCATAACCGTCGAGGCCACGACGGCGTTCCCGGCCGAATCCACCACGATGTAGTTGGGGTAATATCCGGCGCGCATAAAAGTGGAGTAGAGCAGTGCCGATCCGTCGGAGGACAGGCGCGCCAGGAAAGGAGCGCCGCTGAAATTGGAGATCCCGGAAGCATCCAGATAGGCTCCGGCCGTGGTGGGAAAGCTCGCCGACAATGCAAATCCCGTGACAAAGACCGATCCCGAGGCATCCACGGCAATGGCCGACGTGTCCGCCTGGCTGGCGCCGCCCAGGTAGGTGGCATAATCCACGGCGCCGGTGGGCGTCAGGCGCATGACGAAAGCGTTGGATGCGGTGTTGCTGCTGTCGGCGGGCGCCGGCTGCAGCACCCCGGGAGTGGTCTGAATCCCGTTGCCCTGCACGATTCCGGCGATATACGCGCGTCCGGCGGCGTCAACCGCCAGACCGGTCACTTGGGGTGCCGGCCCGAGATCGGTGCTATAGACGACAGTCGAGCCGTCGGCGCCCAACTTCACCGCGCTCCAATCCGGGGAGGAAGACGAGGTCGCGACCAGGTAGACGCTCCCGCCCGGATCCACCGCCATGAGCAGGGGTGCGAAAGGCAGCAGGTTCTGGTAAACCACCCCGTTCTGGTCCAACTTGGTGAGGTAGTAAGCTGCCGTAGCGTTATAGGTCACACCAGCCGCGCCGGATTCCAGGATGTAGATGGCGCCGGCCGCGTCGGTGGCGGCCGGTGCTTTGTAAAGAACGGTCAAGGCGCCGGTAGGGATCAGTTCGGAGGAGTCCACACCGAGCCGGAAGTTCTGCGCGGGAGTTGCGGCCGCGAAGGCGAGA
Organism: Bryobacteraceae bacterium; assembly: GCA_035499555.1. Lineage (GTDB taxonomy): Bacteria > Acidobacteriota > Terriglobia > Bryobacterales > Bryobacteraceae > Bog-159. The sequence continues at coordinate 62,847 of DATJYO010000036.1, forward strand.
AGGAGAGTGCCGAGACGGAGATTGCGGGCCATGGTTCTACCCAATGCACGCGTAGCGCCGTAAAAGGGCATCCTGAAATCAATGTACCTGGCGCGTACCGGCGCGGCAATCGGACACAGTACTGGTCAACTGCCGTCCGGATAACCGCCGCGGTGCAGGACCATGGGAAAGTGCGGCAGGGTGCGAGGCTTGGGAACGGCCGCGCGCCAGCCGTCCGGGTAGGGATCCAATCCGCGAAACAGGGGCGAGTTGCCGGCGGTACCGTCTCCCGCCAACGGCTCCAGCGCGGCGCGAAGGCGGCCGATCGTATCCTGGCCGTAGCGTGACTGCCATAGCTCTTCCAGCGCGCCGAGCCGCTGCCGGTATCGATCCCGGGCCTCCCGGCCCTTCGGCGTCAACCGGACGACTTTGGCGCGGCTGCCGGCGGGGTCCGTCTCGACTGTGGCATAGCCGCGTTTGCCGAGGAAACCCGTGGCCATGCTGATAGCCTCCTTGGATACCCCGCTGAGAAGCGGAAGATCGCGGATCCGCAGATGCTTTTCATCCAGCACACGCACGACGTTCGCGCCCATGGCGAGTGACAGTTCCCCGCCGCGCTCGAACTCCAAGGCCAGCGCCAAAAGCACCCGCGCCAGTAGTACCGGAAGGGGCAGATCGCGTCCGCCGGGGACTCGCGGCCCTGGGCGCACCTTGTCGCTGAACAAGCCATAACCCAGGATCGGCATACAATCGGGCAGCTCGCTCTGGAACTGGCTGGCCAACGCGCCCAACGCCCGCTCCAACTCGGCGACCTGTGCCGCGCCGAAGCGGTCCGCCCAGCGGGCTGTGATCATACCGGCCAGCGGCTGCCACACCTCCTGCGCGCGGCGTCCGCGTCCCGTGGGCCGGATCAACGAGTCCGCGCCGATCTCGATATAGCCCCACCGCCGCATGCCGTCCAGGTTGGTACGGGTGCGCGCGCGGCGCTCCAGATCGCGCGCGCTGATGCCCTCCTCGCCCACGAACTGCATGCAGTTCCACCACATCGCTATGGATGCCAGCCAGGGACCCTGGCCCCCGGCCAAAGCGGTGCGGTGCGGCATCCGGTGCTCGAATTCGTTGTCGCATTCGATGGTGAATGCCACCAGCGCTTGGGAGAGCAGAGTTGCCAGCGGAGCCTTAATAGATCACCTTCAGCGAAAACTGGATTTGCCGGGAAGTGCCGGACGTGCGGCTGATCTCCCCGAAGCCGGGTCCCAGAACGATATTCGATGGCAGGCCGAAGTTGACAATGTTAAAGATGTTGAAGAACTCGGCCCGGAACTGCAGCGAGGAGCGTGTGCCGTTGGCGCTTTCCAGCAGCGGCGTGTCCTTGATGAGCGCCAGGTCGAAGTTGTGCATCGCCGGACCGCGGAAGGTATTGCGCCCCAACGTGCCGAAGCGGCCCGACGGAATGTAGAAATACGACGCGTTGTCGGCGCCCAGGCCGAAATAATCTTCGCGCACCGTGCGGCTGGTGGAGAGCACCGGCGCGCCGATCTGGTCGGGGCGGTCGGTGCCTTGCACGCCGACGCTGGTCTCCTGCTGGCCGGAATAGACGGTGAAAGGCGAGCCGCTGAGCAGCGTGCCGATGCCCAGCACTTGCCAGCCGGCGGTCAGCTTGCGGCCCAGCGGACGCAGGAAGGGTACGCGGTCCGCATGCAGGTCCTGGAACAGGCTGAAGGCCAGCGCCTGCCGGATGTCGAAGTTCGAAGCCGCTTTGTCGATGCTGGCGTTGAACGGATCTTCGGGCGCGGTCTGCGCCACCGCGCCGGATTGTCCGGCGATGAATCCGCCCACCACTGCGCTGGTATCGTCGATGGATTTCGAAAATGTGTAGCTGGCCTGGAAACCCAGACCGGCAGACGTGAGGTTGCGCTGCGCCGAAACCTGCAGCGCGTGGTACGACGAGTGCGAGCGGTTGGTCATCACGGTGACCGGTCCGTAGCCGCCCGTCACCACGCCCGCGGAATCGAACTGGGTATAGGGCGCGTAGGCCGGCGATGCGCCGGAATAACCGTTCGGAAAATCCATCGCCGGCAGCTTGATCCCGGCGGTGCCTACGTAGCCCGCGCTGATGGCCGTAGCGCCCAGCTTCTGGTCGATGCCCGCGGTCCAGGTGGCGATATATCCGTTTTCGAAATTGGGCGAGATCCCCAACACCTGGATCGGGATCACCTGGTGATCGGGCGAAAGCGCGGCCAGATCCTGTTCGTAGCGCAGCAGGTCCATGGGAGTGTTGCCCGGCACCTGCTTGGAATCGCCGGAGGCGAAGATCGGCACGCCGGCGGTACTGTAGACGGTCGGCAACTGGTCGGGCGAAATAGTGAGCCCGAAACCGATAGGATGGCCGGGCGCGGCACTCATGTGCGGATAGACCACGAAGGGCGTGCTCCCGGTGAGGGAATTATCCTGCCACAGATTGATCAGCAGCGTGGTGATGGCGCCGCCGACATGCACGGTCGTGTTGGGGCCGGCGCTCCAATCCAACGACAGACGCGGGCCGAATCCGCGCGGATCCAGCTTGTACGCCGGATCCGGATTGATGAGCAGTTCCGACCCTGGCGCGATGCCGTTATTGAGCCCGAGGACGGGCGCGGAGGTGCGTTTGTCCTGCTCGCGAATTCGCGATTCGATTTCGTAGCGCAGGCCGTAATTCAGCATCAAGCGCGGCGCGGCTTTCCAACTGTCCTGTACGTAGAAGTTGTAGGCGTCGCGGTGAATGGCGGAGTCGCCGATGGCCGGGCCTTGCGCGAATATATTGGGCGCGACCGAGGTATTGAAGGCAAATGCGCTGGCCTCCAGCAATCCCGTGAGCGCGTCCGGCAGCGGATCGCCGGGCGAGATGTCGTGCATACCGCTGAGCGAGCGTATGGGGGCCGTGGCGTACGCCGTACCCCCTCCGAACTGGTAGGCCCCGTTTGGGCTAATGGCGAAGACGGTGGTATCGCGATTGCCGCGCCACTCGCCTCCCGCTTTGATGGTGTGCTGGCCGCGGATCCACTGGAAACTCTGCCGCACCTGGAACAGGTTGCCATAGGCGCCCAATACCGATCCGGCGGCGGCGTTGAACGCTTCGTAGGAGCCATCGCCGAAAGTCAGCGCGGGATCGGTGCGGTCGAGCGTCGGAAACAGCGGCGTGGTGCGCGTGAAGCCGATGCCCGATTCCATGCTGAAATTGGGCGACGGCGCGCGCGTGTACGAGATTCCCGCGTTGCGCTGATGATCGAGAAACTCGACGGCGAATTGCGGATCGAGCGCCGTTTGGCTGGGGTTGGTGGTAGGCCCGCTCGTGTCGTTGAGGGTGAACCGGCCGGACAGGTGCGACTTGCCGGAAAGCTGATGATCGATGCGCACGGAGAACTGGTCCGTGACGGTGGTGACCTTCGAGGAGGTGGCGTAGGTGCGCGCGCCGTACGGGCCCGCCGTGTCATTGGGCAGCGGATAGCGATCGATTAACTTGGCAATACGCGGATCCACGGGAATTACCAGCGTGTCGCCCGGAAAGGCGGTGGTATCCAGGCCGGAACGCTCGGCGGCCGTCGGAACGGGAATCACTTGGGTGGTGCCCAGCACCTGGCGGAAGCCCTGATATTCGGCGAAATAGTAGGTCTTGTCGCGGCCGTCGTAAACGTGCGGAATGATCACCGGGCCGCCGTTGGTGAATCCGAACTCGTTGCGAATGAAGGGCGGGATGCGTTCCGGCTGGGCCACCGACTGGCGGTCGAAGAAATTGCGCGCGTCCAGCGCGGCGTTGCGCAGAAACTCGAAGACGGAGCCGTGCCAGGCGTTGGTGCCCGAGCGCGTGATGATGTCGGTATAACCGGCGGCGCCGCGGCCGATTTCGGCGGGCATCCATCCCGAGCTGGAGCGAATCTCCTGCACGGCATCCACGTTGTAGTTGGTGAACGTCGCCCCGCCCATCTCCGGATCGCTCGAATCGGCGCCGTCCATGGCGAAGACGGCGGCCGTGCCGCGCTGTCCGTTGACGGCGAATTGCTGCGTGAAGTTGGACGCGCCATTGGTGTCGGTCATGGTGCCGGCGGCCAGCAGCAGAAGCTGGCTGAAGTCGCGCTTGTTCAGCGGCAGCTCGGAGACTGCTTTGCTCGACAATTTTTCGCCGCCCGAGCTTTCCGCTTCTTTAGCTGTCTCCACCAGCCGCAGCGCGCCGTCTGCCGATAACTCGAAGACGGTGGACGCATCGCGAGGCAACTGGACGGGCTGCGCGCACGTCGCCGTGGCTCCCTTGTATTCGACGCTCACCGTATATGCCCCGGGATCCAGGGCAGGAAATGAGAAGGTGCCGTCCGCGGCCGTGGTGGCCGACTGCCGGTGCGCGCCGGATTCGACGCGCACGGTCGCGCCGGCCAGCGGCTGTTGGCGGCTGTCGCGCAGAGAGCCCGGCCAGGTCAACGCAGCGGCCAGGGCTAATAGTGTTCCAAAGATCACAGATCAGGATAACAGGATGCGCTTCGCGCTCCGCCCCGCGGGGTCGCCGGACGGGGGCGATCGGTCTGTTATTTTAGTTAATCGAGGATCACGCACACATTATGGCGGAGCAGCCGGGAATGGGACTGGAAGGCAAGAACGTGGTCGTGCTGGGCGTGGCGGACGAATCCAGTCTGGCATGGGCCATCGCCAAACGGTTCGCCGAACACGGGGCGCACGTATTCATCGGATACCAGCAGAAGTTCTTCAGCCGCGTGCGTCTGCTCCTGCTGCAGAATCCCACCGTACAGGGCGAACGTTGCGACGTTCTCAACGACGGCGAGCTTTCCAACTTCTTCGCGCGGTTTCAGGCCAACCCGATCGACGTGCTGGTGCATGGCATCGCGTTTGCTCCCAACGAGCTGTTCACCCAGCCGGCCTCGGATTGCAGCGCGGAAGCCTTTTGCCAGAGCCTGACCATTTCGGCGCACTCGCTGTGCAAGGCAGTCCGCTTCGCCAAGCCCAGCCTGCGGGAATGGGGCAGCGTGATCACGCTTACCTACCAGGCGTCGGAGCGCGCGGAAGCATCGTACGGACTGATGGGGGTTTCCAAATCGGCGTTGGAAAGCGCGGTCCGCTACCTGGCTCTGGAATTAGGCCCGCACAAGGTACGCGTGAACGCGCTTTCGCCCGGGCCGATCGAGACCGTGGCGGCCACCGGGATCATGGGCGCGTTTCTGCGCAATCCGGAAGCGCTCGAAAAGCAGCGCGCGCGAGTGTTTCAGAAAGCGATCCAGCAGGCGCAGGCGGAGAACCATCCCGACGCGCTGGCCACCGCCAGCGCCGCCTGGCGCCATTTTCAGGATCTGGCCGCGCACCGCTGCGCCATCGAAGAAAAGGTGTCCAAGGAAGACGTGGCCGACAGCGCGCTGTTTCTGGGCAGCGACTATTCCCGCAAGATTACCGGCCAGGTGATCCACGTCGATTGCGGCTATTCGACGGCCAACGCCGTTTGACACCCACCGTCCAGATCGTGCCGTTCAGCTTGCGCCATTTGCCGCGGGTCTTGCGGATCGAGCGCGCCAGCTTCGGCCGCGAGGCTTGGCCGCGATCGCTCTTTCTGGAGTACTACCGCGAATGCCGGGAGGGGTTCCTGGTGGCCAAGCTGGGTGGAAGGATCGCGGGTTACATCCTCATTTGCATGGCAAGGCGCGGGGCCGAGATCGACTCGATTGCAGTCCATCCGGACTACCGGCGATGCGGTGTCGCGGATGCGCTGATGGACCATTCGCTGCGCGCGCTCGCGGCCGCCGGCGTGCGGCGCGTAGAGCTCATGGTGCGTCCCGACAATACGGCGGGCCTGCGCTTGTACCGCTCGTGGGGGTTCCGCCGCGCGCGCCTGGTGCGCGGTTATTACGAGGACGGAGAGGATGGCGTCCTCATGGTCCGGGCGCTACAATGAACCACAAGATGGCGGACAAGGAACAATTCGAACTGCTGATGCACGACGTGGACGCCTGGAATAGCTGGCGGGCGGATCATCCGAAAGTGAAGCCCGATCTGGCCTACGCCGTCATGCGCGGAGCGAACCTGACGCTGGCCAATCTTTCCCACGCCCAGATGGCGGAAGCCGACCTGGTGCTGGCCAACTTGCGCGGCGCGGATCTGCGCCACGCGGATCTGCGCGGCGCCAACCTGGTGGGCGCGCGGCTCATGGGCGTCGATCTGACCCAGGCAAATATCTGCGGCGCGGATCTTTCGACCGCGGAAGATCTGACCCAGGAGCAGTTGCACCACACCCACGGCGACCATCTGACCAGGCTGCCCGAAGACTTGCACGCGCCGGAAAACTGGCCGAAAAAGGGCCGCACCGCGGTCTGGTAGAGCGGACTACCGCAGGCGCGCCGCCAACCAGGCGGGCAGCGTCTCCAGTCCTACAATCGTTTGTTCTCCGCTGGCCATCTCTTTCACTACGACCTTGCCTTCGCGTAGCTCGTCCGGCGCCAGAAACACGGTGAAGCGCGCGCCGCGCTTGTCGGCATAGGCAAAGAACTTGGCGGGCTTGCCCGCGGCAAAGGCCAGGTCGGTTTGAATGCCGGCGGCGGCGAGCTGCGCGGCCACCCGCGCCGCATCGCGGTTCAGCGCCGCGTCGAACATGCCCACGCACACGCTCACCGACGGCTTCGACGGTGTGATGCCCTTCAGCTCGGCCAGGATCTCCGCGATGACCACATCGCCGAAGCCCATGCCCACGGCCGGACGGCCTACCCCAGTCATGTCGCGGAACAGGTTGTCGTAGCGGCCGCCGCCGAAGATGGCGCGGAACTGGCGCTGCGCGTCGAAGCCCTCGAATACCGTGCCGGTGTAGTAGGAAAGCCCGCGCACGACGCCGGAATCGAATTCCAGGTAATCGCCGAAGCCCATGGCGGCGGCCAGTTCCAGCAGCCTGCGCACGTCTTCCGCCGCGGGACTGCCGGCCAGCGCGGCGGCCGATTCGATCTGCTGCATCACATCGTCGGCCGCGGTCGCCTTCAGACCCTTTTCGACCAGCATCTCCTTCAGCGTCTCCACCGGAACCTTGCCCTTCTTATCCAGCACCATGAAGACATCCACGTGGCTCGCCGCGGGTACGCCCAACTCGCACAGCAGATGGGCCACCACCTGCCGATTGTTGACGTGAATGCGCACTTCGTCCGGACCCAGGCCGAGCGCCCGCAAGGCGCTGGTGACGCAGGCCAGAATCCAGGCCTCCGCCTGTACGGACGGCTCGCCGACCACGTCCACGTTCCACTGGAAGTGCTCGCGCTTGCGCCCGCGGGTCATGCGCTCGTAGCGGAAGCACTGGCCGATGGTCCACCATTTGACCGGAAAGACCATGGCCTGCGCATGCGCGCTGATCATGCGCACCAGCGATGGCGTCACTTCCGGACGCAGGGCCAGTTGCCGGTTGGATTTGTCCGCGAAGTGATAGATCTGCTGCGCGACCTCTTCGCCGGCCTTGCGCGCCAACAGCTCGAAAGACTCGACTACCGGCGGCTCGAAGCGCTGGAAGCCGTGGCGCGTGGACGCCTCCGTCCAGGCGGCGAAGATGCGATCGCGCACTTCCAGGTCTTCGGGATAGAAATCGCGCATGCCGCGCGGCGGGTCAAGCTGCATTCTTCCAGTGTAGTGGGAAGTCCTCTACGGCGTGATGTTAGTGAGGATCGTGATGCTCGTAGAATCGTCCACCGCGACGGCCAGGTCCGGCTTTCCGTCGTTGGTAAAATCCGCGGCGGCCAGCGAAACACCATTGCCGGCGGTGGTGAAGTCCGCCGTCGCCAGGCTGAACGTCCCATCGCCGCGGCCCAGCAAAATGGATGCGCATCCGGCGGCCACGGCCAGATCCGGTTGACCGTCGCCGTCGAAATCCGCCACCGCGATCGAAGTGGCGCCCGTCGGCACAGGATAAGCGCCGGAGGTCTTGAAAACGCCGCCGCCCGCGTTCAATAGAACCGTTACCGACGAAATCTGCTCGGCACCGCAACAGCCCGCGTTCGCTATGGCGAGATCCGGTCTGTGATCTCCGTTGAAGTCGGCGATCGCCACAAACACAGGCTTGGTCCCGACCGTGTACCTGGCCTCCGGCTGGAAGGTCCCGTTACCCTTGCCGAACAGAATGCGCGCCGAATTGGATACCGGGTCAAGCACTACGAGATCCAACCTCCCGTCGCGATTGAGATCGCCGGCGGCGAGCGCGGACGGGTCTCCCATCAGAGAAGTGTACACCGGCTTCCGGAATGTGCCGTCGCCGCGCCCTGGCAAGACCGCAAGGTTGTTGGTGGTTACGCTGAAAGTGAGGGCCACGTCCGGCAGACCATCGCCGTCGAAGTCCCCGACAACCACGCCGGCCGGTGCATTGGCCAGCGCCGCCGTTTTGGGAGCTTGGAAAGTGCCGTCGCCGTTGCCCAGCAGAACCAGAATCTCGTTCGGGGAGACGGCCGCCACCAGAAGATCCGGCTTGCCATCGCCGTTGACGTCCGTCAATCCCAGCCATACCGGCCGAGCCGCGAAATCATACGTCGTCAGGGTTCGAAAAACGCCGCCCCCGAGACCCTTGAGAATCGTCGCGCCGGTGTCAAGCTCGGCCAGGTCCGGTTTGCCGTCGCCATCGAGATCGGCCACCGCGACCAACCTCGAAAAGTCCTGGATGTTATGGCCCGAGGGCTGCACGAACCCACCCTTTCCGTTTCCCGGAAGTATTGAGACCGAGGAGCCGGTGGATACCACCAGATCCGGTTTTCCATCGCGGTTGAAATCGCCCACGGCCGCGCTGTATATGGCTATGCCGCTGTTTTGCGGCGCCGCAAACCCACCCTTGCCGTTACCCAGCAGGATCGAGATGCCGTACACATCGGCGACCGCCACGTCCGTCTTGCCGTCCCCGTTAAAGTCCGCCGCCACCACGTCAGTGCCTGACACGAGCAGCGTATTTGCCACCGGCGTCTGGAACGAACCGTCGCCGTTGCCCAACAGGATCGCCAGTTGGCTGTTGGTAGCGACGGCCAGATCGGGCACGCCGTCGCCATTGAAGTCCGCCACCGCCACGGAATTTGGCGACTGGCCCACCGCGTACTGCACAGCCGCGCGGAATGTGCCGTCGCCATTGCCCATTAACACCGAAATCGTCCCCGAGAACCTATCCGCGTCCGCCAGGTCCAGATTGCCGTCGCCATTCAAATCCGCCGCCGCCACCGAGACCGGCGTGTCTCCAACTGCATAGGAGTTGCCGTACGCGAACGTACCGTCGCCATTGCCCAGGAAGATTTGGATGGATTGGCCGGGCGCCTCGTTGCCCTGCAGGATCCCGACTGCCAGGTCCGGCGCACCGTCGCCATTGAAGTCGCCCACCGCCACCGAAGAGGGCAGGCTGCCGCCCAGAGAATAACCGAGCGGAGGCTGGAAACTGCCGTCGCCGTTGCCCAGGAAGATCGCCAGGCCATACTCCTGACTGGCCACCGCCAGGTCCGTCCTGCCATCGCGGTTAAAATCCGCGGCGGCGACTGCCACGCCAAATCCGGCGGGATACTCCGTAGCCGGCTGCAGGGCCCCCTTACCATTGCCCAGCAGGATCGAGATCCCGCCGGCACCGTTCGCCACTGCGAGATCCGGGCTGCCGTCGCCGTTGAAATCCGCCGCGGCCATGGCGTTCGCACTGATGGGGACTTCGTATGCGCGTGGGGAGTTGAAGGACACTGGCCAGGCGGCGACCGGCAGAAGCGCGAAAACAACGACGGCTCTGATTTGCATGTTCCCCTCAGTATCCGGGTTCCCGCGCGAAGGCGCTGTAAATGTTTGTAAAGTGCTTACGGCGTTACGGCCGCACCCTGATCTCCCGTACGTCCTCCCCGAGCATGCACAATCGGATCTCGATGCGATCGGAGGGAATGAGCTCCGGGAACCGCTCCCCCCATTCGATCAGCACCAGCGCCGGGCTGTCGAACAGTTCGTCGAGCCCCAGCGTGGCGGCGTCGCGCGCGTTCTCCAGGCGATAGAGGTCCACGTGATAGACAGCCGGGGGCGTGCCGTATTCGTGGATCAGCGTGAAGGTCGGGCTGGAGACCTCTTCGGGCGGAGCGGCGCCCAGGCCCTTGACGATGCCTTTGGCCAGCGTGGTCTTGCCGGCGCCCAGGTTGCCGATCAACAACACGGTCGCGCCGCGCGGTAAGGTTTGCGCCAGGCGTTCGCCGAGGGCGATGGTCTCCTCTTCAGAGGCGGTACGGAAAACGGGCACACTCCTCCAGTGCGGCGGGAAGATAGCGGAGCAGGTCCGTGGCCGTCAGACACTTTTCGCCGATCGCCGCGGCGCCCAGTTCGCCGGCCAGTCCGTGAAGGTAGACGGCCGCCGCCACAGCCACGTCCGGCTGTCGCGGGAACTGGGCCAGGAAACCGGAAATGAAGCCGGTCAGGATGTCGCCGGTTCCGCCCGTGCCCATCGCCGGTGTGCCGGTGGGATTGATCCAGACGCGCCCATCCGGAAACGCGACCAGGGTACGCTCGCCTTTGAGAACTACGACCGCCTGGCGAGCGGTCGCCAGCGTGCGCGCGGCGGTGATGCGATCCGCCAGGATCTCCGCGTTGGATTTGCCGCACAAGCGGGCCATTTCGCCGGGATGCGGCGTCAGCACGCGCAGCTTGCCGCCGCCTGACCAATCGCTGCCTGCCAGCGCGTTCAGGGCGTCGGCATCCGCCACCACTGGCTGCGTGAATTCCGCAAATGCGCGCCGGACCATCGCCACGGTATCGGGATGCGTGCCCAGCCCCGGCCCGATGGCGATGACGCCCATCTTCTCCGCCAGAGCCGGCAAGCGGCCGGCGTCGAGCGGCTCCGTCATCAGCTCGGCCGCATGGCCGGCGATCACCGGGATGGCGGACTCGTCCGCCGCCACCGTCACCAGCCCCGCGCCGGCCCGCAGCGCAGCCATGCCGCACATAGCCGCCGCACCGGTCTTGCCGCGCGATCCTGCCACCGCCAGCACGTGGCCGTAGGTGCCCTTGTGCCCATCGCGCGCGCGCGGCGCGAGCATTGCCGCGAACATGGCCGGCTGCACCACGGACAGCCAGACGGAATCGTCGGCATCGTACAGCGGCGGAGGGCTGCCGATCGCCGCTACGCGCAATTCGCCCACCGCGTCGCAATTCGGCGGCAAAACCTGCGCCGGCTTGGGCGCGGTGAAAGTAACGGTGTAGTCCGCCCGGGCCTGCTCGCCCGCCGGATGCCCCGAATCGCTGGGCATGCCGGAGGGGAAATCGACCGCCACCACTTTGGCCCGTGGAAATCCGCGGTTGATTTCCCGGATCGCCTCCCGCATGGCGCCGGTGGCCGGACCGCTGATGCCCGTGCCCAGCAGCGCGTCCACCACGACGGTCGCTAATTGCGCCGCGGCGGGGATCTCGCGCAGCACCGGACAGCCGCAGACTTCGAGCATGCGATAGTTCAGCGCCGCATCCCCGCGCAGATCCTCAGGCGCGGCCAGCAGAACCACGTGCAGGGCGAGCGGCTGATAGCGCGTAAAAAGCTGGCGGGCCACTACCATGCCGTCGCCGCCGTTATTGCCTTTGCCGCACAGCACCACGATGCGCTGTGCGCCCAGGGGAACGAATTTTTCGGCCAGCAACTCCACCACGCGATGGCCGGCATTCTCCATCAGCACCGCGCCCGGAATGCCCATCTCGATGGTGCGCCGGTCCACCTCCCGCATCTGTGCCGCCGTCAGAACCTTCATGGCCGCCTCGCCACCAGGATCGTCATATCGTCGGCCAGTTCCGCCGACGAGCCGCTCCACTGTTCCACCGCCTCGATCACGCGCGCGATGATTTCGGGCGCGTCGCGGTCGGCGTTCTTGACCAGCAGATCGGTGAGCCGCTGATCGCCGAACATCTCACCGTATTCATTCTCCGGCTCCACGATGCCGTCGGTGTAGGCCACCAGCAGGTCGCCGCTGGCGAGCTGCACCTGTATCTCGTCGTACCGCGCGAAGGGAAACGCGCCCACCACCGTGCCGGTGACCTGCAGGAATTCGGGAACGCCCTTGCGCAACAGGATCGGCGGCAGATGCCCGGCGTTGGTGTACGTCATCGTCTGCGTCTGCTCGTCATACAGGGCGAAGTAGAAGGTCGCGTATTTCTCGGGCGAGGTGTTGGCGTACAACTGCTTGTTCAGCCGCGATACCATGGCGGCCGTCGATAGATGCGGCGAGCCGTTGCCGGTAGCGGCGGGCAAGCCGGCGGTGAGCTGCATGCGCATGGTGGATTGAATGGCCGCCATCAACAGCGCCGCGGAGATGCCCTTGCCGGCTACGTCGCCGATGGCGAAAGCCAGGCTGGAGTCGAAGCGTATGAAATCGTAATAGTCGCCGGAGACCACCCGCGCCGGATTGCAGACGCCGGTGAGTTGCAGGGTCTTCAGATCGGGCACGTCCTTGGGAAAGAGCTGGCTCTGCACCTCGCGCGCGATTTCGAGCTCCGATTGCAGGCGCTCTTTTTCCTTGGCCACCACGATCAGCCGCTCCAGGTTTTCGGTCATGGTGTTGAACGACGATCCCAGTTCGGCCAACTGGTCGTTGCCGCGCACCGGGATGCGATGCGAGAAGTCGCCTTCCTTGACCCGCCGCGTGCCCTCGTATAGCTCGTGTACGGCGCTGGTGATCGTGCGGGAGATGGATACGCCGATCACCAGGGAGATCAACTCCACGATCAAAAACAGCGTGACCGTCACCAGAAATGCCGCCCAGATCACCTGGCCGTAGGCCATGTCGCCCAGCGCGATGTTATTGCCGAAGACCGTGCCCAGCACCGCGGACATGCGCGTGTGTACCAGCAGCAGGCCGCGATTGTTCTTGTTCCCGGGCGCATTCCAGAACATGACCGGCTCCAGGGATCCCCAATCCACACGCAGGTCCAGAAAGTTGTTCTTGGGCGGGACGCGCGCGGTGTAGGGCGCCGCCCCGCCAGCCGCGTCTCCCAATTCGCCGGCCGATTCCGCGAAATCGCGGAAGTTCACCTGCCCGATGCCCGGCACTAGGCCGGAGAGAAACTCCTGGCTGAGCGGAGCCAGGATCTCCGCCTCGGCGCCTCCCGCCGCCACGTGCGCCCAGCTATAAGCCTGACGGTTCTTGACCACGATGCCGTTGGCATCCTTCCATCCGGCGGGCGCCAACGCGAGCGTGGACGTGGCGGGATAGCGGTAGTCTCCGCCGCTGCTGTCCCGCACCAGGATCTCGGTGCTGGGAAAGAAGCGCTCGGTGAACTCGTGCGTGCGCGCGACCACCTCCGCCCGGTGCTCGGCGGGCGCCTCCAGGATGTTCGTGGCCGAGCCGCGCAGGATCGCGGTGCGCCGGTCCAGTTCGGAGTGGATCAGGTACAGCGCGATCTGGCCGGTCAGTCCATAGGCGCTGACTAGCACCAGAACCAGGATCAGCACGATGGGCACCATGGCAATGAACGCATATGCCACGATGAGGCGGTTGCGCAGGCGCCAGATCATTTTTCTTACGCCGCTGCGCGCCAGCCGGAGGGCCACCACGATCCCCGCGATCCAGGCCGCGAAGTTGACCAGCAGACCTATGGCCGAGGACGGCAGGAAGTAAGCCAGCGCCACCGCCAGCACGACCAGAATGAGAAACGTCTTTTCGATGCGCCCGAGCTTGTGATAGAGGACTTTCAGGCGTGGGGGCATTCACTCTCATCTTAGCGCGCGGGCATCGGAGACTAGCCGCCGGAACCCACTATTTCGGAACCTACTATTTCAGCTTGCCGGCGGCAAAAAGGACAGACTTTTCCAGGGCGTCCAGCGCCGAATCGTAGAGCGCTTCGCCGTTGGGCAGATCCGGCCGCTTCTGGCCCTGCGGGCCCAGGCAGAAATCGTGGTATCCGTTCTCGTAGATTTCCAAACGCACCGGCTTCCCGGCGGCCGCCAGGGCGTCGTGCAGCATGATGGCGGTCGGCATCAGCCGGTCGGCCGTCCCCACCAGGATCAGGATCGGTGTGCGGATCGGGTCGATGTTCTTCCTGGCGATCTCGGGATCGGGCTTGAGGTCCTTGAGAGCGTCCCCATGCGGCGTTCCCGGCGGCAGATGGATGCCCAGAAACCAAAGCGCCGCGGGCGCGCCCACGATGGCCGCATGCACCGGCACTTTGGAGACCAGGAACATCACCAGGTTGCCGCCCAGGCTGACGCCGTATAAGTTGATGCGGTCCGGATCGACGTAAGGCAGCGCCTTGACGTAGTCGATGACCGCCAGCCCGTCGTCAATGGACGTGACCAGTCCCGTGGTCGAGGGCGTGGACATCAGGTTCCAGTCGCCGCCGCGATAGTCCGCCACGGCCACCACGTAGCCTTCCTGCAGAAACCGCTCCCACACCGGCCCGCCGTGATCGCCGCGCGACCAGCCCACGAGCTGCTCCATCCCCCGTCCGCCGGGCGCGCCGTGGAAGATGATGATCGCCGGATAACGTCCGTCGCCCTTCGGTTTGCGAATGGCGGCGGCTACGTAAACGCCGTCTTTGCTCTTGATGTAAGTCTGTTGTACGGGCGAGTCCGCCTCGCTCACCACGTGAATGTATTTACCGGTGGGCAGCGGCGTCGTGCTGCCGGGATTGTGGTGGATCTCCGCGGGCGCGGCGATCGCACAAATGAGACAAAGGAACGCTGATCGCATAAATCGGTGCCGATTCGTAACATAGCATCAGGCGTCCTCGGCCACCGAGGCGTCGAATCTGCGCCGCAGGGATTCCGGGATCTCCACGTCCATCACGCAGCAATCGCCGTCGTAACGGGTTTCGAGTACGCGGCCCAGCTCGTGCACCAGGGCGATGCGCGCGCCGTCGCCAAGCGGCAGGCGCAGGCGCGTGCGCACCAGCGGATCGAAGGGCAGCACTTCGTCAACCGCGTCCAGCAGGCGGTCCATTCCTTGCCCGGTGAGTGCCGCGATCGCCACCGCGCGCGCGGAGGCGGCACCTCCGGTCGCGCCCAGCAGACGAAGCCGCATGGATTCGACGTCCAGGTTGGGGACGCGGTCCACCTTGTTGAGTACCAGCAATTGCGGGATCGCCGCCGCTTCGATCTCCGACAGGACCTTGAGCACGTGCCCGGTGTGCGCGCCGGCATGCGCGGCCGACGCATCCACCACGTGCAGGATCAGGGTCGCTTCCCTGACCTCCTCCAACGTGGCGCGGAAAGCCTTCACCAGCGTGGTCGGCAGATTCCCGATGAAGCCAACCGTATCGCTCACCAGCGCGCGGCGGCGCGACGGCAGCGTCAAGGGCCGTACCGTGGGATCGAGGGTGGCAAACATGCGCGCGTCCGCCAGCACCCCGGCGTCGGTGAGACGATTGAACAACGTGGATTTTCCCGCGTTCGTGTAGCCCACCAGGGCGATGGTCGGCAGCGGCACGGACTGCCGTTTCTGGCGATGCAGCGCCCGACCGGCGCGCACGTTTTCGAGATCCTGCTCGAGCTTGCGGATCCGGCGATGGATACGCCGGCGGTCGGTTTCAAGCTGGGTTTCACCCGGACCGCGGGTGCCGATGCCGCCGCCCAGCCGGGACATCTCCGTCCCCCGGCCCGCCAGCCGCGGCAGCAGGTAGTTCAATTGTGCCAGTTCCACCTGCAGCCGGCCCTCCCGCGTGCGCGCCCGCCGCGCGAAGATATCCAGGATCAATTGTGTGCGATCGATCACCCTTCGACGCACTTCTCTCTCCAGGTTGCGCTGCTGGGTGGGTGTCAGATCGCGGTCGAAGATAACCAGGTCGGCGTCCAGGGATTGGCCCAGTTGCGCCAGTTCCAGCACTTTTCCGCGGCCGATGAGCGTGGCAGCCTCCGGAGCATCGCGCGTTTGCAGGATACGGCCTGCAATTGTGGCCCCGGCACTGGCGGCCAGCTCCGCAAGCTCTTCCAGCGACTCCTCGGCCTGTCCGGGGAGGAACGGGTCGCCCCCCCGCCGGCTCTTCCAATCCACACCGGCAAGGATGGCCCGTTCCGGCGGCGCGTAACGGGTGGCGGGGATCTACGCCTCCGCGTTATCCGTGTGGGCCGCGCCGGCGGACGGCGTACCCGCCGCGGCGGCTTGCACAGCGTTCGCCGGGGCCCCGTAGGAATGCGACGTCTTCAGAGTCACTACCGTAGAGATGGCGTGCTTGAAGATGAGTTGCTCCTGGTTGTTGGTTTCCAACACCAGCGAATACTTATCGAAACTCTTGATCCGGCCGGAAAGCTTCACCCCACTCATTAAATAGATGGTAAGGATAATTTTGTCCTTGCGCGCGTTGTTTAGAAAACTGTCTTGAATGTTCTGCGCTGGTTTATCCATGGCTCCTCCCATACAGATCGGGGCCAAGCGGAAAACTCCGAATTGGCACCCATATTGTACCCCGAAGCAGGGGCTGGACGGGGATCAGGTCCCGGCCGGGGACCGCCTCCCCCGCCACCGCATTGCCCGGTGCGCCTCCCCGGGGGCCGGGCGAGATTTCAGGTACCAGGGTATTAAAAAAATTTACTCCGAGAAGACAATTCAGATGTAGAATCTCAGGTAGCCTCGCCGACTCTGAAGGTCGGAAAGGCAGGGGGAGATATGTTTAGAGGAATTCGTGTAACGTTTATTCCCTTGCTGCTGTTGTGCGCGCCCGCGTTGTTCGCGCAGACCACGGGCTCGATCACTGGCACGGTAAGAGATAATACCGGCGCAGTCGTCGCCAAGGCGGAAGTTAGTCTCACCAACACGGCCACGCAAACCGCGTTGAAGACCAACACCAACGTCGATGGCGAGTACTTATTCGCCGCGGTTCCGGCTGGAACTTACGATCTGGCCGTGAGCGCGGTTGGCTTTACCAGATTCGACGCCAAGAACATCGTCCTGCGCGTAGCGCAGCGCGCCCGCGTGGACGCCACCCTCACCGTTGGGGAGGTGAAGACCACCGTCACTGTGGAGGCCGCCGGAGCCACCCAGGTGGAGACTGAGTCGTCGGAAGTCTCGGGACTCGTCACCGGCCGCGAAATCACCCAACTTGTCCTCAACGGCCGTAATTACACGCAACTGATCGCCCTGACTCCCGGCGTCAGTCAGCAGAACGGACAGGAAGAGGGCACTGTGGGAGTTTATGGCAGTGTGGCGTGGAGCGTCAACGGCGGCCGCACTGAATACAATAATTGGGAGCTGGACGGCGGCGACAATATGGATAACGGTAGCAATGGAACGTTGAACGTTTATCCAAATGTCGATGCCATTTCCGAGGTCCGGGTTCTCACCTCCGACTACGGCGCGCAGTACGGCCGTAACGGATCCGGCACCATCGAAGCGGTCACCAAGTCCGGCGGAAGCAGTTTCCATGGAGATGCCTTCGAGTTTCTCCGCAACAATGACTTCAACGCCCGCAACTTCTTCTCGCCCGATGTGCCGGAGTACCGCAAGAATGAGTTCGGCTACACCATTGGCGGACCCGTATTCATTCCGCATCACTACAATACGAACAAGGACAAAACCTTCTTCTTCTGGAGCGAGGACTGGCGCCGGGAGATAGTCCCCAACACGTTCGACGTGCAAGTGCCTTCGGTGCAGGAGCGGCAGGGCATCTTCAACGATGTCTGTCCGGGTCCCGATTGCCCGGTCAATCCGGCAACCAAGCTGCCCTATGCCAGCAACACCGTGCCGATCGATCCGAACGCGCAGGCGATTATGGCGCTGGTTCCGGCGCCGACGTTCGGCAGCGGCGCGAACTCCTTCTTCAATGCGTCTTTCACCACTCCCACCGACTGGCGCGAGGAATTATTCCGCATCGACGAGAATTTCAGCGACACCAACCGGTTCTTCGTGCGATATATCCACGACTCCTGGAACACCATTACCGCCACCTCCCTGTGGAGCGGCGATGCCTTCCCGACGGTGGGAACCAACTTCGTCGGTCCCGGAACCAGTTTTGTGGCTCACGAGGCCACCAATATTTCGCCCACCCTGCTGAACGAATTCACGTTCAGTTACACCGCCGACCATATCTTCCTGAACCCCTCCGGAAACCTTTGGCAGCGGCCTTCCGGCATGACCATGACCGGCCTGTTCGATAACGGCTTCGGCGGCAAACTGCCGGGCCTTAATATCAGCGGCGGCGCGGCATATAACGGTGGCTTCACGGCGGATGTGGCAGGCTGGCCCTGGAATAATGCCAATCCGACTTACACCTTCCGCGATCAGATCGCCAAGATCTGGGGGTCCCACAACATTTACACCGGTTTCTACCTGGCGCTGGCGCAGAAGAACGAGCAGAACGGCGCGGAAACCCAGGGCTTCCTCACCTTCAGCAACACGTCCCCCGTAACTACGGGCAACTCCTGGGCGGACTTCCTGCTAGGCAACATCGCGAACTTCAACCAGACCAATGCGCAGACCAAGTATTATTACCGGGATAAGGTGTTCGAACCCTACATTCAGGATGACTGGCACGTCACTAAGCGGTTGACCTTGAACCTGGGTCTGCGTATGAGCGGGTACGGCGGATATTGGGAAAAATACGATCAGTTCTACAATTTCTACCCCTCCCGTTACGATCCGGCGCAGGCGCCGCAGATCGACATTACCGGCAACGTGACCGGCGTGCAGGGCGATCTGATACCGGGTGTAGGCAATCCCTATAACGGCGAAATCGCCTGCGGCCAGAACGGCACCCCGCATACCTGCTACAAGAACCATTTCTTCAATTGGGCGCCGCGCTTCGGTTTTGCGTTGGATCCCTTTGGCAATGCCAAGTGGGCGATCCGCGGCGGCTACGGGATTTTCTTCGAGCACCTGAATGGCAACGAAGGAATCTCCGGCCTGGAAGGGCAGCCACCCGGAATTCTCAGCCCGACGCAGTACAACATCGTCGGCTACACCAATATCGGTGGCGGCGGGGTGTCGGGCACAACCGGCATCACCACGTATACCGACCAGATGCGGTGGCCTTACGTGCAGCAGTGGCACCTGGACGTGCAGCACGATATCGCCAAGGACACCGTGATGACTGTGGGGTACGTGGGCAGCAAGGGCACGCACCTTTCCTGGCAGCGGGACATCAATCAGTTACAGCCGATCGGCAGCAACCCGTTCCAGGCCGGCCAGCCTCTCACCGACGCCATCTGCAACACCGTAACCGGCGCCTGGACCCCCGGCGTAACTGGTGTAGTGAACGGCCACACCCTGACCGGGCCCGCGGCACAGAACCTCGCAGTAGCTTGCGGCGCCAGCCCGGCCGACCCGTACCGGCCATACATCGGCTATTCCAACATCACTATGATCGAGCCGCAGGCGAACTCCATCTACAACGCGCTGCAAGTCTCGGCCCGGCGCACGGTGAGCCACGCGCAGTTCACCCTGGCCTACACGTGGGCTCACTCGCTGGACGATTCTTCCGACCGTTACGATGGAAATTTCCTCAACTCGTACAACATGCGGCTGACGCGAGCCAGCTCCAACTTCGACCAGCGGCAGATCCTGAACCTGGGCTACGTGTTGGATGTCCCGTTCTTTACCAACACAAAGCAACTGGCCGGCAAGATTCTGGGCGGCTGGCACATCTCGGGCCTCACCACGTTCCAGACCGGCACGCCGTTCAGCGTGGTGGCCGATACCGGCAGCGGAATCATCCCGGGATCGGGCGTGGGCAATGGCACCGGCACCAACGTCTATGCCAATATCATCGGGAATCCCAACGCCGCGCCGCCAATCACCAATGCGGCCGACGTCATCGGCCCCCTGCTGTACAATCCCGCGGCTTTCGGCGCTCCGACGGGCCTTACCTTCGGCACCGCCCAGCGCAACGTGCTGAACCTTCCGTCGTTTATGAACTGGGACATGGGACTGTTCAAGAACTTCTTCATCAAGGAGAACGGTCCTAATTTCGAGTTCCGCGCGGAAGGATTCAACGTGTTCAACCACACCGAGTTCAACGGCGTAAACGCCGGGATCAGTTGTTACGGAGGCTCGAACTACTCGGCCGGCGATGCGAGCTGCCTCGACAACGCATTCCTGCATCCCAACTCGGCGCGCAATCCGCGCATCCTGCAACTGGGTCTGAAGTTCATCTTCTGATCCACGGCTGACCGTACTTTCACGGCGGGATCTCTCCCATCCGGGGCGATCCCGCCGTTTTCTTTTTGCGCGGCCCGGTGAGCGCTACACTGATGGTTCCGGGCCAGGCCCGGTTCCTAACGTGAACGCCGTCGAGTTTCAAGATGTCTCGAAAAGCTATGCGATCTATGAATCGCCGGGCGACCGCCTGAAAGAACTGGTGTCGTTCAATCGTCTGAAGCGGCACCGGGACTTCTGGGCTCTGCACGATGTCAGTTTCGAGACCCGCCCCGGCGAGACGTTCTGCATCATCGGCGAAAACGGTTCGGGCAAGAGCACCCTGCTGCAGATGGTGGCCGGCATCTTGCAGCCCAGCCGCGGCGCGGTGACCGTGAACGGCCGCGTCTCGGCGCTGCTGGAGCTGGGCGCCGGATTCAATCCGGAATTCACCGGCCGCGACAATGTGTATCTGAACGGATCCATCCTGGGACTCAGCACCCGCCAGATCGACGCGCGCTACCGGGAGATCGCGGATTTCGCCGAAATCGGCGAGTTCATCAACCAGCCGGTGAAGACCTATTCGAGCGGCATGGTGGTGCGCCTGGCGTTCGCCGTGGCCATCAACGTGGACCCGGAGATCCTGCTGGTGGACGAAGCCCTGGCGGTCGGCGACATCTACTTTCGCCAGCGCTGCCTGCGTAAAGTCCATGAGCTGCGCGCGCGCGGCATCACCATCCTGTTTGTCTCGCACGCGGTGGCGGACGTGAAGGCCATCGGCGACCGCGCCCTGTGGCTGGACCGCGGCGTCGTGCGCGAGATCGGCGATACCGATCGCGTGGTGGCCCGGTACCTGGCGGCCATGGTGGAGAAGGACTCGGCGTACCTGCTGCTCAAAGGTGCCGCCGAGCGTGGGCAGGCGCCGGAACCGGTGCGCGCGCCCGAGGTGGTCGAAAGCATTCCCAATATCGATCACCGTTATGGCGACCGGCGCGCCGAGATCCTGGGCATCGCGGTGCTTGACGCCCAGGGCGATCCCGTCCGCCTGCTCCAGCCTTCGCAGCGGATCACCGTGCGCATCAGCGTGCGGGCGCGCGACGAAGTGGCCCAGCCCATCGTAGGCTTCATGATGCGCAATCACCTGGGCGTGGATTTCTCGGGCACCAACACGGCCCGCGAGAGCTATGACCTGCCGGCCATGGCCGCGGGAGATATCTACACCGTCGATTTTCACCTGGAGATGCCCGAACTCTACCCGGCGTCGTTTTCCTTTTCGCCGGCCATCGCCGACGGCACCCTGCTGGGCTACAAGATGTGCGACTGGATCGACAACGCCATCGCCCTCCAGATGGGCCACTCGCCGGGCGAGATCTACGGCTTCCTGCGGCTGCCGTGCCGGGTGGAAGTCAACGCGCGGATCGCGGCGCCTCTGCGGGAGTCGAGCGTTGGTTGAATTCACAGGCGAGCGCGTCATCCCGGGGCAGGTGGACACCGACCTGCTCAACGAACACCTGGCGCGGTATGTGTTCGCGGCGCGCCTGGCCCGCGGCAAGCGCGTGCTGGATGCCGGGTGCGGCGCGGGCTACGGTTCGGCGGAGCTGATGAAGGTGGCCTTGTCCGTGGCCGGCGTGGACAGTTCCGCGGAGGCCATCGGCTTCGCGCGCGAGAACTACCGCCTGCCGGGACTCGACTTCCAGGAAGGATCCTGCACCGCGCTGCCGTACGCGGATGCATCGTTCGACCTGGTGGTGGCCTTCGAGGTGATCGAGCATCTGCCCGAGTGGCGGGAATTCCTGGCCGAGGTGCGGCGGGTGCTGGCGCCCACCGGACAGTTCATCGTTTCCACCCCCAACAAGCTCTATTATGCCGACTCGCGCGGACCGGCCGGCGCCAATCCGTTTCACGCGCACGAGTTCGAATTCGGCGAGTTCCGCAACGAGCTGGGCGCCGTGTTTCCGTACATCTCGCTGTTTCTGGAAAATCATGTGGAGGGCGTGGCTTTCCGTCCCGTGGAAACCGGCGAGACGGCGGAGGTGCGGGTGGATGGCGGCGATATCGATCCCACGGCATCCCACTTCTTCGTGGCGGTTTGCGCCCATCGTCCACAAACCGGCAATCCCACCTTCGTCTACGTCCCCAGCGCGGCGAATGTGCTGCGCGAGCGCGAGACGCACATCGCGCTGCTCGAAGGCGAAGTACGCCAGAAGAACGAGTGGCTGGAAACCGCCCGGCGCGATCTGGCGGAACTGGACCGGCAGCACCGGCAGGTCACCACCGAGCTGGAAGAAAGCAACCGCTGGGCCGAACGGCTGAATCAGGAACTGGCGGCCAGCGGGGCGCGCGTGGTCGAACTGCAGGACGAACTGGCGCGCGCGCAGGCCCAGGCGCAAGCCGCTATCCACGAGCTGGAGCGGGAGAATCGCACCAGGACCGAATGGGCGGTGCAGTTGAACGCCACCCTCGAAGCCAAATTGCAGGAGCTGGCACAGTGCGTCGAATATCTGCACGCCGCGGAAAAGACCGTCGACGAGCGTACCCGCTGGGCGCAGTCGCTCCAAGCCGACCGGGACGAGTTGCGCCGCAAGCTGGCGCTGGTCGAGGCATCGCGTTGGGTGCGTCTGGGACGCCGCGCCGGGCTGGGGCCTGACCTGGAGTCATGAAGCCCGTCCTGCTCCTGCTCCTCTCCCCTTTCCTGTGGCTGGCCTCCGTACTCTCCCTGGCGCTCACCGATCTGGCGTGGCGGTTCTGGGGACGGAAAACCGCGCCGCGGGATCAGCCGCCGCGCACCGGCGCCGCCACCGTGGTGATCCCCAACTGGAACGGTCGCGATCTGTTGGCGCAATACCTGCCGTCGGTAATCGACGCGCTGGCCGGCAACTCCGGGAACGAAATCATCGTAGTCGATAACGGCTCGTCGGATGGCTCCGCCGATTTCGTGCGCCAGGCCTTTCCCGGCGTGACCGTGCTCGCGCTCGACCGTAACCTGGGATTCGGCGGTGGCTCGAACGCCGGATTCCGCGCCGCCCAAAACGATATCGTGGTGCTGTTGAACAGCGATATGCGCGTGGCGCCCGATTTTCTGGCGCCGCTCGTGGATGGCTTCCGCGACCCGCGCGTATTCGCCGTGTCCTGCCAGATCTTCTTTCGCGATCCGGCAAAACCGCGGGAAGAGACCGGCCTGACGCAGGGCTGGTGGCAGGATGGCGGCCTGAAAGTGCGGCATCGCATCGATCCGGCGGTGACCGGTCTGTTCCCGTGCTTCTACGGCGGCGGCGGATCGTGCGCTTTCGACCGGCGCAAATTCCTGGAGCTGGGCGGCTTCGACGAACTGCTGGCGCCCTTCTACCTGGAGGATACCGATCTCGGCTTCCTGGCCTGGAAGCGCGGCTGGCAGGTGTTGTACCAGCCACGAAGTATCGTCTATCACGAGCATCGCGGCACCATCGGCAAACGCTTCAGTGAGGCCGAGATCCAGGCGGTGCTCAAGAAGAACTATCTGCTGTTTTGCTGGAAGAACATTCACGGCTGGCGGCGGCTGGCGGCGCACTTCTTCTTCAGCTACGGCGGCGCGCTGGCGAGCGCCGTGTCCGGCGATCGGCCGGGGCGCGCCAACCTGGACGGCTGGTGGCGGGCCTGCCGGCAGCTCCGCGCCGCGATGGCGTCGCGATGGCGGGCCCGGACGCTCGCCGTGGTGGACGATACCGAAGCGTTCCGGCGGCCCCTGGGCGGGTTCTTCCGCGACTGCTTCGGCGGTGAGATCGACGCGGCCAAAGTCCTGTTCGTCTCGCCGTATCCTATCTGCCCGCCGGTGCATGGCGGCGGCGTCTTCATGTATCAGACGCTGCGGGAACTGGCCAAACACTGCGAAGTGCACGTGGTAGCCATGCTCGATGAGCCGTCCCAGGCGCCAGCCCAGGAAGAGTTGCGCTCGTTCTGCGCCTCCGCCGAATTTCTGGTGCGCCCCCCGCTCGCAGGCAACAGCCTGGGCACCATCGCCCCGCACGCCGTCCGTGAATTCTCGAACAGCGATTTCGACTGGCTCATTCACCGGCAGATCTATCTGAAGAACATCGGCGTCGTGCAGCTCGAATACACGCCGCTCGCGCAATATGCCCACCCTTACCGGCGGATTGCCATTGCTCTGTTCGAGCACGATATCTATTTCCAGTCCGTCGCCCGCGGCCTCGCCTATACGCATGGCGCGTTGGCGCGCGCCAAGGCGCGCTACGAATATCTGCGGGCGCTGCGCTACGAGCTGCGCATGCTGCCGCGCTGCGATCGCGTGCAGGTGTGCACGCGCGAAAACGGAGAATACCTGGCCGGTTTCCTGCCCCGGGTCCCCATGCGCATGCAAGCGGGCCTGCGGGCGGGGATCGACACCGCCCGCTACCGTTTCTCCCCCGGCGGACGCGAGCCGTTCACCATGTTGTTCCTGGGGAGCTTCCGTCACGAGCCGAACGTCGTGGCGCTCGAATGGTTCGTCAACGGCGTGCTGCCGCGGATCGCGGCGCGGCGGTCGGAAGCGCGGCTGATCGTCGTGGGGTCCGACGCGCCGCCGCGGCATCCTTACGCCGGGCGTGCCCCGGCGATTGAAATACGCGGTTTTGTGGACGATATCCGCGAACCGCTGGGCCGCTATGCCGTGTTCGTTTGCCCCGTGCTCAGCGGATCGGGCGTGCGCGTCAAGCTGCTGGAAGCCTTCGCCAGCGGCATCCCGGTGGTTTCCACGCCGGTGGGCGCCGAAGGGTTGGCGCACAAAGACGGCGAATTCTGTCTGTTGGCGGATAAGCCCGAGGCTTTCGCGGAGCGCGTCCTGCGGGTCTTCGAAGATTCCGCCATGGCCGCGGAGATGGCGGCCCGCGCCCGCGCCGAAGTGGCCGCGCGTTGGGATATGGCCGCCATCACCGCACGGCTCGCCGCGAGTTACCAGGAAGCGGTGCGCGCGAAGAATCCTACTTCTTCTTCTCTTCCTTCGGCGTGAGGTCCTCTTTGAGGCGCTTCACGATGCGTTCGGCCCGGCGATCCAGTTCGTGCGGCGAGTATCCGTCGGGAGCTTCGAAGACGGACCACAGCACCTGGTGCGACTTCACGTCCACCAGGAAGATCGTGCCGCGCCCCCGCCCGTAGGTGCTCATGGAACCCGGCCCCTGCGACTTATGGGCCGCGTCGCTCAGCATCGAGGCCAGGCCCGCGCCCGGCGGCGTGTCGCCTTTTTCGGTGGGCTTCGTTTCCGGCTTCTTCTCTTCCGCCTTCTTCTGCTCCGGCTCCGGCGGCGGCGGGAGCAGAGCTTTCAACCGGTCCTCGAACGGCTTGCCGACCTGGTCGGTGATGATGGTGTCGGCCTTGGCGGGATCGGTGACCACCTGCAACACGTGCATGCGCGTGAGCCGGTTGGCCACGAACTGGTCCAAACCATGGCTCATGGACATCAGAAAAACGGTCCGGCCCGGCGCCAGTTCGGCGGCGGCCAGATTCAGGCAAAGGAACAGGGGTACCGCCCACTTCATATGTTCACCATCATAACAATGGACGTCCGCGCGGCCTGAAAAGACGGCGGCATAAGCAAGGTCCTCCTGTTAGCATGGAATGCGATGCCATCCAGGATCGCCCGCGCCTGACCGCCCATGTACAAAGGCAGCCGCATCACCGTCATTATTCCCTGCCTCAACGAGGAGCAAGGCATCGAGCGCGTGCTGCGCGCCATGCCCGATTTCGTGGACCAGGTGATCGTGGTGGATAACGGCTCCACGGACCGCACCTCGCAGGTAGCCACCGGCCTGGGCGCCCAGGTGATCCGCGAGGATGTGCGGGGCTACGGCCGCAGTTACAAGCGCGGCTTTGCCAGTGCCACCGGCGACCTGATCGTCACCTTGGACGGCGACCACAGCTACCCCGTGGACGCGCTCTCCTACCTGCTGGAAGCTTTCCGCCACCTCGAAGTCGATTTTCTGAACGCTTCGCGCTTCCCGGTGCGCGACCGCCAGGCCATGAGTCTCAAGCACCACTTCGGCAACCTGGTGCTGTCGCTGGCCATGTCGATCCTGTACTTCCGCTGGGTGCGCGATTCGCAATCGGGCATGTGGGTCTTTCGGCGATCCATCCTGAAGGACATGCGCCTCGAATCGGACAGCATGTCGTTCTCCGAGGAGATCAAGATCGAGGCGTTGAAGAACCGGCATGTGCGCTTCGGCGAAATCTCCATCATGTATACCTCGCGCATCGGCGAGAAAAAGCTGAACCCCTGGCGCGACGGTTTTCACAACCTGTGGTTTCTGGTGAAGAAGCGGCTGCCGCGGGGTAAGGCATGAACGGCGATGTCACCGTAATTGTGCCTGTGTGGAACGGCCGCCGCCTCCTGGAGCCGTTGTTCGGCGGACTGCGGGCGCAGACGCGGGTTCCCGCCGAGGTCATCGTGGTGGACGATGGCTCCGCGGATGGATCGGCGGAGCTGGCCGAGCGGCTGGGCGCGCGGACTATCCGCATGCCGGCGCACGGCGGCTTCGCCCCGGCCGTCAATCGCGGCATTCGCGAAAGCCGGACGCCGCTGGTTGCGATCGTCAACGACGATGTGCGGCTGGCGCCGGGCTGGATCGAAAAGCTGGCCGCCGCGCTGTCCCCGGATGTCTGGTTCGCCACCGGCCGGATCCTCGCCGCCGCCAGTCCGGATCGCATCGATGGAACCTATGACCTGCTCTGTCGCGGCGGCACGCCCTGGCGCGTGGGATATGGAATGGCGGACGGGCCGGAGTTTCGCCAGCCGCGGCGGATCTGGTCGGCGCCCATGACCGCGGCTCTGTTTCGCGCGGCGCTGTTTGAAAAGGCTGGCCTGCTCGACGAGCGGTTCGAGTCTTACCTGGAAGACGTGGACTTCGGCGTGCGTTGCGCTTTGGCCGGCTGTGCCGGCTGGTATGTGCCGGAGGCCGTCGCCTGGCATCAAGGCAGCGCTACGCTGGGGCGCTGGCATCCGGATAGCGTGCGCATGATGGCCCGAAATCAGGTGCTTCTGATCGCTAAGTATTATTCCCCACGCATGCTGGTCCGTTACGCATGGCCGATCCTGGTGGCGCAGTCCTTGTGGGGGTTGGTGGCGATGCGCCATGGACGGACCTGGTCCTGGCTGCGGGGCAAGGCTGCGGGACTCCGGCGGGGTCTCGAGTTTCGGCCGGGCCGCTACCCCGATTGGCCGCTGGCCGAAGACGAGCGCGAGCTCCGCCGTTTGCAGCGCGCGGGCGGCCAGGATTTGTACTGGCGATTGTACTTTCTACTCACTGCGGGTGGGGCAAAGTGACACATGAGTGAGGCAGGCATCGTGATTGTGACACACGAATCGGAGTCTGAAATCGGACCCTGCCTGGACCGCGCCCGCGCCACCGGCGCCGAAATCGTGGTGGTCGATAACGCCTCCCGGGACCGGACGTGCCAGGAGGCTACCGGCCGGGGCGTGCGCCTGATCGCCAATCCGGAGAACCGCGGCTTCGCCGCGGCGGTCAACCAGGGCATACGCGCCCTGGATGCGCCGTTTGTGCTCTTACTGAATCCCGACGCGGTTTTGCAGACCGGTCTGGAGGCGCTCGTGGAGTGTTGCCGCAAACCGGGATTCGCCGGAGCCTGCGGGAAACTGGTGGATGCCGACGGTCGGCCCCAAGTCGGATTTGCCGTGCGCCGCCTGCCCACCGCCGCGGCTCTCTGCTTCGAAGTCCTGGGGATCAACCGCCTGTGGCCGCGCAACCCGGTCAATTGGCATTACCGTTGCTTAGATTCTCTGCTCTCTACGCCGCGCGAAGTGGAACAGCCCGCTGGCGCCTTCTTGATGATCCGTCGCGACGTTTGGGAGGAGTTACGGGGATTCGACGAGGCTTTTTGGCCCCTCTGGTTCGAAGATGTGGATTTCTGCTGGCGGGCTCGCGAGAAAGGTTACCGTTTGTACTACACGCCGGACGCTGTAGCTAAACACACGGGAGGTCATTCTCTTAAAAAGATTTCGCTGGAGAACCGCCAGCTTTATTGGTATCGTAGTCTACTGGGGTTTGCTGCCAGGCATTACCGGTCCAGTACTTATAGGATCATCTGCCTGGCTGTCTTTCTCGGCGCCGTCCCGCGTATGGTAGTGGGGATGGTGGCCCTTCGGAGCCTGACGCCCGTCGTAGTTTACGGCAAAGTGATGGCGCTGGCCGGCAAGATGCTTATCGAGCCAGCCGGATGAGTAGTGTTCTTGTCTTTTCCCGCAGTTTGGGGTGAACGGATGTACCCGGTGATCGGCGTAAATTCAGGTTCGAGTTCATGTCCCATAACGACTTCGTATCCGTCACGATCGTAACTTTTAATAGCGGCCGTTTTATCAAGAGATGCCTGGAATCGGTGCTCGACCAGCGCTACCCGAATAAGGAAGTCATCGTCATCGATAACGCTTCGACCGACGGCACGGTCGACATCCTGGAACAGTTCGAGAGCCGGTGCCAGGTCGTCTATAACGAGGAAAACGTCGGCTTTGCCGCCGCCCAGAACCAGGCCATCGCCTTGGCCGGCGGCGACTGGGTGCTGACCCTGAACCCGGACGTGCTGCTGTTGCCGAACTTTATCCAGGCCCTGGTGGACGCCGGCAGTTTCGACCCCAACATCGGCACCGTCTGCGGCAAACTGCTGACCATGTCGGCCACCTTCGAAATCCCCGCCAAGCCCGTAGTGGATTCGACCGGAATCTATTTCAACCCCATGCTCCGGCACCTGGATCGCGGCAGCCAGGAGATCGACAACGGCCACTATCTGCAATACGAATACGTGTTCGGCGCCTCCGCCGCCGCCGCCTTGTACCGCCGCGAGATGATCGAAGATATCTCTTTCGACGGCGAGTTCTTCGATTCCGATTTTTTCGTTTATCGCGAGGACGCGGACGTCGCCTGGCGCGCGCAATTAATGGGTTGGAAGTGCATCTACGCGCCCTACGCCCGCGGCTATCATGTGCGCAAAGTGCTGCCCGGGAACCGCGGCGCGCTGCCGCCCGAGATCAACATGCACTCGGTGAAGAACCGGTTCCTGATGCGCATCAAGAACATCTCGCCGGATCTGTACCGGCGCAATGCCTTCTCCATCACCCTCCGGGACCTCACCGTGGTAATGTGCTGCCTGATGTGGGAACACACTTCGCTGAAGGCCTTCTGGTTCCTGGCGCGCAACTGGCGGCGTGTGATGGCCAAGCGCACCGAGATCCAGAAACGGCGGCGCGTGGACCACGAGTACATCGCCAGTTGGTTCAAATATAATCCAGTGAGCGTCAAGGCGCCCAAGAAAGCGCCCCGCGTCTTGTCGCGCTCGCAAGCGGCCAAATGACCGTGGCTGGTGACCGGTGGCCGGGGCCAGGCGCATAGCCATCCTCGGCACCCGCGGCATTCCAGCCCGCTACGGCGGATTCGAGACATTCGCCGAAGAGCTTTCCGCCCGCTTGGCGGCGCGCGGGTGCCAGGTCAGCGTCTACTGCCGCGAGCGGCCGGCGGCATCGACCTATCGCGGCGTCACCCTGCGCTACCTTCCCACTATCCGCCACAAGTACCTGGACACCATCGCGCACACCTTCTTCTCCACCCTGCACCTGCTGGCGCACCGGGTGGATGTCGCGCTCTACTGCAACGGCGCAAACGCCATTTTCACGGCGCTGCCGCGCATGGCGGGCATGCCCGTGGCGTTGAACGTGGATGGGCTCGAGCGGCAGCGCCGAAAATGGAATGCGCTGGCGCGCGGCTGGTATCTGGTATCGGAATGGCTGGCCACCTTCCTTCCGCACCGCGTGGTGGCGGACGCCCGCGCCATCCAGGATTACTATCGCCGGCGCTACGGCAAGAGTACCACCTTCATCCCGTACGGCGCGGAAACCGGCCGCGTGGAATCCGCCGCGATCCTGGCCCGGCTGGGGCTGGAACGCGGACGCTATTTCCTGTACGTCAGCCGCATGGAGCCCGAGAATCATCCGCTGGAAGTGCGCCAGGCGTTCGAGCGCGTCCGCACGGATATGAAACTGGCATTGATCGGCGATGCGCCCTACGCGCGGGATTACATCCGGCAGGTCCGCGACACCCGCGACCCGCGTATCGTCATTCCGGGTGCCATCTACGGCCAGGGCTACCATGAGCTCGATTCGCACTGCTTCGCGTACATTCACGCCACCGAGGTCGGCGGAACCCATCCCGCGCTGATCGAGGCCATGGGCCGCGGCGCGCTGGTGTTGTACCGCGACACGCCTGAAAATGCCGAGGTCGCGGGCGATGCCGGAATTCCATTCGCCAACGATCTCGCCGAGAAGATACAGCAAGTGCTGGCCTGGCCCGAGCCCGCGCGCGAGGAATTGCGGCAGCGCGCCATAGAACGGGTCCGGCGGCATTACTCCTGGGACGCGGTGACGGATGCGTACCAGGATCTCTTCCAATCGATAATGAAGTAATGGCTCCTCCCTTCCGCTCCTACGTTCTCGTGTCCCTGGCCCAGATCGCGCACAACTACCGCAATGTGCGCGACGCGGTGGGCGCGGACGTGGAGGTGATGGCGGTGGTGAAGGCCGACGCCTACGGCCACGGCGCGCTGGCCGTATCGCGGGCCCTGATAGGCGAAGGCGCGCAATGGCTGGCTGTCAGCAGCGTGGATGAAGGCGTGGCGCTGCGTGCGTCCGGCATTGCCGCGCGCATCCTGGTGATGGCCGGCTTCCTGCCGCAGGAGCGCGAGGCGCTGGTGGAATACGACCTGACTCCCACGGCCCATTCGCTCGCCGACGTGGCGGAGTTGGACCGCATGGCCGGGCGCGCCCGGCGCCCGCTGGCTTTTCATCTGAAAATCGACAGCGGCATGGGGCGCCTGGGCACCCGCGCGCGGCCGGAAGAAATCGTCGCGGCTCTGTCGCGCATGCGCTACGCGCGCGTGGAAGGTCTGATGACGCATTTCGCCTCCGCCGCGGATTTCACGTCGCCGCAAACCGCCGAGCAGCTTGATCGTTTCAATGGATGCTACACAGCGTTGTGCCAGGCCGGTATCCGCCCCGATTTCGTGCATACGTCCAGCACCAATGCCATCGGCTACTCCCGCCGCGACGCCTGGTACAACATGGTGCGGGCCGGCCATGCCTTGTACGGATATCTCTCGCCGCCGCGCGGCGCGGGTCCGCAGCCCATCCTGCACGTGCAGCCGGCACTTACCTGGAAGGCCAAGATCCTGGCCGTCAAGGAGATTCCGGAGGGCGCCCTGGTGGGCTACGGCGGCACCTTCCGCGCGCCCGCGGCTATGCGTATCGCGGTTTTGGGCGCCGGATATGCGGACGGCGTCTTCCATCGGCTCTCGAATCGCGGCAAAGTCATCGCCGCCGGACAGATCGTGCCGATTCTGGGCACTATCTCCATGGACCTGACCACCATCGACATCAGCCACGCACCGGAGTTGCAGCCCGGCGACGACGTGACTTTGCTGGGCGCTGAAGGCGGCGCCCGCCTGGACGCGCAACAGATCGCGCGCACCGCGGGTACGATTTCGTACAACATCCTCTCCAGCATCAGCGCCCGTGTGCGGCGCGTGTACGTGTGATACGGTATGCCACCGGAGGTTAATTGAATGCGGTGGCTCAAAGTTTCCTCGGCCGGCATTTCGCTGGCGGCATCCCTGGCATTCGCGCAGCCCTACAAGGTTGTGAAGACCGACAAGGTGGGCGGCGCGGGCGGCTTTGATTACGTATACGCAGATGTGAATTTCCGCCGGCTCTACATCCCGCGGCCGGCGCAATCGGGCGCGCGGATTACGGTGTTCGACCTCGACTCCCTGGCCCCCGTGGGCGAGATCCCCAACGCCAATGCGCGCGGTGTGGCGGTCGATCCTAAATCGCACCACGGCTTCGCCAGCAGCAAGCCGGTGGTGATGTGGGATGCCAAGACGCTGGCGCCCATCAAAACCATCGACGTGGAAGGCCGGCCCGACGGCATCCTCTTCGACCCGTTCTACGCGCGCGTTTGGGTGTTCAGCCACGTCGCGCCGAACGCCACCGTGATCGACGCCAAGGAGGGCAAAGTGGTGGGCACGGTCGATTTGGGCGGCGCGCCGGAGCAGGCCGCCAGCGACGGCAAGGGCCACCTCTGGGTGGATCTCGAAGACAAGGACAGCATCGCCGCCGTTGACGCCAGGGCGCTCAAAGTGACCGCGCATTACAGCCTCGCGGGCAAGTGCGGCGGTCCCGGAGGCCTGGCGCTCGACGAGAAGCATCGCATCCTGTTCGCGAGTTGCCACGAGCCGGCCACCATGGCAATTGTGAATGCCGAAGACGGCAAGATCATCACCACCCTGCCCATCGGCAAGGGAACCGACGGCGCCGGCTTCAACCCCAAAACCATGGAGGCATTCAGCTCGCAGGGGGACGGCACACTGACGGTGATCAAGGAAAACAGCCCCACGGAATTCGTGGTAGAGCAGAATGTCGAAACCAGGCGCGGCGCCCGCACCATGACTATCGACACCAAAACCGACCGCATCTTCTCGGTGACCGGCGAGTTTACGCCGCCCCCGCCGGGCCAGCGCCGCGGCCAGATGGTGCCGGACTCATTTACGATTGTGGTGGTAGGGAAGTAGCCGTCATCCCGTCGCTGCTTCCGGAGGCGCCGCGCAGCCGCACCCGCAGCGCCCCCGTCACTGCCCGGTGACACTTCAGGCACAGCGTCCGCATATTCGTTAGATCGCACTCCCCGCCGCCCTCCGCCACCGCCACGATATGGTCCGCGTCCCACAGGTGGCGCCGCCGTCCCCATTCCTTCTCGAACCGGCGGCGCGCTGCGTAGTCCAGCTTGCGCTTGTCCTTACGCAAGGCCTCGGTATCCAGGCCGCACTGCGCGCACACGCCCCGATCCCGCCGGAACACCTGCTCGCGCAGATACCCGGGATCAGTGCGCAGCCGCCACTCATGCACGCAAGCCGCCGAGCAGAAAGTCCGCCGTCCCTGGGGAACCTCGCCGTGACACCATCGGCAGGACTGGCGCCGCTGATCCGCTGCCCATCCTCCCGGCTGCGTGCGGCGCGTGCTCACAGGCGCAGATCGTAGCCTTGCGCGCGCATCCCGTCGATCAGGCGCGCGCGGATCTCGCCCACCTCCTCGGAGGAAAGCGTACGCTCCGCCGAGCCGACCGTCAT
Organism: Bryobacteraceae bacterium; assembly: GCA_035499555.1. Lineage (GTDB taxonomy): Bacteria > Acidobacteriota > Terriglobia > Bryobacterales > Bryobacteraceae > Bog-159. Next base: position 96,008 of record DATJYO010000036.1, read on the forward strand.
CCGGAACGAGACGCTTTTGGTCCCTTCCGCCAGCGGCGGACCGGAGTACTGCCGCTGGTATTCGATGGATTCGAGCATCGGACCGGCCAGTGCCGCCAGCTTGCGCGACAAGTCGCCGGCCAGTTCCCGCTCCCGCGCCACCACCGAAAGATCGAAGGCGCTCGAAGGATAACGCCGGATGGGTGTATAGCGCTTCTCGCCGGGCAAGGCGGCCGCGACCGCGTCAAGATCCACATCCAGCATCGCCGTGCGGCCTTCGCCCAGCGACGGGTGCAGCTCGAACAGGCGCCCCACCGTCGCGCCGCGCCAGCGCACTTCTGCCGCCCGCGCCGGATGCTCGAACGGACGCCCGGCCGCCGGCGCCATCTCCGCGCCCGGCATCAGGCACTGCGCCGCGCGCTTCAGTTCGAACAGCCCTGCCGCGCCGTCGCCGTCCTTGCTGTAAATCGCCGCCGCCAGGTGCGGAATCTCGTGCGGCAGCCCCTGCGCCTGCTTGTGGATCTCGCGGCCGATTTCGAAGATGCGGAAGCGGTCGAACCGCTTGCTGTTCTCGAGCACGTTGCTCCGCAGTTCCGGCAGCAGCGACATGCGCAGTAACGACTGGTTGGGCGCAATCGGGTTCGCCACCGTGACGTGATCCTCCGGCGGCATGCCGAAGGCCCGCGCATCCGCCTCCGCCACGAACGAGTAGTTGTAGACCTCCGTGAAACCCTGATTGGCGAACACCGCGCGCGCCTCGGCGTGGAAGATCCGCTCCGGATTCGCCGGCGGCACCGTGGTCAGCACCGCGGGCGGCCGCGGTGTGATCGAATCGTAGCCGATCATGCGCCCGACCTCTTCCACCAGGTCGTCCTTCACCGCGATGTCTTTCGTCGCCCGCCAGGATGGTACGGTCACCGCGAATACCCCGCGCGCATGCTCCGCCACGCCGAACGAAAGGCGCTCCAGAATATCGCGCACCTCATCGGCGGCCACTTCCTTGCCGAGCTTCCGCACCAGCCAATCCATAGGCAGCCGAATCGCCGCCGGCGCCGGCATGCTCTTCCGCTGATCGGCCAGGCCGCCCACCAGCCGTATTCCCGGCGACAACTCCCGCAGCAGTTCCACCGCGCGGGCCAGGCCGCGGACCGTGTTGGCCGGATCCTGCGACTTCTCGAATCGCATCGAAGCGTCCGTGCGCAACTTCAGCCCGGCGGACGTGCGGCGCACGCTGGCGGCATTGAAGCAGGCGCTCTCCAGCACGATGCGCGTGGTCCCCTCCACGATGGCGCTGTCCATGCCGCCGATCACACCCGCCAGCGCCACCGCGCCCCTGGCATCCGCGATCGCCAGATGTGAAGGGTTCAGTTTGAAATCCTGTTCGTTCAGCGCCAGGAAATACTCGTCCGGACGCGCGCGGCGGATGAAGATCGTATCCCCGTGCAGCAGATCGCGGTCGAAGGCGTGCATCGGCTGCGCCAGCTCGGACATGATGTAGTTGGTCATGTCCACGATGTTGTTGATCGGATTCAGCCCGATGGCCGTGAGCCGGTATTGCAGCCACAGCGGCGACGGCTGCACCTTCACGTTCTCGAACACCAGGGCGCTGTACCGGGGGCACAGGTCCAGGTCTTCGATCGCCACCTGGATGGGCGCCGCGCCGGTGGGAACCAGCGCCGGCTCGACCGGATCGCGCAGCGGCCGCCGCAGGATCGCCGCCACCTCCCGCGCCATGCCAAAGTGGCCCCACAGGTCCGGACGATGCGTGATGGACTTGTTGTCGATCTCGATGATGCTGTCGGGCGCGCAGCGATCCAGGTCGTCCCGCTCCAGGATGCCGTCGGCGTCCCGGTTGATCCCCAATTCCGCGCCGCTGGCCAGCATCCCGTCGCTCTCGACGCCGTGAATCAGCTTCCGGCCCACCGGCACGTAGACGCTGGCCATGCCGGGCCGGCAGTTCGGCGCGCCGCAGACCACCGTCTTTTCGCCGTAGCGGACGGTTTCCACCCTCGCCTTGACATTGTGTCCGCCCGGGATGCCCTCCACCGAGACCACCCGCGCGGCGCACGCCTCCGCCAGCCACGCGCCGGTCTCCTCGATGCCTTCGCATTCGGCCGTGCGCATGGTGATCAGCCGCTCGAGCTGGCGGGCGGGGGTAGCGGCCCCCGGAACGTAGTCGCAGATCCAGTTGTAGGAGAACTTCATCAGAATTGTTGGAGAAACCGCAGGTCGCCGCCCTGCAGCAGGCGGATATCGTCGATCGCGTAGCGCATCATCGCCAGCCGCGTGAGTCCCAGCCCGAAGGCGAAGCCGTTCCACTCCTCCGGGTCGATGCCGCTCATGCGCAGTACATTGGGATTCACCAGCCCGCACGGCAGCAGTTCCACCCATCCGCTCTGTTTGCAGACCGGACAGCCGGGACCGCCGCAAATCAGACACTGTATGTCGAGCTCGAAGCCCGGCTCCACGAACGGAAAATAGCCGGGCCGCAGCCGTACCGTCACTTCGCGCTTGAAGATGGCGCTGAGCAGTGTCTTCATGAAATAGATCAGATGAGCCACCGACACTTCCCGGTCGATCATCATGCCTTCCAGTTGATAGAACGTGTGCTCGTGGGAGGCGTCCACGTTCTCGTTGCGGAAGGCCCGCCCGGGGGCGATCATCCGCAGCGGCGGACCCAGGCGCTCCATCCCGCGTACCTGCACCGGCGATGTGTGCGTGCGCAGCAGGTTGCCGTCGGTGAGCCAGAACGTATCCTGCATGTCGCGCGCGGGATGATCGGCGGGAATGTTGAGCGCGTCGAAATTGTGGTATTCGTCTTCCACCTCCGGCCCGTCCAGGACGGCGAAGCCGAGCGACAGGAACAGCTCTTCGATCTCGGCGCGGATCTGCGTGATGGGATGCAGGTGGCCGGCCTGCGGTCCGGCAGCGGGCAGCGTCAGGTCCAGCCATTCGCCGTTCAGACGCGCCGCCAGCGCGTCCCCGGCGAACTGCGCTTCGCGCGCCGCCAGGGCCGATTCGATGGCCTGCTTGGCCCCGTTGAGCGCCTTGCCGGCGCTGGCGCGGTCCTCCGGCGCCAGTTTGCCCATCTCTTTGCTGATCTGGGCCAGTGAGCCTTTGCGACCCAGCGCCTGTACGCGGACCTGCTCCAGTTCGGGTTGTGAGGTGGCGGCATGAATGCGCGCCAGCGCGGAAGATTCCAGCTCTCGTATCTGTTCGTCGAGCATGCGGTAAGAATTACCTATTTTACCGTGTGCTCGGCGACAGGGCAGGCCACCATGTGAGATGGCCGGCCCCGCGGTTCGCCAAACGGCGGTTAATGCTGGCCGCCGCCCCCGGAGGCTTGGGTACGCCCCGGCGCGCCTGCGTGCAGGCCCTGCAAGAAGGTTTCAGCGTCCTTCTGGGCTTGCTCGTGGGACATGCCGTAGCGCTCCTGTAGTTTCGAAATGAATTGGTCCTTTTTACCGGCGATGGCACGAATGTCATCTTCGGTCAGCTTGTTGTATTTAGACCGCACGGACCCTTTCACTTCATTCCATTGACTTTCAACTTCGTTCCAGTTCATTACGAAAAACCTCCGGCGAGAGAATTGCAGTTACTGTACCCTTGTGCCTCCAGACACGCGCGTGCGTCATTTCACTTGATAGCTACGCCTGTTGCTACAATCCACCTGAGGAGTCATATGAAATCGTACGCCACTATCCTGTGTGGGTTACTGTTACTCGCCCCGGCTGCCGCGCCGGCCGTCAAGGATCCCGCGGGAGTGTGGGAAGGCACGCTCAAGACGCCCAATGCCGACGTCGGCTTTGTCTTCAACCTGCATCGCGACGCCGACAAATGGGCCGGTGAGATGGACATCCCCATGCAAGGCGCCGCGGACGTGCCGTTGAAGGACGTGAAGGTGGATGGCGCCGCGATCAGCTTTGCGATCGCCGCCCCCGGGGATCCGCACTACGAGGGTCAGCTCTCCGACGATGGCAAAACCATCGCCGGCAACTTCAGCCAGGGCGGCGGATCGTTGCCCATGGAGCTGAAATGGAAGTCCGCGCCGCGGGTGCCGGCCCAGGCGGAGGCTAACTCGGGCGAAATCCAGGTGCTCGAAGGCACCTGGGAAGGCACGCTCGAGACCGGCGGACCGACCTTGCATCTGCGCCTCAACTTCACTAAGAATAGCGACGGCAGCATGACCGGGACTCTCGACAGCATCGATCAGAATGCCAACGGCATCCAGATCAATACCATCACCCGCAAGGGCGATACCGTAAAACTGCTGGTGAAGATCGTGGGGGGCAGCTTCGAAGGCCGCCTGGACAAAGACGCCAGCACCATGCAGGGCAACTGGAGCCAGGGTGGAGGCGATCTGCCGCTGACGTTGCATCGCGTCAAAGCCGAAAAGAAGAACTGAGCATTCCGTCTAGCTCGCGTTCTTGATCAGGCGGTCGGCGTGCTTCAGAGCTTCGGAGGTCAGTTCGTGGCCGCTGAGCATGCGGGCCACCTCGCGGGTGCGGGCCGGGCGGTCGAGTTCTTCGATGGCGGCCACCGTGCGTCCCTTCGACTCGCGCTTCTCCACACAGTAATGATGGTCGGCGAAAGAGGCGATCTGCGCCAGGTGCGTCACACACAGCACCTGGTTGGCGGCCGCCAGTTTCTTCAGGCGCCGTCCCACGCCTTCCGCCGCGCTGCCGCCGATACCGGCGTCCACTTCGTCGAAAACCAGCGTGCGCGCGGGCGTGGCTTTCGGCGCCGCAATGCAGGTCTTGAGCGCCAGCGCGAGGCGTGAAATCTCGCCGCCCGAGGCCACCTTCTCCAGAGCTTTCGGTTCCTCGCCCAGGTTCGGCGATACCAGGAATTCCACGCGATCCGCGCCGGCGGGTGACCACGGCGCGGCGGCGATCTCGATGCGAAAAGTCGTGCGCTCCATGGCCAACTGCGCAAGTTCGGCTACCACGCCCTTTTCCAGCTTGCGCGCGGCGCGGGTGCGCAGGGCGGTCAGTTCGCCGGCCGCCTGTTCGTATTCCCCGGCCAGGCGCGCGCGCTCCGTGCGGAGCTGCTCCATGCGCTCGCCGGCATGTTCCACCTGCTCGATCTGCGCGCGGACTTCGCCCAGGAAGGCCAGCACTTCGGCTAGGGTCGCGCCGTACTTCCGCTTGAGCTTGTCCAACACCGCCAGGCGGTTTTCGATCTCCTCCAGGCGGCCGGGGTTGGCTTCCAGGCCGGAAAGATAATCGCGCAGGCTGTAAGAAGCCTCCTTGATCGCGGCGTCCGCGGCCTGCAACTGTTCGCGTAAACTGGCGAGCGTCGGATCGATGCGGCAGAGATCGTCGAGGCGCTTGGCGGCGGTGCGCACCAGGGCCTGCGCCGACTCGGGCGAATCGTAGAGGGCGGCGTAAGCGGTGCCCGCATGTTCCTGCAGGCGGCCCAGGTTTTGCAGGACGCGCCGCTCGGCTTCGAGCGCTTCATCCTCGCCGGGCTGCGGCGCGGCGCCTTCGATCTCTTTCCGCTGGAATTCCCAGAGGTCCAGCAGACGAAGCTTTTCCTGCTCGGTGTGCTCCAGCGATTCCAGGGCCTCGCCGGCTGCGCGCCAGCAGCGGTAAACCTCCCCGGCGCGCGCGAGCAGATCGGCGCCGCCGGCGAAGGCATCCAGCATATCCCGCTGCGCATCGGCCGAAAACAAAAGCTGCTGATCGTGTTGTCCGTGGATGTCGCCCAGCAGCGGAGCCAGGTCGCGCAGCAGCGATACGGCCACCGGACGGCTGCCCACAAACGCGCGGGATTTGCCGCCCGCCAGAATCTCGCGCTCGATCAGCAACTCGCTGTCCTCGATGCTGAATCCGGCGGGATCGAGCAGCGCGCGCACGTCCGGGCGGTCGCGCACGTCGAAGATGCCGGCCACCCGCGCGCGCGCTTCGCCCGAGCGGACCATCTCGGCGGAGGCGCGCCCGCCCAGCAGCAGGCCGAAGGCATCCACCACGATGGATTTGCCGCTGCCGGTCTCGCCCGTAAGCAGATTCAGGCCCGCACGGAAGCGGACACGGATGCGATCGACTACGGCGTAGTTTTCAACCAACAGCTCGACCAGCATCTGTTAGAGATTATATGCGGCCTTACTCGCTTACGTGCTGGTAGCTGATGAACACCAGCCGGCGGCTGTCCGGCGACCACGGAAAACTGATCGTCCCTCGTCCGCCGACCAGCTTGGCCAGGGTCTTCGCCTGTTTTTCCGCGGCCGGCTCCACCTGCAGCATGGTGTCCACGTAGTCGCCGCCGGACGTGAGAAACGCGGTCTGCCGGCCGTCGGGCGACCGCCGCTCGCCGAATCGCCGCGGGCGCGCCGAGTTCGCCGCTTCGACATTCAGCTCCAGCGTCCTGGCCGGCACGCTGTCCGGGACCGCCTCGGGCGTGCCGCCGACCAGGGGGACGCGCTCGCGGCGCGCGCCGCGGTAGAAGATCAGGGCCGCGCCGTCCTCGCTCCACTCCGGATTCTCAATCCGCCCCCGAGTCACGTACACCACCCGGCGGTCGCCCGAGAGCGGAACCACCTCGAGCGTGCTGTACAGCTCGGGCCGTGATTTGGGCGGCGCGGCGCTCAGCTCCACGTTGTTGAATACCGCCCTCTCCACGCTGTCCTTGTTGTGCGAGCAGACCCCCAGGCCCACGTAAAACGGATCGTGCATCGGAACGCGCATCGATCCGCCGGCGAAGCGCAGCGGCTCGCCTTCGGCCGCCACCCAGAAGTAGAAATAATCGCCGCGGCGGGCGATGCGCACCCGGGCGGGCGCCTTCATGGCGGACTGGATCTCGGCGGTGTCGGCGCCCTTTTCGTCGCGTGCCTGCAGGCTGGTGAGGCCGTCGCCGTGCCGGGCGACGTCGGCGTAAGCCGAGTCCGCATCCAGGCTCTGGCGGATCATCAGCACGGCTTTGCGGTGCGCCTCGCCGCCCGCGCCGATGAAGGCGATATCGGCCGTGAGGGTCACGTCGCCGGACATCTTCTTCCAGGCGAACTGGAAGGCGTCGCTGGCGAACCACATGTTCTCGCCGCTTCCGGAGATAGTGTAGGCGCCGCCGGTCGGATCGTATGCGGTCGTCCCGGGGTGCAGGACCGTGCCCACGTCGGAATGTGCCTCGAAGATCCCCGCGGCCGGCTGCGCCCGCGCGGCGCCCGCCAGCAGCCATACGGTGGTCGCGGTAAGGATGATTAAGATGCGCATCGAACGTCTATTATCGCGCCGGTTCAGGAACGCAAGCTCTCCAACTCGTCCAGCAATTCCGAAAGCTGCGCGGCGGCGTCGGAGTTGGCGCCGAAGCGCAGGGCGTTATACGCGGACGTGAAGCGCGCCACCAGCCCGCTCATCTCCGACGGCGGCAGCGTGTTGGCGAATTCGTGCGGCGTGAACCAGGCCGGCTTTTGATAGCCCCGCCGCTTCAGCAGCTTCAGCATACGGCGATAGAGCAGGGTGGCATCCGCTACGCTGCCTTTGCCGCTCCGTAGACGCCGTAGGCCCATGCGCATGCGCCAGCTCCGCCATAGCTTTGGCGCGGACCACGCCGCCAGCATGCCGCAGGCCAGCGCCGCCAGCGTCCACAGTCCTTCCTTCAGAAACCACGTCTGTGCGCGCGGCTGCCAGTTCGATCCCCAGTCGATCAGCCGGTCCAGCCAGTGCAGGCTCACGCGCCGGCTGGCCTGTTGCATGCGGTCCGCCAGCGTCGCCTGGTGGCCCAGATCGTAGCTGACCACCCACTCCTGCCAGAACGTTTCCGCCGCGTCGGCGTAGAGCGCCAGACGCGTGAGCAGCGAATACCGGCCGGGGTTGGGATCGGGCGGCGTGGGGTCGAAAGTGAGCCAGCCGCGGCCCGGCAGCCAGGCTTCCACCCAGGAGTGCGCGTCGGAGGCGCGGATCACGTAAAGCTCCGTCAGCGGATTGTAAACCCCGTTCTGAAACCCGGTCACCAGCCGCGACGGGATGCCCAGCGTACGCAGCATCACCGCCATGGCGGACGCAAAATATTCGCAGTGCCCCTTGCGCCGCTGGAAGAGGAAATAAGCCAGCGGATCGGCGGCCGGGTGCGCGGGCAATTCCAGCGTGTAGGCATAATTGCGGCGCAGAAATTGGGCCAGCGCGATGGCCCGGTCCGTGTCGGAGTGCGCCGTGCTGGTGGCCGCCCGGGCCAGGTCCGCGATGCGCGGATCGAGCACCGGCAATTCCAGATACTTCTGGCGTTCGCGCGCGTCCAGAAACTCGCCGCTCTCGGGTCCGCCCAGCCAGCCATACACGTCATAGTAAAAGCCTTCGATCGGCGGATGCCCCAGCCGGTAGCTGCCGTCGCCGTGGGACTGGATGGCATACTGCCGCGCGTAGAGCATCTCCGGCGTGCCGGCGAAGAACAGCACGTCGGAATCGATGCCGTTGAGGCTGACCCGGTAATTGGCGCGGCGGCCGGGCATGCGGCGTTGATCGTCATTGGCGAGTTGGAACACGTCCTTGGCGATGGCCCGGATCCACTGCGGATCGCCGGCAGGCTCGAACCACGAGCGGCCGTCGAAGTCGCTCAACGTCGCGCCGCGCCACTTCAGATTCAAGGGCACGCGCTTGTCTTCAAAGCGAACGTGCATCACCGGGCGCGAGGTATTCTTGATTTCGCCGATCTCGCCCAGCGTGACCTCGTTCGAAAAGCCGGGCATGTAGAAGCGCTTCGAGACCAGCCGGCGCAGCGCCGCGTCGGCCGTGCGCGGCAGCATGAAGAAGAGTCCCGCCGTGAGTCCCAGGATGCCGACGGTGATCAGCGCCGTCAGCGCCGCCAGCCGCGGATGAAACCGGCGCAAGCCGCTCCGTGCCACGGTCGGGCGCTTTTGCATCGAGCGCCGTATCTCGGAGCTGGTGAACGCCGCCATGGCAAAGAACAGGTACAGCGCCAGGAACAGGAAAAAGTTCGAGTTCGTGGATAGAATCGCCGCCGCCATCAGTTCCAGGAAGGCGATCACCGCCATGAAGAAATAGTCGCGGTTCGTGCGCGAAGTCAGGATCTGGATGACCGCCAGGAAGAACACCAGGTGGACGGTGGCCTGGATGAACGCCCGCGAGAGGTAGAAATAATCCAGCGGAAAGAATCCCACGTAGGCCAGCGTCAGGGCCGCCACCAGCCGGGGCGAGATCTCGAAACGCCACAAACCCGAGATCAGCAGGGCGCGCATCAGCAGGCCGGTGGCGGTCAGTAAAATGGTGGGCGCATCCAGATAGCCCGATCCGGCCACCGCCAGGTAACCGCTCACCACCAGGCCCCACAGGGCGAACTGAAAAAAGCGTTCGACGGATGCGCCAGGGCTCGCCGGCGGGCGGGGCATGCTTTCATTGTCGCGCGCCGGACCCGGCGGCGGGCGCGGGCCCGGCCCGTGCTATTCTCAATGCGTATTTTAGCCATGCCCGCCGCCCCTGCCCGCCCCAACCTGCTGACCGCCGCCGCCATCGGAGCGGTCGCCTGCGTGGCGGCGGATATGGTCCACGAAGGCTTGGGCCACGGGATCGCCTCCTGGATTACCGGCGACCCCATCCTGTCCTTCTCCACTGTGGCTCTCCAGAACGCCGCCTTCAACCGCTTCGTCTCCGCCGCCGGCACTTCGGCCGATTGCCTCGCCGGAATTCTCGCGCTGCTGGCGCTGCGCCGCATGCGGAAATTCTCCACCGGTGCCTGCTTCCTGTGGATCTTCGGCGCATTCAGCCTGCTGAATGTCGGATACCTGACGGCCTCCGCGATCACCGGCGGCAGCGATTGGGCCAACGTGATATCGGGACTTTCTCCGGCCTGGCTGTGGCGCGCCATGCTGGGTCTGGCCGGAGCCGCCCTCTATGTCGCGGCCGCGCGCTGGATCGCGGCATCCCTGTTGGCATTCGTGGACCGCGGCGAACTCGCGGCGGCCGGCGCCCCGCGCCTGGTCCTGCCGGCATACCTGGCGGGCGGCGCGGTGATGACCTTGGCCGCCGTCTTCAATCCCATCGGTCCCAGCCTCATACTGCTTTCCGGAGCCGGCGCGTCTTTCGGACTGAACGCCGGTCTCCTTTGGGTCTCCGGGTATGTGCGCGCCCGGGCGCCCCATCCGGCGCCCGCGGCGCAGCCGGTCCCGTTCAGCGCCTTCTGGATCGTCCTGGCCATCGCGGTCTCCGCGTTCTTCATCGGCGTGATGGGCCCCGGGATCCGCTTCTCCCGCTGACCGCAGTTACCTCGTTACACCGGCACGCCGCACGACCACAACATGTATCCCACCGCCTGTTTCAGGTAATTCCACCGCTCGTGCAGGCCGGGCCGCGCGTGTTCGCTGCGCGGCGAGCCATACACCGTTATGCCGTCCCGCTCCAGCATCTTCTTCACCCGGTAGATGTGGTACCCGTCGCTGACCACGATGGCGGACTTGATGCCCATGCGCCGCATGATCTCGCTCGCCAGCGCCACCGAAGCTACCGTCGAGCTGCCTTCGCCCTCCACCACGATGTCTTCGGCCGGTACCCCCTGCTGGGCCAGGTAATCGCGCCCCACGCCGCCTTCGGTGAATACCGGATCTCCGCCGGCCCCGCCGGTGGTCAGGATGCGCGGCGCCATGTGTCTCTGGTACAGCTCCAGCGCATGGTCCAGGCGCGCCTTCAGGACCGGCGACGGCCGCCCGCGGTATTCCGCCGCGCCCAGCACCAGGATCACGTCCGCCGGCTGCGCCTCGTCGCGCGTCGCCTGCTGCTCTACCTTGGCCGAAAACCATGCCACCAGCAGCAGAATCACCGACCCCGCCGCTACGCCCGTGTTCAGTACGGAACGTTTCATCTGCGCTATTCTGATCCCAGACACATTGTAAGATGCCCAAACTCGAGCCGATATCGAGCGCCGTCAACCCGCTGCTGAAAGACGTGCGCCGCGCCATCGCGCGCGGCGGCCTGACCCAGGAAGGCTACCTGGTCGCCGAGACCTTTCACCTGCTGGAAGAAGCCCTGCGCAGCAACTGCGCGGTGAAGGTAGTGCTCTGCTCGGAATCCGTACACTCGGCCGTGGAGAGCCACGTCAAGCGCCTCGCCGGCCTGCGCGTGGCCGTGGTGGCCGATCCGCTCTTCCCGTATATTTCGGGCACCGAAGCCAGCCAGGGGGTGATCGCCCTGGTGGTGCCGCCCGTCTGGAACCTGCCGCAACTGTTCCGCGGAAACAGCCTGGTGGTGGTGCTCGACGGCTTGCAGGATCCCGGCAACGCCGGCGCCATCGCGCGCACCGCCGAGGCGTTCGGCGCCACCGGCATCATGTTCCTCAAAGGCACCGTCAGCCCCTTCAACCCCAAATCGCTGCGCGCCTCCGCCGGATCGCTGTTCCGCGTGCCTTTCGCTTACGGCCTGGACGTAGCGCTGGCCCGCGCCGCCCTGCAGCAGAACAAGCTGGATATCTACGCCGGCGTCCCTTCCAATGCGCATGTGCCCGCGCAATCCCTGGCCGATGTGGACTTCACGCGCCGCTGCGCGCTGATCGTGGGCAACGAAGCGCGCGGCGTCAGCTCGCAACTGCGCTCCGCGGCGACCGACATCTTCATCCCCACCAGCGGCGTCGAGTCGCTCAACGCGGCGGTCGCGTCCGGCATCCTGCTGTACGAAGCCCGCCGCCAGAGGACGCTCCATCCTTGAGCCTCTTCGATGCAGCCCCGCTCGATCCCGCCATAACCGATAAGAAGCGCCCGCTGGCCGACCGCATGCGGCCGGTCACCCTCGCAGAATTCACCGGCCAGGACCAGGTGCTCGGCCCCGGCAAGCCGCTGCGCCAGCAGATCGAACGCGACGAGCTCAGCTCCATCATCCTCTGGGGACCGCCGGGCGTCGGCAAGACCAGCCTGGCGCGCCTCATCGCGCGGCTCACCCGCTGCGAGTTCATCCCTTTCAGCGCTGTGCTCAGCGGCATCAAGGAGATCAAGGCCGTCATGGCGGATGCCGAGCGCCTGCGCCGCGCCGGGCGCCGCACCATCCTGTTCATTGACGAGATCCACCGCTTCAACAAAGCCCAGCAGGATGCCTTCCTGCCGTACGTGGAGCGCGGCGACATCATCCTGATCGGCGCCACCACCGAGAACCCGTCCTTCGAAGTCATCGCCGCTTTGCTCTCGCGCTCGCGCGTGTACGCCCTGCGTGCGCTCACCGCCGAAGAGATCGTGGGACTGCTGGCGCGCGCGCTGGCCGATCGGGCGCGCGGCCTGGGTGATCTGGAAATCACGGCCCCGGCCAACCTGCTCGAGCAGATCGCCATCTTCGCCAATGGCGACGCCCGCGCGGCCTATAATACGCTCGAAGCCGCCGTGGCCGCCTCGCCGCCCCACGAGCTCGCCGAGCAGGCCGTGCAGGACGCCATCCAGCGCAAGGTGCTGCTCTACGACAAGTCCGGTGAAGAGCACTTCAACCTGATCTCCGCCCTGCACAAATCCGTGCGGTCGAGCGATGTAGACGCGGCCCTCTATTGGCTGGCGCGCATGCTGGAAGCCGGCGAAGACCGTCTTTACATCGCGCGGCGGCTCATGCGCATGGCCATCGAGGATATCGGCCTCGCCGATCCCCGCGCGCTGGAACAGGCGGTGGCCGCCATGCAGGCCGTGCATTTCCTCGGTATTCCGGAAGGCGACCTGGCGCTCGCCCAGGCGGCCATCTATCTTTCCGTGGCGCCCAAGTCTGACGCGTCCTACCGCGCGCTGGGCGCCGTGCAGGGCGACGTGCAGGCCACCATGGCCGATCCCGTGCCGCTGCATCTGCGCAATGCCGTCACCGCGTCCATGAAACAGTGGGGCTACGGCGCGGGCTACGAACACGCCCACCAGTTCGAGGACGCCGTCACCGGCATGCCCTGCCTGCCGGAATCATTGGCCGGCCGGCACTATTACCACCCCACCGATCGCGGCGCTGAAAAACGCATCGCCGAGCGCCTCGCGGAGATCCGCAAAGCGCGCGCCGCAAAAGGTCGCGGCGGCCCGTGAGCCGCGCGATGGCCTTCCTGCGAGCTTCCCGCCGCATGTAGTAGCATCAGGTTTGGTCGATATCCACAGTCATATCCTGCCTGGCATCGACGATGGCGCCCAGACCCTGGAAGATTCGGTGGCCATGCTGCGTCTGGCGGCTGAGTCCGGGACCACCGACATCGTCGCCACCCCGCACGCCAACAACCAGTTCGCCTTCGATCCCGAGCTGATCGGCGCCAAAATCGCCGAAGTGCAGGAAGCCGCCGGACCGGTCCCCCGCATCCACCGCGGCTGTGACTTTCACCTGACGCTCGAAAACATCCAGGATGCGCTCTCGAATCCGGCGAAATACTCTATCAATCACCGGTCCTACCTGCTGGTGGAGTTCTCCGATTTCCTGATCCCGCGCACCACGCAGGAAATCTTCGACCGCCTGTTCTCCGCCGGCCTCACGCCCATCATCACCCACCCCGAGCGCAATGGCCTGCTGCATACCCGTCTGGACCAGGTGCAATCGTGGGTGCAAAACGGCGCCCTGGTGCAGGTTACCGCCGGGTCGCTGCTGGGCGCCTTCGGACGTACCGCCAGATCCATAGCGAACGAGCTGATGAACCGCAATCTGGTTCACTTCGTGGCCAGCGACGCGCACGACACCAAATACCGCACGCCGGCGCTGCGCGAAGCCTACCAGCACGTCGCCAAGACCTGGGGGAACAGCCTCGCCGAAACGCTCTTCACCGCCGCGCCGCGCGCCGTCATCGAGGGCGAAGCCATCGAGCTGCGCGATCCGGAACCGCTGCCCAAAAAGAAGTGGTACCGCTTCGGTTTCTGAGCCCGCCTGAGCTTGCAGGCCGCCGGCGGCTTGGTATCATTCGGAAATGGCTGCCGTCGCCCACGCGCCCATTTTGTTACAAAGGGAGCCCGGCTGGATCTACAACAAGTCCTGGGATCTCTCGCGCATCATCCTCAGCGCCGTTCTGGTTCCCATGCCCTTCCTGTTCGCCTGGGCCGCGCAGAAGAGCGGGCTCATCGGCGAACGCCAGGCCATCGACTTCATCAACATCCTGGTCGCCGGCCTGGTGGGCGGACCCCATCTGTTCTCCACCTTCACCGTCACTTTCCTGGACCGCTCCTTTCGCCGCCGTCACCGCGCCTACACCTGGCTGTCGCTGATCATCCCGGTGGTCGTCGCCTATCTCGGTGTGTTTCAGTACCGCGTGCTCATCACTTTCTTCTTCTCCTGGGCATCGCTGCACGTGCTGCACCAGATCATTTACCTGACGGACTGTTACCGCAGCAAGAACCGCGTCCCGGATCCCCGATGGTCGCGCGCCATCGATTACGGCGTGATCCTCACCGGCCTCTACCCCATCGGCATGTACAAGCTCTCGCAGCGGACCTTCCACGTGGGCGGTGTGGTGCTGCCCTATCCGGACTGGCTGCGCGCGCTGCATCTGCCGGTCGTGGCCGGCGTGCTGTTCGGCGCGCTCATGATCGCCTGGATCGTCAAGAGTGTAAGGGAATACCAACAAGGCAGCCTGAGCAAGCCGAAGACATTACTGATCGGCATCACCAGCGTGGTCTCGTTCTTCCTGCCGATGGGATCGAACCTGGACATCCTGTTCCAGGGCTACAACACCTGGCACTCCTTCCAATATCTGTTCCTCATGTGGCTGATCAATCGCCTGCGCTACCAGCGCGGCGAGATCGACAATCCTTTCGTGCGCTCGATCGCCGGCCGCCGCAGCATGGTGCCCTACTACCTCTGCTTCCTGGGCGCCACCGGCGTCACCGTAATCGTGACCTTCATCGTGCGCGCCCTCACGCCGCTCTCCGCCGACCAGAGTTACTTCGTGGTGATCCTCAGCACGCTGCTGATGCACTACTACTTTGACCATTTCCTCTTCACCAAAACCGAGTACGTGCTGTAGCGGCGCCCGGCGACCGATCTGAAATCCGGTACCGGAATACGACGTAATCGTCTGTAGTGCACAGACGCCTCGCTCTTCCGGATGCTGGGAAGGGACCCTGTCGGCACTAGGCTCCCCGCAGTCGTTCCGCCATCAGCCGACCAATTCGTTGACGATCGCGTCGACGTGTACCATCGTCGAATCCAGAAGCTCGATACCCCCGGCAGGAGAGCCGCGCAGCAACAACGGCAGTTCCGTGCCTGCCAGAACCAGCGCCTCGATCCCGTCATCGCTCTGCATGCGTTGCGCGATGCCCAGAATCGCTGTCCGGGTCTCTGGCAGAAATCGGTTATTCAACAGTTCATCCAGGTACTTCCGGTGGATGAAGTCGATCTCCGATTCTCTTGGAGGCACCAGCGTCATGCCTGCGCGTTGGAACTCTTCCGGGTAGAAGCCCGCGCGCATCGTAAATCCCGTCCCCAACAGTCCCAGCCTCCTCCAGCCGAGAGTCCTCGCGCGTTCGGCGGTAGCGCGCACTATGCTGACCAGCGGAATCGCCGACCGGCGCTGTACCTGGTCGAAAACGAGATGCGGCGTGTTCGCCGCAATGCAGCCGAAGTCCGCGCCCGCGCGCGCCAATAACGCCACGCCGGCAGCCAGATAGTCCGCCAGTTCGTCCAGCCGCCCGGCGTCCAGAAACGCAATGCCGCGATCGACGTCCAGGCTGTTGACGATTATGTGCGGATATCCTGCATTCGGCTTCCTGGCGCGGTAGCCCGCGATAATGGCGCGGTAGTAGTCGATGGTGGATTCAGGACCGAGCCCTCCGACGATCCCGACCGTTCGCATCCTGCTAGGCGGATGCATAAGACGCGACCACCACCACGTGGATCTCGCCCGGCCCGTGAACCCCGCGCACCAGGATCTGCTCGATATCTGCCGTGCGGCTGGGACCCGTGATCAGCACCATGGAGCTGGTCTGCTCGGCCGGATGCGGCAGCACCGTGAACAGCTCGTCCAGGCCCGAGAGAATCCGCGACGCCGGCACCACCGCGATGTGTACCGGCGGCAGCAGCGACACCAGGCGCGCCTCCGCGGGGCTCGACAGCATCGCCAGCGAACCGGTGTCCGCCAGCGCGTAGTCCGCGCTGGTGATGCCCACGTCCGCCGCCGCGCACTGCGCGCGCAGCTCCATCGCGTCCGTGAATCCGGTCACCACGCCGGGCAGGTCCGTGATCCCGCACTCCCGCAGGAACGGCGCGTTCGATGCCACCGCGGATCGTTCCCCCAGCACCGCGGCCACGTAAGCCCGCGCCTCTTCCGCCGTTGCCGCGCGGTGCGTCTTGCCGGCCAGCGCTTCCACCGCCCGCAGCATGGCGGCCACCCGCGGCTCCGCATCCACTTCGGGCACCCGCAGGCGCACCGGCGGCGGGTCGCCGATGGCTTGCCCCGCCTCCCGCCCCAGTGCCGTCCGCACCTTGTGCAGGATGTGTTCGCGCGACATCAGCGCCGCCTCCACAATTGGCGGAAGCTCTTGTTGGGCGCCGGCGGCAGGTCCCTCTGGCTGAGCCAGGCGCGCACCGGCGCCACGTTCATCAGCGGCGGCGCCTGCCGCAGCCATCCGCCGTTCGACTGTGGCGCCAGGCCCGCCGCCACCAGCGCGGCCCCTTCATAGATCCGCGGATGAGACATCACCCAGGCCCACACCTTGAATGCCAGCCGCTCCAGCCGGTTCGCGCCGTCGCGCAGCTCCTGCTGCTTGGCTTCCGCGCGCAGGTCCAGCAGCACCTTCGGAATGTCGATCTTTACCGGGCAGACCTCCGCGCACGCTCCGCACAGGCTCGACGCAAACGGCAGGCTCGGCTCGTGCTTGATCCCCATGAACTGCGGCGTAATGATGGCGCCGATCGGCCCCGAGTACACCCAGGGAAAGCTGTGCCCGCCGATCTTGCGGTACACCGGGCAGTGATTCAAACAGGCGCCGCAGCGGATGCAGTATAGCGACTGCCGCTTCTCCGCGTCCGCCAGCAGCTTCGTGCGCCCGTTATCCAGCAGCACTACGTAGAATTCCTCCGGGCCGTCGATCTCCCCCGCGCGGCGCGGTCCCGATAGAAACGACGTATACACCGTCAGGGACTGTCCCGTCGCGCTGCGCCCCAGTAGCTTCAGAAACGTGGCCAGGTCCTGCGCCCGCGGGATCAGCTTCTCGATCCCCGCCACCGCAATGTGAATCCGCGGCGCCGACGTGGTTAGCCGCGCATTGCCCTCGTTCTCCACCAGCACGATCGCGCCCGAATCGGCCACCAGGAAATTGGCGCCGCTGATGCCCATGTCCGCCGCCAGAAATTTTTCCCGCAAAACCGCGCGCGCGATCAGCGTCTGCTTCTCCACCACCGTCTCGTTGGCTACGCCCAGCGTGCGCGCGAACAGGTCGCCCACGTCGTAACGCGTCAGGTGCAGCGCCGGCGCCACGATGTGATACGGCCGCTGATGCGCGAGCTGCAGAATGTACTCGCCCAGGTCGGTTTCCACCGATTCCAGGTGATGGTGCTCCAGCCGCTCGTTTAAATCCACCTCTTCGGTGGTCATGGATTTCGATTTGACGATCAGCCGCGCGCCCCGCTTCTTCGCTAGGTCCAGGACGAAATCGGCCACCTGCGTGGCGTCCTGGCACCAGACCACTTTTCCCCCCCGCGCCGTCACGTTCCGTTCGAACTGTTCCAGGTAATGATCCAGGTGTTCGATGGTGTGCCGCTTGAGGGCATGCGCCTGCGTGCGCAGCGCCTGGTAGTCCGGCAGCGCCGCACCCGCGACCGCGTGCTTGCGGTGATCGATCAGCCGGCCCGTGGCGCGGTAGATGGCCAGTTGCAGATTGGCGTCGGCCAGGGTCTTGTGGACTTTCTCATCGAACGCGGCGGACATGGTATCGCGGCCGTTCAGCGGCTGGCCAGAACCTCCGCCAGGTGCAGGGTCCGCACCGCTATGCCGGCGCGCGACAATGCCCCCTGAATCTGCATCAGGCAACTCGAATCCACGCTCACTACCGTCCGCGCGCCGGTGCGTACGATGGAATCGATCTTGGTGCGCGCCATCCCGCCCGAGATCTCCGGCAGCTTCACCGAGAACGTGCCGCCGAATCCGCAGCACTCCTCGGCGGCGTCCATCTCGCGCAGCTCCAGGCCGTCCACTTTGGCCAGCAGGCGGCGCGGACCGTCCTTGATGCCGAACTCCCGCAGCGCGTGGCAACTGTCGTGATACGTGACGATGTCTTCCAGGCGCGCGCCCACATCCTCCACGCCCGCCACCTCCAGCACGAAACGGGAGAATTCCCAGACGCGCGGCGCCATCTCCCGCGCCGCCGCCAGCGCGTCCGCATCGTCCTGGAACAGGTCCTGGAAATGGTGCGCGATCATCGAAGTGCACGAACCCGACGGCACCACGATGTACTCCTGGTCGCGGAAGACCTTCAGGAAGTGGCGCGCTACCCGGGCGGCTTCCGCGCGATAGCCGGTGTTGAACGCCGGTTGCCCGCAGCAGGTCTGGTCTTCCGGAAAATCGACGCGATAGCCCAACCGCTCCAGCACATCGGCCATGGCCATGCCGACCTGCGGAAACAGTTGATCAACGATGCAAGTGACGAAGATCGAAACCCGCGCCGCCATGAAAGAGGATTGTAGCAACTCGGCGCGGAAGGGCGGACCGATCGCCCCTGTCAGTTGTGCTGGCCGCTGGTATCCGTAGTGACCGTCTTGCCGCCCGGACCGGTCACCTGCTTCTGCTTGCTGAACTGACCGTTTCCGTAGGTGCCCGTGGTCGTGACGGTAGCCTGCTTTCCGTTGGGACCGGTGATCGTCTTGTCCTTGCTGAACTGGCCGTTGCCGCGCGTACTCGTAGTATCCACCGTGGCCGTCTTGCCGTTCGGTCCGGTGATCGTCTTATCTTTGCTGACTTGCCCGTTGCCGCGCGTACCTGTGGTATCCACCGTCGTAGTCCTGCCATTGGGTCCGGCGATCGTCTTGTTTTTGCTGAACTGGCCGTTGCCGTATGTCCCGGTCGTATCCGCCGTGGCGGTTTTGCCATTTGGACCGGTGATCGTCTTATTCTTGCTGAACTGCCCGTTGCCGTATGTCCCGGTCGTGTCCACCGTGGCCGTCTTACCGTTGGGTCCGGTGATGGTCTTGTCCTTGCTGACCTGGCCGTTGCCGCGCGTGCCCGTGGTATCCACCGTGGCTGTTCTGCCGTTCGGTCCGGTGATCGTCTTGTCCTTGCTGAACTGGCCGTTGCCGTAAGTCCCGGTAGTATCTACCGTGGCGGACTTGCCGTTCGGCCCCGTGACCGTCTTGTTCTTGCTGAACTGGCCGTTGCCGTAAGTCCCGGTCGTATCCACCGTGGCGGACTTGCCGTTCGGCCCCGTCACCGTCTTGTTCTTGCTGAACTGGCCGTTGCCGCGCGATCCGCTCGAGTCAACGTTCACCTGCTTCCCCCGCGGTCCCGTTCTGGTCGTGCTGCGCGACCATTGGCCGGCCCGCCCCCGGCCGCCGAATCCCCGCCGCCGGAATTGCGCCGGAGCCAGGTCGGCGGTCACCAATAACGCCAGCAGCAGAATACCCGGATTTCGTGTCCATTTCATGATGTGTTTCGAGACCTCCTTTGTAGTCTTCTGAAGGTCTGAACACAGCAAGCCCGCCGCAAGTCGCACTCCAGCGGCGCGCACCGGTACCCCTCGGTGTGCTTCCGCTCACTGCGGCGGCGGGGACACCACCACCGGGAACGTGCTACGAAGCACGCTTCGCGGTGAACTCCTGCGTGCGTCCCTCGCCGCCCTCGCGGCTTCGCGTGAACTTGATTTCGTCCCCCGCCACCGTTCCTTTGTACAACAGCTTGATGCTGTTGCCGTTGAATTCCAGCGTCTGCGTGAACGAGATCTCGTCGCCATTGACTGTCCCGTCGGAGATGGGCATTTCACCGCGGAAACCGCTGACCGTCCCGGTCAGCGTATTGCCATCGACCTTGAAGTTGAAAGTCGTGGTACGCGTCTGCCCGCCCCGCCCCGGCACCTCGGCGGTCCATTTACCCGTAACGTCCGCCGCCAGCGCCGTGAACGCCAGCAGTCCGAACAGTAAGCCTGTAGTCAGTAATCTACGCATGTTCTAGGGGCGTAGCTCGACCGCCGGAAGTTACGCTCGCCTAGCGTTTACAATGTCTTAACAGGTAACTGCGGGCCTGTCGCGGGCGTCGTTGCAGTTTGAGGAATAGTTTGGCCAGGCACTCTCTTCTCCTTTTGGTTCTATCGTTCGCCGGCGGACCGCTCTGCGCTCAGAGCGGTTCCGTCAAATCGGCGAATCAGCCGATCCCCGGTGCCACCGTAACCGCCACCGTCGGCAGCCAGAAACTGACCGCCGTCACTGACTCGGCGGGACACTACAGCCTGCCCTCCGGACCTGGCGGCGAATGCACCATCGAAGTGCGCATGTTCGGCTTCGAGCCGGCCACCGCCAAGACGAATTGCGCGGCCTCTGCCAAGGCCGACTTTAATTTGAAGCTCGAGGAATCGCCCATGGCCGCCCGCCTGGCGCGTATGGGTGGCGCCGGCGCTCTGGCCGCCAATCAGCTCGAAACCCAGCTCCAGGGCGAGTTGACCAATGCCGACACTGCTGCCTCCGCGGGAGCCCCGCAAGGCGACGGCCAGAACAGTAATGAAGCCTTTCAGGTGTCCGGTAGCCTCAGTCAGGGACTGGCGCCCAATGCGCAGCCGGATTTCGCCCTGATGTTCGGACTGGGTCAGATGGCCATGGGTCCGCCGGGCGGCGAATTCGGCCAGCAGAACGGCCCCGGCGGCTTCGCCGGCGGCGGACCCGGCGGTGGATTCGGCGGACCCGGCGGCCGTTTCGGCGGCGGTGGCTTCGGCGGCCGCGGCGGCCCCGGAGGACCTGGCAACCGCCGCCCCGGTCAGTACCGCCCCGGCGCGCAGTTCGGTAATCGCCGCGCGCCTTCCCAGATCCACGGCATGATGTTCATGACCCTGGCCAACTCCGTGGCCAATGCCAAGCCGTTCTCCATCAGCGGCCAGGATACCTTCCAGCCGGCCTACGCCAGCGCGCGCTTCGGATTTCTGCTCGGCGGACCCCTCGTCATTCCCAAAGTGTTCAAGGATACCAGCACCTTCTTCTTCCTGAACTACACCGGCACGCGCTCCCGCCAGCCCTATTCCGCGGTCGAGACCGTGCCCACCGCGCCGGAGCGGACCGGCGACTTTTCGCAGTTGTCCGCGCCGATCGTCGCCCCCGCCGCGCTGACGCCCTGCGCGGGAAGTCCGGCCCCCGGCATGCCTTTTCCCGGCAACCGGCTTACCCCCTGCCTGCTGAACCAGGGCGCCCTCCAGTTGCTCAACTTCTTCCCGCTGCCGACCAACAACGCCCTGGTAAATAACTATCAGTACTTCGCCTCCCCACCCAACAACACCGATAACTTCAACGCCCGTTTCATGCGCAGCCTGGGCCAGAAGAACCGCCTGGCCTATCACGCCAGTTTTCAGCGGCGCGACGGCGATAATGCCAATCCCTTCACCTTCCTGGACACCGCCAGCGGCTACGGCGTCCAGACCGACCTCACCTGGATGCACAACTTCAGTCCCACCACCATCCTCAGCACGCGCGTGGATTTCAACCGCAACCGCAATCAAGTAACCCCGTTCTTCGCCGGCGGCCCGAATATCGCCGCCGAATTGGGCATCCAGGGCACTTCGTCGAATCCGCTGGACTACGGCCCGCCCACCCTCAACTTCAGCAATTTCGGATCGCTCAGCGACTCCAACCCCACCCTGACCCGCAACCAGAGTCAGAAGCTGACCGAAAGCGGAGTCCTGTCGCGCGGCAAGCATACCTTCACCTTGGGCTTGCAGTACGGCCGGAACGATTTCAGCACCAACACCCAGCAGAACGGCCGTGGCACCTTCAACTTCAACGGCGTGGCCACCAGCGAGATAGGTTCCGACGGCCTGCCCGTGGCCGGCAGCGGCTCCGATTTCGCCGATTTCCTGTTAGGCCTGCCGCAATCGGCTTCCATCCAATACAGTCCGGCGATGTACTTCACCGAAAATACCTGGAACGCGTTTGCGGTCGACGATTGGAAGGTCAACGCCGATCTCACCTTGAACATCGGCATGCGCTGGGAGTTCTTCGCGCCCCTGCAGGAGAAATACGGCGAGATGGCTAACCTGGACATCGCGCCCGGATTCGGCAACGTGGCCGTGGTATCACCGGCCGTGTCCGGGCCTTACTCCGGCGCTTTTCCAAACGGGCTGATCAATCCGGATTACCGCAATTTCGCGCCGCGCGTGGGCCTCGCCTGGAAGGTGCCCTTCATCAAACGATCCACCATCGTGCGCGCCGGATACGGCCTTTATTTCAACGGCCAGTCCTATATCCCCTTCGGGCTGAAACTGGCGCAACAGCCGCAGCCGTCCGGCCAGCCGCCCTTCGCCGTATCGGAGAGCGTGAACACCAGCGCCGCGAATCCCCTGACACTCAATGACGGCCTGGTGTCCGTCTCGCCGCTGACCATCACCAATACCTTCGCGGTCGACCGCTACTATCGCACGCCGTACGCTCAGACGTGGAACCTGAGCATCCAGCACGACCTGGGCAAAGGCTTCTTCATGGAAGTCGGCTATCTGGGCACCAAGGGGACCCGCCTCGACGTGCTGGTGCTGCCCAACGAAGGACCCCCGGGCACTACCTTCGGCTCCGGCACTCAGCTCGCCAACGCCACCGGGTTCACCTACGACGCCCCCATCGGCGATTCCAGCTACAACGCCCTCCAGACTCACTTGATGCGCCGCTTCCGCGGCGGCATCTCCATGAACGCGCGCTACACCTTCGCCAAGTCCATCGACGACGCTTCGAGCTTCGGCGGAGTCGGCGGCACCGTGGCGCAAAACTGGCTCGATCTGGCGGCCGAGCGCGGTCTCTCCAGTTTCGACCGCCGCCACGTCTTCACCATGAACTGGGTGTACACCTCGCCCTTCGGCAACCCCAACTCGCACTACGCTTCGAGCGGCTGGGCCGGCCGCCTGCTGCGGAACTGGTCGTTGAGTGGCGGCGTCACCGCCGAGACGGGCACGCCGCTGACCGCGCGGGTCCTTAGCAACACGGTCCAGTTGGCGCAGACCAACGGCACCGGCAGCGTCCGCGCGGACGCCACCGGCGCGGCCGTCGACGCCGGCTCGGGCTACTTCAACCTGGCGGCCTTCACCCTGCCCCCCGCCGGCCAATTCGGCAATGCCGGCCGCAATACCATCCCCGGTCCCGGCCTGGTATCGCTGAATGCCGCTTTCGGCCGATCCTTCCAGTTCGGCGATACCCGCCGCCGGCTGGAGTTCCGCGTGGAAGCCAACAACGTTCTGAATCAGGTGAATATTACGAATATCAACTCGGTGGTGGGCTCCTTGAACTACGGCCTGCCGGTTTCCGCTTCCGGCATGCGTACCATGGACGCGGTGATGAGGTTCCGGTTTTGAAACATCGGGCAAGCGTATTGATCCTGGTCCTGCTGGCCAGCCAGTCGGGTTCTCCGCAGACCCCCACCTTCTCCACCACCGCCAATGTCGTGGTGGTGGACGTGACCGTGACCGGCCGCGACGGCAAAGCCATCTCCAACCTCACCCGGAACGACTTTCTGCTCTACGAGGATGGCAAGCTGCAGACGCTTCAGTCCTGCGACCTGCAGCGGCTCGAAACCAAGCCCATGGCGGCCCTCCCGCAGCCGGCCCAAACGCTCCAGACGCGTCCGGCGCCCGCGCCCGCCGCGCCTAAGCCCGTTCCCGCCGCTCCCACCAGGGAGGAGTTGCGCGACCGCCGCCTGATCGTCATGCTCTTCGACTTTTCCTCGATGGAGACGCCCGAGCAGATTCGCGCCGTGGATGCCGCCATCCGCTTCCTCACCACCCACATGACCACCAGCGACCTGGTCTCTATCATGACCTTCGGCAGCGAGCTCAAGACCGCTCTGGAATTCACCGGCGATCGCGACCTGCTGATTTCGACGCTGCACGGCTTCCACATCGGCGAATCCAGCGAGCTCGCCGCGCAGGCCGATACCGGCGCCGACTCGCAGGATATCGGCGGCTCCTTCGTCGCCGACGAGACCGAATTCAACATCTTCAACTCGGACCAGAAGCTGGCCGCCCTGGAGAATGCCGCCCGCCGCCTGGTCCGCTATCCCGAAAAGAAGGCCCTGGTCTATATCTCGAGCGGCCTGCAAAAAACCGGCGTCGACAACCAGTCGCAGCTTCAGGCCACGGTGAACGCCGCCATCCGCGCCAACGTGGCCTTCTATCCCATCGATGCCCGCGGCCTGATGGCCACCCCTCCCGGCGGCGATGCCAGCCAGGCGGCCGCGGCGGGCTCCAATCTCTACAGCGGATCCGCCCAGCGCTCGCTCATGGATAACTTCCATAACAGCCAGGAAACCTTGGATACCCTGGCCGCGGACACCGGCGGCAAAGCCCTGCTCGACTCCAACGATCTCTCCCTGGGCATGACCCAGGTGCAGCAGGATATCAGCAGCTATTACATGTTGAGCTACGCCAGCACCAATCCCGCCGAGGACGGCAAATACCGCCACATCGTGGTCAAGCTGGCCCCCAAGCTGACCGCCCTCAAAGCCAAGCTGGACTACCGCCAGGGTTATTACGCGCCCACCACCTTCGCCCGGATGACCGGCACCAACAAGGAGGCCCAGTTGCAGGAGGCCCTCGAAAGCGAGAATCCCGTTACGGACCTGCCCATCGCCGCCGAGGTCGATTACTTCCGCCTGGCCAAATCCAAGTACTTCGTGCCCATCTCCGTCCGCATCCCCGGTTCGGCGCTGTCCTTTCACAACAAGGGCGCCAAGGCGGCCACCGAGCTCGATTTCATCGGCGAGATTCTGGACGCGCGCGGGCGGCAGGCCTCCGTGGTGCGCGATACCATCCCCGTGAAAGTGGACACCACCACCGCCGGCGCCGTGCAGCAGAAGCAGATCCAGTACGACACCGGCTTCACCCTGGTGCCCGGCAAGTACACCCTCAAATTCGTGGCGCGCGAGAACGGCGAAGGCAAGGCCGGCACTTTCCAAACTCCCTTCACCGTCCCCGATCTCGCTTCGGGAAGCGCGCTGCGCCTGAGCTCGGTGATCTTGAGCAACCAGGTGCAGTCCGTCAAGGAACAGATCGCCGGGGCCAAAAACAGCAAGAAACTGGTGGCCGAAGATCCGCTGGTGAATGACGCCGGTGAGAAGATCATGCCCAACGTTACGCATGTCTTCCGGCCCGGGCAGAAACTCTCGATCTACCTCGAGCTGTACGATCCCGGCACCCTCCAGTTCCCGTCCCAGAATGCCGGACAGGGCGCCGGCATCGCCAGCGTCACCGCCAGCGTCGGCTTTTATCGCGACGGCCGGAAGGTAATGGAAACCCCGCCCGTACGGGCCATGCGCATGAATGCCAAACGGCCGGGCGTGGTTCCCCTGCGGTTCCAGACTATCCTGAAAGACCTGCCGGCCGGCCAGTACGTCTGCCAGGTCAATGTGATCGACCAGTTGGGCCATAAGTTCGCGTTTCCGCGTAACTCCATGGCGCTGGTGGCGGACGCCAAATGAGTCCGCGCCTTTCGCATCAGGTTTTATAAGACAATGAGAATGATGAGGTATTGCCGCATCGCTGCTGTTTTCGTGATGTGCGCGGGCGCTTGGGCGGGGACTGCGGCCGGGTACACCGTCGAGCAGATCAAAGCATTTGTCCGGTCGGCCATCGAGTTGAAGAACCAGGATAAGGAAGTCGCCGAGACGCTGCGGAAAATGAAGCTGTCCGAGAAACTGGACCTGTCCGTCGTGGAAGCGCTGCAGGAGAAAGGCGCCGGTCCCAAAACCGTCGCCGCCTTGAAAGAGCTCGCCGCCGAATCCGCCAGCCTGCCCGAAGCACAGCCGCCGGCGCCCAAGCCCGTCTACATGCCGCCGCCGCCACCGTCCTCGGAAGAACAAGCCAAACTGCTCGATGACGTGAAGGACTACGCCATCAACTACACCAAGCGGCTGCCCGATTTCATCTGCCTGGAACAGACCCGCCGCTACATCGACACCACCGGCCGCGAATCCTGGCGCGCCATGGACGTGGTCACCGCGCGGCTCAGCTACTTTAACCAGAAGGAAGATTACAAGCTGGTCTCCCTCAATGACAAGGTGGAGTCCGGCACCTCGTACGACCGGGTCGGCGGCGCGCTCTCCATGGGCGATTTCGGCACCACCATGAAGGAGATCTTCGAGCCGTCCAGCCACACCCGGATCGAGTGGGAACGCTGGGCCACCCTGCACGGCCGCCGCAACCACGTCTTCTCCTACCGCGTGCCGCTCGAGTTCTCCAAGTACTCGATCGCTTACCAGGGTGAGGAGAAGGGCGACGAGACCCGCGTCATCGTGGGCTACCACGGCGAAGTCTTCGTGGACCGCGAGCTGAGCACCATCACCCGCATCACCGTGCATGCCGACAGTATCCCGCTGGCGTTTCCGGTGCAGTCCGCCACTGAGACGCTGGACTACGACTTCACCAAGATCGGCGACTCCGAGTTCTTCCTGCCCCAGGTGGCCGATCTGCGCATGCACTCCGGCCGCGAGTGGACCAAGAACATCAAGGAATTCCGGCTCTACCGTAAATTCTCGGCCGACGCCGTCATCAAGTTCGACAGCGATCTGGAGCAGAATCCTCCCGACAAAAGTAAGGAACCGCCCCCGCCGCCCAAGTGATCCGCGCCCGTCATGAAGAAAGTCATCTTCCAGATGTCCGTTTCGCTCGACGGCTACGTCGAAGGACCCGGCCGGGAAATCGACTGGCACATCGTGGACGACGAGTTCAACGCCTATGCGGTGGAGACCCTCGACGCCAGCGACGTCCTGATCATGGGCCGCAAGACGTATGATCTGATGGCCGGTTATTGGCCCACCGCTCCGGACGACGACCCCGTGGCCGTGCGAATGAACCACGCCGCCAAGCTGGTATTTTCGCGGACTCTGAAACGCGTGGACTGGCGCAATTCCCGGCTGGCCGCCGGCTCCATCGCCGAAGAGGTCGCCGCCCTGAAACGCGTTCCGGGCGACGGCCTGCTCTGGGTGGGCGGCAGCGACCTGGCCTCCGCGTTCCTCGAACAAGGCCTTTTGGACGAGCTGCGCATCATCTTCACGCCGGTTCTGCTGGGCGCCGGCAAGACCGTGTTCGACGCCATCCGGAAACGTTACCCGCTGCGGCTCCTGTCCACCCGGCGCTTCCGCTCGGGGAACATGCTCCTGGCTTACCAGCCGGTGGCCGGCTGACGGCTTCGCAACGATGGACAGGCCGCGCCGCCATCGGATCATGCCGCCCCCCCCAGGCAATAGCGCCCGGCTGGTTAACGCTTGACACCCTTCTCCGGTTTGCTTACGCTTGTTGTAAAAGCTGTTGAAGGGTATGAGCGCCTGTGCCCGACGCCAATCGAGATCGCTTAGTCGATAGCCTGAGCGGCGAGGTCGCAAAGGCCCGGCTTGAATTCGACCGTGCCAAGGCCCAGCTCTCTGCCGCCTGCAAAATCGTTCCCGACATCGATCATGCCAGCCCCGACGGCGCTCTGCTTTGGGAGCGTGCCACCACCCGCTACAAGCGGGCTGAGCAGGCATACGGCAATGCGCTGAAACGATTCGCTGAGGTGGTGCACAACTTGAGCCGGCTTTAGGAAGCCACACTGGACTGCCAGGCGTCCCGCCAGGCGGGCGGCTATAGTAGAGATTGGCTCACCTCCTCATCGTCGATGACGATTCCAATACCCTGGCCTCCCTGTCGCGTGCCTTCCGCCTGGCCGGCCACGAGGCCACCGTCTGCGATAACGCCGCCCGCGCCCTGGAGCTGATCAAAAGCGAGCGCTTCGACGTGGTTCTCTCGGATGTGGTGATGCCCGGCAAGGACGGCCTCGCCATGCTCGAAGATCTGAAGGCGCAAGGCGCCGCCGTGCCCGTGGTGATGATCTCCGGGCAGGCCAATATCGAAATGGCCGTGCGCGCCACGCGCCTGGGCGCCGTCGATTTTCTGGAAAAGCCGCTCTCCACCGAAAAGCTGCTGCTCACCGTCGACAACGTGCTGCGCATGCGCCGCCTCGAAGACGAGAACCGCCAGTTGCGGCAGCGCGTCGGCAAACAGGAGATCGTGCATGCCGGCGACGCCATGCGCCGCGTCATGGCCCAGGTGGATCGCGTGGCGGCCAGCGAATCGCGCGTCTGCATCCTCGGCGAAACCGGCACCGGCAAGGAGCTGATCGCCCGCGCCCTGCACGACCGCAGTCCCCGCCGCGACGGCCCCTTCGTCACTTTGAATTGCGCCGCCGTGCCCGGCGAGCTGATCGAATCCGAGCTCTTCGGGCACGAAAAGGGGTCCTTCACCGGCGCGGTCTCCCGCCACCTGGGCAAGTTCGAACAGGCGCACCGCGGCACCCTGTTCCTGGACGAAATCGGCGACATGCCCGCCGTCATGCAGGCCAAACTGCTGCGCGTCCTGGAGGAAAAACAGGTCGAGCGCATCGGCGGCGACCGTTCCATTACGGTGGACGTGCGCGTCATCGTGGCCACGCATCGCAACCTGGACGACATGGTGCAGCGCGGCGCCTTCCGCCAGGACCTGTACCACCGCATCTACGTTTTTCCGCTGCTGCTGCCTCCCCTGCGCGAACGCCAGGAAGACATTCCCGCGCTGGTGGATCATTTCGCGCGTCAGGTTTCCGAGATCAACGGCTGGAAACCCAAGACCGTCACGCCCGCGGCCATCGCGGCGCTGCGCGGCTACGCCTGGCCCGGCAATGTGCGCGAGCTGCGCAACGTGGTGGAGCGCCTTCTGCTCGTCTCCGGCGATCCGGTGGACGCCCCGGATGTGCGCCTGGCCCTGCCCCAGGGCGCCGCCGTCGCCGCCGCTCCGGCCGGCATCGGTACCTTGGCCGCCCGTACCGAAACCTTCGAGCGCGAAGTCATCCTGGCCGAGCTGAAACGCCATCAGCGTATGACCGATACCGCCAGGGCCCTGGGCCTCGAGCGCAGCCACCTCTACAAGAAATGCCAGCAGCTCGGTATCGACCTGCGCGCCCTGCGTAGCTGAAACCTCTCACCGCCCCCGCGGCGCCGCCGTCACCCGGTCCAGGAACAGATTCAGGAAGCCGCGCACGTTCACGTCCGTGGCGATCTCCGTGCTGGCCTTCTGGTCCTTCGCCAGTTGATCGGCCGGCTTGAACATGGTCATCCCGTTGGTGACGCAGCAGCCGGTCTCCACCTCCACGCTCCCTAATTGCGTCTCGATCAGGTGCGGCCGCGCCGCAGACGCCACCGCCAGCGGATCGTGCAGCGTGGGGAACTGGTTGGGGTGGCCGTCCTGCCACAGTTCGATCAGCTTCGCCAGAAATTGCGAAGCCGGATTGCTGGCGGCCCGCAGCCGCGCCAGGTCCGCCCCCTCCAGCTTGCACCGCGTGGTCACGTCCAGCCCTACCGCGGTGATCGGCACGCCGGAGGCGAACACGATCTCCGCCGCCACCCGGTCCCGCCAGATGTTGTACTCCTGGTACAGCATGTGGAATGCGCCGCCCATCAGCACAATGCGCGCGATCTTTTCCTTTATCCGCGGCTCGCTCTTGAGCGCCAGCGCGATATTGGTCAGCGGCCCCACCGGCACCAGCGTCATGGGACGGTCCGACGCCATCAGCGTGTCGATGATCAGGTCCGCCGCGCGCCGATGCGCGGCCGCCGGAATCGTGTCCGCATCCGTCAGCACCCGGAACTGCGGCGCGCGCTGCCGCCGCACTGGATCGAGCAGCGGCTCCGACGCGCCCGTGGCCAGCGGGATGTCGTGCCGCCCGTACAGCCCGAGTTCCTTCCACGCCAGCCGCGTGCGCGTCTCCGTATCGTCGATGACCGTGGTCACCGCGCGCACATCCAATTCCGGCGATTGGAGCGCCAGCGCCAGCGCCAGTGCGTCGTCAATATCGTCGCCGATGTCCGTATCGAAAATGATGGGAGTGCGCTCCTGCGCCCGGCACATCGTGCCCGCGAGCAGAAGCACCAGCAGGAAATTGCGCATGATGCCTCTATTGTACTGGTCTGTCCTCCCGCCGCTGCGCGCGCGCCGCCGCCCGCGCCTCAACTGGATTAAAGCGGACAGATTCACTTAAGTTAGCCTTGTGGCAGTGCCGGGGCTAGACTAAAGTTAGGTCAATGCGCAAGTCTTTTTTGATTTTTGCGTTGCTCCAGGTGGCCGATCTCACCACCACCCTGATTGTCTTCCGCATGGGTGGCGTGGAACAGAACCCGCTCGTGCAGCATCTCATGGCTGCCGGCGGCGCGGTGCAAGGCGTAATTCTGGCCAAGATCATAGCCCTGGCCGTGGGCGTCACATGCCTGGTGGCCTCCAAACACCGCGCGCTGTCGATAGCCAATCTGGTCTTTGCCGCGATCGTCGCCTGGAACCTGACCATCATCGCCCGGCTGGCCTGATCCCCTGCCGGGATACCTCGCACCGGCCTCCGCCTTACGGATGAGGCGACATACTGGACGACGACGAGGTGGCCGACTCCTGCGGCAGCTTCACCGCCGGCCCCTTCATGATCTGCAGCAGATCTTCCAGCGCGATGGTGGGTTTGGGAGCCGCCACCGGCGCGGGTCCGGTGACTTCCGGCCCCGGATTCTGCACTGGCGTCTGCGTGATCGGTTTGGGGAGCGACTCGGCGCCCTTGTCCGGGATGTTCAAGCTCGGCGCCTTCTGGCCCGCCGCTATCGGTTGCACCAGTTGCGGCGTCGCCAGCACCAGCAGCTCGGAGTTCTCCTTCTTCAGCGAGCGCGATTGGAACAGCTTCCCCAGCACCGGAATGTCGCCGATGATCGGAATCTTGCTCAACAGCTCCGTCGTCCGGCGATCCATCAGTCCGCTGATGGCGAAGCTCTGGCCCGGCTCCAGCTCGATCTCGGTGTGCACCCGGCGCACGTCCAATCCGGGAATGTTGAATCCCTGGTACTGTAAGCCGTTCGAAAAGTCCAGCGCGCTGACTTCCGGCGCCAGCTCCAGCTTGATGGTTCCCCGCGGCGTCAGCGTGGGCACGAAATTCAGACGCACCCCGAATTCCCGGAACTGGATCGTCACCGTCGGCACCGCGCCGCCTACGCCGCCCTGTACCACCGGATAGGGAAACTCGCCGCCCGCCAGGAACGTCCCCATCTTCCCGCTGGTGGCCAATACGTTCGGCTCGGCCAGAATCTCAAACATGTTGCGGGCCTCCAGCGCTTCGATCGTGGTGGCCAGCTTCAGGCTCGGATCTAACAGGAAAATGTTCAGCGCGCTCGAGAGCGTCAGCGCGGAGGGAGCGGTTCCCACCCCCGGCGCGACCAGCGGCGGCGAAAACTGTCCCGTGGTAGTCGTGCCCACCACGCCGGCATTGCCCAGGTTGATCAGGTTGAACCCGAACGATTTGGTGACCGTTTTGTCGATCAGTGCGAATTTGATGTTGAGCAGGATCTCGGCTTCCCGGGGCGGCACCGCCACATACAGCAGGTTCACCGTCTTGCCCAGCGTGGATGCCACCGCTTCGGCTCTCTGCGCGCTGGTCACGTCCGGCACGCTCCCGCTCAGGAATACCGTGCCGTTCTCGAAGCTCACCTCTATGTTCTGCCCGGGAAACTGTTTCTTCAGCTCCCGCCGCAGAGCTTGTAACTTGGCCCGGTTCTCCGACAGGTTCGCGCGCACCGTGAGATCGAAGAACACCTTGTTGCCGTCCCGCTGCCAGATGATCAGCGTCGTCTCTCCCGGCGCCTTGCCGTTCACCAGCACCTCGTGCAGTCCCACCGCGGTGGCTTCCGCCACGTCGTTGTAGCCCACCGATATCCGCTCGATCGATGCGGCGCTGTTCACGATGATCGATTTCCCAACCGTCACCATCAGCTCGTGGGACGATTGGCCCTGAACCGGGGATTCCTGGGCCTGCGCAGGTTCCTGCTGCGGGGCTGCGAATCCGAGGGCCGTCACGGCGGCCAACGCGACAGCGCTCACCGTCGCCCGGCAAATGCCTCCCCGAATGCTCATTGCTTGTCCTCCCCTGCCGGCAAGAATTTGGCTTCCGATTTCTTCGGGCCGTTCAATACCTCGATCACTAACGCTGCCGGAACGGGCGGCGTCGCCGGCGCCACCGGCGTTGCGGGCGGCGCTTTGGGCTTGGGCGGAGTCTTCACCGCGGCCGGCTTGGCGTGCGGCTCGACGGCGCCCGGCTGGTCTTTGAACAGCGTGGCCATCGCCGTGACCGGTACCTGCTTGGTCTCCTGGTCGAGCGGATTGCGCAGCACCAGCTGAATCTTCGTCTCGTTGCTCGCCAGGCTCAATACTTCCGCCTGCTCCGGATTGACCAGCAGATTCACCACCTGCACCTGTACCGGCTTGCCCTCCGCGTCTTTCTGGATGTTCTGCCCGGCCGACAGCACTTCGATGTTCTGCAACAGGGTCTTCACCTTCGGTCCCGCGTTGGTCTTGCCGTCCGGAGGCGTGCCCGATATCAGCACGTCCACCCGCATCCCGGGCAATACGAATCCGGCCACGCCCACCACTTCGTTGACCTTCACCGCGCAGGCCCGCATCCCGGGTGGTATGGTCGCCGCCAATCCGCCGCCGGCGCCCACTTGGGCCAGCCGGTAGTCCAGAATCGGCTCGCCTTCATACATGCCCGAAATTACCCCGCGCCCGATCACCGCGTCCTTCGCCGTGACCATTCCTTTGGCTAACGGGCCGGACCATTCGCCGCCCTTCAAATCGGCGTCCCGCACCAGCGAGCCGATCTCCAGGTTCCTGGCGGCTACCAGGATGTGCGTAACCTGCACCGGTCCTTTAGCGATTCGGACTTGTACCATCCGATAAACGATGTAACTCGCGATAGTCGCAATAATCAGCGCCGCGACCAGAATAGTAACAACCCTTTGTCTCATGTCAGCACGTCACTCTCGCAACCGGCTTCGACCTTTGTCCCGCGCGACTGCGAACCTATGTTGCCCAACGAGTGTGGGACCGCCATGCTCTCGCAATTCGGCACCCATTTGCGCCCCCGCTGCAAAGACGGGCGATTCGGCCGCTGCTTCCCCCGTCGGGCCCGCCGCCGGTGTGAACGCGTGTATACATGGCTCTCCATGTCCAGAGTATGTTTGTACACACCCGCATAGCCCACCCCGGTCCCCGCGCCTTCGCGCCTGTGTAACTGGTCCAAACCCCGCCGGGTGATCAAATTGCAACGACATAGGGAACCATGCCCGGCGATCCCGAGTCTCGGCCGCTGTTTACCGCCTTGGCCCAACCGTCCTCGTCCCGCTGGTTGTCCCTGGTATATTCGCTGGCGCTGCATGCCGTAATCATCGGCGGCGTCCTCTTCGTCTACGACAGCACGCGTCCGGTGGTCGAGGCCAATGCCCCCCGCTATTCGGTGCGGTTCATCCGCTTCCGGCCCACTACTCTATTTGCTCCGGTCCGGCCGCCCGCGCCCGCGGACAAGGCTCGCCGGCAGAGTGCCATGAATCCGGACCCGGCCCGCAAAGGTGGTCTCGAACCGCCGCCCGGCTTGCGCCGCTTCGAAGTGCCCAGGCTGACCGTGCGCGTCCAGTCGGCGCAGATCCTCTTGCAGCCGGATTTCCCGGTAAGCGTGCCCTTGAAGAACGACCTCCGCCTGCCGGAACTGCTGTCCTGGAAACCCAGCCCGCCCCAACCCGCGCCTGCCATGCGGAAGATGTTTGTGGCGCAGAAACTCCCCGCGCCGCTGCCTCAATGGAGGAACCTGCCGGCGCCGCCCGTATTGCGCCCGCCCAACCGGGAGCCCCAGGCCGTGGAATTGCCTTTTACCGGGGCGAACCTCGGCCCCGCGCCGTTGCTCCCCCTGGATCCCGGCACCACCTCCCCCATTCGCACCCAGGCTTCCGGCAGTCCCGGTCCCGTACCCCAAGTCCTACCCGTTTCGCCCAACGGCGCCGATACTCCCAACCTGGTCTCCATCCCCGATATCCCGGTGCCTCCCGTGGGCTTGTTTCAGCTACCCGGCGGCAGCCATGCCCCGCCCGGACAGGCCTCCGCCGGTGGCGGATCGGGCCCGCCCGCGAAATCCGGCGGCGCCCCCGCCGGCGGGAACGCGAATGCGGCCCTCACCACGCTCCGTCCGGAGAATGCCGGGAGCGCCCGCGGAGCAGGCTCTCCCGGACACGGCGCCGCCACTGGGCCCGCCGCCTCCACCGTCGAACAGTTTACCGATAGCGCCTATCCCGGCCGCCGCATCCAGAAAGTCGTGCTCCCCCCCGACGGGCATTTTAATGTGCAGGTGGAGTCCTCCGGCGCGGAAGCCTTCGACGGTACCGAAGGCGTCCTCAGCGGTAAGACCGTCTACACCGTCTATGTGAAGGCCGGAAAGGGCAAAGAGTGGATTCTCCAGTATTGCCTGCCGCAGGCCGTGGAGCAGAGCCTGACGGCCTCCGCGGCCCGTTATTCGCTGGAGGCGCCCTTTCCGTACCTGATCCTGCGCCCCGAGCTCGACCTCCCGGACGACGTCGATTACGTGATCGTGCGCGGCGCCGTGACCACCGAAGGACAGTTCGCCCAACTCGCGTATGTCACCGCGCCCGAGCAGCCGGCCGAGAAGGACGTGCTCCTGCGCTTTCTCGCACAGTGGCAGCTCCGGCCCGGTAAGTTGAACGGACAGCCCACCGCCGTCGAGATCCTGCTGATCATTCCCGCCGATCGCGGATAACGCGCCGCCCGCTACAGCACCGGCTCCAGTTCCTCTTCCTGCACTAGCGTGGCGTCTTCCAGCGCTTCCTCTTCGGCTGGAATCGTGGGGATCTCCACCGGCGGTTCCACGCGGGGTGGCTCCGCTTTCGCCGCCGGCGCCGGCCCGGGCTTGGGACGCGCCTTGCGCACCGTCCGTCGCGCCGTTGGCTTCGCCGCGCGCTGCGCCCGTGTCCGCGTGACCTGCGGCTGCGCCTCGCGCACTCCCGCGGCTTCCCGCAACTCCCGGTAAGCCTCTTCCAGGAAACCGGCCATGCGTTCGCCGTCGGGCGCGGCCAGGGCATCTGTCGTCAATGCGAAATACAGCTTCTGATCGTAGCTCTCGATCGCCACGCTGATCCCCACGTCCATGCCGGTGGGCACGTGCGGATAGCACGCGATCATGCGCTGGCCGCAGGTGTACAACGGAAGCTGCGGACCCGGCACATTCGTGCACACCATGTGGAACAGCGGTATCGGCGTGTTCAACCATCCCAGGTTGTTCGCCAGAAAAGCCTGCACGAAAGGCGGCAGCAGCCCCAGCCCCGCCAGGCTCAGGCGCAACAGTTCCGGCGTGCGCGCGCCCTTCATGGCTTGCGTCAGCTCGTGTATGTGGCGCACCCGCGCCACCGGATCGCGAATGCCCAGCGGCAGCGTCACCAGCAACAGCGAAATCAGGTTGCCGAACGCCCCCGTGGCGTCTCCCGGCGGCCGTACGTTCACCGGCACCATGGGACGGAAAAACCGGTTCTTGATCGTCTCGCCGTGCGCCTCGGTGTAGCGCGCCACCGCGCCCGCCACCACCGCCAGCACCACGTCGTTGACCGTGCACCCGCAGGACGTGCGGATCGCGCGCGCTTCCGCGAAAGGAAACTCCGTCCAGTACACCCGGCGCTCCCCCGAGCACGGCCGGTTGAACGGCAGATGCTCCAGCGGCGACAACAGCTCCGGCATGCGGTCCACTACCCGCTCCAGCCCCAGCGCCGCGAAATTGTCCCGCCGCAGCAGGTCCCCGTAGCCCAACAGCCCGTCGCGCGTATCCGCTACCCGTTTGGGCAACTGCGCCAGGCTGTCGGCCAGCGCCTCCACGAACGTGCTCAGTGGGTCGGGCGGCTGCGGCGGACGATACCGCTTGCGCCGCCCCACGCGCTGCTCCTTCGGCGACGGATCCAACACCACGTTCAGCAGCCCGATCCCGGCCACCCCGTCCACGATGCAGTGATGCACTTTGCAGATCAGCGCCGACCGATTGCCGCTCAACCCCTCCACCACGTAGGTCTCCCAGAGCGGCTTGTGGCGGTCCAGCAGCGGTGTGAAAACGCGCCCGGCCAGTTCCGCCAGTTGCTGATCGGTCCCCGGCGGATCCAGTTTCACGCGAAAAATGTGCCGCCGGATATCGAACGCCGGATCGAACTGCCAGCTCGGATATCCGATGTTCAGGAACGGAAACGTCACCGTTTCGCGATAGCGCGGAATGATGTCCAGCTTCGATTCGATCGTGTCCACAAACCGCTCGAACGGTATCGGACCATCGAACACGCACACCCCGCCGATATGCAGGGGCATCTGTTTGCACTCGAAATTCAGGAACGCCGCGTCCAGGGCGCCGAGGCGGGAAGGGAACTGCGAAACCGCCATGTAGCCTCCTTTCGGCAATAAGGACCTTTTAATCTTCTATTGTCTTTAAATGTCCTCCCCGATGCAACGGGTAGTTCGCCCATGGCAAAGCTGCCTACGGACTGCTATCATCACCTGTTCACCGATGCCAGAATCACGTCTCAGCCAGCCCTTGTGGAGCGCCTTGGCGCTGAGTTACGAGTGCCTGCAACCCCCGCTGCGGCCTTCCCCCGACGACCTTCAATTCCTGGAAAGCCAGCTCGCGGACTGGGCCGCGGAACACCCCGGCCGGCCCCTCCGCGCCCTCCTGTTAGGGGTAACACCCGATCTGGCGGGTATGCGCTGGCCGTCCGGTTCCTCGCTCGTCGCGGTGGATAGTTCCATGGCCATGATTCGGGGCGTCTGGCCCGGCAATGTCCCCGGCCGCCGCCGCGCCGTCTGCGCCGATTGGCTCGCCATGCCCTTTCGCCCCCAGTCCTTCGACCTGGTCCTCGGCGACGGCTCCATCAACTGTGTGCGCTATCCGGCCAGTTTTCACACCCTGGTGTCCGGCGTCTCCCGCCTGCTGGCCCCCGGCGGACTCCTTCTGTTGCGCTGTTACGTCCGGCCCCCCGCCGCACCAGCTCCCGAACAGGTGATAGCAAACGCCGCGCACTGCGCCAGTTTCTCCGACCTCAAGCTGCGCCTCATGATGACCCTGCAGGAAAGCACCGAGTCCGGCATCGCCGTGGACGACGTCTACCGCTACTGGATCCGAAACCGGGTGGATGAAGCCGATCTGGCCGCCCGCACCGGTTGGGATCCCCGCGTCATCCGCTCTATCGAGAACTATCGCGACAGCTCCACCGTCCACCACTTCCCCACCCTGGACGAATTGCACGCCATCTTCTGCGGTTCGCTGGATGCCGTGCGCATCTCGGACCAGCCGCACCCGGTCATCGCGCTGCGGCCCAAGGCCAATGGACGAAGGGCCTACGCCGCGGCTCCTGCTGCGCGCAAAGGGGCGCGCCTCTCGCGCCGCCATGCACAGAGAAACTCCGCGGAACCACCGCGGCGCGAAGCGCCTCGTTTTGCGCGAGACCCGCAGCAGTGATCGCGCCCTGCTCAACCCAGTCCCTCCCGCTCGCCCCCTTGCAGCGCGCTATGGTGCTCGCCTCGCTGCGGGCGCCCGGTTCCGGCGTCTACGTGATCCAGGACGTGTGCCAGAGCGACGGCCCGCTCGACTTCGATACCCTGCGCGCCGCATGGCCGGCGATCGCCGCCCGCCATGAGGCCCTGCGTACCTCCATCGAAACCGATGCCGAAGGCCAGTTCACCCGCACCGTCCACCCGTCGCCGGAGGTGTCCTGGCAGCGATCCGCCGCGCCCCTGGCCGCGTTCCTGCCCGCGGACTCGCAGCGCGGCTTCGAATTTCGCGGCGCCGTGCCCATGCGCTTCCACCTGCTCGATGGCGGCCGCACGCTGGTCTGGACCGTGCACCACGCCCTCCTCGACGGCCGCTCCCTCGAGATCGTGTGGCGCGAGCTGTTCGCCGTCTATGATGGCCTTCGCGCCGGAGTCCGCATTTCGCTCCCGCCCGTCGCGCCCTTCGCGCCGCCTGCTGAAGATCGCGCCGCGCCGCCCGCCCCCGCGGACCATCCCGCCTTCCTGGTGGACCGGTGTTACCGCCACGATCCTTCAACCCAGCCGTCCGCCCATCGCCGCGCCGAATTCTCCGCGCCGGACACCCAGGCCCTGGCCGCCTTCGCCGCCGCCCACGGCGTCACCATGCACACCCTGGTGCAGGCCGCCTGGGCTCTCCTGCTGAGCCGCTACAGCGGATGCTCCGAAGTGGTATTCGGCGTCACCCGCAACGGGCGCACTCCCGCCGCGGCCGCCGCCGTCGGGTTGCTGATCGAGACTGTCCCCCTGCGCGTCGCTCTCGACCCCCAGTCTTCCGTGCGCGGCTTCCTGCGCGAGATCCGCCGCCATTGGCTCGCCCTGCGCGCATGCGCCGCGCCGCCCGCCCTCTTCGATAGCATTCTGGTCTACGATCGCCAACCGGTCGAAGAGTCCATGCGGAACCTCGGCGGAACCTGGCTGACCCGCCGCCTGCGCCGCATACAGCGCACCGGCGAGCCGCTGACGCTGGTCGCCTATGGTTCGCCGTGCCTCACCCTGGACCTCCACTACGACACGCTGCTCTACAGCGAAGCCACCATCGCGCGCGCCGCGCAACATCTGCAACACCTCTTGCGCGAGCTGGCCCGTGACCCCGCCCGCCCCGTCGGCGAGGTCGAGATGATCCCGTCCGCCGAACATCGCTGGCTGATCCAGGAGTTGAACCGGACCGCCGCTCCCTATCCCGAGCCGCTGTGTGTCCACCGGCTGATCGAAGCCCAGGCCCGCCTGAGGCCGGATCACACCGCGCTGGAGGATCGCGGCGTCACGATCTCTTTCACCGGCCTGAACCGCCGCGCCAATCGCCTGGCCCGCCTGTTCCAGGCGCAAGGTCTCCGCGCCCACGACCTGGTCGTCATCCGCATGGAGCCCGCGCCCGACGCCGTGGTGGCCATCCTGGCCGTGCTCAAAGCCGGCGCCGCTTTTCTCCCCATCTCGCCCGACGCGCCGGAAGCGCGTGTCTCCCGCATGCTGGAAGATGCCCGCCCCAAGCTCGTGATCGACGGCCCCGCATTCGCGGCTCTCGCCCTCGCCTGCTCCGACCTGGACTCCGCCGATCTGCCCGGGATCCCCGCTCCCGATGACATGGCCTACGCCATATTCACCTCCGGATCCACCGGCCGCCCCAAGGTGGTCGCCGTCAGCCATCGCGCGCTGGCCTGCAACATGGTCGCCGCCCGCCGCGCCTTCGATCTCTCCCCGCACGACCGGCGGCTGCAGTTCGCCTCGCCGTCCGCGGATGCCTATGTGGCCGAGATCTGCAATTTCCTGGCCGCCGGGTCCACCATCGTGTTCGGCCTCGAACGCGCCAACCGGTCCATCGCCGCCTTTCTGCGCTTCGTGGATCAACATCGCATCACCATCACGGCCATGCCCGCCAGTTGGTGGAGCGAATGGGTGGCCAGCATGGCCGCGGGCGATGGCGCTCTGCCCGCCACTCTGCGCCTTCTCGTTGTCGGGATGGAGCGGATGAGTCCGGCCATGCTGCGCCAATGGAAACATCTCGTAGGCGAACGCGTGCGCCTGTTCAACGTCTACGGACCCTCCGAGGCCGCCCCCATCGCCACCGTCTACGAAACCGGCGCGTCCCCCTGGGAAAGCGAATCCTGCGTGCCCATCGGCATGCCCATCGACAACGTGCGCGCCTATGTCCTCGATAGCCGCCGCCGGCCGGTCCCCATCGGCGTCCCGGGCGAACTGTACATCGGCGGCGCGGGGGTCGGCCTCGGTTACCTGCACGCCGCCGCGCTGACCGCCGAGCGCTTTCTGCCCGATCCGTTCCACCTCGAATCCGCTGCCCGCATGTACGCGAGCGGCGATCTCGTGTACCGCCTTCCCGACGGCAACCTGGTCTTCCTCGGCCGCGCGGACCGGCAGGCCAAGATCCGCGGCTTCCGCGTCGATCTGGAGGAGATCGAGGAGCGCCTGGCGCTCTACCCCGGAATCCGCCAGTGCGCCGTCGCGCTCGCCGGCGATCCGGGCGAGGAAAAGTTGATCGCTTATCTCGTCTCTGCCGCCGAACCTCCCGCCGCCTCCTCCCTGCGCCAATTCCTGGCGCGCCATCTGCCCGGCCACATGATTCCCGCCGCGTTCGGCCTGGTGAGCCGGCTGCCCCGCGCGGCCACCGGCAAGATCGATCGCCAGGTCCTCGCCGCCTGCGACGTGCAATGGCTCGCCGCTCTGCCGGACTACCAGGAGCCCGCCACCCCCATGGAGCGGCGCATAGCCGCTCTGTGGTGCGAGATCCTCCACATCGCCCGCGCCGGCGCCGCCACCAGCTTCTTCGATCTCGGCGGCGACAGCCTGCGCGCCACCCGCCTGATCGCGCGCCTGCGCTCGGACTTCGGCCAAGAACTTCCTCTTCAGACCCTGCTGCGCGCCCCCACCATCGCGCAGATGGCCCGCGTGCTCGAAGACGGCGCCGATGCTGCGGCTTTGCCCGCCGTGCTGGCCCAGGCTCCGGACGGCGTCCGCCTGCCCTTGTTCTGCATCACTTCCTCCGCGGTGGACCTGCAGGTCTTCCGCCAGATCTCCAGGCATCTGGCCGATGAGCAGCCCTTCTACGTCATGAGCCCGCCCGTGCGCGACGCCGAGCCGCAGCAGACCGTCGAAGAACTGGCGCGCCGCGTCTGCCGCTCCATACGCGAAACCCGGCCGCACGGTCCCTACCTGCTGGGCGGCTATTGTTTCGGCGGCGTCCTGGCCTTCGAGGCCGCCCGCCAGTTGGCCGCAGCCTCCGAAGAAGTGAAACTGCTGGCCCTGTTCGATACTCCCACGCCGGGCTATCCCAAGCTGTTGCGCCGCCGGCGCCAATATTGGCGCCACCTCGTCTCCGGCGCCGCCGTCGGCGCGCGCGAGGTTGCCGAACACGCCCGCGTCGTCGGCCGGCTGATACGCCGGAGAATCTCGGCCGGCGCCCGGCGCGCGCTGCTCTCGGCCGGCCTCGAGCAGAGCGCCGTGCACCAGAACGAGATCGCCGCCCGCATGTACGTTCCGAAGTCCGTCGCCGTGCCCGTCGTCCACTTCATCGCCGGCGACGATGCCGTCAGCACGCGCGTATTGGAAGATCCCCGGCTGGGCTGGCGCGACTTCTGCACCGGCGAGTTCCGCATCTGCCGCGTCGGCGGCTCCCACAGTACCCTGCTGCTCGACGCGCATTCCGGCCGGACTGCTGCCCTCCTGGGCGCCATCCTCCGCGAGTTGGATGCATCGCCTTCGGCCGCCAGTCACGCCGCCGCTGAAAATATTTTCCAGCCCGCCTCAACCACTTACCGCCGCTGATCTCCCCCGTCCCTTCCGGCCCTGTGCTTTTCTGAAATTCAAAGGAAGCCTATGTCGCCCGATTCCCTCACCCCCATCCAGCAGAAAGTGCTGGCCTTCATCGCCGCCGGCTACAGCGCCACCGCTGCCGCCTTGCAGGCCGGCGTCCACCGCAATACCGTAGCCAACTGGCTCAAGAGCGACGCCTTCCGCGAGGCTCTGGAACAATCCCGCTACGAAAAGCAGCTCCTCTACTGGGATCAGGCCCAGGCCGTGATCGCCGAAGGCCTGAATAATCTGCGCACCCTCATGTACGGCGAGAATGTCCAGCCCGCCGTACGCCTCAACGCCACCAAGGCCTTGCTCCAGCACGTCACCATGTACCTGCCCGTCGAGCCCGGCCTCATCCTCCCCGAGCCTGCCGAAGTCCTCGTGCCCATGCACAAAAATGCACAACCGGAGCCCGCGCCCGCCGCGGTCCCCATCCGCAAGCCGCCCACGCCAGGCCGTAATGACCTCTGTCCTTGCGGCAGCGGACTCAAATACAAGCGTTGTTGTTCGGGCAAGACCGGCCTTCCGCCGGCCGTTCCGCCCGCCGACACCGCGTAACCATCCCCACCCCAGCCTGCCCGGCCCGATACAATGAAACACGGGCATGCATCCTCAACTCATCCTGCGCCTGGTAGGTCTGCGCTATAAGCTGCTCTGGGCCCAGACCCGCACCCGCAACGGACGTATCGCTTTGTTCCTCTCGGGCTACACCCTGGCGATCCTGATCCTCATCCTGCTCACCGCCGGCGGCTACGGCGCCGCTCTGGTCGCGGTTCGCTCCGGCAAAGCCGAGGTCGTCGCCCAGGCCGTGCTGGGTGGCCTCTTTCTGAACGCCCTCCTCATCGCCGTGGTCACTGGTTTCGGCATCAACACCGCCTTCACCGACGCCGCCCTGCGCCGCTTCCCGCTGGACGCCCGCGCGCGCCTGGCCGCCCGCCACCTCACCGGACTCCTGGAGCCTGTCTGGCTGTTCGCCTTCGGCCTCTTTGCCGGCCTCGCCGTCGGACTCTACGTCTTCGGCGCCGGCAGCTTCGGGTGGGGCCTCCTCGGCGCCCTCCTGCTGCTCGTCGCCGACTACCTGCTGGCGCGCGTGCTGGCCACCCTCATCGAATGGCTCGCCCACGTGCGCGGCGGCACTGCCATCCTGTTCCTCCTCCTCGTCTCCGTGTGCATGCTGCCCGGACTTCTGATTCCCCGCCTGGAAAACGCCCACGGCGCCAAGGAGGCCGCCCTCGCCACCCTGCGCCACACGCCGCCCTTCGCCGCCGCCTCCCTGATGGTGCATCCGGATACCGCGCTGCTGCCCGCCTTCTCGCTGCTCCTCGTCTGGATCGTCGCCCTCCTCCTGCTTCTCGCCTGGCTCGAACACCGGGCCGCCATTCCGCGCAGCCAGGCCGCCGCCGCCGTCACCTGGGACGATCGTTACGAGCGCGCGGCCGCCGTCTTCGGCCCCACCCTGGCCCCCCTCGTGGGACGCACCCTGCGTTATTACGTCCGCTCCAACAAGGTGCGTTTCAATTTCCTGTTCGCCCTCCCCGCCTGTGCCTTCCTCACCTTCGCCAATGCCCACGTCGCTGGACCCCTGCACTACTTCGTCCGTGCGCTCGGCACCTTCACTATCGCCGGATTCCTGGGCACCGCCGTCATGTCCACCAACCAGTTTGGCTTTGATTCCTCCGGCTTCCGCCGTTACTTCCTGCTGCCTGTGGCGCCCGGCCGGATCCTGCGCGCCAGCAGCTATACCGCGCTCTCGCTCGGCGGCGTGCTGGTCACCGTTGCCCTCCTGCTGTGGCTGTTCTTCGCGCCCGTGCCCTTCGACCCGCGCATGTTCCCCATGCTGCTGGGCTGCGGTGTCGGCGGCCTGTTCCTCTTCAACGCCCTGGCCGTCTGGACCTCGCTCCTCTGGCCCCGCCGCACCGATTTCGAAAGCACCTTCGGCAACCAGCTTTCGCTCGGCGCCAACGTGCTCCTGATCGGCGGCATCCTCGCCGCCATCTTCGGCGTGTTCTACCTCGACCGCACCGTCACGCCGCAAGCCGTGCTCGGCTTCTGGTGGCTGCCCCCGCTGGCGGCCGCGGCGGCCATCGCATTCTACTCGTACTCGCTGGGCCTCGGCGCCCGCATCTTCGTGGGCCGCCGCGAAGCGCTATTGAATATCATCGAAGGACGGAACTGATCCCTTGACCCCTGCCATCGAAATCTCCCACCTGACCAAGACATACGGACAGACCCTCGCCGTCGCGGATCTCTCCCTCACCGTGCCCGCCGGCACCTTGTTCGGCTTCCTCGGCCCCAACGGTTCCGGCAAGAGCACCACCATCGGCTGCCTGACCGGCCTCCTCGATCCCACCGCCGGCGAGATCCGCATCCTCGGCGAGCCCTTCCGCGACGGCGCCGTTTCGCTCAAACAGCGCATGGGCGTCATGCCGGAATCGCTCGGCCTCTTCGACGCCCTCTACGCCCACGAGTTTCTCTTCTTCCAGGCCCGCATGTTCGGCCTGGACGAGGAGACCGCCCGCCGCCGCGTCAATGAGCTGCTCGCCGCCATGGAGCTCGCCGATACCGGCAAGAAGCGCCTCTCCGAATTCAGCGCCGGCATGCGCAAACGCGTAGCCTTCGCCGCCGCCGTCATCCACTCGCCGGAGCTGCTGTTCCTCGACGAACCCTTCGAGAGCATCGATCCCGCCGGCGTCGCCTCCATCAAGCAGTGGCTGCACAAGATCACCGCCCAGGGCCGCACCATCTTCCTCACCACCCACGTTCTGGAAACCGTCGAGCGCCTCTGCCGGCAGGTAGCCATCATTACCCGTCCCGGCAAGCTCGTCTGGCAGGGCGATATCACCAGCCTCGATCGCGACGGCGTACTGGTGCACGACGGCCGGGAGTTCCGTACCCTGGAGCAGTTGTTCCTGCACTTGACCGGCGAGCGCTACGCCGAGCTGGATTGGTTGTGACGCGCGCGGCCACTGCGCGCTAAAAAGAACCCGAAGGGGCGCGTCTGCCCCAAAAGAAAAACCGCATCGGGGCTGCTCTTAGGACCGGCTAGAGCTACCACCGATGCGGCTCGCCCTGGTTTGGGCTGGGATCGGGCGGCGGACCATCTGGATCAGCATTGTCAACCGGCATCCCTGGCAAGGTCCGCGTCCAACTTTCCTCGCCACGAATGCCAGAT
Organism: Bryobacteraceae bacterium; assembly: GCA_035499555.1. Classification (GTDB taxonomy): domain Bacteria; phylum Acidobacteriota; class Terriglobia; order Bryobacterales; family Bryobacteraceae; genus Bog-159. Next base: position 140,425 of record DATJYO010000036.1, read on the forward strand.
GATTACCGCAACCGCTAACCCCCGGGGAGATGAAGATTCCAATGCTACAAAAAAACCCCTCTGTTGCAACCAACAAGGGAAGACTCCCGAGCCCAAAACTTCCTGCGAACAGCGGCTCCCGCAAGCACGTTGTCTTGTTGCGCCCGTTCCTCTTCCGCCTGCCTGTTGCAGCAGAGGGCAGGTTAAAAGTTACTTCGCCAATTCATCACCGAAAATAGCAACCGGATCACCAAGTGTCAATCTTTTCTATCATGCTGAAATTGCGCAACGACCACGGGACGCTTCCCACCCCCGCCGTGGCCGTACCGGGCGGCCCCTGTGTCGCTATGACACAATCAGGGGGAATGCCGTTTCTCCGCGTCTCCGCCGCCGCCCTGGCGTCCCTGCTCCTCGCCGGCGCCGCCTTGGGCCAGGACGAGAACGTGCGCGTCGATACGCCTCATCCGCGCCTGTTCCTCACCGCCCAGCGCCTCCGCCGCCTGCGCCGCGAACGCGAACGCCAGTCGTTGCGCTGGAATCAGTTCAACCTCCTCATGGCCGGCAAAGCTCCCATGCCCGAGCCGGGCTTCGCCGGCGCTCTCTACTACCAGGTCGCCGGCGATACCGCTTCCGGACGCCAGGCGATTGCCTGGGCTCTCGGCCCCGCTACCGATCTCCGCCAGCTCGCCTTGGTCTTCGATTGGTGCCAGGATCTTCTCGGTGATGCGCAATCCAAAACCCTGGCCGCCAAAATCGCGCACGGTATCCAGCTTAGCCGCCGCGACACCTCCGTCGCCGCCGTGCGCTCGCGCCTCCTCGCCGCCGTGGCCCTCTCCGGCCACCTGCCCGCCGTCCCCGAAAACGAGCTGTCCGCCGTGCTCCACCAATGGTGGCGGGGCGCCATCCTGCCCGCCCTGAAAAGCGGCCGCCTGGCGCTCACCCGCGACGATTCTTATCCCCTGATGGAAATCCTGCACGCCGTCCGCGACAATCTGATCGTCGACCTGCGCGAGGACGCCCCCCAATTCTTCAGCGATCTCCCGAATGTGCAAATACTGAGCTACTATCCCGCCACCTATCCCGCGGGCGAAAACGAATACCGGATCCCCGCCGGACCCCATCCCGCCGCCGAACCTGACCTGCGCCGCGCCGCCCTCTCCCGCGCCGCCGAGTTCGCCATGATCGCCTACGACAGCAATGCCCCCGGCAGCCAGATCCTGCAAGGCTGGCTCCTGAACGACAATTTCCTGCTCCGCGGTACCTTCGGCGCGCCCTACGAATTCCTGTGGGCCAATCCCTATCAGCCCGGCCTGAGCTTCCACCAGGCGCCCCTGGTCTTCCACGACCGCCAGTTCGGACGCCTGTTTGCCCGCTCCAGTTGGGAGGAGTCCGCCGCCTGGCTCGGTTCTTTCCGCGGCGAGCTGCAGCTCTTTCACGAAGGCGCCGTGACCTCCCTCGACCCGCGCGCCGCCGAGGAGCCTCTGGACCTCGGCCGCGCCATCGTCGTCTTCGCCGCCGGCGCCCGTAAGTTCACCGTCAAAGCGCCGGACAAAACTTCCGTCTTCGTCGTCGGACTCGAGCCCCGCCGCCGCTACCTCATCGAAATCGACGACGAGGGGATGGCCGAAGCGCAGACCGATCCCGGCGGCATCCTGGAAATCGACGTCCCCCACGACGTCGAAATCGGCGTGCGCCTCCACGCATCGCCGTGACCCACCGTGCGCTACCGAGAAGCTTTATCCCAAAAACGAACAAGACTCCCCGGCCCGCCGCGCCTAAGTCGTTCCCGCATCGTGCCGCGTTTTGGCGTTGCACCTGCTTAAGCATATGGACCTGAAGTTCGCCCTCCGCTCCCTGCGCAAGAATCCGGGCTTCACCCTCATCGCTGTCGCCGTCATGGCCCTCGGTATCGGCGCCAATACCGCCGTATTCAGCGTCGTCAACGCCGTCCTGCTGCGGCCCCTGGCTTTTCCCCATCCCGGCCGCATCGTGACCCTCTCCTCGCTGTGGAAAAAAGGCGGCGCTCATGGCCAGGTCTCCGCGCCCGACTTTCACGACTGGCACAACCAGAGCACCGCCTTCGCCGCCATGGCCTACTACGATGACGACTCCACCGCGGTCATGGCCGGCGGCGCCGCCCAGTACGCCCACGTCGCCGAGGTCACGCCGGAGTTCTTCCAGGTCTTCGAAGTCGATCCGGTGGTGGGCCGCCCCTTCTCCGCCGAAGAGTTGAAACCCGGCGGCGGTGGCGCCGTGTTGATCGGCAATGCGTACTGGCACAGCCACTTCGGCGGCAACCCCGAAGCCGTCGGGCAGAGCCTGCGCATGCTGGGCTCGAGTTTCCGCATCGCCGGCGTCCTGCCGCCCGGCTTCCAGTTTCCGCATGAGACCGAGATCTGGCTGCCCGCCAACGTGGTGTTCCCCGAAACCGAATCGCGCTCCGCTCACAACTACCTGGTCGTCGGACGCCTGAAAGCCGGCGTCAGCCTGGAACAGGCGCAGGCGCAGATGGCCGCCATCGGCGCCCGCCTCGAACAGCAGTATCCCAATAGCAACAAGAACAAGTCGGTGGCCGTCGTGCGCATGCGCGACGAAATGGTCCGCGATGTGCGCCTGACGCTCTACCTGCTCCTGGGCGCGGTCGCGCTCGTGCTTCTGATTGGCTGCGCCAACGTGGCCAACCTGCTGCTCGCCAAAGCTACCGGCCGCACCCGCGAGATCGCCATCCGCGCCGCCGTCGGCGCCAGCCGCGCCCGCATCGTCCGCCAGTTGATCACCGAGAGCGCCGTGCTGGCCCTGATCGCCGGCGCCGCCGGCCTGCTCCTGGCCAAATGGGGATCCGACCTGCTCGTGGCCCTGGCCCCCGGCAACATCCCGCGCCTCGCCGAAACCGGCATTGACGCGCCTGTGCTGCTCTTCACCCTGGGACTCTCCGCGGCCGCCAGCCTGCTCTTCGGCCTCGCCCCTGCGCTCCAGATCTCCCGCCTCGACCTGAACGAAACGCTCAAGCAGGGCGCCGCGCGCGCCATCGTCGGTGGCGGCGCCGGCCGCCTGCGCGCGGTGTTCACGGTCCTGGAAGTGGCCCTGGCTGTCGTCCTGCTCTCCGGCGCCGGACTGCTCATCCGCAGCTTCGCCGCCCTCCAGAATGTGACCCTCGGATTCCATCCGGAACATGTCCTGGTCATGGAGACCAGCGTCCCCTCCGCCGGCCTTCAAAGCGCCCGCCGCGCCACCGCCTTCTACAAGGACCTGATCGCGGACCTGGCCACGCTCCCCGGCGTCTCCGCCGTCGGCGCCACCCGCACGCCCCCCGGCCAGGTCAGCTCCTGGGGCGGCTACTTCGTTGACCACATCGGCAGCTTCAAAACCACCATGCCGCAGGCTGTCATGTCGGTGATGTCGCCCGGCGCCCTCGCTACTCTCGGCATACCGCTCAAGCGCGGCCGCGACTTCTCCGCCGCCGATACCTTCGACGCGCCCTTCACCGCCATCGTCAATGAGTCGCTCGCGCGCAAAGCCTTCCCCGGCCAGGATCCCCTGGGCCGCATGATCTACTGCGGCCTCGACTCCATGAAGCCCATGCGCATCGTCGGCGTAGCCGGCGACGTCCGCCAGTTCGGACCCGCCACCGCACCCTGGCCCGAAATCATCATGCCCTACGAGCAGCACCCGCAGCCCTCCACCGCCCTCAGCGTCCTGGTGCGGACGGCCGCGCGCCAGAATACCCTGTGGACCGCCATCCAGCGCTTGGTCCGCCGGCACTCCGCCGAAGTGCCCGTCAAATTCACCAGCATGTCGGACCTGCTCGCCGGCAACACCGCCGCGCCGCGCTTCCGCACTCTGCTCCTGGCCCTCTTCGCCGGACTCGCGGTCGTGCTGGCGATGGCCGGCGTCTACGGCGTGGTGGCCTACGCCGTCGGCCAGCGCGCCAGTGAGATTGGCCTGCGCATGGCTTTGGGCGCCACCGCCGGCGACGTCCTCCGCCTGGTGCTGCGCCAGAGCATGGCTTTGACCGCGGCCGGCATGGCCATCGGCCTCGTCGCCGCGGCCGCCGCCACCCGCCTGCTCGCCAGCATGCTCTTCGAGGTGAAGCCTACCGATCCGGCCACCTACCTGGGCGTGGCCGTCCTGCTGGGAGCCGTCTCCATGGCCGCCAGCTACATCCCCGCCCGCCGCGCCTCGCGCGTCGATCCGCTCTCCGCCCTGCGCCAGGAATGAAGAACTCTTGCCGCCTTCCGCCCGATCATCGGCGCAGTGACGAAATCGGCGCGATTCTGGTCAATCGCATCGATCGCCAAAAACAAGCCGTCGGCATCGTCGTAGGCATCCTCGACCCCCATGGCCGCCGCCTCATCCCCCACGGCAAACTCGCCGCCGGCGACCCCCGCAACGTGGATGGAGACACCGTCTTTGAAATCGGATCTGTCTCCAAGGTCTTCACTTCGCTGCTATTGGCGGACATGGTGAACAGTAAAGAGGTCGCCCTCCACGATCCAGCCGCCCGATATCTTCCCCCACATGTCAGGATGCCGGGACGGAACGGCAAAGACATCACGCTGCTTGATCTTTCTATGCACAGCTCCGGGCTCCCCCGCGTCCCCGGCAACCTGAACCCCAAGGACCCATCGAATCCCTACGCCGGCTACGGCGTGAACGATTTGTACCAGTTCCTTTCCGCCTGCACGCTGCCGCGCGACCCCGGTTCCGAAATTGAATATTCCAACCTGGGCGCCGGACTCCTCGGCCACATCCTCGCGCGCTGCGCCGGAACCGATTACGAGACCCTGCTCAGAGATCGCATTACCGAACCGCTCGGCATGCCGGACACCGGTATTACGCTTTCGTCATCCATGGAGCGGCGCATGGCTACGGGTCACAACGCGATGCTCGCGCCTGTCACCAACTGGGACTTCTCCGCGCTTGCCGGCGCCGGCGCGCTGCGCTCCTCGGCCAATGACATGCTGACCTTCCTCGAAGCGTTCCTGGGCTATCGAGAATCGCCCCTCGCACCCGCCATGAAAGCCATGCTCGAAGTGCGCCGTCCCGTGAGCCAGACAGCCTTCGAGGTTGGTTTGGGATGGAATATTCTCGGCGAGATCGTCTGGCATGACGGAGGCACCGGAGGATTCCGATCGTTCCTCGGATACCATCCTCAAGCGCGCATCGGGGTGGTGGCGCTCGCCAATGCTTCGACTCCGGGCGGTGTCGATGACATCGCCATGCATATCCTCAACCCGGAATTGCCGCTTACCAGCCTCGATCCTCCCGAACCGCGCCCTGCGATTCCTACGGATCCCGCCCTCCTGGATCGCTACACGGGACGCTATCGATTGCCGGACCGCATTCTCGAAATCACGCGCAACGGCGGCCGCCTCTTCGCCCAGGTCGTTGCGGCCGGCGGGAAGCCCATCGCCGCGCCTGCGTTTGAAATGTCTGCCGGGAGCGAGAACAACTTCTTCGTGAAGGCGGCCGGCTCACAGATTGCCTTTGAAACTGGCCCCGATGGCCGCGTTACCAGTCTGACCATGCACCGGCCCGGCCGCGAGCCAATGCTCGCCCTCCGGCTCACGCCGTCGTGAGCCGCCCCGCGTGGATCGCCTCCGCCAGCGCGGCCACATCGCCTTCCATCGGACGGTCGCATTCCAGGAAAGCCGCCGTCTTCCGCACCGCCTCGTACACCTGCCGCGATCCCGCGCCCAGGCGCGCCGGACCGCCGCGCAGATCCACCGCCTGCGTTCCCGCCAGCAGCACCATCGCCGTGGCGTTGCGCAGGCATTCCAGCGTTTCCGCCGCGGTCACCGCCGAATGCATGCCCAGGCTCACCAGGTCCTGGTTGTACTGCTCGGTCGGCAGCGAGTGGATCGAGCTCGGACCGGCCATCTGCCGGATCGCGCACGCCAGGCTGGTGATGCTCAACTGCATGCCCTTGAATCCCGAGTTCATCCCCGGATCGGGCACCAGGTTCGCCGGCAGCCCGCCGTTGAACCGGTCGTCCACCAGCACCGCGAACAGCGCGTTGGCCCAGTTGCCCTCGATGGCGAAATCCAGCTTCCAGGTGTCCAGCAGGCGCGAGATGTGGCCGCCGTAGAAATTGCCGGCGCGGTACAGATTGCCCGTGTCCGGATCGATCAGCGGATTGTCGTTCGCCGAGTTGATCTCCCGCTCGATCACCGCCCGCCCGCCGTCTAATCCCTCCCAGGCCGGCCCGATCCCCTGCGGCACGCAGCGCAGCGAATAGCAGGCCTGCATGCTCGATTCCTTCACATAGCCGCTGCCCGCCAGCAACCCGCGCACATACGCCGCCACTGCGATCTGCCCCGGATGGCTTTTGCTCTCGTGCACCCACGGCTGATACGCCTCCGCCGGCGCCTGCAACGCCTCGATCGCCAGCGCCACCGCTCCCAGCAGTGCGCGCAGTACCTGCCCCGCATCCACGAACAGCAGCGCCGCGAACGCCGTCATGCTGGTGGTGCCGTTGATCAGCGCCAGCCCTTCCTTGGGCGCGAAGTGCATGGTCTCGATCCCTGCCGCGCGCAAGGCCTCCGCGGCGGTCACCCGCCGGCCCTGGTAGTCGGCCTGCCCTATCCCCAGCAGCGTGCGCGCGATGTAAGCCGACGGCATCAGGTCGCCGCTCGCGCCCACCGACCCGTAGCGCGGCACCACCGGGACGATGCCGTGATTGAGCAGCGCCGCCAGCCCGTCTGCCAGTTCCGGACGCACCGCCGACGAACCGCGCGCGAATGTCGCCAGCCGCAGCAGCATCGCCGCCCGTACCACCTCCGCCGGCAGCGGCGCGCCCGTGCCGCAGGAGAGATGGTTCATCAGGTTGTGCTGGAACCGCTCGGTTTGCTCGGCGTTCAGCGAGAACTTGATGTTGCCGCCCACCCCGGTGTTGACCCCGTAGATGCGATCGCCGCCTGCCAGCCGCTCCTCCAGCCGCCGCCGGCCCTGTGCCATGCGCGCGCGTGCCGCGTCCGCGAACTGAACCGTGTGGCCGCCCCGCGCTACCGCGGCGACGTCTTCGATGGTGAGAGGATGAGTGCCCAGAGTCGTAGTGGCTGACATGTGAAAGGGATCTTTCGATTGTACCTGAAAGGACGGGCCGCGGCCAAAACCGTGAGAGCCGCCTGCCTGTGATATCCTCTACTGCATGTCAAAAATCCTCTGGATCGCGATGCTCGCCGGGCTCGTCGCGCTGCCGCTCCTGGCCCACGATGTCTCCGGCAACTGGGAATTCAGCGTGGAGACCGGCGCCGGCAGCGGCAGCCCGTCCTTCGTCTTCAAACAGGCTGGCGAGACCCTGACCGGCACTTACACCGGGCTGGTCGGTAAAGCCGAAGTCCACGGCACCGTGAAGGGAGACCAGATCGACTTCAAATTCGACTTCTCCTATTCCGGGCAGAGCGGGACGGCACACTATTGGGGAACGATCGAGAGCGACAAGAAGATGTCGGGGAAGCTGGACTACGCCGGGCTGGGTGAGGGGACCTGGACGGCTACGAAACAGTAAAACGGCTTACAACAGCCGGAAGTTGACTTCCACCGTCGCCGCCACCACCACCGGCTTGCCGTCCTTATAGCCGGGGCGGAACTTCCACTTCTCCACCGCTTCCATGGCCTTCTCGTCCAACCCCAGGCCCAGGCTGCGCACCACCCGCAGATTGCGGGCTCTGCCGTTCGTGTCTACTTCGATGTAAAGCACCACCGTGCCCTGATACTTGGCCTTGCGCGCCTCTTCGGAGTATTCCGGCTCGGGCTTGTACAGCGGCACCGGCGCGGTCACGCCACCGCCCACGCGGAAAACGCCGCCGCCAAAACCGCCGCCTTCCCCAGGTCCGTATCCGCCGCCCTTACCCGGACCGACGCCACCGCCTGAACCCGACCCGATTCCGCCGCCCGATCCCGGGCCGTTCGAAGGCGGACCGAGCTTCGCCAGCGGATCGCCGTATTGCGCCATGTTGACGTTCGGCATGTTCACGTCCGGCGGCGCGATGATCGTCGGCTCCATCGGCAGCTTGGGATTCAGGTTGTTGAACACTTGCACCGGGGGTGTAAACTGTTTGAGCGAGACCTTCGGCAGCCTGCCCTTCGCGGCGGGCAGCGGCGAACGGTCCCCGCCGCCCCCTCCGCCCCCGGATGGCTTCTGCGGTCCGGCCTTGGGCTGATAGGGCGCCAGGTCCACCGGCGCGATCAAAGAGGTCACCTCTTTGGCCGCCTGCTGCACGGCTTTCGTGGATGCCAGCGTAAACAGGAGCACGACCACCGTGACGTGAATCGCCAGCGAATACGCCCCGGATTGCTTCTTACGCCCGTAAAGTCCCCAGATGTCCTTTACCGGCACCGGTTTGGACGTCACTTGGAGCGGCGGCAGAACCGTCGGATGAATGAGTTCACGAACGCTTTCGATCAGGGATTTGTACCACGGCGTGGCCAACTCCGGCGCCAGAAGATGATTCAGGTGCTCGGCGGGATCGAGTTGCGGTGTGTTGCTATCGGGATCTGATGACGGGACGTTCTCCATGTTCTCAGACATCATCGCCCATGGGCCTCTCCGGCGTTCGTGGCGACCTGTTCACCCGATTCGACGCAGCCCGGGAGCGGTTCGTTACAGGTTTTGGAAATACTCAAGGCTTCTCTATGAATCTTAGCACAACGGAGATTTTTCGAAGAATCAAGTGCCCGCGTACGGCTTTCGGAAGCACAAAACATACAGAGTACCGTCCCAGATCTCCTGTACCGTTACTTCCAGCATCCCCGCGGGCAGCAAACTCGCCGGAGCCGCGATCGTGCGCGGCCTGTTCTTGAAAAACGCCCCGCCGATCAGGCTGTTTTCGTGGCGCTTAGCCACCGCTTCGGTTTCGTCCACTACCACCAGGAGGGTGCCCGGTCGCGCCACCCGCACCATTTCCCCCAGCGCGGCTTCCGGATCGCTGAAAAAATTGATGCCGCCCACATGCAGCACGTGGTCAAATACCGCGTCCGGATACGGCAGATGCTCCGCCAACCCCTGGCACAGATGAAAACGGACGCCCAGGCGGCGGGCCCGCCGGCGGCAGCGCGCCAGCATGGCTGACGACAAATCCAGCCCGTAGAAATCCAGCCCGGCGTCCAGGTAAGGCCAATTCGCGCCGGTGCCGGCCGAGACTTCCAGCAGACTGCCGCCCGGCCGCGGTTCCAGCAGGTCCAGGTAGGCCTTGCGCCGCTTAGCGTCGGCGCCGCTGTGCGACCACGCATATAACCTCGTGGCCGCGTCGTAGAATGCCGCCATGCGGTCGTAGAGCTTCTGATAGCGCGCATTCGGTCCGGCTACGGCTCCCGCCGGCAAAAACACCGGAACATCGCCATGCATGGCGTAGAGAAATCCCGTACGCGGATTCCGCAAACCGTCCGCCTCCTGAAGCAAGGGGCCGCGGTCGATGGGGTCCTGATAGGCAATCGGCAGCGTTTCGGCAGCCATGGCCGTAACTATACATACATGCAGCAGATTAATCGTAGCTTCATTTTTAATAGAAACTATGGTAAAGTTGTCCATGCCCCGCTCCGCCGCCGCCGCCGCCGTCATCCTCGCTTTCGCCTCCTGCGCCTGGCCGCAAGGCGAAACCACCAGCGCGATCGTCGGTTCAGTCCGGGATTCTTCCGGCGCCGCCCTTCCCGGAACTACGGTGATCCTCACCGCCACCGAAACCGGGGCCCGGCGCACCATGGTTACCGGCGAATCCGGCCGCTTCAGCTTCCCCCAACTGAAGCCCGGCACCTACGCGGTCGCGGCCGGCGCGCCCGGATTCGCTACCGAACGGCAGCCCTCCATCATCGCCGCCGTCGGCCAGACCGAGACCGTCGATTTCGTCCTCACCGTGGCCGCCGCCGCCCACGAGGATATCGTCGTCACAGCGGAAGCCCCGCTGATCGCCACCGATAATCCCAACACCTCGACCACTCTCAACGCCGCCGCCATCGAAAGCCTGCCCAATCCCGGATCCGACCTCACCTACCCGGCGCAGTTCTCGCCCGGCGCGCTCATCAATACCGCCGGCAGCAGCAACGACTTTGTGGGCGGACAGAACGGCTACGGCAACGTCCAGTTCAACGGACTCCCGGCGCTGTCCAACGCTTACATCGTGGACGGCCTCGAAAGCAACGATCCGCTGACCAACCTGAACAGCGGCCTCGCCACTAACCTGGTGCTGGGCTTGAACTCCGTCGCCGAAGTTACCGTCAACACCACTTCCTACGCCGTCGACCAGGGACGTTACGGCGCCTCCCAGGTCACCTATGTGACTAAGTCCGGCACTAACTCGTTTCACGGCAACTTATATGAGCTGTGGAACGGCGCCCGGCTCAACGCCGCGGACCTCTTCACCAATGCCACCCCGGGAAACCGCAAGCCGCGCTCCAACGTGAACCACTTCGGCGGCAGCCTGGGCGGCCCCCTGCGCCGCAACCGCCTCTTCTTCTTCGGTGATTTCGAACAGCTCCGCATCGCGCTCCCCATCGTCACGCCGGTCACCGTCCCCGCCCCGGCGTTTGAAAGCTATGTGCTCCAGCAACTGCCCCGCGGCGGCGTGGATAGCGTCTCCGGCGCGGTCTATCCGGCCGCGCCGCAGCTCGTCCCGTTCTACCGCAACCTGTTCTCGCTGTATCGCGGCTCCGGCGGAACTCCCCTCGCGGTCCTCGGCTGCCCGTTCAACGCCGCCGGCGGTTCCGCCGCCGGCGCCCCGCCCGACGGCGACGGATGTGCCCTGCGCCGCAGCGTCTCGCAGTCGAGCGGCGACCACGAACAGGTCGTCACCGCCCGCATCGACTACAACATCAGTGCCGCGAATATAACCTGGTACCGCTTCCAGTCCGACAGCGGCCTGCAGGCGGCTTACACCGATCCCATCAACCCGCTGTTCAACGCCATCTCCTCGCAGCCGCTCTATTCCTTCGCGGCTGGCTATACCCACATCTTCAGCCCGCGCCTGGTGAACTACTTCAATCCGGCGTTCTCGTGGTACGAGAGTTTGTTCGGCCCCCCGAACCTGGCCCAAGCTTTGGCCGCCTTTCCCATCGTTCTCCAGGGCGTCGGCTCCAACGCGCCCTTCACCACGCTGGGCGGCCTCGACTACAACTGGGTGCAGGGCCGCCGCGCGTCCCGTGTTCATCTCAATGACAGCCTTTCCTGGGCCGGCAACCGGCATGACCTTCGCGTCGGGATCAGCTCCCGCCGCCTGCGCATCAACGATTTCGATTTCAGCACTTACTCCACACCTCTCGTAACTTACACGACGCTGCCCCAATTCATCTACGGTGTAGCTTCCACCGCCACCGAGAGTTTCCCCTTGGCAGCCTCGCAGCCCTTCAACTACCTGAACGTGGACTTATATGCGCAGGATTCCATCAAGCTCGCGCCCCATCTCGACTGGACCGTCGGCGTGCGCCTGGCGTACAACTCCAATCCCGAAAATCCGCACGCCCTGATTGCCCGCCTGCCCGGCTCTTTTTACGCCTTGCCGCACGACGTCGCTCAACCGCTCGACGAAACCATCGCGACCGGGCTGACACATCTGTTTCCGGCCACCCCCTGGGCGCTTTGGCAGCCGCGCACCGCCCTCGCTTGGCAGTTCGCGCCCGGCTCCGTCCTGCGGACCGGCTTCGGCGTCTTTTCCGATATCCTGCCCGGCAGCGTGGCCGATCTGGTCGGGGCCAATCCGCCCTACGTCAACACGTTCCAGGGCGGACTGTTGGGATCCGCCGGCGGGCTGGCCCTCGCGCCGGGCGTGCCCAACAGCGCCGTCAATGCGGCAATGGCCGCCAACCAGGCGTTTCTCGCCGGTTTCTCCCAGGGCGAGCTCTCCTGCGCCTCGCCCCAGGCCGACCCGGCGCGCTGCCTGCCGCCGGTTGCCACCAATGCCGTGCCCGACGGCCGCCTGCGCGCTCCTTACTTTCTGCAGTGGAGCTTCGGCCTCGAGCATCAAATCGGCAACGCGGCCGCCCTGCGCGCACAATATGTAGGCACCCGCGCCGTCGATTTGCCCTACCAGACCGAGGTCAACGGCTACCAGACCGTCTGCCCGGGCTGTTTCGCGCCGTATCCTTACGCGCAGGCGCCCGATCCGCGCTTCGCCGCCGTGGACCAATTGGCGACCGGCGCTAACAGCCACTACCACGGCCTGCAGCTCACCGCTCAAAAACGCCTGTCGCACGGCCTCGACCTCCACGCCAACTACACCTGGAGCCATTGCCTGGATACCATATCGAATGGCGGCTTCCTGTCCTTTTCGTCGGCGGGTATCCTCTCGCCTCTGCCCGGCGAATTGTGGCGCCAGTACGGTAGCTGCGATTACGATGTCCGCCACAACTTCAACGCGTCTTATATCTACGAGCTGCCCTTCCACACGAATCACGCGCGGTGGAAGTCGGTCGTGGAAGGCTGGCAGGTGTCCGGCGCCGTCTTCTGGCACAGCGGTCTGCCCTTCAGCGTACTCAGCGCGCCATACACCGCCGATGGCAACGGCATCCTGCAGTCGAGCGGTCCCCAGTTCGCCAGTGTGGTCCCGGGTGTGCCGCTCTATAGTCACGCTGCGATCCCCGGTGTCACTCCCGCCGGCGCCGTGCAATGGCTCAACCCGGACGCCTTCGTATCCGCGGTGGACCCGTCCAGCGGCGCCTGTTACGGCGGCGACAACCCGGCCAACTGCCAGTTCGGCGATCTCGGCCGCAACAGCCTGCGCGGTCCCGGCTTCTTCTGGAGCGATCTCTACCTGACCAAACACTTCCGCCTGGGCGAGCGCCTCTCCCTGCGCATCGACGGCCAGTTCTTCAACGTCTTCAACCACCCCAACCTGGCCCTGCCGTCTGTGGTCGCCGGCATTCCCGGCCAGCCCGCCACCCAGACCGGATTCGGCGCCATCACCTACACCACCTCGCCGCCCACCGGACTCCTCGGCGTGGGGTTGGGCGGCGACAACTCACCCCGCATGATCGCCGTGCAGGCGCGCCTCGAGTTCTGACCGCGGGCTATAGTTGTCTCTATGAAACTACTCCTCGGCGTACTTCTGCTTTGCGCTCTGGCCGCCGCGCAGTCCCCTTCGGTCTATCCGCTCCAGGATGGCTTTGTGGATGCGCACGGCGTGCTGATCTACTATCAGACCCTCGGCCAGGGATCGCCGCTCCTGGTCGTGCACGGCGGTCCGGGCGCCTCGCACGACTACTTCCTCCCCTACCTGTTGCCGTTGGCCCGCCGGCACAGGCTGATCTTCATCGATGAGCGCGGATCCGGCAAATCCGAGAAGCTCGAAGATCCCTCCGGCTACACCGTCGAAAACATGGTCGAGGATACCGAGGCCGTGCGCCAGGCCTTGAAGCTGGGCCGCATCAGCCTGCTGGGCCACTCCTACGGCGGCGTACTGGCCCAGGCTTATGCGCTTAAGTATCAGGCCAACCTGACGCACCTGCTTCTGTGCAGCACGTTCCATAGCACCCGCGAAATGAACGCGGTCCTCGCGCGCGAATTGGCCGCCGCGCCCGCCGAGCTGCGCGCACGCATCCGGACGCTCGAAAAAGCCGGCCTCTTCGGCAAGGGCAAAGATTATGAGAAGAGTCGCTACCCGAACGACTACATGATCGCAGCCTGGGGCGAGGGCTACTTCCCGTATCTCTACCAGCGCCGCCCCGACCCCAACTACGATCCCATCGCCAACGGCATCATGTCCTGGGACCTTTATCGCGAAATGTGGGGCTCCGACGGCGAGTTCGTCATCGACGGCAATCTGAAATCGGTGGAGTATGCCGGCCGCCTGCCCGCCATCAAGGTGCCTACCCTGATCACCGCCGGCGATCACGACGAGTGTGCGCCCTCGCTGGCCGAAGAAATGCATCGCCTGATCGCCGGCTCGCAACTGGTCGTCTTTCCCCAGAGCGGCCACATGACTTTCGTCGATCAGCCGGCCCTGTTCGTGAAAACGGTCAATGGCTTTCTGGCTCGGTGAGCGGCTTTTCCCCGCGCACGATCTCCATCGGCACCCATATCTGGAGATTCTGTTTGGCCGTTACCTCGAAGCCCGCCGCCGCCACGGCCTGGCTGACCAGGATCGGGCGGCAATCCACGAAGTTCGGGAAGTGCCGGTGCGTCCATTCGTACGCCTCGTAGATGATGCCGTGCTCGCCCTCCTTGGACATGCCCACCACCACCATCCTTCCGCCCGGCTTCAGCACGCGCCAGCATTGCGCCAGCACCAGCGGGATCTCCTTCGTATCGAACAGTTCCAGGGTGAAGCTCAGGAACACTCCGTCCAGGCTGTTCGCCGCATATGGCAGATCCGTCGCGTCGCCCGGCCGCAGCTCCACGCGGTCTGCCACCCCCTCGGCCTCCACCCGGTGCGCCGCCACCGCCATCATGCCGTCCGAGAGATCGATCCCGTATACCTTGCCCGTCGGCCCCACGCCCTCCGCCAGCGCCACCAGCGCGTGGCCGGTGCCGAACCCGATCTCCAGCAGGGCCTCCCCGCCCTGCGGCGCCAGCATCCGCAGCCCCGCCTCGCGCACCGGCCCTTCCGTGTGCTCCGACAGCAGATCGTAAACCTTGCTGATCTTGTCGTAGAGCGCCTTGGTCTCGGTGCGGGAGAGGGTCACATCTGCCACTATAGCCGCTTCGCTCCTTCGGCCGGCAATCGCCGGCCCGTGCGCCAGCCAGGATTCCAAACTGGATACCAACGATTCGTAGCATCATGGCAGCAAGTTGGCTGATGCTATGATGTAGGGATGCGGACGACAATCACGCTGGAGCCGGATGTGCAGGCACTCATCCGGACAGCCATGAAGGAGCGGGGAGTCTCCTTTAAGGAGGCGCTCAATTCGGCGGTGCGTGCGGGCCTCACGCAGGGGAAACCCAAGCGGCGCAACTTCGTGCAGAAGTCCTACTCTCTCGGCAGCGATCGGAATTTCAGGTGGGACAAGGCGCTGGAGGCCGCAGCCGCCCTGGAAGATGAGGAGTTGGGCCGGAAACTCTCTCTGCGCAAATGATAGTTGTCGACGTCAATCTCCTCATTTACGCGGTCAACCAGGATTCTCCGGACCACCAGAGGGCCAAGTACTGGTTGGAAGCTGCGGTTTCTGGAACCGAGACCGTTGGGCTTCCTTGGATCGTCCTCCTGGCATTTCTCCGGTTGACTACGAGACCGGGACTCTTTCAGAAACCGCTGAGCGTCGGCGCGGCGTTCGACCTGGTGGATGCCTGGCTGCAACAGCCTTCCGTCATCGTGCCCGAGCCTGCCGCACGCCACCTGCAAACGATGCGTGACCTGCTTTCGCCGCTGGGTACCCGCGGGAACCTCACCTCGGATGCCCATCTTGCGGCTCTGGCCATTGAGCACGGGGCAGAGCTTTGCTCGACGGACAACGACTTTGCGAGGTTCGGCCGGCTCCGCTGGCGTAACCCTCTCGCTGCCTGATGCCGCGGGTTCCGTTGCGGCCTGAGCGGTACCCTGGAAACATCTCGCACTGCCAGTGTTCTAGACTGTATTCATGAGTTGGCAGCGAGGCATCCTCGGCCTGATCGTAATCGCGTCCCTGGCGGCGTTCCCGTGGGGGCCGCTGTTCGCCTGGTCACCGGTGCATCCGGGGTATCGGGAGGCTCGGTTCTCGCGCGCGGACGTGTTGTATCCGGATTCTGCCGCGCTGGATCCGGCGTATCGCGAGGTTGACCGGTACGTCGCGGTTGCGGAGAACTTTCACGAGTTGAAGTGCCCAAGGAAGATCAAGGTGGTGGTCTGTCGGAATTGGGGAGACTGTCTAAGGTTCGCTGCGCCATTTCTGATGGGTCAGCGTCCGCTCGCCGTCACGGTGCCGACGGGCACGGTGATCTTCGTCACGCCGAGGGCCGATGGGTGGGCGGACATCGGGGGATTGTTGCGCCACGAACTCTCCCATGCCGTGCAGAATCAGAACCGGTCCTTGTTGAGCGTTTTACGAATGCTGCGGCAGCCTTGGGTTTCGGAGGGTGTGGCTGGCGTCGTAGCTGCCATGGGCCCGACCGCGCCAGCGCGGCATTTGGTGAGTTTGCCCGAAGCGGAGTTTGTGTCGCGAGCGAAAACGGAAGACCTATGGTCGTCCTTTTCCGGTGCACCACAGAAGGACTGGCAGTTCAGCTATACGGCCCGGATCTATTTCTGGGATCGGGAAATCGAGCGAAACGGTAAGGGAACATTTCTGAGATTCGAACGGGCGTGCTTCTCCGACCCGGGCAGTTGTCGGAACACGTTTGCCGGCATATACCGAACCGACCTCCGGAGCGCGGTCGAGGAGTTCCAGGCTGAGGTGCGGTCCGGACGGCTAGTGCCGCCGGAGCGGATTCGGTTTTGACCCCCACGACAGAAGGCTCCGAACCAGAACCGGCAACCCAAACCGGCACGGTAATAACTACGCCGTTCCGCCGGCTTGTCTCTCTCGAATACTCACGCTGGTAGAACCAAGCCGCACGCATCCTTCCACCTTGCGCCGGAACGTGCGAACCCGCGGAACGACGGTGCGGGCATATGCGTATGAACGGAAAGGAGCCTTCGCTGGGATGAGGTTCGCGATCGGGGGGATTTTCAAGTACATCGGGATAGCAGTTATCTGTCTGGTCGTGGTGGTGCTCTCGACGGCCCTGTTGTACCGAAAATATCTGCAGCACAAGACCGCTGAACAGCGCGCTATTACAGGGCGTACCGGCATCGACGACCTCGAACCCGTGCGCATCGGCGGCATCGATCAGTGGATCGAGGTACGGGGCCAGAACGTGAACAACCCGATTCTCCTGGTCATCCATGGTGGTCCAGGCCTTGCTTTCATTCCGTTGGCGGGCTCATTTCAGGGACCGTGGGAGAAATACTTCACCGTCGTCGAATGGGATCAACGGGGAGCGGGCAAGACCTACGCGTCGAACGCCAAGGACCTTCAGCGCAGGACCATGAATGTGCCCCAAATGGAACAGGACACGCTGGACGTGGTGAACTATCTTCGCAGCCGCTTCCAAAGGAAAAAGATCTTTGTCCTTGGGCACTCGTGGGGAAGCCTGCTGGGTCTATGGCTGGCACACGAGCACCCCGGCCTTCTTTTCGCTTATTTGGGCGTTGGGCAAGTCGTAGCCCCCGGGGAGAACGAGCAGGTCGCGTACCAGGATGCATTGCAGGAAGCGCGCAGCAGCCACAACGAACAAGCCGTCAGAGAGTTGCAAAGCATTGCGCCTTATCCCTCGCCAGATACGGACTTGGGGAAAGGGCAGACCGCGAAGAATTGGGAAGCGGCGTTGCTTGGGCCGAAGAACGTAGCAGCGTTTGTCGATGGCAGAAGGATTGTTACAAGCCTTGTGTCAGCGCCCGAATATTCTCTGGCGGATGATTTCGGGTTTCTCCAGGGCCAGCTTTTCTCACTTGAGATATTCGTCCCCCAAATGACGAAGGTCGATCTTAGTAAGCTCGGGCCCGAATTCGGTGTACCGATCTTCTTTTTTGAAGGACGGCGTGACCCGTACTGTCGCCCCTCGCTGGTTTGGGATTACTTTAAAACGATAAAGGCCGCAAAGAAAGAGTTTGTCTGGTTCGACAACTCCGGCCATTTTCCATTTTTCGAAGAGAAAGAAAGGTTTGCCGATGAAATGGTCCGGCGAGTCTTGCCTCTCGGCCACTGATCCAAGCATTCGACTGCAAACAGTGGCGCCAAGGGGCCTCGCTCAGCGTCGTATCTAGCGCATGAACGACAGTTGACCGTAGTGTTTCGAAGCCAACGGATCGTCATATTGCACGGCTGCGCAAATGAAGAACCCGGGGTCGCTGTATTCGGACGCCGCGGCCAGGGAAGTCGGGAGGAAAGATTTGGAGCTCGCCGCTCCGAACTTGCCACTCGGTTCCATTCGCCGCGGGCCGAAATCGTTGCTTGATCCATCTCGGAAACCCTCGTACGTGGACCCTATCCCGGTCGGGGAAGCGTTTGCCAGGTCCAATTTGACGCCTTCCGAATGGATCCGGCCCTTCCGCCGCCGCGGTATCCTTTGATAGATGGCAATGGTGCAGCGGCTGCCGGTTGACCAGGACCGGTTGGAGGCGTTTTGTCGGCAATGGAAGATCACCAAACTCGAACTGTTCGGATCCATGCTCATCGAGCCGTCGCGCGCCCAGGATATCGACCTCCTGGTTACGTTCGCTCCAGACGCGCGGTGGGGTTTGTTCGAGCACGAGCGCATGCAGAATGAACTCGCCAGTTTGCTCGGGCGCAGCGTGGACCTGATCAGTCGGCGTGCGATTGAGGCCAGCGGGAACGCTCTACGCCGGAATGCCATCTTGGGCAGCGTTGTGCCCGTTTATGTCGCGGGATGAAAGGAGCGACATCGCAACTCTCAGCGATCTGGTTGCGGCATGTTTGAGGATAACGGGCTACGTCCAGGTCGCGAGCGTTCTGATCTCGATCGTAACAACCTGTTGCTCTCTGCCTGCTGTTATCAGATTGCGGTAATCGGTGAGGCGGTGAAGCGACTTTCTTCGACCACCCGTGGCAAGCATCCAGAGGTTCAGTGGAAGGACATTGCGGGCATGCGGGACCGGCTCATCCACGGCTACGACTCCGTGGATATTGACGAATTGTGGAAAACCGCGACGGAGGACGTGCCCGCGCTGCTGGAACAGGTTAGGGCAATTCAGGCGGCGGATTTTGGGCAGCAATAGGGTTGCCGCACTCGAAGACGTCCGAGCTTCGCGGCGAGTTCGAGTCCCACCTGGGGTTTGGGAATCTGGCTCCCCAGATAAGATTCGAAACATGAAAACAACGGTCTGGCGTTCTCGGGGAACAGACGCCCTGAATAGGAATCAATCGGATTTAGGAGTCGCCCCCAACCGCGATGCAACCCCGCGACGCGCGCCGGCGCGCAGGCGACGAAGCCGCCGCCGTGCCCCGCCTGCGAGCGAAGCGCGCCACGCTCACCTATAATGAAACCGGAGGGTTCCATCTTTTGGCAAGCACCACGTTGTCGCTCGAGCAGGAAATGAATCCTTGGCTGGCCGCCGAGGCCCGCTTTGACGAGGCTGCCACCCGCCTCAACCTGGACGATGGCCTGCGCAAGGTCCTGCGCACCTCCGCCAAGGAAATCACCGTTCACATCCCCGTGCAGTTGGACGACGGCCGCCTGGAAGTCTTCACCGGCTACCGCGTCCAGCACTCCATCGCGCGCGGTCCCGGCAAAGGCGGTATCCGCTTCGGTCCGGACGTCACGCTCGACGAAGTGCGCGCACTGGCCTCCTGGATGACGTGGAAGTGCGCGGTGGTCAATATCCCCTTCGGCGGCGCCAAGGGCGGCGTCATCTGCGATCCCAACTTGCTGTCCTGGGGCGAACTGGAACGCCTCACCCGCCGCTACACCGCCGAGATTATGGAATTCCTCGGCCCCGAGCGCGACGTGCCCGCGCCGGACGTCAACACCAACGACCGCGTCATGGCCTGGATCATGGATACCTATTCCATGCACGCCCGCCACACCGTCACCGCCGTGGTCACCGGCAAGCCCATGCCGCTCGGCGGATCGCGCGGCCGTCCGGAAGCTACCGGCCGCGGTTGCATGATCGTGTGCCTGGAAGCCCTCAAGCGGTTCAACAAGCCGCGCACCGCCACCAGCGTCGTCATCCAGGGATTCGGCAACGTGGGCGGCATGGCCTCCAAGCTGATGTCGCGCGAAGGCTTCAAAATCATCTGCATCGTCGAGTACGATGGCGCGGTCTACAATCCCAACGGCCTCGACACGCGCGCGCTTTACGATCACCGCCAGGAGACCGGCTCCATCCGCGACTTTCCCGGCGGTGAGAATATCGATCCCAAAGAGGCGCTCTTCCTCCCCTGCGACATCCTGCTGCCCGCCGCCACCGAAAACGTGGTCACCTCGCGGAATGCGGACAAGCTCCGCTGCAAGATCCTGTGCGAGGGCGCCAACGGTCCCACCACCTCGCTGGCCGACGAGATCCTGGCCGACAAGGGAATCTTCGTGATCCCCGACATTCTGGCCAACGCCGGCGGCGTCACGGTGTCGTACTTCGAATGGGTGCAGGACCGCCAGGGTTTCTTCTGGAACGAGGCCACCGTGAACAAGCAGTTGGAAGAGATCATGGTGGATAGCTTCGGCGCGGTCGTGGAATACGCCGCTAAGCACGGCGTGAACAACCGCACCGCCGCTTACATGCTCGCGCTCGACCGGGTGGCCAACGCCATCAGGCTGCGCGGTATTTACGCCTAGTGGCCGCCGAAGCCTCCACGCCGCTGATGCGGCAGTATAACGCCATCAAGCAGCAGGTCCCCGGCACCCTCTTGCTGTTCCGCCTCGGCGACTTCTACGAGCTCTTCTTCGAGGACGCCATCGTCGCCGCGCGCGAGCTCGAAATCACCCTCACCTCGCGCAACAAGGAGAAGGGCGCCGCCATCCCCATGTGCGGCGTACCGTATCATTCCGCCGCCGGCTACATCGCCCGCCTGATCCAGAAGGGCCATCGCGTGGCGGTCTGCGACCAGATGGAAGATCCTGCGCTGGCCAAAAAACTGGTGAAGCGCGAAGTGACCCGCGTCATCACCCCCGGCACCGCCACCGACGCGCTGGCCCTGCGCTCGCATGAGAACAACTATCTGGCCGCGGTGGCTCGCATCGGCGATCGCGCCGGCGTGGCCCACGTGGACGTATCCACCGGCGAGTTCCGCGTCACCGAAATGGACGCCGCCGAGATCCACGCGGCTATCGAGCAGTTGGGCGCGCGCGAAGTGCTGTTCGCCGCCGACCTGCCGCTCCTGCCCGCCGAAACCGGCGGACCCCGCTACCTGCGTACCAATCTCGAAGACTGGATCTTCAGCTTCGATTACGCCGATCGCACCCTGCGCGATCATTTCCGCCTGCATTCCCTGGATGGCTGCGGACTGGCCCATCGCGGGGCGGCGGTCTCCGCCGCCGGCGCCATCCTGCATTACCTGCGCGACACCCAGCGCGCCGCGCTGGAACATTTGGACCGTCCCGCGTTCTACGATCGCGCCGAATCCATGGTGCTGGACGCGGTCACGGTGCGCAACCTCGAACTCGTCGAGCCGCTGTTCGCCGGTGAGCGCTCCGACGCCACCCTGCTGCACGTCCTCGATCAGACGCAGACCGGCATGGGCGGACGCCTGCTGCGCCAGCGTCTCTTGCGCCCTTCGCTCGACCGGACTGAAATCGAAGGCCGCCTGGACGCCGTGGGCGAACTGCTCCAGCAGACCATCCTGCGGGCGGAGCTGCGCCGGCAGTTGAGCGCCATCCAGGATATCGAACGGCTGCTGGCCAAGACCACCATGGGCAGCGCCAACCCGCGCGACGTGCTGGCGCTGGGCCGTTCGCTCGAAAAGATCCCCTCGCTGAAAGCGGCGTTTGAAACCCAGCGCGCTGCGCGCCTGCGCGACCTCCACGGCCGGATCGACGAAGTCGCCGAAGCCCGCGACCATATAATCGCGGCCATTGCGGACGAGCCGCCCATCAACCTCGCCGATGGCGGCACCATCCGCGCCGGCTTCCACGCCGGGCTGGACGAGCTGCGCGATCTCAGCCGCAACGGCCGCCAGGTGATCGCCCAGATCGAAGCCCGCGAGCGCACCCGCACCGGCATCCAGTCGCTGAAGGTCCGCTTCAACAACGTCTTCGGCTATTACATCGAGATCTCCAAGGCCAACCTGCACCTGGCGCCCGCCGACTACGAACGCAAGCAGACACTGGTCAATGCCGAGCGCTTCACCACTCCCGAGCTGAAGGACTACGAGCGCAAGGTGCTCGACGCGGAAGACAAGATCCTGACCCTCGAAAAGGAGCTGTTCGCCGAGGTCCGCAAGTTCGCCGCCGCCCATGCGCCGCGCATCAAGGCCACCGCCGCGGCCATCGCCGAAATCGACGTGACCGCCGCCCTGGCCCAGGTCGCGGCTGGGAATCGCTACGCGCGGCCCGCGTTTTCCGATAACGGCGAGATGCGCATTATGGCCGGCCGCCATCCGGTGATCGAGCGCATCGAAGAACAGGACGCCGGCCGCTTCATCCCCAACGACCTGTACCTTAATTCCGATACGGACCTGATCGCCATCATCACCGGACCCAACATGGGCGGCAAGTCCACCTACCTGCGCCAGGCGGCCCTGATCGCCATCCTGGCGCAGATGGGATCGTTCGTGCCCGCCGATTCCGCCAGCCTGCCCCTGATAGACCGCATCTTCACCCGCATCGGCGCATCCGACAACCTGGCCCGCGGCCGTTCCACCTTCATGGTGGAGATGACCGAGACCGCCGTCATCCTGAATAGCGCCACCCCGCGCAGCTTCATCGTGCTGGATGAGATCGGCCGCGGCACCGCGACCTACGACGGGCTGGCGCTGGCCTGGGCGGTGGTGGAGCACATCCACGCGCGCACCCGCGCCAAGACGCTGTTCGCCACCCACTACCACGAGCTCACCGACCTGGCCGAGCAACTGGAAGGCGTGCGCAACCTCAGCGTCTCGGTGAAGGAGGCGGGCGATCGCATCATCTTCCTGCGCAAGGTCGAGCCCGGCAAGGCCGACCGCAGCTACGGCATCGAGGTCGCGCGCCTGGCCGGATTGCCGCCGCGCGTGATCGAGCGGGCCAGCGAGGTGCTCCGCCTGCACGAGCGCAGCGAGCACGTGGTCAGCGAAGAGCTTTCCCCCGCGCCCGCGCAGCCGGTCCAGATCCAGCTTTTCGAGCCGTTGAATTACGGCATCGCCGAGCGCATCCGCCATCTCAAGATCGACGAGCTGCGCCCCATCGAAGCCCTGCGCCTGCTGGCGGAATTGCAGGACGAATTGAGGCGCGGGTGCGTGTAGCCGGGGTCATGAGCGGCACCTCGCTCGACGGCATCGACGTGGCCATCGTGGAGATTCGCGGCCGCCGCATCCGCACCCTCGGTTTCCAGTCCACGCCCTTCTCCGGCGATGTGCGCCGCGCGATCCTGGGCGTCTCGAATACCACTGCCGCCACGCGCGAGATCTCGCGCCTGAACTTCCTGCTGGGCGAACTGTACGCCCGCGCCGTTTTGCGCGCCCGGCGGCGTTACGGCCCGGTCGAGCTGATCGGCTGCCATGGCCAGACCATCTATCACGAAGGCGGCGCCAGCACCCTGCAAATCGGCGAAGCCGCGGTGATCGCCGAGCGCACCGGAGTGCCGGTGGTCTCCGATTTCCGCCCGCGCGATATCGCCGCCGGCGGACAGGGCGCGCCGCTGGTGCCCTTCGTGGATCTGTTCCTGTTCGGCCGTTCCCGCCGCACGCGCGTGGCGCTCAACATCGGCGGCATCGCCAACATCACCGTGCTGCCGGCCGGCATCGCCTTCGACACCGGTCCGGGCAATATGGTGATCGACGCGCTCACCCGCGAAGCGACGCGCGGCCGTCAGAACTTCGATCGCGGCGGCCGCATCGCCGCTCGCGGCCGCGTTGACCGCGCGCTGCTCGATCGCCTGTTGGCCGATCCCTATTACCGCCGCCGGCCGCCCAAAAGCGCCGGCCGCGAACAGTATGGCGCGGAGTTCGTGGCGCGTCTCCAACAGACCGGGCTGCCGCCGCCGGATCTGATCGCTACGGCCACGGTGCTGACCGCCGCCACGGTTGCCCGCGCCGTTGCGCCCTACCGGCCGGCTGAGCTGATCGTTTCCGGCGGCGGCGCCCACAACCCGCGGATCCTGGCGCATCTGGCCGCCTGCCTGCCCGGCGTAGCGATCGCTACTTCCGCGGATTACGGCATCCATCCGGACGCCAAGGAAGCCATCGCCTTCGCCGTCCTGGCCTACCAAACCTGGCGCGGGCGGCCGTCCAACGTGCCCGCGGCTACCGGCGCGCGCCGGCCCGTGGTCCTGGGCCACCTCACCCGCTGACTTACTTGCCGATGCAGAACGTCGAGAAGATGCGGTTCAGAATATCGTCCGCCGTGGTCGCGCCGGTGATGGCATCGATCGGCCGCAGCGCGCTGTACAGATCCAGCAGCAGCATCTCGTGCGGGATGTTCTGCGCTACGGCTGCCGCGGCCTTCTGCAAATACTCCAGCGACTCGCGCAGCAGGCGCTCGTGCCGCAGGCTGGTGATGAAACCGGTCTCTATCTCCGCGCCGTCCGCCGGAGCCACCGCGCGGAATATCGCTTCCCGCAGCGCGTCAATGCCCTCGCCGCTGAGCGCCGAAACGGAGTGCGCCCCATCCAACTCTTCCGCGCGGCGCGGCAGATCGCACTTGTTGCCCACCAGGATCCAGCGCCCCTGGCCGCCCGCGCGCGCCATCAGTTCGCGGTCCGGTTCCGCCACCGGCGCTGACAGATCCACCACCACCAGCGTCAGGTCCGCATCGGCCATGGCCTGGAAGCTGCGTTCGATGCCCAGCGTCTCCACCAGCCCCTCGCCTTCGCGGATGCCCGCCGTGTCGAACAGCTTCACCGGGATGCCGTGGATGGCGGCGGATTCGGAAACCACGTCGCGGGTGGTTCCGGGAATGTCGGTGACGATGGCGCGATCCTGCTCCAACAGACGGTTGAACAGGCTGCTCTTGCCCACGTTCGGCCGGCCGACGATGGCCAGCGACAGCCCCGCCCGCACCAGGCCGCCGAAAGCAACGCTCCCGGCCAGCCGCGCCACGCCCTCGCTCACCGGTTGCAGGCGCCGCAGGATCTCACCCGCGGGCGCCACATTGACATCGTCCTCCGCGAAGTCGATGCCCGCTTCAAGCAATGCGATCAGCTCCAGCAGTTGCTCCTTCAGCGGCGCGATGCGGCGCGACACCGATCCGCCGGCCTGCTGCGCCGCGATTCGCGCCTGGTACAGCGTGGTGGACTCGATGAGGTCGCGGATGGCTTCCGCCTGGGGCAGGTCGATGCGTCCGTTCAGGTACGCGCGCAGCGTGAACTCACCCGGTTCGGCCAGCCGGGCGCCGGCTTCCAGCGCGCGGGCCACCGCGTGCCGCAGAACCACCGGCGCGCCGTGACAGGATATTTCGATGACGTCTTCCGCGGTGTAGGACCGCGGCTGGCCGAAGAACGTAACCACCGCCTGGTCCACCGTATGGCCTTCGTCATCGAGCAGGTCCGCCAGTTGACAGCACCACGGCCGCCACTCCGCCGGACCCGGCAAGCGCAGCAGGCGGTCGGCGATCTCGCGCGCATGGGCGCCCGACAGACGCACCACGCCTAAACCGCCCCGTCCGGGTGGGGTGGAAATGGCAACTATGGTGTCGGTGAGATTCAAACTCGGCCGGCGCGGACGGCGAACCGCGGCACTCTAGTGCCGGGAGCCGCGGCGCTGCGGACGGCCCCGTCCGCGGTCGCGCGGGCCGCGATCCCGATCCCGCGGACCATCCCGCCGTGCGCCGTCCCGGCGCACAAACGCCGGCTGCGGCGGATCGGGAAGACTGGGCATCCCCGCCGGGTACACCACCACGTGCCGGAATCCGCCGGCGCCGCCGCTTTCGCTCCGCACCGCGGTTTCGTTGCGCAGCGACAGATGGATCACCCGCCGCTCGCGGCTGTTCATGGGGTTGAAACGGAAAGGCTGGCCGGTGCGCTTGACTTTGTCGGCGGCCGCCGCCGCGCTGATGCGCAGCTCCTCGATGCGCAGCAGGCGATAATCGTTGGCGTCGAACGAAACGCGCGAGTGATCTTCGGAGGGCATGCGCAGCGCCTCCATGGTGACGTGCTCCAGCGCCAGCAGCAGCTCCGCGCGATTGGCCAGCAGATAGTCCACATCCGGACCGCTGAACTTCACCACCACGTCCGGCGTCTCGAAATCGTCTTCCGCGGGCGTGCCGTCGACGAGTTCGAACTCCAGGTCCAGGCCGCAATTGTCCAGCACCTCATCGAGAAAGTCCTCGATGCGATCCCCTACCGAAGTTACCGAATACTTTCGATCGTTCACCGTCTACTTCTTGCCATCCTTCTTCTTCTTGGGGGGCTGCACCGACTGTGCGGCTACCGCCGCCAGCGACGTGCGATTGAAGAATAACTGCTGCGCCACTCCCACCAGGTTGCTGGTCAAATAGTATAATACCAGCCCGCTCGACAGGTTATAGAACATAAATCCGAAAATCAGCGGCATGAACTGCATCATCTTCTGCTGACTCGGATCGCCGCCGGTTGTGGTGGGCGTCATCTTCTGCATCACAAACTGGCTGACCACCATGATGATGGGCAGGATGCGTATGGCCAGCGTCTCCGGCTGGGAGAGATCCGTCACCCACAGCCAGTGCGCGCCGCGCATCTCCACCGACACCGAGAACACCTTGTAGAACGCGATGAAGAACGGGATCTGCAGCAGCATCGGCACGCACCCGCCCATCGGATTCACCCCGTGCTTCTTGTACAGCTCCATCACTTCCTGGTTCTGCTCCGCTTTCCGCGGATCGCGCAGGGAGACGTTCTTGTACTTGTCGTTGATGGCCGAGATCTGCGGCTGCAGCGCCTGCATCTTCTTCATCGACTTCATGCTGGTGATCTTCAGCGGAAACAGGATGAAGTTCAGGACGATGGTAACTACGATGATCGACCAGCCATAGTTGTGGATAAAGTGGTCCGTGGCGAAGTTGACGATCAGGAAAAGAGGCTTGGCCAGGATGCTGAACCAGCCGAAGTCCACCACCTGCTCCAGCTTCGGATTGACGGACCGCAGCGTGTCGATGTCCTTCGGCCCCACGTAAAGCGATAAGTGGCTCGCGCCGCCGTCCCCCACCCCCACGCCGGCGAACGGAAGCTCCTTGGTCTCCAGCGGCGTCGCCGCCTGGTCGCTGAACGTGGTCATCGACACCGCCGTGCCGCGCTCCGGCAGGAAGGCCGCCACGAAATACTGATCTTCGATCCCGGCGAAGGAGTAATTGCCCGTCACCGTGGCCGGACCGTTCTTGGCCACTTTGGCCCCGGTCTTGATCAGCTTCGATTCGCTCACGTCGAAGCGCAGGGTCTGCTGCGCGCCGGCCGGATTCGCCACCGCCATGTCGCCGAATCCGCCCCGCCACACGATCTCGTTCGCCACCGGCTTGCCGTTCTCCGTCACGTCCGTAGTGACGTCCAGCAGATAACTGGATGGAGAGAACTGAAACGTCTTGCGCGCCACCACCGAACCGTTGGAGAATTCGAAGTGAACCGTCAGGCCGTCCACATCCATTCGGTAAAGCTGCTGGTTTACGTCCACCGCCGGTTTGTGCTCGGGGAAGTACAGCGATCCCGGCAGCTCCGTCTTGGCCGCCGTATTCACCAGTTCCAGCGGCGCGCCGCTGTGCGCCTTGTATTTCTTCAGCAGCCAGCTCTTCACCACCCCGCCCTTGTTGCTGAAGGTGATCCGGAACAGGTTCGTGTCGATCGCCTGGGTCTGTTCGTTGGCGGCCGCCACCGGCGGAGCCGCCGGCTCGGTCACCGCCGCGGCGGATGTTTCCACTGGCGCCGGCTCCGTCTTGCCGGGCGCCGCATTGCCGGGCTGGGGAAGCGGCTCGGTCTTCGCCGCCACCGGACCTTTCTTTGGCGGCGGCGCGACGGTCTTGTAGAAATAGGGCGTCAGGAACAGCACCGCCCCCATCAGGATGAAGGCCAGCAGAAGCCGCAGCTCCATGGACAACTCTTTGGGTTGTCCCGGACCGCCCTGGTTTCCGCCGCTCTTAGGATCCGCCATGCAATTCGCTGTCTACCGGACGGGATCGAAACCGCCCGCGTGAAAGGGATGGCACTTCGCCAGCCGCTTGGCGCCCATCCATACGCCGCGCCGCACGCCGTATTTCTCGACGGCCTCCCGCATGTACTCCGAGCATGTGGGATAGAACCGGCAGGCCGAAGGCAGCAGCGGCGAGAAACACAGTTTGTACAAACGCAGCGCGCCGGTCACAATGTATTGCATCGCAGAAAGAGACGCTGCACTTCCCGTTCCAGGTCCTCGAACGGGGCTTCCATCGCCTTGCGCCGCGGATTGAAGATGATCCACCACTGGGGACTCAATTGTTCGAGATGCAACCGTACGGCTTCCCGCACACGCCTCCGGATGCGGTTGCGCACCACCGCGCGGCCGAGCGCCCGCGGCGTGGTGAAACCGATCCGCGGCCCGTCCGCTTCGGGCTGCCGCATACAGAAGGCCGCAAAAAAGGGGGTCGTAAATCGGGACCCCCCATCGTAAACTCTGCGGAAATCCTTGGATCGCAACAGACGAACACGTTTCGGAAAACCAGGGATGCTTACCTCTCGGAGCTCACGGTCAGCTTGTGCCGGCCCCGCGCCCTCCGGCGCGCCAGCACGGCCCGCCCGTTCTTGGTTTCCATGCGGGAGCGGAACCCGTGCGTCTTCGCGCGCCTGCGGTTATTCGGTTGAAAGGTACGTTTCGGCATCTTATTCTAAGTTAACCAGTATAGCGCGGCTAACCGGCTCGCTTCAAATCCAGTTTGGCGGACATCTTCTCCCCGTCGCGGCCGACCCCCTGCGCCGTGCCGCGGATGGTTTCCCCGTCGAATACCAGGTCGAAGCTGATCTTCCCGTTATCTTCGCCGTTATTGTCCATCTGCACCTCAAAGGTCAGCTTGCCGTTCTCCAGCTTGCCGTTGCGGATCGTCCATTGCTGGTCTTCGTTCGGGCCGGCCGTCCCGGTCACGGTCGTGCCGTCGAGTTTCAGGGTCATGACGGCTTCGTCGGGCTTGGTTTCTCCCTGGGAATTGGTGATATCGAACTTGCCGGACCACTTGCCGGTCAGTTCCCCGGCCGTCAGGGTCAACCCGGTCAGCAGCACCAGCGCAAAACACGTCAGAGCTCTCATACGGATCCCTCCTGCAAGGCCAAGACGCGATTTCGCAGGCGATTGTTCCGGAATTAGAGCCACCGCAGGTGGAATCCGCCGTCCACGTCGATGGCCTGGCCGGCGGAATAGTCCAGCAGGCCGTCGGCGATGGCCCGCACCGCGCGGGCCACGTCGCCGGGCTCCCCGAGGCGGGGTTGCGGCAACAGCCCCCCGGCGATCCGCTGCCGGTACGACTCCTCCACTTTGGCGATCATGTCCGTCCGAATGATGCCGGGACGGATCTCGAACACTTGAATCCCGTGCGGCGCCAGCCGTTGCGCGTATATCGCCGCCGACATGCTCAGCCCCGCCTTCGAGATGCAGTATTCCGCCCGGTTCGCCGACGCGGCGTACGCCGAAACCGACGTAATGAACACGATCCGCCCCGCGCCGCGCTCCAGCATCCACCGCGCGGCCAGGGCGGTCAGGAAGTGCGGCCCCTTCAGGTTGGTGGCCATCAGCTCGTCGAAGCTTTCTGCGGACGCCTCCAGTACGTCCCGCCGCTCGCGTGGGGCCATCCCCGCGTTGTTCACCAGCAAGTCCAGATGGTCGAAGCGCTGGCGTGCCGTCTGCATCAGCGCCGCCCGGTCGGCCGCGGCGGAAATGTCGCACTGCGCGATCGCCGCGCCGGTCTCCGCGGCCAGTTGTTCGGCCGCCATCCGATTGTTCTTGTACGTCGCCAGGACCGCGTGCGTCCGCGCCAGTTCCACGGCAATGGCCCGGCCGATTCCCCGGCTGGCCCCGGTCACGATGCTAGTGGGCTGCGGCAAGCGCGTCGTCGATGCCTTTCGAAATCTCTTCCACCGGGAACGTCTCGATGAACGCCCGCCCGTTCACGAACACGGTGGGCGTGTGCACCACGCCGCGCGATACCCCCTCCTGGTAGTCCTGGTCTACCAGGGCAGCGTAGCGCGGATTCGAAAGCGCCTGCACCGCCGTGCCCGGCGCGATGCCGTGCGCCTGCGCGAAAGCGATCAGCCGTTGATTGAAGCTGGAGTCCGTGGTCACCTCCTGGCTGGCCATGATGTAGCGCCGGAATTCCAGGCCCATCGCCGGGTTCTGCGCCGCGAAGAAGCGCGCCGCGATCGCCGCCCGCCGCGCCCAGACGTGCTTCGCCAGCGGAAAATCGTGATGCACGAACGCCACCCGGTTTCCGTACTTGGGCAGCAGGTCCTGGTCCAGCATGCGCCGGAACGCGGCGCAATCCGAGCATTGCAGATCCTCGTAGATGATCGCGCGCACCCGGCTGTCCGCCCGGCCTTCGACCGCCGCCTGCGGATCGGCCGCCGCGGCGCCCGCCGGCGCGGTGAACTCCAGTCCGGTCACATCCGTGACGTCGTAGGTCTTGGTCGAGTCTTCCACTTGCATGTTGATCGTCCGGGCCGTGCCGCCCAGGTAGGTGCCGTGCACCACCTGCCCGCTGCGAAGCGTCAGTGTATCCGCCGGGCATGCCGCGGCGCAAACCAGGGCGATCGGGATCGCAAAACGCATAGGAACATTGTGGCACCATAAGATAATCACCACAAGATAAGCCATGATCCGCTGCATCCTTTGTATGTCCATCGCCTGCCTCGTCGGGTCCGCCCTCCGCGCGCAGCCGCGCGCGCCTTCCCGCGAGCAGAAAGAGTTCGCCCAATCCTGCGGCTTCTGCCACGGCGAGGACGCTACCGGCGCCCGCGCCCCCGACCTGGTGCGGTCCCCCCTGGTGAACCGCGACGCCGGCGGCGACCTGATCGGCCCCGTGATCCGCGGCGGGCGCCCGGACAAAGGCATGCCGGCCTTCTCGCTGCCGGATGACGTGATCAAAGACATCGTCGCCTATCTGCATCAGCGCGTTGACGAAGCCGCGCGCAGTTCCCACGTGGGCTACGACTATCCGCTGGCGCGCCTGCTCACCGGAAACGCGGACGCCGGGCGCGCCTATTTCAACGGCCCCGGCCGCTGCGCGTCGTGCCACTCCGTCACCGGCGATCTGGCGGGACTGGCGAAGAAATATCCGCCGCTGGCATTGATGGAGCATTTACTGGCGCCCCCCGGCGGCGCCGTCACCCTCACCGTAACCACTGCCTCGGGCGAGCGGATCAGCGGCAAACTGGCGCACCTCGACGACTTCACCGTGGCCCTGCGCGACGCCTCCGGCTGGTATCGTTCCTGGCCGCGCGGCAAAGTCAAAGTCAGCGTGCAGGATCCCACTGCGTTTCATCGCGACATGCTCGGTAAGTACACCGACACGGAGATACATGATCTATTTGCCTATCTGGAGAGCCTGCCGTGACTGACGCCCTTCTCCTGCGCGGGCTGAAACTGGCCCCCTTCTTCCTCGCCTGCCTGGCGGCCTGCGCCCAGGGATTGGATCCCGCGGCGCTGCGGCACGCTCCCACGGATACCTGGCCCACTTACAACGGCGATTACTCCGGCCGCCGCTTCAGCCCCCTCAACCTGATCAACTCCGCCAACGTGCGCTGGTTGACCATGGCTTGGGCCTTCCAGGCCAAATCGCAATCCATCAAGTCCACGCCGCTTGAGGTCAACGGCATCCTGTATTTCACCGTTCCCGAGAATATCTGGGCGGTGGACGCGCGTACCGGCCGCCAGGTCTGGCACTTCCACTACCGCGCCGACGGCGGCGACCGCATCGGCCATCGCGGCGTAGCCATGTGGGGCGACTGGCTGTACTTCGAAACGCCCGACGCCCACCTGCTGAGTCTGGACGCCAAGGACGGCCGCGTGCGTTGGAACATCGTGCTGGCCGACGTGAAGCTGGGATATTTCGCCACCATGGCGCCGCTGGTGGTGGGCAACCGCGTGATCGCGGGCGTCTCGGGCGACGCCACCGATATTCCCGGCTTCCTGGTATCCGTCGATCCCGAGACCGGCAAAGAACAATGGCGCTGGTACACGGAGCCGAAGCCCGGCGAGCCCGGCTCGGAAACCTGGCCACAGAACAGCGACGCCATCACGCACGGCGGCGGCATGACCTGGATGACCGGCACCTACGATCCCGGCCTCGACCTGCTCTATTGGGGCACCGGCAACCCCAATCCCGTGCTGGCCGGCGACGCGCGCCCCGGCGACAACCTCTATACCTGCTCCATCGTGGCGCTGCACCCCGACACCGGCAAACTGGCCTGGTACTTCCAGCCGTCGCCCCACGATACCCACGATTGGGACGCCGTCCAGACCCCCGTCCTGTTCGATGCGGATTTCAAAGGCCAGCCGCGCAAACTGCTGGCGCAGGCCAGCCGCAATGGCTACTTCTTCGTGCTCGACCGCACCAACGGCCGGCACCTGCTCACGGCGCCCTTCATCGAGAATAACTGGGCCTCGGGCATCGACCCGCGCGGCCGTCCCGTGGGCCTCAAAGAGAAAGAGCCGCATGCCGACGGGCGCCTGGTCTTCCCCGGCTCCGACGGCGCCACCAACTGGATGTCGCCCAGCTTCGATCCCGCGCTGGGCCTGTTCTACGTGGTCGCCCGCCGCGTCTACAGCATCTTCTATTACACGGCCACCGGCAAGCCCGAAGGATGGGCCGGGCGCGACCATGACCTGTGGGCCGAGTCCACCATACGGGCCATCGACTATCAGACCGGCGCCATCCGCTGGAATCACGAACTGGGACCCGGCGAAAGCATCGCCGGAATCCTCAGCACGGCTGGCAACCTGCTGTTCACCGGCGACGCGCAGGGCAACCTGCTGGCGCTCGACGCCGTCACCGGCCAGACCCTCTGGCACGTCAATGCCGGCGGCTCCATGGAGATGTCGCCCATGACCTATCTGCTCGACGGCCGCCAATACGTGGTGGAAGGCGTGGACGGCGTCCTGTACGCCTGGGCGCTGCCCGAGAAGTAAGTTGCAGGAGCACGATCACTCCGCGCGCCGGAATTTCTTTCGTTTGTTTTCACTGCACTAATGGGATCGAAGGCTCTCTTTGCGCTGGACCGCCCTTATCGTATAGGCGAAAGAGGGAGTTCGGTCCATCTGTTTCCTGCCAGGATGACCTGAACGTCCCACCTAAGAATCCCATCCGCTCCTTCGGGGAGCGTTGCCGCACTACCGCCGGATTCCCTCTATTCATCCACTTCCATCGCGTGGTGTATACTTGCGATTATTGTGAGATTCGTAGGGGAACGGAACTCCCACTGGGTCCTCTCTCTCCTCGTCCTGGTAGCCATCGCCATGCAAGCCCGGGGACAGACTCCCGGCCAGATCGCCATCCTGCGCTGGTATCCGGCCAATCGAACGGTCACCTTTGCCACCGGTAAGGCGCCCGCCGGCCTGGCCTTCGACGGCACTTACGTCTGGATCGCCAATGCCTACGGCAACACCGTCACCCGGCTGCGTGCCAGCGACGGCAACCTGGCCGGCACTTATCCCGTCGGCGATTGGCCCTGCGGCGTGGCCTTTGACGGCGCGCATATCTGGGTCGCCAACGAAACCAGCAACAACATATCCGAGCTGCGCGCCAGCGACGGCACCCTCCTCGCGACTTATAGCACCGGAGTCACTCCCACCGGCGTGGCCTTCGACGGGTCGGACATCTGGGTCGCCAATTCCAGCAGCGGCACGGTCATAAAGCTATCCCCGGCCGGCGGCGCCATCCTGGCAACCGTCCCCGTTGCCTACGGGCCGCGCGGGCTGGCCTTCGACGGCGCCCATATCTGGGTGACGAGTTACGGCAGTAACTTCGTCACTAAGATCCGCGCCTCCGATGCCTCCGTGCTGGGGACTTACACCGTCGGTGCTTATCCCGTGGCCGTGGCCTTCGATGGCAGCAACATCTGGACGGCCAACAGCCGCGACAATACCGTTACCAGGCTGTCGCTGGCCGGCGCCGTAATCGGTACTTACACCGTCGGCACGCAGCCGTACGGGCTGGTCTACGACGGCGCGAATATTTGGGTGGCCAACGCCGGCAGCAATAACGTCACCAAGCTGCGGGCGGCCGACGGCCGCCTGCTGGGCGCCTTTCCGGCCGGCAGTCAGCCCTGGGCGGCGGCCTTCGACGGCGCCAATATCTGGGTCACTAATTTTTCGAGTAATACGGTCTCAAAGATGTAGCGAGGAAGAAACATTATGATAGCGGTCCTCTTCAAATCCGCGCGCGGGGCCATTCTGGTGGCAGTCGCGCTCCTGGGGTGCGTGGCTCCGGCAGCCGCGCAATACGTCTTCGGGAAATACAATATCCAGACCGGCCGCAATCCGCTGGGTGTCTCGATTGCCGAGCCGCTCACCGCCTGCATATCGCAGCCCGGCGTCGTCTCCTCTCACGGTATCCTGCCCGCCGCCGCGAGTACCGACGCTCCGGGAATCGGAAACGGCAATAAGGACGACAATACTTTCGACGGCGATGACGAGGATCCCGATGACGATGGCGAGTTTGATACTACCGTCACATTGACCGGCACACAAGGTCCTAAGTATTCCATCTATCTCGATGTGAATCACGACTGTCTGCTGGATATCGTGCTGTGGAGCGACACCCAGAACATCGTCAACGTCTATCTCAATAACGGCGACGGCACTTACACCATCAGCCAGACACTGACCGGTCAGGGCGGATTCAAGTACGGCGGCATCGCTTCCGGAGACTTCAACAAGGACGGCAACCCCGACCTGGTGATGACCAACAGCGACAGCAAATCCGTCTCGGTTTTCCTGGGTAAGGGCGATGGAACGTTCACCTTGGCGTCCTCCCCCGCTGTCGGCAACAACCCGGATTCGGTGGCCTCCGGCGACTTCAATAACGACGGCAACCTGGATATCGTGGCGTCGAACGGTGCGGATAACACCGTTTCGGTGCTGCTGGGCAACGGCGATGGCACGTTTACCCTGAAATCCACGCCCATGGTCGGCGCCTTCCCCATCTGCGTGGTGGTGGCCGATTTCAACGGCGATGGAAAGCCCGACGTGGCCACCGCCAATCTGTCGGACGGCACCGTGTCCGTCCTGCTGGGTACCGGTGACGGGACGTTTACGCTGAAGTCATCGCCCACCGCCGGCCCGGCGCCCACCTGGCTGAGCGCCGGGGACCTCAACGGCGATAAGAAGATCGATCTCGTCACGGCCAACAATAACAACAACACCATCGGCGTCCTGCTCGGCAACGGGAACGGTACCTTTACGGCTTCGAGCGGCCTGACCGTCGGCACCGCCGGTGTCAATGCCCAGGATGTGTCTGAAGTTCACCTGGCGGATTTCAATCTGGATGGAAACCTGGATCTGGTCTTCGCCAACAGTTACAGTGACAACCTGTCGGTGCTGCTCGGCAACGGCGACGGGACCTTTGGCAGCGGTTCCGTCACCTCCACCGGACTTTACCCGGTCTCGGTCGCCGCCGCGGATTTCGATGGCGACGGTAACCAGGACCTCGTCGTGGTGAACGATCACAGCAATACGGCATCCGTGCTGCTGGGCGACGGCAAAGGAAACTTCACCTTGAAATCCAGTCCCTCCGTCGGAATCCAGCCGTGGGGCGTAGCTACCGGCGATTTCAACGGCGACGGCAAAATGGATTTCGTGGTCACCGATAACTACAACAATCCATCGCTGCTGTACGTCATGCTGGGCAATGGCGACGGCACCTTCACCCTGGGATCCACGCCCGGCGTCAGCGGCGGTCCCGTCGCGGTGGCCGTAGGCGACTTCAACGGCGACAGGATCTCCGACCTCGCCGTGGCCAGCCATACCTCTCCCGGCGTCACCATTTTGCTGGGCAACGGCGACGGCACCTTTTCCGCCGGAACCACTCTCACCGGTTTCACGCTGGCCAATTCCATCGCCCTGGGCGATTTCAATCGCGACGGCCGGCTGGATATGGCCGTGGCGGACAACGGCCAGTTCGTCAATCAGGTGCGCCTCTACTACGGCAAAGGCAACGGGACGTTTGTCGCCGGGCCGGCCATCGCCGGCACCGGTTACACCACCGCCGTGGCGGCCGGCGACTTCAACGGCGACAAGAAACTGGATCTGGCCATTATGGACTTTGCCGAATCCACTGTCTCCATCGCGTTGGGAAAAGGCAACGGCGCCTTCCAGCCGATCCGGAGCTTTGCCACCGGCGAAAACCCACAGGCCATGGCGCTCGGCGATTTCAATAATGATGGCAAGCTGGATGCGGCCACCGCCAGCAGCTACAGTTCCGTTTCCATCGTTCCCGGCAACGGCGACGGTACGCTCGGCACGCACATGGGTTTCGCCATCGCGCCCGGATCGGAACCCGCCGGCTTGGCCGCCGCCGCGTTCACCAGGAACGGCGGGCTGGGTGTGGCGGTCACCAGCACGGCCCTCAACGCGGTGACGGTTCTGGTCAATAATCCGTTCGTCTTCCTCTCCCGCAACACTGTGGCTTTCGGCCAGCAGGCCACCGGCACCTCCAGCCCGCCCCAGACCATCACAGTCGATAATGCGGGCGCCGCCACCCTGCACATCGGTTCCATACGGCTGGTGGGCAAGGATCCCGGCGACTTCTCGAAAACCACCACCTGCGGCGCCAACCTGAACACCGGGGGCCAATGCACCGTCACGGTGACCTTCACCCCGGCCCAAACCGGAACCCGCAGCGCCGGCTTGGCAATTATCGACTCTGCCAAGGGAAGTCCGCAGATCGTCTCTCTGAGCGGCCGGGGCACGTAAGACCGGTTTCTGTAGATCAATCCATCGCTATGGCCTCGGCCCGCCCGCCGGACTGCTGATATTCTCAACAGCCAGCCGCCGCGCAAAAATTCTCTAAATTTCTTTTCAAAAGTGCTGGACAAACAGATCTGAAACAGCTATATTGAGATTAATACAGACAGCATCCCTGGCGGCGAGTCCCCTCCCGTCGCCAACCCTCTGAGTGCATGGCCCCGGATACCCAGCCGGGGCCTTAATTTTTGGTAAAGAAAAAATCTCGTACTCCGGCAAAAATTACTGGACAATCAGATCCGGAAATGATACATTGTAGTCAATACAGACAGCATCCCTGGCGGCGAGTCCCCTCCCGCCGCCAACCCTCTGAGTGCAAGGCCCCGGTTACCCAGCCGGGGCCTATCTCTTTTTGGGCGTCTCCCGCGTGCCGCTCAGTGCTCGGGATAAGGGTATGGATACCGTCCGTAGCGTTTGTACAGGAACCAGTCTTCCGCGCAGTTGACCAGCACGCCCGTCAGTTTCCCCGTCGCGTGGACCCTCCGCAGCGCCGCCAGGCATAGGTCCCGGTCCGAGTGATCCGGCCGCACCACGAAGATCACCCCGTCGGCCACCGCCTGCACCAGGTCGTAATCGGTTACCGCCGCGATCGGCGGCGTGTCGATCAGCACGAAGCGAAAGCTGGCCCGGGCCTGCGCGCACACCTGCTGCCACCGCGCCGAATCCAGCAACTCGGCCGGATTGCGCCGCGCCGTCCCTGCCGGCAACACGTACAAGTTGGGGAACTGCGCCGTGCGCAGGATGGCGTCCTCCAGCTTGCAGTCCTTTTCGAGCATGTCGGCCAGTCCCGGCTCCGGCGGCAGGCCCAGCGTGCGCGCCAGCGTCGGATTCCGCAGATCGGCGTCGATCAGCAGGACCGTCGTATCGCCCTTCATCGCCAGCGCCGCCGCCGTGTTCACCGCGGACAGCGTCTTGCCGTCGCCCGCCCCGCTGCTCGACACCACCAGGATGCGCGGCGCGTCCGGATGCTGCAACAGATTCGTGCGCACGGCGCGATACTGCTCGCCGGCCCGGGATCTGCCGTCGTCGTACGGCAGCAGCGGCGACGACTCCGAGATCTGGATCGGCGCTACCCGGATGGATGCGTCCGCCGCCTGCGCTACCTTCTCGGGCGCGGCATCCGGAATGAGACCCGCTTTGTTGTCCAGAGCTTGAAAGATGGTGCTCATGCCCGCCTCCACCACGGCCGCGGCCGCGACTCCGGCGCCGCCGCCGATCGCCGCAGCGGCGCCGCCGGCACGTCCACCGCCTGGGGCAGGCGCAAGCTGTCGCACGCGAGCTCGGCAGCCGGCGTTTCCGTCACCCGCTCCGCCAATTCCAGCACGCCCAACGCCTCGCGCACGGTCTCGGGTCCGATGGTGGCTGCTTCGGAGGTATAGGCCCGCAGCAGCGCGATATCGCATATCGCGTTCGTCACCCGCGGGATGCCCTGGGATGCCTGCGCCACCAGCCGCACCGCCTCCGGCTGAAACGGAAAATTGCCGTTCCCGCCCCCCTGATGCCAGCGGTGCAACATGTATTGCTCGACCTCCGCCGGCGCGAGCGGCAGGATGTCCAGCCGCACCGAAACCCGCTGCCGGAGCTGCCGCAGATCCTCCCGCCGCATCAGCTCGCGCAGTTCGCTCTGGCCGGCCAGGATCACCTGCAGCAGCTTCCGTTCCGCGGTTTCGAAATTCATCAGCAGCCGCACCTCTTCCAGCAGCTCCGCGGTGAGCTTGTGCGCTTCGTCCACCAGCAGAACCGGCGTGCGGCCTTCTTCGTCGCAGCTCATGAGGAACTCCCAGAATTCCAGCAGCAGCTTGGCCTTGCTCTGTCCGGCCACCGGAAGTCCGAATCCGATCAGGATCAGTTCGAAGAACTCCGCCGGCGGCACATTGGTGCTGAACACCGAACAGAACCGCGCCTTCTCTTCGGGAATCGAGCAGATCAGCTTGCGCAGCAGCGTGGTCTTTCCGGTCCCGACTTCGCCCGTCAGCACCGCGGTCCCCCGCCGCCCCAGCACCGTGAACATCAGCCCCGCCAGCGCTTCCCGATGGCTCGGCGCCAGGAACAGAAAGTCCGGGTCGGGCGTCATGGCGAACGGCGCTTTCTTCAGATGGAAGAACTCTTCGTACATGGCCTCAGCGCTCCGCCTGAATCGCCTCGATGCGCCCCAGGATCGGGATATCCGGTGGCAGTTCCCATTCGCCCAGCAATACGTTCCGTTTGATCTCGCGCGCGACGCCGGCCGCGATGGCGGCCAGCAGCGCCGCCCCGCAACATCCGCCGAACCAGGCGCCCCGATCCGGTGCGAAGGGCTTGACGGGCGCCTGCGCCGGATCGATCATGGTGAAGCGCTCGCCCTGCTGCCGGCGCTCCATGTCGGTCGCCATGTCCGCCGAGATCCGCTTGTCGAGCAGCGATTTGTAGTTGGCCTTGGCGATCTCGTAGTCGCGCGTCAGGGCCGTCAACTCCTGTTCCCGTATCGGCAGCGAGTCCATGCGCGCCTGCAGGGCGGCGGCCGCGGCCAGCATCCGCTGGCGGTCTGCCGTGCGATAGTCCACTTCCCGGCCGGCCAGTGCCAGCTCCGTCTTCAGTTGCGCGATGCGTTCCCGCTGCTGCAACAGCTCCGGCGAAACGGCCGTGCTGGCCGCCGGCGGCCTTTCGGTTTTTTTGGCCTGGGCTAACAACTTCTCCAACCGCTGGACGTCGGGATGATCTTCCGTGTAGCGCAGCCGCAGAGCGTCCAACTCCGCCTGCAACGCCTCCGCGCTCTTGGCGCCCGGCGCCAGCGCCGAAGTCTGCGCCGCGGTCCGCTCCAGCACCCTGGCGGTGGACTCCGCCATGCTCAGCGAACTCGAGAGCAGGGCTTTGGATTGCTCCGCCCGATTGATCGTGTCCTGGTTTCCCTGGAGTTCGATCTGCGCGCGCGAGAGCTCCGCCGCCAGCGAGTTCTGCTGCTCCGGCAGCTCGCCCTTGTGTTGGAGCTTGTACTCTTCCACCCGTATTTCCAGGTCGTTCAGCGTCTTCTGCGCCTGCTTCACCTGCGACTCGATGAATTCGGAGGTCCCCTCCGCATGGTTCTCCCGGGTGCGCAGGTTCTCTTCGATAAACAGGTTGCCGATCTGGTTGGCGACTTCGGCCACGGTGGTGGGATTGCGGCCCTGAAAGGAGATGCGGAAAGCCGTGGTGCGGTCCTGGCTCCACCCGCGCTCCAGTGTGACGCGCGTGTCCTTGCGCATCTGCTCGATCACTTCCTCCGGCGACATCCGCGACGATTCGTGCTGGTACAGATGGTAGGTGAGGATGATCCGGTGCAGCCGGTTGCTCGAAAGGATGCTCTCCGAAATGGCGGCCAGCCGGTCCTGCACATCCGAGTTCACCGTGGAGGTCACGAAACGTTCCGGCACCTTCTGGCTATCCACCAGAATCACCGCTTCCGCTTTATACATTGGCGGGATGCTGTAGACCACCGCGCCCGCCAGAAGGCACAAGAAGATCCAGATCAACCCGATGAGCAGCCGCGACTTCCAGAGCATGCGGGCGAGTGACAAAGGCGACAGTTCGGGATGCGCGCGTTCACCGGTGGCGGGAAACATGGATTCCCCTCAGTTTTTGCACGGCTGCGGCCAAAACCGTAAACCGCCCCGCCGCGCGACTTCGACATTGCCAGGGCGGCACGCGCCCGTGGGCCGATCCGAAATTATGGGAAATAATCCGAAATCCTCGCCTGATTCAGGCGCGCCGCCGGCGCCGCCGCCGCCATCCGCCGATCCCAAGCAGAGCCCCGCCCAGCAGCGTCAGGCTGATCGAACTGGCCTCCGGGACACAACTCGGGGCGAACGCCGCCACCGACGCCACGCTGCTGTCGATGATCTGCAGCGTGCCCGCGACGAAGGTCTGCGCGTTGGTCTCGATCTCCAGCACCGCCGTGGACTGCCCGGGCCCCACGCCGGCGGGCGCGGTGAAGTTGAATCCGATCACGCTGCCGTTGCTGCTCCGGTCCACCGTGGCGGGAGCCACTCCGCCGGGCGTACTGCCACTGCCGATGCTGTAACCTACATCCGTCTGAAAGGTCCCGAAGGCCGCGTCTGTGATGCGTTCGATGGCGTCCACCGAAGTCGAGTTGCTGGTCACCCAGATGAAGAAGTCGAGGCAGCCGGCACAGAAGCTGTTGCCGGGATCGGCGTATACCGCCGCCCGGTAGTCACCGGAGATAGTGACTTGGCCGAGCGAATTGGTGGCGGTGAAAGTCTCCACGCCGGTGTCGGCCAGATACGGTCCGGTTACCGGCGTCGAGAACGCAGTCGGCGGAACCGGGCCCGATCCGGTCGGCGGCAGAATGGTCGCATGCGCCATCGCGGCCAGGCACAAGGAGACGAGAAAACACAATACGCGTAGGTTCATCGGTGGCTCTCTGGAGCCACCAGCTAAAGCAATCCCAGGGCCAACCGTTTCGATACCCCATCCTGCACAAAAAGTGTTACAGTGACTGCCATATGGGATCCGTCAACAAAGTCATTCTGGTCGGCAATCTCGGCCGCGACGCCGAAACCAAATTCACGCCCTCGGGTGCCTCCGTCACCAACTTCTCCTTAGCCACTACCCGCCGCTGGAAGGACCAGGCCTCCGGCGAGTGGAAAGAGCAGACCGATTGGCATCGTGTCAAGTACTGGCGCGCGGAGAACGTCGCCAACTATCTTCTGAAAGGCAAGCAGGTGTACGTGGAAGGCCGGCTGGAGACGCGCAGCTACGACGATAAGGACGGCAAGAAGGTCTACACCACCGAAGTAGTCTGCGAGCACCTAGTGCTGCTGGGCGGGCGTCAGGATTCCGGGCCGGCGCCGGACGAGTACAGCCAGCAGCCGGTATCGATGCCGCGCGGCGCATCGCGCTCCGCCAGCCAGCCGCCGGCGCCGCCTGCCGAGGATCAGGGCTTCAACCAGGGCATCACTGACGACGACGTGCCGTTCTGACCCCGGCCCCGGTGTCCGTGCATTGGTTCTTGGCGATGCGATTGGCGGACGCCGAAACGCCGGGTGCGGCCGCGATGCACCAGCGATTCATCCCGAAGCCGGATATCTCGTTTTCCGTGATCTGATTGTGCGATGCCGGCGCCGGCCGCGCCGCGCCCGCCGCCAGATAGATTCCGGACCGCAGCAGGTCCGGCTGATCGGCGGCATAGTTGCAGCGCGCCTGGGTCATGTCGCCGGTGCAGCGGTTGCGGTTGAGGCCGAGAAAACGATTGCCCGTGACCACGTTTCCCGATCCGATCAGGTACAGCCCGCCGAAGCCCGCGCCGTCGATCCGGTTGCCGGCGACGGTGACATGGTCCGGCTGCATGTCGGGATTCGAGTCTCCGAACACGATGCCGAACTGCGCGTACGGATAGTCGTCATACGAGCCGTGGCTGACGCACGAGTTGCCGCGCACGTCGCCGTCGTGAAAGCCGTCCAGGTCGATGCACTGGCCGTTGACATCCGTGAAGCGGTTGTCGGCGTATGTCGAGCGGTCCACGTTGCCGCCGGTGTCCAGCGCCACCGGCACGGCGTAGCTCAACA
The DNA here is from genome assembly GCA_035499555.1 of Bryobacteraceae bacterium. GTDB lineage: Bacteria > Acidobacteriota > Terriglobia > Bryobacterales > Bryobacteraceae > Bog-159. Next base: position 182,418 of record DATJYO010000036.1, read on the forward strand.
TATCCACCAGTGGGATCGGGTAACCGATCCGCGCGCCGGTATTGTTCTCCACCCGCACGTTGGTTGCGTGGCCGACCTGTATGGCGTCGCGCGCGGTTTCCTCGATGGAATTGCCCGCGATGACGCCGTCCGCATTGCGCGGCGAGTGATAGTTGGAGTGCGTCCAGATGGCGTTGCCGCGCGCGCGCCGCACGATACACTGGCGGACCTCGAAATCCCGCGTGCCTTCTTCCAGCAGGATTCCGCCCGAGGCGTTGTTGCGCCCCGCGGGTGAGAGCGAGCCGGAGTCGTCGATGCGCACGGACTCGATGCGGACGCCCGCCGACCGGCTCACGATGATCGGGTAGTTGGCGACCTCCGCGAACGCTACGCCGCGAATGGTCACGCGCTCGCTGTCCTCGATCAGGATGCCGTTGTGGCGATAGAAGCGGGCGAAGGGAACGTCGGACGGCGGCAGTCCCACGGGCTGGGCCAGCGCGTTGCGGCTGCCCTCGATGCGGAAGCCAGTGAGGCGCAGACCGTGCGCCCGGTTGGCGTAGATCAGGGCGCGGCCATCGAAATCGGGAGCGGCCCGCAAGGTCGTGCCGGCCGGCGCGCCGCGGACTTCCAGGTCGTGGGCGCCGCCGGCAACTTCCAGTTCATGGTGCAGGACGATCGTTCCGGCGGGCAGTTCCACCACGCCCGTGCGCCGGGAAAGGTCCGGCGGCCGGGAAGCGCAGGCGGTGAGCAGCAGCAGCGCCAGCGCGGCAGCGGCGCGCACCTCAAGCGACCTCGATGGCGACGGGCGGAAAGGGACGCGGTCCGGCTCGCACCTGGAGCTGATGCGGCCCGGCGGGCACCGCATCCGGCAGCCGGGCGTTGATCTCATAGCGCTGTTCCAGCGGACCGGTGCAGAAGATATCCAGGTCTCCCAAAGGCCACTCGTCCACCCGCGCCTGCAAGCGTTCCGGGTGCGCCAGTTCCTCGATCACCAGCTTGATCCAGCGGCTGACGATCCGCGTGCCGGAGAGCAGGTTCACGCCGTCCCGCACGGAAAGCAGGCGGGGCACCAGCGGGCCGGGCGGAATCACGCGCATCCACGCCGCCTCGGCCAGCGGCCGGCCGAGCCAGAGCAGTTCCACCGGAACGAGGCCGGTCCGCGTACCGGCGGGCACCCCGACGTTCAACTGCACCACGCCATCCCACTCCGGCGGACCGAGATAGGAAAGCGCGCCGGGGACGCCGCCGATGCGTACCTCCAGGTTCAGCAGGTCGGCGCCGCCCGGCAGGTGTTCCAGGCGGAGCGCGGCAAAGGCCCGCGGTCCGGAAGCCGGCACCAGCGGATCGCCGGTCAGCGCATTGCTGATGGCGCGTATGCGCGTGCCGGGCGCGGCCTCCGGCCGCAGACTGGCGCGCCATCCCGTAGGCTGCTTGCGCCAGGTGGTCCACATATATTGGGTGGCGGCGCCTTCGAGAGCCAGCAGTTGGAAGTCGTGGCGCCATGCGAACGCGGCCACCTCGGCGGCCTGAATCCGCACTCCTTCCCACGTGGTGTATCGCGCGGAGCTCTCCGGCAGTCCATTGATCTGGCAGCGCAGAATGCCGCCGGGACGCAGCACGCGGCGGGCTTCGGCCAGATAGCCGAGCACCACTTCCCGGCTGGGGATGTGCTGGAAGACGGCATAGGAATACACGAAGTCGAAAGACTCATCGGCGTAAGCCGCCAGGTTCGATTCCGGGGCGTGGCGGGGATGCGCGTTGGGCACGCCGCGCAGCTTTTCCTCCGCCAGCCGGATCATCTCGTCGGAAACATCCACGCCGTGAATGTGGGCGAAATCGGCGGCCAGCGGGCGCATCAGGCGGCCGGGTCCGCAGCCGATTTCGAGAGCCTCACGGCGGCCGGCCGGCGGCAGCCGTTTGATCTCGCCGCGCAGTCCCCGCAGCACGTCCGCGGCGGTGGCGAAGAACTCGGCATCGTCCTGTTCGCGGCGGCCGAAGGCCACGTAGTAGTGCGGATCTTCGCGCGCGCGCTGGTTCCACTCCTGGCGCATGCGGTCAGCAACATTGGAGTCGGCCATGCCTACCCGGTATTCTATCCATTAATGGCGATTGTTTTCCGGCAGGTGGTTTGCCCGCCGCTCGACGGGTTTTGCGCTACGGCGCCGGAGGGCGCGGTGATCGGCGTGATCGGCGAGGATGGCTCCGGCCAGGGCGAGCTGCTGCGGCTGGCGGCGGGCGTTTCGCGGCCGCCGTCGGGCGCGGTGGAGGCCGGCGAGCCGCGCCGCCTGCTGGGGCCGGACGACGCCCTGGACTTCAGCGCGGCAGCCGTGCTCGCCATGGACCATACCCTGGCCCGCCACGACGCCCTGGTGCGCGTGCGCGCGGCGATGGCGATCGACAAGCTGCGGCGGGCGGGCACGACGGTCCTGCTGGTCTCGCACGAGGAGGCCTTGCTCCGCGAAATGGCGGACGAAATCTGGTGGCTCGATGGCGGGAAACTGGCCGGGCGCGGCGATCCGGAAGAGATGCTGCGGACGTACGGCGGGCACATCGCCCGCCGCATTCGGGAAGCCGGTAAAGCGGCGCCCATCACGCCCCGCTGGCGGCGCGGCGACGGGCGCGCGCAGATCGAAAAACTGGAACTGCTCGGCGAATCCGGGCAGCCCACCAACGTACTGCGCAGCGGCGAGCCGTCGGTGGCGCGCGTGGTGCTCCGGTTTCAGGCGGCGGTGGCCGACCCGGTGGCCGGCTTGATGATCCGCTCCCGCGCCGGCATGAACGTGTACGGCACCAATACCGAACTGGAAGGCCTCCAACTCGGACCCTGCGCCGCGGGACAGGCCGTGGAACTGACCTTCGCCTTCCGCTGCGAGCTGTGCAACGGCGAGTACACTTTGACGGTGGCGTCGCACGATCCGGACGGCGTCTGGCACGACTGGCTGGAAGATGCGCTGGCGTTTACGGTTACCGACGCGCGGTATGCGGCCGGCGTGGCGAATCTCCGGGCGACGGTCAGGACTTGCTGTCCAGGATGAACGTGGGCACCAGGCCGCCCAGCGACGAGAACCCGGCCTGGCCGGTGGAGAGCCAACTGGAGCAGCTCAACACCTTGCCCAGATAGGCGTGCGGATGCACGTCCACCTGCATGTCTTTGAACTCCAGTTGTCCGTAGGTCATCATGGGGAAGACGGCGCGTACCGGCGCCACCCGCTCCTGCACCACGTAGGGCGCGCGCTGGGCCTGCTTGAGGGCGCGATCCCAGGCCGTTTCGTCCATATCCCAGCCAAAGAAGCTGTGCAGATCGCTGTAGTCGTCATTGGGCTTCAAGACCAGCTTCTCGCGATTTTGCGCGATGAACTCCAGCAGATCGATGGTCTCCCCGTTATAGGTGGTCTTGCCGGCGGTCACCATGCGGGTCCAGGGCACGTGGTCGTGAATCGCCTTGCGCTCCGTCGCCGGGAACTTGGCCGTCAGCACGTCGTCGGTGAGCAGGCCGAACATGGCTTTCTTGTGCGCCAATTCGGAGCGGAAACTGTTCACCACGCACACCGTGCGCTCGCGATAGGCCCGCACCAGGGGATGGGTGAGATCGAACCGCATCAGGAACTCCTGCACGCTGATGCGGCGGTAGACCAGGTCGATCTCGAAGGGTCCCTTGCGCAGAATCTTGTTGCGGTACTCGAGCTGATCCGGAGAAACGATCTCGACCGAATAGCCTTCTTCGCGGAAGAAGTCGCGGAAGAGTTCGTATTCGCTCTGGCCGGCATGATACGCCGGGCGGAACTCCAGGATTGCGATGTTGGGCTTCTTATGACCGCCGAACTGCTTGTAGGCTTTCAACAGCGCGCCCAGCAGGTGCCGCTTGCCGCCCACGCGCGTCAGGTGATAGCGCTTGCGAAACTCTTTCACCGGCGGGGAATCGTAGAACAGATCGGCCAGCACTTCGGTGTAGGCCGCGCCGCTGGGAGAGTCGGCATTGTACTGGACCACGCGCAACGTCCCGTTATTGACGTGCGAATCCAGGCGGGCGGCGACTTCCGGCACCTGGTAGCCGGGATCGATGGCGGCCAGCATCTTCTCGGCCGGCAGCAATTCCATGCGGGCGAGTAAGGTCGGGCTCGCCAAAACCATGCGCTGCATGCGGTCGATGGCGCTGATCAGGGCTTCGCCGGTCTTGACCAGCGAGTCGTATTGGCGGCGCGTAATGAAGTTGGGGCGCAGGAAAGGACAGATCAGACGGCCCCCCGCGGACAGGTGTTCCTGTTCCATCCGCTTGTGGAGTTCGTCTACCCAACCGAGGTCACGGTAAGGGCCGTTCTCGAGCAGCTTGTTGTATCGCGAGATGGCGTCGTCTAACTGGGACATGCGCAACCGTGAAATGGTCTATAATCAGTATCGCACAGCGTGCGCCCTTTAGCATAATTGTAACCTGCGCAAACCGCAATTAACTTCTTATATATCAGACATTTGCCGAATTTTTTCAGGGTTCTTCCCGGATCGCGGCGGTTTTCCTAATCCAGGCACAAAACGACCCCAAAGGGTTTTGGGAGGCATGCGGGGGCCGTCCCGGGCTTCAGACGAAGCTATACTTTTCGGCCTTCTGGTCCCATAGGATCTTGCGATTGTTCTTGAACGACAGGGTGGCCATATGGCCCGAGATGGCCGCCTGCTGGCCGACCAGCGGCGACGCAATCACCTGCTCGTGGCCGCGGATGGCTTCCACCCAGTTGCGGAAATGGTTGATGGCGCCGTCGCGCTCGCCGAAGTCCTGGGGACCGTTCAGGTGAATCGGCTGGCGGGCTTTCACGCGTTCCGGCGCTTTGCCTTTCAGCAACTGGGGCGTGAAGTAAAGATCCATCCGGTTGAGCACTTCGAGAGTGCCCTCGTTGCCGCACAACTGCTCGCCGTATCCATAGTTGTCGTTGCCGAAGTAGCTCGAATAGTTGATCTGCAGTTTGTCCGGATACTCGTAGATGGCGCTGAAGGTATCGGGCGTATCGCGGTCGTCATCCGCCGCGGTCCAGCGGTAGATTCCGCCGGAGGCCATGCAGGAAAGCGGCAGGGTGCGATTCAGCATGAAGTTGACGATGTCGGTCTGGTGCACCAGCAGGTCGGTGGAGATGCCGCCCGAATAGTCCCAGTAGAGCCGCCACTGGTAATAGCGATGCGGGTCCCAGGGACGCTTTGGCGCCGGTCCCAGGAACTTCGGCCAGTCGGTGTTCTGCGGGTTGGCGTCCGGCGGGATGGCGTAGCGCCAGGCGGGATTATCGTCGGTGGAGTTGCGGTACCAGAAGGCGCGCACGAAATGCACGTCGCCGATCATGCCCTGCTGCACCAGTTCCCTGGCCTTTTTGTACAGCGACGAGCTGCGGTTCTGGGTACCCACCTGCACGATCTTGCCGGACTTTTGCCACTCGTGCACGATGTCCCAGCCCTCTTCGATGGTGTGGGCCAGCGGTTTTTCGAGGTACACGTGCTTGCCGGCGCGGAGGGCGGCGATGGCCATGTCGTGATGCAGGTGTTCGGGCGTCATGATGAACACGGCGTCAATAGACTGGTTGGCCAGCAGGTCGTGATAGTCCTCGTAGGTGGCGGGCGTGTTGCCCCAAATCGTTTGCACGCGGTCCTTGCCGCGCGCCAGGTAGCCCTGGTAGGTATCGCAGATGGCGGTGACGCTGACGGTATCGGGAGCGGCCTTCTTGAGCCACTCGATGGCGGCGTTGCCGCGCGTGCCGACACCGATCCAGCCGATGTTGATCTTATCGTTGGCGCCGCGCGCGCGGATGACCGCGGGTCCGGCTAATGCGGCGGCGGAGACGGTTGCTTTGAGAAAATCCCGGCGTTCCATTTCGGCTTTATGGTATCAGATCGGCGGGTCTGCTTCGGGGACGGACAGTGGCCCGGATGGCGCGCGCTATGATGAGTCGATGCTGGTGCGGGAACTGCGGACGCGGCCCCTGCCGTGGCGCGAATACCGGAAAGACGTTCGGGTTTGGGGTTTGCCGTTTCGGGGCCTGGAATGGGCTTTCCAGTGGTGCGCGTACTGGCTGAGCCGGTGGGCCTTTCTGGAAGTCCTGGAGTACCTGAGCGTCCTGTCGGTGCTGTTCGCGGTGATCTTCTACTTCTCGGAGTCCGGCGACCGCCGCAAGCAGAAGCACTATCAGGCCTGGCAGGTGATCAACACGGCGCAGGGGAAAGGCGGCAGCGGGGGCCGCATCGAAGCCATGCAGGAACTGAATGCCGACGGCGTCCCACTGGTAGGCGTCAATGCGGCGGGCGCTTTTCTGCAGGGGATCCAACTGCCGCGGGCCAACCTCCTGCGCGCGGACCTGGGAGCCTCCGACATGCGCGACAGCAATCTGGAAGGCTGCGACCTGGAGTACGCCGGCCTGCGCTACACCAACCTGCGGCAGAGCAATCTCCGCAGCACGAATCTGCGGTCGGCGGATCTGGAAGATGCGGACCTGGTGGGCGCAGTCCTGCAAGGCGCGGACCTGGGCGAGGCGAATCTGGCCCGCGCCGATTTGCGGCGCGCGGATCTGGGCGGGGTGCGCTGGAAGCAGATCAAGAGCGTCGCCGGAGCCAACCTGTACGGGGTGCGGAACGCGCCGGAGGGATTTGCGGACTGGGCCATGAAGCACGGGGCGGTGGCCCACGCGGATGGAGAATGAGGACCGGCGGAGAATGCGGGTCAAGCTGCGACTGGCGACCTTCGACGATGTGCCGGACCTGTTGAATCTGCGCGCCGGGGGAATGTGTATGTCGCCCGGCAGCGTCAGCGGCTGATCGCGACGTTGGCGCTTTCCCGGCGCAAGCCCTGGGCCATCGACCCGAAGTATTTCAACGTCTGCCAGCGGCCGTTGTACCTGACCGGCATGACCGTGACTCCGGGTCTGCAACCGGAAGTGCGGTTATCGCGAGGCGGGCCGCGCGACCTATCGCCACACTCCCTTGATCTATTTCGAGCTGCTGCTGGCCTGACTATACTGAAAGCATCGTTGAGCTGACGGACAACGGCCTGTATTGCGCGCGCGGGGACTTCTACGTCGATCCCGGGCAGCCGGTAGCGCGCGCGGTGATCACACATGCGCACACCGATCATGTCTGCCGGGGATCGCAAGCGTACCTGGCGGCGCGGCCCGGCGGGCGTCTGTTGCGCGCCAGGCTGGGCGCGGCCGCGTCCATCCAGGAGATCGATTACGGCGCAGGGGTGGACCTCGCCGGCGTGCGCGTCTCCTTGCATCCGGCGGGACACATACCCGGTTCCGCGCAGGTGCGGATCGAATCCGGCGGCGAGGTCTGGGTAATCTCGGGCGACTATAAACCGGAGCCGGACGCCACGTGCGAGCCGTTCGAGCCGGTGGTTTGTCATACCTTCTTCACCGAGGCGACCTTCGGATTGCCGATCTACCGCTGGCAGCCCGCGCCGGCGGCGATCGCCGAGATCGAGAGCTGGTGGAGCGCCAATCGGCAGGCCGGCAAAGCCAGTATTCTATTTGCCTACAACCTGGGCAAAGCGCAGCGCGTGCTGGCCGGCATCGGCGCGCCGCCCGGACCGATCTATACGCACGGCGCGGTGGAGCGTTTCTGCGCGCTTTACCGGGAGTCGGGCATCGCCCTGCCGTCCACCATGGATGTCGACGCCGCGCCTGCGGCGACAGACTGGAGCCAGGCGCTGATTGTGGCGCCGCCCCCCGCTATGGGCATGCCCTGGCTGCGGCGGTTCGGTCCCCAATCGACAGCCTTCGTCTCGGGTTGGATGCGCATACGGGGCGCGCGGCGGCGCCGGTCGCTGGACCGCGGCTTCGTGCTCTCCGATCACGCCGACTGGCCGGGGCTGCTGTCCGCGATTCGGATGACCGGCGCGGCGGATGTGCGGGTGACGCACGGGTATCGCGCGCCGATGGTGGAGTGGTTGCGGCAACAGGGCCTCGACGCGCGTGCCGTGGAGGCGCGCTTCGAGGCCGAGCAGGACGAGACCGGCGCCGAGCTCGCGGAGGACGCGCCATGAAGGCGTTCGCCGATCTCTACGCGGCGCTCGACGAAACCACCAAAACCAACGCCAAGGTGTCCGCGCTTTCGGACTATTTTGCGCGTGTGCCGGCCGGGGACGCGGCCTGGGCGCTGGCCTTCCTGATCGGCCGCCGGCCCAAACGCCTGCTCGAATCGCGCAAGCTGGCGCAATGGGCCATCGAGGAATCCGGCATCCCCGACTGGCTGTTCGGCGAGTGTTACCAGGCGGTGGGCGATTTTGCGGAGACCATGGCGCTGCTGCTGCCCGCGGCGCAGTCTTCGAGCGGCCGGCCGCTGCACTATTGGATCGAAGAACGGCTGCTGCCCTTGCGCGACGCCGACGATGACACCAGGCGGGCTTCCCTGGTGGCGGCCTGGCGCGAGATGGACGAACGGCAGCGCTTCGCCTGGAACAAGATCATCACCGGCGAGTTTCGCGTGGGTGTGTCGCAGAGCCTGGTGGTGCGGGCTCTGGCCGAGGTCAGCGGGCTGGATGCGGCGGCCGTCTCGCATCGCCTGATGGGAGACTGGCAGCCGAGCGCCGCCTTCTGGCAGCAACTAGTGGATGCCGGGACGGGCGGCACCGATGTCAGCCGGCCCTACCCGTTCTGTCTCGCCTATCCTCTGGAGGGCGCGGTCGAGGAGCTCGGCGACATACGCGAGTGGCAGGTGGAATGGAAGTGGGACGGCATACGCGCGCAGTTGATCCGGCGCCGCGGAAAGACGTTCGTCTGGTCGCGCGGCGAGGAGCTGATGGCCGGCCGTTTTCCGGAACTGGAGGCGCTCAGCACGCGCCTGCCCGACGGCGTGGCGCTCGACGGCGAGATCCTGCCCTGGATGAACGGCCAGCCGCTGCCCTTCGCGCAGATGCAGCGCCGCATCGGGCGCAAGGTGCTGGGGCCGCGCATTCTGAGCGAAGTGCCGGTGGCCATGGTGGCCTTCGATCTGCTGGAGTTCGACGGCGAGGATATACGCGAACAGCCGCTCGAAATGCGCCGCGCGCGTCTTGCCGAGGTCGCGCCGCCGGACTCCGCGCTGATCCTCTCGCCGGTGGTGACGGCGGATACCTGGGCCGATCTGGCGGTGCGGCGGCAGGAGGCCCGCGCGCGAAAAGTCGAGGGCTTCATGTTGAAGCGGCGGGGGTCGCCGTATCGCGTGGGGCGGCGGCGGGGCGACTGGTGGAAGTGGAAGATCGAGCCGTTTTCCGTGGACGCTGTCCTGATCTACGCGCAGCCGGGCCATGGGCGCCGCGCCAGCCTGTTCACCGATTACACGTTCGGCGTTTGGGACGGCGGCGAATTGGTGCCCTTTGCCAAGGCCTACTCGGGCCTCACCGACGACGAGATCCGGCAGGTGGACGCATTCGTGCGCGCGAATACCATCGAACAGCACGGACCGGTGCGCGCGGTGAAGCCGGAACTGGTATTCGAACTGGCGTTCGAAGCCATACAGCGATCGTCGCGGCACCGCTCCGGGATCGCGGTACGCTTCCCGCGCATGGCGCGCTGGCGGCTGGACAAGAAGGCCCAGGAGGCGGATACGCTGGAGACGATCCGGGCCCTGCTGCCGCCGGCCCCATAACCGGCGCGGCGGATTACCGCCGGCTGGCGATTTGCGTGTTCAGCGACAGCATGTCGGCGTTCCAGTAAGTGTAGGGCCGGATCAACGCCGCCTTCACGTTGTGCAACGACGGGGATACCGCGATCAGCGTGTTCTTGTTCAGCAAATAGAGAAACGGCGCCTGTTCCCAGGCGATGGCCTGCACCCGGTCGAAGTCCCGCTTCCGCTGCGCGCCGTTCACCGCGGAAGCCTGGGCGCGCATGAGGCGGTCGATTTCGGCTTCCCAGGGCGTGGCGGGCGTCTTCTGCTCCGGATTCCACTGGTGATTGGCGGCCGAGCTGAGCCAGATATTCATCTGCAGATTGGGATCCAGGTCCACGTTGGCGGTTCCCAGCATGCACGCCTCGTAATTGAAGCTCTTGGTGATGCGCTCGATCAGGGCGGCGAAGTCGAGCGTGACCACGTTCAACCGGATGCCGATCGCGCTCCAATCCTGCTGGATCATGGCGGCCATGCGGGCGCGCGCCTGGTTGCCGGCGTTGGTGATCACCGAAAACTCGACCGGGTTTCCCCGGCGGTCGCGCAGCACACCGTCCTTCAGGACGAATCCATCCTGGGCGAGAAGCCGCAGCGCGGCGGCGCGGTCGAACGGAACGGGCTTCAGGGCCGAATTGTACCAGTGGCGGTTGGCCGGCGAGATCGGCCCGACGGCCGGGGTGGCGTGGTTGTGGTAGACCACGCGGCACAGGTCGTCGCGATTGGTGGCGGCCAGCATCGCCCGCCGGAAGGCCGTCGACTGGAACCAGGCCTTTTTGTATTCGGGCGGGGGAGCCTGCGGCGCCTGGTTGAACCACAGCAGCTCGGATTCGAGCGACGGCCCGATGTCCCGTACAGCCGCGGGCGCCTCGGCTGCCAGCTTTTCGAAGTTATCCGGCGCCAGGCTATTGATCAGGTGGAGTTCGCCGCGGGTGAACCGGACCATCTCCATGGTGCGATTCTGCTGGATGGAAAGGCGGATGGAATCGAGATAGGGCAGGGCCCGGCCTTGCGCATCGTGTTTCCAATAGTGCGGATTCCGTTTCAACAGCACTTCGGAGCCGGCCTTGTAGCTCGCCACGTAGAACGGTCCCAGGACCGCGGCCTCTTTGGCCGGCGACCTGGCGGACATAACGGCCACCTGGTCGAACAGGCGCTCCATGCCGGATACCACGGCCGGAAACCGGATGGAGACTTTGAGCGGACCCGAGACCACGATGTCCGCCTTCCCCGTCCCCGCGCGGAACGAATCGCCCACCGGCGCGTGCAGGTCCGGATCCATCACCATGCGCATGGTCTGGGCCACGTCCTCGGCGGTGAACGGCGTGCCGTCGGAGAACGTCAGGCCGGGGCGTATCTGAAAGGTAATCCGTCTGCCGCCCTGATCGATGGTCCACGAGACAGCTAAGTCGGGTTCTATCTCCTGCGTCAGCCGGTTAATCCGAATCAGGACGCCGCCCGTAAGATAGCGAATCACCTCCGAAGGGTCGTCTTCCACTAACAACGGATTGAATGTCTTGGGTTCCCCCTGGAGGCAGAAGCGGAGCTCGCCGCCATGTTGGCCGTAGGCAGGAAGACATGCCACAGCCAGCGCCAGGATCAGGAATCGCCGTTTCATAGGTGACCTCCGTGTTTGTCCCCTCAGGCGGTGGCAGCGATCTCGCCCGCGCGCTTGGGATAGACCGTCAGCTTGTACTTCTTACGAAGCTGTTTGGTCTTATACATGCGGCGGTCGGCTTCCGCCAGCAACTCTTCGGCATCCGTGCCGTCGTCCGGGAAATAAGCTTCGCCCAGACTGAGCGAGACGCCACCCCCGGATGGCATGCCGGCGCCGACGGCGATCTGCTTCAGTTCCGCGATGCGGCTTTGCACCGAGCGCCGGTCGCTGCCCGGCAGCAGAAGGACGAATTCGTCGCCGCCCATGCGGGCCACGTAGTCATACTCGCGGCAGCGGCTGCGCAGCGCCTCGGCCACCAGCCGCAGGACCTTGTTGCCCTCCAGGTGCCCGAAGCGATCGTTGATCTGCTTGAAGCCGTCCAGATCGCAAACCACCACGCACAGCGGCTCGTTCTTGCGTTTGCAGCGGGCCAGCTCGCTGTCCAGGCGCAGGAACAGGGAACGCGCGTTGGGCAGTCCGGAGAGGTAATCGGTGGTGGCCGAATCCTCCACCTGCCGGAAGATCAGGGCATTCTCCACCGCCAGCGACACCTTGCTGCTGATGGCCAGCAGGATGCGGAGATGGTCGCGGGAGAAGGCGTCCGCGCCCGCGCGGTAGAGTGTCATCACGCCGATGGCGCCGCTCAACCCTTCCAGGGGAACCGACAGCGCGGAACGCAGCGTGTTGAACTTCGGCGCGTTGGCCAGATAGCCGGGCTCTACGGACGGGTTCCCGTTCAGAATCGGCTTCCGGTTTTGCGCCACCCATCCCGAGAGCCCTTCTCCGATCGGTATCTCCAGCGACGAGAGCAGGCGGAATTCTTCTCCGTTAACGTACTGCGGGACTAACTTCTGCTCCAGCCGCACATAGATGGCGATCGCGTCGTACGGAACGATCTTCTTGAGGCGGGCGGCGACCACCGAGAGTGTCTCATCCAGGCTGAGTGAGTTACCTAAGTCCTGTACTAACTCGAAGAGCAGCTGGACCTCCTGGCGGGCGGCGGCAATCGAACAGAGGAAGTCATACTCGTTGTCGGCAGGCTGCGGCGCCGAGATCTGGAACCCGGCCGCGGGTTCGGATCCCTTCTCGATCTTGAGGTCGGTGGACAACGGGGCCGGCTTGCCGGGCGCGGCTTGCGCCTGCCGCTCCCAGGCGACGTAGTGGCGCTGCAGGATGCGCACCACCCGCGGATCGAAATTCTTGCCGGAGAGGTTGACCACCTCGGCCATAGCCTCCCCCAAAGCCATGGCCCGGCGATACTGGCGGTCGGAAGCCAGGGCGTCCAGGCAATCCACGGCGGACAGAATCCGCGCGCCGATGGGGATCTCCTCGCCCTTGAGACCGTAGGGATAACCTGTTCCGTCCCAGTTCTCGTGGTGCGCCCGCACGATGGGCGCCACCGGATACGGGAACGCCACGCGTTCCAGGATCTCGGCGCCCACCACGGGATGGATCTTCATCTTCTCGAACTCTTCCGGCGTCAGGCGGCCGGGCTTGGAGATGATGTGTTCCGGCACCGCCAGTTTCCCGATGTCGTGCAGCAGCGCCGCGGCTTTGAGCGCCTCCAGTTCCACCTCCGCCAGGCCCATCTGCTTGCCGACCTCCACCGCATACACGCGCACGCGGCGCAGATGCTCGTGGGTGGTGTGGTCCTTGGCGTCGATGGCCATGGCCAGCGCTTCGATGGTGCGCATGTGCAATCCGGCGATCGACTCCACGTGCCGCCGCTCGGCCTCCAGGCGCGCCAGGTAAAGCTCGTACGAGCGATAGATCAGGTAGATGACCGGCAGCACCACGATGGAACCCTGCCAGTGAATCTGCCGCGTGAACAGGCTGATGATCCAGGCGATGGAGGCGCCGACCAGGTAAAACGGAAACGACCAGAAATAGCAGTTATGCCAGGTCTCGCCGAAGAGCTTGCCTTCCGACAGTGAGATCGCCAGCGCCACCGGTACCGTGTTCAGCCCGTAGTAGGTCATACCGGTGATCACCAGCAGCAGCGGCCCGATGTGATCGAAACGCGCCAGCACATTCCAGTGGTAGAACGCGTAGGCCAGGGTGATGGCGATACCGGTGTTCGCCAGGCTGAAGACCGCCTGGAACAACTTGGGACGCTGCTTGGATTTCCAGAAGCACTGGACAAACGTCCCGGCGCATCCTATGGCCATGGTCTCGGCCGGGCTCAGATCGGCGATGCCGATGAACACGAACAGGAAACACACCGACATGGTCCCGCGGATGCCGGGAAGATTGACTTTCAAACCGCCTGCCAGCAGAGAGAGGAATAGATAGAAGATAAAGCGCAGCAGATCGGTGGACCGCCAGTGATACAGCGACATCCCGACCACGGCGGTACCGCTGAGACTCACCGCGGCGACATACAGCTTCGCTTTAAGGTTCATATGGACAGCACCGGAGAGGCCGGCAGCGGATGAGCCGCGCGTGTCTTATACTCTTTTAACCGGCGCAGGAGAGTGCGGCGGGAAATGCCCAGCAGGCCGGCGGCCACGTCCTGCCGGCCTCCGGATTTCTCCAGCGCTTCCCGGATGACCTGCTCTTCCAGCCCGCCTAACTGATGCTTCAACTCAGGCCGCGTCGCGGGCTTCTCCGGCGACAGCCTGAGGTTCAGATCCTCGGCTCGAATCTCCCAACGTTCCGCCAGCACCGCCGCGCGCGTGATCACGTTGCGGATCTCGCGCACGTTACCCGGCCAGTGGTAATCCTCCAGCAGGTTCAGCGCATCCTCCGACAGCTCCAGGCGCGGATCGACTTCGTGCAGGAAGTGATACGCCAGCGGCGCGATGTCGTCCCGCCGCTCGCGCAGCGGCGGTACCAGGATGCTCACCTGGTTGAGACGGTGATACAAGTCGTTACGGAAGGCTCCGGATTCGGCCGCCGCTTCCAGGTCCTTATTAGTGGCCGCCACGATGCGCGCATCCACCGAGACCTTTCGCGTGCCGCCCAGCCGGTAGTAAGGCACGCCATCCAGCACGCGCAGAAGCTTCACCTGCATCTTGGCGTCCAGTTCGCCGATCTCGTCGAGGAACAGCGTGCCGCCGCTGGCGAGTTCGAACATGCCGGCCTTCTGGCCATCCGCCCCGCTGAACGCGCCCTTCTCGTAACCGAACAGTTCACTCTCCACCAGGTGGTCCGGCAGGGCGCCGCAATTGACGTCCACCCAGGGACGCTCGCAGCGCAAAGAGCAGTTGTGGATGGCGCGCGCGACGACCTCTTTTCCCGATCCGCTTTCGCCGGCAATCAATACCGTGGCATTGGTGCGGGCGATCTTCTCCACCAGCCGGAAGACGCTCTTCATGCGTTCGCTGCGCACCACCGCGCCATGAATGATGTTGTTCTCGTTTTGCGCCTCGGCGGCTCTGACGGCTTCCATGGCCGAGTGCACGTCCGCCTCCCGGGTCTCGTGGTTGGGGCGCTGGATTCCGCGGTGCAGGCTGAAACGGCCGGCGGTACCCGTCCCTATCGAGTGCACTTTTGCGGATATCGCCATACGAGTAACATACGCTCTACACGATCTATATTCAATTTAATTCCGGAACGCGTTGGTACTTCACGTACCAATATATTCTGCAAGGTTATGGGTTGAGTTATTATCTCTGACCGTTAACACAGGCCATAGTAAGCAGTCGGATATTAACTTTAGATAACTTGGGTACGCAACTTTGGCCGGCGGATAACAACAATTAACTTGTGACAGCCGGGCCGGCACAGCCATGATGAAACCGGTGGTTTCTTCCGATTACAACCCGACATACGCCGGTCCCCTGCTTTCGGTGAAGGTGAGCGCCGCGTATGGCGGCCGCGCGGCCGTGCTGCGCGCAGCGGCTTTTGACGTGAATGCCGGTGAAATCGTGGGGCTGGCCGGCCAGAGCGGATCGGGCAAAAGCACCATAGCCCTGGCCATCATGCGCCTGCTGTATCTCAAGGGCGGCGTGGCGGAAGGCCACATCCTTTTTCGCGGGCGGGATCTGTTGCGCCGTCCGGAACGCGAGATGCGCGACATACGCGGGCGCGAGATCGCCATGGTGCTGCAGAACCCGGTGTCGTCGCTCAACCCCGCGCTGCGCCTGGGCACGCAGATGAGCGAGGCTTGGGAGGCACACCGGCACACGTCCAGCGACGCGCGCGAGACCGTCATGCTCGAGACCTTGCGCGCCGTCAGCCTGGATGTGGACCGCGCCTTCCTGCGCCGTTTCCCCGGCGAACTGAGCGTGGGCCAGGCGCAGCGCGTGCTCATCGCCATGGCCATTCTGCACCGTCCCGCGCTGCTGATCGCCGACGAAGCCACCAGCGCTCTGGACGCCCTCACGCAGTCCGAAATCCTGCGGCTCTTTGAGCGCTTGAACCGCGAACTGGCGATGGCCATCCTTTATATCTCCCACGACCTGCTTTCCATCGCCTCCCTTTGCGGCCGCGTGGCCGTTCTGCACCAGGGCGAGATCGTGGAGTTCGGGCCCACCGCACGGGTGTTCCAGGCGCCCGTCCACGCCTATACGCGCCAGTTGGTGGAAGCGATCCCGACGGTCGAGTTCGCATCCGCTGTCGGGTAGCCGCCCCGGCTTCTCCGCGCTCTCCAAAAATTTCCCTTGATTGTATCACTAAACTAGTACACTATATGATTAGATGAATAGAACAGACGCATTCGCCTTCCGGCTGGACGGGCAGAGCGGCGTGCCCGTCTACCGCCAGATCATCGATCAGGTGCTGGCGGGCGTGGCCTCGTCGCGCCTGAAGGTGGGCGATCAACTCCCCACCGTACGCCAGGTGGCCGTGGATCTGGCCATCAATCCCAACACGGTGGTGCGCGCCTATCGCGAGTTGGAAATTCGCGGCATGCTGGAGACCCAGCAGGGCACGGGCACGTTCATCGCCCCGCAGGAAGTGAAGCTCAGTGCTGCGGAACGCCGCCGCCGGCTGGCGCAACTGGTCTCGGAATTCGTGGCGCGCGCCGGCAGCGCCGGATTCACGATCGCGGAATTAAAGGAGCAACTCAATGATCAAGCTGAAGCAAACGGCAAGAGATGAAGGTTTCGGCGCCAGCGGCGGGTCCCGTATCAGCACCGTGGGCGTGGCCCTGTTTGTGATCTTCGCGGTCACCGGCAGTACGGTGACGATCCTCACCCACCGGTCCGCGCCCGCGCTGGCCGCGGCGGCGGTGGGCATATACCTGATGTTCGCCATCCGGGTGGCGGACCAGTGGGAAAAGGTCGCGGTGCTGCGGCTGGGCCGTTACCGGGGCCTGCGCGGACCCGGCGTCTTCCATATTGTTCCGGTGGTGGATTCGCTGAGCCGGTTCGTGGACCAGCGGGTGCGCGTATCCAGCGTGACGGCCGAATCGGCGCTGACCAGCGACACGGTGCCGGTGAACGTGGATGCCATCGTCTTCTGGCTGGTGTGGAACGCCGAAAAATCCATCCTGGAAGTGGAAGACTTCACCAGCGCCATCACCATGGGCGCCCAGACGGCGCTGCGCGAATCCATTGGCCGCCATCAACTGGCGCAGATGATCACTGAGCGCGAGACCCTGGGGCACGAGTTACAGCGCATCCTGGACGAGAAGACCAATCCCTGGGGCATCACCGTGCAGTCGGTGGAGATCCGCGACGTCAAGATCCCCCACGAGCTGGAAGACGCCATGTCGCGGCAGGCGCAAGCCGAACGTGAACGGCAGGCGCGCAACATTCTGGGGCAGGCGGAGACGGAGATCGCCGACAAGTTCTCGCTGGCCGCCAGCACCTACCACGACAACCCGGTTGCCCTGCACCTGCGCGCTATGAATATGTTGTACGAGGCGATCAAAGAGCGCGGCTCCATGGTGATCGTGCCCTCGTCCGCGGTGGAGACCATGGGACTGGGCGGCATGATGGGCGCCACCGCGCTGGCCAAGGGTCCGCAGTAGGCGGCGAATGACTTTGCGGGTACGATGCTACGCCGGCCGTAAAGCGGATGAGCGGCCGCTGGCGTTCGAGTCAGGCGGCCGCGAATACCGCGTCGAGTCAGTGCTGGATCAGTGGTACGGCCCCGGCGAGACCTTCTTCAAGGTCCGGGCCGACGATGGCAATCTCTACATCCTGAAGCACAACAGCGCGGCGGACGAATGGACTCTCGAGAGCTATCGCCGGCTTGGGTGAGCCGCTACACCTTGCGCCGCAGGTACGGCCTGCGCTTGCCTTGCGCCGGCATGAACATGTCCGCCGCCGTAAGGCCCAGAGCCTTGGCCTGCTCGATGCAGAAGTCGATGCCGCGCGCCGGACCGCTGCCGCTGTTGGACCCGAAGGAGAATTTCAAGTGGGCTTCCTTGGCCATGCGCAGAAAGTCCAGGCTCGGCAGCTTGAAGTGGGAATCGATCTCCACGGCGGTGCCGGTGCGCTGCAGCGAGCGGATGATGGGCTTCATGCGCTCCTCGGTCCACAACTCGCCCGCCCGCTGGTCGAGGGGGGCCGGCAGCCAGGTGGGATGCGCGAAGATGTCCAACGGCTCCTTCTCGATCACCTGCACGTTCCAGCGCACGTAGCGCAGCATGAACTCCTGCGCGTCGCCCGGGTCGAAGCCGTGCAACCACATCTTGAGGCGGCTTCCGCCGGCGCCGGGGATGGTCATGGCATCCGAGAGCACGTAGTCGATGGATCCCAGGGCCGGCTTGGAGAAGCAGCTCATCCAGTCGACCCACTCCGCCTGGACGCCTTTGAAGACCGGCTGGCCTGCGAGCTTGGCGGCCCAGCCGCGCAGTTCCTCGTCGTTGGTGAGGATCGAGGGGTATCCGTTCTCTTTGGTCCCGGCATGTTCGGCGATGCCGAACTTTACGTTGGTCTTTTTGGAGAGAGCCACCGCATCCGCCAGCGAAAACGACGGATTCAGGTGCACGTGAAAATCGATCACGGGAAACGGCAGCGGGCTGGGCGGCTGCGTCTCCGTGAGGGCGCGGGCCGCGGGAACAGCCGCGGCCAGAGTACCCAGGAAACGGCGCCTGGAAGAAGCGATGAGCATAACCGGATATTGTAACCCGCTTACCTGGATCGTTTTCCGCGCATCAGATGGACTGCAGAATTCCCCGGATATAACCCATCGCGAAGGCCATCCCGGCATGCCACGAGGCGGCGCACCGCAGGTGCGGCGTGTGATCCGCGATCACCACGCCGTCATAGCCGTTGCGCTTATAAATCCGCAGCGCGCGCACGATGTCCACGTCGCCCTCGTCGATGAATACTTCGGTGTAACGCGGTACCTTGCCGCGCACGTTCCGCAGGTGCACATAGGCGATATTGCCCTGCCGGCTGTATTTCTCGATGGCGCTGTAGACATCGTGCACTTCCGCATCGCCGCCCTGCATCTCCGCGATGGTGCCCTGGCAGAACTCCAGCGCATTCGCGCGGCTGGGCACCATGTCGAGCAGCCGCTGATACAGATGCGGCTGGTAGACCAGACGGGCGGTGCCCCGTATGGTGGGCATCGGCGGATCGTCGGGATGCGCGGCCAGGCGTACGCCGGCCTCTTCCGCCACCGGCACCACCGCCTTCAGGAAGACCTCCAGGCGCTGCCAGAGCTGCTCGCCGGTAACCGTGCCGACGGTTCCCTTGGCGGCGTCCGGGTCGTAGATCATGTTCCAGACCTGCCCGTTGGGAATGGGAGTCTCGGCGGGACCGTCCGGTCCCAGGAATCCCACGCTCTCTGCTTCGCCGCGGCCGTATGGTCCGACCACGTGGCCCCACACGCCGGCAATGCTGAAGTTGTATCCGATCGCCGGAATCCCGGCTTTGCCCACCCGCCGGATGATGGTCTTGATATCCTCGAGCTGCTGCTCCCGGCGCGGCCCATCCAGCAGGATGTCGTACCAGTGCGACGGGTCGAAGTTCTCGATGGCGGCCAGCTCCAGGCCCTCCGCGTTCACCGCCCGCTTCAGATCGGCCAGCTCTTCATAGGTCCATAACTGTCCGCGGTTGTCGCTGACGCTCCAGCAGTTCTCGCCGTCCGTGCCCGGCAGATTGGGCGAATGCGCAAAGTAGTCCACCCAGTGCGCCACAATGTGGGTGGCTCCCGCCTGCCGCGCGAAGCGGAAATTGTCGGCGGTGAGCATGTGGCGGTAGAGTCCGAGTCCCAGCTTCATGGCGCTATATTGAACGGCATCGAGGATTGTAACGCGAATCGCCGATGGCAAAAGGAAGATACATACGATGCGGATCATTAGCCTTCTGCTGCTTAGCTCGAGCCTCTACGCCATGAGCTACCAGACTACGTTCCCCCTCACCGAGAACCCCATCTCCGAAGGCGGACGCTGGTCGAACGGCGCGGCGGACGGCGTCGATTGGTGCAACGTCCGCACCAGGCTCGGCGAAGCGTTCGGCGTGGGTCCGTGCCCGGTGGAGTACGCCGACCCCACCGCCATCCTGAAAGGCGCCTGGGGGCCGGATCAAACCGTGGAAGCCAAAGCCAGAATCCGCGCCACGAATGCATCGTATTACCAGGAGATCGAATTGCGCCTGCGCACCACCGTCAGCGCGCATAGCATCACCGGCTATGAGATAAACTTCGGCGTCTCGCATGCCTATCTGCAGATTGTCAGGTGGAACGGGCCGCTGGCGGACTTCACTTACCTGGGGTCCAGTTGTAACTACCCGGCGGTTTGCGGACAGGTCAACGGATTCACGATTCAGAACGGCGATGGGGCCAAGGCAGTAATCGCCGGCGGCACCATCCGCGTCTACGTGAACGGCGCTCTGCGCGCCACGGCCACCGACAGCACTTACCCGGGCGGCAATCCGGGCATCGGGTTCAACTTCGGCTGCGATGGAACTTACCCCGACTTCGGTTGGGAGAGTTTCGCCGCCAGTGACAGGGGGCCCGCTGCGACGGGGCGATAACCAGGGCCGTCCGTTTTGGGCGTATATTCAATAGGAGCTGTCTGCCTATGACATTCCCAAAGCCTCTGTATGTCCTCGCGTTTGCCGGAATCGCCGCGGCGGCGCCCTCGCCCCAGTCTTGCGAGGCCCTATCCAAGCTGAGTCTCAAGTCCACCACCATCGGCAAAGCGCAGCCGGTGGCCGCGGGCGCATTCACCACGCCGGCGGGCAAGGCGATGCCGCATCTGCCGGCATTCTGCCGCGTGGCCGGCGTCATCAAGCCGGCGCCGGATTCGAACATCGAGTTCGAGGTCTGGATGCCGGCCGCCAATTGGAACGGCAAGTTCCAGGGGATGGGGAACGGGGGCTTCGCGGGCGCCATCGAATACGCCCAACTGGCGCTGTCTCTCAACGCCGGATACGCCACCGCCAGCACCGATACGGGGCATGAAGCCGGCGGCACGGATGCGGCGTGGGCGCTGGACCATCCGGACAAGATCGCCGACTTCGGCTATCGCGCGATTCATGAAACCGCCGTGGATGCCAAAGCCATCATCCGCGCCTACTACGGCGAGCCCGCCCGGCGCGCCTACTTCAGCTCCTGCTCCAACGGCGGCCGCCAGGCGCTGATGGAAGCGCAGCGGTATCCGGAGGACTACAACGGCATCATCGCCGGCTCGCCCGCCAACTACTGGACGCATCTGCTGGCCAACGCCGCCTGGGACCAACTGGCGCTCACCGGCGAGAAGGACAGCTACATCCCCGCCAAAAAACTGCGCGCCATTCAGGACGCCGCGCTGGCCGCCTGCGATGCCAACGACGGCGTGAAGGACGGCGTCATCGAAAACCCCGCGCGCTGCCACTGGGACCCCGGCGTGCTGCTGTGTCACGGCGCCGAGACCGACAGTTGCCTGACGGCGCCGCAGGTGACCGCGCTGAAGAAGCTGTATGCCGGCGGCCATAACGCGCACGGATCCATCTTCCCCGGCTACGCGCCGGGGGGCGAAGCCGAGTACGGCGGCTGGGCCCTCTGGATCACCGGGAACGCGCCCGAGAAAAGCCTGATGTACGCCTTCGGCACCCAATACTTCAAGAACATGGTCTTCGATAACGCCCAGTGGGACTATCGCACCTTCGACGCGGACCGCGACACCAAGACCAGCGACGACAAGCAGAGCCGCAACCTCAATGCCACCGATCCCGACCTCAGCCGTTTTCGCAAGCGCGGCGGCAAGCTGATCCTGTATCACGGCTGGAGCGATGCCGCCATCGCCCCCGAGAACACCATCAACTATTACGACAGCGTGGTAGCGCGCATGGGCCAGAGCGAGGCCGACAGTTTCGTGCGGCTGTTCATGGTGCCGGGCATGCAGCATTGCGGCGGCGGATCGGGCGCCAACAGCTTCGGCCAATTGAGCGTTGCGGCGGGCGACGCCGATCACGACGTGGACACCGCCCTGGAACGCTGGGTGGAAAAAGGCGTCGCTCCGGAGCGCATCATCGCCGCCAAGCGCAAAAGCGACATGGACCAGAAGAGCGAGATCGTGCGCACCCGGCCGCTGTGCGCC
The DNA here is from genome assembly GCA_035499555.1 of Bryobacteraceae bacterium. GTDB lineage: Bacteria > Acidobacteriota > Terriglobia > Bryobacterales > Bryobacteraceae > Bog-159. Next base: position 204,086 of record DATJYO010000036.1, read on the forward strand.
TATCCGCTGACCGCGCACTATAAAGGCTCCGGCAGCACCGACGACGCCGCTAACTTCACCTGCGCCAAGGACCAATAGCGCGCCGCGACCGGCCCATGAAACCAGCTCTGGGGACCCTCGTTTTTCTGGCTGCCGTATCGTGGTGGTCGCTGCGGCTGATCAGTCCGCCCGCCGCCGTACCGGCCGCCGCGCCCGCCACCGTATTCTCCGCGGAGCGGGCGCTGGCGCACATACGCGCGTTCGCGCGCGGTCCACACCCGGTGGGCAGCGCGGCGCATGACGCGGTACGCGACTACATCGTCTCGCAGCTAACTGCGCTGGGCGTGCAACCGGAAATTCAGACGGCGATCGTGGTCAGTCCGCGCTGGGGTTCGCCGTACAACGCCGCCACCGTCCAGAACGTCATCGCGGTTCTGCCCGGCGCCGCCAACACCAGGGCCGTGATGCTCTCGGGCCATTACGATTCGGTGTCCGCGGGTCCCGGCGCGAGCGACGACGGGCACGCCGTCGGCCTCGAACTGGAGACCCTGCGCGCGCTGCGGGCCGGCCCGCCTCTGCGCGACGACGTCATCTTCCTGTTCACCGACAGCGAAGAGACCGGCCTGTTGGGCGCCCGCGGTTTTCTGGATCGCGATCCCCTGGCCAAACAGGTCGGCGTGGTGCTGAACTTCGAGGCGCGCGGCACCAGCGGCCCCGGCATGATGTTCGAAACCAGCGAGGGCAACGGCAAGCTGATCCGCGAATTCGCCGCCGCCGCGCCGCATCCGGTCACGTCGTCGCTGAGCTACGAAGCCTACAAGCTGCTGCCCAACGACACCGACCTGTCGTTCTACAAGCAGGCCGGGCTGGTGGGCATGGGTTTCGCCTACATCAACGACGTGTGCTACTACCACACGCAGTACGACGATCCGGCACACTTGGATCCGCGCAGCCTGCAGCAGGAGGGCGATTACGCCCTGGCCCTGGCGCGGCGCTTCGGCAGCCTGGATCTACGCCACATGCGCGCCCCGGACGCTACCTATTTCGTGCTGCCGCTCCTGGGCGTGGTGGTTTATCCCATATCCTGGAGCCTGCCCCTGGCGATCGCCGCCGCGCTGTTCCTGGCGGCCACCGTGACGCTCGGCATCGCCCGGCGCCGGCTGAGCCTGGGCGGCGTGCTCGCCGGCTTCGTCGGCTGCCTGCTGTTGCTGGCGATCGCCAGCGCCGCGGTGCAGGCGATGTGGTCGCTGGTCCGCAATCACGATGCCGGGGTGTGGCAGGCCTTCGCCGGCGATCCCTACCACGCGGACGTCTATCGCCTGGCCAGTGTCGCGCTGGCGATCGCGATCGGCACGGGAGTCTACGCCCTGATCGCGCGCCGCGCCCGCGTGCTGAATCTGTGGGCCGGCGTTCTGCTGGGCTGGCTGCTGCTGGTTCTGGCGACCGGCATACTGATGCCTGGCGCGACCTACCTGTTCCTGTGGCCCCTGCTGGCCGCCACCGCGGCCCTGGCCCTGCTGGTGGTGCGCGGCCGGCAGCCCGGCGACTCGGCCGGCTCCCTGCTCCTGGTGCTGGCCAGCGCGGTGCCCGCCCTGGTTTTGATGGCGCCGTCCATCGAGCTGCTGTTCATGTCGCTCACCATGCGCATGGCGTTCACGGGCGCGTTCGCCACCGTGTTGTTGCTGGGTCTGCTGATCCCCTGCGTGGACGTGATGGCGCGCGTGGGACGCTGGTGGCTGCCCGGCGCCGCCGCATTGGTCTGCGCGGGCTGCCTCGTCGCCGGCGCGTTCCTCGCCGGTCCCAATCGCGACCTGCCGCGCACCGACAGCATCTACTACGGCATGGATGCCGATACGGGCAAAGCCGTGTGGTTCAGTCTGGACGAGCACGAAGACGACTGGACCGCGCACTACCTGGGCGCCAATCCGCAGCGCGCGGCGTTGCCCCAGTTCGTCCCGTTCATGTCCTGGCAATACCTGACGCACGCCGCGCCGGCGGTGCCGCTGGCGGCGCCGCGGCTCGACCGGGTGGAGGATTCCGTGGCCGGCGCGGTGCGTACGCTGCGCCTGCGCGTCACCTCGCCGCGGCACGCGCCGCGCTTGTACATCTACGGCGACGAGCGTGCGCCGGTGCTGGAAGCCAGCGTCGACGGCGTGCCCATCGACGCCAGCCAGGCGTATTTCGGCTTGAAGCCTGGCCAAAAGACCTACGCCTTCCGCATGCGGCGCTGGGGCCTGTGCTATTTCAACGTGCCGGCGCAGGGCCTGGATCTGCGCCTTCGCCTCGCCGCACCGGCGGCCGGCTATCGCATGGAAGTGGTCGACCAATCCTATGGCATCGACGGCATGCCGGGCGTGGCGCCGCGGCCGGATGACCTGATCCCGTTCCCGATCATGATGGATTCGGTCTGGGTGCGCAAGGCGTACACTTTCTGAATATGCTGGCTTCCGCGCTGGCCCCCATCGTGTTGCCCGAAGCCGCCGGCGGCGAGGTGCGGTTGGGCTCGCTCTGGGAGCGGCAGCCGGCAGTGGTAGTGTTCCTGCGGCACTACGGATGAATCTTCTGCCGCGAACACGTCGCGCAGTTGCGCGCGCATGAACAGGAGTTCCGCGAACGGGGCGCCGGCCTGGCGGCCATCGGCTTGGGCGATGCGCTGTACGCGCGCGCGTTTCGCGAGGAGACGGGCATCGCCTTTCCGCTCCTGATCGATGCGCAGCGCCAGGCCTATCGCGCCGCCGGCCTGCGCCGCGCCAACATCCTGCACATGGTGCGCGCGGACAACAGCGCGGCGCGCAAGCGCGCCCGGGCGGCCGGGCACACGCAGCACAAGCTGGGCGAGAATCCGTTTCAGTTGGGCGGCAGCTTCGTTTTCGGTTCCGGCAACGTGGACCGGTACGCGCACGTCAGCGCGACTTTCGGAGACAATGCCCCGGTGGCAGCGCTGCTCGCCGCCGTTGCGCGCTGAAGCCGCCGGCCGCCTATTCAAACCGCAGCGCGGTCATCGGGTCAACCCGCGTGGCCCGGCGCGCCGGCACCAGTGCGGCGGCGGCCGAAACCGCCAGCAGCACGAACGACACCGCGCCGATGGTCAGCGGATCGCGCGCGCTCACCTGGAACAGCATGCTGCTGAGCGCCCGGCCCGCGGCCAGCGCCATCACGATGCCCGCCATCAGTCCCAGCGCCACCGGACGCACGCCTTGCCACAGCACCATCCGCTGCAAGCCGGCCGAGCCCGCGCCCAGCGCCATGCGAATGCCCATCTCCGCGCGCCGCCGCTCCACCGAATACGACACCACGCCGTAGATCCCGAAACCGGCCAGCGCCAGCGCGGCGGCGGCGAACAACGCCACCAGCAGCATCTGGAAACGCCGTTCGGCCACCGACCCGGACATCACCTCCTGCATGGTGCGCATGGCCGGCACGGGTACATCGGCATCCACCTGCCGTATGGCTTCCCGCGCCGCCGTGGCCATGCCGTGCGGATCCATGGCCGTGCGGACCAGCAGCGAGGTCAACAGCCGTCCCACCCGCTGCCAGTACGGAATGTAGATGATCAGCACCGGCTCCTTGTCCAGGCTGGTGCTGCGGATGTCCGCCGTGACTCCGACCACTTCCTCCAGGTGATCGTTGTGCTGCATCCTGCGCCCCACGGCGTTCTTTCCGGGCCACAGACGCCGCGCCAGGCCTTGCGATATGATCACCACTTTGCGGTTGCGCTGGCTGTCGTCGAAGGTCGCGCCTTCGCGAAACGGGATGTGCAGGGTACTGAAGTAGCCCGGACTGACGAAGCGCACGTTGACCATGGCCCGCTCAAACAGGGGCCGCGTGTCGCCTTCCGCGGCGGCCATATCGATCCAGGTCTCGCCCTGCAGCGGCAAGGCGGAGACAAAGCCCGCCGATTGGACGCCCGGCAGCGCCTGTGTCTTCTCCAGCACCCGCTGCAGGAAGGCCGCCTGTTGCGCCTCGTCTTTGTACTTGGAGGCCGGCACGGCCAGGTCCACCGCCAGTACCCGCTCGATGTCGAACCCTTTATCCACGTGCATGAGCCGCACGAAACTGCCCAGCAGCAGGCCGGCCGCGATCAGCAGCATGGCGCTGACCGCGGCTTCCACGCCCACCAGCACCCCGCGCAGGCGCATGCCATGGCGGCCTTCGGTGGTGGTGTACCCGCTGGATTTGAGCGCCTCCTGCGGATGCGCGCCGGCGCTGCGCAGAGCCGGCAGAATGCCGAATACGACGCCGGTCGCGATCGAGATCAGCAGCGCGAAGCCGAGCACCCGCCAGTCCAAGGTCACTTCGTCGGTGCGCGGCAGTTCCACGGGTGCGGTCTTCAACAGCACCTGCACTCCCCAAGCCGCCAGGACGATGCCCAGGGCGCCGCCCGTGAGCGCCAGCAGCATGCTCTCGGTCAACATCTGCCGCATCAACTGCAGCCGCCTGGCGCCCAGCGCCGTACGGATGGCGGATTCCCGCACCCGTCCGGCGGCGCGTGCCAGCGAGAGATTCGCCAGGTTGGCGCACAGGATCAGCAGCACCGCGCCCACCGCCGCCAGCAGCACCAGCAGGCCTCGGCGCGAGGAACCGACGATGTCTTCCTGCAGCGGCGAAAGCGCCACATGCAGATCCATCTTCTCCTTGAGATGGGTGCCGATCTCCGCCTGGATGGCGTTCAACTGGGCGATGGCTTGTTGCGGCGTCACGCCCGGCCGCAGCCGCGCGATTCCCGCCCAATTGAACTCGCCTTCCCAATCGTCGAGGTCATCCTTGGAGTAGCCCACCGGCCGGTAGATCTCGGTCTTGGGGCCCAGGCCGGCAAAGCCCAACCCGGTCTGCGCGGGAAAGCGGAAATCCCGCGGCATGATGCCCACGACCACGTGCGGCCGGCCTCCCAGCAGGATGCTGCGCCCCAGGATCGCGGGATCGCCGCCGAAGCGCCGCCGCCACAGCGAGTCCGAGATCACCACCACTCGCTGGTGGCCGTCCGGATCTTCTTCGTCCAGAAAAGCCCGTCCGTAACGCGGGTTGACGCCCAGCACGTGAAAGATGTTCGCCGAGACCTGCGCGCCGTTGAGCAGCTCCGGCTCGCCGTCGCCGGTCAGGTTGAATTCGGCGGTTCGTACCGCGGCGATCGACTCCAGCGCCCGGCAGCGTTTGCGCCACTCGAAGTAGTGATTCAGATTCACGGGTAGGCTGGGATACAGATGCGCCAGTTTCGGGATCACTTCACGGATGGCGACCAGCCGGTCCGGCTCCCGGTAGGGCAGGGGACGCAGGAGCACCCCGTTGACCACCGAGAAAATGGCCGTATTCGCGCCGATCCCGATGGCCAGGCTCAGTATGGCCATGGCGGCAAAGCCGGGTTCGCGCATCAGCGTACGGAAGGCGTAACGGATATCGTTCCACATCGTAGTTAATCAATAATACGAAGCATCCGGCTTTCAGTTCCGAAACATATCGTTCCGGACTCGAATCGGCGGCCGCCCGGCGCAAAGCAGTTCCCGCCCGCTAGAATAATAAGGTGACCGGTCACCAAATCCGCCAACGCTTCCTCGACTTCTTCGCCGCGCGCGGCCACCGCGTGGTGCGCAGCTCCTCGCTGGTTCCGGCGAACGATCCCACGCTGCTGTTCACCAACGCCGGCATGAACCAGTTCAAGGACACCTTCCTGGGCCTGGAAAAGCGCGACTACAACCGCGCCACTACCGCGCAGAAAGTCGTCCGCGCGGGCGGCAAGCACAACGATCTGGAGAACGTCGGCTATACCCGGCGCCACCACACCTTCTTCGAGATGCTGGGCAACTTCTCGTTCGGCGACTACTTCAAGGCCGAAGCCATCGAGTTTGCCTGGGACCTGGTGACCAAGGACTACGGCCTGCCCAAGGATCGCCTGTACGTCACGGTCTTCCGCGAGGACGACGACGCCGAGCGCCTCTGGCAGCAGGTCGCGGGAGTGCCCAGGGAGCGCATCTTCCGCTGCGACGAGAAGGACAATTTCTGGCAGATGGGCGACACCGGCCCCTGCGGCCCCTGTTCCGAGATCCATTACGACATGGGTCCGGGGACGTCCGAAGCGGGTCACGAGCACGAAGCCTTTCCGAGCGACGCCGGCGGCCGCTACGTCGAAATCTGGAACCTCGTGTTCATGCAGTTCAACCGCGATTCCGCCGGCGTGCTGACGCCCCTGCCGCGGCCTTCCATCGATACCGGCATGGGCCTGGAGCGGGTGGCGGCCGTGATGCAAGGCAAGCTCTCCAACTACGATACGGACCTGATCCAACCCATCATCCTGCGCGCGGCGGACATGTTCGGCGTCTCTTATGGCGCGGACCAACGCACCGATACCGCACTGCGCATCGCCGCCGACCACTGCCGCGCCACGACATTTTTGATCCACGACGGCGTGCTGCCGTCCAACGAAGGCCGCGGCTACGTGCTGCGCAAGATCATGCGCCGGGCCATGCGCCACGTGCGCATGATCGGCGTGGAGGATCCGTTCCTCTACAAGCTCACCGGCAGCGTGGCCGAGTTGATGAAGCCCGCCTATCCGGAGCTGCTCGAGAGCGTGCAGCGCGTGGCGCGCATCGTGAAGGATGAAGAACACCGCTATGCCACTACCTTCCTGGTCGCGGAGCGGGTCTTCAACGAAGAGATCAAATCGACGGCGAACAGAATAATGTACGTCGATGACTTCTCAGCGAACCGGATCCCCGGGGCCATCTCCTTCAAGCTCTACGACACTTACGGGCTGGCGCTGGACGAGCAGGAGGACATGGCCCGCGAGCGCGGACTGGCCATCGACCGCGCGGGTTTCGACCGCGAAATGGAGCGCCAGCGGGAGCGCGCCCGCGCCAGTTGGAAAGGCGCGGAAAAAGGCGCCATCGCGCCGGCTTATCAGGAGCTGGTGGAGCAGGGCCGCACCCGGTTTCTGGGCTACGACGAGATGTGTTCCACCAGCCGCGTCAAGGGCTTGCTCGTCGGGCGCGAACTGCGCGACGAGATCGCCGCGGGCGTGGAGGCGGAACTGGTCCTCGACCGCACGCCATTCTACGCCGAGACCGGCGGCCAGGTGGGCGATCGCGGCAGCCTGTTGGCTGCCAACGGGGACAAGGTCGCCGACGTCGAGACGGCTTATCCCGCCGTGCCCGGCCTCACCGTGCACCGCATCGTTTCGGCCGCGCCCATTCGCGTGGGCGACGAGCTGCGCGCCGAGGTCGCCGCGCCGTTGCGCCTCTCTACCATGCGCAACCACACCGCCACCCACCTGCTGCATGCCGCGCTGCGCCAGGTCCTGGGGACCCATGTCAAGCAGGCCGGCAGCGTCGTGGAGCCGCCGCGCCTGCGCTTCGATTTCACGCACTACGCCGCCATGGACCAGGCCGAGATCGAAGAGGTCGAGCGGCTGGTGAATGAAGAGATCCTGCGCAACACCGGCGTGGAAACCCGGATCCTGCCGCTGGAGCAAGCCGTGGCCACCGGCGCTATGGCCCTGTTCGGCGAAAAGTACGGCGAGCAGGTGCGCGTCGTCTCGGTCCCCGGTTTCAGCAAGGAGTTGTGCGGCGGCACGCACGTGCGCCGCACCGGCGATATCGGCGTCTTCAAGATCGTCTACGAAGGCAGCATCTCGGCCGGCGTCCGCCGCATCGAGGCGATTACCGGCGAAGCCGCCGTGCGGCAGTACCAGGATCTCACCGGCACCCTGCACCGGCTTTCCGAACTATTGCGCGCCTCCGAACCGGAGTTGGTCGAACACGTGGAGAAGATGCTGGCCCGGGAGAAAGCGTTGGAGCACGAGAAGCGCGAGCTGCGCAGCAAGCTGGCCCACCACGCGGCCGGCGAACTGGAATCCCGCGCCCGCACCTATAACGGCGCGCGCGTTCTCGCCGAGCAGGCCGACGGCATGGACCGCGCGCAGATGCGCGAGCTGGCCGACGCGCTGCGTAACAAGTGGAAGAGCGCGGTGGTGGTTCTGGCGTCGGTGGCGGACTCGCAGGTGTCCATCGTTTCCGCGGTCACCAGGGATCTCACCTCCAAGGTGCATGCCGGCAAACTGGCGGCCGCCGTGGCGCAGGCGGTCGGCGGCAAGGGCGGCGGCCGGCCGGATATGGCGGAAGGCGGCGGCAAGGATCCCGCGGCTCTGCCGGCGGCCCTTCAGCGCATCTACGCGGAAATCGAGAGCCGGCTGTGACCCAGTTCGACGCCATCGTGGTCGGCGCGGGTCCCACCGGCCTGGCCTGCGGCATCGAGCTGCAGGAACGCGGCATCCGCACGCTGCTCATCGAGAAGGGCTGCGTGGTGAACTCCATCTACCACTATCCGACCAATATGGTCTTTTTCACCACGCCGGAACTGCTCGAAATCGGTGACATTCCGATGACCAGCCTCAACGAGAAGCCCAACCGGCACGAGGCTCTGAAGTACTACCGGCGGGTGGCCGATCACTACAAGCTGAATATCCACGACTACGAGCGTGTGGAAAACGTTTCCGGCGAGGACGGCGCCTTTCACGTGTCTACTACGGACCGGCTGGGCTGTCATCACACTTATACGTCGTGTAAGGTCATTCTGGCTACCGGATATTATGACGTTCCTAACTTGTTACATGTTCCCGGCGAAGAACTTAGTAAGGTACTGCACTACTATCGGGAGCCGCACCCATACTACAACCACGACGTGGCTGTGATCGGCGCCAAAAATTCCGCGGCCATTGCCGCGCTGGAACTGTTCTGGACCGGCGCGCGAGTCACACTGATCCATCGCGGCGCGGGCATCTCCGAAAAAGTGAAGTATTGGATCAAGCCGAATATTGAAAACCGTATCAAGTGCGGCGAGATCCAGGCGTACTTTAACTCACAGGTTGTGGAGATCCGGCCCGATTCGCTGCTGGTCTCCACGCCGCGCGGCGAAGTGTCACTCCCCAACGATTTCGTATTTGCGTTGACGGGCTACAGCCCGGATCTCAACTTCTTGAATTCCATAGGCATTACGCTGGACCCGGAGACCCGGAAACCGCGCAGCGATCCCCAGACGCTGGAGAGTGAACGTCCCGGTGTTTACCTGGCCGGTGTCATTGTGGCGGGCATGCACACCAACGAGATCTTCATCGAAAACGGCCGCCACCACGGCAAGCAGATTGCGGAAGCCGTGGCCGCCAAACTTCATCGTTGAAACGCTGGCGCCGCGAACATCACTAACAGTTAGGGGCGCGTCAATTTCATTCCGGGTCCGAAAGCGCGCTCCGTTCGGGTGGATGAAACCAGGAGGCCCGCTTTCGTATCTAAAACGAGTGAAGGGGTTGGCTATGTTAAATAAATTGGTGAATTACCTTTTCGGCTGTACCCACGCCAGAACCACATTTCCCCTTACACCCTCGCGCAATGGCGTGACCTCGCCCGCGGGACAACGGCATGGCACTTACGTTGTCTGTCTCGATTGCGGCCAGGAATTCGGCTATGACTGGGCGGAAATGCGGATCGGAAATCCCGTGGCGGCCCGCGTCGTCAGCCGCGAAGTCGCGCTCTCCCCGGTTCACCGGTAAACCAGATCTCAGATTGTCGCTAGCGCTCGAACGAGAAGAACTCCGCCACGTTCTCCCGCAGGAGTTGCGGAAAGCTCTTGTCCAGGTAGGAGCGGATCGAGACGTAGCACTGGTCGCACGTGTTGCCTGCCGTGAACTCGCGGATCAGCCGGTCCCGCTCCTCCAGGCCGAACCTCTGGAACTGCATGGAACATGGCTGCAGAGCGCCGTCGCTACGCACCACCAGGAAGCGCAGGCCCGCTTTGCAGCCCGGCGTGCCGTGCTGCGCAAAGTATTGGCGCGTGGCGTCCAGGGTGCTCTTCGAGTTGACGATCCAATTGGTGTGGTCGCGCATGCTCTCGACCATGTCGAGTCCGCGGTTGAGCGTGGCGAGCTGTTCGGGCGTATTGAGGAAGTACTCGCGGCAGCCGGTGCGGCGGGGTGAGTAGGCGCTGTAGCACAGGTTCACCCCCCATTCGCGCGCCTTTCCGGCCAGCGCCGGAATCTCGCCGACGTTCTCGCTGGTGATGCAACTGTTCAGCACGATATCGTCGTAGCCCAGCCGCGCCAGCTTGGGCACCATTTCCGCGAGGTGTTTGTAGAGACCGGGGTACAGGCGGAAGTCATCGTGCCGCTCGTCGGGGAAATCCAGGCTCACCGAGAATTGGTCCACCCCCGCCTGGCGCAACGCGATATAACGCGCCTCGGTCATCAAGGACCAGTTCGAAACCAGGATGGTGTACGGCGGGCGCCCGCTGCTCTTGATCTGACTGACGATGTCCACCACGTCGGCGCGCATCAGCGGCTCGCCGCCCGAGATCTGCACGACGCAAGGCTGCAACACGTCCATGTAACGCCGGTATTCGGGCGGCCGCAGTTGTCCCGTTTCGTCCTGGGGACCGCCATGGTCGCAGTGCCGGCAGTAACAGGTGCAGGAATCGGTGACCTCGAATGAGACCACGATGGGCCGGCCCGCAATCCAATTCCGCGATCCCCGCCCGATTATCCGGATAGCCTGTGAAAACGGGACTTTCCGCACGGTGAAACTAAATCCTATCATGGATGTGTGGAGAACTTACGGTGGCGCGCCGCAGTCCTGTGGCTGGGCCTGTGCGGCGTTCTGGCGGCCCGGTACGGCACGGTCCCGAAGCGGAGCGAGCAGGATTACCCCGCGCATGCCAGGCTGAACGAGTTGGGCGTCGGCGCCGAGTATCTGGTGCACAGCTTCTCCAGCGGCAATGAGATGTACATCGCCCGGGACTTCCTGGTGGTGGAGGTCGCCTTCTTCCCCGCCAAGGGTCAGACCCTGACCCTGGGCGCCAGCCAGTTTGCTTTGGTGGTCAACGGAAAGAAGCCGGGGCTCGGGCCGCAGTCGGCTGAATTCGTGGCCTCCTCCCTACGCCATCCGGACCAGCAGCAGCATCCGGGTGTCGAAGCCGGGGTCGGTCCGGTCATTTTCGGAGCGCCCCGTCCCGGGGAGCGCTTTCCCGGCGATCCGACAGCGCCGCCGCCGTACCCGGCGCCGCGCGTGCCGGACGCCAATCCGACCGGCGCGGAACAGCCGCCGCCGGTCACGGCGGACGAATTGGCCGTCCAGGCCGCGTTGCCCGAGGGTGAGCACCACGGACCGGTGAGCGGATATCTCTACTTTCCCTTCCGCGGCAAAACGAAGCACATCCATCGGCTTAACCTGGAGTTCACAAGTCCTGCTGGTTCTATTACTTTGCCGCTACTCCAGCCATAGGCGCGGGAACCCCCTACTGTAGAAAAAAATTAGCCTATTCGACATTTTCCTGTTGCATTCTTACGCGGGGGGTAGTACACTGGCAGCTATTTAACAGGGAAAAACGGAGTAGTCCAGAGTCCGAGGGGTCTCTGGTATTGGTGAATGAGGGAGTAGTCGTCGCTTTGGGGGCCTCGTAGCCATTCACAGTGGTTTTGTGCCTTCCGGCGGCGATCGTCAATTCATTCCCAAACTGAGGTGTAACGCCGGCCTTTGCGGCCGGGTGTAGTGATCTTCGATCTTTGGGGGATACAAATGCGAAGCAAGCTAACGTTTTTGCTGCTGGGGGTATTCCTCTCGGCGGCGATGCTTTTGGGGCAGACCTCGAGTGGGTCCTCCAGCGTCACGGGGCGCGTTACGGATGCGACCGGCGCGGTCATTCCGGGCGCGGTGGTGACGCTGACGGATACATCCACCAACATCTCCAGGAGCACCCAAACCAATCCTTCCGGGTTGTATCTGTTTAACGACGTCAACCCCGGGACCTACGATATTTCTGTCACCAACGCCGGTTTCCGCAAAGCGGTCATCCGCCGCCAGACCGTATTGGTGGCGACTACGATGACCGTGGATGTCCAGCTCGAAGTCGGCGCCGCGGCCGAAGTCGTGGAAGTCACGGCGCAGGCCGGCGCCGAACTGCAGACCCTGAACGCCACCATGGGCACCACGGTGACCGGCCAAGGCCTGCTGGACCTGCCGACCATCAACCGCGATGTGAACTCCCTCCTGTTTCTGCAGCCGATGACGGCTCCCACGTTCAATGCCGAGGGCAATATCACCAGCGGCCAGGTGGCGGGGAACATGTCCGACCAGAATACCTATTATCTGGACGGCGGAAACGCCACCAGCGACTTCGATGGCGATAACGGCACGTACGTCGGGAGCCGTTCGGCGGTGGTCCCCACCCCCATGGAGAGCGTCGAGGAAATGCGGGTGAACACCAACAACATGACCGCCGACTTCGGCTTCTCGGGCGGCGGCCAGATGCTTCTCACGACGAAGCACGGCACGAATCAGTACCACGGCTCGATTTACGACTACTTTCAGTCGGACGTGCTGTCTTCCAACGACTGGTACAACAACTTCCACGGCATCGACAAGCCAAAATCACACTACAATCGCTTCGGCGGGTCGTTCGGCGGTCCATTAACTCCTGAGTTCCTGGGCGGAAAAACTTACATCTATATGAACTACGAGGGGGAGCGTTATCCGCGCAGTGGCCCCATCGAGAAACTGGTTCCGGCTGAAACCCTGAAGCAAGGCATTCTGCAGTTCCGCGATGCCAATGGGACCATTCAGCAATACAACCTGGCGACATCCACCGCTTGCGGGCCGAGCGGCAACCAGCAGTGTGACCCCCGCGCCGTCGGTATCAGTCCCTCGGTAAGCCAGTTGTGGTCCAAGTATGAACCGCCCTGCAACGATCTCGACTACGGCGACCACGGTTTGAACACCTGCGGGTTCATCGGGCAACTCTCTTACCCGCTATCCACGAATTTCGGGGTGGTTCGTATCGACCACGATTTCGGCGCGAAGTGGCGCTGGTACAGCAGCTACCGGTACTTCCGCGAGATCAATCCGACCACCAACCAAGTCGATATCGGCGGTATTCTGCCGGGCGACAAGCTGGGTCAGCCAGCCACCGCATCCGGCTTCCCCGTCCAGCCGCGTTACTTCGTGACCGGACTTACCGGGACCATCACACCCAACCTGACCAACGAGCTGCACCTGAGCTACACGCGCAACCAATGGCAGTACCTGCGTGTCGGGGCGCTGCCCCAACTTCCCGGCCTGGATGGCGCCTTGGCCATCGGCGGGGAAACCAGCAACCCGCTGATGCCATACAACGTGGATACGCAGAATGCCCGTGCTCGGTTGTGGGCCGGTCACGACTACGGCATCCGCGACAGTCTCAGTTGGCTGAAGGGTACGCATCTGCTTCAGTTCGGCGGCGAGTACATGTACGACTGGTGGAAGTTCGACCGGTACGACAACGTCGTCGGCGGCCTCACGCAATTAGTGGAAGCGATAAGCAATTCGGGTGTCAACATCGACCAGAATTACCGGCCGATGGCCTGCTCTGATGCAGTCAGCAGCGGCTGCCTTCCGAGTTCATTCAACGGTTCCTGGAACAGTCTTTATGCCCAGGTATTAGGATTGGCGAGTTCCACGAGTGTGGTGGTGGCGCGCTCGGGCGCGAACCTGGCGGCGCAACCGCTCGGCTCGCCCGTCAAATCAGTTCTCGACGACCCCAGCTACAGCCTCTTCTTCAACGACTCCTGGAAGATCAAGCCCAACCTCACCCTGAGCTACGGACTGAACTGGACCATCCAGATGCCGCCGATTGACAAAAACGGCGCGCAGGACATCCTGACCACGACGTCCGGCTCACCCATTCTCATCAACACCTATGTCGCCCAGGAGGAGCAGTTGGCCAACATGGGGCAAGTCTACAACCCGACGCTGGCATTCACCCCCGTGGGCGATTTGGGCGCGGGCAACAGCAAGTATCCCTATCATCCGTTCTATGGCGGCTTCGGACCGCGCGCGGCGCTGGCCTGGAACCCGGAGGTTAAGGGCGGCTTCCTCGAGAAGCTGCTTGGCAATAAGGCCACGGTCGTGCGCGTTGGCTTTGGCCGCTCCTATTCCCGCAGCTTGGCGGCGGGCCTGGTTTCCACCTCCGTGCTGGGCGATGGCTTCCTGCAACCGGTAGGCTGCCAGGATCCCAACACCAGCGGACAGTGCACGGGCGCCGGACAGGTGACTCCGAGCAACGTTTTCCGGATTGGCGTGGACGGCACCAATGCACCCGTAGGCGCTATCACGCCGACGCTGCAATCCCCGGTGGCTCCCGGCGTCAATGCGCCGTACTCCACCCTGGTTGAATCTCTCGACCAGGCCTGGAAGCCCACGGTGACCAATTCGATCGATTTCAGCATCCAGCGCCAGTTGAAGGGCAATGTGATCCTGGAAGTCGGTTATGTCGGTGTCTATGCCACCAATCTGTATCAAGGCATGGACTTCGGCAGCGTTCCTTTCCAGACCAAGCTGGGTGGGCAAACCTTCGCGCAAGCCTACGACAATATCTACTTCGCTCTGGCTGGCAACAAGACGCCCGCGGCACAGCCCTTCTTTGAGCAGGCGCTGAAAGGCAGCAGCTATTGTGGCGGGTTCGCCAACTGCACCCAGGCGGTTGCCACCAACGAAAGCGGCAACGTGCTGACGCAGTGCGTAACCTGTATCTGGAGCGACCTGGATACGAGTTGGACGTCTTTCGGTCCGGCTCTGGCTTCAACCACCCAGTGCTACTACTGCTACGCGTATGCCACGGATGGGTTTTCCAACTATAACGCCCTGGTGGTTACCGCCCAGAAACGCTATTCCCAAGGCTTGACATTGAACGCCAACTTCACATACAGCCACGCCCTGGGTATCGCCAGCACCGGTCAGTCCTACACGCTGGACAACGCCAGCGACATTTTTAACCTGAATACAGACTACGGCCCGGAGTTCTTCGACCGTAAGTTCGTGTTTAACCTGATGTCGACCTATAGTTTGCCCTTCGGCAAAGGGCATAAGATCGGCCAGGGGGCTTTCCTGAGCAGAATTCTGGGTGGTTGGACCCTGGCCCCCATCTTCACATTCGGCACCGGCTTGCCCTTGCCGGCGATCACCGGCTCCTGTCTGGAATATGGCCAGGCCTGGGACCCGGTTGACTGCGCTACGGCCATACCGGTGGGGATCAAGGCCAGTTCGCTGAGCAACACACCGCACTTTGGAGTCAATAGCGACGGCAACATCGGCGTCAACGGCGACCCCGCACAGGGTGGCGCCGGCGTAAACATCTTCTCCAACCCATCGCAGGTTTACAACGAATTCCGCCCGCTCCTGGTCGGTATCGATGGCCGGAGCGGAATCACCGGAATCCTCCGCGGCCAGGTGCGTTGGAACATGGACCTCGGCCTGACCAAGGACACCCAGTTCACGGAGCGGGTGGGCGCGCAGATCTACGTGCAGGCGTTCAACGTCCTGAACCACATGCAGTGGGGCGATCCGGGAGTGAACCTCCAGGATCCGCTGAACTTCGGTGTCATCGGCGGCCAGTACGGCGCTTTGACGCTGGGCGGTTCGGGCGCTTCGGCGAACTACACGCGCATCATCCAGCTCGGCTTGCGCCTACACTTCTAATTCTTCGCTTACCTTTGAATTGCCAAGAGAGGCGGGCCTTCGGGTCCGCCTCTTTTGCTTTCGGAGGGCATCCGGCGCGCGGCGGTCATTCAGCGCCGTCGCAGCCGGATTTCCAGCAATAGAACCGCGCCCGGCGGGACCGCCCAATGCTCTTCAGCGCAACACGGGGATCTGGCGGCGATCGATGAGCGCGCTCACGGCGGCGATATCGCGATCCAGCGCGCGGTCGGCTTCCACAAAGGCGCTCACATCCCGCAGCGCCCTGTAGATGGGGCGGGTGCCCACACCCAAGCGATCACGGCCGGAGCGGAGGTCGATGGCCTGGGCCGCCGCCAGCAGGGTGATGGCCACCGCGCTGCGCAGAAGCCGCGTCACATCCATGGCGGTGAGGGCCGAGTGGGTACCCAGGCTGACGATGTCCTGGTTGTATTGTTCGGTGGGCAGGGTGTGAATCAGGCTGGGAGCGCACCAATGGCGGATGGCGGTGACCAGGCTGGTGTGCACAATCTGCATTCCCTTGAAGCCCTGGTATACGCCGACGTGCGGGCTGAGCGACGGAGGCAGGCCGTTGGAGAAGCGATCGTCCATCAGCAGGGCCATCAGCGAATGCAGCCAGTTGGCCAGATTCGCCAGATCCAGCTTGAGCCCGTCCATGGCGCGCGCCACGTGCGCGCCGTAGAAATTACCGGTGTGATAGACACGGTCGGAGTCGATCAGCGGATTGTCATTGACCGAATTGGCTTCGCGCTCGATCACCGCGCGGCACTGTTCCAAGGTCTCGTGCATGGGGCCCAGGCCCTGTGGCGCGCAACGCAGGGAATAGGGACTCTGGATGGACTCGCCGGCGGCGGCCACGTCGTGATTGCCGTTGGCGCGGCGGCCGGCTTCGGCCACGCGGCCGCGAATATCATCCAGGGGCACGGCCAGCTTGGAATCGAAGAGTAGCGAGAGGAGTACCTCCGCCACCGCGAGTTGGCCGGGATGGTGCTTGGCCATGTGAATGGCGGGGTGGTAGTAATCCGGCGAAGATCCCAGAGCTTCGGCGATCATGGCCAGGGCGCCCAACGACAGGCGGAAGAGATAGCCAGCTTCGTCGAGGAGGATCGCGCCGATGCCGGTCATGACGGTGGTGCCGTTCAACAGCGCCAGACCTTCCTTGGCCTCGAGAGACAGGGGCTCGATGCGGGCTTCGCGCAGGGCATCGGCAGCGGGAACACGGCGACCCTGGTAGCAGGCCTCGCCGCGTCCGGCCATGACGCGGGTGATGTAGGCGGAAGGGCACAGGTCGCCGCTGGCGCCCACCGAACCGTAGCGCGGCACGATCGGGGTGATACCGTGGTTCAGCAGATCGAGCAGGCGCTCGATGACCACCAGGCGCACGGCCGACAGTCCGCGCGCCAGGGCATTGGCGCGCAGCAGAATGGCGGCGCGCACGGCCTCTTCGGGCAGCGCTTCGCCCACACCGCAGGAAAGGAACTCCAGAAGATTCTGCTGGTGATGGGCGAGTTCATCGGAAGGAATTACGTAGCGGGCGTTGCCGCCGAATCCCGTATTGACCCCATACACCACTTCGCCGGCGGCCAGTTTGCGTTCGAGGGCCTCACGGCTGCGGCGAATGTGACGCCGGAAACTCTCGTCGCCACTGAGGACTACGTGCTGTCCATGACGGGCTACGGCGACGATCTCCGGAAGCGAAAGGGGCGCCTGGGAGATACAGATCACCGACGTAGGGGTAATCAGAGTCGCCATGCAGCATCCTTACACCACAGTGCAGTGGTGTTCTGGCTACAGTATGGCACTGCACCGGGGATGTGTCAATACCGATACCGGTGCGGATTGGCACTTTACGAACCTTAATGCGGCGCGCGGCGTGCAGACGGATAGCAGCAGAGGGGTAAATGCAATGATACGGAGCTTTCTGGTATGCGGGCTGGCCCTCAGCGGAGTTCTGGCAGCCCAAGAACCGCCGACGTGGGCGGGGCGGCTCAGTTACGTGAGCGGTCCGGTTTCCTTCGAGCCGGCGGGCGTGGATAACTGGGTGGAGGCGACGGTGAACCGGCCCTTGACGATCGGCGATCAGTTGTACGCGGATGTAGGGGCGCGGGCCGAGGTCAACGTACCGGGAACGGCCTTCCGGCTGGGCGATCGCGCGGCATTCCAGTTCCTGAACCTGGACGATCACGCCGTGCAAGTGAAGCTGTCGGAGGGCACGTTGGACGTGCGGGTGCGGCGGCCGGATGCCAACCTGGAGATCGACACGCCGAACGTGGCGTTCGTGCCGGGCGGTCCGGGCGAATACCGGCTGGACGTCAACCTCAACGACGGGCGGACGTACGTGGATGTGCGGGACGGAGGGGGGCAGTTGACCACGGGCGCCGGCTCGATTACGGTGAGCATGGGCCAGCAGGCCGAAGTCATGGGGCAGGGCGCGTCGGCGCAGTACAAGATCAACGGGCTGCCGGGTTACGACGGCTTCGATCACTGGGCAATAGAGCGGAACCGGACGGAAGACCGCTATGCCCAGGCGCGGTACGTTTCGCCGGAGATGGTAGGCTACCAGGATCTGGACGAATACGGGACGTGGCGGGAGGTGCCGGATTACGGCGAGGTCTGGGTGCCAAACGGAGTCGCCGCCGGGTGGGCGCCCTATAGCGACGGCAATTGGGCATGGATCGAGCCGTGGGGCTGGACCTGGGTAGATGCCGAGCCTTGGGGATTCGCGCCCTTCCACTACGGGCGATGGGCTTATCTCTCGGGATATTGGGGATGGTGTCCGGGTCCGGCGGCGGATGTGCCGATATATGCGCCGGCGCTGGTAGCGTGGGTAGGATTTGGCGGCGTTTCCGTGGGCTTCGGCGCCGGGCCGGCGGTGGGCTGGTTCCCGCTGGGTCCACGCGACGTGTATATTCCAGCGTTCACGGCCAGCGCAACCTATATCACGCGTATCAATGTCACGAATACGAGGCTGGTCAACGCCACTTACGTGACGCGCGTGTATCGGGGATACGAGCGGAGCGGATCGATCCCGATCGACACCTATATGAACCGGACGGTGCCGGGCGCGATCCTGGCGGCGCCGGAGAACGCGTTGACGGACGCACGCCGCGTGCAACAAGTGGCGCGGCGGGTTCAGCCGAATCAACTGGCGGCGATTCATGCGGTGAATGCCGCGCCGCGGGTGGTTCCGCAGGTGGCCAGCGTGTTGGGGAGGCAGCCGGCAGCGCGCGTACCCCGGCCGGCGGCGGCGGTGCTAAGTCATCCGGTGGTGGCGAGGACCACGCCGCCAGCGCTACCCGGGTCGTTCGCGGCGCGGCGCGCGGAATTGGCGCGACAGCCGGGACGTCCGCTGTCGATGACGGAGATGCACCAGTTGGCGCATGCTTCACCGGCGACCGGCAGCGCGCCAGTGCACGTGATGCAGCCGGGGCATGCGATGCCCGCGGAGGCCGCGCATGCTCAGCATCCGGCTGCTCCGGCGCAGGAGCGGCGGCAGCCGCCTGCGGAGAGGCAGGCGCATCCGACGACAGAGGCGGCGCACGCACCGCGGCAGTTCGAGCCGCCGAGCGCGGCGCGGCGGCAGCCGCCGGTAGAGAGGCAGACACATCCGACGACAGAGGCGGCGCACGCACCGCGGCAGTTCGAGCCGCCGAGCGCGGCGCGGAGACAGCCGCCGGTAGAGAGGCAAGCGCGTCCGACGACCTCCGCGGCGCATACGCGGCCGACTGAACCGCCGAGCGCGGCGCGGAGACAGCCGCCCGTGGAGAAACAGACGCGTCCGACGACCTCCGCGGCGCACACGCGGCCGACTGAACCGCCGAGCGCGGAACGAAGACAGCCGCCCGTGGAGAAACAGACGCATCGAACGACCTCCGCGGCGCATACGCGGCCGACTGAACCGCCGAGCGCGGAGCGAAGACAGCCGCCGGTGGAGAGGCAGACGCATCGAACGACCTCCGTGGCGCATACGCGGCCGACTGAACCGCCGAGCGCGGAACGAAGACAGCCGCCGGTGGAGAGGCAGACGCATCGGACGACCACGACGGCGCATGCACAGCATCGCGCGGCTCCGGCGCAGCCGCGTCCGGCGGTAAGGCGGCCCGCGCCGCCGGCGCAAGCGCATATGGTCCGACCGCCGCGACCGGAGGAACACCGGGCACCGCCGCCGCGTCCGGCGGAGCCGGAACGGAAGCCGGAGCACCACTGAGGTTATACGGGGCGGCACTCGCGCCAGGAGGACGCCTCAGTCGGGATGATGCGGGACAGGCGCGGCTAGACCCAGACTTTTTCGATCGGCTCACCCTTCCTGCAGAGGTCGCAATGGGCGGCATCGGCGTAGTAGCTGGCGTTGAGCCGGGCGAGGTAATAGAGGGGCAGATTGCCAAAGTCGCGGGTGCGGGGCGTGGGCTGATAAATAACGACGGCGAGGGCGATGACACGGGCGCCGCGGGATTCGAGCAGGGTCTGCATCTCGGTCAGCTTGCGGCCGGAGCGCAGGATATCGTCCACCAGCACGACCTGTTCGCCGGGCGCCTGT
Source organism: Bryobacteraceae bacterium (assembly GCA_035499555.1). Taxonomy (GTDB): domain Bacteria; phylum Acidobacteriota; class Terriglobia; order Bryobacterales; family Bryobacteraceae; genus Bog-159. Next base: position 224,084 of record DATJYO010000036.1, read on the forward strand.
TCGAGGTATTGGCGGAAGTGGAGGGGCTGACCTTCGTCCTCGCGCTCGGCCCAATAGACCTGGCGGGCGCGGAGGGCTTCGCAGACGCCGTAGGCGACGGGCAGGCCGGCGTTGGCCAGGGTGACGACGGAAAGATCGGGGATACTGGCGCGGATCTCGGCATTCTCGCGAAGCAGGCGGCTCAGCCCCACGCTGAGCATGCGGGCATGCTGGTAGTAGCGCATGGCCAGCGGCACCTGGAGGTACTCGTTGGAGTGGAGTCCGTTGGTGTATTGGAAATGACCGTCGCGCAGGGCGCCGGTCTCGCGCAGAACGCGGACGACTTCGTCTTGGGTCGGTAACAGGTGCATGTTTCGCTCCGGTGGTTCAGTTGGCCCCTTGCCCGGTAAGGACGCGGGGGATGGTGCGCAGGATGATCTTCCAGTCGAGCGCCAAGGACCAGTTGTCAATATACTGCATATCCATGCGCATCCAGCTTTCGAAATCCAGATTATCGCGGCCGGAGACGGCCCAGAGGCAAGTGAGCCCGGGGCGCATGCGCAGGCGGCGGCGCTGCCAGGTCTGATACTGTTCCACCTCGTCGGGGACGGCGGGGCGGGGACCCACCAGGGACATGTCGCCCTTGAGGACGTTCCAGAGCTGCGGCCACTCGTCGATGGAGAACTTGCGCAGGTAGCGTCCCAGGGGCGTCAGGCGCGGATCTTCGGGGATCTTGAGGGCGGTTTTGCGGGTGCTCAGATGGGCCACTTCGGATTTTCTCTCTTCCGCGTCGAAGCACATGGAGCGGAATTTATAGAAGAGGAAGCGGCGGCCGTTGAGTCCGCAGCGCACCTGTTTGAAGATGACGGGGCCGCGGGAGGTAAGGCGCACGAGCAGGGCGACGGTCAGCATGAGGGGAAGCAGTACGATGAGAGCGGCGGCGGCGAGGAGCATGTCGGTGGCGCGCTTCGCCAGCAGACGGATCTCGTCGTGGGGGGCGGCGGAGAAGGTCAGCAGGGGGGTGAAGCCGAGGCGTTCGAGGTAGACCTCGCTATTGACGTGGGGGAAGAAATCCACGGCGATGCGGGTACGCACGCCTTCTTCGTCGCACATGAGGAAGACATCTTCGAGGCCGGCGAGGGTTTCGCTGCCGACGGCGAAGATGATCTCGTCGATGACATCGCCGCGCAGCAGGCGGGGCAGCTCGCTCAAGGGATAGACCTTGTAGAGGGAGCCCAACTGGATTTCGGCGGAGGCATCTTCCGGTCCGGCGGCCAGGAAGCCGGTGAGGCGGATGCCGTGCGAGGCGGCGCGTTCCAGTTCCTGGCCGAGGCGGCGGGCGCGATCGCCAACGCCGGCCACCATGACGAAATGGGGTCCGCCGAATTCGCGCTGGATGGCGCCGGCCATGCGTCCGGAGAGCAGGCGGAAGAGGAAGAGCAGGATCCAGTCATAGATAATGAACAGCGCCAGGAACGGGCGGCTGAGGTCGAGGCGGAGGGAGAACTGGAACAGGACCAGGGCCACGATGCCGTAGAGGCACTGGCGGACGGAATCGCGCAGGATGATGCGGGGGTCGCCGGACTCGAGCTTATCGTAGGCGCCGAGCCAGAGTGCGATGAGAACCCATACGCCGGCGACGAATCCCAGGAGAAGGACCTGAATGGGGAAAAGGATATAGAAGACGTGTTCGAGGTGAAAGAGACTGCGGGTCCGGTAGGCCGCCTCGAAGGCGAAAGCGCTGAGGATGATGTCGGACAACCCGAACAGTACGCGGGCTTTACGGTGCTGGCGACTGAACATCCGGTAGACAGGATAACATGGGGGGCGGCGGGGAGGCCGCCCGCAGGGGTGGTCGGTCAGGCCGGGGCTACGGATGGGTAAAGCGGCGGTACGCGGGCCGCAGTCCCTCGGGCGGGGTGAGGAGGTTCAGCGCGCCGGCTTCGCGGATAGCCGGGAGCAGGGCCATGGCAGCCTGGAGGGCGGCCAGTTTAGTCTTCTGTTCGGGCGTCAGAACGGCCAGGGCCTGTTGCTGGAAGCTGGCGCGGATGGGAGCGATCTGCTGTTCCAGGGCCTGCCGATCCTGCTGCGCTTTAGCGGCGGTGGCGGCGTCGGCACTGCCGTTCTCCTGCTGCGCGCGCAGGCTGCGGCGCATGGGGGCCATCTGCTGAAAGATCGGCTTCAGGGCTTCGCCTTCGGACTGGCGCAACTGTTTCAGGCTGGCGATCTGAGCGTCGGTCAGATTGAGATAGGTTTGGACGGCCGTAGTCTTGCCCGCGGCAAACATACCGTGCATACGGGGTCCGGGCGGCGGTTCCTGGGCGAACAGGGCGGCGGCCAGGCAACCGGCTGCGATAAGACGTAAAGTCATGGCGGTAATATATCCTCCGTTTTCCATTATCGCGGGCGGAGCGCTTTCAGGCGGTTAAGTCTTTGATAAATCTGCCGCTGAAGAAGGTTAACACGGACTTAGCAAAGGTCCGGGGAACTAATTGCGGGCGGGGCCGGATTTGGCCACCACGCCGGTGTTTTCGTCGATGGTAAGGAACTGGTTGGCGGCGACCGCGCCGAGAGTCTGTTTCTGACCACTGGGCCAATCCACTTGGATGGACTGCACTTCGGAATCGGCGCCGAGGCCGAAGGTCAGAGCCAGGTCGCTTTGCGAGCAGTAACTCGAACCGCTGCGCACCATGTTCCACTGCTTACCGGACTTACTCGAAACGCGCACGACGGCGCCGATACCGTCGCGGTTGGATTTGCGGCCGACCAGACGGACGTTCAGCCAGTTGTTGCGGTTGCCGCCGTCGTTGCGGAAGAGGAAGGCGGGGCCGTCGTTGGTGGTGATGACGATGTCCAGGTCGCCGTCGCGATCGTAGTCGGCGTAGGCGGCGCCGCGGGCAACCACGGGGCGGTTGAAGGCGGGACCCATCTGGGCGGTGACGGTATCGAAGCGGCCCTTGCCGAGATTGTGGAAGAGCAGGGGGGGCTCCTTGTACTGCACTTTGGGCTGGACGTGTCCGATTTGTTCTTCGATGTGGCCGTTGGCGGCGAAGATATCAGGGTAGCCATCCAGGTCGTAGTCGAAGAAGAAGGCGCCGAAGGTGAGGGTGAGGAGGCTGGCGCGGCCGACCGCCGAGGCGGGTGCTTCATCCACGAACAGGCCGGTGCCCTCATTGTGGTAGAGGGCCAGCATCTGGTTGGAAAAGTTGCCGACCAGCAAGTGGGGCCGGCCGGAGCGGTCGTAATCGATGGCATCCACGCCCATGGCGCCGCGGGCCACGCCGTCCTCGCCGAAGGCCACGCCGGCGACCATGCCTTCTTCGGAGAAGGTACCGTTGCGGTTATTCCGGTACAACTTATTCGGCTGGGTATCATTGGAAACAAACAAATCGGGCCAGCCGTCGCCGTTGTAATCCAGCACGGCAATCCCCAACGACTTACTATGTGGATCGCCGATGCCGGCTTTCTGACTTACATCCTCAAACTTACCGTTACCCAGGTTCCGATACAGCCTGGAGGACGTACCTTTATAAGATTCGGGCGTGCAGTATGACTTAGTGGCGCCATCGAGAGAACACCATAGATCGCCCTTTTGGGTCCACTGGACGTAGTTCGCCACGAACAGGTCCAGCTTGCCGTCGCGATCGTAGTCCAGCCAGGCGGCGCTGGTGCCGAAGTCGGCGTTATTGATGCCGGCGGCGCGGGTGACATCGCGGAACCGGCCGTGGCCTTCGTTGTGAAAGAGGCGGTCGCCTTCGAGGGCGGTGATGTAGACGTCGTCACGGCCGTCGTTATCGTAATCGCCGACGGCCACGCCCAAGCCATACATTTCGACGTCGAGGCCGCTGCCGGCGGTGATATCGGTGAAGGTGCCGTCGTGGTTGTTGCGGTAGAGGGCGGGGAGCGATTTGCGGCCGCGGGGGGTCCAGTCGCGGCTGTTGATGAAGAGGAGGTCGGGCCAACCGTCGCCATCGACGTCGATCCAGGCGACGCCGGAGCCCATAGTTTCGGGGAGATACTTCTTGCCGGTGCGGCCGCTGTTATGTTTGAACCTGATGCCGGCCGAGGCGGTGACGTCAGTGAACGTCATGGGGGCGATGGCCACGCGATTGGCGCCGACGGCGCCCGCGGCCAGCAAGCCCAACACGATCAGATACCATTTCATGGGACCCCTCCCCTAACGATGATGGGAAGCAGCATAACATCGGGCTGCCGAAACCGCCATAATCTTTTGCGATTAGCATTTTAATATTAGCGGCCGGCTGGGCCGGCACGGATAGTGGCTTTCGATTATTGACTCCAGGTGGGCCGTCCGATACACTCGCTCCAATTCACTATGAGGGGTTGGAGGATGCGTTTCGTTATTTGCTTAGTAAGTTGCGTTACTTTCGGTGCCAACTTAGCGGCACAGACAGACCAGGCGGATCCGCTGCACATAGGGCCGGTGGATGTGACGGGCACGATTCACGAGCGGTACGAAGACTGGGACTTCTTTCCATCCAAGGGCGAGAGTTCATACGGTTATTCGGGATCGCTGATCCGGGTGTTATTCAGCCACAAGGAGAAGAGCTACGACTGGGGCGTGGAACTGGCCGCGCCGATCCTGCTGGGCATACCGGACCACGCGGTGGTGGCGGCGCCGCAGGGGCAACTGGGACTGGGCGGAAGCTATTACGCCGCGAATCACAACGAGCAGAACTCGGCCTTCGTTTTCATCAAGCAGGCGTACGTACACCTGAAGGGCGAGCATTCCAGCGTGAAGCTGGGGCGATACGAGTTTTTCGACGGCGGCGAGGTGAAGCCGAAGGATGCGACGCTGGCGATCGTGAAGCGCGACGGGATCGCACAGAGGCTGATCGGCACGTTCGGTTTTGCCGATGTACACCGGAGCGTAGACGGCGCCGTGTATGCTTACGCGAACGGTCCATGGAATTTCACGGTGTTCAGCGGGATTCCGGACCGGGGGGTGTTCCAGGTGGACGGCTGGGGATGGGTGAAGACACCGTTCACTTATGCGGCGCTGACCCGGCAGGAGCACTGGGGGCGCAGCAACGCGGAGTGGCGGGTGTTCGGCATTTACTACAACGACGACCGGGGGGTGTTGAAGACGGACAACCGGCCGGCGGCGGTACGCGCGGCGGATCCGGGCGCGATCAACATCGGCACTTACGGCGGGCATTACATACAGGCGATTCCCACGGCGGCGGGCACGATCGACCTGCTGGGCTGGGGCGCGCTGCAGACGGGGCGGTGGGGGGTGCAGACGCAGCGCTCGGGCGCGGGCGCGGTGGAAGGCGGGTTTCAACCGAAGATCGCGCAGGCGGTGCGGCCGTGGGTGCGGGGCGGCTACTTTTATTCCACCGGCGACGGCAATCCGAACGACGGCGTGCACGCGACGTTCTTTGCGCTGCTGCCGACGCCCCGGGTGTACGCGCGATTTCCTTTTTACAACGAGATGAACAATCGCGACCTGTTCGCCTATTTGATGCTGCGGCCGCGGAAGGACCTTACGTTCCGGACGGACGTACACGGGATCTGGCTGGCGAACGGTCATGACTTGTGGTACGCGGGGGGCGGCGCATTCCAGCCGTGGACGTTCGGATTCAGCGGACGGCCGGCGAACGGATCGACGGGACTGGCGACGATCTACGATATCAGCGCGGACTACCAGATGATGCGAGCGGTGTCGCTGGGACTGTATTTCGGGTATGCGCGCGGGGGCGCGGTGGTGGAACATATTTTCCCGGCGGGCAGGGATGCGAAGTTCGGGTATGTAGAGGTCAACTACCAGTTCTGACGCCGGAGCCGGGGCCGTTGGGGGCGGATGGCGGGTGAGGGACGCGGGCAGCGGGGTCCAGGCCGGGGGCGGGTTTGGGTTCGTTTCGCAGAGTGCGTGAAGCCGCGGGCGGCGGGGCGGCAGGCGCCAGCGCCTGCCCGGCCTGATCCGGTTGTTCCGGTTGCTCCGCCTGTTCCGCCGCGGCGCGGGCCTGCTGAAAAGCTTCCAACTGTTTAAGCGAAGTGGTGATGGACCGCTGCAAGGTGGTTTCGTAGCGGGACAGGCGCTGGAGTGTCTGGGCGCTGCCGCTGGCGTCTTTCATGAAGACTTTACCGAGGCGCTCGGTATAAGGAACCTCCTCGGGGAAGGAGGACATCTGGGCGATGTGGGACTCGAAGATCTGGATTTCGATAGCCGCGACGCGATCGAGCCGGTATTGGGCGGAGGCGATGCGCATGACGATCTTGTCTTCGGCCGCGCCGACGGGGCGGAAGCGGGTGCGGAGGTCGTTGACGAGCGCCTCGAACGCGGCGGGGTCCTCGCCGGGAAGCAGGTAATTCCCGGCGCAGAGGCCGTGGGTGGTGCGATTGCGGCTGGATGCGGCTTTCCCCGCGGGAGTCCGCGGGCCGGTACTTTTCTTTGCGTTTTGCCGATTGGCTTGGATACGGGCTTCGGACAGCATACTGGCTCCTTCAAGCCCGTTGTACGGGAGAGAGCGGCGGGGCAGTGGGGACGAGTTGCAGAAGTAGTTGAGGGGATGGGAAATATTCAATCGCGACAGTAGGGACTTTACCTTTCCTGGGCGGAACGGCCGCATCCGCGTATACAGAACGCTTCCAGAACGGCAATTCAGGCAAATTGGACTTATCGGGGCGCGCATGGGGAGCGGACCCGACTATGCCGGGCCGCAACAGGAGAGGGGAAATGGAATTAGAAGAAGAAAGACTGATCAACGAAGTACTCTGGCTGAGCCGGACCAGTAAGTACTTTCCGCGGGGACCGTGGCCGGAGGAGATCGGCCCGCTGAAGTCGCGGCTGCGGAGAATCTGGAACGCTGGAGATTACGACCGGGTTTCGCGCTACATGCAGATCGAGGCCGAAGGCTTCTATCGCCGTCTGGGGGTGCGGCCCGGATCGAGATTGCTGGATGTGGCGTGCGGCTCCGGCCAGTTGGCGCTGATTGCGGCCCGCAACGGCGTAGACGCGACGGGCATTGACATCGCGGAGAACCTGGTGGAGCGGGCGCGAGAACGGGCGCGCGTGGAAGGTCTGCGCGCGCGATTCCAGGAAGCGGACGCGGAGGATCTGCCGTTTGGCGACGCGAGCTTCGACGCGGTTACGAGCGTGGCCGGAGCCATGTTCGCGCCGCGTCCGGAGGTGGCTGCCGGGGAGCTGTTGCGCGTATGCCGCAGCGGGGGCCTCATCGCGATGGCCAACTGGACGCCGGAGGGCTTCATCGGCCAGATGCTCAGAATCATTTCCAATTTCGTGGCTCCGGCTGGAATGCGGGAGCCGGTGCTTTGGGGGGACGAAAGGGAGGTGCGCGCGCTGCTGGGCTGGGGCGCGTCGAGCCTGGAGTTTGAGCGGCGCAACGCGGTACTGAATTTTCCTTTTCCGCCCGACGAAGTCGTGCGCTTTTTCCGCCTGTATCATGGGCCGGCGAACCGCGCCTTCGCGTCGCTGGACCGGGCAGGAAGGTTGCGGCTGCAAGCGGAGATGGAAGAGCTGTGGTCAATCCACAACGTGGCAAAGGGCGGATTCACCAAAGTGGACGCCAAATGGCTGGAAGTGGTGGCCAGACGCGCGTAGGGGCGAAGGGACCAAACACACAAGGAGAGACTCGCCGCGCTTTACCACAAGCCCGGAATCAGCCGATAGCGTGTCCGGGTGCAGTACTGCGGGTAGCCCGGCAGTTCGCGGCGCAGGGCACGGTCTTCCAGCACCGTACGGACAACGATGGTGGCCATCAGCAGGGCGATCGGCGCAAAACCGCAGGCTCAGCCGAGAACCAGCGCGGCCCCCGGCAGCAAGAGCATCAGCCCGGAATACATGGGGTGACGCACGACCCGATACGGTCCGGTGGCGATGACGCGATGGCCGAGTTCGGTCTGCACGCGGACCAGCCGGCGCCGCAGCAGGTCCGGGTGGCGGCGGCGCAATCCGGCGAAGCTCACCCCGGCGATGAGCAGCAATGAGGCCAAGAAGAGCCAGCCGCGCCACCAATCGAGGCGGCCCGCGAAGGCAAATGGCACCAGGAAAGTGAGAGCGCGGAAGATGGCCGGAATAGCCAGCTTCCAACCTGGAGTCTGTGCCGGAGCAGTCCTTCTTATGTAACCCGGGCCATGGTTCAGGGCAGCGGTTCGCGGGTGACGCGGCCCGACTGGTCCACGACCAGGCGCGAGCGCAACGGGGGCAACGGCGCACGCCACTCGAAGTTGGCGTGGGCCAGCACGCGACCCTGCTGAATCCAGTCCTCGGGGAAGTAGTAAGAAAGGAGGCGCCACGTGGGGTATTCGCCACGAATGACGACGAGGCGCGGGCCGGGCGTTTGGGAAACGCCATGTATGGCGCCGGCCTCGACCGCGCAGACGTGGCGAATCCAGGGCAGGGTGGCCTCGCGGCCCATGCGTTTCAGGGGAAACAGGAACAGGGCGATGCTGAGCAGGGACGCCAGCACCGTCCAGCGCGGGCGCCATGCGGCCAGCGCCCACGACCCGGCCAGACAGGTTGCGGCGATGCTGGCCAGGGTCTGGTCCGGATCGGTGATCTGTACGGCAAAGCTGAGCAGAAAAGGCGGAACAAACCAAATCGCAAGAAAAGCGAACTGCCGGCATTGGTTATCGGCATAACCACGCCGGATGGCGGCCGGAACCGCCCAGATCCAGCTCAGACCGCCGATGCCGTTCCAGTAGGCGGCGAACAGCGCCATGACGAAGGCCGAGGTGGTGAATCCTTCGGCCCAGAAGGAATGGCCATTGGCGCGCAGCATGGTCCTATTGACGGTGAATGCGGTGTGGAGGCCGCCGGATTTCCAGACGGTGAACAGAAACCAGGGCGCGACCGTCACGGCCAGGATGGCGAGCGGGGCCAGGAGGCGCTTCCAGGAGACGCGCTGCAGGAACAGCGGGCTGAGCAGCAGGGGAAACATGACGGGAAGCATCTCGGTTCGAAATCCGCCGGCGAGGCCAAGAACGAACGCGGCGGTTTTCAGTTGGCCGCGCCAGACGAAGAAGGCGGTGGCGATAGCGCCGGCAGCCAGGAACGTGCGGACGTGGTCCACCGAACCGGCCAGGATGAAGACGGGATTGAAGAACAGGAGGGCCGGGGCGATGCAAGCCGCGCGGGGTCCGAACATGTCGCGGGCGAGCGGAACGAGGAACAGGAGCGCCAGCAGCGAGCCCAGCAGGCCCATGAGCAGCGCGGTCCATTCGGGAGAGGGTCCGCACCAATGGACGATCCGGCTGGCGGCGACGTACAGGGGATAGCCGCGATGGGGTTGGCTGAGCAGCGGCGCAAACCGGCGCAGGGCGAGGGCGAAGTTCACGTTATCGAAGTCGAACAGGAACGGCGGCGCGATGGGCCAGCGGGTGGCAGCCAGGGCGGCGGCAACTCCCGCGGAGAGGGCTATCCGCGAGCGGATCGCGGACAGCGGCGCGGAGACCGGTTTCCGGACGGTCTCGACGTTCTCAAAAGGCACTCAGGATTTTTATATCACTCTGCGAAGCGAGCGATGGATTCTCTTCACCCGGCCAGTGGAGCGGGTGGGGCGGCTACACGGGTGCGCGCCCGACGGACCTATGGTTTGACCTGATAGATTACGCCGGTAGCCCGCAATCCGCCTTGGGTAGTCGTACCGTAAAGATTGCCAGCGGCATCGAAGGCCAAGCCGGAGGATGGATGGTCCCCGTCGCGACCCCCGGTGAAGGTGTGCAGCACGGTTTCATTTCCGGCGGTATCCAGTTTGTAGACGACTCCCGCCCAAAGCGCCGTTCCGCCGCCGCTGGTGGTGGTCCCATAGAGGTTTCCGGCCGAATCCTGAATCACCCCGGCGGCGGGAAAGCCACCATCCGCCCCGTCTGAAAAAGTATAAAGCACGCTTTGATGACCGGTTGGATCCACCTTGAAAACGGTGCCTGCCTGCCGTCCACCGCCCTCGTAAGTCGTGCCATACAGGTTTCCTGCCTGGTCCAGGACGAGTGTCGCTTCGGGACGACCTCCATCGAGCCCGTCAGAGAAGTTATACAGCACGGTCTGGCTGCCCTGCGGAGTGAGCTTGAACACTACGCCGGCGAAACCCGCTTTGCCCCCGAACGTCGTGGTGCCATACAGATTACCGGCCGAATCGCGCACCAGGCCCCCGGCGGGTTCAGCCCCATCGTTTCCCCCGGTGAAACTCCACAGCACAGTCTCATGGCCGTTAGGATCAAGCTTGAACACAGTCCCCCAAACGGTCCCGCCGTAGTAAGTGGTACCGTACAGATTTCCAAAGGAATCGAGGATCACGCCCGACGTGGGGTTTGCCCCGTCGGCACCCCCCGAGAACCCATGTAGGACCGTCTCATGGCCGGTAGGATCCAATTTGAATACGACACCGGCGCCGGATGGACCGCCGCTGAAGGTAGTTCCGTAAAGGTTCCCTGCCGTGTCGAGAATCACGCCCCCCTGCGGGTAAGCCCCGTCGGCGCCGCCGGTAAAGCTGTACAGTACCGTCTCATTCCCTTTGGTATCCATTTTGTAAACCACGCCGGAGTTAAATGGCCCACCGGATTCAGTGGTTCCGTAGAAGTTACCTTTCGGATCGCGGACCAGTGCGGAGTAAGGGTCAGCACCGTCGGCCATTGCCGGGAAACTGTAGAGGGTAGATTTGTTACCGGACGATCCTATCCTGTAAACCGTCCCCTCGTTCGCGCTACCGCCATTGGCTGTCGATCCGTACAGGTTTCCTGCGGAGTCCAGCGTCACGCCCGCGTACGGTTCGCCGTCCGCGCCTCCCCCAAAGCTGTACAGCACTGTCTCATGCCCAGCCGGATCGACTTTAAATACTACGCCTGCGTTCGCGGCGCCGCCTAGAACCGTGGTGCCGTACAGATTACCCGCGGCGTCGCATGTAATGGTGGCGTAGTAAGGGAGACCGCCGTCGGTTCCTCCTGTGAAAGAATACAAAATCGAATAAGTTCCGCCGGGATCGAGCTGGTATACAACACCGCCGCCCGCCGGGCCTCCAGACCCGGTACCAAAGATATTACCGGCTGAGTCGAGCGCCACCCCGGCGTACACGGGCGCTCCGCTGCTGCTTGTGAAAGTGTAGAGCACGCTTTGCTTGCCAGTGGGATCGATTTTGTAAATGACGCCGTAACCGCCGGACCCGCCGTAATAAGTCGTACCGTAGAGGTTTCCGGCCGAATCCCGGGCTACGCCAGCGTAGGGGTTTCCTCCGTCGAGACTGCCTGTGAAACTATGCAGCACAGTCAGATGGCCGCTCGGATCCAGCTTGTAAGCAGTGCCGGCCGCGGTGCCGCCGAACGGCGTAGTCCCGTAGAGATTACCCGCGGAGTCGCGGATCACACCGGCATACGGGAAGGCGCCATCGAGGCCTCCGGTGAAGTTATAGAGCACGGCCTGGTGGCCGCCAGCATCGATCTTATATACGACTCCTACACCGGCGGCGCCACCCAAAACCGTGGTTCCATAGAGGTTCCCAGCCGAGTCCCGGATTACACCGGCTTGCGGGTTAGCGCCGTCCGCCCCGGAGAAGCTGTGCAGAACGGTCTGCTTCCCGCCGGGAGCGATTTTATATACGACGCCCATGCCTGAGTTGCCGCCGTAACAAGCGGTTCCATATAAGTTGCCCTTAGCGTCGCGGATTACATTCGAATAGGGAGTTCCACCGTGCGGCGGAGTTCCAAAGTTGTGCAATACCGTTTGGGTGGATGCATTCGCGATAACTGCGAAGGCGTATGCGAGCCACAGCGGGCTACTCTGCAAGACGATCGCTCGAAGTTTCATTTCGCCAGCATTTCTTCTGCACGTTGAGAATAACACGGGGATAGAGGTGAGGACGCTCCTAGCATCATCCGCGCGGCCGCCAGACTATCTCGACGCGCACAAAAGGCACGCAGGAACCCGGTCTCACGCCCCGAGTTAGTTTGGGGACTTCAAAATCCGCAGGACGGAGAGTATCGTACTCCAACCGCGGGTGGTCGCCGGCGCACCCAGGAGTTTGTCGATTTGGCCCAGGCAGCCGATGGTTTTCATGTGGCGGCGGTAGACGCCAAAGGCCAGCCGATTCCGCAGACCGAGGATTTGCACGAACCACTCGCCGTCCGCGGGGATGACGATCGGAAGGCGCGGCGGGCGAGGGCCGGTCCGGGAAAGGACGCTCACAAACCGGACCAGGCCGGGGCTGGAAGGCTCGGCGCCAAACGGATTCCCGGCCTCCAAACGGATCAGGTCCCGGCCGGTGCAGAACGCGGCTTGCGCATCAAAGCGCAGCTTGCGGCGCAGCGCGGCGAGGAAGCGCGCGCGGGAGACCGGTTTTCGAACCACAAAAGTGCCGGCCGCGCCGACGTTGACGACATCGTAGGCGGCCAGCTCTTGGGCGAGCAGGCTGGGGCGAAGGGTACGGTACCCGCCGACGTTGACGCCCCGGAGAAAGACAACGATGGCCATATCGACGTCCGTGGAAGACATTATCACATCATCCAGGAGCGGGCGACGCGAGTTCCGCTTGACATCATCCGATATTTGTACGATTATCGAAATATCAAGAGGAAGGAGCGCGGTTCCATGGCGGCCAAGATCACGCAAGAGGAAGTGACGCGTTACGCGGACATGTTCGCGGCGATGGGCAGCGAGCCAAGGCTGCGCATCGTCCGGTTACTGCTTTCCGCTCATCCCGACGGGATGTTCGTGGGCGAGATCGCGGGCGAGTTGGAGATCACGCCCAGCACGTTGTCGCATCACCTGGAGAAGCTCAAGAACGAGGACCTGGTGCGGGTGCAGCGGGAAGGCACTTTCCTGCGCTACACGGCCAACACGAAGGCGCTCGAAGCCGTGCTCGGCTTCCTGTACGCGGAGTGCTGCACGCGGAACAAGGCCGTGGAGCCGAAGAAGGTGGTTTGTTGCAGTTAGGAGAAGACCCATGAGCACAGTAAAAGATGTTGTGAAGGAGAGATACGGTCAGGCCGCGCTGCGCGTAGTTGCGGGCGAAGGCAGCGCCTGTGGCGGGAGCAGCCCGTCGAGCTGCTGCTCCGGCGGGGACCCGATCACGTCCGAGCTATACGATCAATTGCAAAAGGACGAACTGCCGGAGGCGGCGGTGCTGGCGTCGCTGGGCTGCGGCAATCCGACGGCGCTGGCGCAACTGGCGCCGGGCGAGGTGGTGCTGGATCTGGGTTCGGGCGGGGGGATCGACGTGCTGCTCTCGGCCCGGCGGGTGGGTCCCACGGGCAAGGCTTACGGCCTGGACATGACGGACGAGATGCTGGCCCTGGCGCGGGAGAACCAGCGGAAGGCCGGCGTGGAGAACGTGGAGTTTTTGAAGGGCGAGATCGAGAGCATTCCGCTGCCGGACGGATCCGTGGACGTCATCATTTCCAACTGCGTGATCAATCTCTCGGCGGACAAGGATCGCGTGCTCGGCGAGGCATTCCGGGTGCTGAAGCCGGGCGGCCGCCTGGCGGTGTCGGACGTGGTGACGCGGGGTGAAGTGCCGGAGGAGATCCGGAAGAACATACTGCTGTGGGCCGGGTGCGTGGCGGGCGCGCTGGAAGAGAACGAGTACCGGGCCAAACTTGCGGCGGCCGGATTCGAGGGGATCGGCATCGAGCCGACGCGGGTTTACCGGCTGGAAGATGCGCTGTCGTTCCTGGCGGACAAAGGTCTCGACCTGGAGAAGATCGGCCCGCAGGTGGAGGGCAGGTTCATGAGCGCTTTCGTGCGCGCCACCAAGCCGGCGGCCAAGAGTTGCTGCGGCCCGGGCTGTTGCCCGTAGGCGGGAACGAATCGATGGCCGGCTCGCGACTTGCATTCCTCGACCGCTTCCTGACGCTTTGGATCTTCGCCGCGATGGCAGGCGGGGTGATTCTCGGCTACCTGGTTCCCGGCGTGGTGCCGTTTCTCGATCGTTTCAGCGTGGGCACGACGTCCGTTCCCATTGCCATCGGCCTGATCCTGATGATGTATCCGCCGCTGGCGAAGGTGAGATACGAAGAGATGGGGCGCGTGTTCCAACACCGGCGCGTGCTGGCGCTTTCGCTGGTACAGAACTGGGTGGTGGGCCCGGTGCTGATGTTCGCGCTGGCGGTGTGGCTGCTGCGCGACAAGCCGGAGTACATGACCGGCCTGATTCTCATCGGCCTGGCCCGGTGCATCGCGATGGTGATCGTGTGGAACGACCTGGCGCACGGCGACCGGGAATATGCGGCGGGACTGGTGGCGTTCAACTCGGTCTTCCAGGTGTTGTTCTTTTCGGTGTACGCCTACTTCTTTCTGGCGACGGCGCCGCGATGGCTGGGGCTCAAAGCGGTGGAGGTGGACATCTCAATGGCCGAGATCGCCAAGAGCGTGCTGATCTACCTGGGCATCCCGTTCGTGGGCGGCATGCTGACGCGGCTGGCGCTGCGGAAGGCCCGAGGGCGGGAATGGTACGAGCAGAGATTCATCCCGCGGATCAGCCCGATCACGCTGATCTCGCTGTTATTCACGATCGTGGTGATGTTCAGTTTGAAGGGTGAGATGATCGTGCACCTGCCCCTGGATGTGATCCGGGTCGCGATTCCGCTGACGATTTACTTCGTGGCGATGTTCTTCGCATCGTTCTGGATGAGCAAGAGAGTGGGCGCCAAATACCCGGAGGCGGCGACGCTATCGTTTACGGCCGCGTCGAACAACTTTGAACTGGCCATTGCCGTGGCCATCGCCACGTTCGGCATTCATCATGGAGCGGCGTTTGCCGCGGTGATCGGCCCGCTGGTGGAGGTGCCGGTTTTGATATCGCTGGTGAACGTGGCCCTGTGGATCAATCGGAAGTGGTTTGCCGGCGAGTTTGCCGGCGTGGAAGTGTGCCGACCGCAGCGAGTCAGCTCCACGTGAAGGGCGGGTATCAGTTAAGGGAAAGGCGATATGACGACGCGACACTTCAACGTGCTCTTTCTGTGCACGGGTAACTCGGCGCGGTCCATTATGGCGGAAGCGATTCTGAACCATAAGGGCCAGCCGGACTTTACCGGCTACAGCGCCGGCAGCCATGCCACGGGACGCGTTCACCCCGAGGCGCTGCAGCAGATACGCGCGGCCCATATGCCGACGGAGGGACTGCGCAGCAAGAGCTGGGACGAGTTCGCCGGGCCGGACGCGCCCAAGGTCCATTTCGTATTTACGGTGTGCGACCGGGCTGCTACGGAAGTCTGTCCGGTGTGGCCCGGCCATCCGCTGACGGCGCGATGGAGCGTGCCCGATCCGGCGGCCGTGGTAGGGACGCCGGAGCAGATCGCGCGCGCGTTCTTCGAGGCGTTCACGATTCTGGATCGACGGATCACGCTGTTCCTGTCGCTGCCGCTGGCGACGCTGGAGCGGGAAGTGATTCAGAGCGAGATCAACCGTATCGGCCGGGCTTAGCGGGAACGGTCCGGTCCTCTATACTCTGGTAGTGATGAGGTTCTGGATCTGTATTCTGTTTGCGATGGCGGGGCTGCGCGGGCAGACGGCGGGCTGGCAGCCGGCGGCGGGCGCCACGCAGGTTCCGATATGGCCGGGCACTCCGCCGGACGCGAAGTTCGGTCCGCCGGCGAACAGCGAGACAGCCACCGAGGGAGAGGTGGACAACGTCTCGCGGCCCACGATGACGGTCTATTCGCCGAAGGGGAAGAACACGGGGGTGGCGGCGATCGTGTTTCCCGGCGGCGGCTATAGCGTGCTGGCGATCGACCTGGAAGGCACGGAGGTGTGCGACTGGCTGACGCCCAGAGGGATCACGTGCGTGGTTTTGAAGTACCGGGTGCCGCACACGGGTCCGCAATGGAACGATCAATGCCAGTGCCAGCGCAACCCGAAGGCTCCGATGGCGCTCGAAGACGCGCAGCGGACCATGGGGCTTCTGCGTTTGCATGCCGCGGAATACCATATCGATCCGCACAAGATCGGGGTGCTGGGGTTTTCGGCGGGCGGGCACCTGTCGGCGGACATCAGCACGCATTTCGACAAGCGGGCATATCCGGCGGTGGATGCGGCGGACAAAGAGAGTTGCCGTCCGGATTTCGCGGTGGTGCTGTATCCGGGGCACCTCTGGATGGGGAAGTTTGACTTGAATCCGGACGTCCCGGTCACGCGGCGGACGCCGCCCACGTTTCTGGTGCAAGCCGAGAACGATCCGGTGGACAGCATCAATAACTCGCTGGTGTACTACATCGCGCTGAAGAATGCCGGCGTGCCGGTGGAGATGCACTTATACGCGGAAGGCAAGCATGCCTTTGGGCTGCGGCGCACGAAGTTCCCGATCACGGGCTGGCCGGAACTGGTGGAGCGGTGGCTGGGGACGATCGGAATGATTCCGGAGTAACTCAGGCGCCCAGGACGGCGTACCAGAGGAACTCGACCAACTTGAAGAGGGAGGCTTCGCGGATGCGCTCGTCGTCGCCGTGGGCCTCGCCGCGGTCGCCGGCTTCGACGACCGGGCCGATGCCGTAGGACTGGACGCCGCGGGCGCGCAACTGGGCCAGATCGGTGGCGCCGGTGAGCATGGAGGGCAGGGTGACGGCGCCGGGAAACAGTTTCTCCTGGGCATGTTCCAGCGCGCGATAGAGGGCCGTGTCGATGCGGGAGGGCGGGGTGGCGGGGCGATCGGGCTTGTGGGTGACGATTTCGACATCCAGTCCGGCGATGGCGGCGCGCATCTCTTCGTAAAGGCGCGGCACATCCTCGCCGGGCAGGGCGCGGATGTCGAGGTAGGCTTCGGCTTCGGCGGGAATCACGTTGCGGGCGAAGCCGGCCTTGAGGATGGTGGGGGCGAGGGTGGTGTGCAAGAGGGCGTAGTGCGCCAGTTCGTAGCGCTCGAGATAGCGGTCAATCTCGGCGGCCTGCGACGGGTCGAGGAGGCGGCGGTAGCGATCCGCGTCTTCGGGGGAGCTGATGGCGGCGAGACGCGCGAAGTAGGCGCGGGTAGTTTCGTCGAGGCGCATGGGGGTACGCCAGGCGCCGAGGCGGGCGACGGCCTGGGCGAGGCGGACGATGGCGTTGTCGGGTGAGGGACGGGAGGCGTGGCCGGAGACGCCGCGCGCGATGAGCGTGACGCCGCGGGGCACCTTTTCGGCGGTGGCGACGGCGACATAGCGCACCTTGCCATTGCGGGAGACGGCGGCGCCGCCTTCGGCCAGGGCGTACTCGGCGGCGATTTCGTTCCAGTGGCGGTCAATGAGGAAGTCGATGCCGACGTGGGGAGTGCCTTCTTCGCCGGCTTCGGCGATGAAGATGACGTCGCGATGCAGGCGGGCGTGGCTGCGCTCGAGGAGGAGCATCACCATGAGGCCGGCGGCGACGATGTCCTTGTCGTCGATGGCGCCGCGGGCGAAGATGAAGCCGTGGCGGCGGACGGCGGCGAGGGGGTCGACGGTCCAGCGGGCGCGATCGAAGGCGACGGTGTCGGTGTGGCCGAGGATGGCAACGGGACGAGCGGAGCCGTCGCCACGGATGCGGGCGACGAGGTTGGCGCGGGCGGGCTCGAGCGCGAAGAGGCGGGCGGGAATGCCCTCGCGATTGAGGACGCGCCTCAGATACTGGGCGGCGGCGGTTTCGTTGCCGGGCGGGTTGACGGTGTCGATGCGGAGCAGGGCGCGGAAGTGGCGGAGGGTTTCGGCGTCGACCTTGCGCCAGTCGGGGGCGGCGGGCGGGGCGGCGAAGGCGGTGAGGGAGGAGAGCAGAAACACGAGGGTGAGACGCGCCGGGAACATGCGTTTGGGTGGGTTGCCGATATCATATTTTAAGTGGAAGGCGGGGGCCCACGATTTCAAGGTTTACAGCGGGATGTTGCCGTGCTTTTTGCGGGGGCTGGTATCGACCTTGTTTTCGAGCATGCGGAAGGCGCGGATGACGCGGGGGCGGGTCTCGCGGGGCTCGATGTTGTAAGAGGCGGATGGCGGCTTTAGGGCAGCTTGATCGCGAATGCAACGCCACCGCCGCGAAGGCCACCCTGCCACGCGGTTCCGAATAAGTTGCCCGACGAGTTGCGGATCACAGCGGCGCGCGGGAAGCCGCCGTCGGCGCCGCCGGTGAAACTGTAGAGCACGGTTTCGTTTCCAGTGGGATCCAGCTCGAATACGGTACCGAGGTTGGCCGCGCCTCCGGCGCTGGTGGTTCCATAGAGGTTGCCGGCTGGATCGCGAATAACGCCGGCCAGGGGAGAACCGCCGTCCGCGCCGCCGGTGAAACTGTAGAGCACTGAGTAGTTGCTGGCGGCATCCAACCGGAAGACGACGCCCGCGCCTCCTGTGCCACCGGCGCCTGCGGCGCCGTAGAGGTTGCCTGCGGAATCGCGCACGAGGGCCACGGGGTAGGCGCCATCCGAGCCGCCGGTGAATGAATGCATCACGGTCTCGTTGCCGGTGGTATCCAGATTAAAGATGACACCGACATTGGCGGCGCCGCCGAGGGACGTAGTGCCGTATAAATTGCCAGCCGGATCCAGGATCACCGGACCGTCGAAGGGATCGCCTCCGTCGGATCCGCCGGTGAAGCTGTACAGCGCGGATTCGTGGCCCGCGGGGTCAAGTTTAAACACCACACCGGCGTTGTACGCGCCACCCTGGGAAGTTGTGCCATAGATGTTGCCGGCTGCGTCAACTGAGACCGCCGAGTACGGTTGTCCGCCATCCGGACCGTTTGTAAAACTGTAAAGCACGCTGTAATTGCCGGCGAAATCGATCTTATAGACAACCCCGGCATTCGAGGAGCCACCCAGGGCCGCCGTGCCGTAGAGATTGCCGGCTGTGTCGCGGGTGACACCGGCCCAGGGGTTGGCCCCGTCGGCGCCTCCGCCGAAGCTGTGAAGCGGCGTCTCATGGCCGCCAGGATCCAGCTTGTAAACAGTCCCACCGCCCACGGTGCCGCCGGTGAAGGTGGTTCCGTACAGGTTTCCCGCGGGGTCGCCGGTGACACCGCCAATCGGGCCGTCGCCGTCGTCAGGGCGGGGATTGGGAAACGCGTAGAGGGCGGAATACCGATTGGAGGCATCGATTTTGTAAATAAGCCCGCCGTTGGCGGTAGTGGTCGAGTAAGTCGAGCCGTAGAGATTACCGGCTGAGTCGCGAATGGGTGCGGTGTAAACCTGCTGGTCGCCGAAGGCATGGATCGGTGTGTACCTGCCGTTGGCGGCTAGCTGGTAGATTTCTCTAGAAGTGGCGCCGAAGAGATTGCCGGCGGGATCAAGAACCACGCCGGCCCATGGGGAACGCTGGGAACTCTGGGAGTTGAAGTTATGAAGGATGGAGTAGGTCTTGTCGGTGTCGAGCTTATAGATCACGCCATACCATTCGAATACGCCGCCTACACTGGTGGTGCCGTAGAGTTCGCCCGCAGCGCCGCGGGTGACGCCGGACCGCGGATTGCAGCCTTCAGAAAGGGAGAACCGGTACAATACTTCCTCGCCGCCGCCGGGAGGGACCTTGAATATCACGCCGTAGCCCTGGGTTCCGCCGCCGTAGGTAGTTCCATATAGATTACCGGAAGAATCGCTGACTATACCGGGGTTGGGGTTGGCGCCGTCGCTGCCGCCGGAGAAGTTATACAGGTTGGTGAGATGGCCGGCGGGGTCCAGTTTAAACACGACGCCGTAGCCGTAGCCGCCATTAGGATCGCCACCGTGCGTTGTGGTGCCGTACAGGTTGCCGGCGGCGTCAAGGACGAGTGTTCCGGCGGGATTGCGGCCGTCCGCGTTGCCCGTGAAGCTGTAGAGGACGGTGAGGTGGGCGCTGGTATCGAACCTGTAAATAGCACCCTGGCCGTAAGCACCGCCGAATTGGGTCACGCCGTAAAAATTGCCGGCGGAATCGGCGGTCAGACCGCCGCTCGGCCAGCCGCCGTCTAGCGCGCCAGTGAAACTGTAGAGCAGGGTCTGACGGCCGCTGACATCCAGCTTAAAGATTACTCCCCAGGCGCTGGTGCCTCCGGTGGCGGCGGTGCCGTACAGATTGCTGGAGGAGTCGAGCAGGAGGGCATTCGGTTGTCCGCCGTCGGGCGGGGCGGTGCCGAAACTGTGCAGCACCGTTTCCGTAGCGAGAGTTTGGGCCGGGCTGGTGTTTAGCGCCGCCAGTACCGCCAGCCATATGGTGAAGCACAGTTTGGGCATGCCAGTTCTCCTGCGGAGGATTACAGCGGGATGTTGCCGTGCTTTTTACGGGGGCTGGTATCGACCTTGTTTTCGAGCATGCGGAGGGCGCGGATGACGCGGGGGCGGGTCTCGCGGGGCTCGATGACGTCGTCGATGAAGCCGCGCTCGGCGGCGATGAAGGGGTTGGCGAAGCGCTCACGGAATTCGGCGGTCTTCTGGGCGCGCACGGCGTCGCCGTTGACGGCCTGGGACAGTTCGCGGCGGTAGACGATGTTGACGGCGCCTTCGGGTCCCATGACGGCGATCTCGGCGCTGGGCCAGGCCAGGTTGACGTCGGTGCGGATGTGCTTGGAGCCCATCACGCAGTAGGCGCCGCCGTAGGCCTTGCGGGTGATCACGGTGACTTTGGGCACGGTGGCCTCGGCGTAGGCGTAGAGCAGCTTGGCGCCGTGGCGGATGATGCCACCGAACTCCTGGCCGGTGCCGGGGAGGAAGCCGGGCACGTCTTCAAAGGTCAGGATGGGGATGTTGAAGGCGTCGCAGAAGCGCACGAAGCGGGCGCCTTTCACGGAGGAATCGATATCCAGGCAGCCGGCGAGGTAGGCGGGCTGATTGGCGACGATGCCCACGGAGCGGCCCTCGAGGCGGGCGAATCCGACCACGATGTTGCGGGCGAAGTGCTCGTGGACTTCGAAGAATTCGCCGTCATCGACCACGCGGTGGATGACGTCCTTGATGTCGTAGGGCAGGTTGGACTCGGCGGGCACCAGGGTATCGAGCGCGGGGTCCATGCGATCGGCGGGATCGGCGGCGGGCCGGCGCGGGGGATCGTCGCGGTTATTCTGGGGCAGGTAGCCGAGCAGCTCGCGGATCATGCGCAGGCATTCGGCGTCGTCGGGCGCGATGAAGTGGCCCACGCCGCTGACGGAGTTGTGGGTCATGGATCCGCCGAGGCGTTCCTTGGTGACGTCTTCGTGAGTGACGGTCTTGATGACATCGGGGCCGGTGACGAACATGTAGCTGGTGCGATCGACCATGAAGACGAAGTCGGTGATGGCGGGGGAGTAGACGGCGCCGCCGGCGCAGGGGCCCATGATGGCGGAGATCTGCGGCACGACGCCACTGGCCAGGGTGTTGCGGAGGAAGATGTCGGCGTAGCCGCCGAGGGACAGGACGCCTTCCTGGATGCGGGCGCCGCCGGAATCGTTGAGGCCGATCAGGGGCGCGCCGTTTTTCAGCGCGTGGTCCATGATCTTGCAGATCTTCTGGGCGTTGGCCTCGGAGAGGGAGCCGCCGAAGACGGTGAAGTCCTGGGCGAAGACGTAGACGAGGCGGCCGTCGATGTAGCCATAGCCGGTGACGAAGCCGTCGCCAGGGACGACCTGTTCGTCCATGCCGAAGTCGCGGCAGCGGTGGGCGACGAGCTTGTCGAGTTCTTCGAAGGTGCCTTCGTCGAGGAGGAGCTCGACGCGTTCGCGGGCGGAGAGCTTACCTTCTTTGTGCTGGCGATTGCGGCGCTCTTCGCCGCCACCCTGATCGGCGGCCCGGTGGCGGCGGCGGAGTTCCTGGAGGCGATCCATCCTAATGATTGTAGCTGTTGAGCCGAGCGGACTTAACAAAACTTTACAAAGGCGATGTGCCCGGGCGGGAGGGATTTCCGTCCATTAGATTTCAGATGCGGAAGTCTCATCGGGCATGGATCGCCTGGGGCGCCGGGAGCGTGCTGGTGGTGTTGTGCGCGTTGCTGGCGTGGCTGCAGTTCCGCTGGATCGGCGAGATTACGGAAGCGGAACGCAATCGCCTGCACGAGCAATTGCACGCGCGGCTGATGGCGGTGAGCCGGGCCTTCGACCAGGAACTGGCGGACGCCTGCCGGGCGGCAGCCGAGGGGGCGGACGCAACCGCGCCGGCGCGCCGTTGGTTCCGGCGCAGCGGGGTGGCCTGGGAGGAGAACGGGAAACTACGCCTGGCGCTGCGAGATGCGGGGACGGGAATGCTGGCGACCGCGGAATGGCCCGCAGAGTGGAACGGGACGCGCGAGAGCCTCGCCGAACGGAAGCGGCGGGGCGACGGTCCAGGGCGGCCACCGGCACTCGACCCCCGGTTGGTGGTGCTGCCCCGGCTCGCGCGTCCCGGGGAGGCGCGGGGTGGTCCGGAAGGCGGATGGGTGCTGCTCGAGCCGGATACGGAATATCTGCGCGGAACGGTGGTCCCGCAGTTGGTCCAACGCTACCTGGCGGTGGACGGCAGGCTGGAGTACCAGGCGGCGGTGATCGAGAACGGCGCGCCGGCGCCGTTTGCCGCGGATGACTCGGTGGCGCTGTTCGATGTGCGTCCGGGAGGCATGCGGGGACCGGGTCCGCGCGGCTTGGGAGGACCGCCCGGCGGGCCGCCGCCGCCGGATGCAATTCATGGACGCTGGCGACTGGCGGTGCGGCACAGCGCCGGATCGCTGGAGGCGCTGGTGGCCGGGACGCGCCGGCGCAACCTGGGCGTGTCGGCCGGCATTCTGCTGCTGATGCTGGCGACCGGAGCGGTGCTGGCGCGCACGACGCGGCGCGCCCATCAACTGGCGCAGCAGCAGTTGGATTTTGTGGCGGGCGTGTCGCACGAACTGCGCACGCCGCTGACCGTGATCCGCACGGCGGCTTACAATCTGCGCGGAAAGCTGGCGCAGCGTCCGGGGCAGGTGGAGTCTTACGGGGCGATGATCCAGGCGGAGAGCGAGAAACTGCAGGCGCTGGTGGAGCAGGTGCTGCGGTTCGCCAGCATCGAGTCGGGACACATCGTACGGGTGCGCCAACCGATCGCCATCGATGCGCTGGTGGGCGCGGAGCTGCGCTTTGAGAGCGGCGTGGCGGGGCAGGAGCTGCGCGTCGAGAAAGAGATCGAACCGGGTCTGCCGCCGGTGCTGGGCGACGGCGTGGCGATGCGGCAGGCGGTGCAGAACCTGGTGGACAATGCCATCAAGTACGGCGGCGGCGAGCACGGGTGGATCGGGGTGCGGGCGTGCACGGTGTGGACGGAGCGGGGCACGGCGGTGGAGATTCGGGTGGCCGATCGGGGCCCGGGGATTCCGCCGGAGGAGCAGCGGCACGTTTTCGAGCCGTTCTTCCGGGGACGGCGCGCGGTGGCGGACCAGATACACGGCAGCGGATTAGGTTTGAGTCTGACGAAGAAGATCGTGGAGGCACATGGCGGCGAGATTCGCGTCCGGAGCGAGCCGGGCGGGGGGACTGAATTCATGGTGCGGATTCCAGCCGCGCCGGCGGAGTTAATCAATGAGCCCGCGTATTCTGTTGGTTGAAGACGAACCCGGATTAGTGGTGACTCTCTCGGACCTGCTGGCGGCGGAGGGCTACGCGGTGGAGTCGGCCGCGGATGGCGAGAGCGGGCTGCGGCGCGCCCTGAACGAGAATTTCGAACTCATGATCCTGGACCTGATGCTGCCCAAGAGGACGGGGTTCGAGGTGTGCCGCAGGTTGCGGCAGATGGGGCGGGACCTGGCGATCCTGATGCTGACGGCGCGCACGCAGGTAGTGGACCGGGTGGTGGGGCTGAAACTGGGCGCCGACGATTATCTGATCAAGCCATTCGATCCGGCGGAGCTGCTGGCGCGGGTGGAGGCGCTGCTGCGCCGCGTGTGGAAAGAGAACCGCACGCCGGTGCGCACGTTCGAGTTCGGGGATGTGCGCGTGGATTTCGAGCGCGCGGAAGTAACCAAAGGCGGACGGGCGGTAGGGCTGGCCACCAAGGAGCTGCAACTTCTGCGCTACCTGGTGGACCACCGGGAGCGGGTGGTGCCGCGGGAAGAGATCATGCAGCGGGTGTGGGAATACAACAGCGAGGCATCGTCGCGCACGATTGACGTACACATCGTCTGGCTGCGGCAGAAGCTCGAGACCACGCCGCAGACGCCGCGCCACATACAGACGATCCGGGGCAAGGGATACCGGTTCACACCGTAGATCCGGCCACAGGCGCAGGGCCGTGTTAGGGTAGGGAGATGAAAGCCTCCTGGATCTGGGTTGCCCTGATACCGCTTAGCATGTCCCGCGCCGCCGACGTCGCCGAAATCCGTTCGATCATGACCAGCCGGGTGGAGGCGGGCCGGGCGGTGGGCATGGTCACGGGCCTCATCGACGCAAACGGGCGGCAGGTGCTGGCGGCCGGGAAGGTGGCGGAAGAAGGCGCGCGGGCGCCGGACGGCGACACGGTGTACGAGATCGGCTCGATCACCAAGGTGTTCACTTCGCTGCTGCTGGCGGACATGATCGAGAAGGGCGAGGTGAAGGCCGACGATCCGGTAGCCAAGTATCTGCCGGCCACGGTCAAGGTGCCGAGCCGGAACGGACGCCAGATTACGCTACTGGATCTGTCGATGCAGATATCCGGGCTGCCGCGGCTGCCGAACAATCTGAAGCCGGCCGATCCGGGGAATCCGTACGTGGATTACGACGCAGCCAGGCTTTACGATTTTCTATCGCACTACGAGCTGACGCGGGACCCGGGGGAGAAGTACGAGTACTCGAACCTGGCGGTGGGCCTGCTGGGTCACGCGCTGGCGCTCCGGGCGGGCATGAGCTACGAGGAACTGCTGCGCAAGCGCATCTTCGAGCCGCTGGGCATGACGAGCACCTCGATCACGCTCTCGGAAGATCAGAAGAAGCGCCTGGCGCCGGGGTACAGCGCGTCGCTGCACGCGGTGAAGAACTGGGATTTCGGAGTGCTGGCGGGCTGCGGCGCGATCCGGTCGACGGTGAACGACATGTTGAAGTTCCTGGCGGCGAACCTGGAACTCACGGATTCGCCGCTGCGGGCCGCGATGCGGCGCATGCGGTCGGTAGAGAAGGACACAGGCATGCCGGATGTGAAGATCGGCATGGCCTGGCACGTATTCACCAAGTACGATCCGGCGATCTGGTGGCACAACGGCGGGACGTACGGCTACCGGTCGTTTGTGGGCTTCATTCCGGAGAAGAAAGAAGGCGTGGTGATCCTGTGCAACACCTTCATGGATAACGACGACCTGGGAAGTCACATCCTGGACAGCCGCTATCCGGTGGTGCTGATGGAAAAAGAGGCCGCGGTGGATCCGGCCATCCTGGAGCGTTACGTGGGTGAATACGAGATGAACCCGACTTTCAAGATCAACGTGACGCGGGAGGGGCCGCGGCTATTCGTGCAGGCGACGGGTCAACCGCGTATCGAGGTATTCGCCAAGTCGGACTCGGAGTTTTTCTTAAAGGTTGTAAACGCGCAGATCACGTTCGAGAAGGACGGACTGATTCTGCATCAGAACGGGAAAGATCAGAGGGCCAAGAAGACGAAATAGTGTGTGAGGTGACCCACCCTCACCCACCCAACCGGCCACGCGCGGGATGCTTTACGCACTCAGCGGCAGCGGGTGGAGCAAGGGGAAGACGACGGGCACCATCGGAATGGCAACCTGAAGCAGGGCGAATAACAGCGCTTCGCGGCTACTGCAGACACAGGGCAAAGTGTCGTTCGAAAAGTAACCCTGACAGGGGGCCGGCTGATCCGCTAAACAGTAGGCTTTGTGCATAACTGAGCTCGTCTTCCTTCCTCCGAGCAATTCCATCGCCGTTCTTGGAGGGGCTACCGTAGCCCTCTGGCGCTTACACCTCGATCATGTACTGTTGCACCCGGGCTGTCAACACATTTTTATGACATATTTCAGGAATTCTACGGATGCACTTTTCTCCCGTAGTTCTAGAGCCAGGATAACCAGGGTACTAGGGATGCATCCGGGGTAAGTTCTAGGGAAACTGCCGATAGCGCCATCGCGGAATGGGCATCGACTTACTAAGATAAACAGCTCCGATACGCTTATACTGGATTGTATCCAGAAAGCAGTCCTGGCCATTCATCTCCCGCGCCGTTCGGGAGAACAGGGAGGACAGTGAGTATGACGGGCAAGCGGTTTTGGGTGGAGCCTTGGGCAAGAACGACACTCGCAATCATTTCGATCTGCTTCGGTGTGGATGGGCCGTGCGCCTGGGCGGCTGCGAATTCCGTGAACCGTTCCGCGGCGAAGCTCATGAGCGTGCCTTTGAGTTTCGAGCGCAACCAGGGGCAGGCAGGCGCCACGGTTCAGTTTGTGGCGCGCGGTTCCGGTTATGCGCTTTACTTCGGTTCGGGCAAGGTAGTGCTGAGCCTGCAGCGGCGGCAGGGAACCGCGGCGGTTGACACTGTGCGCATGGGCCTGATCGGCGGAAACGCAAACGTGGAAGCTGTGGAACTCGACCGGCAGCCCGGCGTGGTGAGCTACTTCATCGGCAACGATCCGCGGAAGTGGCGCACCGGAATTCCAACCTATGGCAAGGTCGGCTACGTCCAGGTGTATCGCGGCATCGACCTGGTGTTCTACGGGAACCAGAGCCGGTTGGAATACGATTTTGTAGTGGCCGCGGGCGCCGACCCCGCCCCCATCGCCTGGCGCATTGAGGGCGCCCGCCCCGGCATCGACGGCAATGGCAACCTCACGTTGCACGCGGCCCATGGTCCCGTCACTTTCGAGAAGCCCATCGTTTACCAGATGGATGGCACCAGAAAGATCGCGGTGGAAGGGTCGTTCGTCCTTGCCAAGGACCTGGTCAGCTTTCGGATCGGCCGCTACGACCATGCGCGGGAATTGGTGATCGATCCCGTGCTCAGCTACGCCACCTATCTGGCGGGAACTGCCTTGGATACTATCGGGAATGGGCTGGGGCCGGGCGCCCACGACAATGTGTCGCAGGGTCTCGCCGTAGATAGCGCGGGCAGCATTTACGTGACGGGCTACACGAGTTCGCTGGACTTTCCGATTACCAATGCTTTCGACAAGACGTATCCCAGCAGCAACACGAACAGTCCCAGTACGTTTGTCACCAAATTCAGCCCGGATGGCAGTTCGCTGGTTTATTCGACCTTTCTCGGCGGCAGCTCCGGCGACCAGGCGTACGGGATCGCGGTGGATTCCGCGGGCGAGGCCTACATCGCGGGTCTGGCCCGATCGCCCGATTTTCCCATCACCAACGGAGCCTACCAGACGATCTGTTCCCCTATTCCGACGGATACGCCGAGCCTCCTCCAGCCAGGCTGCCCCGGCGGCGGCTCGAGCGCATTTGTGACCAAGCTGAATTCCACGGGAACCGGCCTGGTCTACTCGACATTCCTGGGCGGCTATGGGCCGGGATGGGCAACTGCGATTGCCGTGGATAGCGCGGGCCGCGCCTACATTGTGGGCGACGAGTCGGTAGCCTGCCAAAACCGATACGCCTTCCATAGCTGCTTTCCAACCACTGGCGGCGCGTTGATCGGCGGAAGCGAACCAAGCGCGGACGCGGCGCAGTTCGCCTTCGTCGCGGTGTTCGATCCGGCCGGCGCCAATCTGCTGTATTCCACGCTCTATGGCGACCTGAACGTGGCCTGCCCGGCCGGCTGCGGCCTCACCCAGGCCGGCGGCGTGGCGGTGGATTCGACCGGCGCCTTCTACGCGATCGGGTATACGAAGGCCGCCAGGCTGCCGACTACCTCCGGGGTCATTCAGCCCACCGGCGCGCCACTGGATCCTACCGGCGTCTATGTGACTGCGTATCGCGGCTTCATTGCCAAGTTCAATCCCGTCACTTCACCCAGTGGAGTATCGTTGGCGTATGGTACTTACCTGGGCGGGAAAACCGGGAATCTGAGCGACTATCTGAGCGGTATCGCCATCGACAGCTCGGACAATATTTATGTCGCCGGCTTCACCAACTCCGGGGACTTTCCGGTGACGAGCGGCGCCTACCAGACCGCCTGCGGACAGAATGGAGCGTGCGGGGCGGACCACATTACCAAGATCAATCCGACCGGCACCGCGATCCTGTGGTCTACCTACCTGGGAAACGCCCGGGCCGATGGCGGCGACAGTATGCAGTCCTGCGGGCCGGTCCAATTGGATGGAAAGGGCAACGTCTACCTCATAGGATCGGCCGCGGACGAGTTCCCGCAGATCAATCCCCTGGAATCGATGGCACACATCTCCACGGGACTGGTGGTGGCCGAGTTGGATCCCAGCGGCTCGACGCTGCTCTTCTCGAGTCCAATCGGTTCCGGTGGACTCGATCCCGAATTCCCGGGCGGGTTGGCGGTCGATCCGGCCGGCAATATCTACCTCGCCGGTAATGACCTCGGCAACAACCTGATCACAACTGCCGGCGCATTCCAGACGGCCATACCCACCGATCACTGCTGCTATCACGGTTTTGTGGCCAAGATCGCCGGCGGCCCCGCGGTCAAACTGGCCACGGCCGGACAGATCGAGCCCTTCGCCCCGGAAGCCATCGTGGCGGGGTACGGCGCGGGCCTGGCCAGCGTCACCGCCACGGCGACGACCACACCGCTGCCGACGTCGATCGAAGGAAACAGCGTGACGGTCACAGACTCAGCCGGCGCCGCGCGTCAAGCTCCGCTGTTCTATGTTTCGTCCGCGCAAGTCAACTTCGAGATACCGGCGGGCACGGCGTTGGGAGCGGCCACGGCGGCATTCCAGAATCACGACGGAACGGTGCAGCCGGCCGCCATCCAGATCGGCAGCGTTTCGCCGGGAATCTTCGCGTTGGATACCGCCGGACTGGTGGCGGCCTGGGTCCTGCCGGTGGTTTCCAATGTACAGCAGCCATTGCAGCCGGTGTACCAGGTGACAGGCGGAGGCCTGGCTCCTTTGCCGATCGATGTGGCAGCGCCGAATTCGCAATTTTATCTGGAGATGTACGGTACGGGTCTAAGGAATGCCAAGAGCGTGACAGCGTCAGTGAACAACGCGAATGTGCCGGTGCTGTATTTCGGGCCCGCGCCGGGATGGGCGGGCGAGGACCAGGTGAACATCGGGCCGCTACCCCTGACGCTGGCGGGGCAAGGCAGCGTGAATATCGTTGTCACGGCGGACGGGCATCCGGCGAATACTGTGACGGTGACTATTCAATGAGCTAAGCGAAGGCTGGGGAGGCTGGCCGCACGCATCAGTTACCCCAAGCCGTCGTGCACGAAACAAAGTAATCCGTCTCCGCCTGCCAGCCGGCGTGGGTGAACCGTAACTGCGTGGCGGCGCCCGTCGGCGTCATGCGGATTTTCTCATCGCCGGAACGCAGGCGCACGACGAGCGCAAGCGATATCATGGGCGAATGCATGGCTTACCGCGGTTGCTGATGCTGGCCCCCATCGTCATGGGAGCGCTCGCGGCGGGCGGCCTGGACTTGCCGCTGCGGTCCCGCGTGGAGGCGTTCAAGGGCAGCGGGCAATGGCAGGAGGTGCGGTTTGTCGCACCGCTGCCGCCGGGCCAGACCGCGATCGTGATTTGCGATATGTGGGACAAGCACTGGTGCGCGGGCGCGACGAGGCGGGTGGCGGCACTGGCGGAACGTATGGCGCCGGTGATCGCCGCGGCGCGCGCTCACGGCATCCAGATCATACACGCGCCGTCGGAGACCATGGGCTTCTACCGGGACTGGCCGCAGCGCCAGCGCATGCTGCATATCGCCAGGGTGGAACCGCCGGCGCCGCTCGGAATCACCGATCCGCCGCTGCCCATTGACGACAGCGGCGGCGGTTGCGATACGGGGGACGCGCAGTACAAGGCCTGGTCCCGGGAGATCGCGACACTTTCGGTGGGCGATGGGGACGTGATCTCGGACGATGGCGCGGAGATCTACAGCTTCCTGCGGCAGCACGGCATACAGAACGTGTTGATCATGGGCGTGCACGTCAACATGTGCGTCCTGAACCGCTCGTTTGCGATCAAGCAGATGACCAACTGGGGGATCCGCTGCGTCCTGGTGCGGGACCTGACGGACAGCATGTACGATCCCAAGGACCGGCCTTACGTGAGCCACGACCGCGGCACGGAACTGGTGATCGAACACATCGAAAAATACTGGTGCCCGTCGGCCACCAGCGCGGACCTGATGAAGGCGCTCCACCGCCGCGGCACGCGCTGAGACCGCGGCCGGCCGCGGTTAGCGGAACACGCCGGTGTGGCCCAGGGAGTAGCGTCCCGGCTGGGGGTAGACGCAGAGCCCGTGGGGCCCTTTACCCACGCGGATGCGCGCCAGCAGATGGCCGTCGGCGGTATCGATGGCGTAGACTTCGCGGCTGTAACGGCCCGACAGCCAAAGCACCTTGCCATCCGCGGAGACCCCGCCCATGTCCGGCGTGCCGTGCGGGATCTCCCACCGGCGTACGACTTTGCGGGTGGCGAAGTCGATGATCGAGATGCTGCCTTCCTCGCGGTTGGAGACGTACAGCACCTTGGAATCGCGGCTGGCGTAGAGCCCGTGCGCGCCCTTGCCGGTGGGGAGGAATCCGAGTATTTTCAGATGCTCGCCATCGACCAGGTGTACGCCGTTGGCCTGCATGTCGGCCACGTAGAAGACCTGGCCATCGGGCGAGAGCTTCACGTCCTGAGGCATGCCGCGGCCGGGCAGGTCGAGGGTTCCCACCACGCTCTGGGAGGCGACATCGACCTTCACCACCTGGCCGGCGAATTCGCAACTGGCGATCAGGTAGCGCCCGTTGGCCGAGAAATCCATGTGATCGACGCCGCGGCAGGGCACCGGTAGAGATTTCACCAGCCGCATGGTGGCGGCATCGCGGAAGTCGAGCTGGTGGATGCGCTCGGCCACCACGATGGCGAATTTACCGTCGGGCGTGTAGTACATGTTGTAGGGATCCTTGACACGCAGGGTCGGTCCTTTGCGGCCGGTGGCGGGATCGATCCTGGTGATACTGTCTCCCAGATCGCAAAGCACCCACAAAGACTTCAGGTCCCAGGAAGGAGTTACATGCTGCGGCTGGCGTCCGACGCGAAAATGACGGATGATACGGTAAGTCTTCGGGTCAATCACATCGACGCTGTTACTGCTGCTATTAGGCACATAGACCAGAGAAGGGAACCGGCGCACCACCGGACTCAGTTCGCCGGCGGCATCGGCGGAGTAGATGTCCCGCGGATTCAGCACCGGCGGCATGCCGGGAAGCGGATCGGCGGATGGATCGGCGGCGGACGACACGAGCAGCGATCCGAAGGTACAACAGATCAGGATGAAAGTTCGCATTGGAGAGTTGACTTAGACGGGACACGAGACCTTGGCGATGGACGCGGCGGCGGACTTACCCATGCGGATGCAATCGGGGATGCCGATGCCGGTGTAGGCGTTGCCGGCGAGCTGCAGTCCCGGAATCGCGGCGGCGCGGGATTCGATCTCCGCCCACCGTTGCGGATGGCCGACGGTGTACTGGGCCATGGAGCGGGGCCAGCGGAAGATTCGGCAGAAAGACGGCGGCGCATGAAATCCGACTATGTCATGCAACTCGGCGACCACGGCGGCCGTGATGGCATCGTCGGTTTCCGAGAGTACGCCGCCATCGTCCATGCCGCCCAGGAAACAGCGCAGTAGAGTGGTGCCGGGCGGCACACGATGGGAGAACTTGGTGCCGACCCAGGTGCAGGCCACCAGGCGGCGGCGTTCACATTTGGGAACCAGGAAACCGAAGCCCTGGAGCGGCTGGGGAAACGCGCTATCCGGGAACCCCAAGGCCACCGTCATCGAGGAGCTGTAAGGCACGGCGGCCAGCAGGTCGGCCAGACGCGCATCGAGGCCGCGCAACAACAGGGCCGCATTGTGCGCTTCGCACGCCAGCACGAGCTGCGTGGTTTCGAGCGAGCCGTTTTCCAGGCGGATGCGGAAGCCGCCGCCGGTACGCTCCACGGCCAGGGCGCGCTCGCGCAGCACGTGCGTGTGACTTTCGATGCGGGCGCTCAGGGCGGTGACCAGGTCCGCCAGACCGTTCTTCAGGGTGCGAAACAGGGGAAGTTTGCGGGCTTCGGACTTATTGGCGCGCAGCTCCGCAAGCACGCCCTTCGTCAGGCTGCCGTACTTCGCCTCCAATTCGACGAAGCGCGGCAGCACGCTGGTAATGCTGAGGGCGCTGGGGCTGCCGCCATAGATGCCGGAAAGCAGCGGCTCGGCCAGGTAGTCGACGGCTTCGGCGCCGTAATGGGCGGTGACGAAGTCGGCCACGGACTGGTCCTCAGGGCGGCGGCCGGGCGGATGGAAGAGCTCCATGCCCATGCGGACTTTGGTCGGCCAGCCGAGGAGCCGGGTAGTGAGGAGCGGCATCAGCTTGGTGGGCACCATGAGCTGCAAGCCGTCGGGCAGGGGCACCAGCCGGCCGCGGCGCCAGACATAAGTGACGCGCAGGTGGTCGTTGGAACCGATGACCTCGCCGGCCATGCCGAGCTCGCGGATCAGCTCCATGGCGGCGGGCTTGATGGAGATAAAGCTATCGGGTCCGCCCTCGATGACGCATCCGCCGGCCTGCGCGGTTTGAATCACGCCGCCGAGGCGCGGGCGGGCTTCGATGAGGGTGGAGGGAATGCCGGCTTTGGCGAGGTAGTAAGCGGTGGAAAGGCCGGAGATGCCCCCTCCGACGATGGCGACAGACGCATCCATGAAATCTGATTATCGCAACTCGGACGGCGGACGCGGGGCTGCGGCAGATGTTGGCTGGCGCAATCGGGCGGCGGACCGCAGGGCCGGCGGGCGCGCGGATGCCTGTCAATAGAGGCTCGGACGCGCGCCTCCCCCGAGCAGCGATGTATTCAGCGCGCCGGTGGTATGGTTGCCTTCGTGGCCGCCGAAAGAAAACAACAGATAGGCCTGGGGGAATCCGCCCGCGCGCAGCGTCAGTCCCACGCTATAGCTGTGCAGCAAATGGGTGAAGTCGAGATCGCTATGCTGCAGCGCCACCTTACCTTCGTCCACCATGACGGTGAAACCGACCGGGCCGTAAATCGAGTGTTCAAAACTGGCCCGCACGAGTAAGCTGTTTGGCGCGCGAAAACGGTAATCCTGGTAGCTGGGCAGCGTGGGATTGCCGTTGATATCCGAACCGCCCAGAGTCGGCTGGAAGTAAAACGGCACGAAGTGGCCGGCCGCGGTGAAAGACTCGTTTAACAGAAAGCGTAAGCCAAAACTGCCTTCCAGGTTCCGGCTCACCGTGGGGCAGGGGTGCTTCTTGGATGTGGACGAAACGGAGCAGTCATCCGGTCCGTTAACGTCGCTCGGTACCAGCGACCTCGTCTGCCGGTGGATCGGAAACTGGTGCGACAGATCGGTGGTGAAGCGCTGGAACGAGTACGTGGAGTCGCTGGCCACGTATTCCTGAAACACGACGGAGTAGTTCAGCCGGACAAAGCCGCCGGCGAATTGCGGGCGGATACGCAGGCCCTCCCCGAACTGCGCAAATCCAGGCTGGCTCAGCAAGCCCGGCGCGGCCGTTGGCGTATAAAGCTGCTGGACAGACGGGAGCGTTCCCCCCGGTCCGGGACGAATACTGACAAAGCGCCCGTTAACCTCGCCGAACAGCGAAGCGTTCAGGCGGCTGCCGAGGGGCAGGACCCCGTTGAAACCGGCGATGCTCTCGCGCATTCCGAAATACGAGCGTCCGGCCTCGCTGGCGCCGGGTCCCAGGCCGAAGAATTCGAGAGCGTTGAGCGAAATGCTCTGGGCCAAGACATGGAACACGGGATGTTCGCCCTGCATTATGTTGACTGTGCCCGCGCCAGGCGCGGCCTTGAGGGGACGGTGGTGGTCCAGAATGGCCGTCATGTAGGCGCCCGCCCGCCAGGATGCGTTGGTCGATGCGACCGCGTCCACATCCCAACTCAGCCTCCAGTCCCGGTTGGGTGTGTAATGCGCCACGAATGCCATTCCCAGCCCGATGCCGTTTTGGGGGGCGATACTTCCCGCTGCGATATGCAGAGGATGATCCGTGAACAAGGTGTAGGCGCAGCTTCCCAGCGATTTGAAGCTGGTGCAGTCCTTGGCCAGCGCCTCCCTTTCCTGCCGGGCCTCCGCGCCCAGCTCGGTCTCCTGAGCGTAAGTCCCCGCGGCGGCCGCCAGACATACGAAGATCGCGAAACTCCGCATGTCTAGTCCTTGGCCCTGGCGTGCAGCTTTTGGGTGACACGCCTGATGTAATCGGCGGCTTGGCCCTCGGTGGCGAGCCGGGCGATGTCGATGCCGGTCTGCTCCGCCAGCGGCAATTTTTCCTCCACGTGCCGGAAATGCTTGACCTGGGTTTGCAGCAAAACGTTCTTCGTCAGCGGCCGGTTCGGATCGAAGGAACTGCGCCGCGTTTTGGGTACGCGTACCACGAGCTGCTCTGCCATGTCACACACTCCTTTCAAAATGGGGACAATCGACGTCCGGGCGCATTTCGTCACCCAGCAGGTCCAGGAAAGTCCGCGCGTTTTTCTCGCGTACGGAGCGATTGTCCGGATTCAGCCCGAAGTGCCGGGTCACGGTTCCCGGGATCGACGCATGTTCGAACACCTGTCCGTTGACCGGATCCTCGGGGCCAGGCACTACCGTCCCCTTGGG
This sequence comes from Bryobacteraceae bacterium, assembly GCA_035499555.1. Lineage (GTDB taxonomy): Bacteria > Acidobacteriota > Terriglobia > Bryobacterales > Bryobacteraceae > Bog-159. Next base: position 258,585 of record DATJYO010000036.1, read on the forward strand.
GATCCAGGGCGAGATCAGAATTGCCGGCACGCGGACTCCCAGCCGGTCGAAGAGGAACGGCACGCCGCCGGTATCCTGCAGCGAGGCTTGGAACGGCGTGTCCGCCACGCATGAGGGCGGCGGAACATGATCGTGAATCCCGCCATGCTCGTCGTAAGTCAGGAGCAGGGCGGTGCTTTTCCAGAGATCCGGGTTTTGCCGGATGGCATTATAAATCGATGCGATGAAATCCTCGCCCTCCTGCACGTCATGATCCGGATGCTGGTCGGAAGCTACCAGTTCTCCACCGCCGTCGCCGATGTGATCGCTATAGTTGGGCTCGATGAAACTGTAGTCCGGCAAAGTGCCGCGCTTGCAGTCCTCCAGGAACTGATCGTAGGTGGCGAAGATCCGCGGCTGGTTCTTCAGCAGGTTGACCACCTCGATGGTAGAGCTGGATTGATCGAAATAATAAAGCTTGGTGGTGCGGCCGGCCTGCAACAGGCGATCGTAGATGCTCAGGAACGGCTCTTTGACATAGAAGATGTCGAGACTCACCTGGCCGAAGGAAGTGCCGTAGTGGGCGAAGGCGCGGTTGCAGGTGGTGGGGCCGGGGATGGAAGCGAACCAGCCGTTAAACACGGCGTAGCTGCGGGCCAGCGTGTGCAGCACCGGCAGCGATCCCGCGGCGAAGTAATACATGATTTTGTGCGAGTGCGCTACGTTGTGTTCCTGATCCCAGTAACTCTGGACGAAGCCCTGCATGGGGGGCACCGGCACGAAAGGCCCCGGAGTGCCGAATCCTGGAGTGCCGAAAAACAATTGTTTGTGTACGGCCGGGAAATGATGGTCGGGGTCGGGATCGAGCTGACCCTGGAAGTCGGCCAATGGCTGTACCGCGACCGGCTCGTTGGTGGTATCCGGATTCGTCTCGTTTCCGCGAAGGCCGTTGATCCGCGGGTCCTGGGCGTACAGAGCACCCAGCATGTGGTCGAAGGAGCGGTTCTCCATCATCATGACGACGAT